>JBFWVZ010000004.1:0-306229 GCA_050246475.1 Hyphomonadaceae bacterium | reverse complement strand
TGCTGCTGCTGCGCCTCGATCTCGGAATTGAGCGTGGCGAGCCGCTCCTCGATCTGCGCGCGCTCGCCGCGCTGCGGGGCGGTGTCGGATTCGATCTGCGCGATCTGCGCGTCGATGGAATCCAATTGCTCAATGGAGAGAACGCCGTTTGTGCGCGGGGCCACCTGCGCGAGATTGAATTGGAAGGAGCGCGCGCTGAACAGGAACGCGTTGATCCCCAGCGCCACGACCATGATGATCGCGAGGAAAAAACCCACCATCCATTTGTGGAAAGACATCGCCTACCCCTTCCACGCGCCGTCTCGCGCGCATTCTTCTTTTAAGCGCCCCGCGCGCCGCCCGCACGGAACAAATTCGCTTGACTAGAGGCTCATCGGCTCGGTGCGGATGAGGCGGCTGTCGGCCAAGGCTGCGGTGCGGTGTTCGGTGATGGCCTGATAGGCCGGATCGGCGACCATTTTCAGGAACGCGCCGACGCTCGGATATTCGACGATGACGGCGAGGTGCCACTCTTCCGCGCCTGGGCCGATGAGCGTGAGTTCGCCCCGCCCGGCCCAGACCTGGCGCCCGCCGACGCCCTGAACGAAGCCGATCGCTTGGGCGCCGTACGTCATGTACGCTTCCTGGCCCGTGCGGCCGCGATCGCCGTCCGCATAGGCCGCGCGCTCCTTGAAGCGCAGCAGGTTGATCATGTGGATCGGCCCGTCGCGATTGAGCGCGGCCATCTTGCCCAGCTGCTCCGCGCGCGGCTCGATCGATCCAGTCATGCCCCTCCCCCTCGTTGCTCAGCGCGCGGTTCGAGCGTCCGTATCCAGCGCGGCGACGGGCGTGTTGGCATTTCGCGGGACGAGCGTCCAGAAGCGGGGCGCATCGGCGTTCATGCGCTCGGCGGCTTGGCCCGCTTCGGGGCCGGAGCCCCAGAAGACGTCGCCACGCAGCGGGCCGCGCCGGATGGCGCCGCCGGTGTCCTGCGCGACCATCAAGCGCCGGAATGCGCCGCCTTCATACGTCGCGTCGACGAAGATGAGCGCGCCATACGGATGGAATGCGGGATCGACCGCCATCGAGCCTTGCGGAGTCAAATGCACGTTCGCGGCGCCGCGCGGGCCGATGGAGGGATCCGCGATCGCCTGATCCTCGAAGAAGACATAGCTCTGATCCGCGTTCAGCACCGCGCGCTGGCGATCGGCCGGCAGGCCGTCCATCCACGAGCGGAAGCCGCGCCATGTGCCCGCACCCTCCGGCAATTGGCCGCTTTCGCGCGCCGCGCCGATGGCGCTGCGCCACCGATAGCCGTTCTGCGCGGAAAAAGCGGCGCGCCGCTGCGCGCCGTCGGCAAAGACGATGCGGCCCGAGCCTTGGACCTGAAGGTTGTAAACGTCGACCGGGTTTGCGTACGCGATCGCGGGGCCTGCGTTCTGTGTGATCTCCGCGCGCGAGGGATAGGGCCGCACACGATCGCCTTCGAGGCGGCCCGTCAGCGTGCGCGGCGCGCCGCGCAGCGTTTCGCTGTCATAGGCTTGCGCGAAGGCGGCGACATCGACGGTGATCATGTCGTTCGGGCGCGGGCGCAGCGCCTCCGTCATGCCGGGCGCCGGCGTGCGGCTCACTTGGATCGAAGGCTCGTAGTACGCGGTGAGACGCGCTTGGCCGTTTTGGCTGACGACCATGTTGGGCGTGAAGTTCGCTTCGAAGAAGGCGCGCTCTTGGCCGGGGGCCGCGGAGTCAGCGGCGCTGCATGCGGGCAGCCAATCTGCGACGCGCCCGCCATAGCGCGCATTGGCGCCGACTTGCGCGTCCGCGCCGCGCGCACGCCAGCTCGTGCATTGGCGCCGGAACGCAGCGAGCGCGGGCGCGAGATCGGCGCTTCCCCAGCCGGGCACATCGGCGAAGCGCACGGGCTGCATCGAGAAAGTCGGCGCGGCGGCGGGCGGCGTCGTCTCCGGCGTAACGCGCGGACGCTCCGAGCTGGCGCACGCGGCGAGCGAGGCGGCGGCCAGAAACGCGAGTGTCGGACGGATCGCTGATTTCATCGGGCGGCCTCCTTTTGAGAGGCGCTCTTAGCATGCCGGGCAGGCGCGTCAGCCGGCGGCCGCAGCCGGGATCGGGCGGGTCGCGGAAGCGTCACAATTCGCTTTTCACAGGCCCGGCGCGGGAGTAATGTCGGCAGACTTATGCTCATCTGTAGCATAAGTAATGGGCCGACCCCTTCCCGCCGGGATTGGGCCGCCCTACATATGCTCCCAAAGAGCATAAGTGGATAGGAGGCCAAGATGGCCCGGATCATTGACGCTCCCCTCGTCTCGGACCCGACCTGCGACGTGCGCCCGCAATGGGGCGCGCTCGACGCCGCCAAGAAACGCGGGCTCGAATTCACGCCAGCCGTGAAGAAGGAGACGGACGCGCTCTACGAAAAGGTCGAGCACGTGATCCCGCCGTTCGAATGGCCGGCCTATGCGCCGCTCATCGCGGCGATCAACCGGCTGAAGCGCGAGAAGAACGCTGTCATCCTCGCGCACAATTATATGACGAGCGAAATCTTCTATTGCGTCGGCGATTTTCGCGGGGACTCGCTCGCGCTCGCGCGTGAAGCGGCGGAGAGCGATGCGGACGTCATCGTGCAGGCGGGCGTGCACTTCATGGCGGAGACGTCGAAGATACTGGCGCCCGAGAAGACCGTGCTCATTCCCGATCTACGCGCGGGCTGCTCGCTTGCGGCATCGATCACAGGCGCGGACGTGCGCCTCATCAAGGAGCGCTATCCGGGCATTCCCGTCGTCACCTACGTCAATACGAGCGCCGAGGTGAAAGCCGAGAGCGACGTGACGTGCACGAGCTCGAACGCCGTGCAGGTCGCGGAATGGGCGGCTCGTGAATGGGGCACGGACACCGTCATCTTCATTCCCGACGAATTCCTCGCGAAGAACGTCGCGGCGATGACGAAGCTCAAGATCATCGCGTGGCATGGGCGCTGCGAAGTGCATGAGCGCTTCACGGCGGAGGATGTCGCGGAATTGCGCGCGGCGCATCCGGGCGTCGTGGTGCTGGCGCACCCGGAATGCCCGCCGGACGTGATGGCTGTCGCGGACTATGCGGGCTCGACGGCGGCGCTGGCGAATTACGTGACGGAGCGCAAGCCGGGCAAGGTCGTGCTGCTCACCGAATGCTCGATGAGCGACAACGTGGCGGCCGCGGCGCCGGAGACGGATTTCGTGCGGCCCTGCAATCTCTGCCCGCACATGAAGCGCATCACGCTTGAAGCGATCTATGACGCGCTCGTGGAGATGAAGCATGAGGTGGTGATCGAGGAAGACGTGCGCGTGCGCGCGAAACGCGCGATCGACCGCATGCTGGCGCTGCCGAAGATGACGAAGCCGCTCGATTTCGAAACGGGCCTCGAGGCGGCGGATGTGGAAGTGGTTTGACGCAACCCGTTCCCCTCCCCCCGGTGGGGAGGGGTTAGGGGTGGGGGGCATGGCGCGTTCGCGCAACGGCGCCTTTGCGCTTCGTTCTGAACGCCCCCCCTCCCAACCCTCCCCCACAAGGGGGGAGGGCTTTGTGTTTGCGCTCGTCGCCCTCCTCCTCCTCGCCTCACCCGCACACGCGCAGCGCGGCGCGAGCTTGGTGACGGGGCATTGGACGTTCGAGACGCAAGCGGAGTCGTCGCGCGGCTGCGTCGTGCGCGGCAACGCGGTGCTGCAGCCGCAAGCCAATGTACGCGGGCGCTTCGATGTGATGCTCGAAACGCAGGAGACGTGCCGCAACGGGGACACATGGCGCTCGACGCAGCGCTGCCTCGCGACCGAGAGCGGGCGCAACGTGCGGATCGCGTGCACGATCCTCTCCGCGCAGCCGTCGAACTACGCGGCGGACAATTTCAATCTAGAGATACGCGGCGCCGATCTGATGACCGGCTCTTTGCTTTCAACCTGGAACGCGCCCGCGACGTGGCGGCGCGCGGCGCCGGCGTACGTCTCGTGAGCCGCGACGCGCTCATCGTGGGCGCGGGGCTCGGCGGGCTTTTTCTTGCGCTGAAACTCGCGCCGCGCCCCGTGACTGTGCTGTCGCAAGCGCCGCTTGGGCAAGCGAGCGCGAGCGCGTGGGCGCAAGGGGGATTGGCGGCGGCACTCGCGCCCGACGATGCGCCGGCGCTGCATGCGGCGGATACGATCGCGGCGGGCGCGGGGCTGGTCGATCCAGTTGTGGCGCAATTGCTCGCTGAAGAAGGGCCGGCGCGCGTCGTCGATTTGCTTGAGCTTGGCGTGCCGTTCGATCGCTCCGCGGACGGATCGTTGGCGCGCGGGCTGGAGGCGGCGCATTCGCGGCCGCGCGTGGTGCGCGTTTCAGGCGATCTTGCCGGCAAGGCGATCATGGATGCGCTGATCGCGGCGGCGCGCGCGGCTTCGCACATCGAGATCGTCGAGAACGTTTCGGCGCGTGCGCTGCTGCAGGACGCTGAAGGCCGTGTGTGCGGCGTGGCGTGCGTCGATGGTTTAGGCACACGCATCGATTTCACCGCGAGCGAAACCGTGCTGGCGACGGGCGGGATCGGCGGGCTCTTCGCGGTGACGACCAACCCGCCGGAAGCGCGCGGCGGCGGGCTTGGCATGGCGGCGCGCGCGGGCGCGCTCATCGCCGATCCGGAATTCGTGCAGTTTCACCCGACCGCGATCGATGTCGGGCGCGATCCCGCGCCGTTGGCCACCGAAGCGCTGCGCGGCGAAGGCGCCACGCTCATCAACAGCGCGGGCGAGAGCTTCGTTTCGGAACTCGCGGCGCGCGATGTGGTGGCGCGCGCGATCCATCGCGAGCGCTTGGCCGGGCGCGGCGCTTTTCTCGATGCGCGTAAAGCCGTGGGCGCGGAGTTTCCGCACGCGTTCCCGACCGTGTTCGCCGCGTGCATGGAGGCCCGGCTCGATCCGCGCGTTGCGCCGATCCCCGTCGCGCCGGCGGCGCACTACCACATGGGCGGGATCGCCTCGGATTTGTGGGGGCGTGCGACGCTTGAGGGATTGTCGGTAGTCGGCGAATGCGCGGCGACGGGCGCGCACGGCGCCAACCGGCTTGCATCGAACTCGCTGCTCGAAGCGGTCGTCTTCGCGCATCGCATCGCGGCGCGGTTGCGCGAGAGCGAAGCACGAACGGTTGGCGCGGGCGAAGCGGCGATGCCCCCTCGCCTGCCGGACGCGGAGCGCGCGCGCTTGCGGCGCGTGATGCAGGATCATGTGGGCGTGGAGCGCGAGGCAGAAGGCTTGGCGGCGGCGCTTAATGAGATTGACGCGCTTGATCGCAAGGCGCCGGGCGCGCTTTCGCTGACCGCCGCGCGGCTCATTGCGCAAGCCGCGCTTGCGCGCGAAGAAAGCCGCGGCGGGCATTATCGCGGCGATTTTCCGGAGACCGCGCGGGAGGCGCGGCGCACCTTCCTTTCAGAACCTCGAGCAAAGAGACGCGATGCTTCCGCCGCTGCCTGACATCGTGATCGAACCGATCGTGCGGCTTGCGCTGGCGGAGGATTTGGGGCGCGCGGGCGATGTGACGAGCGATGCGCTCATTCCGTCCGCCCAGCGCGCGAAATACACGCTCGTCGCGCGCGCGCGCGGGATCGTCGCGGGGCTCGATGCGGCGCAGCTTGCGGCGCGGCTGGTGGACCGCGATCTCGTGCTGCGCGTGAAGGCAGGCGATGGCGCACTTGTCGAAGCGGGCGCGACGATCGCGGAGATTGAGGGCTTTGCGCGCGCGATCCTGACGGCGGAGCGCACGATGCTCAATTTCGTCGGGCAGCTTTCGGGTGTGGCGACGCTCACGCGCCTTTATGTCGATGCGGTCGCGGGTACGAAGGCGCAAATCGTCTGCACACGGAAGACGACGCCTGGCTTGCGGGCGCTGGAGAAGCGCGCGGTGCGCCTGGGCGGCGGAGGCCCGCATCGCTACGGCCTCGACGACGCAATTCTTATCAAGGACAATCACGTCGCGGCGGCGGGTTCCGTCAGCGAAGCGATGAAGCGCGCGAAGGCGGCGGCCGGGCATTTGACGGCGATCGAAGTCGAGGTCGATGGGCTCGCGCAGCTTGAGGAAGCGATGCGGCATGCGCCGAACGTGATCTTGCTGGACAATTTCAGCGTGGAGGATCTGGCGCGCGCGGTAGCGCTCGTCGGCGGGCGCATTCCGCTTGAGGCGTCGGGCGGCGTCCGGCTCGACACCGTGCGCGCGATCGCGGAGACGGGCGTCGACTACATCTCCGTGGGCGCGCTCACGCACTCGGCGCCCGCGCTCGATGTGGCGTTGGATGCCGTTTGAGCCTCCAATAGTGGAATAGAGGCGGGCCTGTCCGCTCGACCCTCGCGAAAGCGGGGGTCCAGCCGCGGCACGCCTAGGCTCTCGCTTTCGCGAGAGCCGAGCCTCTACATTCCATTCGCTATTCGCTATTCCCTACTCACTTCTCACTCTGCGCTACGGACAAAGCCATGACGGAACGGAAGACCATCTTCATCACCGGCGCGGGCTCGGGCATTGGGCGCGCGGCGGCGCAGCGTTTCGCGGAGCGCGGCTGGTTCGTCGGGCTCTATGACGTCAATGCGCGCGGGCTCGATGAAACGGAGGCGACCATCCCCGCCGATCAGCGCACGCGCGGCGTCTTCGACGTGCGCGACGCGGCGGCGTGGAAAGAAGCGGTCGCGCAATTTGGGCAAGCGACCGGCGGGAAGATGCATGTGCTCTTCAACAATGCCGGCATCGGCCGCCACGGCTTCTTCGAGGATGTGAGCGAAGCCGACAGCGACCTCATCATCGACGTGAATTTGAAAGGCGTGGTCAACGGCGTTTACGCGGCGCTGCCTCTGCTCAAGGCCACGAAAGGCCGCGTGATCAACACCGCGTCGGCGGCCAGTTTGTACGGGCCGCCGCAGCTGGCGATCTACGGCGCGACCAAGTTCGCGGTGCGCGGCTTGACGGAAGCGCTCGACATCGAATTCTCGCGCTACGGCGTGCGCGCGGTGTGCCTTGTGCCGTGGTTTGTCGAGACGCCGATCATCGACATGCCGGCCGGCGGATCGAACGAAGTGATGCGCGACCGGATTCAAGACGCGAAAATCTATCCGGTTTCGCTTGCGGCCGACGGCGTCTGGGAAGCAGCGCACACGGACGATCTGATCGTCGCCGTCGGCAAGGAGGCGCGCGACCTGCGCTTCGCCTCGCGTTTCTTGCCGGGGATGGTGCGGCGACGGCTGAAGAAACTCTTCGCGCAGCCGAGCTAGCGCTCCGTATGCCGCCCCTCCCCCTGCAAGGGGGAGGTGAGGTGGGGGTGAGCCCTCTGCTTTCAGAAGTTTGCGCCTACCCCCTCCCAGCCTCCCCCTTTCAGGGGGAGGTGAGGCAGCGCCAAAACAAATCGGCCCTCGCGAATGGCGAGGGCCGAGGCGTTTTGACAAAACCCAGCGTCAGATCAGGTGGAGACTTCCATCGATCCGCCTTCTTCGTCCGTAGGCGGAGCGCTTGCTTCAATGGCTTCAGGCGGCGGCGCGGCTTCTTCCGCGGGCGCGGCTTCGGCTTCAGGCGTCGCAGGGATCACGCCCTGCACGCGGCCGCGCGGCGCGGCTTGCTCAACGGCAGCCGGCGTGGCCGCATCGGCCGCCGCCGCGGCTTCAAGCTCGATCGCGGCCTCCGTGGCGCGCTGCGCGCGCCGGCCAGCGGCCGTTTGCAGAAGCGCCGCGCGCTCGGCGCGGTTGGGGAAGCGATAGAAGACGTGATCGCCGACCGAAACGGTGCGCACCAGCATCGCGTTCCACACCGGATTGACGGCGTGAGTGTGATAGTGCGTGGCGCGGCCCGTGACGGAGCGCGTATAGCCCAGCATCACTTGGGCGGCGATGTTCTGCGCGCGCTCCCAGGCGCGGCCGCGCGGGCGGTGCCCCAGCGAGCCATCGCAGGTGAAGGTGAATTGGCAGCCCGTCGCGCGCTGGTGGCCCTGATAGACCACGCCGCAGATCGAGTTCGGATAGGCCGAGGAACGGACGCGGTTCATCACCACTTCCGCGACCGCGACCTGCCCGCGATAGGATTCGCTGCGGGCTTCGAAATAGATGGCCTCCGAGAGGCAGTGGAGTTCGCGCTGGTTGAGCGCATCGGGCCCGCGCGTGCTGGGCGCGGCGGGCGCCGCCTGGAAGGGCCCGCGCAGCACTGCGTGAACCTGCGTGGCGGCGCGCTCTTCGAAATTGCCGTAGATGAAGGCCGAGCCCCGCGCGCGCAGACCGTCGCCGGCGCGGTAGGTGGTGAGCTGGACGCGCGCATCCGGTTCGGCGCGGCCGGAGAATTCCTGGGCCCGCATCTGCGTTTGGAAAGCGATCTGGCGGGCGGACCAGTCAGCGCCTTCGCGCTGCTCGGCCGCGCGGTGCGAGATGACAGGCATCGCAACGGCCGCTGCCGCCATGCACGCCACCGCCGCTGCGCCTTGGCGCACCGCGAGAGGATTGCGTTCGAGTTCTACCATGAAGTCGGTCCGAATCGTCCCGAGGAAGGTAGCAAGTCGTCGCCAGAACATACCCAAAATCCCTAATGTTCGCTTAAGCATGCACAGGTTTCGGCAGATTAAGCGCAATAGTTCCTGAATGGACGCCCGGCCGGTTCCTCCCGCTTCATCATGGCGTGAAGCCGGCCGCACATACATGCCGCACCCCGGAAGGGCGATTGACCATTTGTTAATACTTGGAGAGCGGCTGCCTGGCTTCGGACCGCGCGGCGCGCGGCGACAGCCTTAACGTCATACCCCTTGGCTCACACCCAGCCCTCTTGCGAGGATCTTGCCAGGCGAAATTGGGACGCCGGACGCCGGAGTCCATCCCTTGAAGGGGCGATTGTCCCGGGGGTGTGGCCTTGAAGCTAGGCCGTGGACGCAGGGCTGCCCTGCCCCGCGCCGCTTGACGCAAGGGCCGCTTGGGCCGCGGCGAGACGGGCGATCGGAACCCTGAAAGGCGAGCAGGAGACGTAGTCGAGGCCGGTCCGCTCGAAGAAGGCGACGGACGCGGGATCGCCCCCGTGCTCCCCGCATATGCCTAATTTGAGATCGCCTCGCGACGCGCGGCCGCGCTCGCAGGCGAGCGCGACGAGCTCCCCCACCCCGCTCTGGTCAATGGAGACGAAGGGATCCTTCTCGAAGAGGCCCTGATCCACATAGCTGCCGAGGAATTTACCGGAATCGTCCCGCGAGAGGCCGATCGTGGTCTGGGTCAGGTCATTGGTGCCGAAGGAGAAGAAGTCGGCCTCCTCGGCGATCTCGCCGGCGCGGAGCGCGGCGCGCGGAAGCTCGATCATGGTGCCCACGAGGTGCGGGAGCTTCATGCCGGCTTCGGCCTCGACGGCGGCGGCCACGGCTTCGACGCGGGCCTTGATCGTGGCGAGCTCATCCTTGGCGACGACGAAGGGGATCATCACTTCGGGGATGGGCGCTTTGCCTGTCTCCTTGGCGACGGCCGCGGCGGCCTCGAAGATGGCGCGCGCCTGCATCTCGTAGATTTCGGGATAGACGATCGCCAGGCGGCAGCCGCGGAAGCCGAGCATGGGGTTGACCTCATGCAGCTCCTTGGCGCGGGCGAGCAGCGCCTTGGCGTCCACGCCGGTCGCGGCGGCGACATCGGCGCACTCTTCCTCCGTATGCGGAAGAAATTCATGGAGCGGCGGATCGAGCAGACGGATCGTGCATGGGCGCGCGCCCATCACGCGGAAGATGCCGATGAAATCCTCGCGCTGGAACGGCAGGATTTTCGCGAGCGCGGCGATGCGGCCCTCCTGGCGCTCGGCGAGGATCATCTCCCGCACGGCCGCGATGCGTTCGGGATCGAAGAACATGTGCTCGGTGCGGCAAAGGCCGATGCCTTCGGCGCCGAATTTGACCGCGCTCTCGGCGTCCTTGGGGCTATCGGCGTTGGCGCGCACTTTCATGCGGCGCGCGCCGTCGGCCCACTCCATCAGCGTCGCGAAATCGCCGGTGAGGCCAGGCTCCGTCATCTCGACGGCGCCGAGGAGGATTTGGCCCTTCGCACCATCGACGGTGACGATCTCGCCCTTCTTCACGGAACGGCCGCCGCGCACGGTGAAGCTCTCGCCCGCGAGATCGATGCGCATTTCGCTGACGCCGCAGACGCACGGGCGGCCCATGCCGCGCGCGACGACGGCGGCGTGGCTTGTCATGCCGCCGCGGGCGGTGACGATGGCTTTCGACGCGTGCATGCCGTGAATGTCTTCCGGGCTCGTCTCTTCGCGCACGAGGATGACGCTCTCGCCGCGCTCGGCCCATTCCTTCGCTTCGTCTGAATCGAAGACGACCTTGCCAACGGCGGCGCCGGGCGAGGCGGGCAAGCCCATGGCGAGGATGTCGCGCACGGCTTTATCCGCGATGGCCGGGTGGAGCAGCTGATCGAGCGCCGCGGGATCGATGCGCAGCACGGCTTCATCGCGCGTGATGAGCTTCTCCTCGGCCATATCGACGGCGATCTTCAACGCGGCCTTCGCGGTGCGCTTGCCGTTCCTCGTCTGCAGCATGAAGAGCCGGTGCTTTTCGACCGTGAACTCGATGTCCTGCATGTCGCGGTAATGCGCTTCGAGCTTCTTATAGACCTCGACGAGTTGGCCGTAGACATCCGGCATCGCCTCTTCGAGCGAGAGGCCGCCCTCTTTCATCTCCTCGCGCGCCTGCTTCGTGATCGGCCTGGGCGTGCGGATGCCGGCGACGACATCCTCGCCCTGCGCGTTGATGAGATATTCGCCGTAGAAGGTTTTCCGGCCCGTCGAGGGATCGCGCGTGAAGGCGACGCCCGTGGCGCAATCGTCGCCCATATTGCCGAAGACCATGGCCTGGACGTTGACGGCCGTGCCCCAGCTTTCGGGAATGTCGTGCAGGCGGCGATAGACTTTCGCGCGATCGTTCATCCAGCTTTTGAAAACGGCGGAGACGGCGCCCCAGAGCTGCTCGACCGGGTCTGAGGGGAATTCGCGGCCCGTGCGCGCAAGGATGGCCTTCTTGTATTGCGCGACGACCTTGACCCAATCCTCCGCCGATAGTTCGGTGTCCGAACGATAATCGTTGAGATCCTTCACGCCGCCCAAGATGTCCTCGAAGATGGCGTGATCGGTTTCGAGCACGACGTTCGAGTACATCTGGATGAAGCGGCGATAGGAATCGTAGGCGAAGCGCTTGTCGCCGGAGAGTTTCGCCAGGCCCTCGGCGGTTTCATCGTTCAAGCCAAGGTTCAGCACCGTATCCATCATGCCGGGCATCGAGGCGCGCGCGCCGGAGCGGACGGAGACAAGCAACGGATTGGCGGGATCGCCGAATGTCTTGCCCGTCTTCTTCTCCAGATCGGCGAGCGCGGCCTCCACTTGCTGCGCGAGGCCGTCCGGATACTTGCGGCCGAGATCGTAGAAGAGCGTGCAAACTTCCGTCGTGATGGTGAAACCTGGCGGCACGGGCAGCCCGAGCGCGCTCATTTCCGCAAGGTTCGCGCCCTTGCCGCCGAGCAAATTCTTCATCGAGGCATCGCCGTCGGAGCCGGACGGCCCGAACGAATAGACCCAACGCGCTTGCGCGCTCATTCTATTTGGCGCGCTCATTCTCCCCTCCCCCTAGTGGGGAGGGGTTGGGGGTGGGGGGCATGCAAGCGCGCATGCGACAGCGACGTTGCGCACTCACTTGAGCGCCCCCCCTCCCTGCCCTCCCCCACAAGGGGGGAGGGACACGTCGCGCGCTTGTGTGCGAACACTTTCATCCTTCGATCTTCGAAAAATCCGCGACTTCGTGAAGCGCGGCGCGGAAGCGGGTCAAGAGCGCGAGGCGGTTCAATCGCGTTTCGTTCTCTTCAGCGTTCACCAGCACGGCTTCGAAGAAGACGTCGACCGGCGCGCGCAATTTTGCGAGCGCGGCCATCGCGCCAGTGAAATCTTCTTTCTCCACGCATGACTTAGCGCGCGCGCTCGCTTCGGTGAGCGCCGCGAAGAGAGCGCGCTCTTCCTTCTCGGAGAACAAGCGTTCTTGTGGATACTCGCCCGACTGGAGAAGTGTGGATAAACCCGCGTTCTTTTTTTCTTCCGCGCGCAGGATGTTGGCGGCGCGTTTGTAGGCGGCGAGCAAGTTCGCGCCATCGGACGTTGTGAGAAACGCGGAGAGCGCATCCACGCGCGCAACGATGCGGACGAGATCGTCATCGCCGAGTGCGAAGACGGCATCGACGAGATCGTGGCGCTTGCCTTGGTCGCGAAGCTGAACCTTGAGGCGATCGGCGAGGAAGGCGAGGAGACTAGCGTCGCCGCCAGTGACCATAAAGAGCGCTACGAACTCGCGAACGCCAGCAATGCTCTCCGCGTGCTTCGCATAGTTTGCAAGTGTCTCCTGAGCTTGCGTCAAGCCACCAGCGAGAATTGCACCCCTCAACTCGACTAGAGGCGCATTCTTGATGCGCTGAGCGTGCGCGTCGGCGGCGAGGAATATCTGCCGCTCCAGATCAATGCGAAGCCCATTTTCCCGGATTGTTCGAATTAGGCCCAGTGCAGCGCGCCGAAGTCCGAACGCGTCGCTCGAGCCCGTTGGCTTTTCGTTGATCGCCCAAAATCCCGACAGCATATCGAGCTTGTCGGCGAGCGCGAGCGTGATGGCGACGGGATCGGTGGGCACGCGGTCGTTCGGGCCGAGCGGGCGGTAGTGATCCTCGATGGCGATGGCGACGCTTTGCTCCCCTCCCCCTTGTGGGGAGGGGTTGGGGGTGGGGGACGCGCCGCGTTCGCGCGACGGCGCCGTTGCGCTGGGTTCTGAACGCCCCCCCTCCCTGCCCTCCCCCACAAGGGGGGAGGGTTCGCGGATTTGCAGTTCGTAGAGCTGCCTTCCGATCTGGCCTTGAAGCTCGGGGAATTCGCCGACGGTTTCGGTGACCAAGTCGCATTTGCAGAGGTGCGCGGCGCGTTCGACCAGCTTCGGATCGGCGCCGGTGACCGCGCACAATTCCTTTGCGAGCGCCTTCACGCGCTCGACCTTGTCCCAGACGCTGCCGAGCTTCTGGTGAAAGACGATCTGCTTCAGTTTCTCGATGCGCGTTTCATCATCGAGCGGCTTCTTGCGATCCGCATCCCAGAAGAAGCGCGCGTCGTTCAAGCGCGCGGAGAGCACGCGCGCGTTCCCCGCCGCGATGGTTTTACCGGCGTCGGTCGCTTCGATGTTCGAAACGACGATGAAGTTCGGCGCGAGCTTTTTCGTTTTGGGATCGCGCACGGCGAAATATTTCTGGTGCGTGCGCATGGAGAGGCGGATCACCTCCCCCGGCAGATCGAGGAAGGCCTTGTCCATCTCGCCCATGAGCGGCACGGGCCATTCGACGAGGCCGGCGACCTCCTCAAGCAAGCCCTGATCCTCGACCAGCTCCAGATTGCGCGCTTCGCAGAGCGTCTTGGCTTCGCGGAGGATGACGGCTTTGCGCTCCTCGCGATCGAGCACGACTTTGGCTTTGGCGAGGTTCGCCGCGTAATCCTCGTAGCGGCGGACCATGAAGGCATCGCCCGCGAGGAAGCGATGGCCGCGCGTTTCGGCTTTGCTGGGCACGCCTTCGAGCGCGATGGCGATCTCTTCGCCGTCAAACGTGCAGCAGATGTTTTGCAGCGGGCGCACCCACGTGAAATCGCTTGAGCCGCTGCGCATGGACTTGGGCCACGGAAAGGCGCGGATGATTTCCGGCACGATCTCGGCGGCGAGCGCTTTCGTGTCGCGGCCTTTCTTCTCGATCAAAGCGACGTAGAAATCGCCTTTCGGATCGGCCTGCACTTTGGCTTGATCGATCGAGGCAAGCCCCGCGCCGCGCAAAAAGCCCTCGATGGCTTTTTCAGGCGCGCCGACGCGCGGGCCTTTCTTCTCTTCGCTGATGTCCGGCGTCGCGGCGGGCAAGCCTTCGACGATGATGGCGAGGCGGCGCGGCGTGGAGAACGTCTTGGTCGCTTCCGGGATGAAGCCCGCCGCGCTCAATTTATCGAGCATCAAGCGCGCGAGATCCTCCTCCGCGCGCTTCTGCATGCGCGCAGGGATTTCTTCGCTGAAGAGTTCGAGGAGGAGCTGAGGCATCGCTATTCCCGTTCCCCTCCCCCTTGTGGGGAGGGGTTGGGGGTGGGGGGCGTGCCGCGTTTGCGCGCCGGAGTCGATGCGCTCTCACCTGAACGCCCCCCCTCCGGCCGCTGCGCGGCCGCCTCCCCCACAAGGGGGGAGGGTTGCCCGGCGCTCTCTTTGCGCGTGGCGCGGATGCGATCGAGTGTGCGATCCGGCGCGTTCCAGACATCGTTGTTGGGAATGCGCAACAGGATGAATCCTTGAGAGCGGGCCCACGCTTCTTTCGCAGCGTCGCGCATCGCAACCTCGTCCATGCGATGCACCACGCCGTCAACTTCGATCAGCAAGTGCGCGGAATAGTCGGCAAAATCGAACACCCAGTCGCCAATAGCCGCTTGGCGGCGGAAGGAGGCGCCCTCTCGATTCAACTGCCGCAGCAATGTCCACAGTTTCTGCTCCGAGGATGTTTGATCCGCGCGCATACGTTTGGCGCGCGCGTTCGTTCGCGTGTGATCCTTTTGGCGATCTTCGCCAGCGCGCGGGCTCCAACTCGGCATCAAACGCTCACTGAGACCAGCCCGGCGGCAACGCCGTCGGCGCCAGCACTTCACGCAGGCGTGCGGCTTCGTCCGGCGCGATGTCGCGCATCATGACGCGCGTGGTGAAATTGCCGTACATGCCTTGCGGGCTGATGATCGCCCAATCGCTGACGCGCGCTTCCTCGACGACGACGGGTGAGCCGCGGAACATGTTCGCCAGCTCGACCGGCTCATTCGCAAGCGCGCCGACGATGCGATCGCCTTCGATGTGCAGATTATCGACCCAGATGTGTTCGAGACGGCCGAACACGCCATCGAGCCCGAGCTTCACCATGTAGTCGCGCTGGCGCGCGCCGGGCGAGGCCGCACGAAACTGCGCCAAGAACATCGGATAGGTGCGGCGCGCTTCGGCGCGCGCGGCGTTCATCTCGGCATCGTCGTCCGCGTAGTGGACGACGGGATCGCCAGCCTGTGTTTGCTTTTCCGCGCCGGGCGGGCCGGCGAATGCGGGCGTCGCAAACGAAACAGCGAACAGCGCGGCGATAAAGAGTCTTTTCATCAGGCGATCTCCACCCACGCGTTGGCGCAGCCTTTGGCGAGTTCGCGCACGCGCGCGATGAAGCTCTGGCGCTCCGTGGGCGAGACGACGCCGCGCGCGTCCAACAGATTGAAGAGGTGCGAGGCCTTTAGGCAATAATCGAACGCGGGCAGCGGGAGCGGCCTTTCGTTGGCGCCCTCCTCCATCGCGAGGAGCTTCTTGCACTGTGCTTCCGCGTCATTGAACCAGCGCAGGATCATCTCTGGATCGCTGCGTTCGAAATTGAAGGTGGAGCCTTGGCGTTCGTTTTCGAGAAACACGTCGCCGTAGGTCAGCGGGTGCGCGCTCTCGGGATCGTTGAACGGCATATCGAAGACGCGGTCATACCCGAGCACATACATCGCCAAGCGTTCGAGGCCGTACGTGAGTTCGCCGCTGACGGGGCGCACGTCGAGCCCGCCGACTTGCTGAAAGTACGTGTACTGAGAAACCTCCATGCCGTCGCACCAGACCTCCCAGCCGAGGCCCCAGGCGCCGACCGTGGGGTTTTCCCAATCGTCCTCGACGAAGCGGATGTCGTGCAGCAGCGGATCGATGCCGATGCGCTCGAGCGATTTCAAATAGAGATCCTGCAGGTCCGGCGGGTTGGGCTTCAGGATCACCTGATACTGATAATAGTGCTGCAGGCGGTTTGGGTTTTCGCCGTAGCGGCCATCCTTCGGGCGGCGCGAAGGCTGCACGTAAGCGGCGCGCCACGGCTTGGGGCCGAGCGCGCGCAGCGTCGTCGCCGGGTGCAGCGTGCCGGCGCCGACCTCCATGTCATACGGCTGAAGGATCGCGCAGCCTTGCGCGGCCCAGTATTCCTGGAGGCGGAGAATGATCTCCTGAAAGCAGCGCGGGGCGCCGCCGGATTTGGCCGGCTTTTTCATCGCGCGGCGGGCTTATCAAGCGTCGCGCGGCGCCGCAATGCAGCAACGGCGCGGCGCGCGCTAAAGCCCGTAACGCGCGAAGGCCATGCGCTCCTCCAGCGCATGGACCGCGGCATCGCCCGCGCCCGAGAGCATCCGGCGCCAGATTGGGGGCTTGGCCGGCGCGATGCGTTTGATCCGCACGTCCTTGCCGTAGCGCGCGGCGAGAACCGAGTGCAGATCGCCGAAACCATCCACGAGGCCAAGCTCCACGCCCTCTTTTGCCGTGAATATCTCGCCTTCGAAGAGGCGGGGATCGTCCTTGAGCTTGCCAGCGCGGCGCTCACGCACGAGGCCGATGAAAACGTCGTGGATCTGATCGAGGATTTGCTGGAGGCGGATGACGTCCTCCGGGTTTTCGGCGCGGAAGGGATCGAGGCGGCCTTTGACGGCGCCGGCGGTGTGCACGCGACGATCGACGCCGAGCTTGGCGATGAGATCGGGAAAACCGAAGCCGCCCGCGATGACGCCGATGGAGCCGACGAGCGAAGAGGGATCGACGAAAATCTCGTCGGCCGCGCAGGCGAGCATGTAGCCGCCCGAGGCGCCGACATCCTCGACGAAGGCGAGCACGGGCTTCTTGTGTTTGGCGGCAAGCTCACGGATGCGACGCAGGATGAGGTGCGATTGCACGGCGGAGCCGCCAGGTGAATTGATCGCAAGCGCGACGGCTTTCGCGGGCTTCAGCGCAAAGGCGCGCTCCAGCGCTGGCTCGAGCGCCGCAAGGTGAAGCCCGCTTTGCCCCACGCCGCCGCGCGCGGCGATCATGCCCTCGAGGCGAATGACGGGAACCAGCGGGCGGTTATCGGGAAAGGGCCACATGCGCGGGAGATAGCGTCGCCTGCGCTCAACGCCAAATGAGCGCTTCGCCGCGGAAGAGCGCGTCGGCCTCGGGCGTGAACTTGGCGCCGCCCGTATTGTGCAAGTCGAGCCCGCGATAGAGCGCCAGCGGCGCGCGAGAGCCCTTCGCCGCGCGAACCAGCACGCGCTTGGCGCCCTCCTCCGCACGCGGACGGATGGGCATGATCTCGACGCCGCCCAAGCGGCCTTTGAACGCGGCGAGAATTTCGGGCAACGCACGGGCGCGATGGATGAGCGTGAGGCGCGCGCCGCCTTTCAGATGATTGGCCAGCTTGGCGATCCAATCCTCAATCGGCCTTTCGGCAATGTGCGCGGCGCGCCGTTCCGGCGCGGGGCCGCGCCCTTCGCCCTCTGTATCAAACGGCGGATTGAAGAAGACCGCGTCGAAGACGCCCAGATCGCGCGCAATGAAGAGATCGGCTTCGACGATCTCGGCGTTGGCGCCATTGGCCGCGACGTTCTCGCGCGCGAGCGCGGCGTATGCGGGATCGCGCTCCAATCCAGTGAAGCGCGCATCGAGGCGCGCGGCGGCGCAAAGAAGCGCTGCACCGACGCCGCAACCCGCTTCGAGAACATGCGCGCCGGAGAGCGCTTCGATGGAGGATGCGAGGAGCACAGTGTCGGCGTTGACGCGGTAGCCGCGCGCGGGCTGCTTGACGCGGACGCGCCCGCCCAGGAGCGCATCCTCGGTCACATCTGCGTCAAACGCTCGCATGGGCGCATGAAACAGGGTTGCGGGAGGGCCGCAAGCGGCGCGGCGCTTCGCGGCGCCCGGCGCGTTCGCCTTGACCTTCGCGGGGGGCGCCACCATCGTCCAACCAGCCACGGAGCAATGCTTGGGACCGGCCGCGACCTCTGAAGCCCGCGCAAAGGGCCCCTCGCCGATCGATACGCTGCTTGGCCTTGTCGCCGAAGACATGGGCGCGGTCGATCAGATCATCCATGAGCGGATGATCAGCCCCGTCGGCATGATCCCCAACGTGGCCGCGCATTTGGTCGATGCCGGCGGCAAGCGCATCCGGCCGCTCATCACGCTGGCGGCGGCGCGGCTGCTCGGCGGAGGCGGCGATGCGGCGCGCAAGCTCGCGGCGGCGGTTGAGTTCATTCACACCGCGACGCTGCTGCATGACGATGTGGTCGATGAGAGCGGCCTGCGGCGCGGCAAGGCCTCGGCCAATCGCGTGTGGGGCAATGCGCCTTCGGTGCTCGTCGGCGATTTTCTGTTCGCGCGTTCGTTCAATCTGATGGTCGAGACGGGCGACATCGCGGTGCTCGACATTCTCGCGCGCGCGGCGAGCATCATCGCGGAAGGCGAAGTGATGCAACTCGCGGCCGCGAACGATGCGGACGCAACCCTCGACCGCTATCTCGCAATCATCGAAGCCAAGACCGCGGCGCTTTTCGAAGCGGCGGCGCGCGCGGGCGCAGTCGTCGCGGGGCGCCCGGGCGCGGAAGCCGACGCGCTGGCGATCTACGGGAAGAATTTAGGCCTGGCGTTCCAGCTCGTTGACGACGCGCTCGATTATGACGGGCGCGCCGCGGCCATGGGCAAGGATGTCGGCGACGATTTCCGCGAGGGCAAAGTGACGATGCCTGTCGTCATCGCGCGCGACGCGGGCGATCTTGACGAGCGTGACTTCTGGCGCCGCGTGATGGGCGGCGGGCAGCAGCGCGACGGCGATTTCGCGCGCGCGCAAAGCTACATGCGCAAGCGCAACGCAATCCAACGAACGATCGAAGCGGCCGATGCCTATGCGGAGACGGCGCGCAATGCGCTCGCGGGGTTGCCGGCGAACGCGTATCGCGACGCGCTGAGCGAGCTTGCGGGCTTCGTCGTCTCCCGCGCGCACTAGTCGTCCCTAAATCCTTGCGCGCGCGCGAAAGCGCGGATGCGCGCGCTGGCGATGAGCGCAACAAGCACGCAGACGATGAACGCCGCGAGCGGCGCATAGGAAAGAATGGCCGCGATCGCCGTCAGCGCCTCGGGGTCGGCGAAAGGCGCGCCGATATCGCCCCGGCCCGCGCGCGCGGCGATGAAGCCGAGCACGCCGCAGCCCGTGGCGAGAGCCCAATAGCGCAGCGCGATTTGCGTGTGCGAAAGGCCGCTGCGCAGGCCGATCTGATAGAAATGCTCGCGGTGGCCGGTGAAAACGTCGGCGCCGTGCGAGACGCGCCAGGCAAGCGTCAGCAACACGTCGGCCAGCATCGGGAAGAACAAGATAGGCGGCACGAAGGGCGAAACGAGCCCCGAGCGTACGACCAGCAGCGAGCCGATGGCCGCGATCGCGCCGGCGAACAGCGCGCCGGAATCGCCGGCGAAGAGCTTGCCGGTTGGAAAATTCCAAACAAGGAAGCCAGCGATCGCGCCGGCGCCGCAAAAGCAGAGCGCCGCCGTCTGCATGCGCCCGGCGTCTCCTGCGATGAGGCCGAGAAAGACGAGCCCGATGGCGGTTGAACCGAGCGCCAGGCCGTTGGCGCCGTCCATGAAATTGACGGCGTTGACCAGTGTGAACACCCAGAGCGCGGAGCCGATGACGGCGACGACAATGTGCAGCGGAATGACCGCGCCGGCGCCCAGCGGAATGAACTCCGCGCGCATCGCGAAGATCGGCACGGCGAGCGAGGCGAGCGCGAAGAGCAGAAGCTTCACCCGCGCGGAGACGGGGCGCAGATCGTCGAGCGTGCCGATCGCCAGAAAGACGAACGCCGCCGCCATGGCGATCGAGGTGTGCAGCGCCGCGCGCGCGCTGATCTCCGCGCTCCAATCGCGCACCGGCGGATAGACGAGCGCGCAGATGCCGAGTGCATAGCCGATGCCGATGGCGAGCCCCGCGCTGGTCGGCGTCGGTTCGCGGTGCGCCTTGCGCGCCGCTGTCGGCGCATCCCAGACCCCCGCCGCGATCACGGCGCGGCAGGCGAGCGCGCTCGCCGCGAAAGCGGCCGCCGCGGCGATCAGGAAATCGGCCAGCACGCTTCTGCGCTAGGCGCGCCGTGTGACAGGGTCAATCGCGTTCAGGCGCGTTTCAGCGGCCCACCAATCGGGATGGCGCGCGCGCACCGCCCCGGCGAGGGCAGCCGCGCTCGATGCATCGTTTGTGAGCGCGAAGACGGTGGCGCCCGAGCCCGTCATCCGCGCCAGCAGCACGCGCGCATCCCCCGCCAGGAGATCGAGCGCTTCGCCAATGACAGGCGCGAGCTTGCGCGCAGGCAATGTGAGATCGTTGTCCGTCTCGCCCAGCGCGGCGAGCGCCTCATCGCGGCTGCGCCAATGCGGGCGCTGCGTGCGGGAAAAACCTGCGCCGAGGCCCATCATGTCGAACGTCTGAAACACCGCCGCCGTCGGCAGCGAGAAATCGGGATTGACGAGCACGGCGTCGAAATCCGGCGCGGTCATCTCGTGCGTGTCCTCGCCCGTGCCAGACATGAAAGCCGCGGCGCTGGCGACGCAAACAGGCACATCGGCGCCGATGCGGCGCGCGACGCGCGCGAGATCGTCCTTGCTCGCCTTAAGCCTCCAAAGCCGGTTGAGCGCGCGCAGCGCCGCGGCCGCGTCCGCTGAGCCCCCGCCCATGCCCGAGGCGACGGGCAGGCGCTTCTCTAATGTGAGCGCCGCGCCGGGCCGGCCGATTCCCGCTTCGAGCGCCAGCTCCCGCGCCGCGCGCAGCACGAGATTGTCCGGCTCTGCCGCGAGATCGCCGCCATACGCTCCGTGGACGGATAATGTGAGGCCTTCATCCTCGTGCGCCTCGACGATATCGCCGGCGCTTGCAAAGACGACGGCGCTTTCCAGCGGATGGCGCCCATGCGGCGCGGGCTCGCCCACATGCAGATAGAGATTGATCTTCGCCGGCGCGTGCTCGACGGCGCTCATCGCGCCGCGGTCGATTCCGCGGGATCGGCGGGAAGGCCTTCCGCGAGTTTCCGCTCGATCGGGGCCCGCTCCGCGGCGGTGGGATCGAGCGTGAGCGCGCGGCTCCATTGATAGCGCGCCTCGACGCGCCGGCCCGCGCGCCACAGCGCATCGCCCAGATGATCGTTGAGTGTGACATCGGCCGGCTCAAGCTCGACGGCGCGCTCCAGCAATTCGACGGCGCGCTCATAATCGCCGAGGCGATAATAAGCCCAGCCGAGACTGTCGATGATGTGGCCCGAGTTGGGGCGCAGCGAAGCCGCGCGCTGCACGAGCGCAAGCCCCTCCTCCAGATTTTGCCCGCGATCGACCATCGCGTATCCGAGATAATTGAGCGTTTCGGGCTGATCGGGCGCAAGTTCGAGCGCGCGGCGGAAATCGGCCTCGGCCTCGGGCCAGCGATCGAGCCGCTCGCGCGCGGCGCCGCGCGCGAAGAAGAGCGTCCAATCGCCCGCGCTGGGCGTTTCGATGGAATCGATGAGCGCGGTGTAGGCCGCGTCCGCCTCGCCCCAGCGATCCGCGCCGCGATAAAGATCCGCGAGCGCGATGCGCGCGATGCGTGAGCCCGATTGCGCCGCCGCCTGCGCCGCGGCGATCGCTTCGCCGGTGCGTTCCTCTTCGTTGAGAATCCAGGCCGCGGTGACGCGCGCATTCTCCGCATACGGAGAAGCCGGCGGAATTTGCGCCAGCGCCGCGCGCGCGCCTGCGTAGCGCCCCGCCTCGCGCTCTGCGTCGGCGAAGGCGACGCGCGCCGCATCGAGCCCCGAATCGAGCATGAGCGCGAGCGTCAAAAGCGCGGTGGCGCGGGAATATTCGCGCTGCTCGCTCAAGAGCGCGCCGATGGCGTAAACGCCAATAGCCGCGCCGCGCGCGGGCGTCAGGCGCGCGTGAGCGACGCGCCCATTGGTCTGCGCCGCTTCGATCGTGCGCTGGAGATCGGGATCGCGGATGCGCCCGGAGGCGTCCCGGTAAAGGCGCGCGCTTTCTTCGCCGCGATTGAGCCGCGCGAGCATATCCACGTCGCGCACGGCGGCGGGCGGCAGCCAAAGGCCCGCGGTGCGCGCTTGCGCGTAGGCGCCGGCGGCCTCGTCATCGCGCCCGGCCAGCTCCAGCGTCATCGCGCGCTGATAGTGAAAGATGCCGGAAAACGGCGGCGGCATTTCGATCAAGCCCAAATTCGCCAGCGCGACATCGGTGTTGCCGGCGCCCGCTTCGGCCCAGATGGCGAGGATGCGCCCCGTGAGCTCCTGCACGCCGTCGCCGTCGAGCCCGCGCGTTTCGGCGGAAGCCGCGCTCCAGCGGTTTTGCGCGAGCGCATCGGCGGCGCGCACCAGCCGCGCCGCGGCGAGATCGACGCCGCTGTCCTGCGCCAATCGCGCGCCGAGGCGCGCGCGCCGCACATCGCCGGCCGCGAGCGTGGCGTCCACAGCGCCCTCGATCAGTTCCGGCGTGCCCGGCTCGTCGCGCAACGCATCGAAATACCGATCCGCCGCGGTCTGATGATCGTCGCGCAGATTGGCGAAGCGCCCGACGAGGAAATCGCCGTAGGCGCGCGCTTCCGCGCTCAGCGGATCGGCGGGCGCCGGCGCGCTCGCGCAGGCGCAGAGCGCCGCGGCCGCGCATGCCGCGCAGAGGGCGCGCAAGCGCATGCTCACGTTTCGGTTCTCTCCTGCGGTTCGCTCGGCAGATCCACCCGCGGCAGATCGCGCCGCGTGGGCGCGGGCGCCGTCAAGCCGTTGGCGATTTTCTCCTCCAACGAACGGCGCCGGATCGCGTCGGGCCGTGCGGCGAGCGCCTGCGTCCACGCTTCGCGTGCAAGATCGCGCTCGTTCACGCGCCAATAGACGTCGCCCAAATGATCGAGAACCTCCGGGTTCGGATCGTTGGCCGAGAGATCGCGCGAGCGCTCGATCAAGACGCGCGCCTCGTCGAACGCGCCGTAGAGGTAATAGGCCCAGCCGAGGCTGTCGATGATGGCGTAGTCGCTGTCGCGGATCGCGAAGCCGCGCCACAGCAGACGATAGCCCTCCTCCAGGCCCTCGGGGCGCTGAATGAGCGCATAGCCGAGCGAGTTGAGCCGCGTGGACGAGCCCGGCTGCTCCGCGAACATCGCGCGCGCGATGGCGATGCCCTCCGACCACGCCTGAGGATGATCCATCAGGATGGCGACGGCCGTGTAGCGCACGTTCTCATCCTGTGAGAGCGCGAGCGCGGCGCGCGAATCGCGCGCGGCTTCGTCCAAGCGTCCGGCGAAGCGATGCGCGAAGGCGCGGAAGGAGAGGATGCTGGCGCGATCTTCCGCGTCGGGCGCGAGCGCGAGCGCGCGGTCCTGCGCGGCGATCGCCTCCGCGTCGGCGCCCGCGAGGCGGAAGACATCCCCCGCTCCGGCATAGACAGTCCAGCGTTCGCCCGCCGCTTGCACCGCGCGGCGCGCCGCCGCCAGCGCCTCCTGATCCTGGTTCTGTTCGATGTGCAGCGTCGCGCGCGCGAGATTGGCGTCCGCGGCGTAAATGCTTTGCGCGCCGATGCGCGAGAGGATTCGCTCCGCGCCCGCATAGCCGCGCGCCTCGACGAGCTGGGAGGCCGCGGCCAGCGCCCAATCCTCCGCGGACGGATCGAGTCCGATGCCGAGTTGAAGGAACATCGTGCCTGCGGGCGACGTGAGCCCCTCGACATTGCCGTTCGCTTCGATGACGGCCTGCAGGCCTTCAGTCTGTTGCAGATAATCGGAGAGGAAGAAGAGCCAGCGGCCAAGCGCGCGCCGCCCATCGAGCGCGGGCTCGGCGGGGCCTTCGCCGCGCTCCAGTCGTGCGCGGTTCGCCGCAAGATCGATGGCGTTGGGAGAGAAGCCCGCGACAAGCCCGTAGAGGCGCGCCGCCTCTTCGCGCCGCCCGAGGCGATGCTGCACGAGCGCGGCGCGATAAAGCGTCTGCCCGGTGCGCGTCGCGGTGAGCATGCGCATGAAATCTTCTTCGCTCTGCGGCTCGCCCTCCGGCGGCGGGCGCGTATCCAGGCTGCGCTCGATCTCGCCATAGGCGGCCCCCGCCTCCGGCAGCCGCCCGAGCGATTCAAGCACGAGCGCGCGCGCGATTGCGGGCAGCGGATCGGGCAAGCCGCCCGCGCCATGGGTCAAACGCTCCAGGGCAAAATCGCCGCGCCCTTCGGCGACAAGCAGGAACGGCTCGAACATATCGGCGCCGGAGCCGGAGACGCCCTGGTCCATGCCTTCGAGCGCCGCGCGCGCCTGAGCCAAACGATTATTGGTGAACTCATCGACGAAGATGACCGCGGCCCACGCGCCGGCGTCTTCGCCCGCGGCGACTTGGCGGCGCGCTTCGGCGACCAGCAACGATGTGTCGGCCGCCAGCAGCGCATCCATCGGACGCGCCGGCGTCTCGGCCTGCGCGGACGGCGCCTCCGCATCCTCGGCGGCGGCGGCGATCATTCCCGCCGGTTCCGCCGCGCGCGACGCATCCGCCAAAATGAGCGACGCGCCGACGCTCGCCATCAAAGCCGCCAAACTCATTCTGCGCATGGGCGCCTTTCCTTCATCAACCGGCCAAGCACGCGCGGCGCCAGAGACCGTACGCGGATGCCTCTACATGTTCGGGTAGTTCGGGCCGCCGCCGCCTTCTGGCGTCACCCAGTTTATGTTCTGGCTTGGATCCTTGATGTCGCAAGTTTTGCAATGCACGCAATTCTGGGCGTTTATTTGGAAGCGCGGGTTTTTTCCCGCCTCGTCGTACAGCACCTCATAGACGCCCGCGGGGCAATAGCGTTGCGCAGGCTCGGCGTAGTCGGGCAGGTTCACCCGGATCGGCACGGAAGGATCGATTAGGGTTAAGTGCGCGGGCTGATCTTCCTCGTGATTGGTGTTGGAAAGGAAGACGGAGGAGAGCTTGTCGAACGAGATGACGCCATCGGGCTTTGGATAAGCGATGGGCTTGTGGCGCGATGCTTTCTCGGTTGAAGCCGCGTCCGTCTTCTTGTGCTTCATCGTGCCGAAGAAGGAGAAGCCGCCGAGCAGCGTCGTCGTCCACATATCGAGGATGCCGATGAAGCCGCCCGCCATCGTGCCGAAGCGCGTGAGGATCGGCTTGGCGTTGCGCACGCGATGCAGATCCTTTCCGATCGGGCTTTCGCGCCACACGGAATCATAGGCCGTCAGTTCGTCGCGCTGGCGCCCCGCGCTGATCGCTTCGAACGCGGCTTCCGCGGCAAGCATGCCGGATTTCATCGCGTTGTGGCTGCCCTTGATGCGCGGCACGTTCACAAAGCCCGCGCTGCATCCGATGAGTGCGCCGCCCGGGAAGGTGAGCTTCGGCACCGATTGAAAGCCGCCTTCCGTGATCGCGCGCGCGCCATAGGCGAGACGCTTGCCGCCCTCGAGCAGCGGCTGAACGGTCGGATGGTGCTTGAAGCGCTGAAACTCGTCGAACGGAGAAAGATAGGGATTGCGATAATTGAGATGGACGACATAGCCGACCGATACGAAACGCTCGCCCCAATGATAGATGAAGGAGCCGCCGCCGGTCTTGTCGTCGAGCGGCCAGCCCGTGCTGTGCTGGACGAGGCCGGGCTGATGCTTCTCGGGCGCGACCTCCCACAATTCCTTGACGCCGATGCCGAACTTTTGCGGGCTTTTCCCTTTGGCGAGATCGAATTTCTTCAAGAGCTGCTTGGCGAGCGAGCCGCGCACGCCTTCGCCGATGAAGACGTATTTCCCGTGCAGCTCCATGCCGGGCTGATAGTCCGGCTTCTTCGTTCCATCCTTCGCGACGCCGAAGACGCCAGCGACCACGCCTTTGACGGCGCCCGCCTCGTCGAACACGAGGTCGCTCGCGGCCATGCCGGGATAAACTTCGACGCCGATCTCTTCGGCCTGCGTCCCCAACCAGCGCGTGAGGTTCGAAAGCGAAGCGATGTAATTGCCGTGATTGTTCATCAGCGGCGGCATGAGGAAGTTCGGCAGCTTCATCGAGCCCGCGGGCCCGAGGATGAAGAAATCGTCCTGCGTCACCGGCGTATCGAGCGGCGCGCCCTTCTCCTTCCAATCGGGAATGAGTTCGTTGAGCGCGACGGGATCGATGACGGCGCCGGAAAGAATGTGCGCCCCGACCTCGGAGCCCTTCTCCAGCACCGCAACGGAAATCTCGCTGCCTGCTTCCGCGGCGAGCTGCTTCAAACGGATCGCGGCGGCGAGACCGGCGGGGCCGGCCCCGACGATCACGACATCATATTCCATCGACTCGCGTTCAGCTTCCGACATCGCGCACGTCCCTGCCCCGGCTCTTTATAGAGTCGGTGTTATCCGCTCCGCCGATGGGGCGCAAAGCCGCCGATGGGCGCGGGGCTTGCGCGGGCGGGCGGGCGCCTCAATGGTCCGCCGCGATGGAACCCAGCGCCCAGGATGCGGCCCGCGCGCTCCTCGATTTCTGGGGGGCGGCGGGCGTCGACCTCGACGATGCGCGCGCGATCGCGCGGGCGGCGCCGGTCGCGCGGCCTGCGGCCCACGTTGAAGCCAGCGCCCCGGAGGCCCGCGCCCCGGCGATCCGCGCCGCCCCCGCCAAGCGGGCGGCGCCCGCCCCGGTGGACACGGCCCGCGCGGCGGCGATGAGCGCGGGCACGCTTGCGGAGCTTCGCGCGGCGGTGGCGGCGTTCGACGGCTGCGGGCTCAAGGCGACGGCGAAAAACACTGTCTTTTCAGATGGAATTGAGGGCGCGGACGTTCTTTTGATCGGGGAGGGCCCGGGCCGGGAGGAGGACGAGGCGGGCAAGCCCTTCGTGGGACGCTCGGGCCAGCTGCTCGACCGGATGCTGGCCACGATCGGGCTCGACCGGGGCGAAAACCTCTTCATTTCCAACGTCGTCTTCTGGCGCCCGCCCGGCAATCGGCCCGCCACGCAGGGGGAGCTGGCGGCGTGCCTCCCTTTCGTGGAGCGCCTCATTCAGCTGGCCGCCCCCAAGCTGCTCATCCTGGCGGGGGGCGTTTCGGCCCAGACGATGCTCCGCCGCAGCGAGGGCGTGACCAAGCTCCGGGGGCGGCGGCTCAATTATGTGACTGCTGAATTAACCAATCCAATCAATACGATGGTGATGCTCCATCCGGCATATTTACTACGCCAGCCTCAGCAGAAGCGGCTGGCCTGGGCCGATCTTTTGGCGCTCGAAACCTGGCTCGACGAGCTGGGCGCGGCGCGGAGGACGCGGCTCTAACAGGCTTTAGGGGGCCGCAAGAAATGCGCATCGCCCATATTCTCGCCGCGGGCGCGGCTCTCGCGGCCGCATCGCCCGCTTTCGCGCAGCCGCGCATCGTGGCGCTCTCCGATGACGACGCGGCGGCCTATCGCGCCGCCTTCGCCTCCGCGGAAGCAGGCGATCTGGGCAGCGTGCGCAACCGCTTGAGCCGCGTCGAGGACGACGTGCTCGTCGGCTACGCGCTGGGTGTTGCGCACACGCGCGCGACGCGGCGCGGCTATTCGCAGGCCGTGGCGTGGCTCAACCGCTATGGCGATCTCGCGATCGCGTCCGACGTCTATGCCCGTGCGAACCGCGTGCGCCCGCGCCGCGCGCGCCGTCCCGAGGCGCCCGATCCGATGCCGCGCCGGGCGTTCCCTGGCACGCCGGCGCCGCCGCCGGGCGACAGCGTTCAGGCGCGCAGCCAGATCAACACGATCCAAGAACGCATCAGCGCCGCCGATTACGACGGCGCGCGCGCGAGCGCACAATCGGCGCTCTATGGCCCGCGCAGCGGCAATGCCGCGTGGCTCATGGGCCTCATCGAGTTCCGTGCGCGCAACTACACAGAAGCCGCGCGCCATTTCGATGCGGCGGCGACCTGGACGTATCACGCGCCGTCACAGCAAGCGGCCGCGCATTATTGGGCCGCGCGTTCGCGCTTGGCGGCGGGCGACGCGCGCAACGTGACGCGCCATCTCGAAGCCGCCGCACGCGCGCCGCAGACGTTCTACGGCCAACTCGCGGAAACCCAGCTCGGCCGCGACAGCGCTTTGAACTTTACGCCGCCCACTTTGCAACCGGATCAATTGCGCAGCTTCCTCGACCGGCGCCCGGCGGCGCGGCGCGCCGCGGCGCTGGCGCAGCTTGGACGCCTGAGCGATGTCGAGGATGAGTTGCGCCGCCTGCACGGTCAGCTCTCGCCGAACGAAGACGCGACGTTCCTGGCGCTCGCCGATGCGCTGCAGGCGCCTGCGGCGCAATTGCGCGCGGCGGAATATGGCGGCCCGCAGCTTGCCGCCGGGCTTTGCCCGACGACGACGTTCGAACCCGACGGCGGCTTCATGCTCGACCGCGCGCTCGTTTACGGGATTGTGCGCCAGGAGAGCTATTACAATCCGGTCGCGGTCTCCGTCTCCAACGCGCGCGGCTTGATGCAATTGCTGCCTTCCACGGCGAATGATCTCGATCGCTCGCGCGGCTATCGGCGCAATCCCTCGCTGCTCTTCGATCCCGCGGAAAATATGCGCCTCGGGCAGCAATATGTGCTGTGGCTGATCGATCAATTCCATCGCGACCGCGATCTCGGGCGCATCTTCGCCGCGTACAATGGCGGGCCGGGCTGGCTCTCGCGCTGGATCCAGGCGCGCGGCGACATTGACGATCCGCTCTATCTGCTGGAAACGCTGCCGCGCCAGGAATCGCGCGACTATGCGGAGCGCGTGCTCTCGCACATGTCGATCTGCCGGGGGCGCTACGGGCAGCCGCGCGCGGAGATGGAGCGGCTCGCTTCAGGCCGGCCCGCGCTCTACGAACCGCTCGACGCGCGCTACGCCGCGCGGCTCGCCGCACAGCAATAGCGCTAACGCCCGCGCCAATCGGCGGCGGTGTCGATATCGCGCAGCGTCGCCAGCTCGGCGGGCATGCGCGCCATGCGCCCGATGACATCGTCGAGTGTGTGTGCGCTTGACCAGCGCACGCCGCGCATGAGGGCCGCGGCCGCCTTGCCGCTGCGCGCGGCGAGAATCCAGAAGCCGCCGTCTTCGGCCGGGCCCACCGCGAACGCGTTGCGCTGAAGCGCGCGGAAGGCGCGCGCGATTTCGCGGCGTGACGCGCCGGGGCAATCAGTCCCCACGATGGCGGCGCGGCGATGCGGCTTGAGCGCGCGCGCCATGCGTGCGCCCAGATCGCCGCCGCCTTGCGGCTTGCGGGGAAGCTTGCGCGGAAAGAGCGGGCTCCGCGCGCGGTCCGGCGTGACGCGCAGTTCGGTGCGCCAGCGCGGATCGCGCGCAATCTTCAGCGTGCGCGTCAGCAGCCCGCGCGCGATGCGCAGCGCCTGCGCCTCTCCAAGCTCGGCCGCGAGGCGGCGCTTGCCGCGCCCGAGGGCCGGCGCGCGCGCCATGACGATGAGCGTGTTCGCCGGGCCTGGCGATTTCGCCGCGCGGCGCGCACGGCGGCGCGCGGGTTTGGCGGGCGGCGGCGCGCCGATCAGCATCCAGCCTCTAATCATAGCGCCTCGCAAGCTCGTGAGGATCAGCGCCCAGAAGATAGCGCGAAAGGAGCACGAGATTGCGCGACGCGCGCCGCAAATAACCGTCGCGGCGAAATTTGGCCCCGCTGGTGATCGCGCGCGTCTTGAGGATGAGGAGCCTGCGCCCTCCGATGCGGCGCACAATCTCGACATCCTCCATCAGCGGCAATTCGCGATAGCCGCCGAGTGCGTCGTAGAGCGTGCGCGAGATGATGAGGCCCTGATCGCCGTACGGCAGCTTCAAAATGCGCGCGCGCAGCCCTGCCCAGAACGCGACCCAACGCGCGGGAAGGCTCGCATCGTCGAACGCCAAGGTGAAGGCGCCGGCGCGATCATCCGCATCCGGACGATTCATGAAAGCGAGCGCCTCTTCCTCCCAGCCCGATGCGAGGCGCGTGTCCGCGTGCAGAAAGAGCAGCCACGGCGCACGCGCGGCTTCCCCGCCGGCGCGCAGCTGGCGGCCCCGCCCCGGCGTGCTTTCGACGATGACGCAGCCGGCTTCGTCTGCGATGGCGCGCGTTGCATCCTCGGAGCCGCAATCGACGAGGATCGCCTCCTTCACCAGCCCGGCCGAGACGCCGGGCATCAGCGAGGCGAGCGTCGCGGGCAGCGTCTGAGCCGCGTTGCGCGCGATGATGACGATCGAGAGCACGCGCCTAGGATCGCGGCGCGCGGGCGCTTGTCAAAATCACACGCCCGGCTGGCGCGGCGGCGGCGGCGTCTGGCGCTGCGGCGCGGGTGCGGCGGGGTCGCGCGGCGGCGCGGCGGGCGCGTTCGGGGCGGCGGGCGCTTGCGCAGGCGAGCCGGCCGCGCCTTCCGTCATCCGTGTGCGGATGTTTTGCAGGAAGCGCTGCAGCAAATCGGTGCGTGAAACGGCGCGGGCGAGATCGCGGATGGCGACGCCCTCGCCGGTCAGATCGCCGGCGACCACTTCGAAGGAATCCGCATCCGGCGTGCCGGCCATATCGCCCGAATATTCGCGATAGAGAGCGCGCACTGCATCTTCCTGTTCCGAAAGCGTGAGCGCGATGGCCGCGCGCAGCACGACCAGGCGATCGTCCGCGTCGAGCGGCGTGGCGCGGCCGCGCAATTGCAGCAGCCGGCGAAGCTCCGCCGACGCACGCTCCCAATCGCGTGCGCGCCACGCGGCCTCCGCGCGCACGCGCTGCGCATCGGCGCTCTGATCGCGCTCCACCAATTCGACGGCATGATCCAGCCGGTTCATGCCGATGAGCGCGCGCGCCTCCAGGATGCGGCGTTCCTGCTGCAGCGCCGTGGGCAGATTGGGCGTGCGCGTGAGATTGATCGTTTGGAACGCGCGCTCGGATTGGCCGTCGAGCAGATAGATGGCGGCGAGATCGACCGAGACTTGCGCGCGCGCGAGGCCCTGCAAGCGCTCGTCGATCTGATGCTGCAGCAGCGTCGCTGCTTGCTCCAGGAGATCGACGTGAACGAGGCGCCCCGCCAGCAGCCGCACGAGGCGATCGCCATTGGGGCCGACGGGCGTCAGGTCCGCGAATTGATAGAAGAGCCCCAGCGCCTGGATCGGCTCCAGCTGATCGGCTTCGCCGTCGAGGAAGAGGCGCTCGAACGCTTGCACCATATCGGCGCGCAGGCGCCGGCCCGCTGGCGATTGCGGCGCGCGGTCCGCCGCCGTCTGCATGACGCCCAGCGCATCGCGCCAGCGGCGCATCTCCATATAAACGTCGCCGAGCGTGGAGACGACATCCATCTCCAACGCATCGCCGCGCCAGCGATAGCGCATCGCCTCCAAGAGATCGGCAGCCTGGCGCGCTTCGATCGTGCCGCGCGCGCGTTGCAGACGCACCGCTTCAAGGCCCGCGCGCACTGCGACCTCTTCATCGCGCGATTGCGCCAATTGATTGAAGAGCGCGAGCGCGGCGGCGTCCTCGCCGCGCGCGGCCGCGATCCGCGCCAGCACGAGATTGGCTCTGAGACGCGAACCGGGCGAGCCCTGCGCGCCGAGCGCATCGCGCGCGGAATTCGACGCCGCCGGCAGATCGCCGAGTTGCAGCGCCGCATCCGCGCGCGCCAGCGCGAAACGCGCACGCCATTCCGGCGGATAGTTTTCCGCCGCGCCCGCGCCGCGCTCAAGCTCGGCGCGCGCCTCCTCCCAATTCTCTTCAAGGGCGGAGGCGTAGCCGCGCCAGAGCGCCGCGGCGGGATCGTCCGCGAGCGAAGAGGCGGAGAGATCGGTGCGCGCTTCCGCATAGCGCGCCATCATGATGTTTGCGGCCGCGCGCAAGCGCCGGAATTCCGCGCTCACCTCAAGCTCGGGCTGGTTGATCGCGGCGATGCGCAGCGCGCCGAGCGCTTCGGCGGCGAATTGGTTCTCCACGAGATAGCGCGCGAGCGCCATGCGCGCTTCGGCGGGCGCGCCCTCCTCCACGCCTTCGAGCGCGGCGGCGTGATTCAGCTGATCTAACCGCGCGCGCACGCCCGCGAAGGTCGGCGCCGGCGCGACGGCTTCATCGATTGCGGCGGCCTCCGCCGGCGTCGGCGCGGTTTGCGTTTCAGCGCCGGGCGCGCCCGCGGTGATGAGGCCTTGCCCGCGCGAGACGATGAGCGAGCCTTGCTCGAACGCGGCGGTGACGCCGTCCGCGCGCGGCTCGACGGCGCCGCCATGGGCGCTCGGCAGGATTGCGGCTTCAAGCGTGGCGCGCCGCGCGCCGACGCCGCGCGCGGGCCCCGAGAGCAACGCCACCGCGATGCGATCGCCGATGTCTGGATCCTGAAGCCAACGCACCGAGCCCGCGCGGCCGAATTCCGCGACGAGACGCCCGAAATTGGCCAGCGCCACATCGCGCCGGACCGGCGCGACCGCTTGGCCCGGCTGTGCGCGCGCGCTCAGCGTGAAAGTCCATGCATTGCCTTCCGCGCGCGCGGAGACCTGCATTTCCGGCGGCGCGGGAATGCGCAGGCCGATCATGCCTTCGGCGGCGACGGGGATCATGTCGGCGTGGCGCGGATTGGCGCGCTGCACGCCGGTGAGGTTGATGCGCCCGCCGGATTCGAAGAGCAGCCAGATGTTCTCGCCGCGGCGGAACGCTGCCGCGCGCGCGGGCGATGGGAACGTCACACTGATGCGCGTCGCGTTTGCTTCTTCCACGACGCTGAGCGCGCTCGGCGCGCGCGGCGGCGCGTAAGGCGTTTCCGGCGGCGGCGCCGCAGCTGCGGCCGCGGCCGCTTCGATCGCGCGCAATTGCTCCGCGGTCGGCGGCAGGAGATCGACGATGGTGCGGTTGCCGTCCACGAAATGGCGCTGGCGCACGCCGGGATCGAGCGTCAATTGAATGCGGACGTTCTGCCCCTCGCGCGAGACCAAGCGCGCTTCGCGCACGTAACGCGGCGGCGCGGCGCGGAACTCCGCGAGATCGATATCGGCCGCGCGCGAGAAGCGCAGCTCGAGGCGATCGCCCGTCTGCATGGGAATGACGGTCGTCGCGCCGGGAAAGCGAAACGCAAGGCGCGTGTATTCCTCGGTGACGCCGTAATCCAAACGCGCTTGCGCTGCGGCGGGCGCTTGCGTCGTTTGCGCGGGCGCCGGCGATGGCGCTTGCGTCGTTTGCGCGGGCGCAGGAGCGGCGGGGCGCGGCGCGGCTTGTTGTTGCGCGGGCGGCGGCGTCGGCGGCGGGCGCAGCGATGCCGGCTCGCCCGGCGCCTGGCTCAAGCGCACGACGCGCGCATCGCCGTTCGCGCCGACTTGCGGCGAGAGTTCGCGCCGCAGCGCGAGGCGCACCGTCTGCCCGTCGTCGTCGGCCTGCGCGAACTGAACCGTCTGCGGCGCCGCGGCGGCGAGACCGGAGACATCGACTTCGACAGGCTCGGCGAAGCGCAAACGCAAGACGCCGTCGGCCGCGCTCGCCTCCATCGCGGGCGGCGCGCCTTCGCGCCCATCGGCCCAGCGCGCCTCGATGCGCGCGCCCTCTTCGCTCTCGGTGATGACGAGGCGCACGGCGTCGGCCAATGCGGGGCCGGCGGCCAACGCAATCGCGGGCGCCACCCAGGCGGCGGTGCGAAGCCAGTTTCTCATGCGCGCGCGGGGAGCCTAGCCATGCGGCTTTAACCTCCCGCTAATGCTCCGCGCCCGGCGCGGGCGCGGCGGGCGCCTCCGGCGCGGCCGGAGCGGGCGCTTGTTGCGGCGCGGGCGTATTGCGCGCGAGCAGCGTCTCGGCGTCGGTCGGGTTGGCGCGCTCGGCCAGCATCTGCGTCAGGCGGCGCGCGCGCGCAGGCTGCATGCGGCCCATGACCTCCGCGAGATTCTGCTGACGCATGCGCGAAGCGACTTGCAGCAGCGTCGGCTCATCGAGCGTATCGAAGACGGTGGCGGCGTCCTTGGCGCGCATGCGCTGATAGACATCGACAAGGCCCGCCATGCGCTGCTCTTGCGCTTCATCGAGCTGGCCCAGCAATCCGCTGACTTCGGTTTCGAGCCGGCGCAATTCGGCCAAGCGCTGCTCGATGCGCCGCTCCGCGGCGGCCATCAGATCGCCCCCTGTCTGCATGGCGGCGGCGCGCTGATCGAGCCGCTCGCGCCGCGCGCCGAGCGCTTGCAGCACTTGCACTTCGCTTTGGCTGAGGCCCGCCATCTCGGCGAAGCTGGGATTGTCGCACTGCTGCGCGTTGGCTTGCGCGGGCTGCGCGGGCGCAGGCGGCTGAGCGGGCGCGGCGGGCGCATGATCGCCCGCGCCCTGCGCGACCGCGACGGCCTTCAAGCCCAGCAACGCGGCAAGCGTCACCATCATCGTCGGCAGCAGGCGAACGCCGCCGGAGGTTTGCTTGCGGCTCATCGCATCGCCCTCAGATCGTTGCGCACATCCGCGGACGAGCGGACGCGCCCCGCGCCTAGGCCCAGCCGTTCGGAGAGCGCGCGCGCCGTGTCGATGCGCGCCTGCAAATCGCGCCCCGTCTCTTGCGCGCTTGCGCGCAACGTGCGCACGGCGTTCTCGGCCTGCGCGACCGCTTGCACCAATTCGGCGGCGGCCTGGCGGATGCCGTCCTGCCCGCTGCGCAACGCGGAGAGCTTCCGCTCCAGGCGCCAGCAATAGAAGAGGCACGCCAGCATGAGGAAAGCGAGGAGGCCCTCCAGCGCGAACGTCATCGGACTCATGGCTTGGTTCCCAATCTTTGCAGCATGGCGCGGCGCGTGGCCTGGGTGATCGGTTCTTCAACGCGCACGGCCATCGCGTGGCCGATGCGCCCCACGCGGCCTTGCGTGAGCGGCGCGCCGTGGCATTGCACCTCGACCGGCGCATCCGGCGCGGCGTTGAACATGAGCGTGTCGCCGACCTTGAGTTCCAGCAGCTGCTTGAGCGGCGCCGTCATCTGATCGAGCACGGCGCGGATTTCGAGCTTCGTCTGCCAAAGCTCGCCCGCGAGGTGGCTTTCCCAGATGTTGTCGCGCCCGAACTTCTCACCCATGAATTGCTGCAGCAGCATCTTCCGGATCGGCTCGAGCGTTGCATAAGGCAGCAGCAATTCGAGCCGCCCGCCGCGATCGTCCATATCGATGCGCAGCTTGACGACGATGGCCGCGTTGGCGGGGCGCGCGATCGCGGCGAAGCGCGGATTTGTCTCGATCCGGTCGAGCCCGAAATCCACTTCCGTCAGCGGCGCGAACGCACTCTTCATGTCTTCGAGCACGACTTCGATCATGCGCGTGACGAGCGCGCGCTCGATCGTGGTGTAGGGCCGGCCCTCGATGCGCACCGCCGGCACGCCGCGCCGCCCGCCAAGCAGCACATCGACGATCGAGTAGATCAAATTGGATTCGACGGTGACGAGCCCGAAATTGTCGAGCTGCTCCGCGCGGAAGACGGCGATGACGGCCGGCAGCGGGATCGAGGAAAGATAATCGCCGAAGCGAATGGAGGAGATCTGATCGAGGCTGACCTCGACATTGTCGCTCGTCAGATTGCGCAGGCTCGTCGTCATCAGCCGCACCAGGCGGTCGAAAACGATTTCGAGCATCGGCAGACGCTCATAGGAGACGAGCGCGGAATCGATGATGGCGCGCACGCCGGTGCGCGCGCCGCCCTCCTCCTCACCCGCGCCGAAGCCCAACAGCGAGTCGATCTCGTCCTGATTGAGGATGCGCTCGGCGGCTGCGTCGCCGCCCTCCTCGGCGCCGGCGACCCATTCGCCCTCGGACGGCTGCGCCGTTTGCGGCGCTTCCTCTTCGGGCGCGGGGGCTTCAGCCGGCTCGCTCACTGCACCAGCATCTCTTCGATGAGCACCGCGTTCACGCGCCGGGGCGCGATGACGAGATTGACGCGGCGCATGAGCTCAAGGCGCAAGCGATAGGCGCCGGCCGAGCCGGAAAGATCGTCCGTGCGCAGTTCGCGCAAGAAACCGTTGAACTGATCGGTGACGCGCGGGATCGCGGGTTCGAGCGCGGTGACGGTGGCTTGGTCCGGCGCTTCGAGCGTCAACGTGAGCTTGAGATAGGCGGGCCGCCCATCCGCGCTGGTGATGTTGACGAGGATTTCCGGCAACGAGACGAACATCACCTCGCCTTCGCCGTGCGTGATGGTGACGCCGTGCTCGCCCTCGACGGGCTCGCCGTCTTCCGATCCATGCCCCGAGCCGTGGCCGCCTTTGGCCTTGCCGTGCGCATCGGCGCTCGCATGCGCTTCGGGCGGGCCGCCGCCGCCTTGCAGCAGCATGTACGCCGCGCCGCCGCCCGCGCCCAGGACGAGGATCGCGGGCAGGATGATGAAGAGAACGAGATTCTTGCCCGCGAGCTTCTTCTTCGGCTTGTCGGCGCCTTCGCCTTCGCCCTCGCCTTCGGCGCCCTCGACGGAGTCAGCAGCGGCCTCGGCGCCGTCATCGGCGACGGGCTCCTCCTGCCCCTTCTTCTTCTTGGGCTTCTTTTCCTTCTTCGCCATGCGACTCGCACCTTCCCCGCGCGGTCTCTGGTGGTGACGCGCGCCTGGTTAAGGATTGCTTGCCGATAGGCAGGAAGTGCCGGGCGCCAGGCAGTTAACGCCGGGCGCGTTTACCATTCGGCAAAGTCCGGACCCGGAAAATCAAGGTGAACAGCGTGGCCCGGCGCTTGCATTGGTTAACGCGATGGACAACGCGCAACTGATCGGCGTGCAGGCGCAACGCGTGCTGCAGCGGCGCATGGAGATCGCGGCGAACAACCTCGCCAACGTCTCCACCACTGGCTTCCGCGCCGAGCTTCTGGTCACGGAGGAATTCTCCCGCCAACCGGCGGCCTCCGCGGACGAGCCGCACAACATCCGTTTCGTGCGCGACATCACGGTCGCGCGCGACATGCGCCAGGGCCCGATCCGGGTCACCGGCGAACCCTTCGACGTCGCCATCGACGGCGAAGGGTTCTTCATGGTGATGGGGCCTGAGGGCACGGCCTATACACGCAGCGGCGCCTTCACGATGAGTGCGGACGGCACGCTCGTCACGAGCGACGGCTATCCCGTGCTCGACAGCGGCGGCGCGCCCATTCAGTTCGATCCGCGCGGGGATCGCCCGCAGATCGGCCATGACGGCGCGATCAGCGTCGCCGGCAACGAGGTTGGCCGCATCGGCGCGGCGACGTTCGCGCGCCCCGGCGCGCTTTCGCGCGCGGGGGATTCGCTCTGGCTCGCGAATGGAGAAACGCCCGGCGCGTTCGAAGGGCGCATCGTCCAAGGCGCGCTCGAAGATTCAAACGTCCAACCCGTGCTTGAACTTACACGGCTTATCGAAATTTCCCGCGCGTATGAAAACGCCGCCCGCATCGTCTCCAATTCCGATCAGACGCGCCAGCGCGCGCTTGAGAGATTGGGACGATGAGGATGGTTCGGTTTTTTTCGCGACGCTCGCAACCCCTCCCCCTGCAAGGGGGAGGTAAGGTGGGGGTGGGCGATTCGCTTTTGGACGTTGGCGCTTACCCCCTCCCAGCCTCCCCCTTTCAGGGGGAGGAGCGTGTGCGCCCCAATATGCAGGAGTTTGCGTAGATGCGTTCGCTCGCCATCGCGGCCACGGGCATGCAGGCCCAGCAGCTCAACGTCGAAGTCATTTCGCACAACATCGCGAACATGAACACGACGGCGTATATGCGCCAGCGCGCCGAATTCGAGGACATGCTCTATCAGAACATCGCGCGGCCGGGGGCTTCGGCCTCCGCGTCGGGCGCGGTGCTGCCGCTGGGCATTCAAGTCGGCGTCGGCGTGCGCGCCAATGCGATCGGGCGCATCACGGAGCAAGGCAATATCGCGCAGACGGGCAATCCCTACGATCTCGCGATCTCGGGGCGCGGCTATTTCCAGGTGACGATGCCTTCAGGCGACACGGCCTATACGCGCGCGGGCAATCTGGCGCTCAACGCCGAAGGCCAGCTGGTGACGGCGGACGGCTACGCGATCGAGCCATCGATCACGATCCCGCAAGACGCGACCGCAGTGAACATCACGCGCGACGGCGTCGTTGAGATCACGCGCGCGGGCGAACCGGAGCCGAGCCAAGTCGGCCAGCTTGAGCTGGCCGCCTTCATCAATCCGGCGGGCCTCGAAGCGATCGGCGACAATCTCTTCCTTCAAACCGCCGCATCGGGCGATCCCACAGTATCCACCCCCGGTGAAGAAGGCATGGGCACGCTCATGCAGCGCTTCATCGAAACCTCGAACGTCAACGCCGTTGAAGAAATCTCGGCGCTCATCATCGCGCAGCGCGCTTATGAAATGAACGCGCGCGTGATCACGGCTTCGGACGAAATGCTCCAGGCCGCGACTCAGCTACGCTGACCCCACTGGGGAGGCTTGAGTAATGATGCGCAGTGCAGTCACGCGTTTTCTCGCCGCGCTTGCCGCGGCTTTCGCGCTTTCAGCGGCCGCGTACGCGGATCCGCCGCTGACGTTGCGCGAGCGGATCGAAGTGACGGGCCCGGCGGTGACGCTTGGCGACGTGTTCGAAAACGCGGGGCCGGCCGGCTCGCGCGCCGTCGCGCTGTCGCCCCCGCCGGGGCAGACGCAGCAATTCTCCGCGCGCTTTCTTTCCGCCGCCGCCGCCGCTTCGGGCCTCGAATGGAGCCCTGCCGCGGGCGTGGACACCGTGCCGGTGACGCGGCTCGCGGTCGGCGGCAATGCCGGCGCGGTGCGCGTCACGCGCACGAACGCGCAACAGCAGGATTACGCCGTCAGGCGCGGCGAGATGATCACGCTCGTCTATGTCGCGCCGGGCTTGCAGCTCACGACGCGCGCACGCGCGCTCGCGAACGGCGCGGTTGGCGACACGGTGCGCGCCATCAATCTGCAATCGAACCGGGAACTCGACGTTCTCATCACTGGAACCAGCACAGCGACCGCGAATGCGGGCGCGCAAACGCCCTAGAATTGGAGCACGCATGAAACCCCTCCTCCCGCTCGCTCTTGCGATCGCCGCGGCGTCCTGCGCCACAACGGGCGAGCGCGTGGAGGATTTGGCGCAAGACACCCGCGCGGTCGCGGGGCACGCGATCGATGCGGCGCGCCGCGCGGCGGGGCCGCCGCAGCTGCAGCCGATCAACAGCCCCTATCCGTTGACGGGCGGTGAAGCGCAAACGATGCCGGCGCCGGGCGCGATCACGCCCGAGCCGCGCATGGCGAACTCGCTCTGGCAGGACGGCTCGCGTCAATTCTTCCGCGATCAGCGCGCGGCGCGCATCGGCGACATCCTCACCATCAATATCGAGATCGACGACAGCGCCGAGGTGACCAACAATTCGAACCGCACGCGCACGGCCTCAACCGAAGCCGGCGTGACCAATCTCTTCGGCATCGAGACGAGCGCGGGCCGCCTCTTCGGCGGCGGGTTCGATCCCTCGACGCTCATCAACGCGGAGAGCCAATCGCAGCACGCCGGCGCGGGCACCATCAACCGCGAGGAGCGCGTGGAGCTGACGGTCGCTGCCGTCATCGTCGATGTGCTGCCGAACGGAAATTTCGTGATCGCGGGGCGCCAGCAGGTGCGCGTCAACGCGGAGCTGCGCGAACTCACCGTATCCGGCGTCATCCGCCCGCAGGACATCAACGCGCGCAACACGATCCGCCACGATCAGATCGCGGAAGCGCGCATTTCGTATGGCGGGCGCGGGCAGATCAGCGCCGTGCAGCGCCCGAACATCGGACAGCGCTTCTTCGACGCGATCACGCCTTGGTAGCGATGGCGATGCGCGTTGCGCCCCCTCCCCCTGAAAGGGGGAGGTAAGGTGGGGGTGAGCGCTTCGTCCCGACAGGTTTGCGTTTACCCCCTCCCGGCCTCCCCCTTTCAGGGGGAGGAGTGCGTCGCGCTTCCCGACGTGCCGCGCGTCACCCGAACGGCGGCATGTCGCGCGCCATGAAGGCGGCGAAGAGCGGGATGAGCGGCAGGAGGTGCAGCTCGACCATCACCAAGCGGCGGACGCCTTTGATCTCGCTCTCGGCCGGCAGGAAATTCTCATCCGCGGTCGAGGCGCGCACCCAGCGCATGTAGCGCATGGTCGGGATGGCTGAGATAAGCCCGATGACGAGGAACGCGCCGAGCTTGCCCCAGAAGAAAATTTCGCCCCAATAATATTGCTCGGGCATGGCGCCGTAGAAGACGCGCAAGAAGCCCAGCACGATGACGCCCACCGCGCTTGCGCCGTAGAACGCGTCGATGCGCAGCAGCAGGCGCAGCGTCTCGCGGGTCTGCGTGAGGCGCAGCACCCAGGCTTCGGCGGCCAGCGCCGCGACGAAGATGAAAACGAAAACGAAGTGGCCAAAGGAGAGGAAGGCGTCGAGCAGCATGGGGCCTTATAGCGCGTGCTTTCGCGAAAAGCCCCTCCTCCTAGAGGGAGGAGGGGTTGGGGTGGAGGTGAGGAGCGCCGATGCGTTGAGCTTGTTGCTCACCCTCCCCCTAACCCCCTCCCCTCCAGGGAGGGGGACGCGCCAAGTCTTGGACGCGAACCAGCGAGCTCCGGCGTGACAGGCCGGCGCTCTCGGTCTCTTTCAGCGTTGAGAGTCAGTCGTCCCGGTGCACGCGTTCGCGCCGTTCGTGGCGCTCTTGGGCTTCGAGGGAGAGTGTGGCGATCGGGCGGGCTTCGAGGCGCGAGACGCCGATGGGTTCGCCCGTCTCTTCGCAATAGCCGTAGGAGCCGTCTTCTATGCGGCGAAGCGCGGACTCGATCTTGGCGATCAGCTTGCGCTGGCGGTCGCGGGTGCGCAGTTCGATGGAGCGATCCGTCTCGCTCGTGGCGCGATCGGCGAGATCGGGCTGGGAGACGGTGTCCTGCTGAAGGCTCGCAATCGTGTGGCGGGATTCTTCGAGGATCTCTTCCTTCCACGCGAGCAGCTTGCGGCGGAAATAATCCCGCTGGCGCTCATTCATAAAAGGTTCGTCTTCGGTCGGCCGGTATTCGTCCGTCGCCATCACGCCCATCGTCGCAACTCCAAAGGTCTTTTCGTGACCCAGGCCCCTCGCGTCGCGGGCGCCTCATAGCACCCGCCCCTGGGGCCGTCCATCAAGCAAGCGCAGGGCCAGAGATCACGCCTTGGGGATGTCTCAGGCTGGCGCGAGACGCTCCAGCTTGGCGAGCTCCACGGCGGTGCGGGTGTCGATTTCACGGAGGACCTCATCGAGGCCGGGATCGCCCGTGGGCTGGGCCTGGCCGTGCAAGCTCTCAAGCTCGCCGCGCAGGCTCGCCGGCGCGACGCCCTCCAGCAGCGCGCGCGTGAGGCGCTCCAACGCATCGAGAAGGCGTTTGCCGCGCCGGGCCTGGCGCTGGCGCTGATCGGGGACCGCCTCGCCCTGCAAAAGCAGGATCGCATCGAGCGCAGGCGTGGGCTGAACCGCGGAAACGCCCGCGACGCGCGGGGCTTCGCTGGCGGCAGGCGTAAACGCCGCGCCGCCCGTTTGGCGCGTGCGCGATGCGCCGCTCGTCGAACTCACGCCGGATGGGCCGCGGACGCCGTCAATCTTCATAGGCGGCAGAATCTGCCGCGTCTCTTTCCGGGAGATTAATTCGGCGCCCGAGACGTGCATGCTGAATCGTTTCGTTAACCGCATCAGCCGAGTGAAGGGGGATGGTTCGGCTTCCCCAATTCGCGCGCGCGTTCCTGCTCTCCTGCGCCTCGATCTTTGCGCTCGCGCCGTTCGCCGACGCGTCGCCGCGCATCAAGGACATCGCGGACTTCGAAGGCGTGCGGGAAAACCAGCTCGTCGGCTATGGGCTCGTGGTCGGGCTCGCGGGCACGGGCGATTCATTGCGGAACTCCCCGTTCACGCGCGAAAGTTTGGCCGCGATGCTGGAGCGGCTAGGCGTCAACGCGACGGAGGGCAATCTCAACACGCGCAATGTCGCCGCCGTGATGGTGACGGCGAATTTGCGCCCGTTCGCGGCGCAAGGTTCGCGGCTCGATGTGAACGTTTCCGCGCTTGGCGATGCGCGCAGCCTCGCGGGCGGGCAGCTGCTCGTCACGCCGCTGATGGGCGCGGACCAGCAAGTGTACGCCGTCGCGCAAGGCACGCTGGCGATTGGGGGCTTTCAAGCGGAGGGGCAATCGGGCTCCTCCGTCTCACGCGGCGTCTCCACCGCCGGGCGGATCGCATCGGGCGCGCTCGTAGAGCGCGAACTGACGTTCGACATCGCGGCGCGCAACGAATTGCGAATCTCGCTGCGCAATCCGGATTTCACCACGGCGCGGCGGATCGCCGAGGCGATCAACGCGGTCGTTCCGGGCGCGGCGCGCACCGTCAATCCCGGCGCGGTGATGCTGACGCGGCCTTCGGGCTTCGCCGGCGACATGGTGCAGCTCATCGCGCAGGTCGAGATGCTGGAGGTGGACGTCGATCAGCCGGCGCGGATCGTGATCGACGAGACGAGCGGCGTCGTCGTCATGGGCGAACATGTGCGCGTCTCGACCGTCGCGATCGCGCAAGGCAATCTGACGATCTCCGTCAACGAGCAGCCGCGCGTCTCTCAGCCCGCGCCCTTCTCCGAAGGCGAGACGACTGTCGTGCCGCAGACGGACATCAATGTCGAAGAGGAGCAAGGCGGGCTCGCTGTGGTCGAAGGCGGCGTGCCGCTTCGCCAGCTCGTCAACGGGCTCAATGCGCTCGGCGTCAGCCCGCGCGACATGATCTCGATCCTGCAGGCGCTGCAGGCGGCCGGAGCGATCCAGGCCGAGATCGAGGTGATGTGATGCCGGAGACGATCCCTCCGCTTCAGGGCGCGCCGCTGGCGCCGGCTTATACGAACAACCGCGCGCCGCTTTCCCCGCAGATGCAGGAAATCCGCCGCGTCGCGGAAGAGTTCGAAGCGATGGTGCTGGCGGAATTGCTGCAGCCGGTGTTCGAGCAGATCGACCCGAACAGCCTCGGCGGCGGCGGATCGGGCGAGCAGATGTTCCGCCCGATGCTCATTCAGGAATATGCCGGCGGCATGGCGCGCGCGGGCGGGATCGGCATCGCCGATTCCGTGTTCCGCGAACTCACGCGCATGCAAGTCATTGCACCGCCGGCCGAGGCGCCGCCCGCAGCCCCCAACACAACGGATCCGACCGATGGCCCTGATCGCTGACAATCCTTCCGACCGCGCGCAGCAAATGCTGGCGCTCACCGAACGGCTCACCGAAACGATCGCGCGCGAGACGGAGCTGATGCGCGCACGCCAGCCGCTGCCGGAAGGCGAAGGCGCGGAAGAGAAGCAGCGGCTCGTCAATGCCTATCGGCTGGAAATGGCGCGCATTCGCGACGATCGCGGGCTGATCGCGGAGGCGCCGGATGCGCTGCGCGCGCGGCTGCGCGCGGCGACGGTTTCGCTGCAGGACGCGCTCGCGGCGCATGAAGCCGCGCTTGGCGCGTTGAAGGCGCTGACCGAAGGGCTCGTTCAGGCGATGGCCGAAGAAGTCGCGCGGCTGCGCGCCGGCGGCGGCAGCTACGGCGCCTCCGGCGCGATGACGGGGACGAGCGGGCCCACGCCCGTGGCGCTCAACGAGACCGCCTGACGCCCGAAAGCGCTTGCCCCGCCCGCCCCAGGGCGCGAAGGTCCTTACAGGAAGGAAACGTCCGGGGGACGCATGCGTTGGCTTCGCGCCATCAGCGCGCACGGCGTGCTCAGCGCGCTCGTGATGAATGTGTGCCTGTTCACGCTGCCCTTCGCGGCCGTGCAGCTTCACCTCTCGATCACCGAAGGCGACATCTATTCCTATGAGGCCACGCCCAATGCGCGAAACGCCACGCGCGCGGTGATCGAGCACCGCATGGTTGCGCTTCTGCCGCGCGGTCTCGACCGGCGGCGCGGCTGGGAGGAATTGGTCGCGCGGGAATTGCGCGAGGGCGATCCCTATGCGGCGCGCGGCTTCGTGCTGGCGGCGCCGGCGCTGCTTGGGCCGATGGACATCGCGCGCATACGGACCAATCCCGACGCCCAGCGCGGGGATGACGGGATGGTGCGCGCCGCGACCGCGCTTCTCTCCAACGAAACCCGCGACGATTTCGCCGCGGTCGCGCGCTGGATGGAAGGCCAGGACAACGATCCCGCCGCGTTTCTCGTGCTCGGTGAAACGCGCGATCTGGCGCAGCAGGCGCGCGCGTGGGCGGGCGGGCGCGAGAGCGATCACCTCGTGCTCGTGCTCACCGGCATCGGCGCCGCGATGGAGACGCGCGTGTCGCGCCGCGCCGCGCTTGGGGCCTCCGCGCTCAAGGACGCGCGCCGTTCCGGACGCTTGAGCCCCGCGCTTGCGCGCGATCTGGAGCGCATGGCCGCGGCCGCCGCGCCGCCGGAGCGCCTGCGCGCCAACATTCAAGCCGCGCTCGCCCATCCCGATGCGCTGACGCGCGAATACGGCCTCATCGCGCAAGCCTTCCGCAATTCGATCGAGCACGCCGCGTTCGAGCATTTTGCCTCGAGGCTAGGCGCCATCGGCGACATCGCGGCCGCCACCTCCTCGCGCGGCGCCGCGCGCCTGCTGGCGCGCGCCGAAAGCGAACACGATTTGCTGCGCCTGCGCCTCATCGCGCAATCGGCGGGAGACCGCGCGGTCGCGGTGGCCAAGCGGATGCCCGAAGACGCCCCGCCTTTGGCGACGGCCGCGCGCGGCGCGATCGTGTGGACGCGCGATCTCGTGCTCAACCTGATCGGCGTCGCCGCGGCGCTCTTGGGCCTGATCGGCGCCGCGATCGCGGTATTGGCGCAGGCGATCGTGCGGCGTTGGCGCGGCAGCGCCTAGCGGAAGAGCCCGAGCACGGAATCGCCGCGCGTGTTGGCGATGGCGCCGCCGGACAGCGCAAGATCCTGCCGGACCTGCAGCGCAAGAAGCCGCGCGGTGTCTGCATCGAGATCGCCGCGCACGCCGGCCGAGACGCTGGCTTCGACCGCGGCGAGGAAACCGTCATGCGCTCCAAGCCGCTGCGCCGCGGCCCGCAGGCGATCGAGCCCGGCCTGCACGCGCGAAAGGCTCTCGCCGGCCGCGCGCGCCGCCTCCGCGCTCGCCTCCGGCGTCGCCGCGTTCGACGACAGCGTGAGCGCGAGCACATCGCCCTCTTCTTCCTTCACGCGCAGATCGAGCCCCGCGACCGAGACGGCTTCGTCGCCCGCGTCCGTCTGCACGTTGAGGCCCGCCCCGCCGAGCAGCGTCGCGCCGCCCGCGATCGCGCGATCGATCGTCCCGCGGTAATTCTTGAGTGCTGCCTGCAAGGCCGCATCGTCGCCCGCGCGCGCGGCTTCGCCGATCTGCGCGAGCAGCGACAGCGCCTCTTGCCCGGCGGCGAGCGAGAGATCGAGATCGGCAAGGCTCTGGCGCACGCTTTCGCGCGCGGCGCGCCACAAGGCGGCAGGGCCTTCAGCCTCGGCGGCGACAGGATCCAGCGGCGCCGCGGCGCCCTCGCGCCCGTCAGGCGCGCGCGCCGTTTCGCGCGGACGCGGCTCGACGCCGATGGGCTGGATTGTCGTCGGCGTGACAGTGGCGACCATGTGCGCTCGCGCTCCTTCGGACTCGCGTGCGCAATCGACTCGACTCAGGGCGCACCACGGCGAGCTTCGCTCGCGGCGTGGAGAAGCGTCCATAGTCGTTAACAAAACGTTAAAGTTAAGAGAAAATTATCCATGCTGCGCGCGCGTCGCGCCGGCGCGGCGCCCGCTTGCGAAAATCGTCAGCCGGAATTGCGCGTGTTCATGTAGGCGCGGATGGCGGCCGAAAAGGCCAACTCCACCTGCTTTGGATATTGGCGCAGCGCCTCCTCGGTTTCGGGATCGAGGAGCTTGGACACGAAGCGCGACGATGCGGCGTCGATCTCGACGACGAGATCGGGCGCAAGCAGCATCGGCTGGGGCGACATCGGCGCAACAGGCTCGTTCGCGTTCGCAGCTTGAGGCTGCGGCGCGCTCGGCGTCTGCGTTTGCGTCGGGTTTGTGAGTCCAATCGGCGGGGGGGCGGCTGGACGCATGGCTCCGGACCTCGCGTTCAGTTTCGGTGCGGTCGTTCAGTTGAATCGGGGCGGGCGCGAACGCCCGCCCCTCTCCAACGATCCGCTTAGCGGAAGAACGACAGCACGATCGACGGCGCTTGGTTCGCGATCGAAAGCGCTTGCGCGCCCAGCTGCTGCTTGACTTGCAGCGACTGGAGGCGGGCGGATTCCTTCGCGAGGTCGGCGTCGACAAGTTGCCCGATGCCCTTTTCGATCGAGTCGGAGAGCTTCGTGAGGAAGCTCTTCTGGCCTTCGAGCGAACGGGCTTGGGCGCCCATCGTGGCGAGGTTTTCGTTGAGCGTGGCGATAGCGGTGTCGAGCAAGCCCGAAACCGTTTCCGCTTCCGCAACCGTGTCGATGTCGGTGGAGCCCGTGATCGAAGCCAACGGCCCGCCGGCGGCGCCGAGCGTGAAGTTGAAGCTCGTGATCGTCATCGTCGCGGCGGCGCCCGAGTTCGCGGTCGCCGAGAGTTCGGCGGCGGCGGAGCCGGTGGCGTCGAAGAACGCGCCCGCTTCGTTGCCGTTTGCGGCGTCGAGGAAGCCGACGGAGAAGTCTTCGTTCGACGAGTACGTCAGTTGCTGCGTCTCGAGGTCGAAGTTCGCCGTCACGCGGCCGCCGGTGATTTCGGCGACGCCGTCGATGAAGTCTTGGATGGTGTCGGTCGCGGCCACGGCCACCGTGTAGGTGTTGCCGTTGATCGTGATCTCGACGCCGTCGCCGGCTTCGATCGTGAGGCCCGCATCGGCGAGCGTCGCCGCGGCGGTGGATTCCTGGCCGAGCGCCGTGCCCACGAGGGTGTAGGGCGCGGCTTGCGCCAAGTCGCTGGTGAGCGGCGAGAGCGTGTTGACGCCCGTGGCCGTGCCGTTGACGAGGTTGGTGCCGTTGAACTTCGCGGAATTGGCGACGCGGTTGACCTGGTCGCGGAGTTCTTCGAAGTCGGCGTTCAAGGCGTTGCGCTGTTCGGTGGAAAGGTCGGTCGCTTGCGCGGCCGTGGCCTTTTCCTTCATCTGCGTGAGCAGCTCGCCGATCTGTTCGCCGGCGGAGATGCCGACGTTCAGGACCGACATGGCGCGGTCGAGGCCGTCCTTCACCGCGGCGAGGCCCGACACGCGCGCGCGTTGGCCTTGAGCGATGGCGAACACGGCGCCGTTGTCGGCCGCGGACGCGACCTTGAGGCCCGAGTTGATGCGGTTCTGGACCATGCCCAGTTCCCGCGTGGTGGCGTTGAGGTTTTGCAGCGCGATGAGCGCGCCGTAGTTCGTATTGACGCTGGTCATTTTGTGGTCCTTCTGGACATGTGTTTTCCGCGCGTTTTGCGCGGATTAGGCCCTTTGCCCCGCGTCGCGGGTTGCAAGCGGCGCGCCGGATCTTAATCGTTAATCGCGTGGGCCCGGCGGCCGACGAATGCGTGCGCAAAGCTTAACGGCGCACGCGCGCACATGGAGAGTCGGCAAGAAAGGCCCGGCATATTCTGCCGGGCGCCCGGCAATTTTCGCCGCCCGGCGCGGCGATTCGAACGGCCGCCAAGCGAAATCGCGCCCGCTTGCTCAAGCGGGAGCGAGCCCCTCCATGATCGAGCGGTTCACCTCGATCAGGTCGTCGATCGGCGCGCCTTCGCGCAGCACGGCGCTGGTGTGCCGCGACACCCAAAGCGCGATGGAGATGATGTTGGCGCGCAGGCCCGCCGGCAGCGCATTGCCTTCAAGCGAGCAATCGGCGGAGAGCAGATTCCAGAGACGGCGGTTCTCGTCGAGCGCATGCGCGAACGCGGAAAGATCGCCTCGCCCCGCCTCCTTGGCCCTGACGAGGCCGGCGGTGACGACGCCGAAGGCGCGGTATTCGAGTTCTCTTGCCGTTTCAGCCTGTGTGGCCGCGCGCTGGTACGCCTGGATCGACATGCGACGCCATTCCTAACTTCTCGGCTTCGTACGCGATCAGCTTTCGGCACCGCATCAACGCGCGGTAGAATTCCCCAGCCATCACTTCGCGCGAAACGCCGACACACTCCGCCAAGATGGCTGGATCGCGCACGGCGCCCATGAATTCCGCAAGGCGCGCGGCGAACTCGCCATAGGTTTGGTCCGGATCGCCCTCCTGGAGATAGAGCATCATGATCGGGAAGTAGATGCGGCGCGCAGGCGAGGACGCATCTTCCGGCAGCATGATGTCTTTCTCACGCAGCACCGAGGCTTTGTTTTGAAGCACCAGCGCGGCGCGGCGATCGCCGTTCTGCACGACCGCCCCGTTGACGACGAATTTCTCTCCCGGCCGTAGGGACAGTTTCAGCGGCATTTCAACGCCCCGGCATTCTGCAAGTGAGTCGTACGGGCGATTTTATTAACGGAGTCTCTCGCCGCGTCCCGCGCCATCGCGCATCCGCATGTGCGCGGCGCCGTTGCGGAGCTGAAACGTCGCCGATAGCGTGCCCCTCCAGGCGCTAAGGAGCGCCCGTCTCCAGGCGGAGGCAGAATGAGCAACTTCATCAATGAAGCCGCCATTCGCGCGCGCGCCGAGCGCTACGCCGCCATCGTTCCCGCCGACGGCGCGGCGCGCGCGCGCATCGCCCGGCTCTTCTTCGCCGCCCTGAGGGACGACCCGCGCAACGCGCGCCCCGCCGTCAACGAAGAGATCGAAACGGCGCCTCTCTGGGCGCGCCGTGCGGCCGCAAGCGGCGCCGCGCTCGTCTGGTTCCAAGGCGATCCCGCCGCGCTCGCGCAGATGCGCCGGATCGCGCAGCGGCTGGCCGCGGCCTGGGCCGACGGCGCCAGGATCAGCGCCAATGCGCCCGATCCGGAGCAGACTCTGCGTCGCGGCGCGCTCTCGCTCTTCGAAAACCTGACGCGCATGAGCCTCGACATGATCGATCTCAAGGCGCGCGCCCAGGCGCGCCAGCGGCGCAAGGTGTTCGCGGCGCGCGCGCGCGCGGCGCAGAGCGCCATCCCACATTGCGAGACGCAGACATTCCGTCCCCGTGGATTGCGCCTCGCCTGGCGCAGGCTCGCAACGACGGGCGATCTCGCCCGCGCCGGGGCCGCGCTCAAGAATTGCACTGCCCCCGACCGCCCGCAGCACCGGCATTACGCGCGCGCGCTCATGCGCGGCGAGGCGGAATTCTGGGTGCTGGAGAACGAGGCCGGCGCGATCCTGGCGGAACTCATGGCTTCGCTGCCGCGCCGCGAAATTCTCGATCTGCGAGGGCCCCGCAACGCGCCGGTCGATCCCGCCTCCCCCGCGGTCCGCGCGCTCATCCGCAAGCGGCGGCTCATCGCGCCGCGCGCGCCCAACGCCCGCGATGAAGCCGCCGTCCGCCGGTTGCGGTTCTTGCTCGCGGACGCCGACATTGTGGTGCGCGTCCTGGGCCCGGACGGCGAGCGTTTTTGACTCGGCGCTATGCGGTTTTGCAGCCGCCTTGAAAAGGCGGGGATTTCGCCCGCATTCGCGATATCTTGTACAATTTATACTGCTTGTTCCCGTTGCGCCCCATCCGCCGCGGCGTTAGCCTGCAATTGACATCGGCGCTCCCGGCGGCGGGAGCGGGGAATATCGGAGCAGTCCCGCTTTTTTTGGCGCGCGAAAGCGCGGGCGCCCTCCCCTTGCCTCGTTTCACGGCGCGCGCGGAGGACGATGCGATGACCAACTTCGTCAATGAGAGCGCGATCGAGGCGTGCGCGGCCGCGCTCGCGGCCGACATTCCTCACGAACGCGCCAGGAAGCGCATGGAGACGCTTTTCTTTTCCGCGCTCAGGGAGGACGAGCGCTCGACGCGCCGGGCGCGCCCCGCCGATCTTTTCCGCGCGCCGGGCTGGGCGTTCGAAGCGCTGGCGCAAGGTTTGCCGTGCGACGTGTTCGTCGCGTGCGCCGACACGATCAACCGGCTCGAGCAAACCGCGGGGCTGGTGCGGGACATCTGCCTCGATGCGGTCAACCCGAGCCATTCCTCACGCGAGACGTTGATCGCGGCCAGCGCGCGCCGGCTTTTGACGAAGATCGAGCGGATGCCGCTAGCCGAAATCAGCGCGCAAGCCCGCGAGATTGGGCGCACGCGCCGGCTTGCGCAGCGTGAGCGCGCCGAGGCCGGCGAACGCGCGGTCGTGCACTTCCAGCCTGAGCGGATCGCCGCCTCGCCGAAGCGCGAGTGGCGCCGTGTCTGCTCGATCGCGGCGCTCTCGGACCTGGGCGCCGCGCTCGACAATTGCTTGCGCCAAGATCGCCCCCAGCACGCGCGGTACGCGCACATGCTGCGCACCGAAGAGGCGCAATTCTGGGCGCTCTACGAGGGCGAGACCGTGCTCTCGGCCGCGATGAGCTATACGGAGCTTCGCTGCGTCCACGAGGTGAGGGGCCCGCGCAATGCGCGCATTCCGCCCGTCGATCCGGATTTGCGTGCGCTGCTCCGGGCCAAGGAGCTCTGCCTGATGCTCCACTTCATGGACACGCAGCACCGCGTGCCCGAGCACCGGATCGACGCGGTGCTCACGACGCTGGCGGCGTGATCGCCAGGCGCCCTCCCCGGCGGGAGGGCGCCGCATCCTTGGCCGGGACGCCTTGCCGCGACGGCGCCGGACTTCTCATAGACGCGCCGGGGCCCTACCGTGTCTTCGAAGGCGCGGGGATCCCGCGTGCGCGGAGATGTTCATGCGGTTCGAAGGCACTGAAAACTACGTCGCCACCGACGATCTCAAGGTGGCGGTCAACGCCGCGATCACGCTTGAGCGGCCGATCCTGATCAAGGGCGAACCGGGAACGGGCAAGACGATGCTGGCGCTCGAAGTCGCGAAGGCTTTGAAGGCGCCGCTCATCGAGTGGCACATCAAATCGACGACGAAGGCGGTTCAGGGCCTCTACGAGTATGACGCCGTGATGCGCTTGCGGGACTCGCAGCTCGGCGACGAACGCTCCACCAACATCGAAAACTACATCCGGCGAGGGAAGCTCTGGGAGGCGTTCGAAAGCAAGGAGCGGCCGATCCTGCTCATCGACGAAATCGACAAGGCCGACATCGAGTTCCCGAACGATCTCCTGCAAGAGCTCGATCGGATGGAATTCTATTGCTACGAGCTCGACCGGACCATCAAGGCCAAGCAGCGGCCAATCATGATGATCACGTCGAACAACGAGAAGGAGCTGCCGGACGCGTTCCTGCGCCGCTGCTTCTTCCACTACATCCGCTTCCCCGATGAAGAGACGATGGCGAAGATCATCGAGGTGCACTTCCCGAAAGTGAAGCAGCGGCTGGTTAGCGAGGCGCTGAAAATCTTCTACGATATGCGCAAGGTGCCGGGGCTGAAGAAGAAGCCGAGCACCAGCGAACTCATCGATTGGCTGAAGCTCCTGATGACGGACGATATCGATCCCGAGACGCTGCGCACGCGCGATCCGTCGAAGCTCATCCCGCCGCTGCATGGGGCGCTCTTGAAGAACGAGCAGGACGTGCAGCTCTTCGAACGCCTCGCGTTCCTGGCGCGGCGCGAGCAACGGGGCGGGGCTCAATAAGGCGGGCTGCGGTGGCGGCGCGTGAGGTGCGGCAGGCCTAGGTCTTTTGCGACGGCCTCGAGGATTTCGGGGTTGAAGCAATAGAGCCGCGCGCGAACGATGCGACCCTCCTCCGCGTCGAAGCGCCAGATTTCGCTCAAGCCCTCGCGGCCGTCGCGTGTGCGGAAGCCGAGCACGATGGGCTCGCCTTCGTAGCTTGCGATCTCCCAGCGCGGCGCTTCGCCGAAGCCCATCTCGGGCAACACGAAGTGCGCGTGCTCGAACACCATGCGGCCTTTCTCGAAGGTCTCGGCGGAGGCGCCGCCGACCATATCGATGGAGACGTCGGCGAGGCAGAGATCGCGGATCGCGTCGAATTCCTTCGCGGCGAGCGCGGCGACGAAGCGCTCGACGATTTCGCGCGGCGGGCCAGCGCGCTGAGGCTCTTCCGCTTGCGCAGCCGCGAGCCGCGCACGGCCGCGATGCAGCGCGCTCTTCACCGCGCCGGTGTTCGACTGAAGCATCTGCGCGGTTTCCTCCAACGAAAAATCGAGCACGTCTTTCAGAAGGACGGTCGCGCGCTCCTTCGGTGGCAGGCGTTGGAAAAGCGTGGAGGCGGCCTCGCGCACGGAGGTGGTCAGCGAGGGATCGTCGGGCGCGACATCGTCCGAGGGCGCAGCGTGGGCACGCTCCAACGCTGCGCGGCGCATGCGATCGATCCAGAGGCGCGTGGCGGCGCGGATGAGATAGGCGCGCGGGTTCTCAAGCGGCGCCCAGTTCTTGCCGAGGGCGGCGAAGACTTTGACGAGCACGTCCTGCGCCAGATCCTCGCCGTCCCAGACATTGCCGGTGAGGCCCCGGCAATAGCGGAAGAGATCGCGCCTGAGCGGCGCGACGCCGTCGACGAAGACGCGCCACTGGGCGCCGACGTCGGCCTGATTTGGAAACGTCTCGCTCATGCGCCTCTCCCCTTGCCCCACATAGACGAGCGAGCGCGGCGAAAGGATACGCGCGCGGCCTGCGCATGTCGCGCGTTGGCGCGCTGGCGCCGCCGTGGCAGAGTGCGCGCGATCCGGGGAGGCTTCATGCGCGCGCTTCTTGTTTGTCTACTTCTCGCTTTTGCCTCCCCCGTCTGGGCGGGCCCGCCGGAGGGGGAAGCCGCCGCCGCGCAGGAAGAGGAACTGACCGCCGCGCCGGATTCGATCGATTACGGGATGATCGAGAATGCCGGCGCCGACGGCGTCTTCGAGAGCATCCCCGACGGGCAGGTGAGCGTTCGCCACGTGGGCAGCGGCATGGTCTGCCGCTTCGAGCGCGAGGGCGGGCGGCTTATCCTCTTCCCCGGCCTGCCGCGCGGCGAGGATGTCGGGTGCGATCATTCGGGCGCGGGCCAGTTTGTGACCTTTTACGCCACGCGCTACCCCGGCGGCTCGACGCTCGAGTCAGAACTCGCGAGCGCCGTAGCGGCGATGCAGGCGCGGTACCGCCAAATGGAGCCGCGAACGCTTGAAGTGAACGTTGCGCCCGCCGGCGCGGTGCTGCCCGCCTCGCGCCACGCGCGGTTTCTCGTGACCGGCCCGGACGGCGCACGCATGTATACACGCGTGAGCGTGGCGATCGTGCGCGGATGGTCCATCAAGATGCGGTTCAGCGCACTCGCGCCGGATGAGGAGGCCGCGACGCAGGCGGAGATGGCCTCCAGCATGATCTGGCTCGCGCATCTCATGGACATGCCGCTTGGCGATGCTTTGTGATCTGGCGCGAACGGGTTAGGCTTTCGCCATGTTCCAGCGCTTCTTCACCGAGCTTCGGGCCGCGAAAGTGCCCGTTTCCCTTAAGGAATATCTGACGCTTGTGGAGTGTCTGGAGAAGGACGTCATCCCGCCGAAGATCGACGACTTCTACTATCTCGCGCGCGCGGCGCTGGTGAAGGATGAGCGCCACATCGACAAGTTCGACCGCGTGTTCGGTTCGGTGTTCAAGGGGCTCGAATACACGGCCGAGACGATCGAAGGCGTGCTGCCGGAAGAATGGCTGCGCGCGCTCACCGAGAAATACCTGACCGAGGAAGAAAAAGAGCAGATCGAAAAGCTCGGCGGCTGGGAAAAGCTCATGGAGACGCTGCAGAAGCGCCTCGAAGAGCAGAAGGAGCGCCACGAGGGCGGCAATAAGTGGATCGGCACAGGCGGCACCTCGCCGTTCGGCAATAACGGCTATCACCCCGAAGGCATTCGCATCGGGCAGGACAAGGGCCGGCATGGGCGCGCCGTCAAAGTGTGGGACAAACGCGAATACAAAAACCTCGATGACAACGTGGAGCTCGGCACGCGCAACATCAAAGTGGCGCTGCGGCGCTTGCGCAAATTCGCGCGCACAGGATCGCCCGACGAATTCGATCTCGACGGGACGATCCGCTCAACCGCGCGGCAAGGCTATCTCGACATTCTGATGCGCCCGGAGCGCCGCAACACGATCAAGGTGCTGATGTTCCTCGACATCGGCGGCTCGATGGACAGCCACATCAAGCTTTGCGAGGAGCTCTTCAGCGCGGCGCGCACGGAGTTCAAGCATCTCGAATTCTTCTACTTCCACAATTGCCTCTATGAGAGCGTGTGGAAGGACAATCGCCGGCGCAACACCGAGAAGACGAACACGTTCGAGGTGCTGCACAAATTCCCGCACGACTACAAAATCGTGTTCGTCGGCGACGCGACGATGAGCCCCTACGAGATCACCTATCCGGGCGGCAGCGTCGAGCATTGGAACGAAGAGCCGGGCGCGCTTTGGCTCCATCGCGTGACGGAGATCTATGAGCGCGTGATCTGGCTCAACCCCGTGCCGCGCGCGCATTGGGATCACACGCCGAGCGTGGGCTTGATCCGCGACATCGTGGGGCCCGAGCGCATGTTCCCGCTGACGCTCAAGGGGCTGGAAGACGCGATGCGGGAGTTGTCGCGCTAGCGGCTCGCCCGGAACGGTTCTTAAAGAAATCTTCGCTACGCCCTTCGCGCTGAACGGAGCGTGAAACGTGGAGCGTGGTGCGCCGATTGCGAATGCGTGGCGGATGCGTCTCAAGGTGGGCGCTCCGATCTTTGCGCTGGTGATTGCCGCGCTTATCGGCACGCTCGCCGTATTCTGGGATTTCGCGCGCCAGCAGGATGCTGATTTCGTGCGCGAAAGCCGCCAATTGGTGGAGGCGTCGCTGCGCGGGCGCGCACGCGCGCTCTCCAACACGACGAAGGACTTTGCATTCTGGGACGAGGCTTATGCCGCGATCACGGCGGCGCCTGATGATTCCTGGATCACGGACAACGTCTATTCCTCGGCGGCGGACGGAATGATCGTCTTCGGCGCCGGCCGCGCGATCCGCTACGCGTGGTTTGCAGAGGAAACGCCCAATGCCGCGCGCGCATCGGCGCCGGCGCTGGCCCGCGCTGCGGGATCGGCCGCGCGGCTGCGCGAGGCGGCGCGCGCGGCGAGCCCAAACGAAAGCACCTGGAATGCGATGACCCTCGCGGGCGGCGAGCTCGCGCTCCTTGCCACGGCGCCAGTCAGCCCGGAGGACGAGAATGCCCGCGGCGCCCGCCGCGCGCCGGGGCCGGTCCACTATTTTACGAGCATCGACCTCATCGATCGGAGCGAATTCCAGACGATGAGCGAGACGCTTGGCCTGGAAGGCATCGCCCTCTCGACGGCGCCGCCCGCGCGCGACGAGGTCGCGCTCGATCTGCGCGACGCGGAGGGGCGCATCATCGCGCGGCTGACATGGCGCAATGAACGCCCTGGCAGTGCGGGTTTCGCCGATCAGGCCTGGCTCATCGTTGCCATGGGCGTCCTGCTCGGCCTCGGCGCCGCGTTCGCCGCGAGCACGCTCATCGCGCATCAGATGCAGGCGATGGCGCACGCGGAAGCCGAGAACGAGTCCAACCGCTCCAAATCCGAGACCATCGCACTCATCGCGAACGAACTCAGGGCGCCGCTCAACGCGATGTTCTCCAACGCGCGCTTGATGCAAACGCGGATCAAGGACGGCGCGCGCGATACTGTCGCGCTCGCGGCGGATGCGGACCGCATGGCGGCCGCGGCGCGGCGCATGCTCGAACAGATCGGCCGGCTTATGGACGAGGCGCAGATCGATTCAGGGCATTTCCGCCCGGCTGTCGAGCGCGTCGATGTCGAGCGGGTCGCGCGCGAGGCGGCCGATGCGGCCGCGCGCGCCGCACGCGCGAAGGGATTGACGATCGAGGTGTTCGCGGACGCCGACGCCGGTTTCGCCAGCGCGGACCGGATGCGCGTGACGCAATGTGTGCTTGCGCTGTTCTGGAGCGGCCTGCGCGTTTGTGATTCCCGCGCGCTCAATCTGCACGTGATGCGCCGCACGGACGGCGATGGACGCGAGATCATCGCCTTCGATCTCTCGCTCCCAGGCGCCGATGCGCCCACACTCGAAGCGCTCTTCACGCCCCAAAGCGGGCGCGGCGCGCCGCTCTCGCTTGCGCGCAAGCTGGCGCAAGCGATGGGCGGCGACTTGACGGCGGGCGCGGGCGCGAGCGGAGCGATGCTCACGCTCTTCGTTCCGGCACTTGCTGACGAGTCCGCGCGCTACGCGGCCTGAGCCTCAGCCCAGCGGCAGGATTGACTCGAGCGAAGCGCGCGTGCGCCGGGGCGCGCGCGGCGGGCCGGAGAAGACGATGGCCGCATCGTTGAAATGTTCGCGGTATCGTTCGAGCCGATCCATCGAGATGGTGCGATAGCCCATCACCGGCTCGACGACGACGAAGGTGCCCTCCTCATAGCCGGCGACGACGAGGTAATGATCGACCATGGCGATGCGCGTCCATTCCTGAACACGCCCCGCGCGATAGATGAGCGTGTTGCGCGCGAAGCCGACGACCGGGATATCGCCGCCTGGCAATTGACGCTGCTGCACGTAGATCGAAGGCAAGCGCACCGGAACGAGAACGGGCCGTCCGCTCTCAAGCTCGGCGACGATGCGGTCTTGCGGCAAGCGCACGGCGCTCGCGAGCAATCCCTCCTCGCGCGCGAACGCGACAAGCTCAGCCATGGAATAGCCGGCGGGCGCGGAGGGCGGATGGTCCCGGTAGAGCGCGTCCCCAACGAGCGTCTCTGGGCCGCGCCAATAATTCACGACGCTGGCGAGAGCATGCGCGCCGCACGAAGGGCCGCTGGTCTGACGATCATGCACGACGGGCAGCACGAGCGCGCCCGGCGCATTGACGCGGCGATCGAACAACTCAAATGAATTGCGCCCGCTCGCGCCGGCGAACGCGTTCACGTCGGCATTGGGCGTAACGGCGCAGCCCGATGCGAGCAGCGCCGCCACGAGCGCGACGGCGCTGCCGCGCATCATGTTAGTCCGCGACGGCGACAGCGATGATGATCACGCCGGCCAGAATGCCGAGCAGAATCCACTGATTGTCCGTGATGCCGGCCGTGTATTGCTCGGCTTCTTCGGGCGAGAGCGCCATCACTTGATAGCCGTCTTGCTGAAGCTGAACGGCGCGCTGCGTCGCTTGTGCGTCGAGCCCGTATTGCTGGAGCTCCTGGGCGGTGAAGGTTTGCGGCGCCGCGGTGCGGAAGCCTTCGGTGGCGTAGGCCGGGACGGCGACGGCTTGGGTCAGCGCGAAGGCGGCTGCGGCGGCGGTGATGAAGCGGGCTTTCATAAGCGTCCCCTTACGGTTCTCGTAATGAAGGCGAAGCCTCGCGCCTCGCCCAGGCAAGAAACGACATAGACCATGCGCGCGTTCCGGCGAGCGCTGCAAGCGCCGCGGAACAACGTGTACGGACATTCATCTTCCCGCCGCTGTAGCGGCGGCTTCGACGCGCGGCCTTCGTCGCAGCTTAGGCGCAGCACGTCGATCCGTTGAGGCGCCGGGCTCGTGCTCGCGGCACGGGCGCGCCCTGGATGGACCAAGGAGCGGCAATGAAAACTCTGATCGCGGCCGCGGCGGCGCTGGCGTTGAGTGCGGGCGCGGCGCGCGCGCAGGACGCCGATGTGACCGCGCTTCAGAATCTGGGCTCGGACTATGCGCTCGGCTTTCATATCGGAGACGCCGCGCGGATGCTGGCGACGACGCACCGCGACCTCTCCAAGCGCGGTGTGCGCCGGATCGGCGCCGAGGGGCCTGAGGCGCTGACATGGCTTGAAGGCGATATGCTGCGCTACGCGGGCGCCCATTACGACGACACCGATCAATTCGACGAAAGCACGCAGCGCATCGTCAACGTGTTCGAGGTCTCGGGCGACGTGGCGGTGCTGGAGCTGATCGCGGGCGATTGGTTCGACGCGTTCACCGCGATCAGAACAGCGGAGGGATGGCGCCTGCTCGATTGCGTGTGGGGCGTGCTCGATGAGTACGAGGCGCCGGATGTCGATGCAGGCGAAGCCGCCGAAGCGGCCGGCGTGATGGCGGCCTTCGCGCAAGCCGCCGCGGCCGGCCACGACGCCGCGCTCGACCGCGTGATGCACGCGCAGGCGCAAATGCGCGGCCTCGATCGCGGCGCGCTGCGTGCGCTTACCCGCGACCAGATCTATGCGGGGTTGGGCGCGCGCACGGGTGCGCCCGAGCCGCACGTGTTTAACGCGACGCGGCGCACCGCGCTCGGCCGCGTGCGCCACGGCGGCGCGACCTATTGGCTCCAATTGCTGCGCATCGACGGCGCGTGGCGCGTGGTCAACGTGCATTGGCGCGACGCGTGAGCGCCCTGCGCGCGGCCACACTGGCGCTTCTCCTCCTTGCCCTGCCTCCTCCATCGCATGCGCAAGCCGATGCAGCCGCGGACGAAGCCGCGATCGTGGCACTCGAACGCGATGTCGCGCTCGTCCTGACGCGCGACGGCTTTGACGCCTACGCCTCGCTCTTCGATCCGGACTTCTCGCTTTGGATCGACGGGCGCCTTGTCGCGCGCGACGCGTATCTGATCGGCGTGCGCGCTTGGCGCGCCGGCGGCGCGGGCGCGACCGCCACACGCATGAGCCCCGTTTCTGTCGAGGTGTTCGAAGACCTCGCGCTCTCCCGCTACACGCTGCGTGAGGATTTCAACGACGGGACAAGTTTCGTCGGCCGCTTCGTCAGCCTCGCGCGGCGCGAGGACGGCCGCTGGCGCCTTTTCCGATCCAACGTGCAAACGCTCTATCGCGGGCCAAGCGCGAGCGCGCCGGATGGCGCCTAGCTCTCCGCCACCGCAGCGATGCGGAGCGCGGCTTCGACGACATCGTTCACCGGGCGCTTGTAGCCCGAAGCGATCCAATCGAGCGCGATCTGGATGACGCCGCCGACGATGCCGGCGGCGACGAGTTCGGCCGCGCCCTTCTTCTTGAGCTTGGGCGCGATGAGCTTTTGGGAATTGAGCAGCGCTTCGCGCACGACCGCATCGACTTTCGCGGACACGCCGCCGATCTCCACGAGGAAGACGCGCGCGGCTTCCGGGCTTTCGCGCAGGCGGGAATAATACGTGCGCAATGCGGCGCGGACGCCGTCCTGCCCTTTCGCGCACGCGGCCTCGCGCGCGGCGCTCATTTCCTCATGCAGGCGCGCGACGACGGCCTGGTAGGCGGCGGCGAGCAGCGCATCGGAGCCGGCAAAGGATTCGTAGAAATAGCGCTCGGTGAGGCCGGCCTCCTCGCAGATCGCCTTCACCGAGGCATTGCGATAGCCGACTGCGCCGTAAACGCGCACGGCCGCTTCGATGAGCGCGGCGCGCCGCTCGGCCTTGCGCTCGGAAGGCGATTGGCCGCGATAAGTGCGTTCTGCCGCTTGGGACATGCCCCATGTTGACATGATGCGTTGTCAGATGCAATAAGTGACAATCGCTCTTGTCAATTTCAGGCGCAGAGGCGGATTCCATGGAACATTTCGACGTTTTGATCGTCGGCGCGGGGCTTTCGGGCATCGGCGCAGGCGCGCACCTCAAGATGGACGCGCCGGGCAAGAGCTATGTGATCCTCGAAGCGCGCGACGCGATCGGCGGAACGTGGGATCTCTTCCGCTATCCGGGCATCCGCTCCGACAGCGACATGTATACGCTCGGCTTCTCGTTCAAACCGTGGACGGAGGCCAAGGCGATCGCGGATGGGCCGGCGATCCTGAAGTACGTGCGCGAGACGGCGGACGAGTACGGCGTCACGCAGAACATCCGCTTTCATCACAAGGTGAAGAAAGCGAGCTGGTCTTCGCAGGATGCGCGCTGGACCATCGAGGCGCTGCGCACGGATACGAACGAGACCGTGAAGTTCACAGCCGGCTTCGTGTTCATGGCGGCGGGCTATTATTCTTATGACGAAACCTACCGGCCGGCATGGGACGGGTTCGATTCCTACAAAGGCCAAGTCATCCATCCGCAATTCTGGCCAGAGGATCTCGACTATACGGGCAAGCGCGTCGTGGTGATCGGCTCGGGCGCGACCGCCGTGACGATCGTGCCGGAGATGGCGAAGACAGCCGCGCACGTCACCATGCTGCAACGCAGCCCCACGTACGTCGTTTCGCGCCCCGCGGAAGACGCGATCGCCAATGGCTTGCGCAAATTCCTTCCCGCCTCGTGGGCCTACGGGATCACCCGCTGGAAGAACGTCAATCTGCAAATGTATTTCTACAACATGGCGCGCAAGCATCCCGAGAAGACGAAGGAACGGATGCTCGAAATGGCGAAGAAGGAGCTCGACGCTCAAATCGTCGATGCGCACTTCACGCCGACCTACAATGTGTGGGATCAGCGCGTGTGCCTCGTGCCGGACGCCGATCTCTTCGCGGCGATCCGCGAGGACCGCGCGAGCGTCGTCACCGATCACATCGAGCGCTTCGCGGAAAACGGCATTCAGCTGAAATCCGGGCAGACGCTCGACGCCGACATCGTCGTCACGGCGACGGGCCTCAAGCTCAACGTGCTTGGCGATGTGCAATTGAGCGTGGACGGAGAGGCCGTCGATCTCGCCAAGCGCCTCACGTTCAAGGGCATGATGTATGAGGGCGTGCCAAATCTCGCTTCGGCGTTTGGCTACACGAACGCGTCGTGGACGCTCAAATGCGATCTCACGTGCGAGCATGTGTGCCGGCTGTTGAACTACATGGACGAGACGGGCTTTGCCTCGGCCACACCGCGCAACAGCGATCCGACCGTCGGTTTCGAGCCGTGGCTCAATCTCAATTCCGGCTACATCCAGCGCGCGGCCGCCTATCTCCCGAAGCAGGGCGACAAGGCGCCGTGGAAGCTGCATCAGAATTATATGAAGGACATCGATCTGCTGCGCCGGCAGCCGGTGACGGATGAGGCGCTGGTGTTTGCGCGCAAGCCCGCGGCGCGCCAAGACGCGGCGCGGTCTCTGGAGGCAGCGTAGGCGCTTGCCATCGCTCGGCTCTCGCGAAAGCGAGGGGCGAGCACGGAGGGAGCGCTGGGGATCGAAATCTCCGGATACGGTCAGTCCGGATACGGCCTAATTCGCCAACAGCGCGAAAACCTGCGCGTTCGTCTCGCGCAGGAGATGCTTCGTCGCGTAGAGATTGTCCCAATATGACAAAACCTGGGCCGCTACGGCCCCCTCCTCCGGCGGGCCCGCGAGGAGACTCTCATGCGCAAATTGCTTGGCGCGAGCGTCGCTGTGATCGCGCTCATGATGAGCGCGGCGAGCGCGCACGCGGGAGACGGCTGGTATGGCCGCTTCGACGTCGGCTACAGCGTCGACGGCGAACTGGATCTCGATGAGTTCGGCTCCGCCGATCTCGACAACGATGTGATGGTGTCCGGCGCCGTGGGCGCGCGCGCCTGGCATGGCGTGCGCCTCGAAGCGGAAGTCGCCTGGCGCCAGAACGACATCGAGGACGCGGGCGACGCCGATGTGCAGGTCGTCTCGCTGCTCGCCAACGCGATCTACGATTTCAACCAAGGCGGCCGCTTCCAGCCTTATGTCGGCGCGGGCGTCGGCGTCGGCCGGCTCGAGATCGACGAGATCGACACCGAGGAGACCGGCTTCGCCTATCAGCTCATGGCCGGCGTCGGCGTGCCGCTCGGCGAGCAGCTGACGCTCGATATCGGCTACCGCTACTTCTCGATGCCGGACGTCGAATTCTCGTACTATTATTACGCACCCGCGCGGCTCGCCGAATATGACGAAGGCGAATACGGCTACGAAGTCGAAGGCGACTACACGCACCAAGCCGTGACGGTCGGCCTGCGCTGGCAATTCGCCGCGCCCCCGCCCCCGCCCGAGCCGCCGCCCCCGCCGCCGGAAGAGCCCCCGCCTCCGCCGCCGGTCGTCTGCCCGGCTGAGGATTTCGTGGTCTATTTCGAGTGGGACCGCTCCAACCTCAATCAAGACGCCATCGCGACCATCGACGCCGCGGTCGCGCGCGCCCAAGCGTGCAATCTGAGCGCCGTCGTCGTGATCGGCCACACCGACACGTCCGGCTCGCACGCCTACAATGAGGGCCTCTCACAGCGGCGCGCGACAGTTGTCGCCGATGCGCTCGTCGAGCGCGGCATTCCCGCCGAGGCGATCAGCACGCAAGCACGCGGCGAAACCGATCTCGCCACGGATACGGGCGACGGCGTGCGCGAGCCGCTCAATCGCCGCACCGCGGTGACGATCTCGTTCCAATAATAAGAGCCAGAACGGCTCCTCATCGACTTGGGCCCAGCTTCGGCTGGGCCCTTTGCTTTTGTGCGCGGCGGCGCCATGACGCTTGGGGATGTGTTGAGCCGCGCGTTTTGCCTGAGCCGGCCTTTCTTGCCCTGCTGTCGGCCCTCATGTCTTGCGGGCGCGTTGCAAACTGTTGCTAGTGTTGCGTCCAGTGCAGCGCATCGGTGCGATAGCCGCGCGCTTGGAGACGCCGGAGCAAATCTTGCCGTAGTTCATCCGGGATGCGCGGTTCGCGCGCGAGTATCCAGAGGAAGCGTCCGCGCGGCTCACCCACCAGCGACCACGAATAATCCTCGGCCCGGTCCAGCACCCAATAATCCCCTTCGATCGGGCTCCAGCCGAAGCGCACCTTGAGCCGCGCGTTCGTCTGCGCATCGACAATGCGCGCGACGCCGCGTGCAACTTCAGCGGGGCCGTCCACCGCGCCCTCGCGGCACGTGTTGATCACATCGATGCGTTCGTCATCGCGGAGGCGATATTCGGCGGTGACGGCGTAGCAATTGCGCTCGAACGAATTTTCGAAGCGCGCGATCTCGTACCAGAGCCCCGCATAGCGCGCGGGCTCGATCGTAGCGACAGGGCCTAGAGGAATGCCCTGATCGCGGTTGACCGGCGGCAGTACGCACCCAGCGAGCGCGAGCGCCAGAACCAGTGGAATGAACATCTTCATGGCTCATCTACGCGCTGGACCCGGGTGCGGTTCACGGGTTTCCCCGCGCGCAGCGCGCCGGTAAAATACGCCGTCAGGGCGGATGGAATGGATCGACGCAGCTTTCTAGCGGGCGGCGCAGCCGCGGCAGCGCTTTCCAGCGCCGAAGCGGCGGCGCAAGCGAACGCGCTTGCCCCCGCCGCCGCCTATAGCGCCCAGCGCGCCGGCGACGCGCTCGTCATCCTGCGCAACGGCATTACGCTCATCGAGGATTTTCCAAACGGCGGGCCCAACACGCCTCACCCGATCGGCGCCGCCACGGCGAGTTTCGTGCCCGCGCTTGCCGCCGCCCTCGTGGCCGATCGCCTGCTCACGCTCGATGAGTTGGCGGCGGTGACGCTCGGCGATTGGGCGCTACATCCGCGCAAGAGCCGCATCACCATCCGCATGCTGCTCGACCGCACCTGCGGGATCAGCGGCGAACGCCGCGCGATGAGCGATTACGAGGCCTGCGCGCTCGAGCCCGTGGCGGAGCCTGGAGAACGCTTTATCAACGATCCCGCGCCAACGCAGATTTTCGCGGAGGTCGCGCGGCGCAAGCTCGCCGGCGCGGGCGGCGCATCGGACGCGGGCAATTACCTGACGCTGCGCGTGCTCTCCCCGGTCGGGTGCGCGCCGGTCAATTGGCGGCGCGAGAACAACGAAATCCGCCTGACGGAGGGCGCCTCGCTCACCGCGCGCGCGTGGGCGCGCTGGGGCGAACTCATGCGGCGCGTGGGCGTGTGGCGGGCGTCGCAGATCGTCGATGGGCCCGCATTGCGGGATGCATGCCGCGGCTCCTGGGTGCAGCCCCGTTACGGCTTCGGCGTGTGGCTGGCATGGCCCGCGCAGCGCACCCCCACGTTCGAAGGCAGCGATCTGTGGTCCTCGCCCGATGTCCCGCAGGATCTCGTGATGGCCGCCAGCGATCAGGGCGACCGGCTCTTCATTCTGCCGACGCAGCGCATGGTGATCGCGCGCCAGGCAAGCCGCGCCGCGGGCTGGAGCGACGCGGCCTTTCTCTCCGCCATTCTAGCCGCGCGCTGAATGCAAAAGAGCGCCGCGCGGGGTAACCACGCGGCGCTCTTCGTTTGCCGGCGCAGCCGCAGCGAGGCGGGTGCGCTCACACAATTCCTACATCCGGTAGAAGCCGCCGACCGAATAGAAGCAGGGCTCTTGGTTGCACTGATACATCCGCACGCGGATGTCATAGCTCGAGCCTTGCTGCGGGCGGAACGTCACCACCGGCGTTGTGTCCACCGCCACGTCCTGGGCGACGATATTGCCGTTGTGATCGACGACGAAGAGATCGAGATCGGAGCAGTCGCGATCGCAGAAGCCGACGAACGTGACATAGCGCGCCGAGGCCAGATCGCCGACCGAGGATTGGCGTTCGGCGTTGTCGTTCAACGAGCCGATTTCGCCGTGATAATAGAGGTGCCCTTCGTTGGCGGGCGCGTTGCGCTCGCGCCAGCCGACATTGGCGCGCAGCTGATCCATCACTTCGAACACGTAGGAGCTGATCGCTTGCGCGTTCGCCGCCGCCGGAACAGCCATGACAACCGCCAGAGCCGCGGCCATCGCTTTCAATTTGTGACGCATAATGACTCCCCACTGCCGTGCGGCGCGCGGAGACGACGACGCGCCGGCCAGGCTCATCGCCTGAACGCTTGGTAATGTCACGCGCAATCTAGACGAGATTGCGCCGGATTCGGATCAACCGCGGGGCCGGATCAACAATCCGCCGACGAGGCCCAAAATGCCGCCGCCCGCGGCGCCGGTGATCAGGTTGGAGAGATGCACGCCCGGTTCGCCGGAAAGCAGCCCGCTCCAATTCGCCGCGATGTCGGAGACTTGCTGCACGTTGCCGGCCGCATAGCCGGCGGCGAGCCCGCCGATCGCGCCGAGGATTGTGCGTCCGACTGCGCCGCCGCCGCCGCGCGTCAGCGCACCGAGAATGTTGCCGCCGATGACGCCGCCGAGCGCCTGCACGACGTACATGATGATCGTCGCCTGATCCATTTGACGTTCCCCTTCGCTGGTCACGGGTCTTCTTGCCCAACACACTGGGCAGCGCCCCTAGCCTCCTTGTGAGCAAAGCCGTTTTTGTCCGCGTCGGCTAGTGAATCCTTGCCCAGAGGTAATCCCTGCGTCAGCACACGCGGCGCGCGAAACTGTTGCAGCAAAGGCACAAGATGTGTGCGTCCTTTCTGCAACGACTCCCATTCCGCGCGAACGTTCGTATGATGTTCTGGCGCCCCCGGGACACGGAGCACCGCATGCTCCGGACCGGGGACGGGGGAAACGACGATGCAGGAAGCAACATTGGGCGCGGCCCCGCTGGGCGTCGCCCGCCGCGGCGCTCTCTACGATGCCGCGCTCGCTTTGGCTTCGCGCGAGGGCCGCTGGCGCAGCGCGCTGGTGCGCCAAGTGGCGGCGCGCGCCGGCGACGTGATTGTCGAATTCAATTGCGGATCGGGCGCGCTCGCGGCAGCCATCGCCGAATCAGCGCCGCGTGCTCTTGTGGTCGCGATCGATGAAAATGAGGCGGCGCTGGAGCGTGCACGCGCGCGGGCCCGCGATGCGGGCGTGCGGATCGAATTTGCGCAAGGCACTGCGCGCGACGCAACGAACATCCTGGCGAACTGGGCGCCGAACAAGATCGTATCCAGCTTCATCGGGCGCGCGTTCGCGCAGCCGATGCGCCGCCGTGTGATCGAAGCCGCTGCCGCGGCGTTGCGCGGCGATGGACGCATTCATCTCGCGGATTACGGCGCGCAGCGCACCGCTTTGATGCAACAGCTTTTTCGCGCGGCGCAGCAGAACGACATTGTGGATAAGTCATTTTCCGCGGCGCCCGATGCGATGATCGCGGCGTTGCGCGCATCGCGCTTCGTCGCCGCGGAGGAGACGGAGAGTTTTCCCACGCTCACGGGATCGGTCTCTCTCTTCAGCGCGCGCATTTCCTGAGTGATTTGACGCTTTGGCGCCATAGCGCTGCGTTTCGCCGTGTATTAAAGTTCCGTGAAGGCTGCCGTGAGGGCGGCACACGGAACCATGCGCCGACTGATCTTCATTTGCGCGCCCAGCGACCTGACCAAGGCGAAAGCGATTGCGCGCCTGGTCAGCGCGGAAGATCGCGTCGTGCAGGTTGTCCACAGAAAGATCGCCATCGCGCCGTCGGACGCGGAGACGTTCGGCGTCGTGCTGTGGTCGCGTCATTCGGTTGAATCTTTTCCCGTCCGTCATTTTGCGGATGAATTGTTCAACCGGCGCGCGCTCGTGCAGATCGCGCTTGAGCCGGCGCCGGTCAAAGCGGATTTCCTCAAGCCGCTCGCGCCGATCGATTTTTCGCGCTGGACGGAGGGCGATCGCGGCAGCCTCTGCTGGCAGACGCTGGAAAACCGCATCGAGCGCATGGAGCACGGCGAAGATCCCGCCGCCGCGCATTTCGGCGGCGCCGTTTCGGTCGCCGCCGCGAGTCTAGCGATCGTCGCACTCGCGGTGTCGAACCGTGTGGTCGAAGGCCCCGCGCTTCAGAATCTGGCGCCGCAGCTCAACGTCGCCGAAGCCAGCCAGATGCTTGAGCGGCCGATGGTGGACGTCGGCGGCCCGCAACAATTGGAAGCCGAACTCACCCAGCAGGATCAGCTGCGCGTGCGCATGGTGCGCGTGGCCCCCGCGCTGCGGCTCTCGCCGGCGCCGCCCGTCACGGAGCTGGCCTCCTTCGGCCCCATTCCCGGCGCGCCGCCGCTGGCGCGGCCGAGCCTGCTGCGCCGCGTGCTCGACGCGGCCGAGAGCCTGCCTCTGGTGGGTGAGCGGCGCACGCCGCCCAACACGGTCTAACAAATATCAGCGTTCGCGCCGTCCGCGCGTCTCTTCGCGCAGCGCCGCCTTGCGCGCGCGCAGCCAATGCAGGATCGCCCAGGCGTGCGCTTCGTGGCGCATCTTCGCCATCGCCTCTCCGGGCGCGACCCAGACGAGTGCGTGATCGGGCTTGGTCGGATCGGAATCCGCTGCCGAGAGCTCCACTTCGTAGAACGCCGCGAGCGCGTTTTTCGGCGCGCCGTGATCGTTCCAATATTGGCCTGCCCGGCCGATGAGGCGGTTGGGCCAAACGGTGAGCCCCGTCTCCGCCAGAAACTCCGCCATGAGCGCGTCGGCCTCGTCCTGGTTCGCCTCGACGCAGCCGCCGGGAAGATCGTAGGCCACCTCCTCGCCCGCGACGATGCGGACGACCGCGATCTCCTTCTCGCCGCGCGTGCATAGGCCATAGACAGTGGGCCGCTCGACATAGGTGACGCCGGGCTGCGTCTGGCCGAATTGGAGGGCAAAGCGCGTCATCGCGGGCTCATCTCTGGCGCAAGGGGGCCACGAGGAAAAGCCCCGAGAGCGCGATCATCGCCATCGCCCAATAGCCGCCCGCGCCGATGCGGTCGTAAAGGAAGCCGGAAAGAATGGTGGCCGCGCCGATCAGCAAGCCGCCGGAGAGCGAAGCGTAAAGTGTCTGCGCCAGGCCGATCACCTCGTCCGGCGCTTCGCGCATCACGAGCCGCAGCGCCGCGACATGCGTGGCCGCGAAGGAGAGCGCGTGCAGGCCCTGCAGCGGCCACAGCAGCCAAAGCGGCGGCAAGAGCGCGAGCAATATCCAGCGCAGCACGGCGCCGGCGGCGCCGAGGAGCAATAGGTTCTCCACGCTGATGCGCTTTTCGATCTGCGGCAGCATGAAGAGGAAAACGACTTCGACGCCGACGGCGAAGCCCCAGAGCACGCCCGTCATCGCATCGGAGAGGCCTTGCGCGCGCCACACGAGAACGGAGAACGAATAATAGAAGGCGTGCGCGCATTGGATGATGCCGGCGCCAAAGACGATGCGCGCGAAGACCGGCGTGCGCAGCAGCGCTAGGCCTGCACGCAGGCGGCCGCGATAGCCGAGCGCGGCGGCTGTCTGCGGCGCGGGGTCGGGCTTCAAGACGAACGAAGAGAGCGCCGCCGTCCCGATGCTGGCGATGAGCCAGATCGCGACCACGCCCGGTCCGTAGCCGCTCAACAACACGCCGCCCAACACGTTGCCGAGGATGAAGGCGATCGAGCCTGTCGCGCGCGCGGCGCCGAATGGAATGGGGCTCGTGCGCGAGGCGCGCAGCGTCGCGCCTTCGACGAGCGGCGTCGCGGCCTGATTGAATGTCGCAGCGACGAACGAGAGCGCGAAAAGCGGCCAGAAGCCGTGCGCTTGAAAGAAGACGGCGTAGGCGGCGAGGCTCGCGATGATCAGCAGGCGGATCGGCAAGCGCCGGTCAGGCAGCCCATCCGCCCACGCCGCGATCATCGGGCCCATGAAGATGCGCGCAAGCTGCGCCGCGGAGACGACCGCGCCGATCTCAACGCCCGTCAGTCCACGCTCCGCCTCCAGCCAGCGAGGCAGAAACGGCAGCGCAGCCCCCGCCCCGCAGAAGAGGCACGACATCGTAAGCGTGAGGCGCGCGACGGGATCGGAGAGGAGGCGCATGCGGGACTGGTGAGTGGTGAATAGGGAATAGCGAATAGAGAGAGCATGAACCATGCGGCGCTCGGCTCGCGCGAAAGCGAGAGCCCAAACCTCTCGCTGGACCCTCGCTTGCGCGAGGGTCGAGCGAGGAACGGACTCTTCGCTCTTCCTTGGCCGCCGCTCGCGCTTACAGGACCGGCAGATAAAGTTCGCGGTGATAGGCGCCGAGTTTGAGGATGTCCCAGACTTTGGCTTCCAGCGGCCGCGCCCATTCGTCAGGGCGATCCTCGAGCGCCTCGTGAAGCTCGATGAGGAGTTCCTTCATCGGCGCGGCGGTGGCTTCAAGCGCGGTGATGGTGAAGCTCTCCGCATGCGGCGCTTCAGCCATCGCGCGCAAACGCTGACACAGACCCGCCGGCAGCGGCGCCTCGGCGGCTTCGGCGAAGAGCGCGCGCATCGCCACCGTCTCCAACGACAGCGTATCGGCGGCGCGATCGGCCTCCTGCGCGACCATCACCATGATGAGGCCGATGATGGAGGCTTGCCCGAGCGCGTAATTATCTCCCGCCAGACGCGGGCCGACATGCTGGACCATCGCGCCCGCCGCGCCCATCAGGATTTGCGGGAAGGACGGCTTCATGCGAGCGCTCCCGAGGCGGCCGCGCTCAAGCGATCCGCGATGATCTTGTTGTGGCGCGTGGCGCAATACCAGCCGGAGAACGCAAGCACCGGATCGGTGTTCTTGCCGTCGTGGTAAGCCTTCGACGAACTGATCCAGATCGCGAGCCCTTTGACGTTCGCAAAGAGCGACCACCAGGTGAACGCCTCAGCGTTGAAGCGCCGGCCGCTCGTCTCCTGCCAGATGCGGATCGCGTCCTCGATGTCGATCATGCCCGCCGCGTATTTCGGATCGCTCGCCCAGAGCGGATCGAGCGCCCACGCCAAATCCTCCATGGGATCGCCGATATGGGCCATCTCCCAATCGAGGATCGCGGCGATGTGGCCCTGCCCATCGTGCAGGAAATTCCCGTTGCGATAATCGCCGTGCACGATGGAGAGCTTCGGCGTCGGCTTCGGCGGATTGCGCCGGAGCCTCCGGATCGCGGCCATGGCGATGGGTTGAGGCTCAAGTGAGTCCGTGCGGATGACGTTTTCCCAATAATCGAGTTCGCGGCTCCAGCATTCCTCCGGCGCCGGCGTATCGACGACGGCCGGCAGCTGCGTATCGTAGGGATCGATCGAAGCGATGGCCCCGAGGATCGCGAAGAACTCGCGCCCGACGCTTTCGCGATGCGCGCCGAAGGGGTCGCGGTTGAAGGGGCTGCCCGCGCTCGCATTGTCGATCCGCTCCATGATGAAGAACGGACGCCCCAACGCGCCGGGATCCTCCACGAGCGCGATGGGCTTCGGCACCGGAACGGCTGTCGGATGAAAGGATTGGTAGGCCGCGAACTCGACGGCGCGCTCGGTGTCGATGAGGCTGTCAACCGGATCGCGGCGCAGGATGTAGCCCTTCGTTTCCTCGCCGATGCGCGCATCGAAGCGATAGGTTTCGCGGCTGGCGCCGCCGGGGATGCGGGAGAGGTTCTCGATCGCGCGCACTTCTTGTTGAAGCGCGTTGGCCAGAACTTGGGACAGCGCGGCGAGTTCGTCTGGGCTGAGCATGTGTTTCTACGGTGTCGCCTCCCCTCGGGAGGGGTAGGGGTGGGGGGCTTTGAGCGCAAGCCCGATCGTCGGCAACCTGCCGCGGGCTCTCGCTTCCGCGAGAGCCGAGCGGGAGTGTTGCACCAAGCCTTCGAGACGAACTCTCACCCGCGCTTCATTGTGCGCCGTCGAACATGTCTTTGAAGCCGGACGGCGCGTGCGGGCCGATAACGAGCTGTTCGAACGAACCCACGCCGGTTGAGGAAGCGCCCGCGCCCTCATGCTTGGCGATGCAGACGGCTTGGATGTGTAGGTTGAACGGCATGAGCGGGTCGAGTTCGGCGGGTTTGAAATCCTCGCGCGCGGAGGCTTGCTCGCCTTTGAAGGCGCCATGGCCCCATTCGGGGTGCATGTAGCCGATGCCCTTCATCTGGAAGGTATCGACCGGCGTCCACGTCACTGTGTGATCGCGGCCGGATGGGTCCTTGACGTTGAGCACCATGTTCGATGCGTGGCGCTTGCCTTTCGCCCACGTCATGGTCGCGCGCGGATCGACGAGATGGAGATGCTGATCGGAGTTCGTGCCGTCCATCGCTAGAGACGAACGGATGTTCCACGCTTCGCCTGCGGCGTCTTCGTTCACGTGGAAATAGAGCGCGAGGTTTGGGAAGTTCGTCGGCGCCCAGAGCCAATAGAACTGCGGCAGCTGCATCGGCACGGCGGGCTGTTGGTCCTGCGCGCCGATGGGGCGCACGCCCCAGGAACGATCGCGCACGCCGACGGCTTCGTCCTTCTTGTAGGTCTCGCGCTTGCCGTCGATCTCCAGCCAGCCTTCCCACCGGACGGCCTGCGTGAAGCGCGTGACGTCCATCATCATGCGCGGGCCGTTGCGGCGGGTGAAGCGCGGCTCCTGCACGGGGAAGGAGCGGCCTTCGCAGACGAGATCGCCTTTGATCCCCTCGCCGTCGAACACGATGCGCAAGGATTTAAGCGGCTCGATCACTTCGATCTTGATGGGGCCGGCGTGGAGATCCATCCGCTCCATGTTCAGGATGCGCGATGCGTGGAGGCAGTGCTGCGTGCCGCTGCGCAGCGCGCTCACGTGCGCGTCGGCGATGTTCAGGTGCGGATAGATGCCAAGCGCAATGGCGAAGAAGCCGGAGCCATCCGGGTGCGAGCCGTTGAAAAAGTAGCGATCGTAGAAATTTCGATCCGAACCGGAAAACGCGATGGGCTCCGGCGTCTGGTGCAGGGGATATTCGTCGCCTTTGGTGAGCATCGCGCGCCTCGCTGTCGGGCCGGCAAATTGGCCCGGACGCACGCGGGATTCAACGCCATTCCGCCGCGTCAGCTTTCGTGCGGTTGCGCGGGCCGGTAAGGTCGAGGGCGATGACGCCCGACGAGATCAATGCGTTCTACGAGCAAGCCTTTCCCGGCGGGCGGCGCATTCTGATCGAGACGGCGGACGGCAAGACCGCGAAGTGCCGGATGGCGTTCGATCCAAGCTCCACGCGGCCGGGCGATACGGTTTCGGGCCCGACGATGATGGCGCTGGCGGATTCGGCGATGTACGCGCTCGTGCTTTCAGCAATCGGGTTCGAGCCGATGAGCGTGACCACCAATCTCTCGATCAATTTTCTGCGCATGCCGGGGCGCGCGGACCTTGTCGCGGAAGCGCGGATGCTGAAGCTCGGGCGGTCGTTGGCCGTGGGGGACGTGATCATTCGCGCGGACGGCGCGGAGCATGCGTGCGCGCACGCCGTCGTCACCTATTCGATCCCACCGAAGCGCTGATGGCGCGCTGCGCCGCGGCCACGCCCTCCTCTAATGTCGCGCGGAAGAGCGCATGCGGGCGACGAACACCGTGCCGGAGCAGCACGCGCAACACACTCCGCTGCGCGCCAGTGATGACGACGCGCGCGCCGCGCCGCTCCGCCCGGCGCGCGAAGGAAGCGATCGTCGCCGCCGCCGAGGAATCCAGCAGCGGCACGGCCGAGAAATCGATGACGTAGAATCTGGGTTGCGCCGCGATGCGATCGAGCGCGGCGGCCACGCTCGCGGCCGCGCCGAAGAAAAAGGCGCCCGAAATCCTGAACACGGCGATGTCGGGATCAGCGGCGAGCGCGGCGTCGTAGCGCTCGGCCTGCGTGTCTGGCGCGTCCCCAAGTGTGTCCGGGAGGCGGTGCTCGACGCGGACGTCCTCAGCCAGTCGATGCAGGAAGAGCAGCGCCCCGAGGCTGAAGCCGACCACGATGCCCGTCATGAGATCGTAGAAGATGGTGAGCAGAAAGGTCGCCAGGAGAACGACGGCATCACCCGGCGAGGCGCGCACGAGCGTGGCGAACTCGTGCTTCTCGGCCATATTCCACGCCACCATGATGAGCACGGCAGCGAGCGAGGCCAGAGGGATATAGCTCGCCAACGGCGCAGCGATCAGCATGAACAGAAGCAGGAACGCCGCGTGCAGCATCCCGGAAACGGGGCCGCGCGCGCCGGCGCGCACGTTGGTGGCGGTGCGCGCGATCGTCCCTGTGACGGGGATGCCGCCGAAGAGACCCGACGCGATGTTGGCTGCGCCTTGCGCGACAAGTTCGGCGTTGGAGCGATGGCGCCGGCCCGTCATGGTGTCGGCAACAACGGCGGAGAGCAGGCTCTCAATGCCGCCGAGAAGTGCGAAGGCGACCGCGTCCGGAAGAACCGCGGCGATGCGCTCGAGTGTGACGGGCGGCAAGCTTGGCCAGGGCGGCGCGTGCGGCAATTCCCCAAAGCGCGCTCCAATCGTCTCGACCGGCAAGGCCAGCGCGGCCGCCGCTGCCGCCGCGCCCGCCACCGCGATGAGGTATGCTGGCCAATTCGGGCGATGGCACCGCAAGAGCGCGATGATCACGATGGCGCCGGCCGCGAGCGACAGCGCGGTCCAGTTCACGGTGCCCGCGGCGGCGAAGAGCGCTTCAAGCTTGGGCAGGAATTCCGGCGGCTCACGCCCGTCCAGCTGCAGGCCGAAGAGATCACGCAGTTGACTGGCGGCGATGATGACTGCGATGCCGGATGTGAATCCGACGGTGACCGGGAATGGAATGTATTTGATGAACGTGCCAAGGCGCAGAAAGCCCACCGCCATCAGAATGAAACCGGAAAGGATGGTCGCGAGGATGAGGCCATCCACGCCATGGCGCGCGACAGTAGCGGCGATCAGAACGATGAAGGCGCCGGCGGGACCGCCGATCTGAAATCGGCTGCCGCCCAGAAGCGACACGACGAAACCGCCGACGATCGCCGTGTAGAGACCGCGCTCCGGCCCAACACCCGATGCAATCGCGATCGCCATCGAAAGCGGCAACGCAACGATCGCCACGGTGAGCGCTGCGATGGCGTCGGCGTGCAAATCGCGAAGGTCATAGCCTTCGCGAAGAACCGTTATGAGCTTCGGCGTGTATAGGTCTATGAAGCGCGGCGCTGCGCGCCCGGTCACGGTGCGGTCCCTTCGGATTTGCGTGGCGTCACCTTGCGCCCGCGATCGTGAACCGCAAGTATCGCCCAGCCCCGACAAATTGTCGCGAGGAGGATCACTTGGCGTCGTTTCCCGGATGGCCTGAGCCGACCTATGTGCAGACGAACGGCATCCGCATGGCGGTGTATGAAGCGGGGCCGCAAGACGCGAAGCCGCCGATTGTGCTTTGCCACGGCTTTCCGGAGCTGGCGTTCTCCTGGCGACATCAGCTGAAGGACCTTGGCGCGCAAGGTTTCCGTGTTCTTGCGCCGGATCAGCGCGGCTATGGGCTGACGGACCGGCCCACGCCGGTTGAATCCTACGACATCGAAAATCTCTGCGCCGACCTTGTCGGGCTCCTGGACGCGAAGGGCATCGAGAAGGCGATCTTCGTCGGGCACGATTGGGGCGGCATCGTCGTGTGGCAGATGGGCATGCGCCACGCCGATCGCTGCGCGGGGATCATCGGCGTCAACACGCCTTTCATGGCGCGCCCGCCAGCCGATCCGATCGAGATCATGCGCAAGCGCATGGGCGATGAAATGTACATCGTGCACTTCCAGAAGCCCGGCGAAGCGGACGATGCGCTGGCGAAAAACGTCGCCAACACGATGGACCTCTTCATGAAGCGCCCGCCCGAAGGCATGGAGGCGCCGCAATCGGCGGGGCTTTCGACGGAGCGGACGGGAGATTCAAGCGTCTTCCCGCTGGTGCGGATGGTGGAGGCCTATCAGCCGCAATTCGATCCGCGCCCGAAGCTGCTGACCGACGCGGAGCGGCAGTTCTTCATCGACACATTCACGCGCACGGGCTTCACCGGCGGCATCAATTGGTATCGCAATTTCACACGCAATTGGCAGCGCAGCGAAGGCATCAAGGATCATGTCGCGCTGCCTTCGCTGATGATCATGGCAGAGTTCGACGCCGTGCTGCCGCCCTCCGCCGCGGACGGGATGGAGGCTTATGTGCCCAATCTCGACAAGGTGCTGATCAAGGGCTCCGGGCACTGGACGCAGCAGGAGAAGCCGGAAGAGACGACAGCCGCGATCGCCAGCTGGGTGCGGCGGAAATTTTCCTGATTGGGGGAGTGAGAGATGCGGCTGTTCGATTCAATCGGCCCCAATCCGCGGGTCGTGAAGATGTTCCTGGCGGAAAAGGGCGTCGATCTCCCGCGCGTCACGGTCGATCTGCGCGCCGGCGAGAACCGGCAAGCGGCGCACTTGGCGCGCAATCCATCGGGGCAGATGCCGACGCTCGAGCTCGACGATGGGCGCTATCTCGCGGAGATCACGGCGATCTGCGAGTATCTTGAGGAGAAGCATCCGCAACCGCCGCTCATCGGCGCCACCGCCGAAGAGCGCGCGATGACGCGGATGTGGACGCGGCGCGTCGATCTTTACATCGTTGAGCCGATGCTGAACGGCTTCCGCTCCGCCGAGGGGCTTGCCTTCTTCAAGGACCGGCTGCGGGTGATGCCGCAGGCGGCGGACGATTTGAAGATTCTCGCGCAGGAAAAGATCGCCTGGCTCGATGGCCTCATCGGCGGGCGCGACTTCATCGCCGGGCCGACGCTGACGATCGCGGACATCCTGCTCTTCTGCACGATGGATTTCGCCGCGACCGTCGGGCAGCCGGTCAATCGCGACAACAAGAACATCGCGGCGTGGTACGATCGCGTGAAGAGCCGGCCGAGCGCGGCGGCGAGCGCCGCTTAGGAATAAACGAATTCCTTGCCGTCGAGATCGATGGCGGGGATTTCTTCCTTCTCGCGCCAATAATCCTGGTTGTGGCGCCATTCGGGCTTATCGCCGCGCTTCGGCAGGCGATGGAGATCGCGCATCAGGTAACCGGGATTGAAATTCTCCTCCTCGATCCACGGCAGGACCGGCATGTTGTGATCCTCGGGGCGGAGCTGCACGTCCACGCGCTTGGCGCCCTTCTCCTTCATGTGATTGAGCAGCTTGCAGACGAAATCGCCGAGGATATCGACGCGCAGCGTCCAGCTCGCGCGGAAATAGCCGAAGACCCAAGCGAGGTTCGGCACGCCGGTAAACATCATGCCGCGATAGGTGATCGTGTCGGCCCAATCGACCGCGTCGCCATCGACGCTGAACGGAATTTCTCCGAGCACGGAGAGACGGAAGCCGGTGGCGGCGACGATGATATCCGCTTCGATCTCCTCGCCCGATTTGGTGCGGATGCCTTTTTCGGTGAAGCGATCGATCTCATCGGTGACGATGGAGAGCTTGCCGGAGACGGCGGCTTTGAAGATGTCCCCTTCCGGCACGTAAGCGAGGCGCTGCTGCCAGATGCGGTAGCGCGGGGTGAAGTGCGGTTCGAACTGGAAATCCTCGCCTGCGTAAGCGCGGATGAGCGCCTTCAGTTCTTCGACGACGACATCCGGCTCTTCCTGGCAGCGGCGCGTGAGCACATCCTGATCGTAGAGAATTTGCTGGCGCACGACGCGGTGGATGGTCGGCTCGTCGATGCCGATCTGACGCAGGCGATCGGCCAGTTCGTTCACGTTGGGCGCGGCGAAGAAATAGGTCGGTGAGCGCTGCAGCATGGTGACGTGCGCGGCGTCATCCGTGATGGCGGGGATGACGGTGGCGGCCGTGGCGCCCGAGCCGATGACGATGACGCGCTTTCCGCGCACGTCCGTCTTCGGATCCCATTTCTGCGCGTGAACGAAGAGGCCTTTGAAATCCTTCATCCCCGGCCAATCGGGCACATAGGGATTTTCGTGATCGTAATAGCCCTGGCACATCCAGAGGAAGTTCGCGGTGAAACGGCGCTTGGCGCCGTCCGATTTTCTGACCGCGTCGATCGTCCATTTGTTCGCCTTGGAGGACCAGGCGCAGCGCATGACGGTGTGCCCATAGCGGATGTTGGGCGCGATATCGTTCTCTTCGATCACCTCGCCCATGTATTTGAGGATTTCCTCCGCCGTTGCGATGGGCGGGCCGACCCAGGGCTTGAAGCGATAGCCGAAGGTGTAGAGATCGGAATCCGAGCGGATGCCGGGATATTTATGCGTGTCCCACGTGCCGCCGAACGTCTCCTTGCTTTCGAGAATGACGTAGCTGCGATCCGGGCATTGCGTCTGCAAATGATAGGCGCTGCCGACGCCGGAGATGCCGGCGCCGACGATCAGCACATCGAAATGTTCGCTCTCGGGTGTGGGGGCCTTCTTGCGCGTGGGCGCTTCCGCAACATCCGCCATCGCCCGCTCCTATCGCTTGGCGCTTCAAGCTCAGGCGAGGACGATGCGCGCGGCATTGCGCGAAATCAACCGCGCGGGTGTTGACGTTGGGGAGGGTGTGGGACGCGCGCCTGCAATTCACGCGCCCTCGCTCACAAGCCTACTGACAAAGTCCGCCAGTTTCCCGGTGTGGGCCGTTTCAACAATGGCGTGATCGTGCTCGTCGTAGTAGTCGCCGACTTCGCAACCTATGCCGAATCCAGCGACTTGAACGTTTGGCACTACATCCAAGGCAGCAATCACGGCTGCGAGGTGATCACTGAGAATGGGGCTGATCTCCGCGCTGCCCTCGATGGCGTTTGCCTCAAGTGTAGAGTCATCTATTGGCACGCCGTCCGACACAACAATACAAAGCCAAAAAGTCGGTCTGAAATCTGCGGCGCGATGGGAAGCCCAGAGCAACGCCTCTCCGTCAATGTTCTCTTTCAGAACGCTCGGAATAGTCAGCAGCTCCAGCGAGCGCTTCCACGTCGTGTTTGGCGTCTCGGCGTTCTGGTAGACAATGTGCAACAGATCACAGAGCCTACCTGGAAATGGCGGCCTCCACGCCGCAAGCCACTTCTTGCGCGCTTTTCCTCCGTGCCAGTTCACTGTCGTGAAGCCGAGGATCTCAAAAGGAATTCCAGACCGTTCAAGCATGCTGCCTGCGCGTCTCAATGCCAATGCGGTCCAATGTGCTGGAATGCCTTTCATGGATCCCGAGTGATCCACCAAAAGCGTGACGAGCGGTCTCTTGCCTAGGTGAGGGGCGGCAACAGCGCGCTCGATGCCTTCGATCTCATCAGTCCCCCAGGTCGATGGCGCGGAAGCCACGACCAGGTCCGACAGGAGTTCTTGAGCCGACACTTCCGTGTCAAACTCTGTTGTGTAGACGCGATAGTTTGAGGAAATCCTCGGCGTCATTGGCGGCTTCCGGTCGTCGCTACAGGGCTATTACCAGCTCCCCTGATCGTAGAGCGCATCCGCGCGGCGGACGAGCGCATCGAGGGCGAAGACGATGCGCGCGGCATTGCGCGAAATCAACCGCGCGGGTGTTGACGTTGGGGAGGTGGCGCTTGGGCCGACTTAGCTCGAAGGACTCCACATTCCCGTTTAGGGATTTTCAGGCTCCGCACGGAGCAATACCTCCCGCTCATTCTTCTCGGTTATCAGCTTCAGCAATTGTCTGCGAGCTCTACGCGCGGCCTCCGTGACACCGATCCAGGCGGGGTCAGACAGGATTGTGTGATGATCCCTGCGCCCATGCACTGCCATGCCTCTTACGAATGCATCGAGTCTAAGGTGCATCTCTGCGACGGCGAACGCTTCATCGAACGAGAGCAATCCGGCGGACACAAGCTCTTCGTAGCCGCCGCCGCGCAGCGCATCGCTAAAATAGCACTCGATGCATTCAGACCAGGTGTAGTGCGGGTTGGGTAGCGCTCCCCAATTCCGTCGCTGCCAGTTCAGGGCCGAGATCTCCGTCAAAGAATCCAGCCACTGCTCCCGCCACGTCTTCCGATCCATAAATGGCGGTCCTTCTCCATATCCACGATCACTTGCAACCTCTCACCAACTCCCCTGATCGTAGAGCGCATCCGCGCCGCGGACGAGCGCATCGACGATGCCGGGTTCGAGGCTTGAGTGGCCGGCGTCATGGATGATGTCGAGGTGCGCGGCGGGCAGTTTTTGCTTCAGCGCCCACGCGGATGAGAGCGGCGTGCACATATCGTATCGGCCATGCACGATGCGCAGCGGGATGTGCTTCAGGCGCGACGCTTGATCCAGCAGCCAACCATCCCTCTCGAAGAAGCCCTTGTTGGTGAAGTAGTGGCACTCGATGCGCGCGAAGGCTTCGACGAAGCGATCTTCGTTGAAGCGTGTGGGCAGGCCTGTCGGCCCGACGATCGAGATCGTCTCCCCTTCCCAGCGCGCCCAGGCGCGCGCGGCTTCGATCCGCGTTTCGCGATCATCCGATGTGAGGCGCTTGTAGAAGGCGCTCAGTAGATCGCCGCGTTCGTTTTCTGGGATCGGCGCGAGGTAACGCTCGAACGCGTCGGGATAGATGTTGCTTGCGCCATCCTGGTAGAACCAATCGATCTCATGCTTGGTGAGCAAGAAGATGCCGCGCAGGAGGAGCGCTGCGCAGCGCTCCGGATGCGTGACGGCGTACGCCAACGAAAGTGTCGAGCCCCATGAGCCGCCGAAGACGAGCCATTTATCGATCTTCAGATGCGCGCGGACCTTCTCGATATCGGCGACGAGATCCCATGTGGTGTTTTCTTCGAGTTCGGCATGGGGCGTGGAGCGTCCGCAGCCGCGCTGGTCGATCACGACGACGCGATAGAGTTTCGGATCGAAGAAGCGGCGCATCTCCGGGCTTGAGCCGCCGCCGGGGCCGCCGTGCAGCGCGATGACAGGGCGCCCGCGCGGATTGCCGCTTTGCTCGACATAAATCGTGTGGCGTGGAGAGACTTTGAGCATCTCGCTCGCGTAGGGCTCGATCGCGGGATGGAGATCGCGGCGGGACGCGGCGGGCGCATTCATGCGCCCTGGGTTATTCGGCGGACGCGCCTCAGGCAAGGCGGTTCACCAAAGAAGGCCGCGCGAACCCGCCTGATCGCGATGCAAATCGATGGATAGCACAATGGCGAAGCCCGCCATGAGCGTGACCATCGCGGTGCCGCCATAGGAGATGAGCGGCAAGGGAATGCCGACGACGGGCACAAGGCCCATCACCATGCCCGTGTTGATGAGCACGTAGCAGGCGAGCGTGGCGGCGACGCCCGAGGCCGCGAGCTTGCCGAAGATGGTGCGCGCGCGCTGCGCCACTTCAAGCGCCTGCCACATGAGCGCGCCGAAGAGCCCCAGCACCACAAGCCCGCCGAGCAGGCCGAACTCCTCGACGATCATCGTGTAGATGAAGTCCGTGTGCGTCTCGGGCAGGAAGTCATGCTGCGATTGGGAGCCCTGCCCCCAGCCTTGCCCGAAGAAGCCGGCCGCGCCGATCGCGATCTTCGATTGCGCGACGTGATAGCCCTCCCCCAGCGGATCGTCGACGAGGCCGAGAAATTGCTCGATGCGCGCGCGCTGATATTCGTGCAGCACGCGGAAATAGGCGACGACGGCGCCGACGATGGCGACGAGACCGGCGGGAATGATGTAGCGCCAGCGCAAGCCCGCCAGGAACATGATCGCAAAGCCCGCGAGCGCGACGAGCATCGAAGTGCCGAGATCGGGCTGGTGCATGATGAGCCCAACCGGCGCCGCGATAATGAAAAGCGCGGGCAGCGCGAACCACACCGATGTCGCGTGCTGGGGTTTGAGATCGTTGTAATAGCGCGCGAGCGTCAGCACGATGGCGATCTTCATCAGCTCTGAGGGCTGAATCGAGACCGGGCCGACAGAGAGCCAGCGCGTGGCGCCCATGCGCGTTTCGCCGACGAGCTCCACCGCCACGAGCAGCAGCAACGCGGCGACATAGAGCGGATAGGCCGCCATGTAATAATAGCGCGGCGGCATGAGCGCGAAGCCGATCACGAGCACGAGCAGGCCGATGAAGCGCCCCGCATGCGTCAGCGGCATTTCCTGAAAGAAGCCGCCGGCGTTTGAGAAGTGCATCATCACGCCGATGATGGCGAGCGCGCACAGAAGCGTGATGATGCCCCAGTTCAATCGCCCGATGCGATCGACGAGGCGGCGCGAGGGAAGAGCGGGCGCAGTCGTCATGCGGGGCGCCTGATGTGCGCTTCGAGCTGCGCGAGGCGCGCGGGCGCGCGGTTCGCGGGATCGCGCAGGAGCGTTTCACGCATGATCGCGCGCGAGATCGGCCCGGCGACGGAGGATCCCGCGCCGCCGTGCTCGACCACGACTGCGCACGCGTAGCGCGGCTCGTCCCAAGGGCCGAAGCACACGAAAAGCCCGTGATCGCGATAACGCCATTCGATCGTGGAATAGTGCCGGCCGCGCGTTGCGTCGGTGATGGCGCGCACTTGCGCCGTGCCTGTCTTGCCGGCGATGCGCACGGGCTCCCAGCGCGCGGTTTCCGGCGTCAGCGGCACGATCTGGCGCGTTTCGGGATGGCGCACGAGCCCCAGATTGCTCGCCGAGATCGCGGTGCCGCCCCCCTCGTTGGAGACGCCGTACATGCCCTGCCGCACGGCGGCCAGATGCGCGGGATCGATGTCGGGCACCATGCCGGGCGCTTGCGCGGGGCGCTGGCCCGGCGCTTCGCGCACCAGGCGCGGCATGACGGCCCGCCCGTTGGCCAGGCGCGCCGCCATCACCGCCAGCTGGATGGGCGTCACCTGCAGATCGCCTTGGCCGATGCCGAAATTGACTGTGAGCCCGTCGGTCCACTGCCCACGCCCCGCTTCGCGGAACCACGCCGGATCGGGCACGATGCCCCGGCGCATGCTGGGCAATTGCAGGTCTTCGTAGGTGCGCCCGAAGCCGAATGCGCGCGCGACATTGGCGATGCGGTCCGCGCCCGCATAGAGCGCGGCGCGATAGAAGAAGACGTCGCACGAGCCTTTGATCGCGGCGTGCATATCCACGCGCCCATGCCCGCCGCGCCGCCAGCAATGGAAATTGCGCCCGCCGAACGGGAAATAGCCTGGGCACGAAACCGCCCAATCCTCCGGCATGCCCGCTTGGCGCGCCGCGATGCCGACCATCATCTTGAACGTCGAGCCGGGCGCGTACGTGCCGGTGACGGCCTTATGATAGAGCGGGTGCTTCTCATCGAGATTGAGGCGATCGAAATTCGCCTGATCGATGCCGTTCACGAAAAGATTGGGATCGAAGCCCGGCGCCGACGCCATCACCAGCAGATCGCCGTTCGTGATGTCCATCACGATGGCGGAGCCCGCCTCATCGCCGAACGCCTCGACCGCGGTGCGCTGCAATTCCGCATCGATCGTCAGCACGACGCCGGCGCCCTGCACCGGCTCGCGCACCGCGCCGGTGACTTCGCTGACGACGCGCCCGGCTGCGTTCACTTCGACTTGGCGCCAGCCAGCCAGGCCGTGGAGCTGGGACTCCATGCCAATCTCGAGCCCGGCCTTGCCGACGCGCACATCGGGATTGCGCAGATAGATCGCGCGGCGCTGGCCTTCTTCGCCGCCCTCCTCGATCACGCGCGCGATGTCGCGCTCGGTGGGCTTCTGCACATAGCCGATCGGGTGCGCGAAGGCTTCGCCGAGCGGATAGCGGCGCACATCGCCCGCTTCCGCGCTGATCCCGCGCAGCTCCGGCAAATGCACGTTGAGCGCGGTGAACTCGCCCCAAGTAAGGCTGCGCTGCAGCGTGACCGGCGTGAAGCGGCGCTCGGCGCGCACTTCGTTCAATCGCCGGCGCACCCAGCCCTCATCCTGTTCGAGGATTTGCGCGACGCGCGCGAGCGTGGCCTCCACCTCGCTTGCGTTCATATCGCCGCGCAGGAAACGGACGAGATAGTCGCGGCTCGTATTGGCGAGGATCGTGCCGTTGCGGTCGTAAATTGTCCCGCGCGCGGGCGCGATGATGCGCGTGTCGAAGCGGTTCTCGTCGGAGGCTTCGCGGTAATTCGTGGGATCGAGCGTCTGCAGATAGGCCATGCGCAGACCCACGATGCCCATCGCCGCGCCGCCCGCGCCCGCCAGCAGAACCGCGCGGCGCGAGAAGATGAGGTTGAGATCGCGCTTGGTGCTCATCGCGGCCTCGAAATTCTGGAGGCGGCGCGCAACGCCAGCGAGTCGTTCATGTAGAAGGAGCGCACGAGCGGAAAGAGCAGCGCGGTGACCGCGCACGCCTGCACGAACGCGATGGCCGATGCGTGCCGCCCGAAGGCCAGCGGCGCAATGATCCACGCCGCCACGCACACCGCGCCCGTCGCGGCGACGAAGCCGCCCCATTGCGAGAGCAGGTTTGGCGATCCCATCAGTTTGCTCGCCACGCGGCCGAACAAGAACGCAAGCAGGTAGAGCACGGGGTAGAGGCCGAACGGGCCGCCAGCGAGCTGATCGTGCAAAAGGCCCAGCGCGAAAAGTAGCGCGGGCCGCCGCCACGTGCCGTCGTCATCGTCGGCCCAGCCATAGGCCGCCCACAGCACCGCGACCGGCAACGGCGGCTGCGCGACCAGCGGGCCGAACGGCAGCGCCGGCACGATGACGCTGGCCACGGCGATGAAGAATCCGATGCTGCGCAAAACGCCGCGCCGCGCGCCGGGGGCGAGAACGGCCGTCATTGCGCTGGCGGCGCCTCTTGTTCCTGCGCCGGAGCGGGCGCGGGCGGCTGTTGCGCGGGCTGCTGTTGCGCGGGCGGGGTCTGATTGCCGAACCAGCGATTGACCGCGCCCTGGCGGCGCGGCGCGGCGGGCGGCGCGGTCTCCACCGGCGGCGGCGCCGGGCGCGCGGCGGCTTCGCCGGCGCGGATGATTCCGCTGGCGACGTTGAGCGGCGGGCCCTCACCCTCGACCACGCCGGACCGCTCCGGCGCATCGGGCCGCTCATAGGGAATGAGCCGCACGAAATCGATTGGATCGTGGCTTGCCGCAAGCGCGACTTCGAAGAGGCCCTCGCGCGTCTGGCGCACGGCGCCGACGCGTATGCCGCGCGGATAGAGCCCGCCGTCTCCCGACGTGATGATCGGTTCGCCCTCGCGCAGGCCGACCTGCGCGTAATCGAGGCGCGGCGCACCGAGCGCGAACGGGCGCGTGATGAGATCGGGCGGCTCCGCGGCCTGGCCCACCATCACCGCGCGCACACGCGAATGCGCGCCGATCACCGGGATGCGGGAATTGTAATCGTCCAGCAGCAGCACGCGCGAGGAACGCTGCCCAACGGAGACCACGCGCCCGACAAGACCGTTTTCGTTGACCGCGATATAACCCACGCGCACGCCGTGCTCGGCGCCGGCATTGGCCACGAGCGTGCGCGTGAAGGAGCCGCCGCTGTCGAGAACGAGTTGCGCGCCGATCGCGGCATCGAGATCGGCGCCGTCGCCGAAGGCGTCGCGCGGCAGACGCAGCAACGCTTCGTAGCGTGCGTTGCGCTCGGCCAGCCGCTCCGCGAGCAGGCGCCATTCGCGCAGATCGCGATTCTCCCGCTCAAGCTGCTGAATGCGCTCCGTGGCGTTCCACATCTGCGTCACGCGCGCGAAGGATGTCTCGACCCAGCGATAGGGTCCGTTGGCTGTTTGCGCGCCCGCCGCGGCCACATCGTCGCCCACGGTGGTGATCGGCCCGCCGCTGACGCGGAAAAAGATGAAAGCCGCGCCCGCGACGAGCAGCAAGAGCGCCGCGACCGTCGCGAAACTCAGCCGGAAGCCGCCCCTGCCCGCGCTTCTTGAGCGTCTGGCCACGTGAGAACTCCAGCCTTAGACGTCCGGCGTGACGAGCCGGCGTCCTTCTGGCGTATTGAGCTTTTCAAGCGCCACGCCGCAGCCTTTGACGACGCAGAGCAACGGCTCGTCCGCCACCGAAACGCGGATCGAGATGCGCTCTTGAATGACGGAATCAAGATTGCGCAGCAGCGCGCCCCCGCCCGTGAGCATGATGCCGCGATCGTAGATGTCGGCGGCAAGTTCGGGCGGCATTTGTTCGAACGCCTGGCGCACCGCGTCCACGATCTTGCCGACGGGCTCGGCGAGCGCTTCCGCGACCATCGATTCCGAGACGTTGATCTCCTTGGGCACGCCGGAGAGATTGTCGCGGCCCTTGATCGCCATGGACATGCCGACGCCTTCGTCCGGCGCTTTCGCCGTGCCGATCTCTTTCTTGATCCGCTCGGCGGTGGAATCGCCGATCAGCAGATTCTCCGTGCGGCGCAGATATTGGATGATGGCTTCGTCCATCTTGTCGCCGGCTTCGCGCAAGCTGCGGCTCCAGACGACGCCGCCGAGCGAAAGCACGGCGATCTCGGTCGTGCCGCCGCCGATATCGACGACCATGCAGCCGGTGGGATCGTCGATTTGCAGCCCCGCCCCGACGGCGGCGGCCATCGGCTCCTCGATGAGATGCACGCGCCGGGCGCCGCCGGCCTGCGCGCTTTCAAGAATGGTGCGCCGCTCGACGGGCGTGGCGCCCGAGGGCACGCAGATGACGATCTGCGGGCTGATCAGCGTCGGGCGCGTCACCTTCTTGATGAATTGCTTGATCATCTCCTCGGCGACGTCGAAATCGGCGATGACGCCGTCGCGCAGCGGGCGGATGACCTCCATCGTGCGGTGTGTCTTGCCGAGCATCGTCTTGGCTTCGGCGCCGACGGCATAGACGGTCTTGCGCCCGTTCTCGTTCACATAGGCGACGACGGAGGGCTCATCGAGGACGACGCCCTTGCCCTTCACGTAGATCAGCGTGTTCGCGGTGCCCAAGTCGATGGCGAGATCGGGCGCGACCAAACCGAAGAAACTGCCGAACATTCTTTCGCCACCCTCGCCGCTGCGCGTCATTTCCTAACGGGCAAGCGTTTCGTCTTTACAAATTCCCAGCGCCCGTAGCCTTGACCCATTGGTCATGCGGATTCGGGGGCGCCGTCGAGGCGGCAAGATGGCTGCGCCGCCGAAACGAGTCGGCGCGCACCGTCTTTTCCGCCCCAATTGCCCAGAACGTCTGGCTTGCCGCGCGCGGCGCGCCGATGCAAGGGGCGCGCCGCAGCGCACGGTTCGCGTTCAGGTTTTAGCCGCTGCGGCGCCGACGAGACTTGCGAAGGCGGGCCGCTCCGCGCGAAAAACACCCCGGGGCCCCGCCTGCTCATGACCTTGCGCGCACTGATTCTCTGCTTGGCACTGCTGGCGGCTGGCGCGCCGGCCGCGCCCGCACAGGATGCCGACCCTGCCGTCGAGGCGGCCGAAAACGGCGCGGTGCGCGTGGCCGTCATCATCGATAGCTGGCAGGGGCGCTTCCTGCACTCGACGGGATCCGGCTTCGTCGTGGCGCCCAACCTGGTGGCGACGAACGCCCACGTTGTGGCGCCGGCGCGCGACTATAGCGGCATCACGATCGCCATCATCCCGCCCAACGGGCGCGGCCTCGCGGAAGCGCAGGTTGTGGCCGTCTCGGCCTCCGCGGACTTGGCGCTGCTGCGCTTTTCCGGCCCCTCGCCCGAGCCGCTGACCATCTCGACCGTTGAGCCGCGCGCCGGCGATCCCGTCGTAGCGCTCGGCTATCCCGACGTGGACGATCTGCAGCGCCCGGCGATGGAGCTGGTGCGCCCGACGCCGCCTTCGCGTTCGAGCGGCGACATCGCCTCCCTGCGCGACCGTGCGCCGACCGGCGATCTCATCCCGACGATCAACCACGAGGCCGCGATCAGCTCAGGCTCGTCCGGCGGGCCGCTGCTCGACAGCTGCGGGCGCGTCATCGGCGTCAACACCTGGCACGCGCGCGGCGCCCAGACCTACCAGGGCCGCGGCGTCGCGACCCGGACCGCGCAACTCATATCGTTCCTGCGTCAGGCTGGCGTCACGCCGCAGACGAGCGGCGAACGCTGCCTCTCGTTCGCGGAGCGTGCGATCGCGGAGCGCGATCAGGCCGTCGAGGCGATGGCCCAGCAGAACGCCGACATCACCGCGCGGCTCGAAGAAGCCGAACGGCTGACCCGCACGACGCTCATCGCCGCAATCGCGGGGGGCGTGCTTTTCCTGCTGGCGCTGGGCACGCTCGTCGTCACGCTCTTCATCCGCCGCCAGAGCGCGGCGCCGCACTTGGCGGCGGACGGCCCGTGGCCCGAGGCGCAGCCCCCCGCGCCGCCCGCGCCGGCGCCGACCGCGCACGCGGCTTCTCCCGTTGCGCCTCCGGCCGCGAGCGAAACGCCATACGTGGAGCCCTTCCCCGATCGTGCGCGCATCCGCGGCGGGTTCGTCGCACGCAATTGGCCGATCCTCCTCGTGATCGGCTCGGCCGTATTCGCCGCCGCGATGGTCATGCCGCTGGCGCTGCAGATCATGAGCAATCGCGAAGGCATGCGCCACGCGAGTTTCGGCGCCCGCTTCGCCGGCGTGCAGGAATGCGCGCTTGCGGAGCAAAGCCAGGGCGGAACGCGCAACGACATGAGCTTCACCATCGACGCAAATGCTTGCGTCAACGACCGCACCATGTACGCGCCCGCCGGCCAGAGCCTGCGCTACGTTTCACTGAGCGACCGCGGCAACACGCTCGCCGTGCTGACTCTCAACCCCGGCAACGGGCAGCTCCGGCGCGAAATCTATCGCCTGAGCCCCACGCAGATGAGCGCGGCCCAGGAAGCGACGCGCGAATTGCCGCCGCCCAATCGCTGCGTGTTCGGCGAAGCGGCGCGCGAGCAGGTGGCGCGCCGCTACGCGGCGCTCATGCGCTTCGCGGACGGCGAGCCGACGGAGCGCACCGTCTGGCGTTGCCAACGGCGCGGCTCATAGAAAAAGAGCCGCCCTTGAAAGAGCGGCCCTTTGAGTTGCGGGGGGTTTGGTTCGCCTAGTAGCGGCGGTTGTCGTTGTCGGCGCGTTCGTAGCGGACTTGCGCCGAGAGCCGATCGAAGCGGCGGTCGAGATCCTGGCGTTCGGCGAGGCTCAAGCCGCCGGTGCGGCGATAGCGCGCTTCGAGCGCCGCGATGTCGCGGAACTCACTGCGCAGACGCGCCGCCTCACGCGCCGAGAGCTGGCCCGTGCGCACGCCTTGATCGATGCGGCGATCGAGGTTCGCCTGGCGCTGGTTGATGTTTTGCCATTGCCCGCGATCCTGCGCGTCGTGACGCTCATAGCGGATGCGCGCGGAAAGCGCGTCGAAACGGCGATCGAGATCGTTGCGCTCCCACTGGTTCAAACCGCCGCCTGTGCGGCGATAGCGCGCTTCGAGCGCGGCGATGCCGCGGAAATCCGCGCGCAACCGCACGGCTTCGGCGCGCGTCAGCGAACCGTTGCGGACGCCCGCATCGATGCGCTGATCGAGGTTGGCTTGGCGCTGGTTGATGTTTTGCCAGCCGCGGTCCTGACCGTCGTGGCGCTCATAGCGAATGCGCTGCGACAGCCGGTCGAAGCGCGTGTCGAGATCACGCCGCTCCGAAATGCTCAAGCCGTTGGTGCGCCGGTATTGCGCTTCAAGATTCGCCAGCGCGCGGAACTCGCCGCGCAGGCGGACGGCTTCCACCTGCGTGAGCGACCCGTTGCGGACGCCCGCGTCGATGCGCTGATCGAGTTGCGCTTGGCGTGCATTGATGCCCACCCACGGCTGGGCGCTCGCGGGCGCCGCGAATGCCAAGGTCGCGGCGGCGGCGGCAGTGGCCAAAAGAATTCTCATTGTACTTCCCTTCCGGTTTTCCTCGCCTCGCAGCAAACAAACGGGCGTACGCCGTCTATCCGTCGCTGAGGGGCGTCAGTGATGGGAGGGAAACGGCCGGATTCGGCGCCCGTTCCGCGAAAGACTGCGCCGCGCGCGCCTATCTCGCGCGCATGTGATCGCCGTTCAGTTTGCGTTCAGACGAAAGCTCAGCCGCGCCGCTTAGGTCCGCGCGATTGCTGGCTGCGATTGGGGCCGCCATTCGAACGATTGCGGCCGCGCGGCGGAGGGCTGTTGGACCACACCTGATTGCCTTTGCGATCGCGCCGATCGCCTTGATCGCGCTTGCCATCGCGATCCGGATTCCATTCGCGCGCTTTGACCGCGCCCTGAGACGCATGGGCGCCGTCGCGATGATGCGCCGGCTTCTTCTGTCCGCGCTTATGCTCGTTGCGATTGGGCGAAGGCGGACGCTTCTCGCCGCGATCGTGCTCGGCGTGCGCGTGGCTTGCTTTGTGCGGACGGCGTTGCTGCTGCTGTTTGCCGCGCGGGGGGCGCGATGGCGCACGCTCACCGGGCTTCGGCGTCGCGAGCGAAAGATCGTGCTCCATGACAGGCACGGGCTGCTTTGTCAGCCGTTCGATGTCGCGAAGGTTCAGGCGTTCGTCTGGCGCGCAGAAACTGATCGCCTGCCCTTCGGCGCCGGCGCGCGCGGTGCGCCCGATGCGGTGCACGTATTGCTCCGGCACATCCGGCAGATCGAAATTGATGACGTGCGTGACGTTCTCGACGTCGATGCCGCGCGCGGCGATCTCGGTGGCGATCAAGAGGCGCGCGCGGCCCTTCTTGAAAGCGTCGAGCGCGCGCTCGCGCTGGCCTTGGCTCTTGTTGCCGTGAATGGCCTCCGCGGCGATCCCCTCATCCGCGAGGCGCTGCACGACTTTGTTCGCGCCGTGCTTCGTGCGGGTGAAGACAAGCGCGCGCGAGATCGATTTGTCGTCGAGCAGCGCGGTGAGCAGCGCCTGCTTCTTCGCGCCGTCCACGTGGATCACGTGCTGACGCACGCGCTCCGCCGTCGAAGAGACGGGCGTGACGGCGATGCGAACGGGATCGCGGATGAATTGCTGCGCGAGATCGGCGATCTCAGGCGGCATGGTCGCGGAGAAGAAGAGCGTCTGGCGTTCTTGCGGCAGCAGCTTCGCGATGCGGCGCAGCGGGACGATGAAGCCCAGATCCATCATGTGATCGGCTTCGTCGAGCACGAGCGTCTCCACCGCATCGAGGCGGCAGCCGCGCTGCTCGACGAGATCGAGCAACCGCCCAGGCGTCGCGACGAGAATGTCCACGCCGCGTTCGAGCGCTTTGAATTGCTTGCCGATGGGCGTGCCGCCGAAAACGACGGCCGTGGAGAGGCCGATGAACTTGCCATAGGCGCGGAAGGAATCCGCGATCTGGGCGGCAAGCTCGCGTGTCGGCGCAAGCACGAGCACGCGGCACGCGCGCGCGCCGGCATGGCGGCGCGGATTGGAGAGGCGCTGCAGGATCGGCAGCGCGAACGCGGCGGTCTTGCCGGTGCCGGTTTGCGCCAGGCCCACGAGATCGCGGCCTTCCAACACGGGCGGGATGGCTTGGATCTGGATGGGCGTCGGGTGGTCGTAGCCTTCGGCGGCCAGCGCCTTCAAAAGCGGCGCGGCGAGGCCGAGCTGGTCAAACGTGTTCACTTGAAACTCTCAACAATGGAGGCGCGCGAGATCGCTGGCGCCAAATGCGCGAAACGCTGCGACGGCGATGAAAGGCGAAGAAGAGACGCCGAACGTCGATGGTTGCGCTTCGATGGGACCGCGCCCTGCGCCTCAAGCGCGGGCGGTCGCTGGGGCGGGATATCGGTGGAAAGCGTTGAAAAGTCAATAACGAGCGGATGCGGCGTTTCGTGCTAGAGGCGCGCCTGATGACTTCGCCAGACCAGACCATCGCGCGCATCGCGCACGTTTTTCGCCAAGGCAGCGGCGCGCCCGCATGCGTGGAGACGGAGTCTGGGCGGCTCTTCGTGCTGAAGTTCGCGGGCTCGGGATCGGGCGTGCGCGGCTTGCTGACGGAATATCTGGGCCTGAAGATCGCGCAGATGCTGGGCGTGCGCGCGCCCGTAGCGAAGCCGCTGTGGCTGCCTGCAGATTTTCCTTGGCAGGCGGGCACGGATGAGTTCGACGATCTGGTGAAACGGAGCGCCGGCTGGAATCTGGGCGTCGCGTTCATTGCGAACGCCGAGCCGGTGAATGGGATCGACGCCTTGTCGCGCGATTTTCTGGCGGCGCTCGCGCGCGTCGATGCGCTGCTGGAGAACGTCGACCGCACGGTGAAGAATCCGAACCTCCTGCGCGACGCCGATCACAAGGCCTGGGCGATCGATTTCGACGGCTGCTTCTTTGTGCATCGCCTCATTGCGCGTGAAGCGGCGCCGCCTTCGGCTTTGCCGGCCAACCATTTGCTCGCGGGCGCGGGGCTCGATCAAAGCCCGGCGCGGATTGGCGATGTGGATGCGCTCATCGCGCATCTCGACGCGGCGCCGGATGCATGGTTCGCGGACATGCCAATCGCGCGAAGCGAGCTTACGCGAAGGCTGGCCGCTTACGTCTCAGCGTGAGCGTGCTTGATCCGCCGCCGCGAAGTGCGCGAGTTGGTCGGCGTGCGCCTTCTTGAACCCCGGGCGCGCGAGCATGCGCGCGACGTATGCTTCAGTGTTGGGCCGTTCCCCGTAGGCGCGAACATCGGGAACCCGCAGAACGTCCGCCATCAGAAGATCGGCTACGGTGAAGCGATCCGCCGCAAGCCATTCGCGCTCCGAGAGCGCCTTCTCTAGCTGGGCGAGCCGCTTGTCGAGCCAGGGCGTGAGCGCGTTCTCCTTCTGGCCGGACATGCGCAAGAACCACCAGGGCACCGAGACCATCTCGATCGAATTGAGCGCGGCGAACACCCATTGCTGGGTCGCTGCTTCACCCGGTGCGTCGCGCGGCATCAGTTTCTCGCTCTTGCGCGCGAGGTGAAGCAGGCACGCGCCGGTTTCGAAGATCGAGATGTCGCCGTCCGTCAAGAACGGCGCTTGGCCGAACGGCTGGCTTTCCAGATGATTGGTTTCGCGATCCTCGAACGGGATCAAACCAATCTCGTAGGGAAGGCCGGCCTCCTGCGCGGCCCAGCGCAAACGCAGATCGCGCACGAGGCCGCGCGGGCCCTCGGGGACCCAATCATAGGTGTGGATCGTCAGCATCAGTTCGGGCGCGCGCGCACGGGGATCGGCACGTTGCAGACGCCGATCGCACCCGCGGGGTGCAGATACCATTCATCGCGGCGATTGCGGCGCGCGGCGACGAGTTCCTGGAAGCTCGCACTATCGGTGCGGAGCACGTCGAGATTGGTGCGCTCGGCTTGCGGCGCGTCGGCGGCGACGCGGATGGTGCGGATCGGCGTACGCTGCGAAGGCTCGGTGTAGAAGCCCAAATCGCCCGTGCCGCGCGGGAGCACGGTGATCAACTCCATGCCCTGCACGACGCGCCCAACGAGCGTGACGTTGAGATCGAGATTGCGCGGCGATTGGCCGATGTTCACGTAAAGCTCGGCGCCGCCGCCGGAATCGGCGGCGACATCGCGCCCGGCGCCGACCATCGCGTAGCAATGCGTCATCCAGGTGCGCCCGCGCGCGGGATCGCGCGCGACGGGGAAATTGTTCGAGAAGCCGACCTCCGGCGCGTAGGTGTCTCGATCCGGCAAGCGCACAAAAGGCAGATCGCCTTCTATCGCGCGATCGAACTCCGCGGGAAGCGTGGCGCGGCCGGTGCGGATTTCGCGCGGGCTCTCCTCCGTGCGGGACCATTGCGCGACGTAATTCTCCTGCACGCGTACGATGGCCGCGCCATCGAAATAGCCCTCACGCGCGAGCGCGCGAATATTGGCGACGTGGTTGGGCGCATAATCCGGCGCGAGTTCGATCACGACGCGGCCCGAAGGCAGCTCCATGTAGAGCGTGTTTTCCGGATTGAGCGGCGCCCAATCGCTTTCCGGAATCGATGCCATGATTTCAGAGATCGTGCGCGTCGTAGTTGGCGCGCTCGCCTGCTCGGCGGGCGCGGAGGCGCACGCGCCCGCAACCAACGCCGCCGCAACAATCCATCCGCGCATGCCAAACCTCGCCGCTCGTTTGAGCGGCGAGGCTAGACATTGCATCGGTGTTTTACCAGCGCCGGCGGACGAAGAACGGGACGACCGTGTTCTTGTCGCGATGATTGCCGCCGAGGCCCGCGGCGAAGAAGGCCGCTGCGGCGGAGACCGCAAGCGAGGCAGCCGCGACAAAGGCGGCGATGACGCTCAAGCGGCGCGCGGCTTCGGCGCGATCTTCTTCCGGGTTCGTCAATTGCGCGCCGGCGGCGTCTCCGACGGTGGCTTCTTCTTCGCCGGCGGCAACAGCGGTCGCTGCGTCGGTGACGGTTTCGGCAACCGCCGCGACGGTGTCGGCGCCGTTCGTTTGCGCATCGATTGCGGCGGCGCCGGTCATGCTCGACGCGGCGAGCACGGCGCCGATCAGCGCGCCCGTCGCCCACACGAGAAGGCCGTGCGCGCCATCGCGCACATCGACTTCGTGCTCTGTCGCATCATAGGCGCGGCGGCGCATGCGCCCCGCAATGTAGCCGCCGGCCATGAAGGACGACACCGTCACCCACACGAACCAGAGGCCGGCGGCGACTGTGAACCACGCGGCGTTCATCCCCTCGCCCTCGTACGGCGAAGAGAGCGTCAAGCCGATGGCGGCGCCGAACGTGAAGAGGACGAAGGAGATCGCCGCCGTCAGCACGGCGCCGGCGAAAACGGCGGACCAATCGACGTAAGAGTGATCGGCGCCGCGCGCGGGCGCGACGATCGCGGCGTCAGGAGCTTGGCTCATTGCAGCCTCCTCAGCGGATGCCGACGAACGACAAGATCGCAAGCACGATCACGATGAGGCCGACGAGATAGATGATCGAATTCATGGCGCACTCCCACGCATATGGCGGCGCTGGGCGCGCCGGTTTCTACTCCGGCAGGAACGGCGCGTGCGGCGGGTTGTTCCGTATGCGGTGATTGATGAAGGCGCGCCTTACGGGGAAGGCGGCGGAAGCGGGTCGCTTGTCTGAAAGCGCGGGCGCCATTCCGAGAGTTCGCCCGCGAAGACGCCCGAAACGATCGCGGGATCGGCGGCGAGGATCGCCTCCGCCTCCGCGCGCGTCCGCAGCCGCAGGATCGCCATTCCGGTTTCGCTCTCAACAAACCGCCCGCCCGCGACGAGCCGCCCATCCGCGAGCAGATCGGCGTAATAGTGTGCATGCGGGCCGAGCGCCTGGCGCTCCATCGGCAAGCCTTCCCGCCAAGCAGGCCCGGCGCGGTAGCGAATGACGAAGAGCCGGAGCGCGCCGCGCTCCTGCGCCGCCGCGCGCGATGCGAGGCCCACCGCGGCCAATCCCGCCGCGCACGCCCTGAAGAATTCCGCCCGCGTCATCGCATCCTCCTTCGCTCCAGAGCGGCCGCGCCGGAAAAACAGACGGACCGCGATCTCGCTTCCATTCTCCATACCGTATGGTATGGTTTGTCAATGCCGCGCACTGAGAGGGCCGCGCCGCGCTTCGGGCGCGAGGATTGGATCGAACTGGGCCTTGCGCGACTCGCGCGCGAAGGGCCCGAGGCGCTGACGATCGAACGGATGACGGACGCCGCGAAAAAAACGCGCGGCTCGTTCTATCATCACTTCGCCGATCACGCCGCGTTCCTACGCGCACTGGGCGTTCGCTGGCTCGAAGAAGACACCCAAGGAGTCATCGCACTTGCCGAGACAGCGCGTCTCAGCGGCAAGCGCCGCGAGACGCTGGCGCGCCGCGCCGCATTGATCGACGCGCGCCTCGAACGCAATATGCGGCGGCTGGCCGTTGGCGAGCCTGTGATCGCGGGCATCGTCGCGGAATCCGATGCGCAGCGGATCGCCTACCTCACGCGCCTCTTCCGCAGCGAACTGGGGCTCGACGCCGCCGACGCCGCCGCCCGCGCGCGCCTGCAGCATTGCGCCTATGTCGGCGCGCAGATCGTTTTTCCGGATGCGGACGAAAAATTCCGCTTGAAGCAGGAAGCCACGACCAAGCGCACGCTTTGGCGCAAATGAAAACGCCGGCCCTTTCGAGCCGGCGCCTCATGTTCAACGATAAGCGAAGGTTTAAGCCGCCGCCTTCTCCTTCTTGGCGCCGAAGCGGCCGTAGAAGGTTTCGCCCTTGGCGGCCATGTCGCGCAGGAGCTTGTTGGGCTTGAATCGCTCGCCGTATTTCTGCGCGAGCGCATCGGCTTCCTTCACGAAGCCGTCGATCCCGCCCCAGAAGAGATCCATGTAGGAGACGCAGCCGCCCGTGTAGGGCGCGAAGCCCCACGCGAGGATGGAGCCCACGTCCGCATCGCGCGGATCGGTGATGACGCCCTCTTCGAAGCAGCGCGCGACCTCGATGCATTGGCGGAAAAGGAAGCGCTTGGTGAGCTCCTTCTTGAGCTCCGGCGGGCACTCTTTCACCTTGATGTCGAGCTGCTCGGCGAGGCCGGGCCAAATGCCCTTCGGGCGATTGTTTTCGTCGTAATCGTAGAAGCCCTTGCCGGCTTTGCGGCCAACGCGGCCTTTGTCTTCGACGATCCACGCCATCAGACGGCCGCGCGAGTCGCCCTTGTAATCCGTGCCCATCGCTTCGGCCATTTGCTTGCCGATCTTCAGGGCCGTGTCCAAGCCGACGCTATCGGACACTTCGAGCGCGCCCATCGGCATGCCGGCCATGCGCCCGACATTTTCGATGATCGCGGGCGCGATGCCTTCCGAGAGCATCTCGATGCCTTCGGTCGTGTAGGTGCCGAAGCAGCGCGAGGTGTAGAAGCCGCGGCTGTCGTTCACGACGATCGGCGTCTTCTTGATCTTGAGGACGTAATCGACCGCCTTCGCGAGCGTCGCTTCGCTCGTCTGCTTGCCCATGATGATCTCGACGAGACCCATGCGCTCGACCGGCGAGAAGAAGTGGATGCCGATGAAGTTCGCTGGCCGCGAGGATGCTTCCGCGAGGCCGGTGATCGGCAGTGTGGACGTGTTGGAGCCGAAGACGGCATTTTCGCCGAGCACGGCTTCGGCCTTCTTCGTGATCTCGGCCTTCAAGGCGGGATTTTCGAAGACGGCCTCGATCACCAGATCGGCGCCCTTGATTTCGTTATAATCCGTCGTCGGCTTGATGAGCGCGAGGAGCGCGTCGCCCTTCTCTTTCGTGGTCTTGCCGCGCGAGAGATCCTTATCGACCAGCTTTTGCGAATAGGCTTTGCCCTTGTCCGCCGCTTCTTGGGAGACGTCGATCAAGATCGTCTCGACGCCCGCCTTCGCTTGCACGTAGGCGATGCCGGCGCCCATGAGGCCCGCGCCGATGACGGCGACCTTCTTCACTTCCGTCGGCGGATAGCCTTGCGGGCGGTTCGCGCCCTTCGACAATTCCTGCATCGAGAGGAAGAGCGTGCGGATCATGCCTTTCGCTTGCGGCGTCTGCGACGTCTTCACGAAGTAACGGCTCTCGATGCGGAGGCCCGCATCGATCGGCACCTGCAGCCCTTCATAGAGGCACGAGAGGATGTGCTTCTGCGCGGGATAGTTCCCGTACGTCTGCTTCGCGATGAGCGCGTTGCCGCCGACGAACGGGAACGAGCCGCCCGGCGAATAAGGCCCGCCGCCCGGCACTTTGAAACCCTTTTGATCCCAGGGCGCGGTCGCCTTCGGATTGGCCTTCACCCACTTCTTCGCGGCTTCCACCGTTTGGCCGGCAGGCACGACTTCGTTGATGAAGCCGAGCGCCTTGGCTTCCTGCGGATTCTTGCTCTCCCCCTGCAAGATCATCATCGCGGCGGGCTGCACGCCGATGAGGCGCGGCAGGCGCTGCGTGCCGCCGGCGCCGGGCAGAAGGCCGACCTTCGATTCCGGCAGGCCGAGTTGAATCTTCGGATTGTCCGCGGCGACGCGGTAGTGGCACGCGAGCGCGATTTCCAAACCGCCGCCGAGCGCCAAGCCTTCGAGCGCGCACGCGACGGGCTTGCCGCACGTCTCCAGCTCACGAAACGTCTTGTTGAGCGAGTAGGCGCCTTCGAACGCCTGCTTCAAACGCTCTTCTTCGCTCTTCGGCTGCTTGGCGGCGCCGCCGAGGCCGCCCGAGCCCATTTCGCCGAGATCGGCGCCGGCGCAGAAGCCGGACGCCTTGCCGGACGTGATGACGGCGCCCTTGATCTTGTCATCGGTCTTGATCTGCTGCGTGAGCGCGATGATGTCGCGCACGACGCCGCCGGTGATCGTGTTCATCGACCGGCCCGGCACGTCGAAGGTGACGAGAGCGATGCCGTCGCCGTCGATTTCTACTTTGAAGTTTTCCATCTCTCTCTCCGCTTCTTTCCTTCTCCCCTTGTGGGAGAAGGTGGCGCCGCGAAGCGGCGTCGGATGAGGGGTGAGCCTCCAAGTTCAAACGCAGCGCGGACACCCCTCACCCGGCGCTGCGCGCCACCCTCTCCCACAAGGGGAGAGGGTGGGCGTCTGCGTTAAACCCGCTCGATGACGGTCGCGGTGCCCATGCCCGCGCCGACGCAGAGCGTGACGAGCGCGCGCTGTTTGCCCGTGCGCTCCAGTTCATCGACCATCGTGCCGAGGATCATGCCGCCGGTGGCGCCGAGCGGATGGCCCATGGCGATGGCGCCGCCATTGACGTTGACCTTATCGGGATCGAGCTCGAGCGCCTGCATCCACCGCAGCACGACGGAGGCGAACGCTTCGTTCAATTCCCAAAGGTCGATGTCCTTCGTGGTCATGCCGAGCTTATCGAGCAGCTTCTTGGTCACGAACTCGGGGCCCGTGAGCATGATGCCGGGCTCGGAGCCGATCGACGCCGAGCCGACGATGCGCGCGCGCGGCTTCAAGCCCGCACCCTCACCGGCTTCCTTCGAACCGATGAGCACGGCCGAGGCGCCGTCCACGATGCCGGAGGAATTGCCGGCGTGGTGGACGTGATTGACGCGCTCGACTTCCGGGTAACGCTGCAAGAGCACGCCGTCGAAGCCGGGCATTTGTTCGCCCTGCGCCTTGAAGGAGGGCTCGAGCGAAGCGAGCGATTGCATCGTCGTGTCGGGGCGCATGTGCTCATCGTGATCAAGGATGGTGACGCCGAGCTGATCCTTCACCGGGACGATCGACTTCTTGAAGCGGCCTTCCTTCCACGCGGTGGCGGCGCGCTGCTGCGAGCGGATGGCGTAGGCGTCCACGTCGTCGCGGGAGAACCCGTACTTGGTGGCGATCATATCGGCGCCCACGCCTTGCGGCGTGAAGTAGGACTTGAAGGCGATGGTGGGGTCAGTCGCCCAGGAGCCGCCGCCCGCGCCCATCGGCACGCGCGACATGCTTTCAACGCCGCCGCCGATGGCGAAATCGGCTTCGCCGGCTTTCACTTTCGCCGCGGCGATGTTGCACGCTTCAAGACCCGACGCGCAGAACCGATCGACCTGCACGCCGGCGGTGTTTTGCGAATAGTCCGCGTTCAGCACCGCGATGCGGGCGATATCGCCGCCCTGCTCGCCGACGGGCGAAACGCAGCCGAGCACGACGTCATCGACCTTCGACGTGTCGAGGTTGTTGCGATCTCGCACGGCCTGCAGCGCTTGCGTCGCGAGCGACAGCGCCGTGATCTCGTGCAACGAGCCAGTTTGCTTGCCTTTGCCGCGCGGCGTGCGCACCGCATCGTAAATATAGGCCTCAGCCATTTTCCTACTCCCAACTCTCCGGACGGAGAGCGCTTCACGCCCTGCCTCGGGACCGGGGGCGTCCCTGGCGCGTCAAACGCCTACCACCCGCTTCGCTCACGGCCGGGCTAGCCGCAGCGTGGATTTCGAAAACTCAACCGGCCTCCGCCTGCTGAGGAATTCTGACATTGCGATCGATCAAGCGTTGGAGCGCGGCCTGATCGCGTTCGCCTGAAAGAAAGGCCGCGACGACAGCCGCCACGGCGGCGGGCTGCTCGGGCAAGATGGCGTGGCTCGCGTGCGCCAAACTCACCAGCCGCACGCGATCGGGAAACTCGGCAAGAAGCGCCTCGCCGTTGGCGGCGGGCGCGATCGGGTCTTCCGCCGCTTGCACGACAAGCATAGGCGCTGAACCGCCCGCCCACCAATCGGAAAGCGGCGTGCGCTGCACGGCTTGAACCTGCATCTGGGCGGTCAACGGGAACCAGCCGTCATGCCAGACGCTGGCGTCCTGGCCTTGCGCGAAGAAAGCGCGCGCGATGGCGGCGCGGTGATCCGGCATCGGGAACGAATTCACCGAGACCGACATGATGAGGTCCTGGCGGACGTTTTCCGGCATCGCCGCGCGCCCGCCCGCCGCGAGCAGCACCACGGAGCGCACGCGCCCGGGATGGCGTGCGGCCAGCATGCGGGTGACACGCTGGCCGAATGCATGCCCGACGACATGGGCCGGGCCGTCGCACAGCTGATCGATGACGCCCGCGGCGTCATCCGCCAGATCGGCAATGGTTTGAGCGGCGGGCCCACGCGAAGCCAACTCATCGGCGCCGCCGCGCGGCGAAGGCAGGATCGCCATGAAGCCCTGCGCCGCAAGATCCTCCGCGAGTTGATCGAAATCGGAGACGTCGCGCCCGAGCGACGCGATCATCAGCACCGGCGCGCCTTCGCCCACCGTGCGCACGCGCACTTGGGCGTCTCCCACGATAAGGGTCGTCGGCGTTTGGGCCATGCGGCAGCTTCCGGCGCTTGGGGCCGTCGCGTTTTGCGGCGTCGCGCAGGCGGCGAGCATCGCCGCCGCGGCACATATAGGCGCAAGCGCGCGCATCAGGAAGCGCCGCCAGGGAAGCTCGCGGCTTCGAGCTTGTTGCCGTCGGGATCGCGAACGAAGGCCGCGTAATAAGATGTGAGCGCGGCTTGGCGCGGGCCCGGCGGCCCATCGCAGCGGCCGCCGCCATCGAGTGCGGCCTGGTGGAAGGCGCGGACGGCGTCTTCGGATTTCGCGCGGAGGCAAAGATGCATGCCCGTATCGTCCGGCGTGCGGCTCATGCTCGGGCGCGCATTGATCCAGATTTCGGGGAAGCGCTTGCCGAAACCCTTGCGGTCCGAGAGGTCCACCATCTTCGCGTAGCCGAGCGGCGCCAGCAGCGCTTCATAGAACGCCGCGCTCTTCGCCAGATCGGACACGGGGATGGAGGCGTGATCGATCATTGGAGCTGCGCCCGCATTAGCGCGATCTCGCGTTCGATTCGCACAATCGAGTCCGTGTGATCTTGGATCGTGCTCGCGCGACACTCTGCGGCTGAAATCGGCTGCGGTTGTGGCGCCGGCGGCCCGCCCTCGGGCCCAACACGGGCGAACGAGCAAGTGACAACTGTATCGGGGTCTCGCAAAGCCTCCGCGCTGGCTCTGAGCACTCGCAGATACGCAACTCGTTCAGCGATCGCGCAACGAAGTTGTTCGCCAAGACACCAACCCGCGCTCTCGACATACAAGTATGGAACGGGCGTGCCTTCGCACGCGCTCAGCATGAGCGAACTTGCGATCGCAACGGCTGGCGCGCGCGCCAACATCGCTACAGCGTCCTCGCGATGAGGACCTTCATGATCTCGTTGGCACCGCCATAGATTCGCTGCACGCGCGCATCGCGATACATGCGGCCGATGTCCATCTCGTTCATGTAGCCCCAGCCGCCGTGCAGCTGGAGGCATTCATCGACGATGCGGCATTGCACGTCGCTCACCCAATACTTCGCCATGGAGGCTGTCGCGGGATCGAGCTTGCCTTGCAACAGAAGCTCCGTGCAGTGATCGACGAAGACTTTCGCGACCGTCGCCTCCGTCTTGCACTCGGCAAGCTTGAATTGCGTGTTCTGGAAATCGATCAGCGCTTTGCCGAAAGCCTTGCGCTCCTTCACGTAATTAATGGTGAGGCCAAGCGCACGCTCCATCATGGCGACGCCTTGGATGCCGATCTGCAGGCGCTCGCTGGCGAGCTGCTGCATGAGCTGGATGAAGCCCTGCCCCTCCTCCATGCCGACGAGGTTCGATGTGGGCACGCGCACGTCTTCGAAGAAGAGTTCGCTCGTGTCCTGCGCGTCCTGGCCGACCTTGTCCAAGTTGCGGCCGCGGCGGAAGCCTTCGACCTCGTTCGTCTCCACGACGATGAGCGAGGTGCCCTTGGCGCCCTTCGTGGGATCGGTCTTGGCGACCACGATGATGAGATCGGCCGTCTGCCCGTTGGTGATGAAGGTCTTGGCGCCGTTGATGACGTAGTGGTTGCCGTCTTTCTTGGCGGTCGTCTTGACGCCTTGGAGATCGCTGCCGGCGCCGGGCTCCGTCATCGCGATGGCGCCGACGAGTTCGCCCGTCGCCATCTTGGGGAGCCAGCGCTCCTTCTGCTCGGTTGAGCCGTAGTGCCAGATGTATGGCGCGACGATCGCGTTGTGGAGCGAGGCGCCGAAGCCATCGATCCCCATCTCGCCCATGGCGTACATGATGATGGCTTCGTGGCGGAAATCGCCGCCCGCGCCGCCATACTCGACAGGCGCGGAAGCGAGCAGAAGACCTGCTTCTCCGGCCTTCTTCCACATCTCGCGATCGACGACGCCCGCCTCGCGCCACTTGGCGCATTTTTCGGGCGGCGCTTCGCGCGCGAAGAACTCACGCACGCTCTTATCGAAGATGTTGAGCTCTTCGTCGTCGCGCCAAGCGGAGGTGGTGTTGAGCACAGCCATCAGAATGCGTCCGCGTTGAGGGCCATCACCGTTTCGGAGCCTGCCTTGAGCTTGGCGAGGTGCGAAGCGGTTTCGGGCAGCACGCGCGCCACGAAGTAGCGTCCGGTCTTCAGCTTGTTGTCATAGAAGGGATCGGAGGCGCCGCCGTTCTTCTGCGCGTGGAGCGCGGCTTCCGCCATCAGCCCCCACATATAGGCAAGCGCCGTCAGCCCGAAGAGATGGAGGTAGTCGTGGCTCGCGGCGCCGGCATTGTCGAAGTTCGACATGCCGTTCTGCATGAGCCACATCGTGCCCTCTTGAAGCTCGCCCTTGGCTTGCTTCAGGCCATCGACGAAGGGCTTCAGCTCCGAATTGTCGTCATGCTCGGCGCAGAAGGAGTCGATGTCGTTGAAGAACGCGAAGATCGCGCGCCCGCCATTGGCGCCGAGCTTGCGGCCCACGAGATCGAGCCCCTGAATGCCGTTCGCGCCTTCGTAGATCATGGCGATGCGCGCATCGCGCACGAACTGGCTCATGCCCCATTCTTCGATGTAGCCGTGGCCGCCGAAGATTTGCTGCGCGTTCGTGGCGTTCTCGTAGCCTTTGTCCGTCAGGTAGCCTTTGAGCACGGGCGTCAGGAGCGCCATGTAGTCTCCGGCCTTCTCGCGCACCTTCTCATCGGGCGAGAGCGTGAGGAGATCGCCGTAGAGCGCGGTCCAGAAAGCAAACGCGCGCGCGCCTTCGTTGAAGCTCTTGGCGTCCATCAGCATGCGGCGGATGTCGGGGTGCACGATGATCGGATCGGCGGGGCCGTCCGCGTTCTTGGCGCCGGTGAGCGAGCGGCCTTGCAGGCGATCCTTCGCGTAGGCCAAGCCGTTTTGATAGGCGACCTCGCTTTGCGCGAGGCCTTGGAGCCCGACGCCCAAACGCGCGACGTTCATCATCGTGAACATCGCATTCAAGCCTTTGTTCTCCGCGCCGATGAGGTAGCCGGTCGCTTCATCGTAATTGAGCACGCACGTCGCGTTGCCGTGGATGCCCATCTTCTCTTCGATCTTGCCGCAGACGACGCCGTTGCGCGCGCCCAGCGAGCCATCCGCGTTCACGAGGAATTTCGGCACGATGAAAAGCGAGATGCCCTTCGTGCCGGCGGGCGCGCCTTCGATGCGCGCGAGCACGAGGTGGATGATGTTGCTTGCGAGATCGTGCTCGCCCGCCGAGATGAAAATTTTCTGGCCGCTGATCTTGTAGCTGCCGTCGCCTTGCGGAACCGCCTTGGTGCGCAGCATGCCTAGATCCGTGCCGCAATGCGGCTCGGTGAGATTCATCGTGCCCGTCCACTCGCCGGAGACGAGCTTCGGCAGATAGGTTTCCTTCTGGTCGTCGCTGCCGTGATGATGGATGGCTTCGTAGGCGCCGTGCGAGAGGCCCGGATACATGCCGAACGCCATGTTCGCGGAGGCGACCATCTCGTTCCACGCAAGGCTTACGAAGTGCGGCAAGCCTTGGCCGCCATAGGCGGGATCGCTGCCGAGGCCGGGCCAGCCGGCTTCGACCAATTGCTTGTAGGCTTCCTTGAAGCCGGGCGGCGTCGTCACCGAGCCGTCGGCATGGCGCGTGCAGCCGTGCTTATCGCCGACTTCGTTGAGCGGCTGGAGCACGTCCTGGCAGAACTTCGCGCCCTCTTCCAAAATCTGCTCGATGAGATCGGGGCTCGCATCCGCGAAGCCAGGCAGATTGGCGTATTTCTCGACGCCCAACACATCGCGGAAGAGAAAACGGTACTCGCGCAGCGGCGCTTGATAGCTCGGCATCCCTGAAGCTCCTCGTGCGTCTGATTGCTCAAACGATGGGTGTGCAAGCGCGCGCCTCCCGTGTCCGGGAAGCGCGCGCGAGGATTTCTAGATCAGGCGTCCGCGAGGCGGCGGCGCGCTTCGCGTTCGTAAGCGCGCGCGGCGTTCAAGTTCGCCGCGGGCGCGGGCTTATCGAGCACTTCTTCGAGGCGCGCGATGCCGCGCTTCAAAGCGTCGATGGCGCCGTCGATATCGACGCGCTGCTGCTCAAGCGCGACGAGGCGCTGCTTGAATTTCTTGAGCGCGACCTGGTTTTGCAGGCGGTGCTGCTCGTCGGCGTTGTAGAGATCGAGGATCTCCTTGATCTCGATAAGCGAGAGACCGACGCGCTTGCCTTGCAGGATAAGCGTCAGGCGTGCGCGATCGCGCGGGAAATACACACGGTTGAGGCCGTCGCGCCGCGGCGTGAGCAGACCTTTGTCTTCGTAGAAGCGCAGAGCGCGCGGCGTGACTTTAAATTCGCGCGCCAGTTCGGAGATGGAATACGTGCGTTCGGATTTGGTCATCTTGGCTTCCCTATCGCAGCGTCGAGCGCCGTCTCGTTTCCCCACCGTGGGTTGGATTATTTGACGCTAACGTCAACGTCAAGACAGAAATGCACCCGTCGCACGGACTTGATAAGGTGAGCGGCCCGATGCGCCTCCTCGTTCTCCTTGTTGCCGTAGCGGCAGTCTGCGGACTCGCGGGCTGCAATCGCGAGCCGCGCGTCGCGGATCTGTCCTGCGCGCCGGTGACGGGCGCGGAAGCGCTGCTCGAGCGCCCAGCCGGCGGGCTCATCGTCATAGACGGCGCCGATGCGCCACGCGCCGGCGCCGCGATCGGCTGCGCGGCCGCGCAGCGAGGCGAGCGCGTCGTGATCGTCGCTGGCGACGCGGACGCGACAGCACTCGTACGGCCTGCGCAAGCGCTCACAGCATTAGGCGCGCGTGTGGATGTTTTTCGGTTCGACTCAGCAACAATGCCGGAAGGCTTCGAACGCCGGCGCGCCGAAGAGCGCGAGCGCGCCTATGGCGAGGCGCGCAACGATGCGCTCGCGCGCTCGATCGCCAATGCGCGCCGCAACGGCGCGCCCGACCGCATGATCCTCATCGTGTCGGCGCCGGACGCCGCGCGCGCGCCTGTGGGGCTTTCGGGATACACTTGGCGGCCATTGGGCGCGCGCTTGCCGCCGCAACAAACCGTTGCGTTGCGCGCTGAGGCGTCGCTGCGCACAGGCGTGCGTGTGAGCTTGCTGCCGTTCGAGGACGTGCCGGAAGAAGGCGCCGCGCTTCAATATGACGGCCTCGTCGAAGTCGGACCGGCAACGCAACAACAGGCCAATACAACGCAGAGCGCACGCTAGAAGCGCAGCGCCGGCGCCACACGCGCTCCTTTCCGCGCGTTCACCATTTTACGCCGCATTAACACCGCTCCGATTCTGATCGAACCTGAGTTTTCAGGTGATTCTTCACGTGATCCGTTTTGGCGCGCGTGGAGAGGGGGCGAGGCGAAAATGAGCGGCGCAAACCCGTGGAGCGTAAAGGGGATCGACCCCAAGGTGCGTGAAGCCGCTCGCGACGCGGCGCGCCGCCAGGGCCTCACGCTCGGCGAATACCTCAATCAAGCGCTCGCCGCGCATGAAGGCGCCAAAGGCGATCATCATGAGGAGCGCGAAACGCGCGTGATGAGCCGGCCGCCGCGTTCGCGCATGCAGCCGATCTATGATGACGCGGATATGGATGAGGATTGGCTGCTGACGCCGCACACCTCTTCGCCGCGCCTCGCAGACCCAATCGTTCGCCTCACGCAGAAGCTCGAAGCCGTCGAGCGGCGCACGCAGCTCGCGATCACGGGATTGGATCGCACAGTCTCCACCATCGATCGCTCGATGCTCGGGCTCTCGCAGCGCGTCGATGATGCGGAAGCGGGCGCGAACGATGCCGCCGACAAGGTCGCCGAAGCGCTTGAGCAATTCCGCCACGCGCACGAGACGCTGACGGGCAAGCTCAAGGAAGCGGAAGCGCAAGTCACCGAAAGTCGCCGCGCGCTTGAAGGCGCATCGGTTTCAGTCGAAGACGTGCGCGCTGCGATCGAGAAGCGGATCGAAGCCGCGGAAGCCAGCGCGCGCGATGTGGAGGCGACGGCCGCCGCACTCGCCAACCGCGTGGCGCAAAGCGATCAGGAGCTTTCGCGCAAGATCACCGAGATCGAAGCGAAGACGCGCGCGGATGTGACGGCCGCTCTCGCGGAAACACGCGCCGCCGCTGAAGAAGCTGCGCGCAGCGCCGCTTCGCAGGTCACCAGCGCGTTCAACGATGTGCGCATGCAGCAAGAGGTGCTCGCCCAGCGCCTCGCCACCACGGAGCATGCCGCACGGCAAGCCGCGCACAACGCGCTTTCTGAAGCGCGCACCGCGCGCCAAGAACTCACCGAGCGGATCGAGCGCGTCGAGCATGACGTCCGCACGCAGCAGCCGGGCGCCAACCCCGCCGCGCTCAACGATCTCAAAGCCGCGCAAGATGTGCTCTCGCGCCGCATCGCGGAATGCGAGAGCGGCGTGCGCACCGTTTCCGACGGCGCGTTCGAAGAGATGCGCCGCATCCAGACGGCGCTCGCGGCGCGGCTCGACCGCATCGAAGCGCAAGGCGTCTCGGGCGTCGCCCCCGCAGGCGGGCCTGGCCTTGAAGAAGTGAAGGCGGCGCAGGCGCTGCTCACGCAGCGTTTGGAGAAAGTCGATCAGGCCTCGCGCGACGCGAACGCCGGCTTGCGCCAAGCGGCTGGCGCGGCGATCGCGGATCTGCGCAACGCGCAGCTCTCGATCAATGCGCGCGTGAAGCAACTCGAAGAACGCCCCGGCCATGTCGGCGAAGGCATCGCGACGGGCGTGGTTTCCGAATTGCAGAGCCGCGTGCACGAATTGGCGTCGCGTCTCTCGGAGACGGAATCCCGCGGCGCGCAGGATTCGGATTCACTGCGCAACGAGACGCGCGCGTTCGAGGATCGCCTGCAAAAGACCCTCGGCGAGCTTTCCGCCCGCGTGGCGGGCAATGATGAGAAGGCCCAACACGTCACCGGCGCGGTGCAGACGATCGAAGCGAGCGTCCAGCGCCTTGCCGAGCGGCTTGCACAAACCGAACATACCGCCAATTCCGTCATCCAGAAGCTCGAAGAGGTTTCCTCGGGCGGCGGGCATGACGGACAAGCCGCGACGGAATCGCTGCGCACGCTCTTTGAATCCCGCCTCGACGACATGGCGACGCAAACGCAGTCGATGATCGAACAGGTTCGCTTCGAAGTGAGCGAGCAGGTTTCGGCCGCGCTCTCCGGCATTTCGGCGGAAGAGATCGACGCCTCGATCGCGGAAGTGAATCGCCGCCTCGCCTCCGCGGAGCGGCGCCAGGCGCAAACGATCGAAGCGATCTCGATCGAGATCAAGCGCATGTCGGAGACCGTGGACCGGCGCCTGCGCACCGTGGAAGCGCGCGCCGGCGAGGACGATTCCGCGCAAACGATGCGCGAAGAGCTCGACAAGATGAGCCGCGCGCTCGAAGTCCGGTTCGAAGAGATCGAGCGGCGCGAAGCCGCCGCGTTCGACCGCATGGGCGTCGAAGTGGGCCGCATCATCGATCGCGTGGACGAACGCGTCGGTTCGGTCGAGGCGCGCTCCGCCAACGCCATCGAGCAAATCGGCGAGCAGATCGCGCGCATGGCCGAACGCTTCAACCAGCGTCAGGACGAGATCGCGCGCGACGTGAACGATCAGATCGCGGGCAGCGAAGAGCGCGTGAACATGCGCCTTGCCGATGCGCTCGCCAGCATCCATGGCCGCGTGGCCGCGACCGAAGAACGCGAAGCCGCCGCCGTGCCCTTCGCCAATCCGGTCGCCGATTTGACGGGCCGGCTCTCGGCCTTCGAAACCGCCCTTCACGACGAGCCTGTGCGCGCCGGGCCGCTGCCGTCGCGCATCGAGCCCGTCCAAGAAACCTACGAAGAAGAAGATCACGCCATCGATTTCCTCGACGATCCGGCCGCGTTCGCGCCGGAGGCGGATTTCGGTGAGCTGGAGGAAACGCCGCTCGCATCCCCGCCGCCGGCGGAAGCCGAGGCGTTCGATCCATTCGAAGCCGATCCGTTCGCGGACGATTTCGAGGACATCGCTCCGCCCCCGCCTGTCGAGGATCACGATCACGACCGACCCGTGCGGCTGGATCACCATGAGCCGACGATTCCGCCCATTGCGGCGCAGCCCTTGGAGGACGCCGCACTCGATCTCGATCCGTTCGCGGATGCGCCGTTGCCCTCGCTCGAGCCCGAACCGGCGCCGGTGAAGGAAGACTATCTCGCCGCGGCGCGCCGCGCCGCGCTGGCCCAGGCTCAAGCGCAGAAGGGCCCGAAAAAGAAAGAGAAGAAGACGAAATCGGAACGGCCGGTTGCCGGTCTGCGCGGGCCTGGACGCGTGATCCTGTGGGGCGGCGCGGCCGCCGTCGCGCTTGCGCTCGCGGGCGGCGTCTATCTGATGCGCACCGCCCCGGATGCGAACGAAGACGCCGCCGACGCCGAGCCCGTGCTCGGCCCGCGCGCCGCCGATGCGTCGCCGCTGACTGCGACGCCGCCTTCCGATCCCTCCCTCTTCACCGATGCGCCGTTGCCGGAGCCTGTCGATCCGAACGCCGCGCCCCTCACCGAGGAGCCGCCCGCCGCCGAGGACGCGCACACGCAGCGCACCGCCGCGACGACGCCCGCGCGACAACAGCAAACGGTCGCTCGGCCGCTCGCGCCGCGCAATGTTTCGCTCGAACAGGCCGCCCAAGCCGGCGACGCGCTCGCGCAATTCGACCTTGCCTTGCAACGGCTCTCCGCGGGGCAGACGGCTGACGCGGTTTCGCTGTTGCGCCGCTCGGCCAACCAAGGCCTGGCGATGGCGCAATATCGCCTCGCGAAACTCTACGAGCGCGGCGAAGGCGTGCCTGCGGACTTGAACCAGGCCCGGCAATGGACCGAGCGCGCAGCCGCCGGCGGCAATCGCCGCGCCATGCACGATCTCGGCGTCTTCTATGCGCGCGGCGAAGGCGCGCCGCTCGATGAGCAGGCCGCGTTCCGCTGGTTCCGCCAGGCCGCCGAGTTGGGCGTCTCCGACAGCGCCTACAATCTGGGCGTCCTCTACCAGCAAGGCCGCGGCGTGAGCGCCAGCGCGACCGAAGCGATGTTCTGGTTCCTGGTGGCCGCACGCGGCGGAGATTCGGACGCGCGCGGACGCGCCCAGGCGCTCGAAAGCCAGGTGACGCAGACTCAGGCCGAGCAGACGCGCCAGCGCGCCGCCAGCTTCCGTCCGCGCGCGGCCAGCGCGCGCGCCAATGGCGAGTTCGGCGTGCGCCCCTGGTCAACGGCCCCGGCGCAGCAGACCGCGTCGCGGAACTAGCCCCGCCGGATCGCGGCAGATCGCCTTCCTCACACGCGCGAGGGAGAAACAAGCGCCGTGCGTGATTGCCCTTCTGCGCCCGCCCTGGAATAAGAGCGCGCGCGTGCGCGGGCACGCGCGCAAACCCTAGTGGCCATGTCGATTTATCTGCCGATCGCCGAGATGCCGGTGAACGCGCTGCTCATTCTTCTTTTGAGCGGCTTCGTCGGCTTCGTGTCGGGCCTTACGGGCGTCGGCGGCGGCTTCATCATGACGCCGCTGCTGATCTTCCTCGGCATTCCCGCGCCCGTCGCCGTAGCGACGCAAGCAAGCCAGATCACCGCGACCTCCGTTTCCGGGCTCTTCGCCTCCGCGCGCCGGCGCATGGTCGATTGGCGCATGGGCATGCTGCTGACGATCGGGGGCGTGCTGGGCTCAACGCTCGGCGTCTCGATCTTCAGTTCGTTTCTGCGTCTCGGCCAAGCCGATATCCTGATTACGCTGCTCTACGTTGTCTTCCTCGGCGCCATCGGCTCGCTCATGCTCTATGAGAGCGTGACGGCCATCCGCACCCGCACCTCCACAATCTCCACCCCTTTCGCACGCCCCGCGCGCACCATCGCCCATCGCCTGCCCTTTCAGCTGCGCTTCCCGCGCTCGGGACTCTATATCAGCGTCATCCCGCCGCTGGTGCTTGGCTTCGGCGTCGGCGTGCTGGCCGCGATCATGGGCGTGGGCGGCGCGTTCGTGCTGGCGCCCGCGATGATCTATCTTCTGCGCATGCCGACGAACGTCGTTGTGGGAACCTCGCAATTCCAGGTGCTGATCGTGGCCGCGGTCGTCACGATCCTGCAGGCGACGATGACGCAGCAGGTGGATGTGCTGCTTGCGGCGTTCCTGATTGTCGGCGGCGTGATCGGCGCGCAATTCGGCGCGCGCCTCGGCGCAAGACTGCCCGCCGAGCAATTGCGCGCGGTGCTCGCGGTGCTGGTGCTGATCGCGGGCCTCAAGCTCTTGTGGGATTTGGTGACGCCGCCGAGCGAGCTCTTCGTTCTGGGAGTTGCGCGATGAGGGCGCTCGCCTTCGCCGCCGCGCTTCTTATCAGCGCCGTCAGCCTCGCCGCCGCGCAAGAGGAAGCGCCCGCGCCCGCCCGTCCGCTCGCGCCCGCGGAAGAATCGGTCGCGCCCATCGATGTGGAGACGACGACGATCGGCCCGGAGGCGGAGGCGCCGAAAATCATCCGCGTGCCGGCCGAACGCGAGCGCCCGCGCCGGCGCACGCGCCCGCAAGCCGCGCAGGAGAGCGAGCCGTCCACCGATCTGCCGGCCGCCGTGACGGACGAAGACATCGCCGTCACCTCCGATTATCGCGGCTTCCGCGTCACGGTGTTCGGCGTCAATCCGGACCGGGACAATCGCGGCGACATCGTCGTGGCGCTGCGCGGCCCGAACGCACCGACCATCGTGCGCCGTAAACGCCGCGTGCTCGGCCTATGGGTGAACGGCCCGCCGGTGCGCTTCGAGGAGGCGCCCGCGTTTCTCGCGATCTATAGCGCGCGCCCGCTGCGCCAGATCGCTTCCCCGCGCGCCATCTGGACGCTGCAGCTCGACGCGGCCGCAGCGGCGCGCCTCGCGGGGCCGACGCCGCCCGATGCGGACGCCTCCGCGTACAGGCAAGCGCTGGTGCGGCTGCGCAGGCAAGCGGGCCTTTACGTCGAAGATCCGCGCGGGCTTGAACTGCTGGGGCGCGGGCTCTTTCGCGCGCAGATCCAAATTCCGGCGAACGCGCCGATCGGGCGCTACACCGCCGATGTCTTCCTTTTCCGCAACGGGCGCTTGATCTCCACGCAGACGAGCCGCGTGCTCATTTCGCGCCAAGGCGTGGAGCGCACCATCCACGACCTCGCGATGGGCCAGCCGTTTCTCTATGGGTTGGCGACCGTGATCTTCGCGCTCGGTGCGGGGTGGGCCGCGGCAATCTTCTTCCGCAGAACTTAAGCGTCGGGAATGAGACGCGAGGCCATCGCCGGATAGACGCGCCCGCGCCCGAGCAAAAGGGCGTTTGCCCCGTGCGGAAAGACAGGCGCGAACGCTTCGTCGCAAAGATTGAGCCCGCCCGTATAGGCGCCGAACGCCGGCATGACGAGGCGCGATCCATCCGTCGCGAAGCAGCGTGCGCGCACGCTTCTGCCGCGCGAGGCGACGCGCGCACACGGATGCAAATGTCCCGCGATTTCACCCGGCGCGCTTGCCTCCGTGGGCTCGTGCCGGAGCGTGAGCGCGCCGAGGCTCAACACGTCGAGCGAACGCCCGCCGAGCGCCGCCGGGATCTCCGGATCGTGATTGCCTTCGATCCAGACCCAATCCACCCGCTCGACCAATGTGCGCAGCTGCGCGCGATCTTCCGGCCCCATGCGGAACGGGCCGCCGCGATCGTGAAAGCCATCGCCGAGTGAGATGACAATATCGGGCGCGAGGCGCGCCATCACGGCCTCGATGCGCTTGAGCGTCGCGCGCGTATCGTAGGGCGGGATCATCTGCCCGCGCACCGCGAACGAAGAGCCCTTCTCCAGGTGCAGATCGGAGACGATGAGCGCGCGCATCTCCCCAAGCCAGAGCGCGCCTTCGGGCTGCGCCTCAACGGGGACGCCTGCAATCTCGAAACCAAGCGTCGCGCCGAGCGCAACCGGCGCGGCCTTCAGCGGCGCGGGCGGACGCGGACGGCGTTTACGGCGGGCGTCGGACAGCATCGGCATCGCCGCGATGCCTAGCGCGGCCTTCGAGTCGCGGGAAGCGGCGCGCGCATCAAGGCGTCACAATCGGGAACGCGGGATCGGGCGCGTCGAAGCTGGCGCGGAAGCGCGTCCAGACCTCCCCATCGCCCTCGACGCGCGGCGGCGGCGCCGGAAATTGCGGCGCAAACATCGCCGCGAGGAAGGCAGCGCGCGGCGCCGTGATCGTGGCCTGCGCATCGGCGTGCGCGCGATCGGCCTCATAGACGAGCACGGAGTTTTCGATGGAGACGGCGAAGCGCTCGTTGCGATCCGGGAAGACGAGATTGAACCGCATGGGCGCGGCCGTCTGCGGGTTGAGCCGCACGGCCAGCAGATCGAGGATCATCGCGCTCGGCGTAGCGGCGATGAGATCGAGGCTCTGCGTCGTCGCGCCGGCAAAGGGCGCGCGCCCGCCAAGCTCGGCCGCGGCGGAGAGATACATGCCGCGCCAGATCGCGCTCTCGGCCTGGAACGCCATCTGCGTGTGCGTGCGCGCGAGCAGTGCGCGCGCTTGCGTGTTCTCTGAATCGGCGAAGACGAGATGATTGAGCAATTCGGCCGCCCAGCGATACTCGCCGCGATCGAACGCCTGCTGCGCCATGCGCAACACGCGCCGCGCGCCGCCCATGGCGGCCACATAGCGCGGCGCCGCTTCCGGCTCTGAAAGCGGATAGAGGTTCGCGGGATTGCCGTCGTACCAGCCCATGTAGCGCTGATAGACGGCGCGCGAATTATGCATCATCGTGCCGTAATAGCCGCGATTGAACCAACGCTGCGCAAGGCTCTCGGGCAAGCGCACACGCTCGGCGATCTCCTCGCCCGTGAAGCCCTGGTTCATCAGCCGCACGCTCTGATCGTGCAGATACTTGTAAGCGTCGCGATGGCTGGCGATGAAATCGCGAATGCGCTCATTGCCCCAGCGCGGCCACGCGTGCGACGTGAACATGATCTCCGCGTTCGGCCCATAGAGCGAAAGCGCCTGCGAGAGGTAATGCGCCCAAACGCGCGTATCGCGCACGAGCGCGCCGCGCGGCGTCAAAACATTGTGCATGGTGGCGTTGGCGTTCTCGGCCAGCCAAAGCGCGCGCAAGTCCGGCAAGTAAGCGTTCATCTCCGCGGGCGCCTCGGTGCCCGGCGTCAGCTGAAACTGGAAGCGCACGCCGTCGATCGTCACGTCCTGGATCGGTTGATCGATGGTCTCGGTCGGCGGGATGAGCGTGATCGAGCCCCGTGAAAGCGCCGGCCCGATGCCGACGCCCATTGCGCCCTCGGGACCCGGCGGAATCGCAACGCCGAACTGATACGTCGCGCGGCGTGACATCGCGTTGCCCGCGATGACATTCTCGGAAACCGCTTCCTCGATGAAGCCGTGCGGCGCGATGATGCGCACGCGCCCAGCCGTCACATCCGCTTGATCGACAACGCCTCGGACGCCGCCGAAATGATCGCCGTGGCTATGCGAATAAACGACGGCGACGACGGGGCGATCGCCCAGATGTTCGCGCACGAGCGCCATCGCGGCGCGCGCGGTCTCCGCCGTCAACAGCGGATCGAGGACGATATAGCCCGTGTCCCCCACCACGATCGTCATGTTCGACACATCGAAGCCGCGCACCTGATAGATGCGTTCGGAAACTTGGAAGAGCCCATGGCGCGCGAGGAGCCGCTGATGGCGCCAGAGACTTGGGTTGACTGTCGCAGGCGCGGGGCCCTGCAAGAAATCGTAGGCGGAAAGATCCATCACGACGCCGCCCGCCTGATTGCGGATGATCGGATCGGCGCGCGTGGCGATAAAGCCGCGCTGTGCGAAATCCTCATCTTCGGAATCTTGCGGGAGCGCGGCGAGCGCCGCTTCGTTTGCCGCGCGCGTGGCGGTCGTTGCATCGACCGGCGCTTGCGCGGCGGCGGGCGCGCACATCAAGAGCCAAGCCGCAAACGCGCGAGTCCAGGCCATCGCTTTCCTCCCTTGAGTCTTCGCCTTGCTCAGCGCCCGCCGGGCGATTCGAGCTGGCTCTTTGTTATGTTGATCGCGGCCACCATGGTCAGGTTCTGTGAATCCAACTTTTGGCGGATAAAGTCGCGCGTCTGCACCAGGAAATCGAGATTCTTGGAGACGATATTGGTGCGCCGCCCGTCGCTGGTGCCGATGAGCAAATAGACATCGGCCTGATCGAGCAGATTCCAGAGCACGAGGCCGAAGCCGACGATCACCAACACGGTCGGGATGAGCCAGCCGAAATTGATGGTGAAAAACGAGCTGACTGCGATGAGCACGCCCACAATGGCGCGCATGAAACTGCGTTCGCGTGCGACGACGAGCATCGTGGCGATGTTTTCGAGCGCGATGATCGTGGGGCCGAGCTCCAACGTGCGCTCGCGCACATAGCCGATGCCTGAGGAAATGCGCGTGACGCCCTCGAACCGGCCGGGGCCGGGCATTTCCATGTTCGCCACGAGAAACTCCGTTCTGGAAGGCCGACCTTAGCCGCCCGCCTTGGCGCCGCCAAGCGCGGGAAACCCTGCCTCCGCCATGAGTTCCGCAGCGACATCGGCGAGCACCATCTCCTCGCCCGCGGCGCCGACAAGCTCCTTGCCGATCTCCATCATGACGGGAACCGCGAGCGGCGAAATGCACGCGAGATCGCGATGCACGATGTGGCCCTTTGCGCGCGCCAGGAGCGCGGAGAGACGGCCAATATCGAGCAAGCCGGTCGACGCATCCGCGAAGGCCGCTTGCAGCAAGAGATGATCCGGCTCGTGCGAGCGCAGCACATCATAGATGAGATCGGTGGAGAACGTGATCTGCCGGCCTGTCTTCTCCTTGCCGGGCATTTTGCGTTCGATCATGCCCGCGATGATCGCGCAGGTGCGGAAGGTGCGCTTCATCAGCGCGCTTTCGGCGAGCCAGGCGTCGAGATCGTCGCCCAACATGTCTTCATCGAAGAGCTTGGCGAAATCGACGTCGCCGAGCGGCTCGAAGCCCCAGACGCTCATTGCGTATTCGCTGGCGACAAAACCAATGGGCTTCTTGCCCAGGCGCTCCAAGCGGCGCGTGAGCAGCATGCCGAGCGTCTGGTGCGCGAGGCGGCCTTCAAACGGATAGCAGACCATGAAATGGCGCGCGCCGCGCGGAAAAGTTTCGATCAGCAGCTCGTCGTGCTTGGGGATGACGGAACGGCCGGTCTGTAGTTTCAACCAATCGCGCACTTGATCGGGCAGGTTCGTCCAGCACTCTTGGTCGTGCAGCATCCGGCGCACGCGATCGGCGAGATAGGTCGACAACGGGAACTTGCCGCCCGCGTAGGAAGGAATGCGCGGCGCTTCGAGGCCCATTGCGCGCGTGACCAGCGCTTCGGTCTCGATCACGGTTTCAAGCTTGAGGATTTCGCCGGCGAAGAGGAAGGTGTCGCCCGGCGCCAGCTGCTCGATGAACCATTCCTCGATCTTGCCGAGCTTGCGGCCGGGGCCGAGCGCGTTGACGCGCGCCTGCAGCTGCGGATCGACTTTGTCCGTCCGCGCGGCGGCGGCCATGCCAGCCCGCCGCAAGCCCATCGTGCGCGCGGAGACGAGGCGGAGGTCGAGATAGCTCGCCTCCACGATGGCGCCGACATTCATGCGATGCTGCTGCGCGGCCTGCTTCCCGCGCGCGCGCCAGCGCCCGGTTTTCACGTCCTGCACGATGCGGCGATAGCGATCGTAGGCGCGCAACGCATACCCGCCTGTCGCCACCACATCGAGCGCGCGCTCGAATTGTTCGCGCGGCAGCGCCGCGTAGGGCGCAGTGGAGATCACCTCTTCGTAGAGTTCTTCGGCGTCGAACGGTTCGCCGCAGGCGGCGCCCATGATGTGTTGGCAGAGACAATCGAGGCCGCCCGTGCGCGTCGACTCTCCATCCAGCGCGTTCTCGGCGACTGCGTCTTTCGCCGCGCGGCATTCGAGCACCTCGAAGCGGTTGTTGGGCACGAGGATCGCGTGCGAGGGCTCGTCCAGCCGGTGATTGGCCCGCCCGATCCGCTGCACCAAGCGCGACGATCCTTTCGGCGCGCCCAACTGAATGACGAGATCGACCTCCCCCCAATCGATGCCGAGATCGAGCGTCGAAGTGCAGACGACGGCCCGGAGCGCGCCCGCCGCCATCGCGCCCTCCACCTTCTTGCGCTGGCCGACATCGAGCGAGCCGTGATGAAGCGCGATCGGCAAGTTGTCATCGTTGATGCGCCAGAGCTCCTGGAACGTCAGCTCCGCCTGCGCCCGTGTGTTGACGAAAATGAGCGCGATCTTGGCGCGCTTGATCTGCTCGTAGATGTCGCGCATCGCATGGCGCCCGGTATGCCCGGCCCACGGAATGCGTTCCTCCGTATCCAGAATATCGACGATCGGCGCCGCGCCCGGCGCGCCCAAGATGATTTCGCCGCCGCCGAGCCAGCGTGCGAGTGCATCAGGATCGGCAACGGTCGCGGAGAGCCCGACGCGGCGATGCCCAGGCGCCCAGCGCTGAAAGCGCGCCATCGCGAGCGCCAGGAGATCGCCGCGCTTGGTCGGCGCGATGGCGTGCGCTTCGTCGATGATGATCGCTTTCAGGTCTTCAAAGAAGACGCGCGCATGCTCGCTCGCCATCAGCAGCATCGCTTGCTCAGGCGTCGTCAGCAGAATGTCGGGCGGATAGGCGCGCTGGCGCGTGCGCTTGGCGGGGGGCGTATCGCCCGTGCGCGTTTCGATGCGTATGGGCAGGCCCATCTCGCGCGCTGGGATTTCGAGATTGCGCGCGACGTCCGCCGTCAGCGCCTTCAAGGGCGAGATGTAGAGCGTGTGCAGCGTGTGCTTGCGCGATGGACCGCCCTGCACGTCCGCCAAGTCAATCAGGCTCGGCAGGAACCCCGCCAGCGTCTTGCCACCGCCCGTCGGCGCAATGAGGAGCGCCGAGCGCCCGGCGCGTCCGGCTTCCGCGAGCGCGAGCTGATGTGCGCGCGGCCGCCACCCGCGCGACGCGAACCAATCCTTGAAGCGATCGGGCAGGCGGAGTGTGGTTGAGGTGTCCACGCAGGCGCAATCTAGGCGCGGCGGCGTGGAATTGCGACGCGCTTCGCCTTATCTCAACGCCGATGCGTGTGGAGCAAATCCTCTGCCCCAAGCCCGGCGGCCTCTATTGCGCGCCGGGGGATTTCTACATCGACCCGGCGCGGCCGGTGGATCGTGCCCTTGTCACGCATGGGCACAGCGATCATGCGCGCGCTGGGCACGGGCGCGTGATGGCGACGGCGGAGACGCTCGCGATCATGGGTGAGCGATATGGCGAAGATTTCGCCGGCGAGACGCAAGCCGCGCGCTACGGCGAAGCGCATCGCATCGGGGACGCAAGCGTGCGGTTCGTTCCCGCGGGGCATGTGCTCGGCTCAGCGCAGATCGTCATCGAAGCGCACGGCAAGCGCATGGTCGCCTCCGGCGACTACAAACGCCGGCGCGATCCCACCTGCCCGCCCTTCGAAGCCGTGCCCAGTGACGTCTTCATTTCGGAGGCGACGTTCGCGCTTCCCGTCTTCCGCCATCCGGACGATCGCGACGAGATCGCGAAACTGCTGCGCAGCGTGGCGGCAAACCCGGCGCGAACACATCTCATCGGCGCCTACGCGCTCGGCAAGGCGCAGCGCATCATCATGCTGTTGCGCGAAGCGGGCTACGAGAAGCCGATCTACATTCATGGCGCAATGGAGCGGCTCTGCGCGCTCTATGAGCGCTTCGGCGTGGCGCTGGGGCCGCTGCTGCCGGCGACGCTCGAGCGATCCACGAAGAAGGATTTCGCGGGGGAGATCGTCATCGCGCCGCCTTCCACCATCGCCGATCGCTGGAGCCGCCGCTTCGCCGATCCGGTGGATTGCTTCGCCTCCGGCTGGATGCGCGTGAAGCAGCGGGCGAAGCAGCGGGGCGTGGAGCTGCCGCTCGTCATCTCCGATCACGCGGACTGGGATGAGCTGACCGGAACCGTGAAGGAGATCATGCCGGGCGAACTCTGGATCACACATGGGCGCGACGACGCCTTCGCGCGCTGGGCCGAACTCAATGGGATCAAGGCGCGCCCGCTTCATCTCGTCGGCTATGAGGACGAGGACGACTAGCGCGCGGCCGCGATGGCGTTACAAAGGCCCATGTACCGCGCCCTCAACGCCCGCAAGATCAATGACACGCTCGCCAAGCTGCAAGCGCGGATCGGCGAGCGCTTCGCCAATTCCGGGCTTTCGCGTGTCTGCGGCGATCTTATCAATGTGGCCGAGCAGACCGAAACGCAGGTGAGAGCGCTGCAGCGACCCTATATCGGCATGCGGCTGAGCGTGGCGGCGCTCATCATCGGGGGGCTGGCCGCGCAATTCTACGCCGCCCGCTTCGTGCGCATCGAAGCGATTGCGGGCGATGCGCCTGCGCTCATCGAGGGGCTCGAGGCGGCGGTCAATCTGCTGATCCTGTTTGGCGGCGCGGTGTGGTTCCTGCTGACGCTGGAGGAGCGGATGAAGCGCTCGCGCGTGCTGCAAGCGCTGCATGAATTGCGCTCGCTCGCGCACGTGGTGGACATGCATCAGCTGACGAAGGACCCGACTCTCGTGCTCGGCAAGAACGCGACCGCCTCTTCCCCGCAACGGGAGATGAGCCAGTTCGAGCTGACGCGTTATCTCGATTATTGCGCGGAAATGCTGGCGCTGATCGGCAAGCTGGCGGCGCTTTACGCGGAGCGAACGCGCGACGGCGTCATCATCGACGCGGTCAACGACATCGAGACGCTCACCACCAATCTCGCGCGCAAGATTTGGCAGAAGATCATGATCCTGGGGCAGCTGGAGGAGCGGGCATGAGCGATCTTGACGCGCGCCGCATCGAAGTCGTGCGCGTGCACATGGAGAGCGAGAACGTCCACGATTTTGCGCTCACCATGAGCACCTTCGCCCATCCCCGCTACGAACTGATCGGCACGGGCCAGGTCTATGACGGCGAAGAGGAGGTGATGCGCTATTTCCGCGCCTCGCGCACGCCCTTCCCCGATCAGCGCAACGAGGTGATTTCACTGCGGGCCATGGAGGATGCGGTGCTGGCCGAGTTCTGGCTCATGGGCACGCACAGAAACGCGCTCCGCACTCCCCAAGGCGAATTGCCGGCCACCAACAAATCCTTCCGTGTGCGGATGGCGGCGATTTTCGAGTTCGCGCCGCAGACGGATAGAATCGTCTGCGAGCGTGTCTATTTCGATCAGAACTCGATCCTGAAGCAGCTTACGGCGTAGCCGGCGCGGTCACCCCCGGCATCTCGTAGCCCACCGTGGCGCCAGGCCCGAGCGGCAGATCGAGATAGACCCAGCCGATCGTCATCGCCACGCCCGCGATCAGGAAATAGAGCGAGTACGGGATCATCGCGGCCATGAGGCCGCCCATGCCGAAGCGCGGATCCCAGCGCTGGCAGAAGGTGAGCACGAGCGGGAAATAGACCATGAGCGGCGTGATCGGGTTCGTCACGCTGTCGCCGACGCGATAGGCCGCCGTCGTCATCTCGGGCGAGACGCCAAGCAGCATGAACATAGGCACGAGCACGGGGGCGAGCATCCCCCACTTCGCGCTCGCGGAGCCGACGAAGAGATTGATCGTGGTGCCGAGAATGACGAGCCCCGCGAGCAGCGCCGGCAAAGGCAAGCCCGTGCCGCGCAGGAATTGAGCGCCGTGGATGGCGGTGATGGCGCCGAGGTTCGACCAATTGAACAGCGCCACGAAGTGCGCGGCGGCGAACGCGAGCACGATGTAATAGGCCATCGTGGCCATGCCGTCCGAGATCATCTTGATCTCGTCGCGGTGGTTCTTGTTGACGCCCGCCGCGCGCCCATAAGCGATGCCGCAGACGAGGAAGAGCAGGAAAAACGCTGCGACCAGCCCATGATAGAACGGGCTCATCGCCTGCTCCGGCTGGCCCTCGGCAAGCTTTTCTTCGTCGTAGAGCGGCGCGCCGCCTTCGATCGCCCAATATTCGTTGGTCCAGAGCGCCGGGATGGTCAGCACCGCGAAGACAAGCGCGATCGCCAGCGCCGCGAGGCCCGCGGCGCGAAGGCCCTTCTTCTCCGAATCGGTCAGCGCTGAATCGGCTGTCTGGATGGGCGGCGCATCCGGGCCCGGCTCCCACTTGCCGAAACGCGGCGCGATGATCACGTCCGTGACGAACCACGCGACCGGCGTGAAAAAGAACGCCATCGCGGCGATGAAGTACCAATTGCCGGCGACGTTCATCGTCCAGTCGGGCACGAGCAGGCGTGCGGCGGGCTCCGTGATGCCGAGCAGCAGCGCATCGAGCTGGCCGGGCAAGAGATTTGCGGAGAAGCCGCCGGCCACGCCGGCGAAGCCGGCCGCGATGCCCACGATCGGGTGGCGCCCGGCGGCCGCGAAGAGCACGCCCGCGAGCGGAATGAGCACGACGTAAGCCGCATCCGCCGCCTGGTTCGCCATGATGCCGACGAAGATGACGAGCGGCGTCAGCAGAAATTTCGGTGCGTCCTTCACGGCAGCACGCATCGCGGCGCCGAAGAGCCCGCTGCGCTCGGCCAGCCCGGCGCCCAACATCACCAGCAAGACGTAGCCGAGCGGCGCAAAGCCCGTGAGCGTGCGCGGCATTTCAACGATCAGCCGCTCCAGATTGGCGCTTGTGAAAAGGCTCGTCGCGCTGATTGTTTCCTGGCTTGCGGGATTGACAGCGTTCCAGCCCAAACCCGCCGCGATCGCCGAAAGCGCGAACACGAACACGATCAGCCAGATGAAGATCATCACGGGATCGGGCAAGCGATCCCCGGTGCGCTCGATGAAGCCAAGAATTCCGCGTTGACGTGCGGAGGAAGCAGGCGCGGCGGCGTCGGACATGCGGCGTCTCCCGGCGGCGCCTGCCGGCGCCCGAACGCGCACTTTGCCTCCGTGGGCGCGCCATGCAAGCGCCGCTCGCCTCAAAAGCGCGAACGGATGCTGAACTTCGGCGGCCGCGCGCACTACATTGAGTTTCCCATGCGCGCCTTCGCGGAACTTCTGGATAGCCTCGTTCTCACGCCTGGGCGCAACGCCAAGCTGGCGGCGCTCGCGCACTATTTCTCAAGCGCGCCCGATCCAGACCGCGGCTATGCGCTCGCGGCCGTCACCGGCGATCTCTCCTTCGCCGCCGCGAAACCCGCATTGCTGCGCGCGCTCGTCACGAGCCGAGTGGATGAGGAGCTTTTCGCACTCTCCTACGATTATGTCGGCGATCTCGCGGAGACGGCCGCGCTCATTTGGCCGGAGAAGCGCGGCGCCAATCGCGCGCCGGCGCTTTCGGAAGTGGTGGAGGGTTTGCAGGCCGCGTCGAAACTCGATGCGCCGCGCCTCATCGAAGGCTGGCTCGATGCGCTGGGCGCGACGGAGCGCTGGGCGCTCTTGAAGCTCATTACGGGCGGGCTGCGCATCGGCGCGGGCGCGCGCCTCGCGAAGCAGGCGCTGGCGGATTGGTCGGGCAAGCCCATCGCGGAGATCGAAGAGATCTGGCATGGCCTCGCCCCGCCCTATCGCGATCTCTTTGCGTGGCTTGAAGGCAAGTGCGAGCGGCCGAGCGGGCGCATGCAGGCGCCTTTTCGCCCCGTGATGCTCGCGCACGCGCTTGAAGAAGGCGATCGCGTGAAACTCGACGCGCGCGACTTCGCGGCGGAGTGGAAATGGGACGGCATCCGCGTGCAAGCGGTGGGCGATGCCGGCGAACAACGGCTCTACACGCGCACGGCGGACGATATCGGCGCGGCGTTTCCCGATCTGCTCGATGCGATCTCATTCGATGCCGCCATCGACGGCGAATTGCTCGTGCGCGCCCCGGAGGGCGGCGTTGCGCCCTTCAACGATCTTCAGCAGCGGCTCAACCGCAAGAAACCGGACGCGAAGCTGATGGCGCGCTTCCCGGCGTTCATCCGCGCTTACGATCTGCTGATCGAGGGCGGCGAGGATTTGCGGGCGCTTCCCTTTCGCGAGCGGCGCGCGCGGCTCGAAGCGTTCGTCGCGCGGCAACAGTCAGAGCGGCTCGACATTTCGCCGCTCGTTGCCGCCGAGACCTGGGAGGAACTTGCGGCGCGGCGCAAAGCAGCGGGCGAGCGTGCCAGCGAGGGCCTCATGCTCAAGCGTTGGGACAGCGTTTACGAAGCCGGGCGCCCCAAAGGGCTCTGGTTCAAGTGGAAGCGCGACCCGCATCTCGTCGACTGCGTGCTGATGTACGCCCAGCGCGGGCACGGCAAGCGCAGCTCGCTCTATTCCGATTTCACCTTCGGCGTCTGGAAGAACGGCGAGCTCACGCCGGTCGGCAAGGCCTATTTCGGATTTACGGATGCGGAGCTCGCCGCGCTCGACCGTTATGTGCGCGAAAACACCACCGAGCGCTTCGGGCCGGTGCGCGCGGTGACGGCCACAAAGGACAAGGGGCTCGTGTTGGAGATCGCTTTCGAAGGATTGGCGCGCTCGACACGGCATAAGTCCGGCGTCGCGATGCGCTTCCCGCGCATCGCACGCATCAGATGGGATAAGCCGGCCGCCGAGGCCGACACCATTGAGACGCTTGAGAAGTTGCTCGCTTAGGCGCGCACGTCGAGCAGAGCGCCCATCATGTCGTCCCACGCATGGATGACGAGCACGCTCGCTTCGAATTGGAGCTTCGCCTCCAACGCCTCGACAAGCGCGGCGGCGGGATCGGCCGAGCCTTCACCCGAAACCGCATCGATGAGTTCGTCGCTGGCGCGCGTGAAGCGCTCCATGGCGTGACTCATGCCCGAGGAGGCGATGGCGAGCGGGTTCATAGCGGCGCGACAATACCGCGCGTGTGCTTAAGACTTGCCCGCACATGCATGGTGAAAATTCGCTGAAGGTTGGCCTTCACGATCTTTCCCACTAGATCAGCGCCCATGCAGGAAGCCGCCATTCTCGCCAACGTCAATTGGCCCGAACTCGCCGAGCAATATTCCGATCGCCTGATATCGGGCGCGCTCAACGTGATCGCAGCCGCGGTCATCCTTATCGTCGGCCTCTGGGTGGCGGGCGCGGCGTCGCGAACCGTCAAGCGTGTCTCGGCCCGCCATCCGCGCATAGACCAGACGCTGGCCAATTTCTTCGCGTCGATTGTCCGCTATGCGCTCATCGCCTTCGTGATCGTGGCGGTGCTCAATCGCTTCGGCGTGGAGACGACCTCGATCGTCGCGGTTCTGGGCGCGACGGCGCTCGCCATCGGGCTTGCGCTGCAGGGCACGCTCTCCAACCTCGCGGCCGGCGTGCTCATCATCTTCTTCCGCCCCTACAGGCTCGGCGATTTTATCGAGGCGGCGGGGCGCACCGGCACGGTCGCGCGGATCACGCTCTTCACCACCGAGCTCGACACCATCGAGAACATGCGCCTCGTTCTGCCCAACGGGCTCTGCTGGGGCGCCCCGATGCTCAACTACACCTCGAACCACAAGCGCCGCGCCGACCTCACCTTCTCGGTCGCCTACGACGCTGATATCGCGCAGGCCTTGAGCGTCGTGGAGCAGACCGTGCTCGCCGACCGGCGCGTCCATCGCGAGCCGGAGCCGATCGTCAAAGTGCGGGCGCTGGCGGATTTCTCCGTCAACATCCTGGTGCGCTACTGGTGCAATACGAGCGATGCGTTCGATCTCAGCCTCGATCTCAATAAGGCGATCAAGGAAGCGCTCGACGCCGCCGGGATCAGCATCCCGTTCCCGACGACGATGAATTACGAGGTGCGCGTCGATCCGCAGGGCCGGCCGTTGGCCGCGCCGAAGGGCTTCGCCAGCGTGGAGGAGCAAGAGTAGCGGGCGCTTCAACGAATGCTAATGTTTGTCCGTTAAGCTCTGCGGCTGGGTTAGAAAAACCTTAAAGCCATGGCCGCCGCAGAAGACGCAATCGACCTGGATTCGCTGACCGCGCTCGTCGTGGACGCCAGCGAGTTTCATCGCTCCATCGCAACCGACATCCTGCGTACGCAGGGCGTGCGCTTCGTCGTGGGCGCGCGCAGCGCGGAAGAGGGCCTCGACTCCATTCGCATGCACCGGCCCGGCCTTGTCCTGCTCGACTGGATGGAAGGCCCGCTGGGCGGGCTCGAATTCATTCGCCAGGTCCGCACCGGCGAGGACATCCCGAACCGCGCCGTGCCGATCCTCATGCTTTCCGCGCGCCGCAAGCAGCGCGAGGTGGAGGCCGCACGCGAAGCCGGCGCAGACGCCTATCTGATGAAGCCGGTTTCGGCGGGCGCGATCGCGGCGAAGCTCGGCGCCGTCGTCATGAAGCCGCGCGCTTTCATCTCGTCGCCCAATTATGTCGGCCCCTGCCGGCGCCGCCGCGCCGATCCAGCCTATGGCGGGCCAAGGCGCCGGTTGACCGACACGTTCGAGCGGCGCGAGGATCCGATTTCCGACGAGGATGACGTGAAGGGGGCGTTGAAGCGCGCGCGCGTGGCAGCGCTTACCCAACACGCGCTCGGCCTGCAGCCGGACGATCCCGACGCCGCGCGCATCGTTTACGCCTCGTCCTTGGAGCTGCGTTCGCTGGCTGACGAGATCGAAGACAAGATGCTCTCCTTCGGCGCCGGGCAGTTGGTGCGTTACATGGAGGCCGTGGGCGCGACCGAGCGGCTCGATCCCGAAGCCGTGCGCACGCACGTGCAGGCGCTCCACCAGCTCGCTCACCTGCCCAACGCGCTGGCCGACGAACGGCGCGACGTGGCGACGAGCCTGCGCAATATGATCGACAAGAAGCTCCGGCAGGCGGACGCGGCCTAGAGATCAGGTCGGATCACAACTTTCCCGATTACCTGGCGGTTCGCCAGCATCTCAAGCCCGTCGCGCGTGCGCGACAGCGGCAATTCTGCGTGCACATGTGGCCGGAGTTTTCCTTCGCGTGCGAGCTTCGCGATGGCGGCGAGGTTCTCTGCGCCGCGCTCGGGAAATTGACGCCCGTACTCGCCCGCGCGCACGCCGACGACGCTGAAGCCCTTGATCAGCGGCATGTTGACAGAGACGCTCGGGATGCGGCCGCTGGTGAAGCCGATGACGAGCAAACGGCCATCGAACGCGATTGAGCGCACGCTTTCATCGAACACATCGCCGCCGACGGGATCGTAGATCACATCGGCGCCCTTCCCGCCCGTCAGCGCCTTCACCTCCTCGCGGAAGCCGGAGGACGTGAGAACGTGATCGGCGCCGTAGGCCTTCAAGAACGCGCGCTTCTCTGCGGTCGAGGCTGTGGCAATGACGCGTGCGCCGAGCAGCTTGCCGAGATCGACGGCGGCAAGGCCCACGCCGCCCGCGGCGCCGTGGACCAGAAGCGTCTCGCCCTTCTCGATGCGCGCGCGCCGCACGAGCGCGACATAGGCGGTGAGGTAGGCGGCGGGATAGGCCGCCGCTTGCGCGAAGCTCATCGCTTCAGGCTTGGGAGCCAAGCCGGCCGCCGAGGCCAAGGCATACTCCGCAAAGCCGCCCAAGCGCGCGCCGCCGACGACGGCGTCTCCGATCTTCAAGCTCGTCACGCCCGCGCCGAGCGTCTCGATCTCACCGGCAATATCCATGCCCGGTGAGAAAGGCGGTTCGGGCTTGAATTGATACTTGCCCTGACACATCAGCAGATCGGGGAAGTTGACGCTTGCCGCGCGGACGCGAATGAGCGCTTCGCCTTTGCCTGGCGCCGGGCGCGCAATCTGCTTGACCGCGGTTCCCGAAAGATCATCCGTGATCGCGGTGCAGACGAAGGCCTGCATGAGGGAGGCTTCAGCCATGTTCGCCGCCGTGTGGCTCTATGATGTGGCCGCCAAGCACAAGAAGGCGTTCATCGCCGCCTATGACGTCGATGGCGTGTGGGCGCGGCTCTTTAGCGAGAGCGACGACTATCTGGGCACGGAGCTTCTGAAGAAAGAGAACGGCTTTCTCGTCATCGACCGCTGGACGACGAAGCGCGCCTACGAAGCGTTCCTCAAGGCCAACCGGACACGCTACGAGACGCTCAATCTTGAATTCGCGCCGCTGCGCGCGCGCGAAACGCTGATCGGACGCTTCGAGAGCTAAGCTCACGCTTTCATCGCGGCGGCGGTTTCGCGCGCGATACGGCGGCAGGCGGCGTCGGCGGCTGGGATCGCACCCGTGAAGGCCGTGAAGCCGTGCGCGAGGCTATCGAAGCAATGATACGTGACCGGCACGCCCGCAGCCTTGAGTTTGTCCGCGTATTCCTTGCCTTGATCGCTCAGCACATCGAAGCCCGCCGTATAGATGAGCGCGGGCGGGAGCCCGGCGAGGTTCGGTTCGTTCGCAGGCGAGAGGCGCACCTGCTTCGGGTCCGTTCCCTCGGGCAGATAGTTCGCCATGAACCACGCCATCGTTTGCGCCGTCAGCGGGAACGCATCGGCGTAGGTCGTCATCGAGGGATGCGTGCTCGCGATATCGGTCGCGGGATAGATGAGAAGCTGCACGACGGGCAGCGGGCCGCCCGTGCGCTTCATCTCTTGCGTGACGATGGCGGAGAAATTCCCGCCCATGGAATCCCCGCCGATCGCGGCCTTGCCGGCGGGGCCGTCGAAGCGCTGGGCGTTTTCGACCGCCCATTTGAATGCGTCGATTGCATCGTTGAGGCCGGCGGGAAAACGATGCTCCGGCGCCAAGCGATAGTCGACGGAGAGCACGCTCCCCTTCGTTTCGTTGGCGAGGATGGTGCAGAAGGCGTCGCACGTGTCGAGATTGCCGACAACGCCGCCGCCGAAATGATAGAACACGAGCACAGGCACGGAAGGATCGCGCCGCGCGGGATGATAGAGGCGCGCGGGAATGCGGCGATCGCCCAGATCGATCGTCAAGCTCTCCGCATGAACGCCCGGCTCGCGTTTGCCGCCGAACATATAGACGAGCCCATCCGTTTGCGCGCGGCCGATCGCGGGCGTCAGCTCCGGCGGCGGCGCGGCTTTCCGTGACTGCGCCTCGATGAATTGGAAGCGCGGATCGAGCGTGCGCCCGCCCGCGACTCGGGGGCTGCCGCCGCTGGCGCGGATGAGCGCTTCATCGCTGCGGTTGATCGCGGCGCGCGCGAGCATCTTCGTCAAGAAACGCATGGGCTTCCCTATCGTCTTCTAATCTTTTCGCGGCAGAGCGCCGATGCCGCCGAGAATGAACGCCGCCGCGAAATCGCTCGCGCCCTCGATATCGACCGGATCGCGGTCGAGCATGGCGGCGCCAAGCTCCTGCGCCATGCCGATGCACGCGTTGGCGAGATAATCGGCATCGACTTTCGGCGCCATGCCGCGCGCGATCGCATCCTCGATGCCTTCGCGCACTTCGTTATAGACGGCGATGGATTCGGGCGTATCGGCATGCACGTGCGGGCGCCGCTCCGCCATGGGCCGGCCGCCGCCGATCAGATTCTCTTCGTGCAGGAAGTGAAAGTAGGCGCCGATGGCGCCGCGAATGTAGTCCTCGAAGGTCGCCGAGCTTTCGCGCACGTGCCGAAGGATCGGCTTGAACCGGCGTGCGCCGTCGGCGGCCAACGCTTCGAACACTTCTTCTTTCGAGCGGAAGTAATTGTAGAACGTGCCGGAGGCGAGCTCGGTGCCGCGTATGATGTCGCGCACCGTGGCGGTCTCATAGCCGAGCTGCGCGAACACGCGCTTCGCCGCGGCCAAAATGGCATCGCGGTTGGCGGCCTTCGCGCGCTCGCGCTTGCCTTCCAGCGTCGCCGCCGCTTCCGTCATCCTGTCCGTCTCCACCCTTGGCGCCACCTTGCGCAAGGCTGACGGAGTGTCAACTTCACCCGCCCGGCAGCACGTATGCGATGACGACGCGCGCGCCGTTCTCGCTTGGCGCGATGTGGATCTCGGCGCGTTCCGCCGCCCCGGCGCTGACCGCGATCATGCGCGTGCCGGACGCCTCCGCCTCGCTGACCTCGCGGCCGATGGCCTGGCCCCTGTAAAAAGCCGCGACCGTCTCCACCGAAGCCGGCGCGGTGAAAGAGACAAGTCCGCCCGGACCTCCCGATGCGGCGGTCGCATTCGAATTGTCGATGACCGCGCCGGGATAGAGCGGCGTGTAGGCAGGGAGATTGTACGGCGCCGCGAACGTCGGCGCGGGCTGGCCGAGCGCATCGGTCGATGGGATGCGCTCGAGCGCGGCTTCTTCCTCCGGCGTGGATGGACGCGTCTTGCCGACATCGGCGGCGCGATCGCATCCGGCCAGCAGAAGCGCGGCGATGATGAGTGCGCGCTTCATGCCGCGGCTGCCCGCGCCGGCACCGGCAACGCACGCCCGCGCGCATCGGCGCGTCGCGCGCCCTTCTTGATCTCTTGCTTCAGCGCCCAGACGTAATGTCCGAAATCGAGCTGCATGCGATGGCGCGGGCTGTCGTAGTAGGGGCCTTGATAGCGCTTCTCATCGGCGACGATCTGCGCGCGCATTTCGTCTTCGGCAGGCAGCGCGTAGCGCCCGGTGAGATAAGCGGCCACGAGCTTCGATTGTTGCTCCGGGAAATTCACCAGCGTCGGGAGCGCCTGCGCCAGCCCCATGAAGAAGAGATTGTTCACGCCGGGCTGCATCATGCGCTTCCAGAGCGGGAAGGTGTTGTCCGGCGCAGGCTTGAACGCGTTCTGCGTGAAGAAGGGAAAACTCGTCTTGTAGCCGGTGGCGAAGACGATGACGTCGATCTCCTCGACACTGTCGTCCGAGAATCGGATTCTCTCTCCCTCCAGCACCTTGATCGCGGGCTTCACCTTGATGTCGCCGCAGCCGACGCGCGTGAGAAACTCGCCGGAGACGGAGGGATGCGCCGTCAGCACCTCGTGATCGGGCTTGGGCAGCCCATAATCCTCCATCCGCCCCACCGCCTTGAGGATCACGTCCTTCGCGAGCTTGCGGCCGATCGCGGGCGGCACCCAATGCGGCATGGCCGTCTTATCGACCGGCTTGCCGCCGATATATTTCGGCAGCACCCACACGCCCCGGCGCATCGAGACGTACAGGTTCTTGGCGATCGGGCGCTGCGACAGCTCGCTGGCAATATCCATCGCGGAATTGCCGGCGCCGACGATGAGGACGTTCTTGCCGCGCATATTGATCGGGTCGAACGGATCCATGTAAGCGTGCGCGTGAATCTGTTGCCCGGCGAATGTTCCGGGATACGGATCGGGGAAGCGCGGATCCCAATGATGGCCGTTGCAGACGAGAAGCACGTCGTATGAGCGCGTCTCGCCGGTGGAGAGGGTGACGCGCCAGAGCCCGTCCCCGCCGCGCACGGCTTCCGTGACGCGCGTATTGAACGTGATCGTGGGACGCAGGCCGAAATGATCGACATAGCCGCGGAAATAGTCGAGCAGCTGGGCATGGTGCGGATAGTCCGGAAATTCCTCCGGAATCGGATAATCCTCAAAAGCCAGGCGCCACTTCGAGGTGTCGATGTGCAGCGATTGATAGCAGGCCGAAGCGCCGTTCGGATTCCGGAAATACCAATTGCCGCCGATATCGTCCGACGCTTCGAAGCAATCGTAGGAGATTCCGTGATCCTTGAGGCGCTTGGCGGTGGTGAAGCCCGCGCAGCCGGCCCCAATGATGCAAGCGCGCGGCAATTCCGGCGATCCGTCGAACGGCATTCGTCTCTCCTTCGAAGGAGAGTGTAGCCACGCGCACGCCCGTGCGGAACGGCTGCCGCTGCGTTAGTGCGCGAGACGCAGCCCTATGAGCGCCTCGACGGCGTCGTCTGCGTCAGCGCGGTGCCCCGGTTCGCTGCGGTGCGCGAGATCGGCGTGCGCGGAGAGCACGCCGCCCGACCACAGCCAATAGGAGAGCCGCGTTTCGATCTCACGCCCGCTGGGGCTCGCGCCGATCGAACGGCGATCGAACGCCAGATGCTGGCGCCCCCACGCATCGGAGACCGGCAAGAGCGCGCTGAAGGCGCCGCTCTCGATGCGCAGCGGCTGCGACACCGAAAGCGTCCACGCCCCGCCGATGCCCTCCTCCGCGAGGAGGGACGGCGTGACACGCCAACGGACTGCCGCGCGCGCCGCGCTTGTCAGCAAGGGCGCATCGAGTGTGAGCCAACTGCCGCCGTCCAAGCGCGCGCGGCCGAACTCGATGCTTGCCGATGTTTCCCAATCCGGACGCGGAGACCAATTGGCGCCGAGGCCGATGAATTCCGTGATCCCGTTCGCCGCCGCGCCCCAAGCATCGTCCCACACGAGGCCGAGCAGCGCGCCCTCTTCCGTGAGCACGCCATACGTCGCGTCGAAACGCACGGGCCCCAGCGCATCGGCGTAGCGCATCGCCCAGCCGCGCCGGCGCGATGGGCCGAAGAGGCCGAGATCGGCTTCGCCTGTTTGCGAGGCGAACGTCAGCGCGCCGCCGCCGAGTTGGCGTTCGATCGCCACCGCGAACTCGGCGCCGGCGAAGCCAAGATGCCCAGTCGCGGCCGCATCCAGATCGAAATCGAGCGCCTGGGCGTTGCGCGCGACGGTGAGCGTCACATCGTCCGAGAGCGCGGCGAAGGCGCGGAAGGCGCCTTCCGGTTCTTCAAGCATGCGGCGCCGCACGGCGTCGGGCCCCACATCGTCGGGCGTAGTGAAGTGCGCGCTGAGCGCGCCGTGTGTTTCGCCTTGGCGCCAGAGAGCGGGCGCGGCTTGATCCGCGATGCTGGCTTGGGCCGCGCCGATCCATCCGTGCGCGAGCGAAACGTCGAACGAGCGGTCGAAGGAATCGAACGCCGTCGCGCGCCACGCCTCCGTGTTCGCAAACGCATCGCCGTAGGCGGCCCCGACGGTCCCAACGGGCGCATCGGCGGGCGCGGCTGCGCCGCTTGCGGTTTCAAACGCAAGCGGCCCGACGGGCGCGAATGCGCGCGCGATGTCGAACTGCCCGCGCCCGAAGACGCTGTCCGTCCCCGCCGCGCCGCGATCGACCGCGGACGTGAAGGCGAGATCGACGATCTGTTGCGGCGTGAGCCCAGGCGCGGCTTCCATAAGCAGCGCCAACCCAGCCGCAATCTGCGGCGATGCGTAGGAAGTGCCTTGGATTTCGCAGAGCCCGGAGGGCAGACCTGCTGCGGCGCCGCAGACTTGAAAGAGCGGCACGGGACCCGGCGGCCCATAGTCCGGTACGATCACCTCCCAGCCCGGCGCCACGAGATACCAATTCGCAGCGCTGCCCGGCGGGTTGGAAATCGTATTGATCGTCCCGTTTGGATTGAGACCGCCCGCGACGACGATGAGCCCGTTTGAGACGGCGGGGTTCGTCGCGTAAAAGCCGGGATAGTTCACTTGAGTCGCGGAACCGCCGTCATTGCCTGCGGAAACGACGACGATAACGCCCGCGGCTGTCGCGGCAGCGAGCGCCGTTTGGAATCCAGAACCCGTGTCCGGCGCATTCGGCCCGCCGAGCGAGAAATTGATGATGTCCACGCCGTGCGCGACGGCATAGTCGATCGCGTTGGCGAGATCGTCATAGAAGAAGCCGCCCGTTCCGTCGTCGGCGCGGATGGCGAGCACGGTCGCGCCGTACGCGATGCCGACGGTTTGCGAGCCGTTGAAATTGCCGACCATCAGTGAGGAAAGCTCGCTGCCGTGCGAATTGTCCGTGGTGAGCTGATTGCGGCCTGGAACGATGTCTACGGAATTGACGGTGTCCACACGCCCGGCAAGCTCGGGATGCGTTGGATGGATGCCGTCGTCGATGACGCCGATGACGATCCCGTCGCCTGTATAGCCGCGCGACCAAGCCGCCTCGGCGTTCACATAATCGACGCCCCAATTGGCCGCGAACTCCGTTCCTGACGGGATGCTCCCCATCGGCGGCGGCGGCGGGGGCGGTGACGGCGGCGGGGGCGGCAGAACAGGCGGCGGCGGGCTCATCGGCGCGGGCGTGCCTCCCCCGCCTCCGCCGCAAGCGCCCAGAAACGCAGCGCCGATGAAAAGGCTCAGAAAAATCCGCGCCTGCGCGAGCCGCTGCATCGAATCCGTCCCCCGTTCCGATGGAGCGGAGCTTGGCCTTCCCTCAGCGGCGCGGCAAGCGCCTCAATCGAAGCCGTGCTTCAGGAACCGCTCGGCGATGGCGCAATGGGCCGCGACGCCGCGCGCGAGCGTGGCTTCGTTCAGCACCATCTTGTTGGAGTGGCAGGGGCAGGCGCCGCGCCAATCCTGGCCGTCTGGGCAGACGCCGAGGAACACCATGACGCCCGGATGCTTCTGCAGCACGTAGGAGAAATCCTCCGCGCCCATGATCGGCGCCGGCATCGTGCGCCACGCGCCTTGGCCGAACGCGCCTTGGATCGCGGCCTGCGCCGTGTTGACCGCCTTCGCATCGCACACGGTGACCGGAAAGCCGTGCTCGATCTCGACTTCGGCCTCGGCGCCATGCGCGCGTGCGATGTTCACCGCGATGCGCTCGATGCCTTCGTGCGCGGCCTTGCGCGAGTCTTCCGATGTCGCGCGCACGGTGCCCAGAAGATACGCCGCTTCCGGAATAACATTGTCGGTCGAGCCCGCTTCGATCTTCCCGATCGTGATGACGATGGGATCGAACGCGTCGATCCGGCGCGTCACGAAGGTCTGCAGCGCGATAACGATCTCCGCCGCGATTGGGATCGGGTCGACCGCGTGATGCGGCATCGACGCATGGCCGCCCTTGCCGCGCACGCGGATGTGAATCTCATCGGCGGACGCCATCATCGGCCCGGCCTTCGCGGCAAAGAGCCCCGCGGGCGCATTCGGCATGATGTGGAGCGCGAACGCCGCATCCGGCGCGGGATCGGCGAGCAGCCCATCCTCCAGCATGAACTTGGCGCCATGCCATCCCTCTTCGCCCGGCTGGAACATGAAAAGGATCGTGCCCTCCAGGCTGTCGCGCCGCGCGGAGAGGATTTTCGCCGCGCTCGCCAGCATCGCGGTGTGCGTGTCGTGCCCGCACGCATGCATGGTGTTTTCGATCTTGGACTTGAACGAGAGATCCGTGTCCTCGGGCATGGGCAGCGCGTCCATGTCCCCGCGCAGCAGAACCGTCCGCCCCGGCTTTGCGCCGCGCAAAATCGCCATCATGCCCGTGGTGGACGGGCCTTCCTTGATCTCGAGGGGCAAACCAGCGAGCGCGGCCTTCACCTTGTCCCGCGTCTTGGGCGTATTGAGGCCAAGCTCGGGCTCCTCATGGATGGCGCGCCGCAGCGCGACGGTTTCGCTTTGGATCGCCTCGGCCGCGGCCAGCCAATCGCCCGGCTCGATCACCACATGCTTGTTCATCTCTTTCCTCCGCGCGCGGGCGCCTCTATAGGGCAGCGCCTTCCCTAGCATGGATTTTCCGGCGCGCGATGACCTCTGAGTCCATTGATTGGCAGGCGATCCGCGAGCGCATCGACGGCATGATGCAATTCACGCCGCATGCGCGCGCGTTGGGCTTGCGCATCACCGGCGTATCGGCGGGAAAGGCGGAGGGCCTCGCGCCCTATCGCGACGATCTCGTCGGCGATCCCGACACTGGCGTCATTGCCGGCGGCGTCATCATCGCCTTTCTCGATCACCTCTCGGGCGTGGCGGCTATGACCGCGCTCGGCACACCGACGCCCATCGCCACGCTTGATCTGCGCATCGATTACATGCGCCCGGCGACTCCGGGGCGCGACGTGAAGGCGCAAGCGCATTGCTACAAAGCGACGCGCTCGGTCGCGTTCGTGCGCGCGGTGGCGTTCGAAGACTCGCCGGATGATCCGGTGGCGAATGCGGTTGGCGCCTTCATGGTCAACACGGTCGCCGTGCCGGGCCTCAATCTCAAGCGAGGCGAGTGATGGCCGAGGAAGCGCCCGACATCGCCGCCATCGTCGCACGTATTCCTTATGCGCGCTTCTTGGGCGCGCGCGCCGAACCGCGCGGCGATGAACTGACGCTCATTATGCCGTTTCAGGAATCGCTCATCGGCAATCCAATGCTGCCGGCGCTGCACGGCGGCTCGATCGGCGCGTTCATGGAGCTGGCGGCGGTGGCGCAATTGTCCGTGACGACGAAGCTCGCGCGCTTGCCGAAGACGATCGACGTGACGATCGATTATCTGCGCTCCGGCAAACCGGCGGATACGTTCGCGCGGGCGCGCGTCGTGCGGATCGGGCGCCGGATTGCCAATGTGCATGTGGAGGCTTGGCAGAACGAGCGCGCCGCGCCGATCGCGGCGCTGCACGGCAATTTCCTGCTGACCAGCGCCGACGACCCCAAGTGAACGGCCCAAGATGAAAACGCCGCCGCGCGTGCGCGGCGGCGCTCTCTAACGGTTGCAAGCCTTACGGATAGGGCTGGCCGTTCTCGTAGTAGTAACGATCCGTGCCCGGATCGTAGAAATAATAGCGGCCGGAGCGCTCGTCATAGCGCTCGCGGCGGTTTGACGGCGCGCGGTTAGACGGCGCGGTCACCGCGCCGGCCACAGCGCCAACGCCCGCGCCGACCAGCGCGCCTGTGCCTGCATCGCCATCGCCGACATTGTTGCCGACGACCGCGCCTGCGGCCGCGCCCAATGCCGCGCCCGACAGCGCGCGTTCGCCGGGCGTCGTGCCGCACGCAGCCGCCAGGGCGGCCAGCGACGCGACCAGAATAAGCTTCACCTTCATTGCGCATCTCCTGATCCGCCCGTCCGCGTGGAGGAAACGAGGCGTCTTAGGAGATGTTCCGATCAAACTGCTGCACGGCCGCGCGCGTTCATCCTAAACGCATCCTTTCCGCGCGGCACACGCCTTGCGTGATTTCAGCGCATGAGCGGTCGCAGAGGCCCCGACTGGCTCCGCGCGAGCCTTGATCCGCACGAACGCGACGGACGCCGCGGCGCGGACCGCCGCGCGCCGCAGCGCGGTTTGGACCCGCTCTTCGCCGCAACGCTCATTAATCAGATCCGCCCGGCGCCGGCGCTCACCGCGCTCGCGGGCAAGGATGCTTACCGGGCCACGCCCCAGCCGGTCGAAAAGCGCGCGCACGGCGGCTGGATCGCCTGATGCGCGTGGCCGTGCTCAAGCAAGCGCCGCTTCATGTGCGCGCGCGGCAATGGCCGCCGTTCAACTGGCCGTTCTTGCGCTGGATCGATTTCGCGCTGGCGCTGGCGCTGGCGCTCTGGTGCCTCTGAACGCGAAAAGGGCGCCGCTTGCGCGACGCCCTTCACTCTATCGATCGGAAATCGATCAACTCCCGTGCGCGAAGTCCACGTCGCGCCTTGCCGAGACAATGGTGACGACGACGCCCGCCAGCACGTCGAGCAAGGCCATGATGAGGATCATGAAGAAGACGCTCGTGGCGAACGCCGGATGCAACAGGAACTCAACCAGGCAGATGATGAACACGAGCATGGAGAGCGCGTGATTGAAGATCGCCGCCGTGCCCGTGCTGGTGGATTTCAAGAGCTCGACGAAGAGCAGCAAGAGCGCGACGAGAACGAGCAGATCGCCCCCGCTCACCACCCATTGGACCGCGACGCCCGCCTCGCTCGACGCCATGTTGACGCTGAAGATGCGCTGATCGAGCAGCGCGCGCACATCGGCCGCCGAGGTGCCGGTTGCGGTGCGGCCGAACGCCCAGATGTTGTACATCAACACCGGCACGATCAGCAGCGGAAAGACGTTGAAGATGGCCCCCATGGCGTTCGGCTCCCTCTGCGGTCCCCGGCCCTGACGCCGCGCCGCCTGCAACGCGACATACTCGCCGCCGGAAAGTCTGTTGCTCATACTCGTTACAACTCGTCCCAACCGTCCGGGTTTCGCGCCCGTGAGCGCAGCCACATGACCCCGAAGAGGTCCGTGCCGGTCGCGGCCAGGCGGCCCAGATTGGTGTATTTAGACTGACCCGCCCCCCGAGGGCGATGGTTCACGTCCAAAAATTCAACGGCGTAGCCTTCGCGCAGCATCAGCGCGGGCATGTAGCGGTGCATGTGGTCGAAATAAGGGAGGCGCAGGAAGGCTTCCCGCTTGAACACCTTGACGCCGGAGCCGCTGTCGTCGGCGCCGTCATTCAGCAGGCGCTTACGGACGTTGTTGGCGATCCGGGAGCCCACGCGCTTGGCCCAGCTATCCTGGCGCTTGGCGCGGCGCCCGCCGACCATGCCCAAGTGCTCGGGGGCGTCGGGGCGGGTCATCCGGGCATAGAGCCTGGGAAGGTCGGCGGGATCGTTCTGCCCGTCCCCGTCCAGGGTGCCGACAATGGGGGCGCGCGCGGCGAGGACCCCGGTGCGGACGGCGCGGCTTTGGCCCGAATTCCGGCGATGTCCCAGGATGCGGAGCGTGGGGATTTCAGTCTTCACCCCGGCCAGCTCCGCGCGGGTGTCGTCGCGGCTCGCATCGTCCACGAAGATGATCTCGTGGGAGCGCCCGTCCATCGCGGCGGCGATCTCGCGCGCGAGCGCGGCGGCGTTGCCGGCCTCGTTGTAAACGGGGGCGACGATGGAGAACTCGATCTCGGCCAAAAGGCGCTCCTTGGGGGCCGGCTCTCTTAGCGGGGCCGGACGGGGGATGCGACTCTTGGGGCTGTGGAGCAGCCATGCACGCCTTCTCCCCTCCCCGGCTGAGAGCGGCTAAGGCTTCGCGCGGGATGGAGATCATCGACCGCCTCACCGTCGGCTGGCGCGCCTACGCGCTGATCGCGCTCGTCGCGCTTTTGGCTGTGCTGCCCGGCTTTGCCTCGATCCCGGTGACGGACCGGGACGAGGCGCGCTTCGCGCAAGCGACGCGGCAGATGCTGGAGACGGGCGATTTCGTCCGCATCAATGTGCAGGACGAGCCGCGCAATAAGAAGCCGATCGGCATTCATTGGATGCAAGCGGCGGCGGTGGCGCTGACCGAGCCGATCACCGGCAACCTCAACACGATTTGGGCTTATCGCATCCCGTCTTTGCTGGGCGTGATCATCGCGGCGCTCGCGGCGTTCTGGGGCGGGATTCCGCTTGTGGGGCGGCGCGCGGCGTTCGTGGGCGCGTGCCTACTCGGCGCGACGATGCTGCTCTCCACCGAAGGCATCATCGCGAAGACAGACGCGATGCTCTGCGGGCTGACGACGCTGGCGTTGGCGGCGCTGGCGCGGCTGCGTGAACGGATGGGCAGCGGGCGGCGCGAGGCGCTCATCTTCTGGATCGCGATCGGCATCGCGGTGCTCGTCAAAGGGCCGGTCGCGCCGATGGTCGTCGCGCTGACGCTCGCGGCGCTCTTCGCGTGGGAGCGGCGCGCGCGCTGGATGGCGCCGCTCTTGTGGTGGCCGGGGCCGATCCTCGCCGTGCTGATCGTCGCGCCCTGGCTCATCGCGATCCAGGCGGCGACGGATGGCGCGTTCCTGCGCGAAGCGATCTCCGGCGATCTCTTCCCGAAACTGGGCGGGGGCGATGAAGGCCATTCGGGCCCGTTCGGCTATCACCTCGCGCTGCTGCTGCTTTCGTTCTTCCCGGCGACGATTGGGCTTGCGCCCGGGCTCGTGCTCGCATGGCACGCGGCGCGCGCGCCAAGAAGCGAGTCCACGCACGGCGGCGTGCGCTTCCTGATCGCGTGGGCCGTGCCGACCTGGCTGGTGTTCGAAATTCTCGGGACCAAGCTGCCGCATTATGTGCTGCCTGCGTTTCCGGCGCTGGCGCTCCTGGCGGGCGCCGGGCTCGTCGCGGCGGAGGCGCGTGGCTGGCGCATTTCGACGGCTGTCTCCCTCGTTCTGTTCGCACTCGGCGCGGCGGCGATGGTGGCGCTCAACGGCGTCGGCACGACGTTCATGCCCGGCGACGAGGAAGCGAGCGTGCGGCGCTTCTTCCAGACGATCATCCTCGGCGGCGCGGGTGCGCTCGTGCTGCTGATCGCGATGCTCTTCATCAAGCGCGCCGAAGCGCGCGCGGCGGCGGCGATCCTTTTCATGCTGATCGCGATGTATTCGCTGCGGGAGCGGATCTTGCCCGAGGCGCGAACGGTTCTGGTGAGCGCGGAGGCGGACGCGGCGCTGGAGCGCGCGGGCCTTGGCGAACGCGCGCTCACCGTCATCGGCTATCGCGAGACGAGCATGGCGTTCCTGACGCGCACGGATGCACGGCTCCTTGCGGAAGCAGATTGGCGCGCCGCCGCGGCAAACATCGCGGTGCACTCGGCGGCGGCCGTTTCCTGCAATGTCGCCGGCGATTTCGATGCGCGGCTGGCGGCGCGCGGACTTTCGTTCGAGACGCACGGCGAAGTGCGCGGCACGAACTACGCGAACGGCGACTTCACATGCTTGAACGTCGGCGAAATCATCGCCGCGCCGCCCTGATCAGCGCGGCGCTTCGCCGAAGACGGCGGTCAGCATCTTGCGCGAGGCGATGACGGCGCCGATGGCTGGGCCGGCGACGGCGGCGAATGCGCGCTCGCCGGGCGAATGGGCTGAGCGGCGGATATAGTGCGTAAGGCCCTCTTGCTCGCGCCGCGCCAAGCGGTTGTTCAACGCGAACTGGACGCCGGAGGCCGCCGGCTGATGCAGCACGCGCCCGCCGCGCTCCGCCGCGCGGCGGCAGAGATCGAGATCGGCCCCGTCGGTATGGAAGCCTTCATCGAAGAAGCCGAGCGTTTCGAGATCGTCGCGCGGCACAAGCATGAGCGCGCCGGAAACCGCAGCCACCCCCTCCGGCTCGCCAAGCTCGCGATCCTTCCTGGGGCGGCGCGGCGCTTTCGCCCCGACGCCCAGCGCCACCGCAAGCGCTGACCAGACATTGAGCGCGCCCTTGCGCACCGATGCGCGATCATGCCCGCGCGTATCGGTAAGCCGCGCACCGACGATCCAGGGCGATGGCGCGCCCCCGCCCGCGGCGACCATGCGCTCGGCCGCGCCGCGCTGCAGCACGACGCCCGCGTCGATGAAGAGAAGCCAGCGGCCCCGCGCGCGCAGCGCGCCAAGATTGGCGCCGGCCGCAAAGCCCACATCGCCCTGCCCTTGGATGAGCACGACGTCGCGGCGGTCCATCTTGAGCGCGCGCAGCGCCGCGCTGACAGGCGCGGGATTGCCGTTGTCCACAATGATAAGTTCGTCGATCCAGGGCTCGGCCAGCGCCGAGCGAAGGCAGAGCTCCAGCGGCTGGCCGGTCATCCGCGTGACGACGATCGCCGAGACCCTGATCTGGGGCTCGACGGCCGCCTCGCGCGCACGGGATGATTTCGGATCCAAAACCTGCCCCCAAAGGGAGACTCGCAGCCCCACGAAGCAAAGATGTGCCCTGCCCAGGCGCGCGTCTAGGCCCGCGCGCAGGGGAAGCGCACGCTTCCGGCCTGTGTTGCGCACAGAACCCGCAAACCGTCATTCCGGGCGAGCGGAGCGAGACCCGGAACCCAGCGCGGCGAACTCGGTTCCGACTCTCCGCGCGCAAGCGCGCTCCGGCCGGAATGACGGCTCAGGTCAGGCTCGACGCTGATCCGGGGCTTTGGCTTCGTCCACGAGGAGGTCGATCGCTTCGTCCAGGGCCATGACCGTTTGGGCCTCGCCGCCGAGGCGCCGCAGCGCGACGTTGCGATCCTCCGCCTCCTTGCGGCCCACGACGGCGATGACCGGCGTCTTCGCCAGCGAGTGCTCGCGGATCTTGTAGCCGATCTTCTCGTTGCGCTTGTCCACCTCGACGCGGAGGCCCGCGCGGCGGAAGCGATCGGCGACGTGATCGGCGTAGCCGTCCGCCTCCTGCGTGATCGTTGCGACGACGACCTGCACCGGCGAAAGCCAGAGCGGGAAGGCGCCGGCATAGTTCTCGATGATGACGCCGATGAAGCGCTCGAACGAACCGAAGATCGCGCGGTGCAGCATCACCGGCTTATGCTTGGCGCCGTCCTCGCCGACATATTCGGCGCCGAGGCGTTCGGGCAAGACGTAATCGTTCTGGATCGTGCCGCATGTCCACATGCGGCCGATGGCGTCCTTCAGCTGGAAATCGAGCTTGGGCGCGTAGAAGGCGCCGTCGCCTTCCGCGATGACGGGCTCAACGCCAGCCTTGCGCGCTGCATCGAGGAGTTGCGCCTCCGTCTTGTCCCAAAACTCGTCCGAGCCCGCACGTTTTTCGGGCCGCGTGCCGAGCGTGATGTGATCGCGCGTTAGGCCGAAATCCTCGTGGATCGAGGAGGCGAGCTCGATGAAGCTCGCCACCTCATCGACGATCTGGTCTTCGCGGCAGAAGATGTGCGCGTCATCTTGCGTGAAGGCGCGCACGCGCATGAGGCCATGCAGCGAACCCGAGGGTTCGTAGCGATGGCATGCGCCCATCTCCGCCATGCGCAACGGGAGATCGCGATAGGATTTCTGCCCGAACTTGAAGATCTGGATGTGGCCTGGGCAATTCATCGGCTTAAGGGCCAATTCCTCGCCTTCGACCGTCTCGCAGACGAACATGTTGGGGCGATAGTTTTCCCAGTGGCCTGATTTCTCCCAGAACACGCGATCGAGCACTTGCGGCGTGCGCACTTCGACGTAACCGGCCGCATCCAGGCGGCGGCGCAGATACGCTTCAATCGTGCGCCACAGCGTCAGGCCTTTTTCGTGCCAGAACGTCATGCCGCGCCCCTCTTCCTGCATGTGGAAGAGGTTCATCTGGCGGCCGATTTTGCGGTGATCGCGCTTCTCGGCCTCTTCGAGGCGCTTCAGATAGTCTTCGAGCTGTTTCTCATCGGCCCAGGCCGTGCCGTAGATGCGCTGAAGTTGCGCATTGTTCTGATCGCCGCGCCAATAGGCGCCGGCGAGCTTCATCAGCTTGAAGGCTTTGCCGAGCTTGCCCGTTGAGGGCAGATGCGGGCCGCGGCAAAGATCGCCCCACTTGTCGCCGTGGGAATAGACCGTGATCGGATCGCCGGGCTTGATGACCTCATCGATCGTCTCGGCCTTGTAGATTTCGCCGATCGATTTGAAGTGCGCGATCGCGGCTTCCTTCTCCCAGACCTTGCGGATGATGGGCAGGTCCGCGTCCACGATCTCGCGCATGCGCTTTTCGATCTTCTCGAAATCGTCCGTCGAGAAGGGCTCGGCGCGGGCGAAATCGTAATAGAAGCCATCCTCCGTCACCGGGCCGAACGTGACCTGCGTGCCAGGAAACAGTTCCTGCACGGCTTGCGCCATCACATGCGCAGCGTCGTGGCGGAGAACTTCGAGGCCGTCGGCGCTGTCGCGCATGACAAGTTCGACGCGCGAATCCTGCTCCAGCGGACGCGTCAGATCCCACCAGGCGCCATCGACCTTCGCGGCGACGGCCTTCTTGGCGAGCGATTTTGAAATGGATTCCGCGATGGCCAGCGGCGTGACGCCCGCGTCGTACGATCGCTCCGCGCCGTCGGGAAATTTGACGTTGATGCTCATGACTTGAACTCGAGACTTTCCGGCGGAGCGCGGAAGCCGCCGCGCCAATCGCCGTAGGACCAGGGTTTCCACCAGCGAGCGTGCCGAGGCTTGGCGGCGGGCGCGGGGTCATAACCCCAGGAGCCGCCAGGCCGGCAACGGCAGATGCGCGCCGCGGCCATCCAGCCGCCCGCCCAGGCGCCGTGTTCGCCGATCGTCTCCAACGCGAAGGCCGAACATGTCGGCTCATGGCGGCAGCCGCGCCCGATCAAAGGCGAGAGCGTCAGCCGGTACAGGCGGACGAGGCCGAGCATGGCCTCGGCTGGGAGCGAACGGGCGGGCATCAGAAACGCCGTCTGGTGGAAGAATGCTTCGGCGAGGGCTTTCGAGCGCGGCCGCTGCGGCGCGCCTCACCTCGCGCCGCCGGCCTTAGCTGGTGGTCGCCGTCGTGGTCGTGGGGCGCGCGAAGCGATGCATGGGCGGGAGATAACAGAACCGCCCGGAAAAATCACCCCCCAGCCAAACGCGGCGGCGGATTGATGACGCCCATGCAACGGGGCGTGCGGACGACCTCAGCAACTGCGGCTGGCCGGATGGAGACCGTGTAGAATGCGAAGCAATGCCGGTTGGTCTGCTGCGTCAGTTCGCAGGAGGCGGCGAGGTTCTGCTCCGAGGGATAGGCGTCCCGGCACTGGAAGCCGGCCGCTTCGAGGTTCGCGCGCAGCTCGGACGGGGCGCCGGAATAGGCGCTTGGGTCACGCTCGAACGCGGCGAAGCTGAAGCCGCCCTGCGCGGCGGCGGTGGAAGCAAACAGAAGCGCGCCCGCAAGCGCAGCGGCGATGATCTTCACGTCTCAAGCCCTCCCCGGCTTCAGGCGGGCGCTTTTTGTTTCGCCTCAGCCTCTTCGATCGCCGCCACCGCCGCATCGAAGGCGAGCATGGTGGAGGCGTGTCGCGGGGGGTAGTTTCGCACGCCTTCCAGGTGCCGCAACTCCCAAAAGCGCCCTTGGGGCGGTTCTGCCCCTTCGCGCAGCATTTTGGAGAGCGCGTCGCGCGCTTCGCGGATTTCCTGAACCGTCGCGCCGATCGCGTGCATGGCGAGAACGCCCGCCGCGGCTTGGCCGAGCGCGCAGGCTTTCGGCTCCACCGCGAACTCCGTGACGACGCCGTTCTTGAGCTTCAAATCGACGGTGACGACCGAGCCGCAGACGCGGCTCACTTTCATGGCGCTGCCGTCCGGATCGGCGAGGCGGCCCGCGTGCGGAATCTCGGCCGCCAGCTCCAGAACGCGGGGATGATAGAGATCGTCCACGGGGCTGATATGGCGCGGGAGATGTGCGGGCGGAAGCGGGATTTGGAATTGCGACCCGCTCGACCCTCGCGAAAGCGAGGGTCCAGTGCGTCGGCCTTCTGGGCTCTTGCTTTCGCGAGAGCCGAGCACCTGAGCCCTAATCCTTTAAGTCGGCCCGCCGAGGAGCCCGTCGCCGCCGCAGGCGCGGTCGTAGAGGCCGCGGGGGCGGGTGAGGGTTTCGCCGCCATAGAGATGGACTTGCCAGGTGTGGGTGCAGCCATTGGCTTCAAGCGCGCGGCGGCAGATTTGCGCGGGCGGCTCGCCGCGCGTTGAGCGCGGCGGCGTTGTGCAGGAGAAATCGTTGGCGCGCAGATCGCGCAATGCTTCGCTCATCGGCGATCCGGCCGCATAGCGGCGCGTGACGATGTTCGAGAATTGACTGAGCGTCGCGGATGGGTTGGCGCGGCGCCAATCGCCGAGGTCGAGTTGCGCGGGCGCCCCGCCCGGGCCGCCGCGCGGCGTGTAGCTCGCGTTCGTGGCGCAAGCCGACAGCGCGAGCAGCGTTGCAAGGGCGGCGAACGGCTTCAGCATCGAACCCATCATGGCGCGCGCGCGCAGATCACGTCAAAGCCCGCGTAAGGGCGCGGCCGTTGCGGGTCCAAGGCGACGTACCAATCCTTGTTGCAGCCCGAATCCGTGATCTCGATGCGGCATTCGAGCGCCGCGCCGCGATCGCGGCAGCCAAAGCCGTTGCGCTCCAAATCGGCGCGCGCCTGATCGCGGCTCATGGAGGCGTAACGCGCCGCCATCTGATCTTCGAACGCCTGATTGTAGGTCGCCGCATTGGCGTTCCGCCAACGGCCGAAATCGATCCCGCCGGGACCTTGGCCCTCGGGCGGCGCCGCACCGGTGCGCGCCGAGAGCGTTGACGGCGGCGCGGGGCCCGTGCCGCGGCTCGCGACAAAGGGATTGTCCGCCGACGGCGGCAGCGCGAGGTCCGGATCGGGCGCCTGCGCGACCGCGACCGGCGCTGCCAGAACGAGGATCAAGGCGAGAGCGGCAAGGCGCATCGGGGCTCCTGAATGGCTGGCGCGGAGAAAGCCGGGGAATGAGGCATTTTAGGGGTTCGGGATTGGGGATTAGGGAATGGAACAGGGCTCGACCCTCGCGAAAGCGAGGGTCCAGTGCGTCGGCCTTCTGGGCTCTCGCTTTCGCGAGAGCCGAGCGATCCAATCCCTAATCCCCAATCCCTAGCTCCGCCGCCAAGTCGAGCCTTCCGGGCCGTCCATGATGGTGACGCCCATGCCGGCGAGGACGTCTCGCAGGCGATCGGCTTCAGCCCAGTTCTTATTCTTGCGCGCCGAGAAACGCTCGGCGACGAGCGCGTCGATCTCGGAATCGTCGCCCTCGCCGCCGGCGCGGAACCACGCTGCGGGATCGGCGCCCAATATTCCGAAGATTTTTCCGGCAGCGAGAAGCTCGGCTTTCGCCTTCGCTTTGCGCGCGGGGTGGGAGGCGGTGTTGGCCTCGCTCGCCAGCGCGAAGAGTTCGGCGATGGCCTTCGGGGTATTCAGATCGTCCGCGAGCGCTTCGATGAAGGCGAGGGGCGCGGGATCGTCCGAAGGCTGAACATCGCCGAGGCGCTGCAATGCGCCATAGAGGCGATCGAGGCTCGCTTTGGACTGTTCCAAGAGCGCGTCCGTCCAATCCAGCGGCGCGCGGTAGTGCGCGGAGAGCAGCGCCCAGCGCAGCACTTCGCCGAGCCAGCCCTGATCCAGGAGATCGTGGACGGTGACGATGTTGCCCAAGCTCTTGGACATCTTTTCGGCATCCATCGTGAGGAAGCCGTTGTGCATCCAGTAGCGTGCGAGCGGATGGCCGTGCGCCGTTTCGCTTTGCGCGATTTCGTTCTCATGGTGCGGGAAGAGGAGATCGACGCCGCCGCCGTGAATATCGATGGTGCGCCCGAGATTGGCTTCGATCATCGCGGAGCATTCGATGTGCCAGCCGGGGCGCCCCCGCCCGAACGGCGCATCCCACGCCGGCTCGCCAGGCTTGGCGGTTTTCCAGAGTGCAAAGTCCGAGGGCGCGCGCTTGTCGTCCTCGCCTTCGATGCGCGTGCCGGTCTTGAGATCGTCCTGGCTGCGGTTGGAGAGCTTGCCGTAATCCTCATCCGCGGCGACGGAGAAATAGACGCCGGTTTGCGCGACGTAGGCGGCGCCCTTCTCGATCAGCTTCTCGATGAGCGCGATCATATCGGCGACATGGCCTGTCGCGCGCGGCGCGAAGGTGGGCGCGAGCACGCCCAGCGCGCCGGTGTCTTCCTCGTAGATGCGGGCGAACTTGTTCGTCACTTCGTCGATTTCGACGCCCAACTCGTTCGCCGTGGCGATGATGCGATCGTCGATGTCGGTGAAGTTGCGCGCGTAGAGCACGTGCTCTTCACCGTAGAGACGGCGCAGCAGGCGGAAGAGCACGTCGAACACGACAGGCGGGCGCGCATTGCCGATATGGGCGTAATTGTAAACGGTGGGCCCGCAGACATACATCGTCACGCGCTTTGGGTCGGCGGGGGTGAAGCGCTCCTTCCGCCGGGTCAGCGAGTTGGTGAGATGCAAATCGACGGGCATATAAGTCCAGAAAGGGTGGGCTCGCGTAAAATGAGCCGCGCGTGATAGGATGAAATCGCGCGCCGGGGAACTTATCTCCGGCATTCGCCCTGAGGGTAATCCGGGCGGGCGTTAAGACCGGGTGTCCCTGCAATTGTTGGGGGAACCCTCCCGGCTCGACCCCCGCCCCTCAGCTGATGGAAGGTTCAAGCATCATGTCAGCCAAACCGCGCCCCGTGCCGCCGGCGGCGCCGCCGAAGCCCTCACGTGAAGACGCGATGGAAGCCGTGAAGACGCTGCTTTCCTGGGCGGGGGACAATCCCTATCGCGAAGGCTTGATCGATACGCCCGGGCGCGTCGTCGATGCGTTCGAGGAATGGTATTCCGGCTACGGCAAGGATCCGGTCAAGGAGCTCTCGCGCACATTCGAGGACATCGAAGGCTATGACGATATCGTCATGCTGCGGAACATCGATGTGGAGAGCCATTGCGAGCACCACATGGCCCCGTTCCTCGGCAAGGCGTTCGTGGCGTACATGCCGGTGAAGCGCGTCGTGGGGATTTCGAAGATCGCGCGCGTCGTTGAGATTTACGCCAAGCGCCTGCAGACGCAGGAAACGATGACGGCGCAGATCGCGGATGCGATCTCGGATGCGCTCAAGGCGGCGGGCGTCGCGGTGCTGATCGACGCGGAGCACCAGTGCATGAGCACGCGCGGCGTGCATCACCACGACGTCACCACGATCACCACGCAATTCACGGGCGTCTTCAAGACGGATCAGAATCTGCAGAACCGGTTCATGAAGCTGGCCGGGTATGGGTGAGGCGCGCCAAGCGGCTTAGCGTGCGCTCATTCACGGGCGGGAACGATTTGCAGGCGGTGGGGAATATAGAGCGTAAGCTCCAGATCCGCCGATCGGCGCCAGGCGATCCGGCTCTCGAGGCCTTCGATGCGAATAGCGTGGCCGGGGCCCACAGCGGCGACAATCGCGCGCGCATCCGCGGCGATCGCCGCCACGATGGCCCCGCGATACTGGCCGGGATCGACGATCGTCAAACCCGGTTCGCCAAACCCCACCGTAACGCGACCGGGTCTGGGGACGCCCCGCATGAAGGCGTCGAGCCGTTCTTCAGCCGTAGCCAAAGCATCGTCGGCGCGAACGGCGGTGCGGAGCAGGATGGCAACGCGCGATGTGTCTGGACGCGTGCCGCCCACGATCTGCGCCTGCGCAGCTTCGAGCGTGTAGGGCTTCACACGCGTCTCACCGGAATCGTCGTCGCTTTCCTCCAGCAACGCCACCGTCACCGGGCCGGTGGCGCGCGCACGGCGCTCCACTTCGCGCAAGGTTTGTAGCAGCTCCTCGCGGCGGGCGGCGAGATCGCGCGTATCGGATTCAATCCAAACCTGCGCCACGACAAAGTCAGCCCGGCGCACAACGGCGATCTGGGGCACAGGCGCATCCTCGTATCTCTCCAGGTAGCGCGAAGCGGTGACGACAATCTCATCGCCCTGGGCGTAAGCCGGCGCGGCGAGGGACAACACAAATGAGAAAAGCAGTGCGGCTCTGCGCATGCCAACCTCCGTATGCGGATAGTGTGTCGCAATGCGCGCGGAGCCGCCACTCACAAAAGCGGGACCGCGTCGACAGAGGCGCGCGCGGCGCGTATGACGCGGCCATGACGTCTGACATCGAAACCACGACAAATCTGACGCCCCGCTTCAATTCGGACGGGCTCATTCCCGCCATCGCGCAGGACGCGGAGACGGGCGACGTGCTCATGCTCGCGTGGATGAATGCGGAGGCGCTCAGGCTCACGCTCGAAACGAAACGGGCGACCTATTGGTCGCGCTCGCGGCAGGCATTGTGGGTGAAGGGCGAGACGAGCGGGCATACGCAGGCGCTCGTCGAGGCGCGGATCGATTGCGATCAGGATGCGGTGCTGCTGCGCGTGAAGCAGACGGGGCCAGCGTGCCACACGGGCGAGCGCTCGTGTTTTTATCGAACAATTGAAGGCGAGAGGCTCAGCGCGAATTGATCAGCGCGGCGCGTTCCTTCTCGTTGAGCGGGCGCCATTTGCCTTCGGGCAGCGCGGCGAGCTTCACCGGGCCGATGCGTGTGCGAAAGAGATCGGCGACGCGGAGATCGACGGCTTCGCACATGCGGCGGATTTGGCGGTTGCGGCCTTCGATCAACACGAAGCGCAGCAAACGATCGCCGATCAGCGTGACTTTCGCCGGCTTCAGTTTGCGGCCATCGAGCGAGAGTCCATGGCGCAGCAGCGCGAGTTTCTTTTCGTTGAGCACGCCATCAACGCGGACTTCGTATTCCTTGTCGATCAGGGAGTCCGGGCCGATGACGGCTTTGGCGAGCACGCCGTCCTGACTCAAGATAAGCAGGCCGCGTGAATCCTGATCGAGCCGCCCAAGCGGCGCGAGCAGATCGTCGCGCGTTGGAACTTGCCGGCTGGAAGCCGGCGGTCCGAAGACGTTCGCTCCGGTGATGAGGCGCGCGGCGGGCGTTTGGTTCTTTTCCGGCTGTGCGGAGACGTAGCCCACGGGCTTGTTCAGCACGACGCTGATCTGCGGCGCGCGCTTCGCTTCTTCCAGTGTGAGCGTCTGCCCGCGTTCGATCTTGCGGCCGGGATCGGCCACGCGTTCGCCGTCGATGGATACGAGACCCTGCGCGATGAGATCTTCGGCTTCGCGCCGCGAGCAAATTCCTTCGTGCGCGAGCCATTTGTTCACGCGCTGAGGTTCGGCGAGATCGTAGGTTTTCTTCCAGGTCATTTGCGCCGCGCTTCACCCCACCCCCTGCCCCTCCCCTCAAGGGGAGGGGATCAGCGCCCCTTCTCTCGCTCGTTTTGTTCAACGGGCGTGAGTTCGCCGAGGCCCGGGCCTTGCTCGGCGCGGATGGTGAAGGCGCGATCGACGCTCACGCGATAATCGGGCGAAGCGACGGTCGAAACCGCCATGAATTCCGCGAGCGCGCGGGTGCGGTTCAAGGTGAGGCGCAGATAGCCGCGCTTGGTCTGGTCGTTGAACACGACGTTCGGATTGCGCGCGCGAATGCCGGCGGCGAAATCGACGCCGGCTTGCGCGAAGAGATCGCCTGGGCTCGGCGAGGTGACGGATGTCGCGCCCAGCTCGATCGCGACGCGCTCTTCGCCGACGTTGAGATTGTTCGCCCACGCGGCATGGCTGTCCCCCGTCAGCACCAGCACATTGCCTTGCGTGCGCCGGAACATGTCCAAGACGCGCGCGCGATTTTGCGGATAGCCGTCCCACGCATCCGTCGAGAGCGGGAACGGCAGGCGGGTGAATTGCATCAGCCGGCGCGAGCCGGGCGCGGCGGCTTCGGCGGCGTTCATCGCCCGCGCGGGCGCCGCATGAAGATCGGGCGCCAGCACCTGCGCCATCAGCACCTGATTGCCGATCACTTGCCAGGGCGTGCGCGCCGCCGCCGAGGCGGAGAGTTGCTGGGCGAGCCATTGCTCCTGCTGCTGGCCCAGCATGCGCCGCTCCGGCGCATTGAGCGCCTGATTGAGGCGCGCGCGATCGACGATGAATTGAAGTCCCGCCGGCGGCCCTTCCGGATTAGAGATCGCCGCCTGCACGCGCGGCCAATCCCAAACCGAGCGCAACCGCCCGCCGACTTCCTCGTACGGAACCGGCAGCACCCGCACGTTTGGTCCGCGCGGCGCACTGGGCGAGATCGGACGCGGCGCCTCCGGATTGGTGAAATCCCACGGCGTTAAATAGACCGGCAGCTCGGTCGCATAATTGAACGGTTGCGTGCGTCCCAGGAGGCGCGTCTCCAGCATCACCAGCGTCATCAGATCGCCGAACTGGAAGGAGCGGTTGATGCTCTCGAAGGCGCCGCCGGCTTCGGGATCGCGGATCGGCATCCATTCGTAATACGCTTGCAGCGCGGCGCGCTTGCGATCGGCCCAGGCGCCTTCGCGCTCGGAGGCGTTGTGATTTTCCGCCCCGCCCATCCAGGAATCGTTGGCGACCTCGTGATCGTCCCACACGACGATCCATGGCGCGGCCGCGTGCGCATCCTGCAGTTCGCGCTCGGCTTTGTATTGCGCGTGGCGCAAGCGATAATCGTCGAGCGAAAGACACTCGATCTCGGGCGACGGGATGCGGCCGAGCTCCACCGCTTCATCGCCGCCGAATCCGCCGAGGCCGTATTCGTAGATGTAGTCGCCGAGGTGGATGACGAGATCGAGCTCTTCTTCTTTCGAAATCGCGTCATAGACGTTGAAGAAGCCGTGGCTGTAGCTGGCGCACGAGGCGACAGCGATTTTGATCGAATCCAGCCGCCCGTCGCGCAGTGTGCGCGTCTTGCCGACCGCGCTTTGCTGATCGCCGGCAAGGAAGCCGTAGAAATAGGGCGCGCCCGGCCGCAGCCCCGCGACATCGACCTTCACCGTGTAGTTGCGCCGCGCGTCCGTCTCGGCGACGCCGGTTTGCACCACGCTGGTGAGCGCGCGGTTGCGCGCCACGATCCAGCGAACAGGCACCGGCCCCTCCTGCTCCGGCGTCACGCGGGTCCAGATGATGACGCGGTCGGTGCGCGGATCGCCGCTGGCTACGCCATGGTTGAACGCGAGCGCGCCCAGATAGCGCGGCGCGGGCGGGCGCTGGCCGCATGCCGCCGCTGCCGTGGAGAGGCCCAACGCCGTCAGCGCGCCGCGGCGCGTAACGCCCTGATTTTTCTTAGACCGCATCCCGCCTTCCCTTGCCGGGCGGAGCTTAGCCGCCCCGGCGGCGAACGCGAAGCCGCACGGGCTGATGATCGGCATGCGCAAAGCCAAGCGCGATGCCTTGGACCTCGACGGCCTCCAGATCGGGCGAGATCACAAAGCCGTCGATCACGGAGCGGTAATTCTCCCCTTCAACGTAGGGCTGGTTGTTGGTGCGGTTGGAAGGGGTCGTCGCATCTGCCGCGATGCGCCAGCCTTCCGGCAGCGCGTCTTGCGGGAAATCGTGCACCCAGAAGAGGTGCTCCTGCGCGGTCGTGTGCGGGAAATCGGTTTGCGCGAGCAGATAGTTGAAATCACCGCCGAGCACGACGGAGCGGCCGCTGGCGTGCTCGCGCTGGGCGAAATCCATCAGCGCGGTGAGCTGCGTGCGGCGCGTCTGCGCGCCTTCGTCGAACGCGGAGAGGTGGAGCGAAACGATCGTCCACGCCGGCGCGATGCGCGCGACCACGAGCCCGTAGCGGCGCAGCACGACGCCGCCCATGCGGTTGGGCTCATCGGGCAGGCGCACAACTTCGGCGTTCTCGATGCGGTAGCGTGAGAAGAGGCCCGGCCCATGCACAAGCCGGATCGGCGGGGGCCAGAAGTGCGTGCGCACATCGGCGTAGAAGACGCGATCGAGGCCTTCGAGTGCTTCGTACACGCCGCCGCGCACGTCGTGCCAGAGCGTCATCGGCCCCCACGCCGCCATCTCCTGGATGCAATAGACGTCGGCAGGGTTGGCGCGCAGCGTCGCCTGGATGCCTGCGAGATTGCGCGCCACCGACGCGCGCGAAGGCGGCAGCACCCGCCCGCCGCCGTCCGCTGCGAATTCGGAATCGGCCCCAAGGCCCGCATAGCCGATATTCCAGGTGATGATTGTGAGTTCGTCGGGCGCCGGCGCTTGGGTTTGCCCATGCGTGATGCGCAGCGTGCGCGCATCGACGGGGCCGATCGACAGCAAAAACGCCGCGCAAACGGCCGCGAACATGCGTATGAGGCTCATCGCGCGAGCAAAGCAGAACGCCCTCCCCTAATCCAGCCCATGAGCGAAGACGAAGAAGAGATCGAGGAGGGCGCGGAAGCGTCCGCACACGGAGAAATCCGCGAAATCGTCGCGCCCGACGGCGCGGGCGGGGAGCGGATCGATGCGTGGCTCGCGCGCGAATGGAGCGATCTCTCGCGCTCACGCGTGCAAGGGCTGATCGGCGCGGGCAAGTTGAGCGCGGACGGCGCGGCGGTCACGCATGCGTCCGGCAAGGTGCGCGCGGGCGCGCGCTATGCGTTGGAGCTGCCGCCGCCCGAGCCAGCAGCGCCCGAGCCGGAGGCGATCCCGCTCGATGTCGTGTTCGAGGACGCGCACCTCATCGTCGTCAACAAGAGAGCGGGCATGGCGGTGCATCCCGCGCCGGGCTCGATGCGCGGGACGCTGGTCAATGCGCTCTTGGCGCATTGCGCGGATTCGCTTTCCGGCATTGGCGGCGTGGCGCGCCCGGGCATCGTGCATCGCATCGACAAGGATACGACTGGGCTCGTCGTCGCCGCGAAATCGGATGCCGCACATGCGGGGCTCGCAAAGCTCTTCGCGAAGCACGATTTGGAGCGCGCCTATTTCGCAGTTGCGCGCTCGGCGCCCCATCCGCGCACGGGCGTGATCGAAAACAGGCTGGTGCGCTCAAACGAAGATCGGCGGAAGTTCGTCGTCGTGCGCGACGGCGCAAGCGAAGCCGGCAAGCACGCGATCACACGCTATTGGACGATCGAACGCTACGGCCAGATCGAAGGCGCGCCCGCGGGCACGCCCGCCGCGTCGCTTCTGGAATGCCGGTTGGAGACAGGGCGAACGCATCAGATCCGCGCGCATCTCGCGCATCTGGGCGCGCCGATCATCGGCGATCCGCTCTATGGAAAATTTCGCGGGCTTAAAGCGGCGGGGCCGAACGCGGCGGTGGCGGACGAGATCGTCCGCAAGTTCGACCGCCAGGCGCTGCACGCGGCGATCCTCGGCTTCGTGCATCCGATCACGCAAGAGGCACTGCGCTTTGAAGCGCCGCTGCCCGCGGATATGGAGCGGCTGCTCGCCGCGCTTAGGGCTCTCTAAACTTCTAGTCAGCGTTGCATTAAACAAAAGACATGTATCATCGCTCCTTCGCTATGGGGGCGGCGATGCGCGGGATCGACACGACGATCTGGACTGGGGTTTTGGCGCTCGTCGGCGTCGGCGCAATCGCGGGCGGCTTCCTGGGCGAGATGGGCCCCGCGCTCATTGCGGCCGGGTGCGTTGCGTGCGCGACGCCGGTGTTCGCGGGCCGGCTCTTGCAGAACCGCTCTGACGCGGCGGTGAAGCGGGAGCGGGACCGCCTCGCCAAGGTGGACCGCCAGATCGTGGCCGCCGTCATCCAGCACGCGGAACTCTTGGAACGCCGGAAGGCGCAGCTTGAAGCCGCGCTCGACCGGGCGAAGGCGTCCGCCGCCTGGGAGCGGGACTTGGTGCGCTTCCACGCGCGGTTCGTGGCGCCGGCGCTGGCGCCCCTCCGGCGGGCGGAGACCGAAGAGGAAATCGTCTGCCGGGTTCAGCTCGCGGCTGATGAAATCCTGGCGCTGCGCTCGCGCGTTTCGCGGCGCGCCGCCGCCTGATTTTCGCTGAAATTACAGGCTAGAAGAGAGGCTCGCGCCATGGCCGGCGGGCCTCACGCGAAAGCTGTTAGAAAACCTATCGGAACAGTCAAGAAACCGGGTGAAAGCCGGGTGCGTACTTCCTATATGGTCGATTAACCGCCCTCCCCCGCGCCAGCGGGCGTCCCCGGGCGGCCAGAAGGGGAAAAGATGGCATCCACAGCGCTCACCATTGCGCTTTCGCCCGAACAGGGCCTGCAGCGGTATCTCTCCGAGATCCGCAAATTTCCTATGCTCCAGAAGGACGAAGAGTTCATGCTGGCCAAGCGCTGGCAGGAGCATCAGGACGGAAAAGCCGCCCATAAGCTCGTCACCAGCCACCTCCGGCTCGTGGCGAAAATCGCCATGGGCTATCGCGGCTACGGCCTGCCGATCGGGGAAGTAATCTCCGAGGGCAATGTGGGCCTCATGCAGGCGGTGAAGAAATTCGATCCCGACAAGGGCTTCCGCCTCGCGACCTACGCGATGTGGTGGATCCGCGCGGCGATCCAGGAATACATCCTGCGCAGCTGGAGCCTCGTGAAGATGGGCACCACGGCGGCGCAGAAGAAGCTCTTCTTCAACCTGCGCCGCCTCAAGGGCGAGATCAGCGCGCTCGAGGAAGGCGATCTGCGCCCCGAGAACGTGGCGACGATCGCGCACAAGCTCGCCGTGACGGAAGAAGAAGTCATCTCGATGAACCGGCGCCTCTCCGGGGGCGATGCGAGCCTCAACGCGCCGATCGCATCGGAAGGCGACACCGAGTGGCAGGACTGGCTCGCCGACGAAACGCAGGAGACACAGGAAAGCCGGCTCGCGACGAGCGAGGAGTTCAGCGCGCGCATGGAATTGCTCCAGGCCGCGATGGGCGATCTCACGGACCGCGAACGCCACATCATTGAAGAGCGCCGCTTGAAGGACGAACCGGCGACCCTGGAGGATCTCTCCAAGGAATACGGCGTCTCGCGCGAACGCGTGCGCCAGATCGAAGTGCGCGCGTTCGAGAAGCTGCAGAAGGCGATGAAGCGCCAGGCGCTTGAACGCGGGCTGGTGGCGGCGGACTAGAACTTCCTCCTGCAATAGATTGAGCGCGGCGAAAGCCGCGCTTTTTCTTTGCCCACCCTCATCCGGCCCTTCGGGCCACATTCTCCCGCCCATGCGGGAGAAGGGAGCACGCCTCTATTTCGCCCAGCAGAGACGGCACGAACAAACAAAGGGCATCCGGGAGACCGAGGGCAATGAGACCTCCGCTCGACCCTCGCGAAAGCGAGGGTCCATTTGGCTTTCTGGGCTCTCGCTTCCGCGAGAGCCGAGCGGACGGGGCCGGGATTTCGCGGCGTGTCTTTGCATTCGGAGCGATGTTGGGTGCGAGCGCGCCGGCGTTTGCGCAAGCGCCCTCATTCACGTGGCGCGCTCTGGCTTCCGGACTTGAGCACGGCGAAGCGCGGTATGCGCGCGAGATCGGCGATGGGCGCCTCCACGTGTTGCGGATCGATCCCGCGCGCTTCCGCTTCACCCTGCTGACGGGCGAAGCCACGGGCGATGCGCCGCGCACGGCGCGCGGCTGGGCGGACGCGCACGATCTGGTCGCGGCGACAAACGCGGGGATGTTTCATCCAGGCGGCTTGCCTGTGGGTTTCGCGAAAGCGGACGGGCGCGTGGTTCAGCCGGCGATCACGCGGGACAATTCGATCTTCGTGTTCGACCGTTCGCACGCACGGCTGATCGATCGGCGCTGCGACCGCTTCGAGGCGGACGATCACGCCAATGCGCTGCAATCGATCCGCATGGTTTCGTGCACGCGCGCGAACACCTGGGCGCAGCAGGAGCGGCGCTGGTCCATCGCGTGCCTGGCGCAGGATGCGCGCGGGCGGATTCTCTTCCTGCACACACGCTCGCCTTGGAGCGTGCACGATTTCACTGAGGCGATTTTGGCTGCGCCGCTTTCCATCGCGCGGTGCATGTATCTCGAGGGCGGGCCGGAGGCGACGCTCTATGCAAACGCGGGAGGGCATCGCATCGAACGCTTCGGCAGCTACGAGACCGCCTTCAACGAAAATGACGGCAATGGCGTTGCGTGGCGGCTGCCGAATATTTTGGGAGTCGTGGCGCGATGAGGACTGCTTTCCTTGCCGAAGAAGGGGCCGATATGACGCTGGACCCTCGCGCATGCGAGGGTCCAGTCGATGGCCTGGGCTCTCGCTTTCGCGAGAGCCGAGCGGGTTTGCTAAGAACTTGAGGGCATCGCTTCACCCGGTCCCCTGCCCACTTCCATCAAGGGGAAGGGGAGTTTCACGGCGCGCTTTCGCGTTTGGCCTGGCGCTGTCCGCGAGCGCGCCGGCGCTTGCGCAGCAAGGCGATGCGGGGCTTGTCGATCCGTATACGGAGGAAACTCTGCGCGCCGGACCGCGGCGGCCTTTGCCGTTCACGGCGATTTATGAGGCGCGGGGGCGGCGGCTCATCTATGTGGGCACGCGCCATGAAGTTTCGCGCCGCAGCGCTACCTTTCGTGCGATCGACCGCGCGTTCGCGCAGCGCCCGCAAGGCGTGCTCGTGGAGGGCTTCCCCTCTTCCTGGGGCGTCAATCCGGAGCGCGTGCTGGCGCCGGTACGGGCGGCCTATTTCAATCCGAACGCGGCGGATTCCTATGTGCGCGGCGATCCCGGCTACACGATGCAGCACGCGATCGGGCGGCGCATTCCGATTTATGGGGGCGAGCCGGACGGCGCCGACGTCGATCGCGCGTTGATGCAGCAGGGCTTCAACCCCACGGAGGTCGCAAGCGTGAAGATGCTGCAAGCGCTGCCGCAGGGCGAGATCGCGGGCGAGTTTCGCGACAACCGCGATCCGCGCTTTCGCGCATTCCTCGACCGCGAAGCCGCGCGCATCGCGCGCGACTACACGTTCGGGCTCATCTTCTCGCGCGAAATCTATGAGCACTGGCATCAGCGCGAGTTCGGCGTCTCGGTCTATGAGGATCGCGATTATGTGCGCCGGCTCGATCCGACGCGGCCGGGGCGCGCGGCGGAAATTTCGCGCGCGATGACGCTGGTGCGGGACCGGCACATTTTCGGGGAAATCATGCGGCTCACGGCGCGCTACGAACGCAGCCTCGTCGTCTATGGCGGGGGGCATTTGCAGACGCAGTGGCGCGCGCTTTGGGCCGCTATGGGCCGGCCGCGGATCGTGTAAGAGTCTCGCCCATGTATGGGCATCCGAAACACATTCTCGACGAAGGCGAAGCGCGCACGGCGATGCTGCGCTTCGACCGGCTTGCGCTTCTCGTCACGCATGGAGTTGAAGGCCTACGTGCGACGCATTTGCCGCTGGCGATCGAGGAGACGCGGCTCATCGGGCATATCGCGCGCGGCAATCCGCAATGGCGGGACGCGCCGTGCGAGGCGCTCATCGTGATGCCCGGCGCGGAGACGTACATTTCCCCGAACTGGTACGAGACGAAGAAGACGACCGAACGCGCGGTGCCGACTTGGAATTACGAGACGCTGCACGTGCGGGGGCGCCTCACGATCTACGAGGACCCGGCCCTGTTGCATGCGAACGTCGAGGCGCTTTCGGTGAAACATGAGGCATCGCAGCCGCGCCCGTGGCGACTCTCGGATGCGCCGGAGGATTATCTGGAGCGTTTGCTCGCGGGGATCGTGGGCGTCGAGCTCGCGATCACGAGCATCGAAGGCAAGAGGAAGCTCTCGCAAGAGAAGCCGGCGGAAGACTTCGACGGGGTCGTCCAAGCGCTTTCCGCCTCCGCCGATCCGCGCGATCGCGCTGTCGCGGCGGGGATGCGCGACACGCAGACATGAAACGGGCGCGCCTTGCGACGCGCCCGTTTCGACTGCCTTCACTTCTGGGTCAGTAAGGACGAGCGCCCATCATCGCCGCAGCGCTGAAGCCCATGGTCGCGAGAACTGCACCAACAACCATGGTCACCACGAGAACGAGGAGGATTGCGATGACAAGGACAGTGGCGAAGTAACCGATCTTCTTGTCCTCGGGCGTCTCCATAAGTTTGGGCAGGCCAAACCAGAGCAGAACAAGGCTGTAGATCGAAGCCACCAGAGCCAGAATTCCGAGCATCGGAATGATCGTGAAGACGCCGCCGAGCCATCCAGCCGTCGCTGAATAGACCGCGACCTTGTTCGCCTGCATCTGGTTCTGTTGTGAGCCAAACGTCGGTGCGATCGCATTGATGATGAAGCCCAATAGCCACACCATCGCGACGCCTAGGACGACGCTCGTGACAAGACCGGTCAGTGCCCACTGGATTGGGTAGCGCCCTACCAACGGCACTCCGACGAAAGCCTGACCGATGAAGGTGCAAAGCGCGGAGAGCGCAATGAGCGGCAGCGCGTAGCCGACGATCAATTGCTGGAAGGACGTCTGTTCGGGTTTGATGCGGTCCCACTCTGCTTGCGGCGTCAGCAGGATGTTCTTCACGCGCTCGATGAGGTTCGGGGCGGCGCCCGGCTCCATGGTCGTCATGTTCGCGTCCCCTTTGATTCTGACCGAGGGGAGCTTACCGCGCGTCAGCCCCTCTGGCTAACGTAATGGTTAAATCGCGCCGAGGCCGGTGACGCAGCTGGTCAAAAGCCCAAGCACGATGAGCGCGATGAGGCCCGCCGCGATGATCGTTGCGCTATAGGAAAGAGCGCGCTCCGGCGGGCATTTCATCAACGGCGGAAGCCCGCGATAGAGCAGAAACGCCGCGATCGCCAAGCCGATCAGCGGCGCCCACCAGAGCGGCGGCCAGAGCGAGAGCGCGCCCAGCAAAAAGGCTGGAGTCGGAGAATAGGCCGCGACCTTGAGGGCAGCGAGCTCGTTCTTTTCGGCTTCGAAATTCTCCGCGATCGCGTTCGTCATGAGGCCGAGGAAATAGATGAGCGCGGTGAAGACGAGGAACGTGACGACGGCGCCGACGATGATCTGGCTCGGCGTGCCGTAGAGCCCGAGGCCGAACACGAGCTGGCCGATCATGCCGGCGAGCGCGGGAACGGCCGCGAGCGGCGCGACATAGCCCAGCATGAGCGAGACCGCGTTCGTCTCCTCCGCCTTGATCTGCTCCCACTCGGCTTTGGGATCTTTCAGGAGGCCGTAGGCGCGCGAAAGGATGAACTCGGTCTTCTGGCGCGCCTGCTGCGCGCGCTCGCGCATGGAGGGCGCGGCGGCGGGCTCGGGTTGCGGCTCGGGCTCGGACATAGGACGATTCTAGCATCACCGCGTGCCGCTGTCTGCGACGCTCGGCTCTCGCGAAGGCGAGAGCCCCGAACACCGCGAAACTGGACCCTCGCTTTCGCGAGGGTCGAGCGATGAAGCGTTGCACCCTATTCCTTCGCGCTAATCCTTGAACGGATCGCGCATCAGGATGACGTCGTCGCGCTCGGGGCTCGTGGAGACGATGGCGGCGGGGCAGCCGATCAGTTCTTCGATGCGGCGGATGTATTTGATGGCGTTGGCCGGGAGATCGCGCGAGGTGCGCACGCCCTTGGTGCTTTCGCTCCAGCCCGGCAACGTTTCGTAGATCGGCTCGACGGCGGCTTGATCCTTCGCGGCGGACGGGAAGTAGTCGAGGGTGCGCCCGTTCAATTTATAGCCGATGCAGAGTTTGATTTCGGCGAAGCCGTCGAGCACGTCGAGCTTCGTGAGCGCGATGCCGTCAATGCCGGAGAGCGCGACGGACTGGCGGACGAGCACGGCGTCGAACCAGCCGCAGCGGCGCGAGCGGCCGGTGTTGGTGCCGACTTCGCGGCCGACTTCGCCGAGCTTCTTGCCGATTTCATCGTGAAGCTCCGTTGGGAACGGGCCTTCGCCGACGCGGGTGGTGTAGGCTTTGACGAGCCCGAGCACATAAGAGATCGCGCCAGGGCCGAGGCCCGAGCCCGCCGCCGCCTGCCCCGCCACGACATTCGACGAAGTGACGAACGGATAGGTGCCGTGATCGACGTCGAGCAGCATGCCCTGCGCGCCCTCGAAGAGGATTTTCTTCGACTCGCGGCGCTGCGCTTCGAGCACGCGCCAGGCAGGCTTCGCGTAAGGCAGCACTTTGGGCGCCACATCGAGCAATTGCTTCTTCAGGGCCTCTGAATCGATCTCGTTGAGATCGAGCCCGCGGCGCAGCGAGTTGTGATGCGTGAGCAAGCGCGAGATTTTCCAATCGAGCGTTTCGCCATCCGCCAGATCGGCGACGCGGAGCGCGCGGCGGCCGACCTTATCTTCGTAAGCGGGGCCGATGCCGCGCCCCGTCGTGCCGATGCGCGCGTCGCCCATCGCGGCTTCGCGCGCGATATCCAATTCGCTGTGCAGCGGCAGAATGAGGCTCGCATTGTCCGCCAGCACGAGATTGTCCGGCGTGATGGAGACGCCCTGCGCCTTGAGCTTCTCGATCTCCTCGACGAGATGCCAGGGATCGACGACGACGCCGTTGCCGATGATCGAGAGCTTGCCTTGCACCAAGCCGCTCGGCAGCAGCGCGAGCTTATAGGTCGTGTTGCCGACGACGAGCGTGTGGCCGGCGTTGTGGCCGCCTTGAAAGCGCACGACGACGTCCGCGCGATGGCAGAGCCAATCGACGATCTTGCCTTTTCCCTCGTCGCCCCATTGGGCGCCGACGACCACAACCGCTGACATCGCGCGAGTCACCTTGCTTGACGGTGGGTGATCGCTGATCGCGCGCGCCGCTTCAAGGCGGCGAAGGGCCGCTTAATCGCGGAAGGCGAAGATCGCGCCGGTAAGATCGGCGGCGAACACGCGATCGCCCGCGACGGCCGGCGCGGCGGCGAAGCCGTAGGTTTCACCTTCAGCCGCTTCTTCGGACGGAATGATCCAGCGGCGTTCGCCGGTGACGCGGTCAATCGCGACCAGGCCGCCGCGGCGCACGCCGGAATACTGGCCGCCCACGGCGCCCGCATAGATCGTCTCGCGTCCGATTCCGGGGCGGCCCCAGGACCAGCCGGGCACGCGCGCGCGCCAGATGCGCGCGCCATTGCCCGCATCGAGCGCCTGCACCTGAAGCCCATCGGAGGCGCCGATATAGATGACGCCGTCAGCGAGCGCGGGCGCCGCATCGACCCAAGAGAACCAGAAATAGCGTGTCCAGGCTGGCTCGCCGGTTTGCGCATCGAGCGCGGAGAGATCGTAGGTGCGGCTGCCGAAGAGGACGGCGCCGTTCGCGATCACCGCGTCGCGCGGCAGCGGCATCGAGAGATTGCGGCGCCAAAGTTCGCCGCCCGTTGCGCGCGCGAGCGCGTAGGCGTTTCCATCCATGCCGCCGAAGAGAACCGCATCGTGCGTGAGCGCCGGCGTTCCGGTGAGCACGTCCTCAGTGCATGTGCGCCAACGGCGCGCGCCGTTGCGCGCATCGAGCGCATGCACGCAGCCGTCGCGCGATGGGATAGCGATGAAATTGTCGTCGATCGCCGCTGACGCGCTGTAATGATCCCAGCGCGAGTTCTGATCCGCGATGGGCAAGCGTTCGGCGCGCTGCGAGCCGAAGGGCGCGCGCCAGAGCTCGCGGCCCGTTCGCGCGTTGAGCGCAACGAGCGCGGCATCGGTGGCGACATAGAGGCGGCCTTGGTGGAGCGTGGGCGTCGCGCGGATGGCGCCGCCCAGGTCGTGCGACCAGACTTGCCTTCCATCACGCGCCCAAAGCGCCAGCACGCGGCCCGCTTCTGTCGCGGCTATGAGACGATCCGTACGCGGATCGTAGGTGAGCCCTGCCCAGATCGGCGCGCCGGCCTCGACGCGCCAGAGCGGCGCGGGCGGCGTTTCGCGCGACGGCGGATCGGGGATGGGCGCGGGCGCATCGCTGCGTTCGAAGCGCGCGTTCAGCTGATGGACAGGCGCGAGATCGGCGGGGATTGTCCCGGCCAGTGCGCGCCCTTCGTCTTCGATCGCGAGCGTCCAATGCGCGTCGGTGAGGCGGAGTTCGCTCTCCGCGATCTCATAGCGGCTGAAGAGTGCCTCCATCGCAATGAGCGGAATGTTGAAGCGCGCGAGGCGGCGCCCGTCCGCCCGCGTTTCGAGATAAAGATAGAAATCTTCGCGCTCGCCGGCATGCTCGACGCTGGCGCGCCACCAGCCGTCATAGGGGCTCGGCTCTTGCGCCATTGCCGGCGCGGCGAAAAGGAGCAGAAAGCAAGCGGCGAGCGCGCGGAGCCAGGACATCATGGCGCCTCGTCTCGGCTACAAGCGTACGCAGCTCAACGTTGATGCGACGGAGGCGCGCGCGGGCGCGACGGTCTCAGCCGTAATTGCGCGCCCAGACCTCCTGGAGCGCGAGGTGCGCGTCCACCTTCGTCGCGATGGCGTGAAGCTTCGGCGCGGACTTTTCAAACCAGGCGCGGCGGGGGCGCCAGCGCGTCATCACGGAAATGAACACATCGAGCGTGGAGAATTGCTTGCCGAGCGCATAGGGGCCTGCGTCCACCAGGCTTTCGAGGATGAGCCAGAGTTCCTTGCGGCGTTTGTCCGTGCGTTTGCGGAGCGTCTCTTGCGCGGCTGCATCGGCGCCGGCGAAGCGCTTGGGATCGTCATCAACCGTCCAGAGCGGATAGATGGTGGCGCAAATCATCGTCTGCAGACGCAGATAGCGTGCGCGGCTTTTGTCGTCTGGCTTTGGCGCCAAGTTCGCGTCCGGCGCCCATTCGGCAATGAGGAGCGCCATTGCGAGAGATTCCGTTACGATCTCACCGCCCGGGAGAATGAGCGCGGGCACGTGGCCGGCGGGATTCACTTCCTTCAAGCGCTTGCCGGTCTTGTAGATCTCCTTCCATTCGAGCGCTTCGCGTTTGAACGGGATAGTGGCGAGCGTCAGCAACGCCTCGATCATGGTCGAGCCGCCGCCCTGGCCGGCAATGAGCGTGAGTTCAGTCTTCGAAGGCATAGGTCAGGCGCAGGCCAATCTGGTCCAACCCCTGATTTCGCCCTTCGCCGAGGATTTGGCCATGCGACAGGTGCGTATATTCGACGCCCGCCGCCCAGCCGCCTCCGAACTCGCGTTCGAGCGCGATCGATGTGCGGAAGAGATCGCGCGAACCAAGGAGCACATGCTCTTCCGCGAAGGCCGCCGCTTCGGGCGAGCCGTTCGGAAACGGATTCTCCAATTCGCCGTCATGAATGACGTAACCCAATCCGGGCGAGAGCGCCCAGCCATCCGCGAACTCCCAGCGCCATTCGAGGCCGACGCCCGCGAAGCTCGTCTCCCCCGCGGTGCTCACCGAACCGACGATGTAAGGCTCGGGCGAGCCTGCCCAATCGAGCCAGCTCGGCGAGGAGAAATTGATCTGGCCTTGAACCGCGAGGCCTTCTTCTTTGTCCGCGTTCTTATCGTCGATGATGCGGACGTTGTGTTCCATCACGCTCACATGCACGCGCGCAACGCCCGCTTCCGCGGCGCCGGTCATGGAGGCGAACGCGCCGATGGCGAGTGCGCCGGTCGTGACGAAACGCATGTGATTCTCCCCGCTTGAGCGTAGCACGCGCGCGGCGGCGGGGAGGCTGTGGATATCGCCTAGAAGCGCAAGACTTTCACGTAGCGCACTTGCGGCAGCGCCGCGATCTTGGCGGTGAGCGGCTCGGGAACGGTCTGATCGATTCCGACGAGCGCGATCGCATCCTCCCCTTCAGAGACGCGGCCGAGATTGAACGTCGCGATATTGATCTTGGCTTCGCCGAGCATCGTGCCCAACGCGCCGATGAAGCCGGGCTTATCGAGGTTGTTCACGTAGAGCATCGTCGGGTGGAAGGCGGCTTCGAGCGGCATGCCCTTGATCTCGGTGATGCGCGGCTGGCCCGCGATGACGACGCCGCCGACCGTGCGCCAGGAGCCCGCCGTCTCCACCTTGATGCGGATGACGCTGTCGTAGGTCGGCGAGATTTCGGTTTTGGATTCGGTCAGCGGCGTGCCGCGCTCCTTGAGGATCGCGGGCGCGGAGACCATGTTCACCTCCGCCAGCATGGGACGCAGCAGGCCCGCGAGCGCGGCCGCGGTCAGCGGCTTTGTGTTCACCTGCGCGACATCGCCTTCGTATTCGATGGCGACCGCGTCGAGCCCTTCATCCACGATCTGCCCGGCGAAGAGGCCGAGCATTTCGGCGAGCTTCGCGTAGGGCTTCAGGCGCGGCGCCTCCTCAGCGCTGATATTGGGCATGTTGAGCGCGTTCATGACCGCGCCGGAGACAAGGTAATCGCTCATCTGCTCCGCTACTTGCAGCGCGACATTCTCCTGCGCTTCGCCGGTCGAAGCGCCCAGATGCGGCGTCGCGACGAGATTGGGCGCGCCGAAGAGGACATTCTCCTTCGCTGGTTCGCTTGAGAACACGTCGATGCCGGCGGCCGCGATGTGGCCGCTTTCGAGACCGGCGCGCAGCGCTGCTTCATCGACCAAGCCGCCACGCGCCGCGTTGACGATGATGACGCCCTTGCGGGTCTTGGCAAGATTTTCAGCGGAGAGGATGTTTTTCGTCTTCTCCGTCATCGGGACGTGAAGCGTGATGGCGTCGGCGCGGGCGATGAGATCGTCCAGCTCCACTTTCTCCACGCCCAGCTCCACCGCGCGCTCGGGCGAGAGGAAGGGATCGTAGGCGATCACTTTCATCTTAAGCGCCAGCGCGCGCTCGGCGACGATCGAGCCGATATTGCCGCAGCCGATGAGACCGAGCGTTTTCGCGTAGAGCTCGACGCCCATGAAGCGGTTCTTCTCCCACTTGCCGGCCTGCGTGCTCTGATCGGCGGCGGCGAGCTGGCGCGCGGCGGCGAAGAGCAGCGCGATGGCGTGTTCGGCGGTGGTGATGGAATTGCCGAAGGGCGTGTTCATCACGACAATGCCCTTCGCGGTGGCGGCGGGGATGTCGATATTGTCCACGCCGATGCCGGCGCGGCCGATGACTTTGAGATTCTTCGCGGCGGCGATGACGTCCTTATCCGCCTTCGTGGCGGAGCGGACCGCGAGGCCGTCATATTTGTCGATGATCTTCAGCAGCTCGTCTTTCTTGAGCCCTGTGATCACGTCTACTTCAACGCCGCGGCTTTTGAAGATATCGACGGCGGCGGGCGAGAGTTCGTCGCTGATCAAGACTTTCGGCATATGCTTTCCTTCTCAATCCGTGTGGCGTCCGACGCCGTCGCCGCTGGCGATCCAACGACGGGCGCGGTTGATCTGCATCTTTGAATCGACCTGCTCGCTCAGCTCGACGCCGAGCAATCCGCACAAGCGGTGCAGCAGGATAACGACGTCGGCAGCTTCGGCGCCGATCTCCTCAGCATCGCCGGCGCCGACCGCGCGCTCAAGTTCATCGAACTCGCCGCGGGCACGCTGAACGAGCACCGTGAAATCTGCGACCGGCCCAAACGTCTCCCCACCCCAGGCGGCGATGCTGGCGCTTGTTTCATGAGCCAAGGCGAGCCCTCCAATCGGCGCGGTCGAGGCGGTGGACGAGGCAATCGTCTTCGTCGTTGAAGAGCTGGCGGGTGAGCGGCTTGAAGCCAAGGCGCTGGTAAAATTTGTGTGCGCGCGTGTTGGACGCGAGCGGGTCGATGACGATGGCGTTGACGCGCGCTTCCTCGAAGCAGGCGTCGATGGCGAGCGCCATCATGGCTTCGCCGTAGCCTTTGCCGATATCGTCGAGGCTGCCGATCCAGATATCGAGCGCGCGGAGATTGGGTTCGATCTCGCCCCAATAGTGCGTGGGCTCCGCGTGAGGATCGATGACTTGCATCGCGCCGATGGGGCGGCCGTCGAGCAGCGCGAGGAGATAAAAGGTCACCAGCGAGGCGTTCGCGATCTCATCGGGCCAGACGATGCCTTCGAAGGCATCCTCCGCATCCGGATCGTCGGTGGTGGCGGAAATGACGTGCTCGGCCTTATCCCACGCGGTGAGCGTTGGGATGTCGGCCGCTTGGGCCTGACGCAAAGTGAGCGTGTGAGCGCCGACTTTCGCCGTTCGCGGAGCCCAGACCTTCTGCATCGCAGGTGCGATCAGGCGGCCTTGGCGATATCGGCGATGAGCGTGGCGAAGGCCCACTCGATCCAGGGGATGAGCGCTTCGAGGTCGCTCTGCTCCACCGTGGCGCCGCACCAGATGCGTAGGCCCGGCGGGGCCGTGCGATAGGCGCCGGCGTCGAGCGCGACGCCTTCCTTCTCCAGCATGGAGACAAGCTTTTTCGCGAACTCCGCCTGGGCTTCTTCACCGAGAGCGGCGACGCGATCATCGACGATCTTCAAGCACACGCCGGTGTTCGACCAGGTTTTCGGATCCTCCGCCAACGGCGCGATCCAGGGCGTCTTCGCGGCCCAATCATAGAGCGTTTTTGCGTTCGCATCGGCGCGCGCGTGCAGCGCCTTCAAGCCGCCGATGCTTTCGCCCCATTTGAGCGTGTCGAGATAATCTTCCGTCGCCAAGAGCGAGGGCGTGTTGATGGTGGCGCCTTCGAAAATTTCGGCGTCCAGCTTGCCCTTCTTGGTGAGGCGGAAAATCTTCGGCAGCGGGCGATTGGGTGTGAAGCTCTCCAGGCGGGCAACTGCGCGGGGCGAGAGGATGAGCATGCCGTGCGCGGCCTCGCCGCCCATCACCTTTTGCCAGGAATACGTCACCACATCGCACTTCGCCCAATCGATCGGCTGTGCGAACGCGGCCGACGTGCAATCGTTGATCGTGATGCCTTCGCGATCGGATGCGATCCAATCGAAGTTCGGGATTTTCGCGCCCGAGGTCGTGCCGTTTTGCGTGAAGATGATGTCGGCGTTCTTGCGCGCCTTCGAGAGATCGGGGAGCGCGCCGTACGGGCGGCCGACATAGAGCGCGGCGTCGATGCCCAGCGCCTTCGCATCCGTCACCCATTCCTCGCCGAAGCTTTCCCACGCGAAGACATCGACCGGGCGTTCGCCCAGCATGGACCACATCGCCATCTCGACGGCGCCCGTATCGGATGCAGGCACGATGGCGATCTTGTAGTCCGACGGCACTTCAAGCAGCGCGCGGGTGCGATCGATCGCTTCCTTGAGCTTGGCTTTGCCCTCTTTCGAGCGGTGCGAGCGGCCGAGCGCGGCCGCGGACAGCGCATCCAGCGTCCAACCGGGTCTCTTTTTTGTGGGGCCCGATGAAAACCGGGGATCGGCCGGGCGCAAAGCCGGCTTGGCGAGTGCGTTCACTTGTAACTCCCATCCTTACAGATGAGCGTCCGCCGTTGGGAGCGGATGGCCCACGGACGAGATGCGGGCGTTCGCGCCCGGATGCAATGAAGATTTCCTGCGGCATCGCGCAGCGGGGCTCTCACGCGCCGCGCGCGGCGCGGGGGCTCATGCCTGTCCAGCGTTTGAAGGCGCGGGAGAACGCGGCGGGATCGGAGAAGCCCACGAGATAGGCCGTCTCGTTCACGGAGACTTTCTTGCCGCTCAGATAGTGCAGCGCGAGTTTGTGGCGGAGTTCATCGAGCACTTGCTCGAAGGTGACGCCTTCGGCTTTCAGATTGCGATAGAGCGTCTGGCGGGAGAGCGCGAGCTTCGCGGCGATCGTGTCCATGCTCACATCGCCGGTGTGCAGGATAGGCATGAGCAGGCTCTCGACGCGGCCGCGCGCGGTTTTCGAATCTTCTAGGTCCTTCAGCAATTGCTCGGCATGCACGCTCAAGGGGCCGAAAGCGTATTTCGATTCCTGGCGTACGCGATGGTTGGCGAGGCTCATATCCATGCGCAGCGCGTTCGACGGCGCGCTGAACGTGATCGGGCACGCCCACATCTCATCGTACACCGCGCGATGCGCTGGCGCCGCGTGGGTGACGTGCGCCTCAAACACGTGCGGACGCGGCAGAAACTTACGCGGCCCCGTGATCATGCGGGTGAAGGTCGTTTCGGTGAGTTCGTAGAAATCGTTGGGATCGGGGCGCAGATCGACAAGCCACATGCCGTTCTCGCGGCTCTCCATCCTGAAGCGCCCCTCCCCGCCGACATCGACCTCGACGACGAGGCGGCCGTATCGGTTCAATTGCGCGAAGGAGTCCATCATCGTTTCGGACGCGTTCGCGAGAAGGCCGACGACTGAGAACTCCGCCATGTCGGACGCTTGCGCGAAGCGCAGCGGAAAATCCGCGCCGAGCACATCCTTCGCGGCGCGCATCAGCGCGACATAGTTCGCGAACGCGACGCGATTGTCCGCATCATCCAGCAAGCCGGGCGCGATGCCGGCGCAATCGCGCAGAACAGCCTCGTCGGCGCCGCGCGAAACGGCGTATTCCAGGAGGCTGTTGGCCAAGCCGGCGCCGACAGTCGGCGCGATCGCGGCGGGGCTGAAATTGGCGCCTGAAGTCATGTTTTTGGCTCGCACCGTCATGGCCGGCGGCGGCGGCTCCTCCTAGCCTTTTATCGGAAGTCGATATGAGCCGTCGAGCGGGCAGCCGCAGGCGGCGATGGAGCACGCATGGCCGTCGCGACGGGGGAAATCGAGACGCGGCGATCGCTCGCGGGCAGCGCGCTCAAGTGCGCGGGGATTTTCTGGTTCGCCGCCGCGGTGCTCGGGCAATGGGCGTTCTTCATTTACATCATGGGGTTCTACGGGGCCTCGAGCGTCAGCGGCGATTTCGAGGTGTGGAACCGGCTCTCAGCGCTTGGGCGCACCCCCTTCGTGCGCGGCGACACCGGCGGCAATTACGCGTACCTCGCGCACGCGCTCGGCGCGGGCTTCATCGCATTCGGCGGCGCGCTCCAGCTCATGCCCTTCGTGCGGCGGCGCTTTCCCACGTTCCATCGCTGGAACGGGCGCGTCTTTCTTTTCATGGTCACCGCGCTCAGCCTTTCCGGCTTCTACTTGGTGTGGGTGCGCAACACGAGCCCGAGCTTTCTCGAAGGGCTCTCCACCACGATCAACGGCGTGTTGATTTTATCGTTCGCGTTTCTCGCACTGCGCGCGGCGCTCAGACGCGACTTCGCATCGCATCAACGTTGGGCGACGCGGCTTTGGCTTGTCTCCAACGCGCAGTGGTTTTTGCGCGTGGGCGTCTTTGGATATTTCGTCGCGAACGGCCTGATCGGGCGTGAAGCGAGCTTCGGGGAGCCATTCTTCCGGTTCTGGACGTGGGGTTGCTTCCTCGCGCCGCTGGCGATGCTGCAGCTCTATTATTTCGCGCAGGCGCAGAGGAGCGGCGCGCTCAAGTACGGCGTCGCGGGTGCGCTCGCCGCCAGCACGCTCTTCATGGGGCTCGGGATCTTCGCGTTCTCAATTTTCTCCTATGCGCTGATGACCGGCGCGCCGTTGAGGGTCGGATGAGCCCACAAGTTCTTTTCCACGCGCTCGCGGGCGTGACGGGGCTCGTCTCGGGCGCGACGGCGCTTTTCTCGCGCAAGGGCTCGCGCGTGCACATCGCGGCGGGGCGCATCTTCGCGATCACGATGGTGACGACCGCGGGGAGCGGGGCGATCCTCGGCGCGCTGCAGGGCGAGATCGGCAATGCGGTGGCGGGCGTGCTGACGATCTACATGCTTTTTACTGGCGTCATGGCGGTGCGGCGCGCGGAAAATCAGAGCGGACTCTTCGAGTGGGGGCTCTTTCTCTTCGCGGCGAGCGGCGCTGTGCTCACTGGGTACACCACATATGTCGAGGTGCAGAACGGGAACGCATTTCTCGGCGGCGTGCCGGGGACGATTTTCGCTTCGCTGATCGGGCTTGCGGCGCTTGGCGATCTCTCGGTGATCGTGCGCCGCGGCATCGCGGGGGCGCAGCGGATCGCGCGGCATTTGTGGCGGATGCATCTGGGATTCGCGGCGGCGGTGGGCTCCTTCTTTCCGGGGCAGATCGATTTCTTCCCTGAGGCGGTCCAGAACGTGCGCCCGCTCATCATTCTCTTCATTCCACCGTTCGCCGTCATCGGATCGATGCTGGTGTGGCTGGCGATCGTGCTCATCACCTGGCGGGCGCGGCCCGCGGAGGCGGCTGCGTGAGAAACCCCAAGCTTCAAGCGCGGATCGCGGGCGCGCTTTATCTTGTCGTTGTCGGCGCGAGCGTCTTTGCGCTCATCGCCAACACCGGAATCGTGGTGCGCGGCGACGATGCGGCGACTGTGGCGAATTTCGCCGCGCGGGAGAGCGTTATCCGGCTCGCTTTCGCCGCCAACCTCATCGCCGCCGTTTCCTACACAGCCGTCGTGGCGATGCTTTACGCGCTCTTGGCGCCCGTGAACCGCACGCTTTCGATCGTTGCAGCGTTCATTGGGCTCGCGGGCTGCGCCTCTTCCGCGGCGTTCATGATCAATCAGCTCTCGGCGCTCGCCTTGCTTGATCACGAGGGCGCGCAAACGATGGTGCGCCATGCGATGCGGATGGGCGCGCTGGGGAACAGCATCGCCCTCATCTTCTTCGGATTCTATTGCCTCTGCCTCGGCGCGCTGACGCTCGGCGCGCGATTCATGCCGCGTTGGCTCGGCATTCCGCTGCTGCTTGCGGGCGTGGGATGGCTCACCGGCAATCTGACGTTCTTCATCGCGCCGGAGATCGGCGCGCCGCTTTCACGCACGCTCCTGCCGATCAGCGGGGTCGGCGAAGTTCTCTTCACGCTTTGGCTCGCCATCATGGGCGTCGACACGGAGAAGTGGCGCGTGCAGGCGCTCAATAGCCCCGCTCCGTCTCCTCAAGCATGAGGACGCGCTCCATCCAGAGTTCGGCGGCGCATTGCGCCATCGCCGGCTGCGCGCCGGAGCCGCCGTCGAACGTCGCGCCGCGATAAGCGCATTCGGCTTCGACAAATGCCGCGAACGCGGCGACCGAGATTTCGAGAGATTCAACGCGGCCCGGATCACGCTGGGCGAGGCGCGCTTGCACTGATGCCGCGCGCCGCTCCCACACATCCGCTTCGTTGGACCAGCAGAGCGCGTAAGCCATCGTCGCGCCCATGCCCTCTTCGATGCACGGCCGCGCGCTGACGCCATAGCAAGCGCGCACGGCGTTCGGATCGGTCGCGGCGGCGAGGCAGGCTTCGATCGCGGCTTCAAAAGCCGGATTGGGCGGATCGGCGCGGGAGGGCGTGCTCACGCACGCGGCGAGGAGGAGGACGAGAGAGAGGGTCAAGGCGCGGATCATGCGCGGCATGCTAATCGGCGAGAGCGAGAGCCGCGAGCACGATCGCCGCCAGCACGCCGGCGAGGATCGCGACCGCCCAGAGCGGACCCGCGTGACGGCGCATGCGGGCGAAGGCTTCCTCTTCGTTCACACGCAACCTCCGTTCGTCGCATTGTGTGCGGGGCGCTGCTTGTCCAGTGACCGAGGTCACAGCCGACATCTCACTTTCGCACGTATGAGCTTTTACGCTGGGCGCCGTTCACGCGCCGCTCGGCGGGGAGAGCAACCCAAGCAAAAGGCGAAATGCCCATGCCGCGACCGACGGCGCGCGATTGGTTTTTGTTCACGCTCTGCGTCGTGCTGTGGGGTTCCGCTTACGCGATGGTGCGCGTTGGGCTCAATCACGGCGGCACGCCATGGGAGATCGTGGCGGGGCGGCTTTGGCTGGCGACGATTTTCCTCCACGCGTTTCTCTTGTGGCGCCGCGCGCGCGGGCTTGAGCCGCCGCGCACTCCCAGGGCGCGGCGCAAGCTCTTTGTGATGGGTTTTCTGGGCGCCGCGGCGCCCTTCTGGCTTTATTCGTGGGCGCAGCTTTCGGCGCCTTCGGGGATCGTGGGGCTCTATGCGGCCGTGACGCCGCTGCTCGTCGCGGGCGCGGCGCCCTTCGTGGGCGAGCGGATGGATGCGGGGCGCGCGTTCGGCCTGCTGCTTGGCTTCGCGGGCGTCGCGGCGCTCATGGCGCCTTCGATCGCGGGCGATGGACACGCCAGCGTCGTCGCACAGGGCGCGGCGATCCTCGGGGCGGCTTGCTACGCGGTGAACACGCTCATCGCGCGCGCGGGCGTACAGATTCCGCCGCTCGAAGCCGCCGCGGGCTGGACGCTTTTCGGCGCGCTCATGGCGACGCCCTTCGCGGCGAGCGATTGGATCAATACGGGCGCGGCGCCCGATCCTATCGGCTGGATCGCGATCGCGGCGCTCGCGCTCGGGCCCACAGGCATCGCAAGCATCGCCTATTTCGAGCTGGTGCGCGGCGCGGGCCCCGTCTTTGTGACGCAGACGAATTATCTCATGCCGCTTTGGGCGCTGGGGCTCGGCGCGATCGCGTTCGCGGAGCCCATCGGCTGGAACGCGCTCATCGCGTTTGCGCTCATCGCGGCAGGGCTCTTCATCGCGCAGGAAGGCTGGAAAGCCATGCGCATGGTGAACGCGCCTTAGCTCTTTTCCTTCACGCAATCGCAGCGGGTGCGCGCGTAAACTGCACGCATGGAATGGCTGGCGATCCTCGTCGCCGTCGTGGCCGCGATCGCGCTCTTTGCGAATTTCGGCTTCTACGGCTTCCTCGTCGCGATGGGCGCGCTCATCGCGTGGGGTTATTGGCGCTCGGTGAAGCGCAACGGCGGGTAAGCTCTATTCGTTCGCCGCGCTTTGGCGCGCCGGCGCATCCTCGACCTCGACGCGCTCCATCTCGGGCGCATCGTCCCCTTCCAGATCGAAGACCTGAATGGCCTCGGCTTCATCGGCCCAATCGTCCCGCATGTTGGCGGGCTGGGGCGCGGGCGCGCCATCGACGACGTCTGGATCCTCGAAGATAGGCGCCGCGGCGAGGCCCGGCGCCTGCGGCTTGACGCGCGCCTTCGGCATGCGCGGCAAGGGCTCCGGCGCCGTGCTCGCGCGATTGTGCAAGCGCGCGATGGAATCATCCAATTCGCCGCGCAGATAGATCGCGACTTGCCCCAGCAGGCGCACGCTCGACAGCGTCTGGATCGCGCGCGCATAGCCGGCGCGCTTGGAGGCTTGATAGCCGACGACGGAATCGAGATCGAACCGGTCGGACCAATAGGGCGCGAGATCGGCGAAGGACGATGACGTGAACGGCTCCTCCGCGAGGCCCAGGCCCGGCGCGAAGAAGCGCGCGACGAAATCGTAGGGCTTGCCGTCATCGCCCGGCGCGGTGACAGCCAAACAACCCTGACGCGGCCCGCGCACGATGCGATCGACGGCGTCGAGATCGGGCGCCAAACGCGCGACGGCCTCTTCGCTGTCGAGAACGATGGTCGCGTACTCGCCGACGAACGCATCCACGATGCGCGGATTGCCCAGCGCCTCGGCGAGCTCGGCCGGAACGGTCCAGGGGCTGCGCGGGCGGCGCGGCAGATCGAGCGTGAAGCCCTCCTCCGTCTTGCGCACGATGAGCGCGCCAGCCTGCGTATCGAACACGACAACTTCGAGCCCGCGCTCCATCTCGGAGAGCAACACCGCGCCAGCGGCGAGCGTCGCGTGCCCGCAGAGCGGCGCCTCGTCATGGGGCGTGAACCAACGAAGCTGGTAATTGCCCTTCAGGCCCGTCGGCACGACGAAGGCGGTTTCCGACAAGCGGTTCTCGGCGGCGACGGCCTGCAGCGTCGCATCCGGGAGCCAGCGCTCCAGCGGCACGACGGCTGCGGGGTTGCCGGTGAACACCCGGTCAGTGAAGGCATCGACGAACCAGATGCGCATAAGCGCGAGCTCCGCTTTTCCCCGCACACGCGATTTCCGCGCGGGGCCCGCGAGACTGCACGAAAGGCGATAGGCTCGCCAGTTCGCTCGCCTCACTCACGCGTTCGGCTCAGGATTTCTTCCGCGGCTCGCTGACAGTCCAGGCATGGCCCAAGGGTTGGTGCCCTTCGCCATAGCCGGGCGCGGCCAGCATCGCGCCCATTAAATATTCCCGCGCGCGCGCGATCGCGTCGCGCATCGGCATGCCGCGCGCAACGCCAGCGGCAATGGCGGAGGCGAGCGTGCAGCCCGTGCCGTGCGTGGCGCGCGTTTCGATGCGCGGCTGCTCGAACACGCTCATCCCTGCCTGCGTGGCGAAGACATCGTAAACGATGGGCCCTTCGATGTGGCCGCCTTTGACCAGCGCGCTCCACGCCCCCTGCTCCAGGAGCTTCTCCGCGGCGCGCTTCTGCGTATCGAGATCGAAAACCGCGACGCCGGTGAGGCGCTCCGCCTCCGGCGCGTTCGGGGTGACGATGGCGGCGATGGGCATGAGCTTGTCGCGAAGGAGATCGACGGCCTTGTCCTCCAAGAGGCTCGCGCCGCCCTTGGCGATCATCACCGGATCGAGCACGATCGGCACGCCCTCGCCGACGTCGTAGAACGCTTGATAGACGAGTTCGACGAGATCGGCGCCGCCGAGCATGCCGATCTTCCACGCATCGGCGCCGATATCCCCCATCACCGCATCGATCTGTGCGCGGACGATCTCGCCGGGAATGGGATGGACGGCGGAGACGCCGAGCGTGTTCTGCACGGTGATCGCGGTCACCGCGGTCATCGCGTAGCCGTTGAGCGCGGTGATCGTCTTGATGTCGGCCTGGATGCCGGCGCCGCCGCCGGAATCGGAGCCCGCGATCACCAGGACGCGGCCGTCGGAAACTCTGCGGGGCTCGGCGCTCATCCGCGCGGGCTTAGCAATGGAGGGCGCGCGCGCCTAGGCCGCTTCGGGCGCCTCGTCGCGGCGCGGGAAGCGGCGCGCCGCCAGATTGGCGAAGAAATCGCGCGCGGGGATCTCGATGTAGCGGTGCGCGGCGGCAGCGGCCGCAAGCACGACGCCGAGCAGCGCGACCGAGAGAATGTCCATCATCCAGCGCGGGCCGATGCGCACGATCTCCATCACCTCGCCGGACGGAACCTGCACATCCACGACCAGCGGATGGCCCACGAAGCGCTCGAACACGCCGATGCCTGCCAGCATGAAAATCAGTATCGGAAAGTGGAAGAGATAGATCGCGACCGAATGCTCGCCGAGCCACGCGGCCGGTTTGGACCGGAGGGCAGCGGCCGCAGGCCCGGCATCGGCGGCGCACGCATAGATCATCGCGGCGAACGCAAGCGAGGAGGCCGGAAAGAGCCACCCATAGGGCCCGGCATTGGCGGCGTAGAAAACAAATGCGACGCACGCAAAGAAGAGCGCCGCCGCGGCCCACGCATTGCGCAAGGGCGCCGCGCGCCAAACCATGCACGTCAATGCGCCGAGGAAGAAGTCCATCACGCCGCGCGCGACGCTGGGCCCGCGCCATTCCATGAAAGCGTGCGTGAAATCGAAGAAGATCGCGGCCGCGGCCGCCATCAGCACGCCCCACGCAGCGATCCGCATCCAGAGCGGCTTGAGCGTCAGCGCCACGAGCACGAAGAGCGCGTAGCAGACGATGATGACGGAGAGCGTGTAGGCCGGCAGATTCCAGGTGAAGAGCTTTTGCCAGCCCCACATCTGAACGAGCAGAAGATTCTCCCAGAGGCCCTCGAGCGACGTGGGCCCTGTGAAGGGCGCGCGCTCCGAATGGATCACACCCGCGAGATTGAGCGCCAGGCGCGCCAGCTCCAGCGCGACAAGGGCGCCCAGCGCCGTGATGTGCAGCGGCCAGATGCGCCCAACGCGGCGCAGTGTGAAATAGCCTGCGTCGCGCCCGTCGCGCATCCCCTCGCCATAACCCATGGCGACGACGAAGCCGCTCAGCACGAAAAACACCGAGAGCAACGACTGGGAGTTTTGCACCCAACCTTGCATGAAAATCGAATTGTCGAGGCGCAGATGCGAGACGACGACGAGCACCGCCGCCATGCCGCGCAAGCCTTCAAGCGCGCCGATCTTCGTCACGTCGGGAGCCCCCACACGCCCAACGCCCGCCCGCGTGGGTGAACTCAAATTGCAGCGTGCGTTACATTCGGTCAATGACGCGCACGCATCACCCCGCTGCAATCTTCAAGCCGACGACGCCGGCTATGATTAACGTGATGCAGATGAGGCGAAGCGCAGTTGCCGGTTCGCCCAGAAACAGAAGCCCGATGGTTGCCGCGCCCGCGGCGCCGATGCCGGTCCAGACTGCGTAAGCCGTGCCTATCGGGATGGCGCGCATGGCGAACCACAGGAAATAGAAGCTTGCGGCCATTGCCGTGACGACTGCGGCGCTGATCAGGTGATTGCTGCGAAAGGCGAATTTGAACCCTGCCGCCCAAGCGATCTCGAAAACGCCGGCCAGAACGAGCGCCCACCAATGAATGCTCATGCCGGCGCCTCCAGCGCGCGTGCGATGAGGAGGGCCTGGGCTGTCTCGCGGACATCGTGAACGCGCACCATGTCGGCGCCTTTTGACACAGCCGCGAGCGCAAGCGCCAGCGAACCGCCGATGCGGTCCGATGCGTCCTTCGCCGTTTCGTCGATCTTGGCGATCAGGCTCTTGCGCGATGCGCCGAAGACGAGCGGGCGCTTCGTGCGTTTCTTCACGTCGTCCAGATGAGCGACGAGCGCGAGGTTGTGCGCCAGCGTTTTGCCGAAGCCGATGCCGGGATCGACGAAGATGTCCTTGAGCCCCGCGGCCGCCGCCGCTTTGGCGCGCGCGGCGAGGAAATCGGACACCTCCCGCACCACATCCTCATAGTGTGGGTTTTGCTGCATGGTGCGCGGCTCGCCCTGCATGTGCATGAGGATGACGCTGGCCTTGAGCGCGCTGGCGGCTTCGAGCGCGCCCGGCGCGGCGAGCGCGCTCACGTCGTTCCAGATATTGGCCCCCGCGGCGAAGGCCATCCGGGCGACATGCGGCTTCATCGTATCGATGGAAATGGGCGCATCGCTCTGCATGCGGATGGCCTTGATGACGGGCACGACGCGCGCAATCTCCTCCGCATCTGTCACGGGCGCGGCGCCAGGGCGCGTGGACTCGCCGCCGACGTCGATCAGATCGGCGCCGTCCTCCAGCATGAGCAGCGCCTCATCGCTCGCCTGCGCGGCGTCGGCGAAGCGCCCGCCGTCCGAGAAGGAATCCGGCGTGACGTTCAAGATGCCCATGATCCACGGGCCGCCGTCGATCTTGGGCGGCGGGAGAACGCTCATGCGTATTCGACGAGCGAGAGCAGATTGAGATCGGGGTCGTGAAACCAGGCGACCTTGGTGCCGTCCGGCGAGGTCCAGATTCCGCGCGCGTCCTGCTGGAAGACGGGATAGCGTGCGAACGCGACGCCCTTGGCGGCAAGCGCATCGATTGCGCTCTCGATACTCTCCACGTTGAATGCAACGACCGCGTAGGGCGCCGGCACGACGGCCGGCACGCGCGAGACGCGGATGCGCGCGTTCTTGCCGGCGAACACCGCGGCGAAATTATCCTCACTCTGCAGCGAGAGACCCAGGACGTCCTTGTAGAAATCCTTCGCCGCGTCGGGACGCGCGGTTCCGACCATCGCGGTGATCGTGGAATTAGCGAGCATGAGCGCCTCCTCTTGGCCCGCGCGCTCTTAGCACGCGCGCATGCGCCGCGCGCGCCCGCAGTCGCGCCGCTCAGCCGCGTAGAGGGATTGCGCTTCTAGGCCGGCGCGGGGTTGGGCCAGCCGCCAGGATGGACGGGTTCTTCGTCCTCGTCCGTCACCGGCAAAGCGGGCTTTGGCGGCAGCGGCGGGGCGGAGGTGTCGTCCGGCCGATCGAGCTTCTCGCCGCGGAGAACCTGCGCGATTTCCTCGCCCGTCAAACTCTCGTATTCGAGCAGCGCTTCGGAGAGCCGGCGGTGATCTTCGGCCTTCTCCGTCAAGATGCGCTTGGCTTCTTCGTATCCGGCTTCGACCAGGCGCTTCACTTCCGCGTCGATCTTGTTGGCGGTCTCTTCGCTCATGTTCTGCGTGCGCGAGACGGAGTGGCCGAGGAAGACCTCTTCCTGATTGTCCGCATAGGCGACGAGGCCGAGCACGTCGGAATAGCCCCAGCGCGTGACCATGTTGCGCGCGAGATTGGTGGCCGCGGAGATATCGGAGCTCGCGCCCGACGTGATCTTATCCTTGCCGAAGACCAATTCTTCCGCGACGCGGCCGCCCATCATGATGGCGAGGCGGCTCGTCATCTGAGTGTAGTTCATGGAATAGCGATCACCTTCCGGCAGCTGCATCACCATGCCGAGCGCGCGCCCGCGCGGGACGATGGTGGCCTTGTGCACCGGATCGGCTTCCGGGACGTTGAGCGCGACGATGGCGTGGCCGCCTTCGTGCCAGGCGGTCAGCTCCTTTTCCTTCTCGCTCATCACCATGGAGCGCCGCTCGGCGCCCATCATGACTTTATCCTTCGCGTCCTCGAACTCGCGGCTCGTGACCATGCGCCGGCCGCGGCGTGCGGCAAGGAGCGCCGCTTCGTTCACGAGGTTGGCGAGATCGGCGCCGGAGAAGCCCGGCGTGCCGCGCGCGATGACCTTGAGATCGACATCCTGGGAGACGGGCACGTTGCGCGTGTGAACGCGGAGAATTTTCTCGCGGCCCATCACGTCCGGGTTCGGCACCACCACTTGGCGGTCGAAGCGGCCGGGGCGCAAGAGCGCGGGATCGAGCACGTCCGGGCGGTTCGTCGCGGCGATCAGGATGATGCCTTCGTTGGCTTCAAAGCCGTCCATCTCGACGAGCAATTGATTGAGCGTCTGCTCGCGCTCATCGTTGCCGCCGCCGAGGCCCGCGCCGCGATGGCGCCCAACTGCGTCGATTTCATCGATGAAGATGATGCAGGGCGCGTTCTTCTTGGCTTGTTCGAACATGTCCCGCACGCGGCTCGCGCCGACGCCGACGAACATCTCGACGAAGTCGGAGCCCGAGATGGTGAAGAACGGCACATTGGCTTCGCCCGCGATGGCGCGCGCGAGCAGCGTCTTGCCGGTGCCGGGAGGGCCGACGAGCAGCGCGCCCTTTGGAATCTTGCCGCCCAGTCGCTGGAACTTGCCGGGATCCTTCAGGAACTCGACAATCTCGCCCAGTTCTTCCTTTGCTTCGTCGATGCCGGCGACGTCATCGAACGTGATGCGGCCCTTGGCTTCAGTGAGGAGGCGCGCCTTCGATCGCCCAAAGCCCATGGCGCCTCTGCCGCCGCCCTGCATCTGGCGCATGAAGAAGAACCACGCGCCGATCAGCAGCAGCATGGGCAGAATGCCCAGGAGAATGTCGCCAAGGCCGGGGCCGGTGCGCGGCGCGGTCGCTTCCACCTCGACGTTCGATTCGTCGAGACGCTGAACCAGCGTGCCCATCGTCCCAGCCGGCACATAGGTGACGAGCACGCTGCCTTCGTTCGTGCGGCTGATGACGCTGTCGCCGCGCGTCGTGGCGGACTTGATGCGCCCGGCCTGCACCTCGTCGAGGAGCTGGGAATAAGGGATCGTCTGCGCGTTGCGCGTCTGGTTCGACCCTCCGGAGAAGACCGTGAACAACACGACCAGGATGAGGGCGATCACGCCCCACAGCAGCAGATTCCGGATGGGCATCGTCCAACCTTCAAGGGCGCCGGGGCGTTGGCCCCGCGCCGGGCTCAGTTCTTCCAAGATCCAGCGTTCAAGATAGGCGCCGCGCGGGTCCGTTAACACCCTCTTCTAGCATCACGCCCTCAAGGCCGGGTGAATGCGCCAGCAAATGACGCACGCGCGCCGCCGGAAGCCAGGAAACAGCAAGGATTCCGGCGGCTTCGGCCTCGCCGAGCGTGAGGCGTTGCGCCGCCTTAACGATGATCGCCGCCCCGGCGCTCTCCGGGGCGGCGCGCCAGCCGGGCTCGCGCGCGGTGAGCGCGAGGCGCCCGTCCCAGATCGCGGCGCGCTCAAGCGGCAATGGGAACGGCGCGAGCGCCGCCTTGCCCGCCCGGCCCAAAACGGCGCCGGGGTCGCGGGAGAGAACGATGCGCGCCCCGCGCCGGCGGATGCGCGCGCCCCCGAGCGTGGCGCCGCGGAGGTCAGCGCCCAGCCGCGCCGCCAGCGCCTCGGCCCTGGCCATGCTCGGAAGTTCGCCCTCCCCGGAGACGGCCGCGATCAGAATGGCGAGCGCGGGGGCGGCGCCCTCTTCGTGTGCGGCGGCGTGCGGAAACGCGACCTCGCCTTGGTCGAACACGGCGTGCGCGGCGATCCATCGCGCGCCGGCTTCCTCGCGCGCGGCGGCGCGCACGTCGGCATCGCGCGCAAGGCTCAGCAAGCGCCGCGCCTCCGCGCCCGTCAGCGCGCGGCGCGCGCGAATGCGTTCGTATGCGAGGTTGTCGTTCGAGGGATCGTCGATCCACGTCGCGCCGCGCGCATTGAGGTAGGCGCGAAGCGCCGCGCGGCTTGCGTCGAGCAGCGGGCGCCAGAGCGTGAGGCCCATGCCTTCGGGCCAGACCGGCGAGGGCGCGAGCACGCGCATCCCCTGGGCTCGATCTTCCCCCGTTCGCGCCGCGCGCATGAGCATAGTCTCGGCCTGATCGTCCGCTGTGTGCGCAAGCGCGATGACGCGCGCACCCGCGTCGTGCGCGGCAGCCGCGAGCGCTGCGTGGCGCGCGCGGCGCAGCGCGGCTTGATTGTGCTTCTCCCCCGCGCGCCACGAAAGACCGATGACGCGGACGGCAACGCCTTGCGCTTCGGCGGCGGCGGCCGCGCGCGCCGCATCTTCCTCCGAACCCGGACGGATGGCGTGATCGACGATCGCGGCGCTGACGCGGCCCGCCATCCGCTCCGCCAATAGATGCAGCAGCGCGGTGGAGTCGCCGCCGCCGGAAAGGGCGAGCAGCACCGGGCCGGAGATCGCGTCTGAGTGCGCGAGCACTGGCCCCTCTCCCCTTGTGGGAGAGGGTGAATCGCCGCGCAGCGGCGAGACGGGTGAGGGGTGCGTGCGCCCCATGGCGGAAGTATGCGCGATCACCCCTCATCCGTCATGGCGCTTCGCGCCACGACACCTTCTCCCACAAGGGGAGAAGGAACTAAGCCGCGCAGCGTGCGCCGCGAGCCTCGCGGGTCGCCAGATCGCGCAGCGCCTGAGGCGCGTTCGGATAGGTGCGGCGGAAATCGGCAAAGGCCGCGCAGGCCTGCTGCGTGCGCCCCGCGCCTTTCAAGGCGATGCCAAGGCGCACCATTGCATCGGGCGCGCGCCGCCCGCGCGGATAGCGGCGCAGATAGTCGATGAAGCCGGAGGCGGCCTCGGTGTGCGCGTCGCGCGCCAAGAGCGTGAAGGCGAACCAATAGCGCGCCTCCGGGGCGTTTGGATCGTTGCCGAAGCGCGCGATGAAATCCTCGAACGCCTCCTCGGCGGCGCGGATCTGGTTGTTCAGCAGATATTGGCGCGCGCGCTGAAACGTCTCGCCGGCGTCGCCGGGCAAATCCTCGGCGGGCAATTCGCCGAGAGAGCCCTGCTGTATGGGAGATTCGCGGCTTGCCTGTTGGCCGCGCGCCGGCGGCGGCGGCGCGGCGGGCGCATTCTCCTGCTCGATCTCGTCGCGCGCATCGCGGACGGCCGCGAGATCGCCCACCATGGTCTGCAAGCGGCGCACCTCGGCCTGGCTCTGCTGCAGCTGATATTGCAGGCGATCGTTCTCGTCGGTCGCCTGCTGCAGCAGCCGCTCCAGCTCCTCGATGCGGTCCTGGCGGGCGTAGGCGCCCTCGCTCGGCAGCTGCTGGGCCGCGGCCGGCGAGACAAGGCAAGCGAGCGCGCAGGCCGCGAGGGCGGCGCGAAAAGGGGCAATCGTCATGAGCGGCTCATGACGGAGCGCTTTGGCCTTTTTGCGGCGTTACGAGACCGCGCCCGACACGATCTGGGTGTGGGCGTTGCGGTTCACCGCCCAGGCCTCTTCCGTGGAGCGCGGATCGAGCGGACGCTCCTTGCCGTAGGAGACCGTCTCGATGCGCGAGGATTGGATGCCGAGCGAGACGAGATAGTCGCGCGCCGCGGCCGCCCGGCGGGCGCCCAAGGCGAGGTTATATTCGCGCGTGCCGCGCTCATCGCAATTGCCGGCCACCAGCACGCGGACGTTCGGATAGCGCCGCAGCCAAGCGGCCTGGCGATCCAGGATCGCGCGCGCCTCGGGCGAAAGATCGGAGCGATCGAGCGGGAAAAACACGCGATCGCCCACGGAGACCCGGAAATCCTCAACCGAGCCGGGCACCGGGCCGGTCTGTTCTTGAGACGGCGGCGTTTGTGTTTCGACCGGAGCGGTGGATTCGGTCGGCGTTTGGCGTGAGGCGCAGCCCGCGACGGCGACAGCGGCGGCCAAGGCGGCAAAGGCGATCGTGCGCATGGGTTCTCCCTCTTTAGTCCAGCTCGGCCGCCCGCACGGACGCCCACTCGAAAGGTCTTCTACCCCCGGCTCGCGGCAACATTACGAACGGGGCGGCTCTTTTCAACCGAACACGCGGAAAGGTTTAAATACTCCAACCATGACAAGTTCTTAGGGCAGCAGCGGGGACCAGGCTGGGTCCGATGCGTCGGTCGAGGTGTTCACTTGACGGAGGTTGCGGCCGGTCAGATCGACCGACCAGAGCCTCGGGCCGGCGCCCGGGCGGGCCTCGCGGAAGAACATGATGACCCGCCCGTTGGGGGACCATGTGGGCCCTTCGTCCAGATAGCTTTCGGAAAGGATGCGTTCGCCCGAGCCGTCCGGACGCATGACGCCGATGGCGAAGCGCCCGCCTGATTGCCGGGTGAAGGCGATCAAATCCCCGCGCGGGGACCAGACCGGCGTCGAATAGGCGCCCTGCCCGAAGCTGATGCGCCGGACGCCCGAACCGTCAGCGCCCATGACGTAAAGCTGCGTCGAGCCCGCGCGGTCCGAGGTGAAGACGATCTGCGTTCCGTCCGGCGCGTAAGAGGGCGAGGTGTCGATCGAAGGATGGTTGGTGAGCCGCGTGCGCGCGCGCGTGCGCAAATCCATCCGGTAAATCTCGGAATTGCCGCCCTGCTCCAGCGTGAGGATGACGGCATCGCCGTTCGGCGAGAAGCGCGGCGCGAACGTCATGCCGGGGAAATCGCCCAGCACTTCGCGGCGGTTGGTTTCGAGATTGAAAAGATAGACACGCGGGCGGCCCGTCTCGAACGACATGTAGGTGATCATCTGCGTCGAGGGCGAGAAGCGCGGCGTCAGCACTTGATAGTCCGCGGCCGTCAGGAAGAACGGGTTGGCGCCGTCCTGATCCATGATCATCAGCCGCTTCACGCGGCGCGTGCGCGGCCCGCTCTCGGAGACGAACACAATGCGGCTGTCGAAATAGCCGTCCTCGCCGGTGATGTGGCGATAGATCTGATCGGCGACGCGGTGCGCGATGCGGCGCCAGTTATCTTGCGTGGTCGCAAATTGCAGGCCGAGCACGGCTTCCTGGCGGAACACGTCCCACAAACGGAATTCGACGCGCAGGCGCCCGTCGGGGAGATTGGTGGTTTGGCCCACGACGAGGGCTTGTGCGCCCAGCACGCTCCAATCGGCAAAGCGCGGCGGCACGTTTACATCGGAGATGCGCTCGATGAAGGCCGCGGGATCGACCGAACGGAAGAGGCCCGAGCGCTCCAGATCGGCGCGGATGACGCCCGCGATGTCGCGCCCGACGCCGGCGGCGCGTTGATCAGCGCCGATGAAATCCGGGATCGCGATCGGCATCGGATCGAGATGCCCGCGCGTCACGTCCACGCGCAGAGGCCCGCGCGCGGCGTCAGGCGCGGCGGGTTCTTGCTGGCCGTGCGCAACGCCGGCGAATGCAAGCGCGGCCAAAGCGGCGGCGGCCATGCGCGCCAGGCGGGCGAAGGTGGAACCGAACATCATACGCGCCTCTCGCTCAGTCTTGCTCAATCTTCAAGTGCGCGGCCTCACCCGGCCATTTCAGTCGGATCGAAATTGATCTCCAGCTCGCGCCACAAATCGTAGTGCCGGCTGGCGACGCTATCGTCCGCGAACGGGAAGGGATCGCACTGCAATACGGCGCGAATGGCGCGATCCACGGCCACGCGCAGTTCCGGATCGCCGCGAATTGTGGCGGGGGAGACCAATTGGGGCCGGCCCTGCACGCGCCCGCGCGGGTCGAGATTGACGCGCACGACCACCGCCAGCCGTTCTGGATCGGGCGCATCGACGGGCGCGCGCCAGCAACGGTGCCGCTCGATATGCGCGGTGGCCATCGCGGCGAAGCGGTCGCGCAGCGCCACGACCTCGCCCTGCGAGAGCCCCGCGCCGGGGCGGGGGCGCTCGCCGCGATCGCCCTGCGTACGGCGCGGCGTTGTGCGATCGGCCCGCTGCTTTGAGCGATCCTCAAGCAAATCCTGCTGCAATTCCGCGAGGTTGAGGCGCGGCTCCTGGCGCCGCTGCTGCGGCGCGGGCGAAGGCGCGGGCGCGGGATCGGGAACCTCCGGCTGGCTCTCTTCCTCCAGCGGCGCGGTCTCTTCCTCCTCGATCTCCGGCGCGATGGCGCGCACGTCCGACATCTCCGCCAGAGTCGTGATCTCGACGGGCACGACATTGACGGGCGCGCTCTCGCGCGTTTCGCCCACGAACGGCAGCCCGAAGAAGACGAAGGCGGCCGCCAGCGCGTGCAGGATGGAAGAGAGCGACCAGCTGAAGACGGGGCGCATCCTGGGCCCCCTAATCCGGCGCTCGCCGCTCTGGCGACGTCCGCGGCGCGTGCAGCGGATCGGTGACGAGGCCGAGATTGCGATACCCGGCCGCGCTCATCATCGCCATGATCTCCGCGACCGTCCCATAAGGCGCGGTTTCATCGGCGCGGATGAAGATGCGCCGCTCATAGCCTTCGCGCGCGATGGCGGAGAGCTGCGCGAGCAATTGCTCCTTCGCGACTTGCGTCTCCTGCACGAAAATCTGTCCGTCCGCTCGAATGGTGACAGTAAGCGGCTCGGTTTCCGGCGCGAGCTGACGCGCGTCGGTGCGCGGAAGCTCCACGGGCACCCCGACCGTGAGCAAAGGCGCCGTCACCATGAAGACGATGAGCAACACGAGCATCACATCCACGAACGGCGTGACGTTGATCGTCGCATTGCGGGACTTGCGCCCATGGGCGCGGCGCATGCGCCGGCCGGTCTGCTGGGCGCCGGGCATCAGACGCGCTCGCCGAGGCGACGTGAGAGTCGCGCGGAGACTTCGTCGGAGAAGCCTTCGAGGCGATCGGCTAGGCGATCCAAATCGCCGGTGAACTTGTTGTAGAAGATGACGGCGGGAATGGCGGCGACGAGGCCGAGCGCGGTGGCGAAGAGCGCTTCCGCGATCCCCGGCGCGACGACGGCGAGGTTCGTCTGCTGTTGGTTCGCGATGTTGGTGAAGGCGTTCATGATCCCCCACACCGTGCCGAAGAGGCCGATGAAGGGCGCCGCCGCACCGACGCTGGCGAGCACGCCGAACCCGCGCCCCGCGCGCTCGAGCTCGCGCGCGATCTGCGCCTGCATGAGGCGATCGACGCGCTCGATCATCAGCGTTGCGCCGTGCGCGGAGAGCTGCACGCCGCGCCGCAGGTCGCGCCACTCGCGCGCTCCGGCAGCGAACACGCGCGCCAGCGCATCGCGCGGCCGATCGGAATAGCGATCGTCCAATTCCTCAAGCGACTGGCCCGACCAGAACACCTTCTCGAATTGGCGGGCTTTGCCTTCGATCTCGCCGAAGCCCATCCACTTATCGACCGCGATCGCCCAGGTCCAAAGCGAGGCGACAACGAGAATGAGCATCACGACTTTGACGACCGGATCGGCCTCCAAGAAGAGGGCCCAGATCGTGATGTCCTGGGCGATGCCCGGCGCTTCATTTTCCATGTTGTTTCTAAGCTCCGCAGCGGCCCCTTCCGCCGCGCCCCCGCCCGAGAAAGCCGATCGAGGGCTTTAGCGGGAGGAGTTTGTCAAAAGAGTGGACCTCAGGGCTGGAAATACTGCGTTAATTTCTCGGAAAGCATGGCCGGGGGGCGCCGGGGCTTTCCCGTCATCGAAATGCAACAGGCCTGGACCTGGGCGCGCGCGATCTCTTCCTCGCCCCTCCGGATTTCCTGCGTGATGAAAAAGCGCGGGCCGCGGATCGCATCGTAGGCGGTGCGCACCGTCAGCGCGTCGTCGATGCGCGCCGGTCTCAGGAAGTCGATCTCCATCTTGTTGATCGTCAGACCGAGCGGCTCCGGCAGCGCCAGCAAATCCGAATGCGCCACGCCCGCGGCGCGCATGAAATCGGAGCGCCCGCGCTCGAAATAGCGCAAATAATTGGCGTGATAGACAAGGCCGGTGAAATCCGTGTCCTCGTAATAGATGCGCACGGGCAGGATGTGGATGCGCCCCAGGAACTGCCCGGCGCTCGGCGCGTTCTCATTCATGAAGGCGAGGCTTTAAGCGCCGCCGCGCTCCGTGTCGAACCGAGCCGGTGACGCGCATCGTTTCGCCGTCCCATTTTTTGAGCAAGGGAGATGTCACATGGATAAGGACCGGGTTGAAGGCGCCGGCAAGCAGGCCGCCGGCAAGGCCCAGGAAGCCGCCGGCAAGATCATCGGCGACAAGAAGATGCAGGCCGAAGGCGCCGCCAAGAAAGCCGAAGGCGCGGTGCAGAACGCTGCGGGCGGCGTCAAGGACGCCATCCGCGACGCGCAAGACAAGCGCTAGCGCGCAGGGTCTTCAAAGACGGACGAGCGGCCGCCGGAGCGATCCGGCGGCCGCTTTCTGTTCGCCGCCCTATTGCAGATCGACCTTGCGATGCTCGCCCAGATCGGGCTCGCCGCCCGTCATCGCCGCTGTCGCCAGAACGACCGAGCTGACGAGACTGTTGGGGCCGTCCCAATATTCGGCGTGCCTGGGGATGACTTCGACCACGCGGATGTTGGGATCGTCGGCGTTTTCCCACCACGCCTGCGCGGCCATCGACCAGAGATCGCGGATCAGCGGGCGGTCATCGCGCACCAAAGCCTCGCCTGAAATACAGATGAAGGTGTTGGCGCCGTGATCGGCGAAGGTGAGGCAGACGGGCGAACGGGCCTCGATCTCATCGTCCTTGCGGCCGCGGACGTCGGTCAGGAAATAGATCGCGTTCTCGTTGCGCCGCGCGACGGGCGCCATTGGGCGTGCGTGGATCATCTCGCCCGTGGAGGTGGCGAACATGCAGGTTTTGAACTTCTCCACGAGATCCCAGACGCGGCCGGATGCTTCGGAATTGCTCATGTTTTGTGCGCTTTGAGCCATTTGAAGGGCCCTCCTTCCGCACTTCGCAACGGGCGCGTGCGCGGCTTGTTCCGCACGCGACGCATCGCCGCCCGCGCGCGGAATTGACAGCGCGCCTTCGCACGCGCACGCGTGGGCGCTCTCCTGGGGACTCACACATGACGCGCGTGCGCGCCGCAATCGCCGCGGCGGCCTTGGCTTTTCTCTCCGCGTGCGGCCAGGCGCCTTCACCGCCTGACGCCTCCGCCGCCAGCGCGCCGGTTGAGGCGCCGGAGAGCGCGTTCATCCGCGCCGCGGCGCAGAACGACGCCTATCAGCTCGCGGCTTCACGCGTGGCCGTCGCGCAAGCGGGCTCCGAGCGCGCGCGCGCGTTCGCGCAGCTGATGGAGCGCGAGCACGCCGCCAGCCAAAGCGAACTCGCGCAGATCGCGGCGTCCGCGCGCCTGGCGGCGCCCGCCGCGACGCTCGACGAAAACCACCAGACCTACATCGACATGATGGAGGAGGCGCCGCCGGCCGAGTTCGACGTGATCTACGCCTCCCAGCAGGTGCTGCTGCATCAGCAGATCATCGCCGCCTACGAAGGCTATCTCGCACAAGCGCCGGATGGGCCGCTCAAAACCTGGGCCCAGGCGCGCCTGGCGCGGCTGCGGCAGAATTTAGAAGCCGCGCGCGCAATTCCCCGGCAATAAGGGCCCCATGGGGATGACGCGAACGGCCCTGACCGCAGCATTGCTCCTTGCCGCGCTTGCGGGCGGCTGCGGCGAACAAAGCCAAGAGCGCCCTGTCGCCGCCGCGCCCGCCCCTGCCCCTCGCGCTGAAACGCCCGCGCAGGAATTCCTCCGCCATGCCGCGATCTCCAACGCCTTCCAAGCGCAAGCAAGCGCCCTGGCGCTCGCGCGCGAACTGCGCCCGACGCTGCGCGCCCACGCGGAGACGATGGCGCGCGAGCACGAAGCGCGTGCGCTCGAGATGGACGCCCTTGCCGAACGGATCGGGCTCGACGTCGCCGCCGTCACGCTCGACGACAATCACCAAGGCCTCATCAATCAATTGCGCGCCGCCCCCGATGAGGAATTCGAGTCGATCTACGCGGCGCAGCAGACGCTCATCACAATGAACGAACTCGCCGCGTTCGAGATGTACGCGGCGAGCGGCGAGGACACCGCGCTGCAGGATTTCGCCGCCCATTGGGTTCCGCGCTTGCGCGACCGCCTCATCGCGGTGCGCATGCTGCCGCGTCTCTAGTTTCAAAAAACGACGAAGACCGCGATGCCTTGCGGATGCAGCTTGACATGCAACTGATTGGTTGCCTATATTGCAGCCATGAGCATGGACCTCGTGTTCAAGGCGCTCGCGGATCCGACGCGGCGTGTGCTGCTCGACCGCTTGTTCAAGCGCAACGGGCAGACGCTCGGCGATCTGTGCGGAGGATGGGAGATGAGCCGCCAGGCGGTGTCGAAGCATCTGGCGATCTTGGAGGACGCGAACCTCATCGCGACCGTTAAGCGCGGGCGCGAGAAGCTGCACTACCTCAATCCCGTGCCGATCAACGAAATCGCCGAGCGCTGGATCGGCAAATACGAACGCGGGCGCGTCAAGGCGCTCGCCGATCTCAAACGCAATCTGGAAGAGGAATAGATCATGCGCGCCGAAGGCGATCCCGATTTCGTGTACGTCACCTACATCCGCGCGAGCCGCGAAAAGGTTTGGGCCGCGCTCACCGGCCGCGCTGAGCGCGCCTGGTGGGCCGGCACGACCCACGAAACCGATTTCAAGCCGGGCAGCGCGCTCACGTTCCGCCGCAACGGCAACGTCGATGTGCGCGGGAAGATCGTGGAGAGCCAGCCGCCGGCGCGCCTCGTTTACACGTTCCATGTCGAAGGGCCCGGCCCGCAGCACGACGAAGGCGAGACGCGCGTGACCTACGAACTCGCCGAAGACGGCGAGGCCACCAAGCTCACCGTGATCCATGGCGGGTTCGTGAAGAACTCGAAGGTGAAGACGGGCATTTCGAACGGCTGGCCGGCCATTCTTTCGGGGCTGAAGAGCGCGCTCGAGACCGGGCGTGAACTCGATCTCGCGCAATGGGCGCGGCGCGACGCCGAGAAGAAGGCCTGAGCCATGGGACAATCGCGCTTCGTCTATGTGACGTACATCCGCAGCACGCCGGAGAGACTCTGGCGCGCGCTGACCGAGCCTGAATTCACGCGCCAGTATTGGGGCGGCACGCATCAGGTGAGCGATTGGACGAAGGGCTCATCCTGGAACATCACGTTCGCCAACGGCAAGATCGCCGACAGCGGCGAGGTGCTGGAGATCGATCTCTACAAGAAGCTCGTGCTCAAGTGGCGCAACGAATTCATGCCGGAGATGGCCGCGGAGGGCGACTCGCGGATGAGCTACACGATCGAGCAAAAGGGCGAAGTCGTGAAGCTCACGCTCGTGCATGAAATGCCGATCGCGGATTCGAAACTCATCGACGGCGTCTCGCAAGGCTGGCCGGAATTGCTGGCCAGTTTGAAATCGTTGCTGGAGACGGGAAACGCGTTGCCTGACTTCGAAGAGCCGCCGCCGGAAATGGCGGAGATTATTCGAGCCGGAAGCTGATCGGGATGCGCACGCGGCGGCCGGCGGTCTGCTGGCCGTTGACCTCAGGTGCGGCGCGGAATCGCATCGCAATGGCGCGAGCCGCATCGCCGAACCCCTGATCGGCCGGCTCTTCGCTCGCGACCGCGCAGCGCACCGCCCCATCCGCGCCGATCAGGCAATCGAGAACAACACGCGCTTGCAACTCGTTGGCGAGAGCCTCCTCCGGATAGGAATCGGCGAATGCCATTCCGTCCGGACGTGCACTCCATGGATTTGCGCCCTCCAACAAGGTTGCTGCGACTCTCTCCAGTTCCGTTGGCGCGGGAGGAATATCAGCGAGCGTCAACACGGCATTCGGGCGATCCCAATAAATCGTGGTGAGCAAACAAAATTGCTCATCCGCCTCCGTTTCATCAAGGCGGGCATTGACTTGGACCGTTCGCGGTTCGCGCGCGGCCGCGCGCCCTTCGAAGGCCGGCGTATCGCGATTTCGCAATCGCAAGCGTGAGCCGACAGATGTCGTTTCTTCGATCATGCCGCGTCGCGGCTCGTTGACGGCAGGTGATGCCGTGAATGGCCCATGCGTGGCTTCCAACGTGCGAACCACACCGCGCCACGTGTTCTCACAAACAGCGCCGGAACCTGTCATTACAAACATGAGACGCCGAATCTGCGTGAGGCGCCCGATTTCAAAGACCAAATCGTAAGCTGCGGACTCGCCGGATTCTCCGGTGAAGGCCGACGAACTCAGCATCTCGCCGTTCATGTAGGGCTGTACGCCCCATTCGCCCGGCATCGCCGCGCGCGCTTCGTCTTGTGTCATGCCAAAGCGAAATGGCCCGGCGCCGCCCGGCTCGGGCGCAGTTTGCGCGAACGCCGGCCCAGCGAAAAGCAATGCGAAACAAACAAGTGCGGCGCGCATCGGCCCCTCCCAACGCCCTTCTAGCGCAGCGCCGCGCCAAGCTCATCAAACTTTATGAGTAACATTTCTTGACTTTTGTTACCATCAGCCATAGATGCGCTCCTCAACAGGAGCCGAACGATGCAAATGCGCCAACTCGGAAAGACTGGGCCCAAGACCGCCGCGATCGGGCTTGGGTGCATGGGGATGTCGGATTTCTACGGGCCGGCGGATCGCGGGGAATCCATCGCAACGATCCACGCCGCGCTCGACGCGGGGATCAACCTCCTCGACACCGGCGATTTCTACGGGATGGGCCACAATGAACTGCTCATCCGCGAAGCGCTCAAGGGGCGCAAGCGCGAGGATGTGATCCTCTCGGTGAAGTATGGCGCGCAGCGCGATCCCAAGGGACAGTTTCTGGGCTTCGACGCGAGCCCCGCCGCGACGAAGACGGCGATCGCCTACACGCTCAATCGTTTGGGCGTCGATTACATCGACATCTACCGCCCTGCCCGCTGGATGCCGAACGTGCCGATCGAAGACACAATCGGCGCCATCGCCGATCTGGTGCAGGCGGGTTATGTGCGCCATATCGGGCTCTCAGAAGTGGGCGCTGAAACGATCCGGCGCGCGCATGCGGTGCACCCCATCGTCGATCTGCAAATCGAGTACGCGATGATCACGCGCGGCGTGGAGGCGGAGATTCTGCCGGTGCTGCGTGAACTTGGGATCGGGATGACGGCTTATGGCGTCCTCTCGCGCGGGCTCATCAGCGAGAGCGCATTGCAGGGCGGTTCGACCGGCGGGTTCCGCACGCACTCGCCGCGCTTCCAGGGTGAAAACCTCAGTCAAAATCTCAAGCTCGTCGCGGCGCTCAAGGAGATCGCGGCGGAGAAAGGCGTCACCGTCGCGCAGCTTGCGATCGCGTGGGCGCTCTCGCGCGGCGCGGACATCGTGCCGCTGATCGGGGCGCGCAAACGCGAGCGATTGACCGAAGCGATCGGCGCGCTCGATGTGACGCTGAGCGCCGAGGATCATGCGCGCATCGATGCCGCGGCGCCGCCGGAGAAGGTCGCGGGCGCGCGCTATCCGGAAATCCAGATGGCGATGCTCGACAGCGAGCGGCGGGGCGCGGCATGACGATGCGATGAGTTCGGATTCGACGCGCGACCGCATTCTCGACGCCACCGTCGATCTCTTGCGCCGCCACGGCCCTGGGAAGACCGGGGTCGTGGATGTCGCGCGCGCGCTCGATATGAGCCATTCGAACGTCTACCGGCATTTCGCGTCGAAGGCGGAGCTTTTCGACGCGGTGGCGGAGCGGTGGCTGGAAACGGTTTCCGCGCCGCTCTGGAAGATCGCGAAGAGCGATGCGCCGGCGCCGGAGCGGCTCAAGAAGTGGGCGAAGGCGCTCGCGCAGATCAAGCGCAAGAAGGTGCTCGACGATCCGGAGCTCTTCGCCGTCTATGGGCAGATCACAGCGAACGCGCGCGAGGTGGTGGCCCATCACTTGGCGGATTTGCGCGATCAGGTCGCGCAGATTCTGCGCGACGGGACGAAGGCGAAGGCGTGGCGGGTGAAGGATGCGGAGGCCACGGCCGCGCTCCTCCTGCACGCCACCGCGCGCTTCCATCACCCCTATCACGTTCACGCGGACGGCGGAAAAAGCGATCTCTCCGAACTCGACAAGCTCATGGACATTCTGATCGCGGGTTTGGCGGCCTAGGTCTCGCCGCGCTCGCTTCGACTTTCGCCCCCGCGTCGGCCGCTTTATGGGATGCGCGGCCAACCACGGAGACTGATCATGTCCGAATCCACAGCCGACCGGCGGCCCGGTCTCTCCCCCTATCTCGGCGTGCGCGGCGCGGCCGCGGCGATCGATTTCTACAAGAAGGCGTTCAACGCCGAGGAGATCGCGCGCGCGCCCGCCGAGGATGGCAAGCGGCTCATGCACGCGCACATCAAGATCAATGGGGGCGACGTGCTGATGAGCGATGTGTTTGAGGAGTTCGGTCACGACATGAGCGATCCCCACGGCGTGACGATTCATCTGCAGGTCGATGACGCGGATGCGTGGTGGAACCGCGCGATCGCGGCGGGCGCCATGATCGCCATGCCGCTCGACAATCAATTCTGGGGGGACCGCTACGGCCAGCTCAGGGATCCGTTCGGCCATTCGTGGTCGATCGGCGGGCCGATCAAGACATGAGCGAAACGTTCGAAGGGGGCTGCGCCTGCGGGGCCGTGCGCTATCGCATGCAATCGCGGCCGATGATCACGCATTGCTGCCATTGCCTCGATTGCCAGCGCCAGACCGGCTCGGCGTTCGCGATCAATGCGCTGATCGAAGCCGACCGCGTCGCGGTGCTCCAAGGCGGCGTGGCGCCTTCGGCGATGCCGACCGACAGCGGCACGCCGCACGCCATCTTCCGCTGCACGGAATGCGGGACGGCGCTGTGGAGCGAGTATGGCGGGCGCGCGGAAGTCCGGTTCGTGCGCGTGGGCACACTCGATGAGCCGCATGCGATCGCGCCGGACATTCACATCTACACGCGCTCGAAAGTTCCTTGGGTGCGTCTGCCGGAGGGCGCGCTGGCGGTTGACGCGTACTACCGCGCCAAGGATGTGTGGCCGGCGGAAAGCCTCGCTCGGCGCAACGCGGCCTATTCCTGATGGACGCAACGCTTTTCGTTCTGGGCCTGATCGGCACGGCTGTCTTCGCCGCGTCCGGAGCGGTGGTGGCGAACGACGAGCGCTTCGATCTGATCGGCGCGGTGTTTCTTGCTGTCGTCGCCGGGCTGGGCGGCGGCACGATCGTCGATCTCGTCAGCGGCGTGGAGCCCGTGCGCTGGGTGGCCAATTCGCTGCCGCTCTGGATCGCGATCGGCGCGGGCGTCGTCACGTTTCTCGCGGCGCGCTCGCTGGCCCTGCCCGAGAAAAGCATGAACTGGCTCGATGCGGCGGGGCTTGCGCTTTTCACGGCGGAGGGGATGGAGCGGCTCTTGGCGCTCAACATCAATCCCGCGACGAGCGTTTTTCTGGCTGCCATCGGGGCCTCGGGCGGCGGCATTCTGCGCGACACGCTGGCGAACCGGCGCCCGCTCGTCTTCGATCCGCAGACGGAGCTTTATGTGACGGCCGCGCTCGCGGGCGCGCTTTCATTTCTTGCCGCCGCGGCGCTGGGGATGACGGGGCGCTGGCCGGTCTACATCGCGCTCGTGATGACGTTCGCGGTGCGCGCGGCGGGGATCGTCTTCAACATCCGCCTCATTCCGGGGCGTCCGCGCGGGGAGCGCTAGGCGGCACGCGCGCGGCGCGTTACGCTCTCGCACATGCTTCGCACGACCATCGCCCTTCTCTTCGCGCTCCTGATCGCCGCGTGCTCCGAGGCGCGGCAGGATCGCGACTGGCTGCCTTATCTGGCGCGCACGACGCACGTCGATCAGCAGGCGGAGAATTTCACCGTCGCGCCGGTGCTGAACTGGAGCTACAACGCGCAAGGCCCGACAGCGCAGGATTATACGCGCGCGGACTTTCGCTATTCGGATTTGCGGCGGGTGTGGTTCCTGATCGAGCCGCAGCCGGGCATGACCTACGCGGCGCACACGCTGCTCCTCTTCGAGTTCGCGGACGACCGCATGCTCGGCGTCACAATCGAAGCGCGGCGCGAGCAGAACGAAGACTATAACGCCTTCGCCGGCCTCGGGCAGGCTTATGAGCTTGCGTACATGTGGGGCAGTGCGCGCGATCTTCTCACGCGGCGTGTCGTGATGCTCGATCACGAAGTGTTCGTTTATCCGATCGAGATCAGGCCCGCGCTGGCGGATACGCTGCTGCGGCGCCTGCTTGGGCGCACGGATTATCTCGAGCGGACGCCCCGCTGGTACAACACGCTCTTCTCGAACTGCACGAACGAGCTCGCGAAAGCGACCGATCTCGATTGGCACTATTCCTATGTGCTGACGGGTTACGCCGACGAGCACTTGAATCGCATCGGCCTCATCCCCGGCGACGATTTCGCCGCCGCGCACGCGCGTTCGGACGTGACGGATTTCGTGCGCACGCTCAACGATGCGCCGGCGGCGGAGTTCGATGCGCATCTGCTGGCGGAGCTGCGGCGGCGCTGGGACCGCGACACCCCGCCGCAGAATCAATAGTTCGTTCACCTAATGAGCGGACACTCCTTTTTGAGGGGGAGTGTCTCCATGACGCAACTCAATCGCCGTCTTCTCGTCGGCGCCATCGCCGCTTTGCCGTTCGCCGGCGAAGCCCACGCCGACGGCCCTTCCGAGACGTTCATCCGATCCGTCGCCGATCAGGCGTTCGCGCTCTCGCGCGCCAATGCGGAGGCGGCGCAGTTCAGCGCGCTGCTGGTGCGCGTGGCGGATGTGCAGCGCATTTCACGCACCGTGCTTGGGCGCCATACGCGCAGCTTCACACCGGAGCAGCAACAGCGCTTCCGTGACGCGTTCACGCGCCATCTCGGCAGCGTGCTGCGCGGCTCGCTGCGCGGGATGGAGCCGGGCGCGTTTCGCGTGACGGGCTCTGTCGATCTTCGCCCCGGCGATACGCTGGTGGCGAGCCGGGCGCAGCGTTCAGGCGGCGATCCGCTGACGATGCGTTGGCGCGTGCTTTCAACGCCTGCCGGGCAGCGGCTGGTGGACATCGAGTATCTCGGCGTCTTTCTTGCCTTGCAGCAGGCGCAGGAGTTCGCCGCGTTCCTCGACCGGCCGGGCAACAGCGCCGACATGCTGATCGCACGCCTCGCGGAGCGGACGCAGGTCTCTTAAGCGTGCTATTACACGCGCATGGCCGACACGCCGCATCAGCGCGCTGAAGCAGAACTCACGGCTTATGGATTGAGCTTTCCGGAGACGCGCGCAGGTCCGGGCTGGACGATCACGCGCGCGCTTTACGTTCGCAAGAAGATGTTCGCCGTGTTCGGCGCGACGGGCGAGCCGCTCAATGCGCTGACGTTCCTCGTCAAGCTGCCGATCTCGGCGGAGATGGCGGAAACGCTCCCCTTCGTTCGCCCCGCGCGCGGCTGGTATAAGCAGCACAATTGGGTGACGGCGCATTTCGGCGCGGAGGACGACGTGCTCGCGGAAGTGGACACGCTCAAGGGCTGGCTCAAGCAGAGCTACATCGCCATCGCGCCGAAGAAGCTGGGGCGAATGCTCCCGTAAGCGCGGAATCCGATTTTAATAAAACGAAAGTTGACTTGCATTTTATTCAATGGCAGTTTTGCGCCATGGATGAGGCGGATGTTCCTGTCTGGATCAGGCAGATGGAGGAAGAGGACCTCGCCTTTATCCGCCGGTTCGTGCTCGCTTCGGGCTCGCTCAAGGATTTGGCCGCGGAATATGGCGTTTCTTACCCGACGATCCGTGTGCGTCTCGACCGCGTCATCGACGCGATGAAGGCGGCGGAGAAGCACCAGGACGACGATGCGTTCGAGCGCCGGGTGCGAAGATTGGTGGCGGACCGGCGCCTCGACCGCCGCGTCGCGCAGGAATTGATGCGGCTGCACCGCACTGAAACTGGGAGATGACGATGGACGCCTGGTTTTCGCCGGAGATCGCGCGCGGCTTCGCATTCCTTGCGCTGCTGGCGCTGCTTTCAACGACGAGAGGGCTCGCGCGCCGCGGGCGCCATCGTGCGCTTGTCACGTCGCTGCATGTCGGCGCCGCTGGGCTTGGGCTGGCGCTGCTCGGGCTTGCTGCGGCCGCGTGGTCCGCCGGTAAGCCGAGCTATGTGATCTTCACGCTCGCGCTCTCAGGCGCGGTGATCTTTCCGGTCTGCGCGTGGGGCGCGTTGCGGATCATGCGCGTCTGTCGCGACGCAGAATTGCGCAGCACGCTCGCGAGCGATCTTTAGCGGGGGCTCACTCTCCCGCCTCGAACAGGCCCGCCTGATCCGGCGTTCGTCTTGGCGCGATTTTGCCCAGGCGTTCGTAGGCGCGGGGCGCCGCCATGCGCCCACGCGGTGTGCGCATCACGAAGCCTTGTTGCATGAGGTAAGGCTCGATCACGTCTTCGATGGCGTCGCGCGCTTCGCTTAGCGCCGCCGCCAACGTATCGACACCGACCGGGCCGCCGCCATAGGTCTCCACCAGCGCATGGAGATAGCGGCGATCGAGCATGTCGAGCCCATCGCCATCGACTTCCAAACGCTTCAACGCAGCATCGGCGAGCTTCGCATCGATCGGCCCGCCGCTCGCGGCGGAGAAATCGCGCACGCGGCGGAGCAGGCGCACAGCGACGCGCGGGGTGCCGCGCGCGCGCTTGGCGATTTCGAGCGCGCCCTCCCCCGTCAACGGCGCGCCGAGCTTCACGCCCGCGCGATGCACGATGCTGGAGAGCTCTTCCGGCCCGTAGAAATCCAAGCGCACGGGGATGCCGAAGCGATCCCTGAGCGGCGTGCCGAGCAGACCCGCGCGCGTCGTGGCGCCCACCAACGTGAATTGCGCGATGTCGATCCTCACGGAACGCGCGCTCGGCCCTTCGCCGATGATGAGATCGATGTGGTAATCCTCCATCGCGGGATAGAGAATTTCCTCCACCGCCGGCGAGAGGCGGTGAATCTCATCGATGAAGAGCACGTCGCGCGGCTCAAGGTTCGTCAGCAGCGCCGCGAGATCGCCCGCGCGCGCGATGACAGGGCCGCTCGTTGCGCGGAAGCCCACGCCCAATTCACGCGCGATGATTTGCGCAAGCGTCGTCTTGCCCAGGCCCGGGGGCCCAAAGAGCAGCACATGATCCAACGCTTCGTTGCGGCCGCGCGCGGCGTCCACGAAGACTTTCAGGTTCGCCTTCGCGGCGGGCTGGCCGATGAATTCGTCAAAGCCCTGCGGGCGCAAAGCGCGGTCCTGCGCTTCGCCGGGCTGGCGTTCTGCGGAGAGAATGCGGGCGGATTCTGCCATGGGGCATGGCTAGCGCGATTCGGGTTCACATATCGTTCCGGTAACCGGGGCGCCCCGCATGGCGTTATACGGAAAGCAGACAGATAGGGAGAGCGCTCATGCCAGCGTTCAACGCAGTCCGCTTTCGCGTGAAGCCCGGCCGGGAGGATGACTTTCTCAATGCGCACCGCAGCGCCGTGCGCGATTGGGCGGGCCTCATGCACGCCAACATGATCAAGACGGGCGAACGGACCTATTGCATCATCGCAGAGTGGAGCGATGAGAACGCAATGGTCACTGCGCGCCCGGCGATGATCGCCACGCTCGACGGCTTCCGCGACACGCTGGAGGATCTGGGCGGCGGGCTTGGCGTGACGGACCCTGTCTCGGGCCCGGTGGTGCTGCAACTGAAGTAGCGGCCTTCGTCGTCTCGTTTTGACATCAATGCGCAAGGCTCGGCTCTCACGAGAGCGAGAGCCCAGGCGCCGAGCGAATGTCGTTCTGGCCCCTCGCTTTCGCGAGGGTCGAGCGATCGAGGCCGTTTCTCCCCACCCCCTGCCCCCTCCCCTCGCGGGGAGGGGGATGCGAGAAACTTCCATGACTGACATTTCCATTCGCGCGTTCGCGCGCACGGACGTTCCCGCGCTGCAAGCCATTCGGGCGGCGGCGTTCGCGCCTGTCTTTCAATCGTTCCGCGATCTGACAGGACCGGCGATCGCGCCGCTCGCGTTCGCGAAGGCGGACGAACAGCAGGCGGCGTTGCTGGACACGATTTGCGCGGCGGATTCTTTGCATCGCGTGTTCGTGGCCGAGCGCGGCGGCGCGGCGATCGGGTTCGTCTCGATCCATCTCAACGACGCGGAGAAGAGCGGCGAGCTTGGCTTGAACGCCGTCCATCCCGATGCCGCATCGCGCGGCGTTGGCGCGGCGCTCTATGAACACGCGCTCCGCGAGATGAAGCGCGCCGGGATGGCCTTCGCGTGGGTGAGCACAGGCGGCGACGCAAGCCACGCGCCGGCGCGACGGGCGTACGAGAAGGTCGGTTTCGGCGGGGCGATCCCGAGCGTCGTCTACTACAAGCTGCTCTAAATTCGCGCGGCCCTTCCCTCCCAGAAGGGTTCGCGGAGTTTGCGTTTGAAGATTTTGCCGGAATCTTCGCGCGGAAGGTCCGTCGCGAAATCCACGCGCTTGGGGACTTTGTAGCCCGCGATGCGTTCGCGGAGATAAGCGCGCACGTCGCCTTCGTTGAGCGACGCGCCCGCCGCGGGCTGCACGAATGCGTGGACGGCTTCGCCGTATTCGTCGTCCGGCACGCCGAACACCGCGCAATCGGCGACGCCGGGCATCTTGTGCAGCTCGGCTTCGATCTCGGCGGGATAGATGTTCACGCCGCCGGAGATGATCATGTCCTTGGCGCGATCGCAGAGATAGAGGAAGCCGTCGGCGTCGAAATAGCCGATGTCGCCCGGCGCGATGAGCCCCGCTTTTTCCGCGGCGCGGCGCTTGGCGTCATCGCCGTGATAGGTGAAGTCCGCAACGCCCGCGTGGCGCGCGACGACTTCGCCGATCTCGTGCGCGGGGAGCGTCTTGCCTTCCGCATCGATCACGCGCACGTCAGCGCCGGGGATTGGCGCGCCGACCGTCCCGGGGTGTGCCAGCCATTGCTCGGACGTGCAGAAGGTGACGCCGCCGGTTTCCGTCGAGCCGTAGTATTCGTTGATGACGGGGCCCCACCATTCGATCATCGCGCGTTTGATCGGCGCGGGGCACGGCGCGGCGGCATGCACGACGAATTGAAGCGAAGAGAGATCGTATTTCGCGCGCACTTCGTCCGGCAGCTTCAGAAGCCGGTTGAACATGATCGGCACCATGTGGATGTGCGTGACGCGCTCCTTCTCGATCAGGCGCAACAAATCCTCGGCGTCGAAGCGCGGCTGAAGACGCACAGTCGCACCCGCTCGGGCGAACACGAGGCCGTAGGCGTTGGGCGCGGAGTGATACATCGGGCCCGTCATCACCGTGACGACTTCGCTCGCGCGCGAGGGATCGAGGCCGAAGATGAGCACGAGATTGCCGAGCGTCTGCATCGCCTGGCTTGCGTCGGGCGCGGCGCGGCGCACGCCCTTTGGGTGGCCCGTGGTGCCTGAGGTGTAGATGATCGTGCCCGGCGCCTCGCGCGCGGGCCCTTCGTAGGGCGCGAAGCCTTCGAGCCATCTGTTCCAATCGGTTTCGCCAGGCGGCACGGCGCACGCTTCGGCGGGAATGCCGTAAGAGTCTTGAATCTCCTTCGGCGTCGGCACGACGAGCACGGCGACGCCCTTTGGGATCGCGCCGCGGATGGGCGCGAGTAGATCGGCGTGGATGACGATGGCCTTGGCGCCTGAGTTCTCGAAGATGTAGCGCGCCTCTTCCACGGTCGCGTGCCAATTGGCGGGCGTTGGATAGGCGCCGACGAGGCCTGCCGCGAAGCTCGCTTCGAAGAAGGCGAGATCGTTCCTGAGATAGAGCGCGACGAGATCGCCGGGGCCGATGCCGAGCTTCTCGAAGCCTGACGCGGCGCGTGCGGCGCGCGCGTTCAGCTCATCCGTGCTCATCCGGCGCGCGCCGGAGACGACTTCACCCATCGGTCCGTTCCCTATTTCTTGTTCTTTCGTTTCTTCGCGAGCCGCAGGTGACGGCGCAGCCACAAGCCCGCGATCAGCGATTTGGCGTCTTGGACCACGCCCTTGTCCAGCGCTTTGAAGAATTCCTTCGGCGTGAACTCCACGCGGGCGATGTCTTCCGCTTCGTCAACGCCGTGCGCATCGGGCGCGACGAGATCCTTGGCCTTCACAGGCGCATAGAAGACGTGGATCTTTTCCGCCGAGTAACCGGGCGAGACGAAGCCTGACGCTACGGGCGTCAGATCGCGGGCGCGATAGCCCACCTCCTCCTCGATCTCGCGGCGGATGCATTCTTCAGGCGTTTCGCCGGGCTCGACCTTGCCGGCGACGACTTCCGTCATCCAGCCGCTCTCGCCGCGATCGAAAACGGCGGCGCGGAAGAGACGCGCAAGCACGATGACGTTGCGGTCCGTCACGTGGACGAGCGCGGCGGCGGCGTCCTTCCTGCGCACGACGTCGCGCTCCATGCGCATCAATTCGGCGCGCGATTGGCGCGGCACATCGAGTGTGCGCCGCACGACCGTCACGGCGCCTTCATAGAGCGTCTCGGCGCCGTGATCCTTGATCGCGGGCGCGGCAGCGGCTTTCGATTTTTTCGCTTTGGCCATGCACCTCCATACACGGAAGCACAGCCGCGATCATCGCCTCGCGCGTTTTGTGCGCCGCTGCGGCGGCAGCGGCGGCGGGCGCTTCTTCCGCGCCTCCCATTCCGCGTACCAGGCGATCTTCTCGTCGATGAGCTTCAAGGAGCGGCGCAACTCCACGATCTCCTGCTCGACGTGCGCGCGGTGGGCTTCGAGCATCGCTTGGCGCTCACGCAATGTGCGCCAGCCCTGCGCCCCCAGATCGGAGAGCCGCTTCAGCTCCGCGATCGTCATGCCGGTGCGGCGCAAGCGCTCGATGAACGCCAGATGATCGACATGCCCCTGCAGATAAACACGCCGGCCGCCGCGATCGCGTTCGACGCCGGGGATGAGCCCTTGCGCCTCGTACCAACGGATGGCGTGAACAGTGAAGCCGGTGAGCTTCGCCAAGCCGCCAATATAATAGTGCGGCTGGGGCGCACGCGTTGTGGCGCGCGCCCCTTCCGCTTCCATCGCACCCATGGAGGACTCCTTCGAGATCAAGGAGACATCCTAGAGCGCACTCTAGGTCAAGCGATGGCCGCCACGTCGAAACGTGCGTCCGACAGCGCGGTGTCGAGATATTCGCGGACTTCGCGGATTTTGCCGCCCTCCATGTCGAAGATCATGCAATAGCGATTGTTGTAGGGCTCGCCGCGCACGGTGGTGACGCCGCCTTCGGCTTCAACTGCGACTGTGTCTCCGTCCGCGATGATGCGATGGGGGACGGTCTTCTGGCGCGTCGCGTATTGCGCATAGACCGATTGGAAGAATGCGCCAACGGCTTCACGGCCCGTGTAGACGCGGTTCCAGTGCGGCACGACGGCCATCATGCGCCAGGTGAAATCATCGCGCATGGCTTTGGCGAAGCGCGTGTTATCGCCCTCGGCAAGGCCCGCCATGATGTCGGTGACGATCTTGCGGTTGGTTTCGGTTTTATCGGTATCGGTGGTCAACGCTGGTCTCCGTTGTGAACCAGCTTCCACAGAAACCGCCTTGAGCGCGCTCTAGGTCAAGAGGCTAGCGGCTCACTTCTTTCAGCGCGGCGCGGATCAGTTCCGGCGCCGGCGGCTCCGCTTCGAAGGTTTTCGCGGCCGTTGCGACGGCGCGCGCGGCGCTCGATTGATCGATGCCGAGATTCACCAGGGCGGAGACCGCTTCGCTGCGCACGCCGGCTTGCGAGGGCGCATCGTTCGCGGCGCGCGGCAGCGGCATGGCGCTGTGCGCGAGGAAGCCGCGCGGCGGCGCCTTGCCCGCAAGCTCCTGCACGATGCGCGCGGCGAGCTTGGGGCCGACGCCGTTGGCGCGCGAGATGGAGGCCTTGTCCTGCAGCGCAATCGCATCGGCCAATTCCGTCGCGCCCAGCGCATCGACGATGGCGAGCGCGACCTTCGCGCCGACGCCGGGCGCGGACTGAAGATGCGTGAACCAGCCGCGCTCCTCCTCCGTTAGAAATCCGAAGAGCTTGATCGAGTCTTCGCGGACATGCGTCTCGACATAAACCGTCGTCGCTTCGCCCACGCTCATGCGCGCCAGCGTGCGCGCGCCCGCGAGCGCGACATAGCCCACGCCGTTCACATCGATGAGGGCCGCATCCTCGCCGATTGCAGCCACCGTTCCGCGCAACAAGCCGATCATGACAGCGTTTTTCTCAGGATTCGCCGCGCCCGCCGAACGCGCTGTTGCGCATGAGAATTTCTCGCAAAGATAAGCGCCAACATGACGCACTTTGCGCTTCCGCATCGGGGATGACGTGATAGTAATTCCGTTGAGGGACGTATGGTTATTGCGACTTAGTCGCAACTGACACGGGATGGGAGCGCGCCATGTCTGACGACGACAACGAGATCAAAAAATCCCGCTTGAATCGACGTTCTTTCATGTCGCGCGTTGCGGGCGGCGCGGTCGCGGTCGGCGCGGCCGCCGCGATCACCGGCGGCGTCGCGATGGCGCAAAACCCGAACTACACGGGCCGCTCCGACAGCGATCCCACCGATCCCGCTGGGCACGGGCGCACCGGCGTCACCGACGCCGACGGCGGCCCGCGCGCGGATCGCGCAGGCTATGGGCGCGGCACGCGCCGCTCCGGCTGCAGCGATTCCGATCCGACCGATCCGGGCGGCAATGGCCGCCGCTGCGGCGGTCGCACCGGCATCACCGACAGCGATCCAACCGATCCGGCTGGCAATGGGCGTGGGCAGCGCCGCTCCGGCATCACTGATCGCGACCCCACCGATCCAGCGGGCAATGGGCGCGGCGGCAATCGCGGCAACCCGAATTACACCGGCCGCACGGACCGTGACGGCGGGCCGAACGCTGACCGCGCGGGCCACGGGCGCACCGGCATCACCGATCGCGACAGCGGTTCGGGCGCCGACCGCGCGGGCTACGGCCGCGGCAATCGCGGCGGCACGGGCTGCACCGATAGCGATGTCGGCTCTGGCTCCGATCCGGTCGGTCGCGGGCGCCGTTGCGGCTCAGGCGGCAATCGCGGCAACCCGCACTACACCGGCCGCACCGACAGCGATCCGTATGATCGCGCCGGGCATGGGCGCACCGGCGTCACCGACAGCGACGGCGGCGCCAACGCCGATCGCGCCGGCTACGGGCGGCGCACGCGGCGCTCTTGCACGGACAGCGACACGGGCTACGGCTCCGATCCGGTCGGACGCGGCCGTCGCTGCTGACGCAACAAGGCTTCTTGCCAGCGGCCGGCGCTCCAAAGGCGCCGGCCGTCTTTCTTTGCAGCGCGCGCGGGCGGCTCGATTGCGGGCAGTGAGCGCCAGGACTAACAATTTCACGCGGAAGAGAAGTATTGCGAGCGACTCGCAGAACGGAGACGGCGCATGGCGAACGACAATGAGAACAATTCCAAACGCTTGAACCGCCGCTCCTTCATGGCGCGGGTCGCGGGCGGCGCCGCCGCGGCGGGCGCACTCGCAACAGTCGTCGGCGCATCGAACGCGCGTGCGCAAAACTACACCGGCCAATCCGACCGCGACCCGACCGATCCAGGCGGTTATGGCCGCACCGGCGTGACCGACAGCGATCGCGGCCAAGGCGCCGACCGCGTGGGCTATGGGCGCGGCGACCGTTCCGGCTGCAGCGACACCGATCCAACCGACCCGGCAGGGAACGGCCGCAATTGTTCGCGCGCCGATCAAAGCGGCTTGACCGACACCGACCCGACCGATCCCGCGGGCAACGGCCGCGGCGGCAGCCGCGGCGCTCAAAGCGGCATCACCGACACCGACCCGACCGATCCGGCAGGCAATGGGCGCGGCGCCAAACGCCGCAAGTAAGATTGGGCGTGCGAGATGGCTGATTCAGCGACCAAAGTGAGCACGCGGGCGGCTTGGGCGGACGATCCGCTCGGCTATATGATTGCGCCCTACGATCGCGCCGATTTCTTCAATCGCATCTATGAGCGCGAAGCCATCATCATCCATCGCGACGAACCCAACCGCTATACGGATCTGCTTTCGATCGACGGCATCGACCGGCTGATCGCCGGCGCGGATTTAAGCGAAGGCCAGCTCGATCTGGCCAACGCGATCAATCCGGTCGATCGCGAGATGTACATCTCCGAGAGCGGACTGATCGATCGCGGCGTCATCGCGCGCCAGTTCCAGGGCGGCTCGACCATCATCATGCAGCAATTGCACCAGCACGATCCCGTGTTGGCGGATTTTTGCCGCGCGATCGAACACATTTTCTCCGCGCACACGCAGACCAATATTTATCTGACGCCGCCTGAGGCGCAGGGCTTCCGCACGCATTACGACAATCATTGCGTCTTCATTCTCCAGATCGAGGGGGAGAAGCGCTGGCGGCTCTACAATATGTCCGTCGATGCGCCCTATCGCGGCGAAGGCTTCAGCTCGAAGGAGCATCCCGTCGGCGATCTCCAGCAGGAATTCGTGCTGAAGGCCGGCGATTGCGCCTACGTCCCGCGCGGCCTGATGCACGACGCAACGACGTCGGGGACGGATTCCTCTCTGCACATCACCGTAGGCCTCATCGTGAAGACGTGGGCCGATCTCATTCTGGAATCGGTCTCCGAAGTGGCGCTCAAAAATCTGGCGTTCCGCCGCGCGCTGCCGGCCGGCTACGCCAACGCCGACTTCGACCGCACCGCGATGGCGCCGACTTTGCGCGAGCTTTCGCAAATTCTGGCGAAGGAGACGAAACTCGACGGCGCGTTCGAATTGATGGCCGATAGCTTCATCCGCTCGCGCGCCCCCAACACGTTCGGCGCGATCAAGGATGCGCCGCGCGGCGTGCAGCCGATGGACCGCTATGTCGCGCGCGCATTCACGCCGTGGCGCCTGGCCGAGGATGAAGAAAAGCTCGTGCTCATCGCGCCCGGCGGCGAGGTCGATTTCACGCCGCCCGAGCGCGCCGCGATCGAGCGCGCGCTCGACGGGCGGCCGTTCTCACCGGGCGATCTTCCGGACGCGGACAATGAGCTCATCCGCAAGCTGCAGGCGTTCGGGCTGATCATGCGGGCGTCGTAGGCCGCACCTCGCCCCCGCCGGTGAGCGCCAGAAGCAGATAGAGCAAACCAATCGCGAAGAGGAACGTCGCAAATGCGCCGAGGATCGTGCGCCCAGCGTGCAGCATGTTCCAATCGCGCATGAGCGCGCGCGCATTCTCGCCGGGCCGCTCCATCGCCATCAGCTTCTTGTTGACCGGCCTGATGGCGAGAAGCGTGTAGGGCCAATTTGCGAAGAGAACGAGCGCGCCCGCCCACCAGTAAGAAAGCTGCGAAGACCAGGCGACGTAAGCGCCGAACAGCGACCCAACGATCGCGAGCGACGCCTGCATGGCGAAGCCGCGCTTGTAGGCGGGCTTCCATTGCGCGAGCGCGTTCGCGTCATCGAGCTTCATGCGCGCGGGATGCTCGGCGACATTGATGTAGAGCGCCGCTCCCGTGAACAGCGCCGCAACGATCAGCGCCGCAATCGCAATAATGAAGATCATCTAGCCTCCGGCGCGGCGGCGAAAGCCTCCGTGCGCGGCATGGCACAAAGCCGCGGCCAATGCATCCGCGGCGTCGGCGCTTACGGCGCCCGCTGTCGGGAGCAAACGGCGCACCATGAACGCGACCTGATCCTTCTCGGCGCTGCCGGTTCCGACGAGCGCCTTCTTGATGGTGGCGGGAGAATATTCGGCTACGACGAGGCGCGCGCGCGCGCAGGCCGCGAGCGTCACACCGCGGGCCTGGCCGAGCGTGAGGGCCGCGCGAGCGTTCGAGTTCACGAACGTCTCTTCTATGGAGGCTTCGTGCGGGCGCCATTGGGCGATCACCTCCTCCAGGCCCTCGATGAGGCCGCAGAGGCGTTCGGCGAGCGAGAGCGTCGCGTTCGGCGTCACCACGCCGTGGGCCACGTGCGAGAGGCGCGAGCCCTCGGACGCGACCACGCCCCAGCCGCAGCGGTTGAGGCCCGGATCGATGCCCAGAATGAGAATCGCGCTCATGGCGCGCTTATGATCGCGCCGGATTGCGGAAGGATGAAAGCGCTAAGCGTCCAGCTGCGCCAGCTCAGCGTCGCTCATTTCGAGGTTCGAATAGACGTTCTGCACGTCATCCAAATCGTCGAGCGTGGAGATGAGGCGGACGAGGCTCTGCGCGGCTTCGCCTTCGACGGGCACGTTCGTCTTTGGGATCCAGACGAACTTGGCGCTGGCGGGCTCGCCAAAGCGCGCTTCGAGCGCCTTCGTCACGTCCGCGAGCGCGTTCACCGCGCAGATGACCGCGTGCTGTTCCTCCTCGGCCTGGCAATCGTCTGCGCCGGCTTCGATGGCGGCTTCAAGCATCGCGTCTTCGCTCGCGACCGTCAGCGGGTAGCGCACTTCGCCGACGCGATCCCACAGGAACGACACCGAGTTTGTTTCACCGAGATTGCCGCCATTCTTGGCGAAGGCGGCGCGCACCTCGCCGGCGGTGCGGTTGCGATTGTCCGTGAGGCACTCGACGATGACGCCGACGCCCGCGGGGCCGAAGCCTTCGTAGCGGATCTCCTCGAGGTTCTCTTCGCCGGCGCCCGAGCCGCGATCGATGGCGCGCTGGAGATTGTCCTTCGGCATGTTCTGCGCGCGCCCGGCCGCAAGCGCGCGATAGAGGCGCGGATTGGTGTTCGGGTCGGGGCCGCCCAAGCGCACGGCGGCCTGGATTTCGCGCGCGATCTTGGTGAACGCCTGGGCGCGCTTCTTATCCTGCCCGCCCTTGCGGTGCATGATGTTGGCGAATTTCGAATGGCCGGCCATGGACGGTTCTGTTCCGGTTTGTCGGGAGCGCGGGCCTTCTAACGGGCGCGGCGCGAAAGCTCAACTTTATGAGCCGCAACGGATCGCTTCGCGCTCCGTCACGATCCAATCGAGCGTTTCGTCGAACGGGCCGGTGGGGACGATGTCCATCTCCTGGCTTGCATAGGCGCAGCCGACGGCTTTCACGCCCTTCGGCTTCAGCGCGGCGAGCACGCGATCGTAGATGCCGCCGCCTTGCCCCAGCCTTCTGCCCGCGCGATCGAACGCGAGCAGCGGCACGAGCAGCAGCTTGGGCTCGACTTCCTTGTTGGCCGCGGGCGGCGACGGCACGCCGTAGGCATCCGCGCTTAAGCCCTCATCGCCGCGCCAGAGCAGAAAGCGCGGCGTTTCGTTGCGGCGCTCGACGCGCGGGAGCGCGATCTCACCGCCCACTTTCGCCAACGCCGCCATCAAGGGCCGTGGGTCCATTTCGGCGCCGACGGGCCAGTAGCCGCCGACAGGAGAGAGCCGCGCAATCTCCAGCGGGAAATGCTCGATGAGCATGAGGCACGCGCGCGGATCGGCATGCTCGGCGCGGTTGGCGCGCGCGTGGCGGCGGGCGGCGGCTTTCAGGCCTTCAAGGTCTGTGAAGTCCGCCAATCGATCCTCAAAAGCAAAGGGTGGGCGGCCCCGCTTGCGCCGGAACGGCACGTCATCCACTCAGACCCTAGCAAGCTAAGGTGGGCGACAGATGCCCAGGGCCACGGCCCCAGGCAGAGCCATCTCCCGAGAGAGATGATACGGTCCCAGGGATGCAAATCCGCTTCGCACGCCGCAGAAACCGCCCGGCGCGAAAGGTAGGCGCTTCGCAATGAACGGACAAGAAACGTGAGGGCCGTGCGACCCTCCTGCGCCTAGATTTTTCAGGCCCCCTCCTCTAAAGCCCAAGGCCGAATTTTCCCCAGTTTTCAGGAGCGACGGGCATGGCTGTGCGGGCGGCAATCAATGGGTTTGGGCGCATCGGGCGCAATGTGCTGCGCGCGATCGCCGAATCCGGCCGGACCGACATCGAGATCGTGGCCGTCAACGATCTGGGGCCCGTCGAGACGAACGCGCACCTCCTGCGGTTCGACAGCGTGCACGGGCGGTTTCCCGGCACCGTCACGGTACAGGGCGACACCATCAATATCGGCAATGGACCGATCAAGGTGACCGCCGAGCGCGATCCCGCCAAGCTGCCGCACAAGGAATTGGGCGTCGATATCGCGCTTGAATGCACCGGCATCTTCACCGCGCGAGAGAAGGCCGCCGCACATCTCGAAGCGGGCGCCAAGCGCGTGATCGTTTCGGCGCCGGCGGAGAAGGCGGACTTCACGGTCGTCTACGGCGTCAACCACAGCCAGCTGACGAAGGATCATCTCGTCATCTCGAACGCGTCCTGCACGACGAACTGCCTCGCGCCCGTGGTGAAGGTGCTCCACGACGCGATCGGCATCGAACACGGCATGATGACGACGATCCACTCCTACACCGGGGATCAGCCGACGCTCGATACCCTGCACAAGGATCTCTATCGCGGGCGCGCGGCGGCGCTCTCCATGATCCCGACCTCGACGGGCGCGGCGAAGGCGATTGGCCTCGTCATCCCCGAGCTCAACGGCAAGCTCGACGGCATCTCGATCCGCGTGCCGACGCCGAACGTCTCCGTGGTGGATTTCAAGTTCCGCGCGAAGAAGGCGACGACGAAGGACGAGATCAACAACGCGATCATCGCGGCGTCGAAGGGCGCGCTCAAAGGCGTGCTCGGCGTGACGGATCAGCCAAACGTCTCCATTGACTTCAACCACGATCCGCATTCGAGCGTCTTCCACCTTGACCAGACCAAGGTGATGGACGGGAATTTTGTGAGCGTTCTTTCCTGGTACGACAACGAATGGGGCTTTTCGAACCGTATGGCGGACACGGCCGTCGCGCTCGCGAAGACGATCTGACCATGAGCCTCTATGCGCAGACGGCGCCGGTCTTTATCGGCAAGTTGAACTCGCTTTCGGGCTTCTTGAGCAAAGCGGAAGCGGCGGCGGGCGCGGGCGGCTACGACGTCGCCGTGCTGCTCAACGCGCGGCTCGCGCCGGACATGCACCCGCTCGTGCGGCAAGTGCAGATGACTGCGGACCATGCGAAGTTCGCGATGGCGCGGATGGGGGGCGTCGAGGGTCCCTCCTTCCCCGATACCGAAACGAGCGTCGCGGAACTGAAGGACCGGATCGCCAAAACCATCGCGTTTGTTCAAGGCGTTCCCGCCGAGAAGATCGAGGCATCGGCCGGGCGCGAGATCGCGTTCAAGGCCGGGCCGATGGAGCTCAAGATGAGCGGGACGGACTATCTCGCGACTTGGGCGCTGCCGAATTTCTACTTCCACCTCACCGCCGCCTATTCGATCCTGCGCCACAACGGCGTTTCGCTCGGCAAGCTCGATTTTCTCCGGCCGCCGGCCTAGCTCATGGCGCAGCGCAGGCCCAATCTCCTCGCGGCGGTGATCGACCTGGCGTTCGCGATCGGGTGCGGGCTTTGCGGCGTGATGGGCTGGGGCTTCATCGCCGCGCTCGGCGTCGTGACGGGCCACATCGTCTATTGGGCCGTGTCGCGATGGAACACGCTTAGCGCGACGCCGCGCCCCAACCTCGTCGGCGTCGTCGCCGTGAGCGTCGCGATTCTGGGGATCGTGGACCTTACCGCGTTCTGGCTGGGCACACTGCTTCATCAAGGCGCGCCGTGACGCGCCCCACTCTCATTGCCGTCGTGATTGGGGCCGCGTTTGCGCTCGCAGCCTTGATCGCGGGGGCGCTCGGCTACGGCGTCGACATCGCGCTTGGCGTGTTGGGCGCACACTTGGTTGCTTGGGTGATCCGGCGCTGGAATAGGCCCGGCGGCCCCTTCGGCGCTCTCACGTTCAGCTTCATTTTTATCGCGGCTTGCGATCTCGGGGCATATTGGATCGGCGAGCAAATCCACGGATCGAGCACATGAACTTCCGCCGCCTCGAAGACGCGCACGATCTCAAGGGGAAGCGCGCGCTGGTGCGTGTCGATTTCAACGTGCCGGTGAAGGACGGCGCCGTCAGCGACGATACGCGCTTGCGCGCGGCGCTGCCGACGATCGATTTTCTGCGCGCACGCGGCGCCAAGGTGATCCTGCTCGCGCACTTTGGCCGGCCGAAAGGCCAGCGCGATCCTTCACAATCGCTGGCGCCGATCGCGCCCGCGCTTTCCAAACTGCTCGATGCGCCAGTCGCGTTCGCTGAAGACTGCGTCGGCGAAGCTGCGGTAGCCGCGATTGCGAAACTTCCCAATGGCGGCGTGCTTCTGCTCGAGAACACACGCTTCCACTCCGGCGAAGAGAAAAACGCCGAGACGCTCGCGGCGCTGATGGCGGCGCTCGGTGATCTTTATGTGAACGACGCCTTCTCCGCGGCGCACCGCGCGCACGCGAGCACGGAAGGCGTCGCGCGGCTTCTCCCATCCTATGCCGGCAAGAGCATGGAGAAGGAGCTCGATCATTTGGAGAAGGCTCTCGGCAATCCAGTGCGGCCGGTGATGGCGATCGTCGGCGGCGCCAAGGTCTCCACCAAGATCGATCTCTTGGAAAACTTGGTGACGAAGGTGGACAAGCTCGTCATCGGCGGGGCGATGGCGAACACCTTTCTTTGCGCGAAAGGGCTCGAAGTCGGCAAGTCGCTGTGCGAGCGCGATTTGACTGAGACGGCGAACCGCATTCTCGCGGCGGCTGAGAAAGCCGGCTGCAGCGTCATCCTGCCGAGCGACGTGGTCGTCGCGCAGAAGTTTGAATCGAACGCGCCGCATCAGACGGTGCGCGCCGCGCATGTCGCGGGCGAAGACATGATCCTCGATGTCGGGCACGAGAGCGTCGCGCATCTCACGCAGGAGATGACTTCCTCCAAGACGCTCATCTGGAACGGGCCGCTCGGCGCGTTCGAGACCGTTCCGTTCGATCGCGGCACTGTTGAGGCCGTGCGCGCGGCGGGCGCTAAGGCGCAAGCGGGCGAACTCATCGCGGTCGCGGGCGGGGGCGATACGGTCGCGGCGCTTAACCACGCGGGGGTCGCCGATCAATTCACCTTCGTCTCCACGGCGGGGGGCGCTTTCCTTGAATGGATGGAGGGGAAATCGCTTCCCGGCGTCGAAGCGTTGAAGAAATAAGGCTCACGGCCTAAACCACCGGAAATTTCGACGAGGACGGTCATGAATCTCGAAGCATTGAACAAGGTCGCGGAAGCCATGGTTGCGCCGGGGCGCGGCATTCTGGCGGCGGATGAATCGACCGGCACAATCAAGAAGCGCTTCGATGCGATCGGCGTTGAGAACACGGAGCCCAACCGGCGCGATTATCGCGAACTCATGTTCCGCGCGAAGGACGGGATGAAGCACATCTCCGGCGTCATTCTTTACGACGAGACCATCTGGCAGGACGCAGCGGACGGCACGCCGCTCGTCAAGCTCATCGAAGATGCGGGCTCGTTGCCGGGCATCAAGGTCGATGAAGGCACGCGCGAATTGCTCGGCGCTCGCGGCGACGTGGTGACGAAGGGGCTCGACGGGCTCGATAAGCGCCTCCCCGCCTACTACGAAAAAGGCGCGCGTTTCGCGAAGTGGCGCGCCGTGATCGATCCGACGAACGGGCGGCCTTCGTATGCAGGGCTTGTCGCCAACGCCCACGCGCTCGCGCGCTACGCAAACCTCTGCCAGGAATTTCAGATCGTCCCGATCGTCGAGCCCGAAGTCCTGATGGACGGCGATAACGACATCGACGCGACCTACGCCGTCACCGAATGGGTGCTGAAGGAGACGTTCCAGCAGCTCTACTATTTGAACGTCGCGCTTGAGGGCATCGTGCTCAAACCGAACATGATCGTGCCCGGCAAGAAAGCCGCGAAGCAGGCATCCGTCGATGAAGTCGCGGAGAAGACGATCAAGTGCCTCAAAGCGTGCGTGCCTTCGGCGGTGCCGGGGATCGCATATCTCTCCGGCGGGCAATCGGATGAGCTGGCGACCGCGCACCTCTCGCGCATGAACGAGATCGGCGGCTTCCCGTGGAAGATGACGTTCTCGTACGGGCGGGCGCTGCAAGCCGCGCCGCAGAAGGCCTGGAGCGGCAAGAAAGAGAACGTCGCGGCCGCGCAGCGCGCGTTCGCGCACCGCGCCGAGATGAACGGCCTCGCCAGCCTCGGCAAATGGCAGGCGGCGCTGGAGAAGAAGGCGGCTTAGGGCCGCTTCTTCGCAGCCTTCTTCTTCGCGCGCTTGGCCGCGTTGTGTTCGACGGCGGCGCGGATGAGCGCCTTGAACGCTTTCTCGTTGAGCTTCTCGCCTTCGCCGATATCGATCGCGCGGCGGGCATTGCCGTCGAGGCTCGAATTGAAGAGCTTCGCGGGATCGGCGAGCGCGGCACCGTTGGCGAAGGTGAGCTTCACCTTGTCCTTGTAGGTCTCGCCCGTGCAGATGATGCCGTCATGCTCAAAGACGGGCACGCCGCGCCACTTGAGTGTTTCGATCACTTCTGGATCGGCCTCGGCGATGAGCGCGCGCACGCGGGCAAGCGTTGCTTCGCGCCAATCGGCGGCAGGGGACGTTGCGGTTTTCTTGGCGGGTTTCTTCATCGCGTCGCTCACATCTTCTCGCCCGGCAGTTTGGCTGCCTGCTTCACCCATTTCTCGAACTGCGCTTCGTCAAGCGCGCCTTCGCGGATGTCGTAATAGCGCACGTCCGGATATTTGGATTTGCCTTCCGGCGGCGGCTTGAGCGACGCGCCTTTAAAGAACGTGACCTTCACGTACTTCGTAAAGACGTGGAAGCTCGCGAACCACATGCCCTCTTCCACGCCATAGAAGGGGGAGTTCCACTTCACCGCTTTCTTCACCTTCGGGACCGCGCGCGTGACGATCGCATCGAGACGCGCGCAGAGATCGCGGCGCCAATCAGCCGGGACGGCTGCGATGTAGGCCTGCACCGGCGCATCGCCATAGCCTTTCGCGATCTGCGGATTGCCGCCGGAAAGCAGCTTGGGCGCTGATTTCTTTGCTTTCGCCATCTAAGCGCTCTTGCGTTTGGGCAGATACGGCAAGGCGAAGAGATAGAGCCCAGTGATCAAGAGCAAGAAGAGCGGGACGAGCGCGAAGAGATAGACCCAGCTCTCGGGCTGGGCGCCTTGCACCATCGCGATGACGACCGTGTTCAGGATGACGCCCAGCGTGAACGCGATCGAGATCCAGCGGTGAAACTGGCGGATGAATTTGCTCATCGTGTGCTCCTAGTTCGAAGGCAAGGCGGGCATGATCATGCCCTCGTAGAGGTAGAGGTCCGGCCGCATCGCGGCGCCGGGGCGGATGCGCGCCAAGCTGTAGCGCGAGAGCGCGACGCGGCGCGGCGGCGCGAAATTTGTTCCTGGCGCAGCGGCGATCGCTTCCGCGAACGGCTCATCGCCCTCCGACACCAGGCGCGCCACCGCATAGGTCACGCCGCCGCTGTCCAGCGGCAGCGGAATGACGACCAAGGATTCGTCCGGCATCGTGTCTCTCTCCACGCGCAACGTCGCACGCGCGCCGCCGCGCTCCAATTGCGAATTCGGTGAACGCGGGTTCACCGCGATGGCGGCGGCGGCTTAGCGCAGCCTTAAGCGCGAAGCGCTACAACACGCGGCAAAAGAGCGCTTGGCGGGGCGTATCATGGTCAATTGGCTGTTCAGCTTTCACGGGCGGATCAACCGCGCGCAATATTGGTTCGGTTGCCTCATCGTCGGCATGGGCGGGCTTGCGCTCGCGGGCGTGCTGGCGGTGACGGCGGGCGCGCCGATGAGCGTGGACTTCAAGTTCGAAGGCGGCGCGCCGGCGCCCAATCTCGCGGGACTTTTGCTGCTGCCGCTGCTCGCCATGATGACGTGGGCCGGTCTCGCGCTGCAAGTGAAGCGTTTTCACGATCGCGGACGCAGCGGCTGGTTCGCGGCGCTGCCGGTCGCGGTGATACTCGTCATTGTCGTGACTATCGCAAGCGCCGCGGCGGCAGGCGCCCATCCCGGCGCTGTGATCGGCTCCGCTTCGCTCTTCATCTTTGTGCTTTGGGGCATCAATCTCTGGTTCTTCATCGAACTCGGCTGCTTGGCAGGCGTGGACCTTGCCAATGAGCACGGCGATCCGCCGGGCGGCGGGTTGAACTTCTCCCCCCTGACCGCCGCGCCGCGCTCCGCGCCGGCTCAGTCCTCGCTCGCGCGCGCCATGGGCGCCAACACGGCGCCTACGGCGGCGGGCGCCGAAGCCGCACTCGAGCGCGCGATCGCGGAGCAAAAGCACACGCCGCCCGCCCCTGGTGCGCGCGCCGCGCCATCGCTTGCGCCAGCGCCCGCGGGCGCGTCGTTTGGGCGCCGCACCGCCCGCTAGAGCTTTGCAGCGCTTCGTTTAAGAACGCGGCGATGCGCGAACGCTGCCGCCTCTACCTCATCACGCCGCCCCGCTTCGCGCTTGAGGGCTTCGCGGCGGAGCTTGCGCATGCGCTCTCCGTGGGAGACGTGGCCGCCGTTCAGTTGCGGATGAAAGACGTGGGCGATGGGCCGATCCTGAAGGCCGGAGAACGGCTCGCGCCCATCGTGCAGAACGCCGGCGCCGCCTTCATCCTCAACGACCGGCCCGATCTTGCGGCGCGCATCGGCGCGGACGGCGTGCACATCGGCCAGGAGGATGCGCCTTACGAAGAAGCGCGGCGCATCTTGGGCCGCGACAAGATTGTCGGCGTGACGTGCCATGACTCCCGCCATCTCGCGATGGAGGCCGGCGAAGCGGGCGCCGACTATGTCGCGTTCGGTGCATTCTTCCCGACACGGACGAAGTCTCCGAAGACTCACGCAGACCCGGAACTCCTCTCTTGGTGGCAGGAGACGATGCAAATCCCCTGTGTGGCGATCGGCGGGATCAATCACGAGAACGCCGAGGGCCTGGCGCGCGCGGGGGCCGATTTTGTCGCGGTTTCGGCGGGTGTTTGGGATCATCCGGACGGCCCCGCCGCGGGGGTGCGCGCGATCAACGAAGCGCTCGACCGCGCGCACGCGCCCTGATAAGAGCGCGGCCCGCTCTTTGCCATGCCTCAGACCTCCGCCCTCCTTACCGTGATGATCGCCGCTGCGCGCAAGGCCGCGCGCGGGCTCTCGCGCGATTTCGGGGAGATCGAGAATTTGCAGGTCTCGCGCAAGGGGCCGAACGATTTCGTCACCGCGTCGGATCTCAAGGCGGAGAAGGTTCTGTTCGAAGAACTCTCGAAGGCGCGTCCCGGCTACGGCTTCTTGATGGAGGAGCGCGGCGCCGTGGAGGGAACGGACAAGACGCATCGCTGGCTTATCGATCCGCTCGACGGCACGCTCAATTTCATGCACGGGCTGCCGCACTTCGCGATCTCCATCGCGCTGGAGCGCGAGGGGCAGTTGGTGGCGGGCGTCATCTATGACGTCGGCAAGGACGAACTCTTCTGGGCTGAGAAAGGCCAGGGCGCCTATCTCAACGAGAAGCGCTTGCGGGTCGCTGCGCGCAAGGATCTCGACCAAGCTGTCTTCGCCACCGGCATTCCATTCAAGGGCAAAGGCGATCACGCGCTCTTCTCCGGCGAACTCTCGCGCGTGATGAACGAAGCTGCGGGCGTGCGGCGCTGGGGCGCGGCGGCGCTCGATCTCGCTTATGTCGCGGCCGGGCGCGTGGACGGCTATTGGGAGCGCGGCTTGAACCCCTGGGACATCGCGGCCGGCGCCGTCATCGTGCGCGAGGCGGGCGGGTTCGCCAAAGAAATAGACGGCGGCGACTTCATGGAGACTGGCGCGATCGTCGCGGCGAACGAGCGGCTACTGCCTCAGCTCACCGCGCTTCTGCGCGCGCGCTGAGGCGCTGCGGCGCCAGCCAAGATCACGTCCGTCATGTCCTTCAGATCGCGGCGGAAAGCGCGGCGCGAAACCTGATCGTGCTTGGCGCCGCGCGCGGCGCAGAGCAGCATTTGCGCCAGCTTAGCAGCCGTGACGCCGCGGCGCAGCGTCAGCGCGCCGGCCGCTTCGGCCTTGCCGATCGCGCCCATGAGCTGCTTTTCGAAGCGCTTGCCGGCCTCGTCATTGATGTCGGCGCAAAGACGCGCGCCGTCCTCCAGAAGTTCGGCCGCGTGCGGCGAGCCGTCGACAAGCGCCAACATGCGGTCAAACCGCGTGTGCAGCATGGCGAAGAGCGCCGCTTCCGCTCCCTGCGCGGCGCCGGCGGCTTTCTCCGCATCCTCCAGCGCGCGCGCTTGCATGAATTTAACAGCCTCCCGGAACAGCGCGTCCTTCGTCGGATAGTGCCGGTAGAGCGCTTGGCGCGTAATGCCGGCTTCTTCCGCGATCTCCTCCATCACCGTGCGCTGGTGCCCCACGCTGCGCGCATGCCGGATCGCGGCCGCGATCAGACGCTCCTTGGTGGGCAAAGGCTTGGCGCTCATCGCAGGCGATGTTGACACAGAGCCCTCATCTGTCAACATCGCGTCCAGGCGGCGCAAAGACCGCCGGCGCATTCAAGGGAGACGCGATTGGACACCCGCAATCTCGGCCAGAGCGGCCTTCAGGTCTCCCGCATCTGCCTCGGCATGATGAGCTACGGCAATCAGAGCCAGGGCGCCTGGGTGCTTTCGGAGGACGAGAGCAAGCCGTTCCTCAAGAAGGCTGTCGATCACGGGATCAACTTCTTCGACACGGCGGACGCTTATTCGCAAGGCGCGAGCGAGGAAATCCTCGGGCGGGCGATCGGCGATCTCGGCCTGCACCGGGACTCCGTCGTCATCGCAACCAAGGTGTATTTTCCGACAGGATCGAAGCCCAATCAGCGCGGGCTTTCCAAGAAGCACATCCGCCACGCGATCGATAATTCGCTCATGCGCCTGGGGCTCGACTATGTGGATCTCTATCAGATCCACCGCTTCGACATTTACACCCCGATCGAAGAGACGCTCGAAGCGCTCGATGACGTGGTTCGTGAAGGCAAGGCGCTCCATATCGGCGCCTCCTCCATGTACGCATGGCAATTCATGAAGGCGCTCTCGATCCAGCGCGCGAATGGCTGGGCTCAATTCCGCTCGATGCAGAATTTCTACAATCTCGCTTACCGCGAGGAAGAGCGCGAGATGATCCCGCTCTGCATCTCCGAAGGCATCGGCGTCATTCCGTGGAGCCCTCTGGCGCGCGGCTTCCTCGCCGGCTCCCGCAAGGCCGACGGCCAAGCGATCACCAAGCGCGCGGAAAGCGATCCGATGCAATCGCGCATTCACCCGAGCGACTATGGCGTGCTGGAGGCCGTGACGAAGGTGGCCCAGGCGCGCAACTTACCCAACGCGCAGATCGCGCTCGCGTGGCTCGCCTCGCGCCCCGGCGTGACCGCGCCGATCGTCGGCGCCACCAAGCCGCACCATCTGGACGACGCGGTCGCGGCGCTATCGATCAAGCTGACGGATGACGAGATCGCCATGCTCGAGAAGCCCTATCAGCCCCATCCGGTGATCGGGCACTCGTATGAGGACACCGCCGAGCAGCTCATGCGGATGCGCCAGCAGGCGCAAGCGCGGGCGCGCGCATGACCGACGCGGCCGTTCCCGCCGCCGCGCCCGCGAGCGGCGAAGCCCCGAAGAAGAAGCGCTTCGAGCTTTTCCTGTTCGCGCTGCCGCATTCGCCGTTGGGCGCGCTGGCGTTGCCGCCGATCATATTTCTACCCCCCTATTACGCCTCGCAGCTCGGCATCCCCCTCGAAGTCGTCTCGACGCTCTTTCTCGCGGCGCGCGCATTCGACATCGTGCTCGATCCGTTCATCGGCAGCCTGCAGGACGGCACGCGCACGCGCTTCGGGCGCCGGCGGCTGTGGATGGCGATCGCCACGCCCATCCTCATGCTCGCCGTTTGGCTCGCCTTCATCGGCGTGGGGCCCGGCGCCGATGTCGTTCAGCTCGCCGCGATCATTTTTACACTCTACGCGTCCTTCGCCGTCATGGTGATCGCGCATCTGGGCTGGGCGAGCGAACTCAGGGCCGATTATCACGGACGCACCAACGTGCTGGGCGGCGTGCAATTCGCCGCGATGGTGGGCGCCATGCTCATCCTCATCTTGCCGGGCGTCGTGCGGATCAACAATTGGGGCGATGACGCGGCCGCCGTCCACGTGATGGGCTGGACGGTGCTTATCGCGCTGCCGCTTACCGTGATCGTCTCGCTCTTCTTCGTGCATGAGCCCGACGTGCGCGTGCACGAGAAGATCCACTGGCGTCTCGCGCTCGGCGCGATTTTCTCCAACCGGCACTTGCGCGGGATTCTGGGGCCCGATCTCATCCTCGGCATCGCACAGGGCGTCTCGGGCGGCCTCTTCCTTTTCTATTTCCAGATCATTCTCGATTTCGAGACTCAATCACAAGCGCTGCTGGCGATCTACTTTGTCTCCGGCGTCGTCGGCGTGCCGATCTGGATCGCGCTCGGGCGCATGATCGGCAAGCACCGCTCGCTGCAAGCCGCCTGCCTTTACGCTGTCCTCGTGACGCTGTGCATTCCGCTCATTCCGCCGGGACAGTTCGTGCCGGCCGCGATCATGATGTTTATCGCAGGCCTGCATCAGGGATCGAGCGCAATGCTGCTGCGCGCGATGCTGGCGGACGTGATCGACGTCGATACGTTGAAGACCGGGCAGGCGCGCGCCGGGCTCTTCAACAGCATCATGATCATTACTTCGAAAGTGGGCCTCGCGACCGGCCCGATCACGTACGCCGTGCTCGGCGCGGTCAATTTCAATGCGCGCCCTGGCGCGGAAAACACGCAGATGGCGCTCGACACGCTCTCATGGCTCTTCATCGGGGCGCCGGCGATTCTGTTCGCGCTTTCGGCGCTGGCGCTGCACTTCTACAAGCTCGACGAAGCAGCTCAAAAGGCGTTGCGCGCGGAAATTGAGGCGCGGTCGCTCAACTGAGCGAACAGCCAATACTGAAAGATGGGGAGCATGCGCGCGCGCCGCGCAATGCCCGCCCAGGTGCGCGCTGGATGCCGCAAGGCCTCGGTCACGCCCGCGTGCCACGGCTGCTTTTCGTTCGTGAACGTCTCCACGCCCGCGAGGCAGAGGCCGACGCCGGCGGCGTCTCCCCTGTTCATCGCCGCGCGCGCGATCATTTCCGCCAGCGGCGAGGCTTCGCAGAAGAAGGTGAAGCGCGCGCGCGTCTTGGCCACGAACTCTGCGGCGCTTTCGGCTTGAGAAGCATCGCGCACGGGCCGCCAATGCACGTTTGTCAGGCCGTAGCGCGCCGCGAGTGCGGCGATGAGCGAAGCATCCCCGCCGATGACGCACACAGCCTCTTCGGGATGGATCGCGCTCGCCAAGAGATCGGCGGCGATGGCCGCGCTCTTCGTCACCGGAAGATCGAACCCCGCAATGCGCGCCAGCATTTCGATGAGGCGGCTGCCATTGAGCGTGAGCCATGCGCCGGCGTGAAGCGGCGCGCGCGTTTCCGGATCGGCGTCGAGCGCAACGACATGCTCGCTGTGCGCTTCGATCACATAAGCGAAGGGCCCCGAGAGAGACGCGCGCGCGGCGATCGCATGCAACGCAGCTTCACGGCGCAAAGGCGCGAACGTCAAACCGAGAAACTCGGTGCGTGCGCGGGCGCTGGTGAATCCGTCGTGCGGCATTAGCTTAGCGTTTAGGACAAAATCCCTTCCCGCCTCTTAAGCGCGCGCATGAGAAAACGCGACGGCGCGATCGCGTCGATCACATCACGCGACAAAACATCGGGCTCATCGCAGATCATTGATGCGAGAGACTCCGCCAATAAAGGCGCAAGCGTGAAGCCGCGCGCCCCCAATCCGCCGAACACGTAAAGACCGCTTAAGCATGATTGCGCATCTGTGAGCGCGCGCGCGCGGCCATGCGCGATGTTTGCGGCTTCTTCATTCCACTTAATCAAATCCGGCATTTCACCGAGCATCGGCATGCGATCGGGCGTGGTTGCGCGCAGGCTGGCGCGAGAAAGAATTCGTTCATCATGAATTTTCGTTAGGAGTTCCGGCGCGAGCTTTTCGAGCGACGCGCAATTGCGCGCGCGCGATTCCCGGTCGGCGACGGGATCCGTATCGTCCTCCGTCTGATCGAACGTCGCGCCGAACACACATCCGTCCGCATGCGGCGCAACATAGGCGCCCGCGACGCGCGCGTGGCCGAGCGATGCGCCTTGCGCGAATTCAAGCTGGCCGCGCGAAAGGCGGATGGGCAGCCAAGCCGCCTCTGCGATGCGCGTCATGCGTGCGCCGTTGGCGAGGACGACGTGCTCGGCATCAGCGAGAAGATGATCGGCCGCATCGAAGATGCGCCAGGCATCGCCGGCGCGCTCCAGGCGATGCGCTTGCGCCTTGAAGCGCGTCTCGATCCCGTGCGTGAGCGCGCCGAGCAGACCTTGGGGATCGACGACGCCCGCGCGCGCGTGAACGAGACGGCCGCTCTCCCCCCGCAGCCAATCTTCCGGCAGCGGCGGATCGGCCAAGAGATCGGCGCTGGCCGCCGGTTCGCGCGCCCCCTCCTGCTCATGCGCCTCACAGCAGCGAAGGGCGCCCAGCCGCTCGTAGAACTCGACAGCGTGGATAAAGGCGGCGCGATGAAGCGTTGCGTGCGGCCCCTCCCCGCGATCCAGGCGCGGCATGACGAGCGCGGCGGGATTGCCGCTGGCCCCCGCGCCGCGCCGCGGCGCGGCTTCGATCAAGAGCGCTTCACGCCCGCGCCGCTTCAGCGCGTGCGCGAGCGCCGCTCCGGCAATGCCGGCGCCGAGGATGGCGATGCGGCCATGCGCTGCTGCATGGACGGAAATCGACGAACGACCGGCCGTTTCGCGCCCACGTTGCGCTTCGAGCCGCTCTCGCTTAGCGCCGAAGCCAGGCCTCTTTTCGACGCGCCAGCCCTCGGCTTCGAGCGCGCGGCGCACCGCGCCGGCCACCGAATAGGTCGCGAGGCGCGCATCGGGCGCGGCGTTCCGCGTGACGAGGCCGATGAGCTCCGCGTTCCACATCGACGCGTTGCGCGCGGGCGAGAACCCGTCGAGGAAAACCGCGTCGGCGTTGATCGCGCGATGCGCCAGCGCGGCGCGCGCCTCGTCGATCAGAAGCGTGAGCGCGAAGCCGTCCTCTTCGAACCATAGGCGCTGGGGCCCTCGCGCACGCACGGGCCAGCGTGCGATCAGGCGCGCCGCGTACGGCGCGAGTTCCGGAAAGTGCTTGAGCGCGCGTGCCCCATCCGCCGCTTCGAGCGGCGCATGCTCGACCGAGATGAAATGCAGCACCGCCCCCGGCGCGCGTGTTTGAGCCCACGCGCGCCATGCGGCCAATGCGTTGAGTCCCGTGCCGAAGCCAAGCTCCAGAATTGTAAAGCGAGTGCGCCCGGCCCAGCACGCGGGAAGCCCACACCCGCAGAGAAAAACAGCCTCCGTCTCCGCAAGCCCGCCGGCGCGCGAGAAATAGATGTCCCCGGCGCCGCGCGCGATGGGCGCGCCCTCGGGCGTCCAGTCGAGATCGGGCTTCGGCGGCAAGCGCGGCATCGCGCTATGGGTCGAACGCGCGCGTCCAAAATGCAAATGGCCGCCCCTTCGGGCGGCCATTTTGCAAAGCAAATGGGCCGCCCTTTCGGACGGCCCATCGCAAATAGATCGACGAAGGTCGACTTACTGGGCCGGAGCCGTTTCGGTCGTGGTCGTCGTCGTTTCGGTCGACATGTCGGTCGCGGCCGCGTCAGCCGGAGCCGTGGCGTCGGCCGGGGGCGCTTCAGTCGTCGCCGCCGGTTCCGTCGTCGTCGTTTCCGTGGTGGTTTCCGTGGTCGAGCTGGTTTGGCCGCAGGCAGCCACACCGAACGCGAGAACGGCGGCGACACCAGCCGCCATAGCCAACTTGAGCTTCGTCATGAGATTCTTTCCTCGTCCTGGCGTCGATTAGCTCAACGCAAGGCGGACAAATAGACAGCTATCAACCATGTTGGCAAGCACTCCAGCCGGGCGAGTGCTTGCGGATTTGCATAGCGCGCGCGCGCCAACGGGACGGCTTACCCCAGCGTCAGGCCTCGGCGGCGGCCGTCAAGGCCTCTTCGAGCTGGGCGAAGGTAGGCTGCATGGGAGACGGAACCGAGCCCCGGCCGATCTCGACCGACACCTGGGCGGCGTTGCCATGCAGATGCGCAACCAGCACGTCCCGGATGATCTTGTAGAACTGGCCCTCCTCGTCGATCGCGGCGGCCATGCGCTGGGCGAGCGGCCCCACCAGGCCATAGGCTAGGAAGACGCCGAGGAAGGTGCCCACAAGCGCCTTGCCGATCATGAGGCCGAGAACTTCGGGCGGCTCGTTGATGGCGCCCATGGTTTTGACGATGCCCAACACGGCCGCGACGATGCCGAGCGCGGGAAGCGCATCGGCGGTGTTCTGCAGCGCACGCGCCGGCGCCTGCGCTTCGTGATGATGCTTCTCGAGCTGCTTTTCCATCGCATCCTCGACCTGATGGGGATCGTCGAGGTTCATCGTCATCATGCGCAGCGTGTCGCAGATAAAATGCGTGACGTGATGGTCCTTCGTGATGCGTGGATATTTTTGGAAGATCGCGCTTTCTTCCGGGCGGTCGATATGCGCCTCGAGCGCGACCACGCCCTTGGACTTCATCAACTTGGTGAGCTGGAAGAGCAACGCCAGAAGATCGGAATAGTCCTGCTTCTTCCACTTGGCGCCGTTCAGCGCCTTCATCATGCCGCCGCCCAATCCCTTGAGCGTGGGGAGATCGTTGCCGATGATGATCGCGCCGACGGCCGCGCCGCCGATCATCATGAGTTCGAACGGCAGCGCCACGATGATGACTTCGAAATGGCCCCCGGCGAGCACGAAGCCGCCGAACACCATGCCCAAAACCACCAGGAAGCCGATCGCCGGAAACATCAACCCTACCCGCGCCTAACCTTGGGCTTATGCGGGGCGCAGGCTTAATACGCCGTTTCGCATGCAGTTTTCGCACGATTTCCGGCGCGCGGCGTTTTGGCTCCGCATACGGATTGCTGCGCGCGCGGCGGAGATGTTAAGCGCCGTCAACCGATGAGTGCGCCCCAGGCCCCTGTGCGGGCCAGTTCCTACTGGATCCTTTACGCATCGCTGCTGACCGTGGGCGTCGGCAATTCGATGCTGCAGCCGCTTCTGCCGCCCTTGGGGCGCGAGCTAGGACTGCGCGATTCATCGCTCGGCTGGATTTTCTCGTTGAGCGCCCTCTTCTGGGTGTTCGCCAGTCCCTTCTGGGGGCGCCGCAGCGACACCGTGGGGCGCAAGCCCATCATCGCGCTCGGCATGGGCGCTTACGCGCTCTCGATGGCGCTCTTCGCAACGGTGGTGATGATCGGACAGGCCGGCTGGCTGCCGGCGGCCTTCATCTTTGTGGGCCTCATGCTGGCGCGCGCAATCTTCGGCGCGGTCGGCTCCGCATCGAGCCCGGCGTCGCAGGCTTACGTGGCGGATCGCTCGACGCCGGCCGAACGCACCGAAAAGATCGCCGCGCTCACCGCGACGTTTGCGTTGGGCGCAACCGTCGGCCCCGCGCTCTGCGCGTTGCTTGCGGGACGCTTCGGGCTCGTCTTCCCGATCGTCTTCACCGCGATCGCGGCCGCGGTCGTGGCGTGGCTGACGATGCGGTTTCTGCCCGAGCCGGAGAAGCCGGAAGCGCCTGCCGAGCGCGCGAGCTGGGCCGATTCCTGGACGCTGGCCAGCGACCGTCGCCTCGCGCCGTTTCTGATTTACGGGCTCGGCATCTCGATCGTCACCGGCACGCTGCAGCAAACCTACACGCTCTATCTGATGGACGAGCTTGGCGTGCGCGGCGAGGCCGCGGCCGAGCAAGCGAGCGCGGGCTTCATGGTGGGCGCGCTTGCCCTGCTCGCCACGCAGATGGCGCTCATCCCGCGGCTCAAATGGCGCTCGCGTACGCTAATGACAGTCGGCGGGGCGATTGTCGCCGTGGGCGTCGTGACGCAGATTCTGGCCGCAAGCCTGGGCGGCCTCATCGTCTCGCAATTCATGCAAGGCATCGGGTTTGGACTGGCGCGGCCCGGCTTTGCGGGCGGCGCCTCGATGTCGGTGACGCCGCGCGAGCAAGGGGCGGCGGCGGGTCTCGTGGTGGCGGTCAACGGCGCGGGTTTCGTCATTTCGCCGATCACTGGGGGCGTCGCATACGATCTGGTGCATCGGCTGGCGCCGCTGACGATTTCGCTCGTCCTTCTGGTTGCGATGGCGCTCTTCGCATGGCGAAGCCGGCGCCTGCGCGACGTGGAATCGCAAGCGCCGCCGACGATCGACCCGACCTAGCCGCGGCGGCGCGCGGCGCGACGCGCGGCGTTGAGCACTTGTTGCGTCGCCTCTCCTGTGACCCGGCGCCCGGCGCTTTCCTCGAACGCGCGGATCGCCGCGCTCGTGCGCGAACCGAACGCGCCGTCGGCAGGGCCGGGATCGAACCCGAGCCGACGCAACAAACGTTGCAATTCACGTACGCGCGCGACGGAGATGGTCGGCGCGCGCGGGGCGGGCGGCTCTTCTTGTGCGACGGGCGCGGGCGGCTGCGTTTGCGCTTGTTGCGCGGCTTGCTGCGGGGGCGCGGCGGGCGTTGAAGCGCCGGCGCGCACTTGGCGCAAGAGATCGGCGGTGGGGAAGCCGTCTGCTGGAAGACCCCGCGCTTGTTGAAAGCCGCGCACGGCCGCGCGCGTGCGCGAGCCGAACTGCCCGTCAGGCGCGCCGGAATCGAAGCCCTGCGCGTTCAACGCTGTCTGCAATTCGAGGATCTGATCGCGGTTCAGGCTGCCCAGATGCGTGGGCCATCCTGCGACGAGCCCGCCGCGATTTTCAAAGTTGCGCGCGAGCAGCGCCACCACAAGCGCATAGCGATCGGAATTGTTGTAGCGCTTGATGACCTGGAAATTCTCATACACGAGCAGCGCGGGGCCTTGCGCGCCCGCCAGCAACAGCAGCTGCGCCGAGAGGCCCGGCGCGGCGAACGCGGCGCCGTCGATGCGGCGCACGCCGCGCGCGGCCCAATCGGAGAGCGGGCGCGGCTGGCCGTCGGCAAGCGCGTAATCGAAGCCCTGCGGCAGGCGCACCTCGTCGAACACCGGCTCGCCGCGCCGCCATCCGCGCTGCGCGAGATAGTTGGCGACCGAAGCGAACACATCGCCGCGATTGCCCCAGATATCGCGGCGGCCATCGCCATCCCAATCGACGGCGAGTGAGAGATAGACATCCGGCATGAATTGCGGCTGGCCGAGCGCGCCTGCCCATGAGGAGCGCAACTCGTTCCCCGATGCGTAGCCGCGCTCGACCATCTCAAGGAGCGCGAGGAGATAGGTTTCGAACTGAACGCGGCGGCGTCCCTCGTAAGCGAGCGTGGCGATGGAGCGCGCGGCGTCGAACGGAATATCGACCGTGCCGAAATTCGTCTCCACCGCCCAGATGCCGGCGATAATGTCGGCATCCACGCCGTAGCGGTTTTCGATTTGCGCGAAGAGATCGGCGTTTTCAGCGCGCCGCGCGCGGCCTTGCGTGATGCGCGCCTGGGAGACCGCGCGCGTGACGTAATCCCACACTGGGCTCACGAATTCAGGCTGGCGCCGATCGAGATCGATCACGCGCTGGTCTGGTGAGAGCCCGGCGAGCACTTGCAGCACCACCTGGCGCGAGCGCCCGGCCGCGAGCGCGCGCTGCGCGAACCCATCACGCCACGCATCGAAACCCGGATCGCCCGACGACGTAAACGAGACGGGCGCGGGCGGCGGCGGGCTTTGCGCGCAAGCGGGCGCGGCCAGACAAAGCGCCAAACTCGCGACGATCCAATGGAAGGCGCGCTTCATGCTTGCTCCAACCCCAATCGGGCCGCCGGCCCACGGCCCACGGCAACGCCCATACCCTCTAACGCCCTTCGGGCGCGCGGATCATGCAAAACGCGCGCTGGCGCTATTTTGAGGCGAGATCAGGCCGCGAGGCGGATTGCGGCGGCTTGTTCAGCCGAAACGTAAACGGCGGGGATCCGCAGGATGAACGAGGAGCCCCGGCCCAAGGCGCTCTGCACAGCGACGTTCCCGCCCATCAACTCGGCCATCCGGCGGGTCATGGCGAGGCCCATCCCTGCCCCGCCCTGGGCGCGGGTGGCCGAGCCGTCCACCTGGGTAAAGGGGTGGAAGATGCGCTCGTGCTGGTCCGCTGCGATCCCTATGCCGGAATCGGCGACCTGGAAGACGAGCCATTCCTGGCCGGATATCTTCTGGCGGCGGCCGCGCAGGCGGATGCGGCCTTTCTCGGTGAACTTCGCGGCATTGCTCAGCAAGTGAAGCAGGCAACGCGAGAGCATCATGGAATCCGTGCGCGCCTCGCCCAGGCCTTGGAGATCGATCTCCAGCGTGTTGGCGTTCTTGGCGGCGGCGGGGCGGACGAAGGCGGCGGCGTCCTCCGCGATGTGAGCGGGATCGAAGACTTCCGCCGCGACCGTCATGCGGCCGGCCTCGATCTGCGAATAATCGAGCAAATCGTCGATCAATCGGAGCAAATGGGAGGCGGCGCGCAGCACGCGGCCATGATCCTTGACGTCGCCTTCGCGCTCCTCTCGCACGGCGCCGTCGAGCAGGATGTCGCTATAGCCGATGATGGCGTTCAGGGGCGTGCGCAGCTCGTGAGAGACGTTGGCCAGAAACTCGCTCTTGGCGATGTTGGCGGCCTCGGCCGCGTCCCGCGCCTTCAGGCCCGCCGCCAGTTCATCGCGCGCGCGGCGCATGTCCATGTGCTGGCTGATGAGGACGTAGCAAAAGGCCGGCGAGACGAGCGCGGTGATCGCCAGGGTGACGAGCGGCGTATAGGGCGCGGCGTGGAAGATCCCATTCACGACCCAATCGATGCCCAAGGCGGCCGCGACGATGGCGGCGCACATGAGGCCGGTGCGGAGGAGCTTTTGAGCGAGCATGGCGTTTCCCCGGCCGCCATCCTGAGCCGCGCCGCTTAAAAAGCCTTAAGGACGGGGGCTGGCCGCCGGCCCAGTTCGGGGCGCCCGCATTGACTTGGCGGCTGGCCCTCTTTAAGTCCCCCGCTTCCCGAATTTCCGCCCGGACCGCACGGCCATGAAAGTCAAAAGCTCGCTCAAGTCGCTCAAGGCGCGTCACCGCGCTTGCCGGGTCGTGCGCCGGAAAGGCCGGGTTTACGTGATCAACAAGGTCGATCCGCGCTACAAGGCCAAGCAAGGCTGAGGCTTCAACCTCGCCTTAATAGCAGGCGAGCCATCTCGCGGCCCTTCGGAATCTCGTTTAAGCTCTGACGCATGCTGAGGCGTGCGCTTCTTGTGTTGCTGATCGCCGTGGGCCTTTCGGCCTGCGGGCTTTCCGCGCGCTCGGGCCCGCCGCGAGACCCCCAGCTCGACGCCCTCTTCGCCCAGCTTCACGACGCGGCCGACGCCCAAGCCGCGCGGACCATCGAGGAGCGCATCTGGGCGCGCTGGCGCAATTCGGGCTCCGCGACCGTCGATATCCTGCTGGAGCGCGCGACCGCGGCGGAAAATGCGGGCGATCCCGCGCTCGCGACTGAGTTCCTGGCGCAGGCGAGCGATCTGGCGCCCAATTTCGCCGAGCCATGGAACCGGCGCGCCGTCATCGCCTACGACCAGCAGGATTATTCGGGCGCGATCGCGGCCATCCAGGAGACGCTGCGGCGCGAGCCACGCCATTTCGGCGCGCTCACGGGCCTGGCGCTCATCTACGAAGACATTGGGCGCGAGCGCGCGGCGCTTGAGGCTTATCGCGGCGCGCTTGAAGTGAACCCGTTCTTCGAGGAAGCGCGGCGCGGCGTGCAGCGGCTCGAGCCGCGGATCGACGGCCAAGAGGCGTGAACCTCTATTGGCTGGGCGCGGCGCTCGCCGTCGGCCTTCTTATCGCGCTCTATTTCAACGGCCGCGAATACACACGCGATGTCGAAGCACGCTGGCCCGCGATCGGGCGGTTCGTCGAGATCGACGGTGTGCGTCTGCACGTGATCGAGCGCGGGGCGCGCGATGCACCGCCCCTCCTCTTCTTACACGGCGCCAATTCGAACGCGCGCGAGTTCCTGTCGCTCGCCGTGCATCTGGAAAGCACGCATCGGCTCATCATCCCTGACCGCACCGGGTACGGATTTTCCTCAAGGCCGCGTCGCGCGCACGAGATCGGCGTGCAGAGCGCGCTTTTCGCGCGCTTGCTTGAAGCGGAAGACGCGGCGGACGCGATCGTCATCTGCCATTCGCTCGGGTGCGGGTACGGTTTGCGGCTTGCCGCGGAGCGCGGCGATCTCGTTTCGGGGCTCGTGCTCATCGCGCCGGCAAGCCATCCCTATCCGGGCGGGAATGCGTGGTGGGCGAATACGGCCGCGGCGCCTGTGATCGGGCCCATCTTCGTTTCGACGATTGTGCCGGCGATTGCGCCTTCGGCGTCGCGCGGCGCGATCCGCAACATTTTCGCGCCCGCACAGCCGACGCGCGACTATGGCGCGAACGCTGGCGTTCCATTGGCCTTTCGCCCATCCGCGTTTCGCGCAAGCGCACGCGACGTGACCGCGTCCAACCGCGAATACACCGCGCAGCAGCCCCTCTACGAGCAGATCGATGCGCCCGCGATCATCGTGACGTCGGACCGGGACCGCGTCGTCTCCATCCGCATTCACGCGCAAGGCCTCGCGCGCGATTTGCAGGCGAGCGAAACCGTGACGCTGCCGGGGACCGGGCACACGCCGCACCAATTGCGCCCGGAAGCCATCGTGGCGGCGGTTGCGCGGGTCTCGGAGCTCGCGGCGCAGCGGCGCGCGCGCGATTGAGCCGGGGATAAGTCATCCACGCGCTTGAGCGCGGCGCTTCAGGAAAAGGTAAGCTCTTCTTTCGGGGCGATTCTCAAAGAGGGCTCAAAGCCATGGCGGATTTCGGGGGCAGCGAAGAAGTCGTTGCGGCGCAAACGCTGACGCAAGCCGCGCAAGAGCGGCTCCGCCAACTCGTGGCGCGCATCGAGCGGCTCGAAGAGGAAAAGGCGCAGATCGCCGCCGACATCAAGGAAGTCTACGGCGAAGCCAAGAGCGCGGGCTACGACACAAAAGTGCTGCGCAAAGTGATCTCCATCCGCAAGCAGGATCGGCGCGAGCGCGCCGAGATGGAGCAGATCATGGATCTCTACATGGTGGCGCTCGGAGAGGCTTAGGCATCAGCGCTACCGCGCGCCCGCAACCTAAACGCGTTCATCGACGCGCAGACCTGTTCAATCGGCGCATTAAAGGCATGCGCGTGGATGAGGTGTGAGCGTCCGAATTCCTGCCGCATCCTCGATCTCATCCAGGAATCTGGCGCGGCACGATCTTCAAAGCCGAGGAAGCGGTTGGGGGTGAGTTTGATGACGCTGAACTCGCCGACCTGAGTCCAGCGAAACCGGCGTCTGCGCCACAAGGATCGATAAGAGAAGCCGGTTTCATCAAGGATGACGCTCTCGCGTTCGATCAGCTGCAACAGTCGGAACGCGACGACGTACCAAAGGAATCCCACAAGGCTCAGGAAGAGAGCATCGACGTAATCGACGGTCCGTCCTTCTAGCCCCGCGATCCAGACCCAAGTCACAACCGATGCGATTGTGGCCACCCACAAGAGGCGAATTGCTGCGACGACTCGATTGGGCGCGTAGGCGATGCGCTCGGTCATCCAAAGACTCCCGCGATGCGTTCGCGGTCGTAGGCCAAGATCCAATCGTTGCGTTTGCGGTAGAGCCAGTCGATCGCCCCTTGCGTCAGAGCGTGTACGTCGCAACCCCGATCGTCGTAGGGGCGGATCATGATGCTCTTCTCGCGATCCACGAGACGCACGGATGCGAACGCGCGCGGGCGGATCGGCATCTCGGCGGTGATGGCCGCCCAAAGGAGCATGTCGCGCATCGGCGCATCCAGCACGGGATAAGCGCGCCAGATGAGATCGGAGGCCTCCGGATCGTCGTCTCCCGGAGTGTACGGCGCGCGCCATTCAGCGGCCGCGACCGGAAGATCGAGCCCCAGCGCCTTCAATTCGGCGGCGGTCTTCTCCGGCTTTGAGGCTCCAAGGACTGCGAACGTCTCGCGCGATTGTGTGAAGAGATCATCCGCCAAGGCGCGCACGCGATCGAACGCTTGGAGGAAGCGGCGAACCGGGGCTTCGATGTTCGGGATGTCTCCGCCCAGATCGAAGCGTAGCCGATAGGGGCTCGCGAAATAGTCCACGCCGAACGAGCGGTCCCAGGTCACGGCGCGCCATAGACGGACACGTGCATCTTGCTGTCCGCACTGAACGGCTCGCGCCGCCACCCGCCCCAGCGATGTTTGAGCGCAAGGCCCGCGAGGCGCGCCATCAGATCGATTTCGCTCGGCCACGCATAACGCATCGGCAGCGGCGTCAGCTTCGTGCCTTCGTTCGTCATGCGCACGATCTGGTAGTCGATGCGCTGCGTGACGGGATCGTGGCGCGCGGCTTCGATCACGGCGCCGCGCATGGAGACATGGCGCGTCTTCACGCGCTGATGATCCGTGAATGTCGCGACGTCCGGCGTAACGGTCTCAACAAGGAAATGCCCGCCCGGCGCCAAATGCGCTGCGGCGCGCGCGAAGCAGCGGACTTGCGATTCCTGCGTCGTCAAATTGAAGAGCGTGTTGAAGACGAGGAACACAAGATCGAAGCGCCGGCCGAGATCGAAGCTCGCCATATCCGCAACGCGCGTCTCGATCGCCGCGGCGCCCTCCTTCGTTTTGAGTTTCGCAAGCATGTCCGGCGAAGCGTCGATGCCCGAAACCTCGAAGCCCTTCGCGGCGAGCGGCAATGCGATGCGGCCCGTGCCGATCGCCAATTCGAGCACGCGCTTGCCGGGCGCAATCTCAGCTAAGAGCGCAACGGCCTCATCCGTTGTGCCCGGATCGTGGAGCGCGTCATAATCTTCGGCGTTCAACTCGCCGAACGTCTCGGGCCCATAGCCTTTCAAGCTGCGGCGGCAGGCGCTCTCGCGCGCAGCCCCAATGTCGAAAAGATCGCGGCAAGCATCCACAGCACCGGGCCGAACACGCCGGGAACCATCGCGATGTGCCCCGGCGCCAACACGAACAGCACGAAACCGATGTCGGCGGCGGAGACCATGATCAGATTGATCCAGTAACCCCATGCGTTGTTGCGCCAATTGAGCGCGACGGCGATCGCCATAGACGCCAGTGCGAAGAAGGCGAGGTTCCAGGAATTTTGCAGCAGCCGCGCCTGGATCGCGTCCGCGTCCAGCGCGAGCGCGGCGCGGAAGCCCTCCGCGGCGGCGGCGAGGTGCAGCGCGCCCCAGAGAAAATACAGCACGGCGCCGATGCGGTGCAGCATGTCGTTCCCTCCCACTTGCTGTTTTGACCCGTCTTGGGCGCGGCGTCTGGAGGCGTCAACCCGCGCGCGACTCGCTCTAAGGAGCGGTATGCCCCGCGAGGTCGATCCCAAGCGGACGCGCAAGGCGCTTCGCATCGTCAAGAAGCTCGCGGCGATGGAGGCCAAGGAGCGCGTCGATCCGGAGACGGGCGAAATCCTGCCGCCCGAGGGCGTCGATTATTCAAACTGGGAAAGCGAGTTTCTCGGAGAGGTGAGCCAGCGGCTCGAGAAATACGGCTCGGCCTTTCACAATCTCTCGAAGGGGCGCGCTGAGGATGCGCTTTCCATGCTGCAAAGCGCCAAGCTCCGCGAGATCGCGGCCAAAGCGAAAGGCAAGCCGCGGAAGCCGCTCCGGGCGAAGAAGCCGATGCGGGGGCGGCGGGAGGAAGAATAGGCGCCGCGTTTGCTCCCCCGCAAGCGGGGGAGGAAAGCTCCGTCGAGCTAAGCCTCTCCGCGCGCGACCTTCGCCTTCACCACATCCACGAAGCGCTCGGCGGCGGAGACCAGCGGACGGACATGCGCATCGTCCAGGGCGTCGCCTTCGCCGTCATCGACTTGTTCGATCGTGCGGTGGCCGCGCGCGAGATCGCGGGCGAGGCCGTGGTCATCGCCTACGAGGAGAGTGAGACGCTCCAGCGTGAGCTCGAATTTATCGCCGCCTTGCTCGCCCGCATAAGCGAGAAGCGCACGGGCGGAGGCGAGCATCGCCATATACGCGGCGCAGCCGGCCAGGCCGTGGCGCTGGACCTCCAGCATTGTGCGCCCGTCCTCGGCGTGCAATTCCGCTTGGCGAAGGAGCTGCGCGACGAGGCGCTTGGATGGCCGCTCACCGTTTCCGGAGCGCGGCGTCAGGGATGAGTGGATGTCGGCCATGAGCGCGAAGGTATCAGATTCGCCGCCGCTTGCGCGCATTCGCGAAATGCGCAAGGCCGATAAAGCTTCGTGCACGGATATTTTTTCACGGACGTGGGCGGCGACGTTTCCCGATCAGCCGCGCATCATCGATGTCGCGGAATTCGAGCGTGAAACGAAAGGCGAAATCGTTTTCGTCGCGGAACAGGACAGACAAATACGCGGCTTCGCGGGGCTCTATGTCCCGGGCGCGTTTCTCCATCACCTCTATGTCGATCCGCTGTTTCACGGGCGCGGGCTTGGGCGCGCCTTGCTCGATGCCGTCGTGAAACGCGTTAAATCGCGTGTGTCCTTGAAGTGTCAGCGCGGAAACAAAAGCGCGCTCGCCTTCTACGACCATCTCGGATTCGAGCGCGGCGATGAAGGCGATGACGGCGGCGCCCCGTGGGTGAGGCTCTGGGCGCCGCCGCCGCTTTAGCTTTTCACACTCACTCGCCGGATGCGAAGCGGTGCTCGTCGAGGCCGTATTCGCGCAGTTTGCGGTAGAGCGTGGAGCGGCCGATGCCGAGGCGGCGGGCGATCTCGCTCATGTGCCCGGCATAATGTTCGATCGCCAGTTCGATGAGATCGCGTTCGATCGATTCAAGCGCGCGCAGATGGCCGCCCTCATCGAAGATGCGCACGGCAGGCTCGACGCTCACTTGCTGCGCGTTCGCCAGCACGGCGGAGAGGTTCGGCGCTGAATCGTTCGCGGGCGTCGGGAGCCTTTCGGCGCGCGCATCGTTGGCGGGCGCGTAGCTGGGCTTCACGCCCGAGATTTGCGGGAAATCCTCGGCGCGGAGATAATCGCCCTCGCAGAGAATGACGGCGCGGAAGATCGTGTTCTCGAGCTGGCGGACGTTGCCCGGCCATTCGAAGGCCTCGAGCATCTCCATCGTCTCGGGCGTCACGCCGCGAACGCTCCGGCCCTCCTCCGCGTTGAAGCGCGCGATGAAGCGCGCGACGAGGCCCGCAATATCCTCGCGGCGCTCGCGCAGTGGCGGGGCTTCGATGGGGAAGACGTTCAGGCGATAGAAGAGATCTTCGCGGAAGCGGCCGGCCTCCACGAGTTTCGCCAAATCCTTGTTGGTCGCGCTGATAATGCGGACATCGACCTTCACCGGGCGCTTGGCGCCGACGGGATCGACTTCGCTTTCCTGCAGCACGCGCAGGAGCTTCACTTGCGCGTCCAAAGGGAGTTCGCCGACTTCATCGAGAAAGAGCGTGCCGCCATTGGCTTCGACGAATTTGCCGGAATGGTTCTCGGTCGCGCCGGTGAAGCTGCCCTTCATGTGGCCGAAGAGAATGCTCTCGACGAGGTTTTCGGGGATGGCGCCGCAATTGACGGTGATGAACGGGCGACCAGCGCGATCCGAACCGCCCTGGATGGCGCGTGCGAGAATTTCCTTGCCGACGCCGGATTCGCCCGTGATGAGCACGGGGATGGTCGATTTCGCCGCGCGCTCACCCATGCGCAGCACCGGGCGCATCGCGGGCGCGGTCGCGACCATATCGTCGAACGTGAATTGGCCTTGCGCCTTTTTCTTCAGACGCACGACTTCGGTCTTCAGGTTCGAGAGATCGAGCGCGTTGCGAATGGAAACGAGAATGCGCTCCGGGCTCGCGGGCTTCACGAAGAAATCGCACGCGCCGGCCTGCATCGCCTGCACGACGGTGTCGATGCCGCCCGAGGCGGTGAGCACGATGCACGGCAGCTCGGGGCGGCGCAGGCGAATTTCCTTCAGCGCCTCCTGGCCCGTCAGGCCCGGCATGACCAGATCGAGCAGCACGAGATCGATCTCGGCGAATTTCTCGACCGCATCGACGGCGCCTTGGCCGTTCTCGGCGACGCGCGTGGCGAAGGAATTGCGCTCGACGGCGGCTTGCAGCAAGCGGCGTTGCGCCGGATCGTCATCAACGATCAGGATCGTCTTCATATCTTGGACCCACCAATGTGCTCGCGCGCCTCTAGCGGGTGCGCTTTCGAGCGGGACCATACGGGCGAGACGTTCAGGTCGCGTTAAAATGGCACAACAAAAGCCGTTCAAACGTGGTGAGCGAAGGCTTAAGTTTGACGCATGATTTCAGCCGACGCGCGCCCTCCCCCTAGAGGGGGGAGGGGTTGGGGTGGGGGTGAGAGCAAAGAGTGCTCAAGCCAAGCGCATTTGCGCGCGCCCGCCAAATTCTCACCCCACCCCCTGGCCCCCTCCCCCTCCAGGGGAGGGGGTATTGTCCGTATACGGATCGCACTGTGAGCGAGCCCTCCGATCCCGAACGCGACCGATTGGGCGCGCGCATTTCGCGCGTGGCGAAGGTTGGCGCGAACATGGGGAGCGCGGCGGCCGCTTACGGCGCGGCGCGGATGTTTGGGGGCAATGACGCTGCGGTCGCGAAGGCGGTGAAAGAAGCGCTGGGGCGCTCCAAAGGTCCGCTGATGAAGGTGGCGCAATTGCTCGCCACCATTCCCGATCTTCTGCCGCAGGCTTACGCGGACGAGTTCCGCAAACTCCAATCGCATGCGCCGCCGATGGGCTGGCCGTTCGTGGCGCGGCGGATGCGCGCGGAATTGGGCGTCGATTGGCAGACGAAATTCTATTCGTTCGAACGGGAGGCGGCGCACGCGGCTTCGCTCGGGCAAGTGCATCGCGCGGTTTCCGACGATGGGCGCAAGCTGGCGTGCAAGCTGCAATATCCGGATATGGCAAGCGCGGTTGAGGCTGATCTCGCGCAATTGCGCACGCTGCTCTCCATGTTCAAACGCATGGACAACACGATCGATTCCACCGAGGCGATCGAGGAAGTGAGCGCGCGGCTGCGCGAAGAACTCGACTACGAGCGTGAGCTGAAGCACATGCGGCTCTTCGCTGAAGTGCTCAAGGACAAGCCCGCGCGCACGCCCGAGCCGTTGGCGCATCTCTCCACCAAGCGCCTCCTCTCCATGACGTGGCTTGAAGGCGATGGGCTCATGGCGCAGGTGAGCGCGGACCAAGAGACGCGCAACCGCATCGCCTCCATCCTCTTCGATGTCTGGTGGACCCCGATGATGCGCTTCGGGATCATTCACGGCGATCCGCATCTTGGGAATTATTCGTTCACGCAGGATCGCGGCGCGCTCAACCTCATCGACTTCGGTTGCGTGCGGATTTTCCCGCCGCGGTTCGTGGAAGGCGTGGTGCAGCTGCAGCGCTCGCTCAAGGCAGAGGACAAAGACGGCGTCGCGCACGCTTACGAGATTTGGGGCTTCAAGAATCTCAGCAACGATCTCATCGAGGCGCTGACGATCTGGGCGCGCTTCATCTATGCGCCGCTCATCGACGACCGGGTGCGCTCGATCGCGGACGGGGTTGCGCCCAACGAATATGGGCGGCGCGAAGTGGGCGAGGTGCGCCGGCGGCTGCGCACGCTCGGCCCCGTGCTCATTCCGCGCGAATTTGTGTTCATGGACCGCGCCGCGATCGGGCTTGGGGCGGCGTTCCTGCATTTGCGCGCGGAGCTCAATTTCGCGCGGCTCTTCGAGGATTCAATCGCCGATTTCAGCGCCCAGGCGCTCGACGCGCGCCAAAGCGCGGCGCTCCAGGCGGCGGGGCTTTAAGCGCGCGCTTGCAGAAGACGCGCGCCTGCGATTGATTGCGCGTATGCGCTGGCTTCTCATCATCCTCGGGGTTTTTCTGGGCGCGGTGGCGCTCCTTGCGGTGGCGTTTTTCCTCTTCTTTCCCAAGGAGGAAGTGCGCCAGCAGATCGAGCGGCAGGTGGAGACCGCGACCGAGCGCGACCTTTCGCTGACGCGCGTTTCGCTGACGGTGTGGCCCGCTCTGGGGCTGACGGCGGACGGCGTCTCGCTCTCCAACCCGCGCGGGATGGCGGGCGAACCCTTCTTGCAGGCGCAGAGCGCTGTGTTCGCCGTGGCGATCATGCCCCTGCTGCGCGGCGACATCGAGGTTCGGCGCATCATCTTGGAAGGCCCGCAGCTGGCGCTGCAAGTCGATCAGCGCGGCACGGCGAATTGGATATTTCCGGAGACGGAGGATCAAACGCGCATCGAGACGCTCAGGATCGACGATTTCCGCATCAATCACGGGCGGCTCTCCTATAGCGGTCCCGTCGGCGAGCCGATGGTGGCCGAAGACGTCAACGCCAACATCCGGCTTGAATCGCTCGATTCACCGGCGACGCTCGAAGGCGCGTTCCGCTATCGCGATCAGCCTTCGACGCTCAACGCCACGTTCGCCTCCCCGCGCGCGTTCCTGGAAGGCGGGATGAGCGCGATGGATGCGACGTTCGAGACGGAGCATCTGAACGCCACGCTCAACGGGCAATTCGCGGCGCGCACGGGCGCTGTCACAGGACGCTTGCGCGCCAACGGCGACAGCCTGCGCCAAACGCTCGCTTGGCTCGGCTCGCCGATGGGCGCGGGCGCAGGCTTTGCCGCCTATTCCGCGGAAGCCGATATGCAGGCGCGCGGCGCCTACGAAGAGACGCCGACGACGATTGCGCTAACGAACGGGACGTTCGCGGTCGATGCGGTGCGCGCATCGGGCGCCGTCACCATCACGATGAACGAAGCGGGGCGCATGCGCGCGACGGGGACGCTCACCATCCCGACGCTCGACGCCAACCCCTATCTCGCGCCCGCGCCTGGGCAGGCCGCGAACGCGAGCGCCGCTCAAGGCGTCAACACGCAAGCGGCGTGGCCGACGACGCCCATCGATCTTTCCGGGCTGACGGCCGCCGACGCCGATCTCAACTTGACCATCCAAACGCTGCGTTTCCAACGCATGACGTTCACCAATGCTGCACTCCGGCTCGGCATCGAGGCGGGCGTTTTGGATGCGCGGCTCTCGCGCGTGGCGCTTTACGGCGGCAGCGGCGCGATGCGGCTCATCGCTCATGCCGCGGGCAACCGTATTCAGAGCGAGATCGACGCGCAGAACGTGCAGGCGGAAGCACTGCTGCGCGACGCGATCGGCTTTGACCGCATCGCTGGGCGCGGGCGGCTGCGGGCGCAGCTCACCGGCGCTGGCGCGCATCAAGCTGCGATTATGCGTTCGCTGGGCGGCACGGCCTCCTTCACGTTCAATGACGGGCGCTATCGGGGCGTCGATCTGGCGCTCGTGGCGCGCTCAATTCAGTCCGCGCTTTCGGGCCAGGCGCGCGGGCCTTCGGCCAGCACGGATTTCGCGGAGCTGGCCGCGAGTTTCCGCGTCAACAACGGCGTGGCCGTCACGGAAGATTTGCGCATGCTCAATCCGTTCGTGCGGCTCGAAGGCCAAGGCGTCATCGACATCGGCCAGCAGACGATCGACATGCGGATCGCGCCCCGCGCCGTGAACTCCATGCAAGGCCAAGGCGGGCAAGCCGGGATCGCCGGCATCGGCGTGCCGTTCCGGGTGCACGGGCCATGGTCTCGCCCTCAATACGGGCTAGCGCTTGGGGATGCGGTGCAGAACCAAATCCGCGAACGCATGCGCGGGGCGCTGCAAGGCGCTGCGCCCGCGGGCCTCGGCGGGCTCTTTCCCGGCGCTCAACAGCAGGAGCAGCAGCCGGCGAACGACAATGCGCAGCCGCAACAGCAACAACAACAGCAGCGCCCGAGCCTTCCCGATCTGGGCAGCCTCATTCCCGGCCGCTGAGCACTCGTCCCATCCAATTGGTCTCTTCCCCTCCCCCCTCCAGGGGGAGGGGAAGAACTACGCAGGAGCTTTCATGACTGACCGTCTCTCACGCCGGGCGCTCGCGGCGGGCACGCTCGTTTTGCCCGCGGCGGCGTGCGCCACGGCGCTCGACATTTCGCCCTCATTCGATTGGGCGTGGCAGGCGCATATCGCGGCGGTGCGCGCGCGGGATCTCGCCGCGCTTGAGCCCACGCTCACCAGCGGCGCGACGCTCATTCTCATTCTGCCGAACGGCGCGCTCACGACGACGAAGGCCGCCTATCTCGATTTCCACCGCCAATGGTTCGCCTCGCAAACCTGGACGATGGAGTTCGAGCCGCAATGGACCAAGCAATCGACCACGATGGGCCAGGTGCTCTTCCGCACGCACTATCGCGATCCGGCTGAGAATGCCGAGAGCCGCAATCACCTCATCATGACGTTCGAACGCGAGGCGAGCGGGTGGAAACTCGTGTCGGATCAGAACACGCGGATCGCGGCCTAGCGCAGCTCCTTGCGGATCACGAGCTTCAGGCCCGACCACGTTTCATCGACGGCGCAGACCTTCACATCGACGTAGCCCATCGGCAGCGCGACGGCGCGGATGACATCCTCGGTGATGTCGGTCTCCACCTTGGCGCTCTTCTTGGGCCAGGAAATCCAGATCTGCCCATCGCTGGCGAGCAGCGGGCGGAGCTTCTTCAAATCCGCTTCGAGCTTGGCGCGCTTGGTGTGAAAGAGGTGCGCGGCGGGGAGGCCCTTCGCGGGGCGCGCGGCATAGGCCGGGCAGACGCTCTCCTCGATCTCGGCGCGGACGCTAGCGGGCATGCCCGACGCGTAGATCTTTCCGCCCTCCTTGAGACCGAGCTTCTTGGCGAGCGGCGTTCCTGAGTAACCTGCGGGCATGGGGCTTTGTGCGCGTGACGCGCGCACCGATCAACGTCCGCTTTTCGCCGGTAGCGGACGATCGGTGATTTCGGTTCGCCGTCTTGACGCCCTCCTGGACGGTTCTAGAAATTGACGGCAAGCGGCGGCGCTTCAAGCAATCCCGGAAACGCTCGCGTCTACGGGAACTTCGGGGCTACCCCGAGGACGTTTCGATATCTTCGCAAAGCGCTGCGTGAAGCGCGGCAGGCCGTGCCTGCGTATCATCACGCCAAACCAGTTGAGTTGAAGTCGCCGCCGCTTCCTGCTTCACCACGCGTATATGGCCGACCGCGCCCTGATCGCACGAGAACTGGCCGCGTTCCTTCTCGCGGGCGCGTGGACCAAGAGGCGTCTGCTCGCGCGCGCCAAACAATATCTCGGGAAAAGCGCGCCCAAGGCCGTGCAACGCCTCATCGACCACGTCCTTGCTTCCGCGAAAACGCCATATCCGCCTGCGCCTCACGACTTGGCGCGAGCGCTAGTGGCGTCGAACGCTTTCGATGTGGCCGCGCGCCGCCTGCTTCGTGCGGAGCAGCCGCCGCGAATCGTATTGCACGCACCCGCGTTTGCGCCGACCGCAGCGCTTACCGGACTGCCCGTCCCCAAGCTCGAAGCGCCTGGCGATCTCGCGGCTTGGCTTGAGCTTCCAATGGAGCAAGTGGATTGGCTTGCCGACGTGCGGCGCGGCCATGCCCGCGCCGCAACCACGCAGCTTCAGCACTATTCCTACACATTCGTGGCAAAGCGTGTCGGCGCACCGCGATTGATTGAATCGCCGAAGCCGCGCCTGAAGTCGGTGCAGCGACGCATCCTGCATGAGATATTGGATTGCGTACCGCCGCATCTTCGTGCGCACGGCTTCGTGCGCGGACGATCCTGCATCAGCGGCGCCCAGCTCCATGCCGGCGAATATGTCGTTGTTCGGCTCGACCTGCGGCGGTTCTTTCCTAGCATCCAGTCCGCGCGCGTGCACGGTCTCTTCCGCGCCATTGGGTATCCGTGGGCGACGGCGCGCTTGCTGACGGGCCTATGCACGACGTGCACGCCCGCCATGACGTTGGCCGCAATTCCAGATTGGCGCGCGCGCCGGGAATATGCGGCGCCGCACTTGCCGCAGGGAGCACCAACCTCGCCTGCGCTCGCCAACCTTTGCGCCTGGCGCTTGGATCAACGTTTGAGCGGCGCGGCGCGGCGCCTCGGGATCAACTACTCACGTTACGCTGATGATCTCTGCTTTTCTGGGGACCGCCAGTTCGCACGGGGCATTTCCGGCTTTCTGTCCCTGGTCGAGACCATCGTTGCCGGAGAGGGGTTCGCTCTCAATACAAACAAGACGCGCATCATGCGCGCGTCCTCGACGCAGCGCGTCACCGGTGTCGTTGTGAACCAACACGTCAACGCGGCGCGCGGGGACTATGACGCGCTCAAAGCGACCCTATACAATTGTCGGACGAGCGGTGATCCAGCGGCTCAAAATCGCGAAGGCCACTCAGATTTCAAAGCGCACCTCGATGGGCGCATCAATTGGGTCGAACAGCTCAACCCGCTCCGCGGCCTCAAGCTGCGCCGCATCTTCAATCAGATCAGATGGGGCGCGCCTCAGTCGGGAAACTGAGCGTCCGCTTTGGGCCAGAAGCGGACTTGAGCCCCGGGCCGGTTCCATCCCCCAGGCCCCCGACCTTGCCCTTTTGGCCCGCTTCAGGTATCAGCCGCGCCTTCCGGAAAGTACACCCCTCCCCCCAATGAGGGCCCCGACCCCTTAGGCGCCGTGTCCATGAAAAACGAAGGCCATCCCGACTATCACTTCATCACCGTCCACATGACGGACGGATCGACCTTCAAGACGCGCTCGACCTACGCGAAGGAGGGCGCGGAGCTGCACTTGGACATCGATTCCAAGTCGCACCCGGCCTGGACGGGCGGCGCCCAGCAGCTGATGGACCGCGGCGGGCGCGTTTCGCGCTTCAACGACAAGTTCGGCTCGTTCCTGAAAAAGTAAGCGCTCAGCGCAGGACATTGAGGTCGGGCGCGTAGAGGCGCTCGTCCCCTTCCGTCATGATGACGGCGGTTTCGCCGAGCGGCCGGTTGAGCAGCGTGCCGCCGCCGAAGCGCCACCCCTCGCTGGAGAGCGCCATCGCGGCATATTCCGGCTGTGGCGGCGCGGCCCGCCCATAGCGGGTGCGCAGAATGAACACCACGTATTGGACGCCCTCGCGGTAGCAATGGCGCTGCTCGGTGCACGGCAATTGCGCCGCCGTAGCGGGCGCTGAATTTTCGATGCTGATCTCGGCAAGGACGCCGTCCACCCGCGCCGCGCGCGTCATCGCGCGCCGCCAGCGCCGGCGATCGTGCCAGCGCCGGATGCGCGGATCGGTGAGCGCCCATTGGGCGTCGTAGTCCGCGCTTTGGTAGGCCGCGACCCAGGCCTCAAGCGCGACGCGCGCCGCGGCGACGTCGTCTTGCGCATCTGATTGTGCGTTCGCGGCAAGGGGCGCGCACAGCAGTGCAAGCGCGCCAAGCGCCGCGCGGAGGATCATTCGAAGCGCTCCTCGGCGCCGGCATAGTCCGCGAAATCGTCCTGGCGGGTCACGCGGCCGTTTTCGGCCGTGACGACGGTGACGATGCTTGAGCGCCATACATAGGTGCGCCCATCCGGCTGAGGATAGAAGACGCTGACGGCGCCGATGAATGCGGTCGCGCCGCCAGATTCGTAGGTGCGCGTCAGCGCATATTCGAAGCGTCCGATCCCGAAGCCGCGCAGCGCCGCGACGATGGCGTCCCGGCCGGAGATTTCGCTGGGATAGTCGGCCCGATCGCGCGGGGCCGTGCGGTCGGTGAAGATGGCGCCGGGCGCGAGCATCGCCGCGACGCCGTCCCAGTTCGCGGCGCTATAGGCCGCGAGGTAAGCTTGGGCCGCTTCCTGCGCGGGCGATGCAAGGGCGCCCTCGCCGCGATAGTTCGTGTAGTCGCGATGCTCGCGCACGCGCCCGTCTTCGATGGTGAGGATCGTGACGATCGCGAAGCGATAGCGCTCGCCCGTGCGCATGATGGGATTGACCGCCCCGATAACGACGACCCGCCCGCCGGATTCGTAGATGCGCTCGATATCGTAGCGGAGCGATTGGATGGTTTGGGACCATTCGGCGATGCGTGCGAGAATCTCCGCGCGTCCGCTCCATACAAAAGGCCCGCCGATTCCCTCGACGCCGATCGAAGTCGGATCGTTGAATTCCGCGTCCTCCGCGTAGAGCGCGCCGAGGCGGGACTGATCGAGCGCGGCGTAGGCGTCGAGATAAGCGCGCGCGAGCGCGATCCGTTGCGCATCGCCATGCTCTTGCGCCGCGGCGGGCGCGGCGCAGAGAAAAAAAAGGCCGATCGCGGCGAAGAATGCGCGCATCCAAAACTCCTGAAACGCGCCGCTCCTTGGCGCTGGGCGCGCCCGGAATATAGGCCGGCACGCCCGAACGCCGTCGCCGCGCGACGAAACGCCATCACGATTTGTTCAGGCCGCGTCCGCGCGTGCGGGATCGTAGGCGAGGATAGGCGAGAGCCAGCGTTCGGCTGTTTCGAGCGTCCAGCCTTTGCGGTGCGCATAATCCGCGACTTGATCGCGGTCGATGCGCCCGACGCCAAAATATTCAGCGCGCGGATGCGCGAAATAGAGCCCGCTGACGGAAGCGCCCGGCAGCATGGCAAGGCTCTCGGTGAGCTGCATGCCGGCGTTCTTCTCCGCATCGAGCAGATCGAAGATCGTGCGTTTCTCAGTGTGGTCGGGCTGCGCGGGATAGCCGGGCGCGGGGCGGATGCCGCGATACTTCTCCGCGATGAGATCGTCGTTGCTCAGCGTCTCTTCTGAAGCATAGCCCCAAAGCTCGCGGCGCACTTTGGCGTGGAGCGCTTCGGCGAACGCTTCCGCCAGGCGATCCGCGAGCGCCTTGACCATGATGGCGGAATAATCGTCGTTCGCACGCTTGAAGCGATCGGCGGCTTCGTTCTCGCCCAAGCCGGCCGTCACCGCGAACGCGCCGACATAATCGCCTTTCGGCGCAACGAAATCCGCGAGCGCGAAATTGGCCTTCTCGGCGCCCTTGTCCATCTGTTGGCGCAACGTGAAAAACCGCGCGCGCTCTTTCCTGCGCTTTTCGTCCGTGTAAAGAACGATGTCGTCGCCCTCGCGCGCCGCAGGCCAGAAGCCCACAACGCCCGAGGCCTTCACCCACTTCTCCGCCACCATGCGCGCGAGCATCGCCTGCGCATCCTTGAAGAGCGAAGAAGCCGCCTCCCCCACAATATTGTCTGTCAGGATCGCGGGATATTTCCCCGTCAGATCCCAGGAGGCGAAGAAGGGCGTCCAGTCGATATAGGGAACCAGCTCCGTGAGCGGATAATCATCGAACGCGCGCACGCCGAGGAAACTCGGCTTCACCGGCGCATAATCGAGCTTCGGCGCGCGCTGGCGTGCTTTGGCGATCGGCAGACGCGGGCGCTTATCCTGTCCCGCGAGATAGCTTTCCCGCGCCGCGATCTGATCGGCGCGCGCATCCGCCACGAATTGATCCCGCTCCGTGGACAGAAGCTTCTGCACCACAGGCACGGCGCGCGAAGCGTCCGTCACATAAAGCGTCGGCCCTTTGTAGTTCGGCGCGATCTTTACCGCGGTGTGCGTGCGTGATGTCGTGGCGCCGCCGATGAGGAGCGGCATCGTGAAGCCGCGCCGCTGCATCTCGCTGGCGACATAGCACATCTCGTCGAGCGAGGGCGTGATGAGCCCCGAAAGCCCGATCGCATCGGCCTTCTTCTCCAGCGCCGTCTCTAGAATGAGATCGGCCGGCGCCATGACGCCGAGATCGACAATGTCGTAGCCGTTGCACTGCAGAACGACGCCGACGATGTTCTTGCCGATATCGTGCACGTCGCCTTTGACGGTTGCCATCACGATCACGCCGTTCGATTTCCCGGCAAGTCCCGTGCGCGCCTTCTCCTCCTCCATGTACGGAATGAGATGCGCGACCGCCTGCTTCATCACGCGCGCGCTCTTCACCACTTGCGGCAGGAACATCTTCCCGTCGCCGAAGAGATCGCCAACGATGCTCATCCCGTCCATCAGCGGGCCTTCGATCACATGGAGCGGTCGCGCGGCTTCAAGGCGCGCTGCCTCCGTATCCTCCACGATGAATTCGTTGATGCCATGGACAAGCGCGTGCGCGAGCCGCTCCTTCACCGGCAGATCGCGCCAGGCGAGATCGCGCGCGGCATCCTTCTTCTTGGCGCCGCCTTTGACGCGCTCCGCATGCTCCAGCAAACGCTCCGTAGCGTCGGCGCGGCGATTCAAAAGCACGTCCTCCACGCGCTCGCGCAATTCGGGCTCGACGTCATCGTAGATCGTGAGCGATCCGGCGTTGACGATGCCCATGTCCATGCCCGCGGCGATCGCGTGCTTGAGGAAAACCGCGTGCATCGCCTCGCGCACGGCTTCGTTGCCGCGGAAAGAGAATGAGACGTTGGAGACGCCGCCGGACACGTGCGCATGCGGCAGGCTCTCGCGGATCATCCGCGTCGCTTCGAAGAAGGCTAGCGCGTAATCGGCATGCTCCTCGATGCCGGTGGCGACGGCGAAGATATTGGGATCGAAGATGATGTCTTCGGGCGCGAAGCGCGCTTTCTCCGTCAGCAGATGATAGGCGCGCGCGCAGATCTCGTATTTGCGCTTCGTTGAATCGGCCTGCCCGCGCTCATCGAACGCCATGACGACGGCCGCCGCGCCATAGCGCTGCACACGCTTGGCGGATGCGAGGAACGCCTCCTCGCCTTCCTTGAGCGAAATCGAATTGACGATCGATTTGCCCTGCGCGCAGCGAAGCCCCGCTTCGATCACCTCCCACTTGGAGCTGTCGATCATCAGCGGGATCTTCGCGATGTCGGGCTCGCCGGCGATGAGATTGAGGAAGGTCGTCATGGCCTTGGCGCCGTCGATCAGCGCCGCGTCCATGTTGACGTCGAGCACATTCGCGCCGCTCTCGACCTGCTGGCGCGCGACCGCGAGCGCACCGGGATAATCGTCGGCCTCGATGAGCTTCCTGAACTTCGCCGACCCGGTGACGTTCGTGCGCTCACCGACGATGACGAAATTGGCGAAGGGATTGGCGGAGGTCATTGCCGCCTCTGCACCTTGGTCACCACCTCCGCTGCGTTGTCAGCCAGGAGTTGGTGCCGCCCCTTCTCGTCGGCAGGCGCCTCAAATTCATCCGCCTTCGCGATGACCGCGTTGACGTACGCTCTAAAGGTGGTTCGCGGCCCCCGCCCCCAGGAGTCAAAGTCCCTCCATTGCGCGCGCAGCGGACACGGCTCAAGCGAAACGGCCCGCACGATGCACTCCTTCTTGACGAAGCGGCCAATCAAGGTCGCCGTCCACTCGCGATAGTCCTCAACGGGAATGAACCCCAGCTCGTAATAGCGAAAACCCCCCATGACGGCCGTAAAGAAACGGTTGTAGGCGCGCTTTAGATCGTTGGGATTGACCCGCTCGACGAGCGCCTTCTGCATGATCTCAAGGTCTTTCTTCGCATCGCCCGTGAATTGAACGTTGCGAAGCAGTTCGGCTCTCAAGGCATAGATATCGTCAAAGATCTTTTCGTATTGTTCGTTGAGGAGGTGCAGCGTCTCCATCTCGCGCTGGCGCCGATTCTCCGACTGCACTTGGAAGACGGTAAAGAACGCCGCAAGGGCGGCCCCAATCGCGGCGATGAGACCGATGGTTTGCGTGAGCGCGCTCACTTGATCGGAGCGCGTCGCGTCGCTCAGGGCCGATGGCACCCAGAATACGGCGAGGACAATGCCAGCCGCCGCGAGCAACAAGGCCGCAATGGCGGCGTAGGTGAAGTTGAACCTGGGATACATCAAGCCGCCGCGTTGAACGGTTCGAGACCGGAGAGACGCAACCTCGCCTCATGCGCAGGGATCGCGCGCGGCGTGACGCCCTCGATGGCGTGATGCATGCAGGCGATGTGCTCCGGCGTTGTGCCGCAGCAGCCGCCGACGATGTTGACGAGCCCGGCGCGCGCCCATTCGGCGTAGTGCGCCTCCATCGAATGGGGCGTCTCGTCATAGCCGCCCATGGCGTTGGGGAGCCCCGCGTTCGGATAGGCCGAAACCGGACAATCCGCGACGCGCGCGAGATCGGCCAGGAACGGGCGCATCTCCGTGGGCCCGAGCGCGCAATTCAATCCGACCGCCCACGGCCGCGCATGGCGGATCGAATTCCAGAACGCTTCGACCGTTTGCCCCGACAGCGTGCGCCCGCTGCGATCGGTGATCGTGCCGGAAATCCAGAGCGGCAGTTCGGCGCCCATGGAATCGAACGCCTCCCACGCGCCCCAGAGCGCGGCCTTCGCGGTCAATGTGTCGAAAATCGTCTCCAGCAGAAGAATATCGGCGCCGCCCTCCATGAGGCCGAGAATCTGCTCTTTGTAGGACTCCGCCACCTGTTCGAACGTCGCATCGCGCCGCGCGGGATCGTTGACGTCGGGCGAGATCGAGAGCGACTTGTTCGTCGGCCCGATGGCGCCGGCGACGAGCCGCACGCGCCCATCCTTCGCCTCCGCCGCTTCACACGCCTCTCGCGCCAGGCGCGCACCAGCCGCGTTGATATCGCGCGCGGCGCTTTCGAGCGCGTAATCGGCTTGCGCAATGGACGTGGCGGAGAACGTGTTGGTGGACGTGATGTCGGCGCCGGCCGCGAGATAGGCGTCGTGAATCTCGCGCACGATATCGGGGCGCGTGAGGCAGAGCACATCGTGATCGCCCTTGAGCGGGCGATTGTGTTTGGCGAACCGCTCGCCGCGATAGCAGGCCTCGGTGAGGTTCCGCCCCTGCAAATAAACGCCCCACGATCCGTCAAGCGTGAGGATGCGGTTCGGCAGTTCGGCGCTGAGGCGTTGGACGCGGGTGGGGAGAGTCATGAGGGGCTCCGAAGCCCCTCCCCTGGAGGGGGAGGGGTTTGGGGAGGGGTGAGGCGCGCTTCAACACGCGGAGAAGAGAGACGCTGAACGGAAGCGAAAGCGTTCGACGCTCTCACCCTAACCCTCCCCCCTCCAGGGGGAGGGAGCGCGTTGGCGTGCACAAACCGCATCACGCCTCCTTCGCTTGCGCGCGCACGCCGATGATGCGGCAGATCGCGAGCGTGAGATCGGCGCGATTCAAGGTGTAGAAATGGAAGTCGTTGACGCCCTCCGCCGCGAGGCGCGCGCAGAGCTCGGCGGCCGTCGCTGCCGCGACCAGGCGGCGCGTCTCGGGATCGTCGTCCAAGCCTTCGAACAATTTCCCGAGCCACGCCGGCACGGGAATATTGCCGACGGCCGCCATCTTCTGGAAGCCCTTGAAATTCGTCACCGGCATGATGCCCGGCACGATGGGCGCGTGAATGCCCGCCGCCGCGAAGCGATCCCTGAGCGCCAGGAACGCATCCGCATCGACGAAGAAATTGGAGATGCCGCGGGTCGCGCCCGCATCGAGCTTGCGCTTGAAATTGTCGATCTCCGTCTTCCAGCTTTGGCTGTCCGGGTGGATGTGCGGATAGACCGCGACGGAGATTTCAAACGGCGCGACGGCCTTGGCGCCCGCGACGAGATCGGATGCATACGCGTATCCGTCCGGATGCGGATGATAGGCCTCTCCCGCCCCGCCCGGCGGATCGCCCCTGAGCGCCACGATGTGGCGGATGCCCGCGCCCCAATAGGAACGCAGCACTTCATCGACTTCCCCGCGCGTGGCCGCCACGCACGTCAAATGCGCGGCGGGCCGGAGCGCCGTTTCGTTGACGATGCGTGACACCGTGCGGTGTGTCCGGTCCCGCGTGGAGCCGCCCGCGCCATACGTGACGGAGACGAAACTCGGCTCAAGCGGCTCGAGCTTGCGGATCGACTCCCAGAGCACGTCTTCGAGCTTGTCCGTCTTCGGCGGAAAAAATTCGAACGAGACGTTGGGGCGCGCGCGGGCTTGGGCGCGCGCGGCGGCGTCGGCGATAAAGCCTTGCAGATGCGGCAGCGCGTTCATGCGGCTTGCTCCGCCGAGGGCGCGATGCGATCCCCCGACCAGATCTTCACGACCAGCTTGGCGCCGTCGCCCGGCTTGGGCGCCAACGTCGTCGCGCGCACATTCGGCACGCCGGCGGCCGCACACCACGCCTTGATCTCACCGTCGGTGAAGCCGAGGCGGCGATGCTGATGCTCGCGGCGCAAAAACTCGAACTCGTGCGGCGCGAAATCCGCGATCACCAAGCGCCCGCCGGGCTTGAGCAAGCGCGCCGCCTCCTGAATGGCGCGCGCGGGCTCGGCGAGGAAATGCAGCACTTGATGAATGGTGACGAGATCGGCGCTCTCGGCCTGCGTGGGCGGATCGTAGGCGTCGCCGAAACGCACGGCCGCTTTCGCTTCCGGCAATTCATCGAGCGCGGCGCGCGCCACCGCGAGCATCTGGCGCGACGTATCGAAACCTTCCGCGCGCCGAACGCGATCGGCGAAGAGCTGGATCATGCGCCCCGCGCCGACGCCGACATCGATCATCAATTCGAACGGCCCATCGCCCGCGGCGGCGAGCATCGCGGCTTCGATATCCGCATCCGGCAGGTGCAGCGCGCTGACGCGCGCCCAATCGCCCGCGTTCGCCGCAAAGTACGATTGCGCGGCTTCGTCGCGCGCGGCGCGTATCTCATCGAGGCGCTCGCAATCCTTGGCGATGGTGGAATCGTTGCCGTCAAGCGCGGCGAGCGCCGCATCGGCGAGCGCGCGCTCCGCGCTGCCTTCTCCCGCGAGCCGGTAAAACACCCACGCGCCTTCCGGCAGCCGCTCGATGAGCCCCGCGTCGGTCAGCAATTTGAGATGCCTGGAAACGCGCGGCTGGCTCTGCCCCAGCGCCTGCGCGATCTCCCCCACCGCCATCTCCCCCTTCGCCAAGAGCGCCAGCACACGGAGCCGCGTCGGCTCCCCGGCGGCGAACAGCGCCTCCGAGACCCGCTCCGCCGGCACGCGCAGATTTGGAGATATAAACATACCTTTATATATCAGACGCGCCTGAGTCCCGCAAGACACAGCCGCGGCGTCATTCGTTATTCACAGGGGGCCGGGACCGGCCCCAATCATTGATTAACAGGCACGCCCCCCATATCGCTGGCGAGGGGAAACGGGACGATGCGCTATTCGATGAACGCCAGTGTTGTAGCCCTGTGCGCCGGCGCGCTCTTTATGGGCGGCGCCGCGTTCGCCGCCGAATCCGGGGCGCCGCCGGAGAAGGCCGCGCCCGAGAGCCCGGTCGATCTCACCGCCGCGCCAGCCGATCCCACGGCCGCCCCAGCCGAAGCGCCCGCCGATCTCAGCCTCTCGACCGAAGCCGCCGCCGAGGATGACGTCGCGATTGCGGAGATCGAGCCGCTCGAACAAGCCGCCGCCGATTACGATCCGTGGGAAGGCATGAACCGCGATCTCTTCGCCTTCCACGAAAGCATCGACATGGCGGTGCTCGAACCCGCCGCGCGCGGCTACCGTTCCGTGGCGCCGACGCCCGTGCGCTCGGGCATTTCGAACTTCCTGCGCAATCTGCGCGGCCCGCAAATCTTCGCCAACGACGTGCTGCAAGGCCAACCTTCGCGCGCGGGCGTGACGGCGGGGCGCTTCGTCATCAATTCGACGCTCGGCTTCCTCGGCTTCTTCGATCCCGCCTCGCGCATGGGGCTTGAGCGGCATACGGAGGATTTCGGCCAGACGCTCGGCGTCTGGGGCGTGCCGCCCGGGCCATACATGTTCATTCCGCTCTTCGGGCCGACCAACGTGCGCGACACGATCGGCGCGGTTGTCAATCTCGCGCTCGATCCGATCAACTATCTCGAGTTCGACGGCGACACCGAATTCATGGTGTTCCGCACCGGGATGAGCGCGCTTTCCGCACGCGAAAGCGTGATCGAAGCGATCGACAATGTGCGCGAAAGCTCGATCGATCCTTACGTGACGATCCGCTCGACCTACGGTCTCCTTCGTGAAAGTTCGATCAGAAACGGCCTTTCCGATGTCCAAGACTTGCCGGAATTTGATGCGATCCCATCTGAGCCGGGGATTTCGGAGGCGCCTGCGGAGCCGCAGGCATCGGCCGATGCGCCAGGCGCGGACATGACAGGCGGTTCTCCGCCGCCCGACGTTCCGTCGCCCAGCGATGCGGAACTTAGGGGATTTGGTTCGTGACCGACGACGCGAATTTTAAGAATGCGAATTCTGGCTTGACGCGCGCGGGCTTCATCACCGCGCTCGCGGGCTTGGGTGTCGGCATCGCCACGCCCGCCTTCGCCGCGCGCAACGCCGCCGCCGAGCAATATGTGCAGGCGAATGCTTCAGCCGCGCTCGCGGCGCTCGGGCGCGGCGACGCCGCCACGCGCCAAGCCGAATTCGGGCGCTTGATGAATCGCTTCGCGGACGTGCCCTCGATCGCGAGCTACGTGCTTGGCCGCTACGCCGTGCAGCTGCGCGCGAACCAAGCGCTGCGCACCGAGTGGGTGAGCACGTTCCGCGATTACTCTATGGCGGTCTATGAAGATCAGCTCGATCGCTATCGCGGCAACGCCATCCGCGTGACCGGCTCGATCGAGCGCGTGGCCGGGTCGGACGTGATCGTCGCATCCGAAGTTGCGCCCCGCGGGTCGCAACGTCCGCTGCCGGTGCGCTGGCGCATCTTGAGGCGCGGGCAGGAGTGGAAGGTCGTGGACGTGTCGCTCGTGCTCGAAGGCAATGAGATCTGGCTCGCCCAGCAGCAGCAACGCGATTTCCTCGCCCAGCTCGATCGCACCCGCGGCGACATCAGCGCCCTCATCACCAGCGTGCGCGCCACAACGGCGCAAATGCGCGCGCGGATCAGAGCGAGAGCTTAGCGAGACGCACCCTCTCCCCTTGTGGGAGAGGGTGGCGCGTAGCGCCGGGTGAGGGGTGGACCCTCAACGCCGGCGATTTGCTGACACCCCTCATCCGTCATCGCTTCGCGATGACACCTTCTCCCACAAGGGGAGAAGGAGAATGCGCTAAGCACTCACCGGAAACGTCGGCCAGCGCTCGATGATCGCGCCGTCTTCGTAAACGAGGATGTCGCCGAATTGCAGGAAGACGGCTTCGCTCTGCTCGGGGCGGAAGAAGATCCAATCGTCCGCTTCGAGATCGACGGCGTCGGAGCCCGTCAGCAATTCCTGATTGCTCGAACGGCCCATCAATCCGTTGAACTCCAAGCCCGGCGGTGAGACAGGGCGCGCCATCCAATGCCCGCCATAGATGAAGAACGCGCGCGCGGTGTTGGGATCGAGAAAGCGGAAGATGCCCGAGAGCGCTTCAACGCCCGGCACTTCCGTGCGCGCGAGCGCCTTGATGACGGGCGTGGCGATGAAGCTCGCGGGCACATGCTCGGAAAGCGTCGGCTGATCGAAGCCGATGGGCTGCGCAAACGCCGAGCCGATGGAGATGTCGTTCGCGACCGTGCCGCGCGAAGCGTGCATCGTATACGTGGGGGACCCCGCGCCGTTCAAAGTGAGCCGCGAAGGATCACCGACGATTTCGCGCGTCGCTTCGATGGCAGCGGCATACGCTTCCTGCGAACGCCGCCAAGCGCCGTCCGGATTGGGCACGCGCGGAACGTGGGGATCGTACCCCATGAGGCCCGAGACCTCGCACTCCGGCGCTTCGTGCGCTTCGCGCAGAGACGCCGCCAGCGCCTGCGTATCGGCAAAGCCGCCGCGATGCATGCCGACATCGAGCTCGAAATTGACGCGGATGGTTCTGTTCCGCGCGCGCGCGATCTCGCGATATTGCGCAAGCCGGTGCGGCGTATCGATGAGCCATTGCGGGCCGGGATGCTCCCCCGCCGTCTCCAAGAAATGCGCGGCCTGCGCGGCGGGCAGCGGTTTGCCGAGAAGCAAATCCGCTTCCGGGTGCGCGCGCGCCATCTCACCCAGCATCTGCCCGTTGAACACCATGTAGCGATCCGCTTCCGCGCGTGTAGCGATCGCGTTCAGCAAGCCATGCGACGGCAGCGATTTCACCACCACGCGCAGCGGCAGGTTCGCGCCCGCCAGCGTGCGCTTCACGGTGTCGACGTTTTGATTGAGCCGCGCGCGATCGATCACCAGCGAGGGCTGCGCGATCCCCGCTTCATCCAGCGCGGCGGAAAGTGCGCGGAAATATTGATCGTGCGCGCCGCCGCGATCGGGCCGTCTCGCCAGCATCACGCCGCCTCCAGCTAGAAGAGCCGCGCCGCCGGCGCCGATGGCGAGGCGGCGGCTCCACTTACGCATCGAGCATCAGCGCGCGCAAATGATCATTGAGCATGCGCCCCTGCGGATCGGCCTCGCGGCGCACATCCATCGCCTCGCGCCAGCGCGGATAGAGCGCCGCGAGATCGGCCGCGCGCAGCGAGTGGAGCTTGCCCCAGTGCGGGCGCCCATCCGCGGCGCGGAAGATCGGCTCGATGAGTTCGAACAGGAAATCGTATTCGTCTTTGTAGTACGCATGAACGGCGATGGAGCCGCTTTCGCGCTGATAGAAGGGCGAGAGCCAGGCATCGTCCGGCGCGATGCGGCGCACTTCGATGGGGAAGAAGACATCGCTGCGGCGCGCTTCGATCGTTTCCATCACTTGGCGCAGCACACCGATCTGCGCCTCGGCGGGGAGATGATATTCCATCTCGTTGAAACGGATCGGCCGATCGTTTGAGAGAAGCTTCCAGCCTTCATCGACCGCCTCTTCCGCCGGCGTGTTCGCAAGCAGCGCTTGCGCCGCCGCGCGCCGCGCGGAGGCGGACCAGCCGAGCCAATCGCGCATGCTTTTGAGCGCCATCAGGAACTCGGTGTCCTGATCGGGTCCGCGCGGGCGCACGGGCTCGTCTGTCTCATCGACGGTGATTGTCGCGGCGAGGCCTGTGAACGGGATGACGTACATCTCCGCGTTGCGGTGCGAAGCGACGAGCTCGGACCAGCCTTCGTAGGCTTCTTCGAGCGCGACGAGCTGGGTGCGCTTCCGCACGCGCGTCAGCGCTTTGTTGCGCAGCCGCGCCTCGGTGATGATCCCAAACGCGCCGAGGCCCACGCGCGCGGCCTCGTAAAGCCCGCCATTGTTGACCGCGCTGCACTCAACGATCTGCCCACCGGGCTGCACGATGGTGAAGCTCAGCACTTCGCCGTGCATGGCGCGAATGCCCTGCCCCGTGCCGTGCGTGCCGGTGCCAATCGCGCCCGCGAGCGTCTGGCGGTTGATGTCGGGGAGGTTTTGCATCTCCTGCCCCACCGCCGCGAGCGCGGGGCCGAGCGCGCCCAAGCGCGTGCCGCCCTGCACGACGCCTTCGTGCATCGCCGCATCGTGGCTGACGAGGCCGCTCATGCGTTCCAGGGTCACGAGCGCGCCGTCTGTCGGCACCAGCGATGTGAACGAATGCCCCGCGCCCACGGGACGTATCGGCGCGGGCGCATCGCGCAGCATGTGCGCAAGCTCTTCCGTGCTCGCGGGCGCTAAACGCGCTTCAGGATAGGAATGCGCGATGCCGGACCAATTGCGCCACAGCAGATGGCCCTCGCCGTCCTGCATGGCCGGCGCATCCGGCTCACGATCGCGAAATGCGCGATAACCGGCAGCGCCCGCGCCCGCCGCCGCGACGGCGCCCAGCCCCGCAAGCCAAGCGCGCCGCGTTGCGCTCACTGGCCTTCGCGCCCCGCCATGAAGCGAATGAGCGCTTCGTAGTCTGCCGCAGTGCACGAGACGCACGCGCCGCCCGCGGGCATGGCGTTGTAGCCTTCAACGGTGTTGCGCACGAGGCCAGGGAGCCCACGCGCATTCCATCGCGGATCCCAGGCGCGGCGATCGCCCGTCAGCGGCGCGCGCGTGCCAGCATCCGTGTGGCAGCTCTGGCACGATTGCGTATAGAGCCCCGCGATGCGCGCATCCGCCGGCAGCCGCGCTGGGCCCGCCGCGGTCGCGCGGTTGACGTTGGCCTCGCACGCCGCGACCGCGAAAACGAAACCCAAGAGAACCAAAATCGTGCGCATCCCCGAATCCTATCCAAGCGCTCAGCTTAATTGAAGAGCGTGCGGACATCCTCCGCCATCGTATCGTCTGCCCGCTCGATGCTGAACGAAGGCTGAGCGCCCTCGAAATCCACAAAAACGACGGATACGGCCAATTCCTCGAACGCCGGCGCGAAGGGCGCGAGCGCTTCTGTCGCATCTCCGTCGGGCGCCGGCAGGATGAGGACGCGGGCGAGCCCCGCGGGCTTAGGGGCCACCAATGCCAGTTGCCCCAGCCCACGCAAAACATCCCCCGCCGAAGCATCTCCCCGGATTTCGAAGACGAGCGTATCGGCGCCGCGGCTCATGGCGAAATCCGCCTTGAACGGCCCGTTTTCCGCGTCGTCGATCTGAAAACCGAAGGGATGGAGCCGTTCGAAGAGCGCGCTCGCGACCTTTACATGCACGCGATGCCGGCGCGCGACCGACGGCGCGATCTTGTAGAGCGCGCGCGCCTCGCGCGCATCCGAGCGCGCCGCTTCCTCGCCGAGGTGCGCCACATGGCGCTGGTGGGCGCCGGCAAGGCCCGCCAGCGATATGAGCGCATCGGCCGCGCGCGGATCGTCGAGCGGGCCGATGAGAACGTAATCGCGCTCCAACAGATGCGCGCGCTTGACGATGGGCGCGCCGGCCAGCCGGCGGAGCGGCTCTGCGATGTCCTGGCGGCGCAACTCCGCTTCGCTGATGAGCAGGAAGAGCTTTTGCGTGACGTCATCGCGCGCGAGCGCGAAGCGCTTCTTGTGGCGTTGCGGATCGTCGCGGCGGATTTCAACGCGGACGAGATCGCGGTCTCCATCCGTGAGCGCCGCGCCGATCAACACATCGCGGCGGGTGTTTTCGAGGAAGATGTACACGTGCTCGCTCACCGCGAAGCTCGCGCCTTCGGCGTGCGGGCCCTCGCGCCCCTCTTTGCGCCAGAGATCGTGCGCGCCGCCCGCCCACTCGCCAAGCGCGCCCTCCAGCGCATCGAGCGCGGAATCGAGGTCGCTTTCCTGATCGATGAGGCGAAGGGCCATCAGGGCTTTCTGCTCGTTTGAAGCGGCCTTCTGGCCGCGTGTGCTTCCTAGCGGCGCGCTAGCGAAGGTCAAACCCCACGGCGTCTTGAACGCAGTGGAAACCTTCCGCTTCGAGCCGCGCGGCGAGGTTCCTGAGGATGCGCACGACGAGCCCCGGCCCATGAAAGGCAAGGCCCGAATAAAGCTGCACCGCCGAGGCGCCGGCCTTGATCTTCGCCAGCGCCTCCGCGCCGGAAAAGACGCCCCCGACGCCGATCAGCGGCACGCGCCCATCGAGCGCGCGCGCGAATTGGCGCAAAATCTCCGTGGACGGATAGAAAAGCGGCTTGCCCGAGAGCCCGCCCGGCTCGGCGCGGCGCCGGCTCTTGAGCGTCGCGGGGCGCCGCGTCGTCGTGTTGGAGACGATGAGCCCGTCGAGGCGTTTGGCGATGGCGATCTCCACGATGTCGGCGACGGCGGCATCGTCGAGATCGGGCGCGACCTTGAGGAAGAGAGGCCGGCGGCCATAGACCGGCTCAAGCCCTGCGCGCGCTTCGTTCAGGCGTCCGAGCAAATCCTCCAGCGCGCCTTTCTCCTGCAAGCCGCGCAAGCCCGGCGTGTTGGGTGAAGAAATGTTTGCCGTGATGTAGGAGGCGTAGCGCCACGCTGCCTTGAGGCCCTGCACATAATCCTGCGCGCGATCCGCACTCTCTTTGTTGGCGCCGACGTTCGCCCCGACGATGCCGCCCTTCCGCGCGCGCGCCGCGAGCCGCTCGACGAACGGCACCAAGCCCTCATTGTTGAAGCCCATGCGATTGATGACGGCGCTGTCCCGCTGCAGGCGGAAGAGGCGCGGCTTCGGATTGCCCTCTTGCGGCAGCGGCGTGACGGTGCCGCACTCGACGAAGCCGAACCCCGCCGCCAGCATCGCATCCGCGACGCGCGCGTTCTTATCGAAACCCGCGGCGAGTCCCAGCGGATTGGGCAGATCCAGTCCCGCGATCCGTGTACGGAGGATCGGCCACTTGTCCGCCTTGGCGCGGGGCCCGAGGCCGAGTTCCAGCGCCGCGATGGCCGCGTTGTGGGCGACTTCGCTGTCGGCGTAGCGCAAGGCGCGCGTGGCGAGATCGTGCGGCAGGCTCATCGCGCACTCTGCATGAGAAGCACTGATCTATGCGTTCCCGGCTGAGACGCACGCTTGAAACCGCTTGGAATTTCGCCGGGACTCATACGTTTGCACCGTTCCGCGCCCCGCCGATCTTAGGTATAGGTTGATATTCCTAGTTCGGGACGATAGGACTATCCCTGGGAGCTGCCCGAATGAATCATGCCCAGATTTGGCGGGCGCTGGACGCGCTGGCGACGGAGCGGGGGCTCACGCCTTCGGGCCTGGCGCGCGCGGCGGGGCTCGACGCGACCGCCTTCAACCGCTCCAAGCGCGAAGGACCGGACGGCAAGCCCCGCTGGCCCTCCACCGAAAGCATCGCCCGCGTGCTCGCCGCCACCAATGCGAGCTTCGATGAATTCGCCGCCCTCGTCGCCGGCAGAAACGCCGGCGCTGGCCGCGCGATCCCGATCGTCGGCATGGCGCGCGCAGGCGCCGACGGCTTCTTCGACGAGGACGGCTATCCCGTGGGCGCCGAGGAAACGCAGCGCTTCCCCGGACTCGACGACGCGCGCGTCTATGCGCTCGAGATCAGCGGGGATTCGATGGAGCCAGTCTATCGCGAAGGCGACGTCGTCATCGTGCAGCCGGGCGCGCCGGTGCGCCGCCAGGACCGCGTGATCGTGCGCACTAAGGACGGCGAGGTCATGTGCAAGGTGCTCGCGCGGCGCACCGATCAAATGGTGGAGCTCGCCTCGCTCAATCCGGCCTATCCACCGCGCGCCATTCCGGCCGCGCGCGTCGCTTGGATCGCGCGCATCGTCTGGGCAAGCCAATAGCGCCTAAGCCGCCTTCACCAATTCGCCCGCGAGCGCGCGGCGCATGAGCGCGGCGGTTTCCCGGACGCCGAAGATCGCCGCGAAGGAGCCGAAGCGCGGCCCCTGCTCCTGGCCGAAGAGCACTTCGTAGAGCGCCCTGAACCAATCGCGCAGCGGCTCGAACCCGTGCTCCTTGCCGACGGCGTAGACCTCCGCCTGGATCGCTTCGCCGTCGCGTTCTTCAGCGGGCAGCTTCTCGAACCGCGCGATGAGATCGAGAAACGCGGCGCGCTCCTTCTCGCTCGCGGCGCGGAAGCGCTTCGTGGGCTTCACGAAATCCTCGTAATACGCGAGTGCGTAGCCCGTGAGCTTGTCGAGGAAGGGATGCGTTTGGGGCGAGGCGCCCGGCGCATACTTCTCGATGAACTTCCAGAGATGATCCTTCGATTCCGCGTTCGCGGCCGAGACGAGATTGAGCAGCAGCGCGAATGTGATCGCACTCTGCGCCTTCGGGTTCGTCGCGGGCGCATAACTCGCCGCGCGCTCCGGGCTCGGCGGCGCGCCGGTGTGAAGATGCCAGACCGGATTCTCCATCCGCTCCGCCTCGTTCTGCTCGGGATAGCTCTCGAGGTGCGCGAGATATTCATCGACGGCCTTGGGGATCACGTCGAAGTAAAGGCGCTTGGCGGTTTTCGGCTTGCCGTAGATGTAATGCGCGAGGCTTTCCGGCGGCGCATAGCGCAGCCATTCGTCGATCGTGAGGCCGTTGCCCTTCGACTTTGAAATCTTCTGCCCGTGCTCATCGAGGAAGAGTTCGTAATTGAAGCCTTCCGGCGGCGTTCCCCCGAGCGCGCGGCAAATCTTCGAGCTTTGCTGCACGCTGTCGATCAGATCCTTGCCGGACATTTCGTAATCGACGCCGAGCGCGGTCCAGCGCAAAGCCCAATCGGGCTTCCACTGGATCTTCACGTTGCCGCCGGTGACGGGCAGCTCGATCTTTTCGCCGTCCTCGTCCTCGAAGACGATCGTGCCTTTCTCGAAATTGCGCGCGAGCGTGGGAACTTGCAGCACCTTGCCTGTCTTCGGGCTGATCGGCAGGAAGGGCGAGTAGGACGCGCGCCGCTCCTCCCCCAGCGTCGGCAGCATGATCGCCATCACCGCGTCGTAGCGATCGAGCATCTTCAAGAGCGTCTCATCGAACGCGCCCGACTTATATTGCTCCGTGGACGACATGAATTCGTAGTCGAACCCGAAGCCGTCCAGGAACTCGCGCAGCTTGGCGTTGTTGTGATGCGCGAAACTCTGGTGGCAGCCGAACGGATCGGGCACTTGCGTCAGCGGCTTGTGCAGATTGGCTTCGAGCAAGGCTTGATTGGGCACGTTGCCCGGCACTTTGCGCAGGCCGTCCATATCGTCGGAAAAGGCGATGAGGCGCGTCTTGATCTTGTCGTCCGTCAGCACGCGGAAGGCGTGCTGCACCATTGTCGTGCGCGCGACTTCCTGGAACGTGCCGATGTGCGGCAGCCCCGAAGGGCCATAGCCCGTCTCGAAGATGACTGGCTGTTCGCTATTGGCTTTCGGGTTTTTCTTCACCCGCTCGACGACCAAGCGCGCTTGTTCGAAGGGCCACGCCTTGGCGTGCTGGGCGAGTGTGGTGCGGTCTGACATGCGAATCCTAGCGCTCCCGCTTAACGGAGAGCGCCCGCGCGCGCCAGTTTGGAGGCTTTTTCGTTGCACCGGGGGCGCACAATCGCCTATCGGCGCGCGATGCGGACCTTGATCCTCGTTCGCCACGCCAAGGCTGTGCGCCCCACCGAAGCGCCGAGCGACCGCGCGCGCGGGCTGACCGAGCGCGGCAAGCGCGAGGCGCGCGAAGCCGGCGAAGCGATTGCGGCCCTCGACGCCCGGCCGATGCTCGCCGTCGTCTCACCCTCCGTCCGAACGCGCGAAACGTTTGAGCACCTGGCCGCGGCGCTCCCGTGGAAGCCGCGCCTGGTCATCGCTGACGCGATCTATGAGGCCGAGCCCGAGGACATCTGGGAGGAAGCGCTCGACGCCGCCGGCGACGACGAAGACGCCGGCGTCATCGTTGTGGGGCACAATCCGGGCATGACTGAGCTCGTGGCGCGCTTGCTGCGCCAAGCACGAGACCGCTCTCCCGCCGCATCGCAACTCGCCGAGCACGTGCCGACATCTGGCTTCGCCGCCTTCACGCTGACAGGCTCAACGCTTCAAGCGGCGGGCGCGACGCTCATCGGCTGGGGGCGGCTCAAGGGGGAGTAGCCCGGCCTCTGCCAAACGCGCTCCACGGCACGCCCGGCGCGTCCGGGTCGCCCGCCCATTTGTAGCAACCGCCGCCCGACATCCCGATCCCGCCCGAGCAGCTATCCATTTCAAAGCAAAGCGCGGGTTCCAATAGATCGGGCCGCGAGACCCAACCCTCTCCCTGGTTGGAGAGCCAATAGCACTGCCCAGTCGAAGCCGCTGCGGGCTCATCGCTCGTTGTTGTGCACGCGGAGAGCGCGCCGGCAATCGCAACGCCAAAGATGAGCGGCGCCAAAAGCGAGCGTAAACTCATCATCCGTTTTTCCCACACCATTCGCGCGCCGCGATGAACAATAGGAATCGAAGAGGTGTCAACGCGCGCGGGTTCGCCGTTCTGCCGTTCTTGGCCCAAGCGTTATCCACAGGCTCGACGCTTAACTTGCAACGCGCGCGCGAACCATCGCGTCAGCCTCAACCCGGTTGCAGTGTTCAACCAAAACGCGACCCTATCCCATGGCGCCCCATGGACGGGGGGAGCCTCAGCGCCGCGCCGCTCGAAGGGCGTGCGATCGAGATCGCCGCGCATGCCCGCCCTCATTTGGCCCGGTCGCGGTCCGCGCAGCGGGTTTTGACTCGGCCGCAGATCGTTTTTCTTCTTTCCTTGGCGGGGATTTCGGTTTGGACCGCGTTTGAAGCGCCAAGCCTCTTTTGGCTCTCGCTCTACGCACTTGCCGTTTTTGTCTTCACGCTGGCGATCGGCGTCCGGCTCGTCGCCGCCGCCGCGAGCCTCGCGCCCGCGGAGCCGAGCGCCGCGCGCTGGCCCGCTCCCTTGCCGCGCTACACGCTCATCTGCCCGCTCTTCCTCGAAGCCGATGTCGCGCACGGCCTCGTCGCCGCGCTCAAGCGCCTCGATTATCCGTCCGAGCTTTTGGACGTGAAGCTGGTGCTCGAGGAAGACGACATCGAAACGCGCGCCGCGCTTGCCGCGATGGCGCTGCCGGCGCACTTCGAAATCCTCGTCGCGCCTCAAGGCGGGCCGCGCACCAAGCCCCACGCGCTCAATCACGCGCTCTCATGTGCGCGTGGAGACTTCGTCGCGATCTATGACGCCGAGGATCGCCCCCATCCCGCGCAGCTCAAGGCCGCCCTCGACGCATTCGCGGCGGACACGCAGATCGCGTGCGTGCAGGCGCCGCTGGCGGCCGAGAACGCTGATCAAAGCTGGATCGCAGGGCAATTCGCGGCGGAATACGCCATCCAGTTCCGAGCCATGCTCCCGCTGCTCGCGCGTCTCAAACTCCCTCTCCCGCTGGGCGGCACGAGCAATCATTTCCGCGTCGAGACGCTGCGCGCCGCCGGCGCCTGGGATCCCTGGAACGTCACCGAGGACGCCGATCTCGGCTACCGTCTCGCCCGCGAGGGCTGGCGAAGCGCCATGATCGCTCCGCCGACGCAGGAAGAAGCGCCAATCACCTTCGACGCCTGGCTCAAACAACGCACGCGCTGGATCAAGGGCCACATGCAGACATGGCTCGTGCTGATGCGCGATCCCTTCGCTACGGCGCGCGAAATGGGCGTCTGGGCCTTCCTCTCGATGCAGCTCATTCTTTTCGGCGGGCTCATCGCCGCCTTCGCGCACGGGCCGCTTGCGATCGCGCTGGCGCTTTCCATTCTCACGCCGATCGACCTATTGGGGCCGATCGATCTGGGGCTTGCTTCGGCCGGCTACGCGACCGCGCTCTATCTCGCCCTCGCGGTCGCGGCGCTCCTGCGCGATGAGCGGATCGCGCTCGCCGCGCTCACCATGCCGTTCTATTGGCCGCTCGCCTCGCTGGCGGCGCTCCGGGCGCTCGGTGAGCTTTTCACGCGCCCGCACCATTGGGCCAAGACCGAACATGGCCTCGCTAAACGCAGTCTGAACGGCGCAATCAGCGCGCGGACAGATGCGCCGCGCGATAAAGTCGCGGTCTAGCGGGGGCGCGCCCCTGCGCCTTTGGGGAGTTTACGCTCATGAAAACGATGATAGCCGGCCTCGCGGCCGTCATGGCGGTCGCGGCGATTCCCGCGCCGTCCTACGCGCAATATGGCGGCGATCGCGACGGATTTCTCGGCGGGCGCCAATTCATTGAATGCCCGCTGACACAGGCGCGACGCACCATTACCGACACGCTGCCCGATGGCTGGTGGACGACGCCGATCGTCAACCGGCTGAGTGGCACGCGCATCCAAACGATCGGCGGCCAGCGCGCTCTTGTCTGCGAATACGGTCCCAGCGGCACTATTCAGCGCAACGAACCGCGCCGCGCCGATTGCGTCGCCGAAGCGCGCGGCTTCCGCTGCCGCCGCGACTTTGATGGCCCAGGCGGCCCAGGCGGCCCTGGCGGTCCCGGCGGCCCTGGCGGCCCCGGCGGTCCTCCTGGCGGCGGCACGCACTCGACGGGCCCGATCCAGCTTCGCCAAACCTGGCTCGCGGATTTCGACACGGGCCGCGAAGTCGGCAACGTGCCGGGCGCGGATCTCTGGTTCCAAGCCGAAACCGCCACGCGGCTCTACCTCGTGCCCCGCAACGGCGCGCAGATCGCCGTCGGCAACCGCTCCAACCGCGGCTATGACGGCTGCCGCGACGAGACGTTCAGCACGAACCGCGTGCCGCTCTTCAGCGTGCCCGTGGGCTCTTATGTCTGCGTGCGCACCAATGAAGGGCGCATCAGCCAGTTCCGCATGAACGCGGTCTCGCCCTCTTCGCCGCGCACGCTTTCGCTCGGCTACACGACGTGGCGCAGCCGCCGCTGACCTCTGACGCCGGGGGCGTGGCGCAAAGCCCCGCCCCCGGCTAAGCGGTCCGCATGGATCTCGAAACCATCATCACGCTGGCGGTCATGGCGGCCGCCGGCGTTTTGTTTGCCTACGCGCAGTGGAAAGCGGAACTGCCGCCCAACCCGAACAAGCCCCGCCTCTTGCCGTGGCGCACCATCATCGTGCTCTCCGCCGTCCTCTTCGTCCTGGCGCTGGTGCACCTGGTGAATCTGATGGGCGTGGAGACAGGCGGGCGGTTTCGCTAGCCGCGTTGTGCGCGCCCGCGCCCGCCGCTAAACGTACCGTGGACAGGAAAAACGATCGGGAGAAACGACGATGGCCGATGGCGCAGGCCCCTTGGAGGCGTTCCGCAACGAAACGCGCGCGTGGCTGGAGGCCAATTGCCCGCCCGCGATGCGCACGCCCATGGGCGAGGACGACGCCGTCTGGGGCGGGCGGAAGTTCAAGTTCAAATCGCCAGAGTCCAAGCAATGGCTCGACGCGATGGCCGCCAAGGGCTGGACCGCGCCGACATGGCCAAAAGAGTACGGCGGCGGCGGGCTCTCCCCGGCTGAAAACAATATCCTGCAAGAAGAGCTGCGGCGCATCAAAGCGCGCCCGCCGCTCTTCTCCTTCGGGCTCTGGATGTTCGGCCCCGTCCTCATCGAATACGGCAACGAAGAGCAGAAGAAGAAATACCTGCCGCAAATCGTGCGCGGCGAAATCCGCTGGTGCCAGGGCTATTCCGAGCCGGGCGCGGGCAGCGATCTCGCGAGCCTGCAAACCAAGTGCGAAGACAAAGGCGATCACTGGCTCATCAACGGCCAGAAAATCTGGACGAGCTACGCCAACGAAGCGGACTGGATGTTCTGCCTCGTGCGCACGGATACGAAAGTGAAGCACGAAGGCATCTCGTTCGTGCTCTTCGATATGGAGACGCAGGGCGTCGAAACGCGGCCGATCAAATTGATCTCCGGCGCCTCGCCCTTCTGCGAAACCTTTCTGACCGACGTGAAAGTGCCGAAGGACCAAATGGTCGGGCGGCTGAACGGCGGCTGGGAGATCGCCAAGCGCTTGCTCATGTTCGAACGTCAAAACATTTCCGCCGGCGGCTTTGGCGGCGGCGCGGGCGCGATCCCGATCGAGGAGATCGCCAAGCACTATGTCGGCGTCGAGAGCGGCAAGCTCGCGGACGCCGATCTCCGCGCGCGCATCGCGCAGCACAAGATGTTCGACAAGGCGTTCGGGCTCACCGTGCGGCGCGGGCAGGAGATGGCGAAAGCCGGCGAAAGCGTCGGGCACATGGCCTCGATGTTCAAGGTCGCCGCAGCGGGCCTCAATCAGGAGAAGACGGAGCTCATCGTCGAAGCGCTCGGCAATCGCGCGCTCGGCTGGGGCGGCGACGGCTTCTCCAAGCCCGAGCTCATGGCCCCGCGCGCCATGCTGCGCGCCAAGGGCAATTCTATCGAAGGCGGCACCACCGAAGTGAACCACAACGTCGTCGCCAAGCGCGTGCTGGGCCTGAGGGATCACCAATAGACATTGGTATCGTACTGTGATACGTTTCGATGATCCGCAGCTTCAGGGACCGGCGCGCCGAAGCCATTCATTTGGGTCAGCCGCCGGGGAAGGGATTTCCCGCCGACTTGGTCGCCGCGGCGCGCCGCAAGCTGCGCATGTTGCATGCGGCCGCCGCGCTCGACGATTTGCGCGCACCGCCGGCGAACAGGCTTGAGAAACTGACCGGAGACCGCAAAGGCCAGCACTCGATCCGGATCAACGGCCAGTGGCGCATTTGCTTCCGCTGGACCGAGGCGGGACCGGAAAATGTGGAGATCGTGGACTATCATTGATGAAGAAACGCCGCCCCCTCGACCCCGTCCATCCCGGCGAAGTGCTGCGCGAGGAATTCCTCGCGCCGTTGGCGCTGACCTCCTACGCGCTGGCGAAGCGCTGCCTCGTGCCGCGCACGCGCATCGAGCGCCTTGCACGCGAGGAAACGCCCATCACGGCGGACACGGCGCTGCGCCTCTCCCGCGCGCTCGGCACGACCGCCGAGTTCTGGATGAACCTGCAGACACAATACGACCTCGACGTCGCCGCGGCCGGCGCAAAGCGCGACCTTAAATCCATCGAACCCATCGACGCATAGGAACGCCCATGTTCACGCTCACCGAAGAACACGAACTCCTCCGCGACGCGGCCCGCGCGTTTGCGCAGAACGAGATGCCGACGACTCATGCGCGCGCCGTGCGCGATGCACAGGCCGAAGGCTTCGACCGCGCCAAGTGGAAAGAGATGGCCGACATGGGCTGGACGGGGATTTTGATCCCCGAAGAGCATGGAGGCTCTGCGCTCGGCTATGTCGGCATGGGCATTGTGCTCGAAGAGCTGGGTAAGACACTCGCGCCCTCGCCGCTCCACTCGACGGCGCTCGTGGGCGCCAGCGCCATCATGCTCGGCGGCTCGAACGCGCAAAAATCCGAATGGCTCCCCAAGATCGCCGCCGGCGACGCCATCGTTGCGCTCGCGATCGACGAAGGCCCCCACCACGCGCCCGCGAAGATTTCGCTCGATGCGAAGAAGGCCAAGGACGGCTTTACCCTCAACGGCGCGAAGAAATACGTCGCCGATGGTCATGTCGCGGATTTGCTGATCGTCGCGGCGCGCACGAGCGAAGGGCTTGGCCTTTTCCTTGTGCCGGCGAAGGCAGGCGGCGCGACCATCACCGCGCTCCGCACGCTCGACAGCCGCGGCGCGGCCGACATCAGTTTCGAAAACGTCGCGGTCAAAGCCGGCGACGTGCTTCACCTGCCCGCCGACAGCGGCGAGACGCTCGTCGACCAGATCCTCGATCGCGCGCGCATCGGTTTGGCCGCCGAAATGCTCGGCCACGCGACGCAAGCGTTCGAAACGACGAGCGAATACCTCAAGACGCGCACGCAATTCGGGCAAGTCATCGGCACGTTCCAATCGCTCCAGCATCGCGCCTCGAAAATGTTCGTGGAGCTGGAGCTGACGCGCTCCTGCGTGATGGCGGCGCTTTCCGCGCTCGATAGCGGCAGCAACGATGTGCGTGAGCTGGCCTCTCTGGCGAAAGCGCGCGCAGGCGAGACGCTGCACCTCATCTCCAACGAAATGGTGCAGATGCACGGCGGCATCGGCATGACGGACGCGGCCGATCCGGGGCTCTACTTGAAGCGCGCGCGCGTGGCCGAAGCGCTTTACGGCTCGGCGAGCTTTCACCGCGACCGCTACGCCGCGCTGAACAATTTCTGATGCAGATCGATCTCGCCGCGCTGCGCGAGTGGCTGGGCCTCGCGACAGGCATCGGCGCGCTCGTTGCGCTCATCGCAGGCGTCTATCGCTTGCGCACGTTGCAACGCAACGCCGAGCTGCAGACGAACCTCGCCATTATCCAGGCCGAGCGCAGCGTCTGGGCGCTCGCGCTCGCCAATCCGACGATCGCGCCGCACATCTTGAAGGAGCGCTGGGGCGCGGAGAATGGCGGCGAGCGTCTCTTCGCGTGCATGCTCATCGATCACTACGAGGCGCTCTTCTTTCAGTACCGGCGCGGCGCCATTCCGCGCTCTTACTGGGCGGGCCTGGAGCGCGCGATGCTGGAGCACATCGGCTCGCCCAGCATCCGCACGGTATGGGATCAGCACAAGGATCTCTATTGGCCCGATTTCGCGCGCCACATTGAGCGAAAACTGCCGGCGGCCGCTACTTGAGCTGCGCGATCGCCGCGCACAGCGCATCGACCTGCACTTCCTCGTGATCCCATGAGACGACGAGGCGCGCTTCGCCCGATCCGGGCGCACCCCAATCGTAGAAATCGGCGCCCGCCCTGCGCAACGCGGCGAGTTTCTCCACGCCTGGTTTGATGAAAATCTGATTAGTCTCAACCGGCGCGGAGAGCCAATCGCCGGCGACGGCGCCGATCTTGGCGGCGAGCCCATTGGCGCGCGCGGCGTTCGCACGCCAGACGTCCTCCTCAAGGTACGCGAGCCATTGCGCCGCGAGATAGCGGTGCTTGGAGAAGAGATGCCCGCTGCGCTTGCGGATGCGCGCGATGCCTTGCGCGCGTTTGGGATCGAAGACGACGATGGCCTCCGCCGCGAGCGCACCGTTCTTCGTGGCGCCGAAGGAAAGCACATCGACACATGCATCGCGTGTCAACTCGCGTAAACTTGCCCCCAAATGCACGGCGGCGTTGGCAAGGCGCGCGCCATCCATGTGCAGCGCGAGCCCCGCGCGATGCGCGATGTCAGCAAGCGCAGCAACCTCGCTGGCGGAATAGACCGCGCCCTTTTCTGTCGCTTGTGAAATCGAAAGCGCTGTGGGCAGCACTGAATGCACGCCACGCTGATTGCGCGTCAGCGCCTCTTCAAGACCATCGGGCGTCACTTTCGCGTGCGGCCCATCGATCAGCACGAGCTTGGCGCCGCTCGAGAAGAACGCCGGCGCGCCGCACTCGTCTGTCTCCACATGCGCTTCGCGATGGCAGAGCACCGCGCCCCAAGGCGGCGTGAGCGATGCAAGCGAGATCGAATTGGCCGCCGTGCCGGTGGCGACGAGGAAAACCTCGATCCCCTCGCCGAAAATCTCCGTGAAGCGCGCGGCCACGCGCTTCGTCCATTCGTCATCGCCGTACGCCAGCGCCGCCCCCGCATTGGCTTCAGCGAGCGCCGCGAGAATCTTCGGATGCGCGGTTGCGTTGTTGTCGGAGCGGAAATTCATCGCGCGCACTTAGCCGCCGAGCGTGCGGCCCGCAAACCAATAAAGCCCGAGCGCGAAGAGAAGCGCGCCCGCCGCGCCCGGCGCCCATTGGAGCGCGCGCGCCGGCGCAACGCGCCGCGCGAGCCACGCAACAAGGAGCGCGCCGCCGATCACCGTGAGCTGCCCGAACTCGACGCCGAGATTGAACCCCGCAAGCGACGCGAGAAGACGCGGGCGCGGCAGATCGAGCTCGGAAAGCGCGCCTGCGAACCCGCAGCCGTGAATGAGACCGAAGATGAGCGCGAGCCAGGGCGCGGCGTTGGCGCCGCGCGGAAAGCCGCGCGGATAGGCGATGACGAACGCCGCGAGCCCGATCCACACGATGGGCGCCATGCCGATCACGTTGAAATAGGCGGCCGCCGCGCCGATCGCCAAGGCGATCGCGATATAGGGAGACCACGCGCGCATGCGCGCCTCTCCGCGCGCGCCCGCTTCAAGCGCGACGAACGCGATGGTGAAGCCGATGAGCGCTTCGACCGCGGGGCCATCTGGATTCAAGATGCCGAGCGCGGCCAAGCCGAGCGTCGCGGTGTGTCCAAGTGTGAAGCCCGTCGCGGCGATGAGCACGTTGCGCAAACCGCCCGCCGTCAACAGAAGAAGCGCCAGCATGAAGGCGACGTGATCGATGCCGCCCCACACGTGCTCCGCGCCGATGGGCAAGAAGCGCGCGAGCGTCTCCCAGAAGCCTTGGGCAGGCGCGTGAAGCGCGGGCGTCAGTTCCGCGCTGGCGCGCGTTTCGGTGAGGATCGCTTCCGCGCTCGCGCCATCGGCGCCGCGCAGCGAAACGAAATGAAGGTGCGACGGCGCAACCGCCTGGAAGAGCCGGCTGGAAATTTCAACTTCGCCCGCGTTCAACGCGCCGCGCGGACACGCATAGCGCATGGCGACGACGATGCGCCCCTCTCCCGCGGCGAGGGGGCGCGGCGCGCCTTCGAGCGTACAGGCCCGCCCGTTCGCCGAAGCGGCAAGCGTCTCGCGCGCTTCGTGCGCGAAAACATCGGCCAAGCCGCCTTCCAGCCCAAGCGCGTAGAGCCGCGTCACATCGACCGCTTGCGCTTCGACGCGCACATTGAGCGCATCGCCCTCGATCGACCAATGCGACGACGATTGCGAGCGCGTGTGCGCGAACGCCGGCGTCGCGATCAAAAGAACGAAGAGCACGACGAGGAAGCGCATCACAGCCGCCGCTCGATGCGCGCTTGGCGCTTCAAGCGCTCGATATAGGCGCGCACAGCCGCTTCGCCCTCGCGGCGGTCCCACTCGTCGCGCACTTGCTGCGTGATCTCTTCATACGGAGGCGCGGGCGCGGCGACGAAGCCGTCGAGCCGCACGACGAAGAAGCCGCCCTGCGCCGCGATCGGCTCGCTCACTTGCCCAGGCTGCAACGCAGCGGCGGCATCGGCTGCAGCCGCGCCGAGCAGCGTGCGCCATTCGTTGCGTGAGCGCGGACCGGTGGGCAGCGGCACGGCAAGCTCGTCGCCCAGCCCCTGCGCGCTTTGGCCCGCGAGCAAAGCACGCCGCGCGGCTTGCGCACGCTCTCGCGCATCGGCGCTCCCCTGCACGAAGACGACGCTCGCGGAATATCGCCCCGTTCCGGCGAAATAGCCGGCGTTCTCGCGGTAAAAGCCCCGCAGGGTCTCTTCGCTGGGCGCCGCGCCCGCGCGTTCGGCAAGCGCCAACGCCAGCACCGATTGCACGATCGCGCGCCGCGCGCCGAAATCCGTCTCCGATAAGCCCAGCGCCACGCCGTGCTGCACGAGCAATTCCTCCTCGATCAGGCGTTCGAGCGCCGCGGCCTGGCGATCCGCTGTCACCTCGTTGCGGCTGTCGGCCTCGAGCGCGGCGACGGCGCGCGCAAGCGCCGCGCGCGGAATTGGCACGCCATCGACCACCGCCGCCGGATTTTGCGTCAGGTCCAGGCGCGGCGCGCCAACCGCGCCGACGATCGCCAGCGCAAGCCCCGCGGCGCCGAGCAGGAGGTAGAACCCATCGCTTCCCGGCCTCAACGCTTTGAGTACATTGAGCGCCGGCGCCCACGGCGACGATTTCGGCGTGGCGGCGTCCGCCTCAGCGCTCATCGCCGCACGTTGACATAGATCGGCGAGGCCCAGGCGCGCTCCTCCACATCGGCGAGGCAATTGTCGTCGCGCGCCGTGCGATAGTCGCCGTGGCACGGATTGACGGCGGTCGTGTTGCCTTGCGCATCGCGCGTTGGGCGAAGCTGGCCGCCATTGACGCGCGGCGTCGGCTCCTGGATCGCGCGCGCGTAATAGATGGCGTCGCGCCGGCCGCGTGCGAAATCAGGATCGGTGAATTCCACGGTGCAGCCTTGGCCCTGATCGTTGCAGGGGAAGGTGCGCCACACATCCTCGATCAGCGAAGCCACGTCCTCACCCGCGCGCATCTGCGGGCGAATGCGGACGACTTCGATGCGCGTGATGCGCAGCCGCTCGTTCGTGGGATTGTAGCACTCGCCGCCGCACAGATGCTGCAGCCGCGATGCCGAGAGGCCCTGCGCCGTGAAGTCAGGACAGCCGGGATTCTGGCGGAACTCGCCCGCGGCGCGCACACGGAAGCGCGGCGCCTGCGTCATCATCGTTTCCGAACCCATGGGCAGCGTGCGCACGCCGCGCATGTCTTCAGTCGGCGCGTTCAAGATATCGAACCAGAGGAGAATGCGCGGCCCGCTGGTGGCGTACACTTCACGGCGCTCGAGCGCATCGTAGATCGCCGCGCGCGTGCGCCCGCGCGCATGCACCGCGGCGAGCGCGCCTGTCGTGAAGTAGCTCGCCTGGCGCTCGCCCTCAGTCAGCTGGAAGCCGGCGCGCTGAGTGAGCTCCTCCGGCGTCAAGCGGATCGAGCGATCCGCCGGCGGCGTCGGCTCGCCCAGGATGCGCGTGCGCCATTGGTGATCGTTGGCGCCTGCGCTCTCGGTATGCAGCAGACGCTGCACGGCCTTGTAGCCCGTGCCGGGGCGCGCGCGGTGATTGTCGGAGGAGCCGATGAAGCCCCAGCGGAAGCGGCGCGGGTTTTGCGGATCGTCGAAATTCGTGATCGCGAGGCCGTATTGCACGCTGGTGCGCGGGCGATGATGGAAGGGCGGCAGCCAGCAATCGCGGCATTGGCCGCTCTCGAGCCACTCTTCGGGGCGCGCGCCGGGCACGGCTAAGTGGTAAGCGATGCCCATATTGGCTGCGTTCAAGCGCGCTTCCCGGGCGCGCGCTTCGCACGCATCGGCGCCGCCGCCTGCGGCCGTGCACCGCTCGTGGATGATCTCGCCGGCGCGCCAGCAGGCGGGCGTGTAATTGTCCGTGGGCGGAGGGCATTGGCCGTTCAAGCCGTCCGGCCCGACGATCACGTCACGGAAATTGCGGAACTGTTCGCTGTTGCCGTGTCCGCTCATCACTTCGATGAGCGTTTGCCGCTCGGGGCGCATGTCGGCGCGCAATTGCTTGTCGAGGGTCGTCCCCGGCGGGGTGTAGAAGCCCCAGCTCGTGCCGTGCGGGATGAGCAGGTAATTGAGGCCCTGGTTGTCCAGCCGTTCGACCAGTTCGCCGGGCGTGGCCGCCTGCTCGAAGCAATTGGCCGGGAGATCGCGCGACGGCGCGTCGAGATCGCAATCGGGCACGGCCTGCGTCTCGCGCACATAATGCTGGAAGTCGAAATAGTCGCCGCGATGGCGCCAATCGAGGAAGGGCAGATAGCGATTGAGCGCGACCGGCGCGCCGCGCAGCGCTTGCGTCGCCACGCCCGCTGCCGCGATCGCGCGCGCGGAGACGTTTTCATCCGGGAAGATGACGTTCTTGTGCCCGTAATGTTCATCGGGCGTGCGGCCGACCTGGCTCCATTCGAAGCCGGCGAAGGCCGCAAGGTCGGGATTGGCCGGATCGGCTGCCTGCGCGTTGCACTGGCGGATGGACTGGCGCACTTCCTCCCAACGCGCCGGCGTGATGCCTTCGGCGTGATCTGTGGAGGCGAAGAAATCAATCTGCGAGCAATAGCGCGCGAAGTCGCACGCGTCCGCGAGCGGATGCACGCCCTCGCCGCCGAAGATCGGCAGGCTCCAAAGGAATGCGTCGGTCGAGAACGTGGTGTGGACGTGGAGATCGCCGAACAGGATGCGGGATTCGTCCTCCGCGCCCATGACGGCGCCAGCCGCGGCGCGCCGCGCGTCGCGGTCCGAGATCACGGTTGGCGGGATGCTCGCGCCTTCGATGACGCCCGCGCCGCGGGTGCGCCCGAACCAATCCCAGTTCGCCGCGCCATAGCCCACGAGCCCGACGCCCGCGGCGATGAGCACAACAACCAGAAGTCCAATCAGAACGCGCCGCATGCCTGCCCTCCCGCCCGGCTCTTTGCGGCCGGTGAGGCGGGAAATTAGAGCACAACGCGCTCGGATTGAACCCTTTGCGGCAAGTTTGCTCCCTCTTGCGGGGGAGCTGTCAGCACGCGCAGCGTGGTGACTGAGGGGGATGCGCCCCCTCCGATCGCTTCGCGATCACCTCCCCCGCAGACGGGGGAGGAAAGTCGATGGCGTCACGGCAACACGCGCCAATCTCCAAGCCAGGTGCGCGCTGCGCCTGCTTCGATCAGCTGAGCCGCAGCTTCGATGTCCGGCGCGAAATAGCGGTCCGCGTCGTAGCGCGCGGCCTTGGCGCGCAGCGCATCGTGCGCCGCCTTGAGCGGGGGCGAGGTTTCAAGCGGCGCGTGAAAATCGATGCCCTGCGCGGCGGCGAGCCATTCGACGGCGACGACGCGCGCGGCGTTCTTCGCCGCTTCGCCCGCTTTGCGCGCCGCGAACGTCGCCATCGAGACGTGATCCTCCTGGTTCGCAGAGGTGGGGATGGAATCGACGCTTGCGGGATGCGCGAGCGTCTTCATCTCCGAGACGAGCGCTGCGGCCGTCACCTGCGCGATCATGAAGCCGGAATTGACACCGCTGTCGGCCACGAGGAAGGCCGGCAGACCGCTCATTTTCGGATCGACGAGCAGCGCTGTGCGCCGCTCGGAGAGAGACGCGATCTCGCACAGCGCCATCGCGATCGTATCCGCCGCGAACGCCACGGGCTCGGCGTGAAAATTGCCGCCCGAGAGAATGGCGTCGCCGAAGACGAGCGGATTGTCCGTCGCGGCGTTGGCTTCGATGCAGAGAGTCTCCGCGGAGTTTCTCAGCACATCGAGGCACGCGCCCATCACTTGCGGCTGGCAGCGCAGCGAATAGGGATCCTGCACGCGGTCGCAGGCGAGATGCGATTCGCGGATGCGCGACCCGGCCATCAGCGCGCGCAACGCGACCGCCACGGCGATCTGCCCCTTCTGCCCGCGCGCCTCCTGGATGCGCGGATCGAACGGCGCATCCGAGCCCTTCATCGCATCGACGCTCATCGCGCCGGTGACGAGCGCGGCGGCGAAGACATCCTCCGCGCTGAAGAGCGCATCGAGCGCGAGCGCGGTGGAGATCTGCGTGCCGTTGAGCAGCGCCAAACCTTCCTTCGGGCCAAGCTCGATGGGTTCGAGATTGAGGATGTTAAGCGCCGCGCCCGCCTCCATCGTCTCGCCGGAGACGCGCATCCGCCCGACGCCCAGAAACGCCGCGGCTGCGAGGTGCGCGAGCGGCGCAAGATCGCCCGAGGCGCCGACCGAGCCTTGGCTCGGGATGATTGGCAGCGCGTTCTTCTCCAAGAGCGCCAGCAAACGCTCCACGATGATCCGCCGCACGCCGGAATGTCCGCGCGCGAGCGAGATGATCTTGAGCGTGAGCGCGAGACGCGTCACGCGCTCAGAAAGCGCCGCGCCCACGCCGCACGCATGCGAGAGCACAAGATTGCGCTGCAAGAGCGCGAGTTGATCGTCCGCGATGTGCGTGGAAGCGAGGAGGCCGAAACCCGTGTTGACGCCATAGACGGGCTTGCCCGCAGCCAGAACGCGCGCGACCGAAGCGGCGGAGGCTTCGATGCGCGACCAATCGTCCGCACCAAGCGCGAGCGAAGTCTCAGCGAGCCAGAACGCGCGGAGTTCGGTGAGCGACAAGGACTTCATGACGCGCACACGCTCGCCGCTCCTCCCCCTAAAAGGGGGAGGTAAGGCGGGGGTGAGAGCCGCGCACGGAAAAGGTCGCGCTTACCCCCTCCCAACCTCCCCCTTTCAGGGGGAGGGGGCAGTTGGCGTTTGATCGACGCACCGCCCATCACGCCTTCCCAATCATCGGCAGATCCAGCCCCTGTTCGCGCGCGCACTCGATCGCTTCGTCATAGCCCGCATCCGCGTGGCGCATGACGCCGGTGCCTGGATCGTTCCAGAGCACGCGGCCGACACGCTTGGCAGCCTCGGGCGTGCCGTCGCACACGATGACGACGCCGGCGTGTTGCGAGAAACCCATGCCGACGCCGCCGCCGTGATGCAGCGACACCCACGTTGCGCCGGAGGCTGTGTTCAACAACGCGTTGAGCAACGGCCAATCGGAAACCGCATCGCTGCCGTCCTTCATCGCTTCGGTCTCGCGGTTGGGCGAAGCCACCGAGCCAGAATCCAGATGATCGCGCCCGATGACGATGGGCGCCGAGACCTCGCCCGTCGCCACCATCTCGTTGAACGCGAGGCCCAGACGGTGCCGCTCGCCCAAGCCCACCCAGCAGATGCGGGCGGGCAGACCTTGGAAGGCGATGCGTTCGCCCGCCATATCGATCCAGCGATGCAGACGCTTATCGTCCGGGATGAGCTCTTTCACTTTCGCGTCGGTCTTGGCGATGTCGGCGGGATCGCCCGAGAGCGCGCACCAGCGGAAAGGCCCGATGCCCCGGCAGAAGAGCGGGCGCACATAAGCAGGCACAAAGCCGGGGAAATCGAACGCGTTCTTCACGCCCTCTTCGAACGCGACTTGGCGGATGTTGTTGCCGTAATCGACGACCGGAATGCCCTGTTTCTGAAACGCCAGCATCGCTTCGACATGGCGCGCGATCGAGGCGCGCGCGGCCTTCGCCACTTCGCCCGGCGCCGTCTCGCGTTTCGCGCGCCATTCCTCGACGCTCCAGCCCGCGGGCAGATAGCCGTTCGCGGGATCGTGCGCGCTTGTCTGATCTGTCACAGCATCGGGGCGCACGCCGCGCTTCACCAGATCGGGCAAAATCTCCGCCGCGTTGCCGAGTAGGCCGACGGAGATCGCCTTCTTCGAGTTGACCGCGTCCTGCATCAGGTTGAGCGCGTGGTGGAGATTATCCGCCTGCACATCGAGATAGCGTGTCGCGAGGCGCTTCTCGATGCGATCGGCCTGGCATTCGATCGCCAGCATGGAGGCGCCCGCCATCGTCGCCGCAAGCGGCTGCGCGCCGCCCATGCCGCCGAGGCCCGCCGTTAAAATCCATTTGCCTGAGAGATCGCCGCCGAAATGCTGGCGCCCCATTTCCGCGAATGTCTCGTACGTGCCCTGAACGATGCCTTGGCTGCCGATATAGATCCAGGAGCCGGCCGTCATCTGGCCGTACATCATCAAGCCCTTCTTATCGAGCTCGTTGAAGTGCTCCCAATTCGCCCAATGCGGCACGAGGTTCGAGTTGGCGATGAGCACGCGCGGCGCATCCGCGTGCGTCTTGAAGACGCCCACAGGCTTGCCTGATTGCACCAGCAGCGTTTCATCCGCTTCGAGACGGCGTAGCACCTCAACGATCTTATCGAAGCATTCCCAATTGCGCGCCGCGCGCCCGATGCCGCCATAGACGACGAGCTCCTGCGGATGCTCGGCGACGTCGGGATCGAGGTTGTTCATCAGCATGCGCAGCGGCGCTTCGGTGAGCCAGCTCTTCGCGCTGATCTCCGTTCCCGTCGGCGCCTTGATGGTGCGGGAGTTGAAGCGTGTGTTGCCGTCCACTTTCATCTCCTCAAGCGAACGCTGGCGCGCCGGCGAAGACGCGCTCTTCCAGAAGATCGGCGCCGATCCAGTACGAAAGCTCGGCGGGCTCACCGATGCGCCAGAGCGCGAAATCCGCGGCTTTGCCCACTTCGAGCGTGCCGATCTCATCGAGCAAGCCCAGCGCGCGTGCGCCTTCGCGCGTCAAACCCGCGAGCGCTTCTTCCGGCGTCATGCGGAAGAGGGTCGCCGCCATATTCATCACCATGAGCGGCGAGGCGACCGGCGAGGTGCCCGGATTGCAATCAGTGGCGAGCGCCATCGGCACGCCCGCATCACGGAGTTTCTGGATCGGCGGCAGTTGCGTTTCGCGCAGCATGTAGAACGCGCCGGGCAGCAGCACCGCCACCGTGCCCGCGCGGGCCATCGCGGAAATGCCGATGTCTGAAACGTATTCCAAATGATCCGCCGAGAGCGCGCCATAGTGCGCCGCGAGCGCTGCGCCGCCGGAATCGGAGAGCTGCTCTGCGTGGAGCTTGATCGCCAAATTGTGCGCCTTGGCGGCGGCGAACACGCGCTCCGTCTCGCGCGCGTCGAAGCCGATGCGCTCGCAGAAGGCGTCCACCGCATCGGCCAATCCTGCTTGCGCAATTGCGGGGATCATCTCGCGCGCGACAAGCTCCACATAAGCGCCGCGATCGTCCCCAAACTCGGGCGGCAGCGCGTGGAGGCCCAGCAGCGTCGTCCGCACGCGCACGTCATGCGCCTCGCCCAGCGCGCGCGCCGCGCGCAGCAGCTTGGATTCTTCGGCCGTGGAGAGTCCGTAGCCTGACTTGATCTCGACGGTCGTGACGCCTTCCGCCATCAGCGCGCGCAGGCGCGCCGCTGCGCTCTCGACCAGATCCTCTTCGCTCGCGGCGCGCGTGGCCGCGACCGTTGAGACGATCCCCCCGCCCGCGCGCGCGATCTCCTCATAGCTCGCGCCTTCGAGACGCATCTCAAACTCGCGCGCGCGGTTGCCGCCGAACACGAGATGCGTGTGGCAATCCACGAGCCCCGGCGTGATCCAACCGCCGGCGCAATCGTGGACGTCGCGCGCCACCGAGGACGGCGCATCCGGAAGATCCCTCCGCGCGCCCGCCCACACGATCTTGCCGCCCGCCACGCCCAACGCGCCGTCGCGCACCGCGCCGTAGCCGGGGCCGGCCATGGTCGCCAAATGCACGTTGAGCCAGAGGGAATCCCACATGCGCGCGCTCTATAGAACGGCGCGGCCCGGCCCTCCAGCGCTTGACTTGGCGCGCGGCGCGCGCGCATGGCGATCCATGCACGCCAAGCCCCTCCTCGTGACGCCGGTTTACTGCTGGGGATGGGTCGCTGCCGACAAACAGGAGACCATAACCGTCCCCGCCCCCTTCTTCCTGGCTGTCGCAAGCGTCGAACGCACGCCGCGCTTCGCCGCTACTGGCGTTGCGAGCCAAACGGGGCAGTTGCTCGATGGGTTGCGCGTGACGCTGCTTCAACGCCATGCAAATTGGGACGGCCAATGCAATCTCACTGCGTTCGGTCCGAACGGCGCGGCGCGCTATCACGGCTTCGCGCAAATCAATTTGGATGAAGCATGACCTCAGAATGCCGCTCCTGGACGTCGCTGGCCGATCTCATCACCGATGACGCGTCCGCGCCCGTTGCGCTTCTGGGCGCGCCGCTTTCTGAGCGCTCGCTGACGCCGGGGCGTTGCGATCTTGGCCCGCGCGTCTTCCGGCAAACCTTGCCGCGTCTTTCCGTCTACGACCTCGAAACGGAGACGGATCTTGCGCATCTGCGCGTGTTCGACGCCGGCGATCTCAACCTCAAACTTGTGGAGCCGTCTCAGGCGCTGACGCCCATCAAGGAAAAGACGCTCGCGCTCGCCAAGCCGGGGCGGCTCCTTGCCGTCATCGGCGGGAACAACGCGATCACGCGCCCCATCGCGCACGGGCTCTCGCTCTCGAATGTGGGCGTCGTCACGCTCGACGCGCATTTCGATCTCCGCGACACCGATTGCGGCTTGAACAACGGCAACCCGATCCAGGCGTTGCTGGAGGATGGCGTGCCAGGCGATCGCATTGCACAGATCGGGCTCGCGCCCTTCGCCAACACGAAAAAGATGCATCAGAAGGCCAAGGATGCGGGCATCAACGTCCTCACGCAGGCGGACGTGCGCAAGCACGGCATCGCGCGCTGCGTGGCCGATGCGCTCGCCTTCGTCTCCAAGCGCGCCGACGTGATCCTGGTCGATTTCGACATCGACGTGATCGATCGCGCGCATCTCCCCGGCGCGCCGGGCGCGCGGCCGGGCGGAATCTCGCCGCAGGATTTCTTCGACGCCGCCCGCCTCATCGGGGCGCATCCGAAAGTCGCCGCCGTCGATTTGACCGAGTTCGACCCCAGCCTCGATGTGGCGGATATTTCGGCGCTCACCGCCGCGCGCTGGTTCGCGGAATTGCTGGCGGGATTTCAAACGCGCTGACGCTCCGTTTGCCGCGTCTCCCCCTGAAAGGGGGAGTAAGAGGGGGTGAGCGCAACGTTCTGCTAAGCCGGCGCTTACCCCCTCCTCACCTCCCCCTTTCAGGGGGGGGAAGTGGAAGCGCAGCGCTTGAACGCCGCGCCACACGCGCGCAGAGTCGCGTGAAGAGGAATGCACAATGACCCTCGCGCACGTCACCGGCGTCGATGCGCCGCCGCTTCTTGAAACGACCATCGGCCAAGCGCTGGAGGAGGCCGCGCGCAAGTGGCCGAACCGCGAGGCCCTTGTCTCCGTGCATCAGAACATTCGCTGGACGTTCGCCGAGCTCAACGCGCGCGCCGATGCGCTGGCGGCGGGCTTGCTCGCGCTCGGCCTCGAGCCGGGCGAACGGATCGGCATCTGGTCCACCACCAACGCCGAATGGGCCCTGACGCAGATGGCCGCGGCGAAAGCGGGGTTCATCCTCGTCACGATCAATCCGGCCTACCGTTCGGCGGAGGTAGAGTACACGCTCAACAAAGTCGGTGTGAAGGCGCTCGTCTCGGCCGAGCGCTTCAAGACGAGCGAATATCTCGCGACGATCGAGCAGCTGGCGCCGGAAGTCGCGACGAGCACGCCAGGCGCCCTCGCCAGCGAGAACTTCCCCGCGCTCAAAATCCTCATCAAGCTGGGCGAAGAGAAGCGCGCCGGCTGGCTCAATTTCGCGGACGTGCCGGGCAAGGCGGACGCTTCGCACCTGATGCAGCTCAAAACGATCGGCGCGAAGCTCAAGAACACCGACGCGATCAACATCCAGTTCACATCGGGCACCACGGGCCTCCCCAAGGGCGCGACGCTCACGCACCGCAACATCTTGAACAACGGATACTTCGTCGGCCGCGCCATCGCGCTCTCCGAAAATGACCGCATCTGCGCGCCGGTGCCGCTCTATCATTGCTTCGGCATGGTGATGGCCAACCTCGCGGGCATCACGCACGGCGCCGCTGTCGTCTATCCCGCGGAGAGCTTCGAGCCGGGCGCGGTGCTCGAAGCGGTTTCGAAGGAGCGCTGCACGGCGCTCTACGGCGTGCCGACCATGTTCATTGCCGAGCTTGGCCATTCCGATTTCGCGCGCTTCGATCTCTCCTCGCTGCGCACCGGCATCATGGCGGGCTCCCCCTGTCCGGTGGAGGTGATGAAGCAGGTGATCGAGCGCATGAACATGCGCGAAGTGACGATCGCTTACGGCATGACGGAGACGAGCCCCGTCTCCTTCCAAAGCGCGGTGGACGATTCCATGGAGCGGCGCGTCTCCACCATCGGGCGCATTCAGCCGCATCTCGAAGTGAAGGTCGTGGACGGCGAGGGCAAAACCGTCGCGCGCGGCGAAGCGGGCGAACTCTGCACGCGCGGCTATAGCGTGATGCTCGGCTATTGGGCCGATGACGAGAAAACCGCCGACGCCATCGACGCGGACGGCTGGATGCACACGGGCGATCTCGCCACCATCGACGCGGAGGGCTACGGCAACATCGTCGGGCGCATCAAGGACATGGTGATCCGCGGCGGCGAGAACATCTATCCGCGCGAGATCGAGGAATTTCTCTACAAGCACCCGAAGATCGAGGATGTCGCCGTCGTCGGCGTGCCGGATCAGAAATTCGGCGAAGAGCTCTGCGCGTGGGTGCGCCTCAACCCCGGCGAAACCGCCAACGAAGCCGAGATCATCGCCTACTGCCGCGCCTCTATCGCCCACTACAAAGCGCCGCGCTACGTGCGCTTCGTGGAAGCGTTCCCGATGACCGTCACCGGCAAAGTGCAAAAGTTCCTTATCCGGCAGGCGATGATCGAAGAGCTGGGACTGTTGGAGCAGAAGACGGCTTAGACATCCGCTTGTTTCTGCGGAACAAGTGAGTGGAGCGCGCCTAGAACGAGCACTCCCGTAACACGCGTAGCATTGAAGAACGCATCGACAACTTCAAAATAGTCCTTGTCGGGTCTCGGTGGATCCTCCGCTGTAATGGCTAGCTGGATGAACATTTCGTCTTTGTTTGTTTCCGTCAGCGCGGTGAAAAAGTGACGCGCCGAGAAGTGAACAAAGTTCGAGGCGTCGGTGTAGACCGCATCAATCCAGTCGTATTCCTCCGATAGTTTCGTCCGCAAGAAGTAGTCGGTGAGCTTGTGACCGTCTGCGCTTTTGAGTTTATTGATCGGAGTTCCATTAAACCACATTCGACAGAAATCGCTCGGGTCCGAAACCAACCGAAGCGCGTTCACGCGCATGGCGGAGTCAAGTTGCATTCGTAGAATTGCGGCGGCGCATTGAAAATTCTTTTGCCTTATAAGACTGCGAAATCCAGAGGCCTGGGCCAACGTCCGCTTGACGATACCTATCAAGAAGAAGTGCGCGTGGAAGATGGGGTCACCCGCTTGCACGGTCGCAGCGGCCTTTCGCACAATATCCGCTTCGAGCCGCTCAATTGCGGCTAGTCCTGTCTCAAGCGGGGTTCGTTCCTGTGGCGAGTCGCTCATTCAAACGATTTGAGGGAGCGTCCGCCCGATTGGCAACGGCAGGTTCTTCTGTTCACACCCCCCGCGCCGCCTCTCCGCTTTTCGCTTCCGCCTGCCGCGCGGCATCCGCACGCCCGACCACGCGCGAGATCGCATCGTAGTGCGAGGTCGCGCCCGCGAGGCCGGCTTCCTGCGTCGTCACGATGATCACCTGCCCGGAGCCCGCGAGCGCTTCGGCGATGTTCTGACGCGTCTGCATTTCGAGCATCGCGAGCAGCGCTTGCGTCGAAGCGGCGTCGCGGCCTTTGAACACATCCGCGAGCGTATCCAATTGCGTCGGCCGCAAAGACAAAGCGCTTTGCCCGGCAGCGAGCGTGCGCGCAGCGCGAACGCCAGCGGCGGCGGCCGGTTCGCCCGGCGCGGCTGGCGTCTGAGCGGGGATTGCGTGCATTGCCATCGCCGTCACTTCGTCATCGACGGCGCCATAAGTGAAGCTGACGGTGTGGAAGTTGACGCCGAGCGCCATGCCCGCTTCGCCCACCTCGTCGCCGTCGCGCTCCGCTTGGCGCAGCCGCTCGACGACTTTTGATTCCACTTCGCTCAATGATGCGCGCAGCACTTCATCGTTGCACCGCCCGATCTCGGCGCGCATCGCGCTTTGTATGCGCGTTTCGAGCGCGAGGCCGAAATCGTCGAGCTGATAGACGTACTTCATCAGATCGCGGTTGAGGCTGAACTGAACGCGCGCCTCGACCAGCAGCTGATGGGAATCCGCCGTCGTCGCGAGAAACGGCAGCGGCACGCAATATTGCGGACGCAGATTGATCGACCCCGTGCGCGGATCGAGCAGATAGCCGGAGCGGCGCTGCCCGGTCGTGGGGTCTATCGCGACATATTCGAGGCGCGGCGCATTCGGGCCTTTGACGATGCTCTCGAAGATGCCCCAGATGATGCCCCAGCCCGAAAGCGCGCGCCGGAAGCCGACTTCGTCGTGCGTCATATAGGTGCGGTCGGTCCGCGCGATGTAGCCGCGCGTGACGATGAGCAGCACGAGAAGCGCGACCAGCACGCCCAAAGCCGCGATGATGATCCAGGTGGTGGTCATGTCGCCTCCCGTGACGGAAAAATTGGGGTTGGCGGGCCAGCATAGGCGATGAGGCCCGCGTCTCCACCAAAATGTCCAAAATCACGAAAAATGCCGCGACGGGCGGGCTGTTCTTCCCGATGTGACCGGCGTCATGTCGCGCGGGCGCGCGCATGCCTTACCCGATCGCTTCACTCTTCAATGGAGCGATGGACGTGTTTATTCAGAGCCGGCGATACCGCCCCTCCAGGGCGTGCGGCGGCGCCGCGCAGCGATGTCGCGACGCGATGACGCTGATGCTGACGCATCGCGGCGATCCCGCGCCGCTCATCGCGCGCGCGCTCGCCGACGATCCTTGCTGCATTGAGGCGCATTGCCTGCGCATTGCGCTCATCATCACAGCGGATGACGACCGCGCGCGGTCGACCCTGGCCGAATCGATCGGCGCCATTGAAGCGTCCACGGCGGAGAACGATCCGGCGCGGCGCCACGCGCGCGCCGCGCGGGCTTGGCTCGATCGTGAACCCACGCGCGCGCTTGAGCGTTACGGCGCCATCGTCATCGCCGATCCGCACGACATTCTGGCGCTCTGCGTTGCGCACGCGCTCGATTTCCGCTTGGGCCGGCGCACGATGCTGCGCGACCGCGTCGCCCAAGTGCTGCCCGAATGGGACGCGCGCGACGAGCATTGCGCCAGCGTGCTCGCGATGTACGCGTTCGGCCTTGAAGAGAACGGCGAATATCGCAACGCAGAGAAGATCGCGCGCCGCGCGCTCACGATCGACCCGATGCATCTGGGCGCGGTCCACGTTGTCGCGCACGTGATGGAGATGCAGGGCCGGGCGCGCGAGGGATTGGCTTTCCTCGCGGAGACGGAGGCGGCCTGGCCCGCAGGGGCCGGGTTCTCCATCCATCTCGCGTGGCACCGAGCGCTCTTTCACATCGATGCGGACGATCCGATCGCGGCCTTGGCCGTGCATGACGACGTGATCGCCAATGCGCGGCCCTCTATCTCAGTGCTGGCCGACGCCTCGGCCCTGCTGTGGCGGCTCGAGCTGCTCGGGATCGAAGCCGGCGCACGCTGGAACGCGCTCGCGGATCGCTGGGAGGCGCACGATCTCTCCGCCGCGCGCCCGTTCTTCATCGTGCACGCGATCATGGCGTTCGCCTGGGCCGGGCGCACGCACGCCGCCGCGCGCGCGTTCGATGCGCTGCGGCGTGTGCAGGCCGGGGCCATGCCCGCGCCCGAGGAGGAGGCCCTCGCCGCGCCGCTCACGGAGGCGTTCATCGCCTTCGCGCACGACGATTACGCCGCGTGCATCGATTGGCTGGTCAAGGTGCGCCACATCGCGGATCGCTGCGGCGGCAGCGTCGCGCAATGCGACCTCATCCACCTCACCTACACCGAGGCGGCGTTGCGGGCGCAGGCGGATGCGCTGGCGCGCGCGCTGGTCGCGGAGCGCACGGCGCTGAAGCCCAAGAGCCGCTTGAACCGGCGGTTCGAGCAGAGGCTGCGGCGGAAGCAAGCGGCCTGAAGGGGCGCGCGTTTGACCTCCGCGCGCATCTCTGCGATTGCGCGCGCCCCATGCTCTCCATCACCGACCTCACCTACCGCATCCAGGGGCGCGTTCTCTTCGACGCCGCCACGGCGCAGATTGCGTCGGGCTGGAAGGTCGGCCTCGTGGGGCGCAACGGCACCGGCAAGTCCACGCTGCTGAAGCTCATCCAGGAGGCCGACGAGCATCCCGAAATCCGCATCCAGCGCGGCGCGCGCTTCGGCTTCGTCGCGCAGGAGGTCGCGCCCGTCGCCGATGCGCTGATCGAGGTCGTGCTCGCCGCCGATCACGAGCGCGCCGCGCTCATAGCCGAAGCGGAAATAGCGACCGATCCGCACCGCATCGCCGACATCCACACGCGCCTCTACGATATCGACGCGCATTCCGCCGAAGCGCGCGCGGCGGAAATCCTTGTCGGCCTCGGCTTCCGGCAGGATGACCTCAAGCGCGCCTGCGCGGAATTTTCCGGCGGCTGGCGCATGCGCGCCGCGCTCGGCGGCGTGCTTTTCTCGACGCCCGATCTCTTGTTGCTAGACGAGCCGACCAATTATCTCGATCTTGAAGGCGCCGCCTGGCTCGAAGCCCATCTGCGCAAATATCCCAACACGGTCGTGCTCGTCAGCCACGACCGCGACGTACTGAACAACGCCGTCACACACATCCTGGCGCTCGATGCGCTGAAGCTCTCCGTTCATCCGGGCGGCTATGAAAACTATCTGCGCAAGCGCGCCGAGCGCGCCGCCTTGCTCAGCGCGGAAAAAGAAAAACAGGATCGCCAGCGCGCGCACTTGCAGAGCTTCGTCGATCGCTTCCGCTACAAGGCCTCCAAGGCGCGCCAAGCGCAGAGCCGCGTGAAAATGATCGAGAAGATGCAGGAGATCGTCGTGCCGCTGGAGGAGCGCACGACCCCCTTTCATTTCGAGAGCCCCGAGGAGCTTGCTTCACCGCTCATGCAGCTTGAGCACGCTGACCTCGGCTACGAGACGGGCCGGCCGGTGCTCAAGAACGTCAGTCTACGGATCGACCACGACGATCGCGTGGCGATCGTCGGCGTCAACGGCCAAGGCAAGACGACGCTGGTTAAGTCCATCGCGGATCGTTTGCCGTTGCTGGGCGGCAAGCGGCGCGCTTCGAAGGCCGTGAAGGTCGGCTATTTCTCACAAGATCAGCTGGACGAATTGCGCCCCGGCGAAAGCGTCCTCGATCACGTGCGCGACTTGCGTCCCGAGCTTGGGCAGGCCGCGCTCCGCTCCGTCGCCGCGCAACTCGGCTTCGGGCGCGAGAAGATCGAAACGCAAGTCGAGAAGCTCTCCGGCGGAGAGAAGGTGCGGCTGCTCTTGGGCCTCACCGCTATGCAGAAGCCGCACATCCTCATCCTCGACGAACCGACGAGCCACTTGGACATCGACAGCCGCGAAGCGCTCATCTTCGCGCTCAACGAATACGAAGGCGCCGTGCTGCTCATCACGCACGACGTCTATCTCGCCGAAGCGTGCGCGGATCGCTTGTGGCTGGTGAAGGATGGGCGCGCGGCGCCCTATGATGGCGACCTCGAAGACTATCGCGCACTCGTGCTCGCGAGCGAACGCGCGCCGGGGCCGCTTGAGGCCGCGTCCGACGAGCAAGCGCCGACACAGAAAGCCGCAACGAAATCCAACGCGCCGCGCGTCAATCCGCAACTCTTGAAAAAGCGGTTCGCGGAAGCGGAAGCGCGTTTGGAGGCCGCGAGCGCCGCGCTTGCGTCCATCGATGCCGAACTCGCCGATCCCACGACGCCGCCCGCACGCCGCCAAACGCTCGCCAAGGCGCGCATCGAAGCCGAGCGCGAAGCAGCCGGGGCGGAGGAAGCCTATCTCGCGGCAGGCGAAGCGATCGAAGCGTCGGCCTGACGCGCGCCTCTTGCCACGCCCGCGGCTTTCAACCTAGATCGCGCCCGCGCGCGGGCGTAGTTCAGAGGTAGAACGTCAGCTTCCCAAGCTGAATGTCGGGGGTTCGATTCCCCCCGCCCGCTCCAATCTCCCGGTCTCAATCCCCGCTTGGCGCTGGCGGCGCGATGCGCAGCAGGTTGGCGTTTTCCTCGTCCGTCAGCATGTATATGAGTCCGTCAGGCCCCACGCGCACGTCGCGGATGCGTTGGCGCAAGGCGCCATACATGCGCGCGTCCTCGACCAGGAGCGCACTATCGCGCCCGACGCGCAGCCGCACGAGAGAACGCGAGGCAAGGCCTCCTACGAAGAACATGTCCGCAAACGCTGGGTAGCGATCGCCGCGATAGCGTATGAGCCCGGACGGCGCGATCGACGGCGCCCAGAAAAACTCCGGCGCGTCGAATTCCGGCGCGAACGCGCGTTCGCTGATCAGCGTTCCGTCATAATCGATGCCGAGGCTGACAGCGGGCCAGCCGTAATTTGCGCCCGCGACGAGGCGATTGATCTCATCGCCGCCGCGCGGCCCGTGTTCATGGCTCCACACATCGCCGGTCCGCGCATCGAGCGTGAGGCCCTGGATGTTGCGATGCCCGCTCGTCCAGATTTCCGGCGCGATATCGCTGCGGCCGATGAAGGGATTGTCCGGCGCGGGCGCGCCATCGCGCGTCAAGCGCAGCACTTTGCCGAGGTGGGAGCGCATGTCCTGCGCCGCGTCGCGATATTCGTACCCGTCGCCCACACTGAGCAACAGTGTTTCATCCGGCAGGAAGAGCAAACGGCCGCCAGGGTGCCCTGGTCCCTCCTTCGCGGTGTTGACACGAAAAATGACGCGCCCATCCCTAAACCGGCGCCCATCGAAGCGTGCACGCCAGATCGCGGTGCGGTTGGCGCTGCGGTTGCCTTCGACGAACGCGAGATAGACGAGGCGATTGGTCTCGAAATCCGGATCGAGCGCGATATCGAGATAGCCGCTGTCCGCTTCCGTCAGCACATTGCGCGGCCCGCCCTCAAGAAGCGCGCCAACGCTCCCATCCGCCGCGATGAGGCGCACGCCGCGATGTTTCTCAACGACGAGCATTCCCCCGCCAGGCACGAACGCCATGGACCAAGGGAAGTGAAGCCCGCGCGCAATCGTCTGCAGCGGCGGATCCTGCGGCGGCGGCGCCGCCACCGTGTCGAGCGCAACAGCGGCTTCACGCGCTGTCTGCGCCGAGGCCGGCGCGGCCGCCATCAACAGGCACAGAAGAATGAGTCTCGCCGTCCGCATCATCGCACCTACTCCCGTTCGCAGACGAAAGCGTAGCGCCGCTCGCGCGCGCGTTGCGGGCAAAGTTGGGCCGGTTTATGCAGGATTTTGTCACGAGCCGAGGGACAGTCAGTGAGCACGCGGCTCGATCAGATCGACAGGCGCATCCTGCGCGCGGTGCAGGACAATTGCCTCTGCGGGGCCGATGAACTCGGCGCGCTGTGCGGCGTATCGCCGTCAACAGCGCTGCGGCGCTTGAAGCGCTTGCGCCGCGCCGGCGTCGTCAAAGCCGAGATCGCGGTGCTCGATCCGAAGAAGGTTGGCCAGCCGCTGCTGATGATCGTTGGCGTCTGCCTCTCTAAGGACAGCCCGGCTGTCTCCGCGGCCTTCGCCGCCCGGATGCGCGCGCATCCCGCAGTCGTGCAATGCTATTTCGTGACCGGCCCCTCGGACTATCTCGTTCACGTCAGCGCCGCCGACATGGACGATTTCAACGCCTTCGTGCAGCAGGAGCTCGTCTCCAACCCGCACATCACGATGACGACGACCCATGTCGTCATCAACCCGATCAAGGTTGGCCTGGCTGTGCCGATTGGCGAGTAGCTACGTCTTCAGCCGGTAGCCGGTGCGGAAAATCCACCAGACGATCGCCATGCACACGGCGAGGAAGCCGCATGTTGCGCCGAGGCTGATGAGGATGGGCACATCGGCGGGTTCGCCGAAGAAGCTCCAGCGGAAGCCGCTGATGAGATAGACGATGGGGTTGAAGAGCGTCGCTTGCTGCCAGAATTCCGGGAGCATGCGGATCGAATAGAACGTGCCGCCGAGAAATGTCAGCGGCGTCAGGATCAGCATCGGCACGATCTGCAACTTCTCGAACCCATCGGCCCACACGCCCAGAATAAAGCCGAAGAGGCAGAACGAAACGCTCGTCAGCACGAGGAAGAGCATCATCATCAAAGGATGCTCGACTTCGTAGGCCACGAAGAATCGCGCCGTGATGAGAATGACGATGCCGATGATGAGAGACTTCGTCGCCGCCGCGCCCACATAGCCGAGCACGGCTTCGAACGCGGAGACGGGCGCGGAAAGCAACTCATAAATCGTCCCCGCCCATTTCGGCATGTAGATGCCGAAGGAAGCGTTCGACACGCTCTCCGTCAGCAGCGAGAGCATGATGAGCCCGGGCACGATGAAGGCGCCGTAATTGACGCCCAGTTCGCGCTCCAGCTCGCCCATGCGCGAGCCGATCGCTGCGCCGAACACGATGAAATAGAGCGACGTGGAGAGCACCGGCGAGAAGAGGCTCTGCCCCAATGTGCGCACCCAGCGCGCCATCTCGAATTGATAGATGGCGCGCACGCCCCAGAAATTGAACGCGGCAGGATTGTGCGTTCTCATGCGCGGCGCACCAGAGAAACGAAGATGTCTTCAAGTGAGCTTTGCTCGGTGTGGAGATCCTTGAAATCGACGCCGAGTTCGCCGAGCCGGCGCAGGAGCCCCGCGATGTCGGCGCGGTCGGACGTCGCGTCGAACGTGTAGATGAGTTGGCGGCCCTCGTCCGCGAGTTCGACGGCATAGCCGTTCAACCCTTCCGGCACCGCCGTCAGCGGCGCTTGCAGATCGAGCGTCAGCTGCTTCTTGCCGAGCTTGCGCATCAGCGTGGCTTTATCTTCGACAAGGATAAGCTCGCCCTTATTGATGACGCCGACGCGATCGGCCATCTCCTCGGCTTCCTCGATGTAGTGCGTCGTGAGAATGATCGTCACGCCGCGTTCGCGCAGGCCGCGCACCATTTCCCAGAGATCGCGCCGCAGCTCCACATCGACGCCCGCCGTCGGTTCATCGAGGAAGAGGATCACCGGCTCGTGCGCCAGCGCCTTGGCGATCATCACGCGCCTTTTCATGCCGCCCGAGAGCGTCATGATCTTGTCGTTGCGCTTCTCCCAGAGCACCAGATCGCGCAGCACCTTCTCCACGTAGGCGGGATTGGGCGCGAACCCGAAGAGGCCGCGGCTGAAATTGACCGTATCGATCACCCGCTCGAATGCGTCGGTGTGCAGTTCTTGCGGCACGAGGCCGATCTTGCGCCTGGCGGCGCGGTAATCGCGGATGATGTCGTGCCCGTCGGCGACGATCTCGCCCGAGGACGGATTGACGATGCCGCAGATGACGGAGATGAGCGTCGTCTTGCCCGCGCCGTTGGGCCCGAGGAGCGCGAAGATTTCGCCGCGCTTGATTTCAAGATCGATGGTCTTGAGCGCCTGAAACCCACCCGCATAGGTTTTCGACAGGTTCTTGACCGATATGACGGAAGACATGCGCGGCCCACATAAGGCGCGCCGCGCCGCTTTGCACCCTGATTGACCCGCGTTTCTTTCGCGGCGCCGTGAGTCCTCAGCCCTGTGGCTGGCGGATCACATGCGCCTCCTGTGGATTTAGCCCGCGAACGGATTGGCGCGTCCCGTCCGGCCAACGGATGTCGAGGCGCACGAAGCGCTCGCCCGCGGGGATCGAGAAGACGAACGCCGAACCGCTCTGTGCGCGGAACCCCGTTTGCGCCATCGCTTCGCGGATTTGGGTGCGCTCGCCGCCGCGCCCTTGCGTCACCATTGTCACGCGCGCGCCGATGGGATCGGACGCGCCCGCGCGATTCTCCAGGCGCACGCGCAGAGGTTGGCCGCAGGAGGCGCTCTCGTTCGTCAGCAGCGTGACGAATTCACCGGCGTGGCTGTCGCCCCAATTGCCGATCGCGGCGTCGATATCACCATCGCCGTCGAGATCGCCCGTCGCGACCGCTGCGTGCGTGTTGACGCGCCCGCTGAGCTGCGTGTTGACGCGCCCGCTGAGCGCGGCGTCCTCAACCAGCGTGAAGACGCCCGTTCCGTCGTTCATGTAGAGCGCGATGCCCGTGCCGTAGCTCGCGGCGATGAGATCGAGATCGCCGTCGCCGTCGAAGTCCGCGAAGGCCGCGCCGCCGCCGATATCGCGATGCGCGGGGCCGGTGAACGCCGCGTCGTGCGTGTAATGGCCCTGCCCGTCATTGCGGTAGAGCCGGTCGCTCATCATGCGGTGCGAGCCGCCCGGCAGATCGCCGCCGGGCTGCGCCTGAATGAAGAGGTCAAGATCGCCGTCATTGTCGATATCGCCGAACGTGCCGCCGATGGCGGGAAAGGCGCGATCGTCGAAGGCTTGGCCCTCCATGCGCGTGAAGCGGCCTTGGCCGTCATTGCGGAAAATCTGCGCGGATTCGAAGGTCGCGGGCGTCATATTGTTGACGCGCGTGATATCGCTGTGCGCGGCGAAGAAATCCTGATCGCCGTCATTGTCGATATCCGCGAAGAGAACCGCGCCGGCGTTCGATACGCCGTTGGCGAGAGGCGAATCCGCGACGCGCACGAAGCGTCCATTGTCATTGCGGAAGACGAGATTGGGCTGCGAAGGCTCAAGCGTCGGCCCGCCTGAGACGAGATCGAGATCGCCGTCGCCGTCGATATCGCCCCATGTGGAGGAGAAATTGCTCCCCGGCGCGGTCGTCGCATCGCCCAGTTCTTCCCGCGCGAAGCGGCCTTGGCCGAGATTGCGGTAGAAACGATCCGGCCTGTTGTGCTGGATGGAGACGAAGGCGTCGAGATCGCCGTCGCCGTCCACATCGCCCCACGTGCTGCCGGAATCCGGATTGCCGGCGTTGGAGAGCGGATTGTCCGCGGCGTGGGTGAAGCGCCCGCGCCCATCGTTGATGTAAAGCATCGAGCGATCGTAGCGGAACGGCACATTTTCCGCGCTCGTGTCGTAGCCGCGCGTGGCCATGAGATCGAGATCGCCATCGCCGTCCACATCGACAAGCGAAACCCCGCCGATCCAGCCGCGATCCAGCGCCCCGTCGCCGACGCGCAGCTCGGATGGAACGAGCCGCGGCGCGGCGCATTGCGCGACGGTTTCATTTGCTCCGCACGCGGAGAGAAACACGAGGGCCGCGCACGAAGCGCCGGCGAGAAGAAGCGAACGCATGGGCCAAAGCCTAGCCGCACGGCCCCAAGCGTCTCGCCAAATGCGACCGGCGCGGCGGCTTTCCCGCATGAACGGCGCCTGAAGATGGGTCTCCTCATGCGTTCAGTTTGCTCACGCCATTGTGAGCATGCCGCTAGCCAAGGAGGGCGACATGACCATGATGAAGTTGATCGAGATTGTCCGCCGCGCCTTCACGGTCAATCTGGCCGCGTTCACTTAGATCTCAGAAATCCGCGGCGCGGACGCCCTCGCGCTCATTGTCCCAGATCATCGAGATGATGCGCCAGACGCGATCCGCCCCGCGGAAAAGCTGGATCGAGTTGATCCCGCGCCGCTCGGGCGTTGCATCGTCGGGGGCCGTGCGCGCCTCATAGAGGCTCCAGACGTGGGCCATGTTCCCGAGCACATCGATCCGGCGCTTCACCTCCACCTCGAAGAACGGATTGGCCGCGAAGAAGGACGTCACGTCCTTCGCATACTCATCGAGGCTCATGATCCCGATGACGGGCGTCCCCGCTTCATCCACGCGCGAGCGCATCTGGCGCGCCTCGGGATGGAAGACATCCCGCTGTTTCGACCAATCCCGCGGCCCCGCGGGCCCCGAGATCATCGCGTACATCGCATCGACGGCCGCGCCGATTTCTGTGTGATCCGACATGGGCTTCGGTTCGCGCGGCTCACATTTGCGCGTCAAGCCGCGTTCGACCGCTGTCAGCGCCCGCGCGGCGGTCTAGATTGCCCTTAGCTCACGGAGATTCCCCATGCGCTTCACGCTCGCCGCCCTCTTCGCGCTCAGCCTCGCCGCCTGCGCCAGCGCGCCGCCCGCTTACGCGCCCGCCGGAGGCCCCGGCCGGGCCGGCTATTCCGATCTGCGCATCGAGCAGAACCGCTTCCGCGTGACCTACCGCGCGCCGGGCGGCGCCGATGCGCGCGTGCTCGACAATTACGTGCTCCGCCGCGCCGCTCAGGTGACGCTGGCCAACGGAGACGAGTGGTTCATCGTGGACCGGCGCGAGCTTGAGCCCGCTGGCCGCTCCGGCCCCAGCCTCTCGCTCGGCATTGGCGGGGCGAGCTTTGGCGGCTCCTCCGGCGTCGGCGTGGGGCTGGGCGTCGGCATTCCGCTCGGCGGCTCGCGCACCAACGCGGCCGCCGCGATCCTCGACATCCGCACCGGGCGCGGCCCCCGGCCCGAGGGCCAAAACGTCTATGACGCGGCGGACGTAAACCGGACGCTTGCCGGAGTGTAATTCCGTTTCTCCGCAAGTCATTAACCTTCGCGCGCCAAAATCCGCCCAGCAGAGGCGGAGCGACGATCATGGCCATCGCGGGCGAGGATGAAGTTTGGCCCCACGTGCTCGTGGTGGACGATCTTGAGGACAACCGCGATCTGCTGCGCCGCCGGCTGATGATCGCGCACTTTCAGGTCTCGGAAGCGTGCGACGGCCAGCAATGCCTCGATAAGCTCGCGGCCGAGCCGTTCGATGCGGTGCTGCTCGATTACATGATGCCCGGCCTCGACGGGCTCGAAACGCTCCGGCGCATCCGCTCGCAATGGGACAAGAGCCAAATGCCCGTCATCATGGTGACGGCGCGCGACGAAGACCCGATGATCGTGAAGTGCCTTGAAGCGGGCGCAAACGATTTCGTGGCGAAGCCCTTCTCGTTCCCCGTCCTGCAAGCACGCCTCCGCGCGCACCTGCAGGATAAGAAGGCGGCTTAGCCTCCTTGGCCAAAACAGGCGTCGAAATGCTCTGGGCCAATTTGGAACCGATAATTTCTGCGTCCAGCACTGCCTTGAACCTCCGGGACATCGGCAGGGCGCGAGACGTCAGGCATTGGTGAAAATCTGGACAACTCCAATACGAAGACTTGTGCGGAATACCTACCAAGGTGTCCGAAGCGACCAGGCGACATGGTTTGAAAGCCGGTGAACTCCGCGCAATAGAGTCCAGACCGATTATGTCGCGTCGCTGTGCGATAGCGATGCATGCTTTGGTCGAGGTCGATCCACGCGCTCGGCATATTCAATTGATGAAAAGCGCTTTGCTCCATCCCAAGGGAAACAATGCCGCGATAGCGGCGCTCATTGTTAAATCGACAAGTTTGTTGATCAAGCCAAAGCGGTGTCTCACGGCGAAATTCATGGATCATCAGCATACGATCCCCAACGCGTTCACCCGTGATCGTTGCGTCGACAATCAAGCAGGTCGGGGTTAGGTAGCGCCACTCTGCAAGCTCAAGGACTTCGCCTGTATCCACACGGACGAACAGGGCATCGTCTAGAAAGAGCCCAGCCACGCCCGTGACTATCGAATCTGTCGTTCGCGGCTGCTGCGCGTGACAGGCCACAGTCAGCACGAGCAAGAACAAGGCGAACGACGCTCGACCCATGCGCCTAGAATAGCCGGATCAGAGCAAGTGGCTAGCTACTCACCTAAGCCGCGCTTTTCGCGTCCGTCAGCGACTTGATGAGCTGCAGTAAGGCCGGGAAATCGACTGGCTTGGTGGCGAAGGCGTCGAAGCCCGCCTGCATGCATTCCTCACGCGCGCCGTCCATCGCGTGCGCGGTGAGCGCTACGATCGGCACGCCCGCCGCGGCTGGCGTGGCGCGGATGGCCTTCATCGCGTCCATCCCGCCCATGACGGGCATGGCGAGGTCCATGAGCACCAGATCGGGCGTCTTGGCCGCGAACGCCGTCACGGCCTCGGCGCCGTTTTCGGCCTGCACGATGGCGTAGCCTTGGCGCTCAAGCCGGCGCACGAGGATTTCGCGATTGTCCGGCTGATCCTCGGCCAGAAGGATGGTCAAGCTCATGCGACGCCCCTATTCGCGTTGGCTTCTGTCTCTTGTTTCTCTTTCGCCGGCGCGAGCGGCGCGCCCTCGATCCGCGCGAATTGCAGCACCGCGGCCGCGAGCGCATCGCGCTCCACCGGCTTCACCAGGTGCTGGCATGCGCCAAGCTGAAGCGCGCGCGGGCGGTCGTCGTTGATGGAGACGACGAGCGTCGGGATCGCCTCGGTGTCGGGATCCTTCCTGAGCACCTCGAGCACGTCCCAGCCGGTGAAATCCGGCAGGTGAATGTCCAGGATGATGAGCGCGGGCGCGCAGCGCGCCGCAAGCTCAAGCCCGTGCGCCGCCGTTGAGGCAGTGATGACGCGGAAGCCGAGCTTGGAGAGCGTGCGGCGCGCGAGATCGCGCGCGTCGGCCTCGTCCTCGATGACGAGAACCACCGGGCCCTCGGCATTGACGCCTTCGAATTCCTCCGGCGCCGCTTCGCGTGCGTGGCCTTTGAGATCGGCCGCGATGCGCATCGTGAAGCACGAGCCTTCGCCCGGCGTGCTTTCCACGGAGAGATCGCCGCCCAGCAATTCCGCGAGCTTACGGGTGATCGAAAGCCCAAGCCCCGTGCCGCCATATTTGCGCGTGGTGGAGGCGTCGGCCTGCGCGAAGGGCTGGAAGAGCCGCCCCATCTGCTCGCCCGTCATGCCGATGCCGGTGTCGATCACGTCGAAGACGATCCAGTCCATGCCGTTGTCGGAGACCCGATCGGCTTTGAGCGTGACGCGGCCATTCTCCGTGAACTTGCACGCGTTCGCGAGCAGATTGAGCAGGCATTGCCCCAGCTTGAAGGAATCCGAACTCGCAATGCCGAGCCCATCGCCCAATTCGACGACGAGCTCGTTGCAATTCTTCTCCGCGACCGGCTTCAGCGTCTCGACCGCGCTCATCACCGTCTCTTCGACATCGAATGGAGCGATTGCGAGATCCATCGCGCCGGCTTCGATCTTCGAGAGGTCGAGAATGCCGTTGATGAGGCTCAAGAGGTGGCGCGCCGCGCCAAGGATGCGGTTCAGATCCTTGAGAGATGCGTCGTTGCTGTCGGCCTCCGCCTCCTCGGCCAGCAATTCGCCGTAGCCGATGATGGCGTTCAGAGGCGTGCGCAGCTCGTGGCTCATATTGGCCAAGAATTGCGATTTGGCGACGTTCGCGGCCTCCGCGGATTCGCGCGCCGTCCTGAGCGCGGCGACCGCATCGACGAGCGCGCCGTCGCGCAGATCGATTTCACCCAGCACGCGCATGAAGCGTTCGAACAATTCCGTGAGATCGACCCGGCTGTCGCGCGGCTCGTTATCGGCCATCGGCGCGTGCATCTCGCTCGGCATGACGCCGCCGAGATCGCGCATGATCGCATCGAACATCGAGCGCTTGCCGGCGAGCGCGGATTCCGCATGGCGCGTGGCTTCAAGCAGGCGCGCCTCGATCGCCTTCGCCTGCGAGACGTTGCGCGTCATCCCCACGATCCAGCGCACATTGCCGGCTTCGTCGCCGATCGCCTGCATCGTTGATTGCACCCAAAGCTGGGAGCCGTCCGGCGTCTTCAGGCGATGATTGATCTCGGCTTTGCCGCCCGGGCGCCGGAGCGCGACGATGAGCTGGTCGTAGCGCTCGTAATCCTCTTCGAGCAGCCACGAGGGCCGCGCGGAGACGAAATCGGCGAACTCCGGCGGCGCGCCAAGGATTTCCGCGTATTCCGGCGACGCCCACATCTTTTGCTCGAAGAAGTCGAGCCGCCACACCGCCGCATTGGCGGCGCTGACCGCCACGCGCAGGGTCTGCGTCGCCTCTTCCGCGTCGCGCTTCATCGTGGCGTAGGCCGTCATGTCCTCGCTGAACGTGATGACGCCCCCGATCTCGCCGTCCGCGTGGCGCCAGGGCTTCGTCTCCCAGCGGAAGAAGGCCTCCGTGCCGTCCTCGCGAATGATGCGGTCGAGATCGTTGCGCACGCTTTCGCCCTCGCGCGAGCGCTCCAGCGCATCGACCCAATGCTCCGGGCAGTTCGGCACGATGTCGGGGAAGCGGCGGCCCAAAATGTTCGCCGAGGCCTCGCCGAAGCGCTCCTCCCAGGCGGGGCTCACCATGATGAAGCGGAAATCGTCGTCCAAGAGTGCGATCGAGCGGTTCTCCTGGTTGAACACCAGCCGCACGAGGCGCTCCTTGCTGCGCGCCTCCGCGAGCGCGTTTTCAAGCTGCAGCTCCGTCGCCAGCTTGGCGCCGAGGTGGCGCAGCACGAATTGCACGCCGATGAGCCCCAGCACGGCCATGACGGCCGCGCCGGCCAGATCGTTTCCCGGCGTCGCGAAATCGGCGGCCAGCGGCGCGAGCATGGCGCCCGCATAGCTTGGCGCGATGGCGGCCGTACCGACATTCTTCGAGATGCGCGGAAAATGTCCGGACGCGAGCACGCTGACATAAAGCAGCGCCGCCGCGCCGAACGCGCTCCACACGCTCCCCTGCATCGCCAGCATGACGACGCACGCGACATAGGTGAGATTGATGACAGCCGCGATCGCCACGAGGCGCCATTCCGCGGCCTCGCCGTCTTCCTGCTGTTCGATGATGTCGCGATAGATGATGCGCTCGACCACAAACGCGCCCATCGCCAGCGCGAACCACAGCATCGCGCCGCCGATCCCGACGACCTGCGTGCAAAGCGCGGCCAGAAGCGCTGAGGCGACGACGAGGCTCGTCTCCTCGCGCCGCCGCAAGGCCCATGCGTGTTCCGTCGCCGCAAGATTAATGCGCGCCATGTTCGCCCCTTCAAGGGTGGGACACTCGCGCGGAAGTTCAAATATTCCGTTTCGTCAATACTAAGCGAGTTCTAAGTTTTCTGGTTATTGCAAGGTAAAATCGCGCAAAGCGCGCCACATATAGCTCGCGCGCGGGCGCGCGATTCATCGCGCGCGCGAAGTTTTGGAATGCATCCCTTGTGGCGTTCCATTCTGGAACCTTCTAAGCAACGCGCCTCTCCTTCCGCTCGCTTTCAAGGCATCCGATCCCCATGCGCACGATCCCCTTCTTCATCGACGGCAAGCCTCTTTCCGGCGCATCCGGCCGGCAGGGCGATGTCTTCAATCCCAACACCGGCGAGGTGCAGGCGAAGGTGACGTTTGCAACCGAGGCGGACGTGAACGCCGCGGTTGAGGCGGCAGCGAAGGCGCTGCCGGCGTGGTCGGCGACGAACCCGCAGCGGCGCGCGCGCGTGATGTTCGAGTTCAAGCGGCTCGTAGAAGCCCATATGGAAGAACTCGCGGACTTGCTCTCCAGTGAACATGGAAAAGTCATCGCGGATTCGAAGGGCGATATTCAGCGCGGGCTCGAAGTCATCGAGTTCGCCTGCGGCATCCCCCATGCGCTGAAGGGCGAATACACCGAAGGCGCGGGGCCGGGGATCGACGTCTATTCGATGCGCCAGCCGCTGGGCGTCGTCGCCGGCATCACGCCCTTCAATTTCCCCGCGATGATCCCGATGTGGATGTTCGGCGTCGCGATCGCGTGCGGCAACACGTTTGTCTTGAAGCCCTCCGAGAAGGATCCGAGCGTGCCGGTGCGCCTGGCGGAGCTTTTCCTCGAAGCGGGCGGACCTCCCGGCGTCTTGAACGTCGTGCACGGCGATAAGGTCGCTGTGGACGCGATCCTCAAGCATCCCGAGATCAAGGCGGTGAGCTTCGTCGGCTCCTCCGACATCGCCCACTACATCTTCGAAACCGGCGCCGCGCACGGCAAGCGCGTGCAGGCGATGGGCGGCGCCAAGAACCACGGCATCGTGCTCCCCGACGCCGACATGGATCAGACCGTCAAGGATCTCGTCGGCGCCGCTTACGGCTCGGCGGGCGAGCGCTGTATGGCGCTTCCCGTCGTCGTGCCCGTCGGCAAGAAGACGGCCGATGAATTACGCGAGCGCGTCAGCGCGGAGTTGGAGACGCTAAAGGTCGGCATCTCGACCGATGCGGGCGCGCAATACGGCCCCGTCGTCTCCGCCGCGCACCGCGACAAGATCGCGAACTATATCGACATCGGCGTCAAGGAAGGCGCCGAGCTCGTCGCGGACGGGCGCGGCTTCAAGCTGCAAGGCTACGAGAACGGCTTCTTCATCGGCCCTTCCCTCTTCGACAACGTGAAGCCCGGCATGAAGACCTACCAGGAGGAAATCTTCGGCCCCGTTCTCCAGATCGTCCGTGCAGAGACGTTCGAGGAAGCCGTCGATCTGCCGAGCAAGCACCAATACGGCAACGGCGTCGCCATCTTCACGCGCAACGGCCGCGCCGCGCGCGAGTTCGCCAGCAAAGTGAATGTCGGCATGGTGGGAATCAACGTGCCCATCCCAGTGCCCGTCGCCTACCACACATTCGGCGGCTGGAAGCGCAGCGCGTTCGGCGACACCAACCAGCACGGCATGGAAGGCGTTAAGTTCTGGACGAAAGTGAAGACCGTGACCGCGCGCTGGCCCGAGGGCATGCAGGAGGATTCGAGCTTCGTCATTCCAACGATGCGGTGATCGATGGCGCTCGCTCCTATCGCAGGCCTTCTAGTGCTCGTCTTCATCCCGGCGCTGCACGCCTTCCTGCACAAGCGGCCGCGCCGAACGCTCCTGTACGCCGCGATGGGCGCCGCTGTGGTGGGTGTCAGTGTATCCAGTCGAGTAATCTGGGAGGCGCGCAATCCGAACGGCGATTGGGAAACCTCGGCGCCCGCAATCTGGTACTACGGACTCTCATGGCCAGTTCTGCTAGTCGCGTTCGGGGCCATCGTGGTTGTGATCAACACCCTCATGAGCCCGCCGCGGATTGATGACTAGCTCGCTCGGAGACAGACACGTGACCACCATCGCTTTCATCGGCCTCGGCAACATGGGCGCGGGCATGGCTGGCAATCAGGCCAAGGCTCAGAACGACGTGCGCGGGTTCGATCTTTCGCCCGCCGCGTTGAAGCGCGCCGAGGAGCTGGGCGCCAAGCCCCAGAAGAGCGCGGCCGATGCGGTGCGCGACGCCGATGTCGTCATCACCATGCTGCCGGCGGGGCAGCATGTGCGGAAAATCTATGCCGAAGAGATCGCGCCCAACGCGAAGAAGGGCGCCCTCCTCATCGATTGCTCGACCATCGACGTTGAAAGCGCGCGCGCGGTGGCGGCGCAGATGAAGGAGAAAGGCTTCCGCTTCGCGGATGCGCCCGTCTCCGGCGGCACGGCGGCGGCCGATGCGGGCACGCTCGCCTTCATGGTCGGGTGCGATGAAAAGGATTTCGCGGAGATCGAAAAGGCGCTCGCGCCGATGAGCCGCATCACCATCCGCGCCGGCGATTTCGGCGCGGGTCAGGCCGCGAAAATCTGCAACAACATGGCGCTCGGCATTCAGATGCTGGCGACGGCGGAGGCTTTCGCGCTCGCGGAGAAACTCGGCCTCGATGCGGCCGCCTATTTCGAGATCGCGTCGAAGAGTTCAGGCCAATGCTGGAGCCTCACGAGCTATTGCCCGTGGCCGGGCGTCGGGCCCCAGACCGCGAGCGATCGCGGCTACGAAGGCGGCTTCGCGGCCGCGATGATGCTCAAGGATTTGAAGCTCGCGCAGGATGCGGCGGCGAAAGCGGGCGCGAGCACGCCCATGGGCGCGCAGGCAGAAGCGCTCTACGCCCTCTTCGACCGCATGGGCTATGGGCAGAAGGATTTCTCCGCCGTGCAGCAATGGCTGCGGGGGAATTTGGCGGGGCTCTGAGTTGCGCTTCCCTTCTCCCCCGTGAGGGGGAAAAGGTGTCAGCGAAGCTGACGGATGAGGGGGCGCGCTCGATCTGCGAACCCCACCCTCATCCGGCCTTCGGCCACCTTCTCCCGCCCATGGCGGGAGAAGGAAAACGAGATCAAGTCTCGCTCGGCGTCTTGCCGTGATCGCGCAGGCGCACGCGGCGCGGCACGCGCACCTCCGCGTCGGGCGCGAGCTTCTGAATCTCGGCGCGGAATTGCGCGCGCCGTTCGTGGATCGAGGCGATCACCGGCCCCATCGGCACGCCGATATCGACGAGCAGCGTCTCCGAGAGCAGCAGGCTCGCCTCCACGGTCTCCGGCACCGCATCGGTCGCGCCTTTTGCATAGAGCTTGGCGGCATGGCGCGCATCGCGCGCGCGTGCGACGATCAAAAGATCGGGCCGCTCCTGGCGCGCAACCTCGACGACGCGCTCCGTGCCCGGCCCTGAATCCATCGTCACCACCAGCGCGCGCGCTTCGTTGAGCCCGCAGCGGTGAAGGAATTCCGGATTGGTTGAATCGCCATAATAGACCGGCGCGCCGTCCTTGCGGCCGCGCGCGACCACATCCACGTCGGAATCGATCGCGATATAATCGACGCCATGCACCTTGAGCATGCCGGCCGCCACCTGCCCCACGCGCCCAAAGCCCGCGATGATGACACGCGGCGCCGTCTCAAAAGACTCAGGCAGCGTGAGCGCCGCATCGACATGTTTGGCGGGCGCCATTTGCTTTGAAAGCGCGCTGCCGAGTTTCGAGAACAGTGGGATCGTCGCCATCGTCAGCGTCGCGACAATCATCCCCACATCTCCGATCCGATCGGAAAGCACGCCAAGCGCCGTCGCCGCGCCCAGAACCACGAGCGTGAACTCACCCGCCGGCGCAAGCAACAGCCCCGCCTGAACCGACGTTTGCATTGACGCGTTGAAGAGACGCACCAGAAGCCAGCAGAACACGAACTTGACCGCGATCAGCCCGATCGCCAGCCCGCCGATCAGCACCGGCTCGCGTGCGATGGCGAAGAGATCGATCGTCATCCCCACGGAGATGAGGAAGACGCCGAGCAGCAGGCCCTTGAACGGATCAATCAGCACCTCGATCTGGCGGCGGTATTCGGTCTCGGCCAGCAGCAGCCCCGCGATGAGCCCGCCCATCGCCATCGAGAGCCCGGCCGCCGCCGTCGCCATCGCTGCGGCAAGCAGCACGAGAAGGCTCGCGGCCATGAACATTTCAGGGCTGCCCGTGCGCGCGACGGAGCGGAAGAGCGGCCGGAGGAAAACGCGCCCCGCCACCACGATCACCCCGATGGCGGCCGCCGCTTGCGCGAGCGCCAGCGAGAATTGCCCCGCGCGCGCACCGACCTCGGCGCCGGCCAGCATCGTGACCGCGAAGAGGATCGGCACGACGGCGATGTCCTGGAAGAGCAGCACCGCGAACGTGGTGCGCCCGACATTGGTGTTGAGCCGCTTCTCCTCCGACAGCACCTGCACGATGATGGCGGTGGAGGAGAGCGCAAAGGCGAGCCCAAGCACGATCGCGTCGAAGCGGCCCTGATTGAGCAGGATGGCCGCGCCCGCAATGGCGCTCGCGCAGACGAGCACTTGCAGCGGCCCCAGCCCGAACACCAGGCGCCGCATCGTGTTCAACCGCTCGAACGAGAGCTCGAGCCCGATCATGAAGAGCAGCAGAACGATGCCGAACTCGGCGACGCCCCCGATGCGCTCGCGATCGGAAATCACAAGCCAGTCGAGCCCCGGCACGGAGCGCAGCAACGCGCCCAGGCCTGTCGGCCCCAGAAACATCCCGATCAGCAAAAAGCCCAGGACCGGTGAGACGCGGATGCGATGGAAAATCGGAATGACGATCGTCACCGCGCCAAGCACGATGAGAATTTCCTGGAGAACCGCGAGATCGACCGTTTCAATGTGCATTGCGCGGACGATAGGCGGACGGGCGCGCGCTTCGCAACGGGCGAGCGCGCGATTGCGGTGCTTTTGTTGGCGCCGCGCCTAAACGTCGAACTTGACGCCCTGCGCGAGCGGCAAAGTGCGTCCGTAATTCACGGTCTGCGTTTGGCGGCGCATGTAGGCTTTCCACGCGTCGGAGCCGCTTTCGCGCCCACCGCCCGTCTCCTTTTCGCCGCCAAAGGCGCCGCCGATCTCTGCGCCGGACGGGCCCGTGTTGACGTTGGCGATGCCGCAATCGGAGCCGATCGCGGAAAGGAACGTCTCCGCCTCGCGCATATCCGTCGTGAAGATGGAAGAGGAAAGCCCCTGCGGCACGCCGCGCTGCAGCGCGATGGCTTCGTCGAATGACTTGTATCGCAACACATAGAGGATGGGCGCGAACGTCTCGTGCTGCACGATGGCGGTTTGCGCCGGCATTTCGACAAGAGCGGGCGTGGCGTAGAAGCCGCCCTTGCTCTCCGCGCGATGCCCGCCATGCACTTGGCCGCCTTCGCTGCGCGCCTGGTCGAGCGCGCGCTGCATGCCTTCGAAGGCGCCTTCATCGATGAGCGGCCCGACGAGCGTGCCCTCTTTCGTCGGATCGCCGATGGGTAGCGTCGCGTACGCTTTCTTGAGCCGCGTGACGACATCGTCCGCGATGCTCTCATGCACGATGAGGCGCCGAAGCGTCGTGCAGCGCTGCCCTGCAGTGCCGACCGCGGAAAAGGAGATCGCGCGCACCGCCATGGCGAGATCGGCGCTCGGCGCCACGATCATCGCGGCGTTGCCGCCGAGTTCGAGCAACGTGCGCTTGAGCGTGCCCGCCGCCGCCTCCGCGACCGCCTTGCCCATGCGCACCGAGCCCGTCGCGGAGATGAGCGCGACGCGCGGATCGGACGAGAGCGCCGCGCCCACATCCGCGCCGCCTTGAACGACGCTCGCTAAGCCCTCGGGCGCTTCGGCAAAGCGCTTCATCGCTTCACGTAATGTCTCCATCACGGCTTCCGCCGAGAGCGGCGTCTTCTCCGATGGCTTCCAGACGACGCTGTCCCCGCACACGAGCGCGAGCGCTGCGTTCCACGCATAGACCGCGACAGGAAAATTGAACGCGCTGATGACGCCCACGACGCCCAGCGGATGCCAACGCTCGATCAAATGATGCTCTGGGCGCTCGGATGCGATCGTGAGGCCGTGCAATTGACGCGAGAGACCGACCGCGAAATCGCAGATGTCGATCATCTCCTGCACTTCGCCCAGGCCTTCGGAGAGGATCTTGCCGCTCTCGCGCGTCACCAGGAGGCCGAGCTCATCCTTGCGCTCGCGCAGCACCTCGCCCCAGCGGCGCACAAGCTCGCCGCGCTTGGGCGCCGGAACCGCGCGCCAGACATCGAACGCGCGCGCCGCGGCGGCGATCTTCGCATCGATGCTCGCCGCATCGTCAATCGCGACCTCGCCCAAACGCGCCCCGTCGATGGGAGAGTGAGAAATGAGTTTCATCGCCACGCCGAGAAATGCTTCGAGAGCTTCAAGCCCTGCCCGAGATAATTGTTCACGCCGGTTTCGCCGTAGAGCTTGGTCGCAGGCGCGATCAGCGGCTCATAGACGAGTTTGCCGACGGGCTGGCCGTCCTCGAGAAAGAACGGCACGTCGCGCGAGCGCACTTCAAGCACCGCGCGCCCATCTTCGTTGACGCCAAACCCCGGATCGAAGAAGCCCGCATAGTGTGCGCGAAACTCGCCAAGCTCCGGGCGGATGGGCGCCATCTCGGCGGCCTCATCCGCCGGGATGAGCACGTTTTCCTTCGACGCGAAAATGTAGAACTGGCCGGGATCCAAGACCACGCGTCCGCGTCGCGCTTCGAGCGGCTCCCAGAAGTCGCGCGGATCGTGTGCGCCGACGCCGTCCACATCAATGACGCCCGAATGGCGCTTGGCGCGATAGCCGGCCGCGCCCTTCAAGGAGAGATCGATTGAGAATTGAGTCTCGTGCTTCACTTGCGTGGGGCCGCGCCGCAGCCTGAGCTGCGAAAGCCGCACGCCTGGACGCACGAGAATGGAGAACGTGCACGGCGAAATTTCCGCCCAGAGCGGGCCTTCATAACCCGCCGGAACATGATCGAAGGATGTCGCGTGATCCGCGATCAGGCGCGTGAAAACGTCGATGCGCCCTGTCGAGCTCTTTGGGTTCGCCGCGCCGTGCAGATCGGCGGGGAGCTTCAACCGCTCCATCAGCGGCACGAGATAGACGCAATTCGTTTCCAGCACCGCCCCGCGCGCGAGATCGATCTCGTGCATGACGAGCTCGCGATCGAGCCTGTCGGCCACGCATTGCTTATCGCCTGGCAGAAAGCTCGCGCGCAGGCGAAAGGCTTTCGCGCCCAAGCGCAAATCGAGGCTCGCGGGCTGGATCTGATCGCTCGCAAACGCCGCTTCCGCCGCGATCCAGCCTTGCTGAATTGCGCGCTCGATCTCTCCATCCGGCAGGACGCCGTTCGCCATCGTCGCTCCTCGCGCCGCTTGCTGGCGCGCGCCGGGCGCTTTGTCCAGCTTGACGCTCACGCACCCTCTGTTAGAGAGCGTGCGCGCCGATTTGTCTCCGCTTGCGGGCGCGGAAAAAATGCAGCTAAAGCGAGGGAATGGCGGGCCGCTTCATGGCTCGCTCTCCCCGCCTGTCGCATGGATTTCGCCGGCGCGTCGATGACGTGAAGGATTGCCCATGCCGCGCAAGAAAACGCCGCCCCGCCTCGCCACCCGCCTCGTGCGCGGCGGCCTTAGCCGCAGCCAGCACAAGGAGACCGCCGAAGCGATCTTCATGACGAGCGGCTTTGTGTATGACAGCGCGGCGGAGGCCGATGCGCGCTTCGCGGGAACTTCGCCCGGCTATCTCTACGGGCGCTACGCAAACCCGACGGTGCGCGTCTTCGAAGAGCGCTTGATGGCGCTGGAAGGTGAAGGCGCCGAGGAATGCCTCGCGGTCGGCTCCGGCATGGCGGCCGTCAACGCGGCGCTCCTCGCCAACTTGAAAGCTGGCGACCGCGTAATCGGCGCCAAGGCCATGTTCGCCTCCTGCCTGTGGATCCTGGATACGCTGCTGCCGCGCCTCGGCGTGGACGTGGCCCTCGTTGACGGCGAGGATTTGGAGCAATGGCGCAGCGAAGCGAAGAAGGGCGTCACGCTTGCCCTTATCGAAACGCCCGCGAACCCAACGCTTGGCGCCGTCGATATCCAGGCCGTCGCCGATATCGTGCACGCCGCCGGCGGCTTGCTCATCGTGGACAATGTGTTCGCCAGCCCCGTGCTGCAAAAGCCATTCGCTTTCGGGGCCGACATCGTCGTCTATTCCGCGACCAAGCACATCGACGGCCAGGGCCGCACGCTCGCGGGCGCGATCCTCGCGTCCAAGGAATTGATCGACAAGAACATCCGCGAATTCCTGCGCCACACCGGCCCGGCGATTTCGCCGTTCAATGCGTGGGTGCTGGCGAAGGGCCTGGAGACGATCGATCTGCGCGTGCACCAACAATGCGCGAACGCCGCGAAGGTGGCGGATGCGCTTGCGCAGCACCCGAAGATCGAACGCCTGCTCTATCCCGGCCGCGCCGATCATCCCCATCACGCGATCCACGCAAAGCAAATGTCCGCAGGCGGAACATTGATCGCCTTCGATGTGGCGGGCGGGCGCGAAGGCGCGTGGACATTCCTCGATGCGCTGGAGCTCATCGACATCTCCAACAATCTGGGGGACTCAAAGAGCCTCGCCACGCACCCCGAAACCACGACGCACCGCCGCTTGACCGACGAAGGGCGCAAATCGATCGGCATTAGCGGCGGCACGGTGCGCCTCTCCGTGGGCCTCGAAGACGCCGACGATCTGATCGAGGATTTGCTCGCCGCGCTCGATGCGTAGTTCCCCTCTCCCACAAGGGGAGAGGGTGAAGTAGAGTCGCCGCATGTATGCCGCCGAAACCCATTCGATCCTCGTGCGCGTCGATCCATGTTTCCTGCCGCAGGAAAGCGATCCCGGCGCGCACCAATATCTCTGGGCCTACACGATCGAGATCGAGAACCGCTCACGCGAGACCGTGCAGCTTCTCTCCCGCTACTGGCGGATCGCGGACGCGACGGGGCGCATCCAGGAAGTCGAGGGCCCCGGCGTCATCGGCCAGCAGCCGACGCTCAATCCCGGCGAGAGCTTCCGCTATACGAGCGCCTGCCCGCTCAATACGCCCTCGGGCATGATGGTCGGCGCTTATGAAATGGTGCGTACGCACACAGGCGAGCGTTTCTCCATTGCGATCCCCGCCTTCGCGCTCGATAGCCCGGATGAGACGCGGCGGGTGAACTAGGGATTGGGGATTGGACGATACGCGCTCGACCCTCGCGAAAGCGAGGGTCCAGTCCCTGGCCTTCTGGGCTCTCGCGTTCGCGAGAGCCGAGCACCTAAACCCTAATCCCGAACCTCTAATCCCCAATCCCGACTTCGTCCGGCGCAATCCGATACGTCCGCGCGCAGAATTGGCAGCGCGCGTGGATGGCGCCGTCGGGCTCGGTCAGATCGGACAATTCATTCGCGCTGAAGCGTTGCAGCACCGCGGCCAGGCGATCGCGGTCGCAACCGCAATGGTCGATGAGCTGCGCCGGCGCCGCCATGCGGACGTTCTCTTCATGAAAAAGCCGATAGAGCACGCGCTCGGCCGCGAGATCGGGATCGACCAGTTCCGCGTCCTCGACGCTCTCGAAGAGAATGCTCGCACGGGACCAATCTTCCTGCGTCTCGCCCCGCGCCGCATCGCCCGCCACGCGCTGAATGAGCGCCCCGCCCGCGCGCCAGGAATGCCCGGCCGCGCCGTCCATTTCCCCGACCGCGAGGCGCACGCGCGTCGGCGTCTGTTCGCTCTCCGCGAAATAGGCTTCCGCGCATTGCGCGAGCGTCTCTCCGCCCAACGCGACGACGCCTTGATGCGTGGTCTTGTCTTCGCCCTGATCGAGCGTCATCACAAGCGCGCCCGCGCCCAAGAGGTCGCCCGGCGGCATTCGTCCGTGTCCGGATAATCGCGCGGCCGCGCCGTCCGCCAAGCGCGCGTAGCCGCGCAGATAGCCGCCCGCGCGATGCTCCGCCATCAAGAGCGGCACCTCACCCTTGCCTTGCGCCTGCACGACCAAGCGCCCGTCCGCCTTCAAGAGCGATCCCACAAGCGCGGCCAGCGCGATCGCTTCGCCGAGCAGAAGCGCGACGGGCCGGGGATAATTATGCCGGTCGAGGATGGGGCTGACGCTGCCGCGCCCCAGCCGCGCAATGCGCCCGCGCACCGGCGCGCCGTCCAGGCTGAAGGCGGCGACAATGTCGTCGCGCGCGCTCATTGCATCCTGCTTTGCTCCCCCGCGTGCGGGGGAGGAAACCCAAACGCGCCTCTCACAGCCGCCCGAGGCACCAGAGCAGCACCGCCTTCTGCGCGTGGATGCGGTTTTCCGCCTCGTCCCACACGGCGGATTGCGCGCCGTCCATCACTGCGTCGCTCACCTCTTCGCCGCGATGGGCGGGCAGGCAATGGAGGAAGAGCGCGTCCGGCTTCGCGCGCGCCATCAGCTCCGCATTGACCGCATACGGAGGAAAGGCCGCCATGCGCTCGGCCTTGTCCGCATCCCCCATGGAGACCCAGGTGTCGGTGACGACGACATCGGCGCCTTCGGCGGCCTTGGCCGCGCTCTCCAGCACCTCGATCTTGGCGCCCGCCTTTTGCGCGGCGGCGACTTCCTGCGTGCGCGGGCCGTATTGCTTCGGCGAAGCGATCCGCATGGAGAAGCCGAGCTTGGGCGCCGCATGCAGGAAGCTGGTGCAGACATTGTTGCCGTCGCCCACCCAAGCGATCGTGCGGCCGTGCACATCGCCCAGCCGCTCCTCGATCGTCATGATGTCGGCGACGATCTGGCAGGGATGCGAGAGATCGGTGAGCCCGTTGATGACCGGCGCATCGCAATAGGCCGCGAACGTCTCCACGTCCTCGTGCTTGTTGGCGCGGATCATCACCGCATCGACCATGCGCGAAAGCACGCGGGCGGTATCCGGAATCGTCTCGCCGCGCCCGAGCTGCATGTCGTTGGCGCTCATCACGATGGTCGTGCCGCCGAGTTGGCGCATCGCGATGTCGAAGCTGATGCGTGTGCGCGTCGAATTCTTCTGGAAGATCATCGCCAGCACGTGATCGGCGAGCGGCGCATCGCTGTCGGCGCGCCCCTTGGGCCAGCCCTCGCGCGCGCGCTTGCGCGCATGCGCTTCCGCGAGCAAGGTTTTCAGTTCCTGCGCAGAGAGCTGCCAGAGATCGATGAAGTGCCGCGGCGCCGCGCCTTGCATAGTCTTGTTCATGCCCCCCCCCCTCGGGGGGTGGGGGTGGGGGGGGGGGTGAGGCGCGACATGGGTCGGGACAGAGTCCGCGCGCGTGAATTTTCAAGAGTGAGAGGTTCGCCCCACCCCCTGCCCCCTCCCCTCGCGGGGAGGGGGAGAAGCGAGCGCATCCTCAAGCGGCGGCCTCTGCGTGGATCGCGTTGAAGGCGGCGTCGAGCGTGTCGATCGCCTGCGCGACATGGCTCTCATCGATGATGAGCGGCGGCGCGACGCGCAGCACGTTGTCGCCCGCGACGCCGACCAGAAGCTTGCGCGCGCGCGCCGCCGCTTGAATGGGCTTGGGATCGGTCGTCAGCTTCAAGCCGCGCAGGAGCCCCTTCCCGCGCGTCTCCACGATCAATTCGGGATGGCGGTCCTTCAAGCCTTCGAGCGATTGGCCGAAATGATTGGCGATCGCGCGCACGCGCTCGAGGAATTCCGGATTCGACAATTCATCGAACGCGGCTTCGCCCACCGCCATCGCCAGCGGGTTGCCGCCGTATGTGCTTCCGTGCGTGCCGCGCACCATGCCCTTCGCGGCTTCGCGCGTCGCCAGGAACGCGCCGAGAGGAAAGCCGCCGCCCACGCCCTTGGCCACCGCCATCACGTCCGGCGTCACGCCGTACCATTCATGCGCCCAGAGCTTGCCCGTGCGCCCGGCGCCGCATTGCACTTCATCGAACATCAAAAGCGCGCCGTGCTCGTCGCAGAGCTTGCGCAGGCCTTTGATGAATTCGTCCGTGCCCGCGCGCACGCCGCCTTCGCCCTGCACGGGCTCGACGAGGATCGCGGCGAACGTCTTCGGGTCGATGAGCGCTTTGACGCTGTCGAGATTGTTGAACTCGGCGTGCTTGTAGCCCGGCAGCACGGGGCCGAACCCATCGACGTACGACGGATTGCCCGCCGCGTTGATGCCGCCATAGGAGCGGCCGTGGAAGGCGCCCTTGAAGCCGATGATGTCGATGCGATCCGGCTGGCCGTTCGCGCTGTGAAACTTGCGCGCGATCTTCAAGCAGCCTTCGATCGCTTCGGTGCCGCTGTTGGTGAAGAAGACGACGTCGGCGAAGGAATTGGCGCAATATTTGTCGCTCAACCGCTCCTGCCCCGCGACGCGGAACATGTTCGAGGTGTGCCAGAGCTTCTGCGATTGATCGTGGAGCGCCTTCACCAGCTTCGGATTGGCGTGCCCCAGCGCGTTGACCGCGATGCCCGCGATGAAATCGAGATAGCGCTCGCCCTTGTCCGTATAGATCCAGACGCCCTCGCCGCGGACGAACACTTCCTCCGGCGGCGAATAGACCGGGAGGATGTGGTTGGCGGGGGCGTTCATGGAAGGGCCTTCCTGGCTGAAATGGCGCGGGAAAGCGCGGGTTTGTGGGCCGCGCGGCTTGCAACGTCAAGGCGCGCGCGCGAAGAGCGCGCATGCGCAGAGATCATAGCTTGCCGCGAGGCATCCTCCACCGTCTTCCCCACCAATCCGAAGTGCTCAAAGGCAATCCGCAAGGCGATCCGACCGAGCGCGAGTACGGCGTCTGGACCCCGCCGGGCTGGAGCGAGGCGGAGAGCCTTCCCCTCCTCGTCGATCTCACCGGCTATTGGGGCTCGGGCCTTGGGCATTTGAACTGGCGCCCGGCGGGCGAGAACGTGCCCGAGCGGCTGGACCGCCTCGCGCATGAAGGCATGCCCCGCGTCGTCGTCGCGTTCCCCGATTGCTTCACCCAACTCTATGGAAACCAATACCTGAACAGCGCCGGCTCCGGGCGCTACGCCGATTACGTTTGTGACGAAATCGTCGCGGCGGTCGAAGCCCAATTCAAATGCGGCGGCAAAGGCCGGCGCGGCGTCTTCGGCAAATCCTCCGGCGGCTATGGCGCGGCGTGGCACGGTTTGAACCGCGCGGATTTCTGGAGCGCCATCGCCATCAATTCCGGCGACATGGGCTTCGACGCGCTCTTCATCCCGACGCTTTATGACGATGTCGATGCGCTGCGCCCGCACGATTACTCGATCGAGAAATGGGTGAAGCACGTCGAGGCGCAGCCCAAGCTCAAGGACAAGGACCGCATGATCCTCATGGATCTGGCGATGAGCGCTTTCTACGATCCCGACCCGACCGCGTTCCGCTGCATGCGCCTGCCGATGGACCCGCGCACCGGCGAACTCATCCCCGAACGCTGGGCGAATTGGATGAAGCACGATCCCGTAATCATGCTCGACGAGAAGCTCGATGAGATCCGCAAGCTCAAAGGCATCTACATGGATTGCGGCATGAAGGATCAGTTCCGCATCCATTTCGGCATGCGGCGCTTTGCGAAGAAGCTGACCGCCGCCGGCATCGCCCACACGTACGAAGAGTATGACGACGACCACACGGACGTCGATTATCGCATGGACATCTTCATCCCGTGGCTGGCGCGGACCCTAGGCGCATAGAGTGTGGCGATTGGTTCGCGCTTTGCGCTCATCGTGTTCCACATGCACGCGATTTAATGTTTGCGTTTAGTTCGCGCACTAAGCCTTCAGCCGCCACCCGCTCTTCAGCAGGCTCCAGCAGGTGAAGCAGAGCGCCGCCGCCAGCGCGCCGGAGATTGCGCCGCTCACCCAGAGCGAAGTGTCGGCGTGGCCGATGAAGCCGGCGCGGAAGCCGTCGATCAGGAAGAAGACGGGATTGTAGTGGCTGATGGTCCGCGCCGGCTCCGGCAGCACCGCCACCGAGAAGAACGTGCCCGAGAGCATCGTCAGCGGCGTCACGATGAAGTTCGTCACCGCCGCGAGGTGATCGAACTTGTCGGCCCAGATGCCGCCGATGAGCCCGATGGCGCCGAACACGATGGCGCCCATCAGCGCGAAATAGAGCGCCGCGAACCAATTGACCGGCACGATGTCGGC
>JBFWVZ010000003.1:0-516525 GCA_050246475.1 Hyphomonadaceae bacterium | reverse complement strand
CAAAGCGCGGCCGTACGCGAGCAGCGCCCGCGTATCGGGGTGGAAAGTTTCTTCTCCCATCATTCGTGTACGGACTGCCTCGTCGTCCCCACGTCTTTTTACGCATGCGCGGCGCCAACTCTTAACGCGCGAAAACCGTGCGCCGCGCGCGCAGGCTTCTCGCGCGCGGCGAAGAGTGGGCCCGCGTTTGCAGGGTGAAGCGTGAATTAACGCCGATCGCTTCGGCGCTCGTTTCAAAACGGCGCAGCGCGCGGCGCGGATTCGACGCAAAACCTTTGAAGCCCTGGCCAAAAGCCGGGGCTTTTGTTTGCGTGCGCGCGCATTGCGCGGCGGCAAGGTTATTGCACCTCATTGGCGTGGTCCCATTCTGGACCTCCCCTTTGCCTCTTACGGCCTCCGTTCGGCTCGATCCCTGCCGGCGGAGGCTTTTTCTTGTCCGGAACATCGCACGCGCGCATCCGTTGGGCTTGGCGGAGCGATGCGATGAATTTGCCCTTAAGCCTCTCGGCTGAAACGCTGGCCATGCTGATGATCGGCGACGGCGTGCTGATGGCGGCGCAGCCGCGGCGGCACATGAGCGTCTGGCGCATAGGGCCAGAACCATTGCGCGAGGCCGTCGATGCGCTGCGTGAGCGGCCTTACCTGACAACAGCGCTCGGCATCGCGCAGGTGGGCATCGGGCTTTATCTGGCGAGCCGCATCCGCCCCACCCTGGAGCATCGCGCGGAATAGATCGTTGACGCCGGGCGCGCTAAACTTGGCGCGTGCGGGTCAAAGCAGCTGTTCTGGTGAGCGCGGCGGCGCTGGCGGGGTGCATCACGCCCCCGCGCACGGCGGAGCCCGCGCTGGCGGCGACGCTCAACGCGGTGCTGCCCGGCTTTCCGCCCACGATCCGCACCGGCGCGGAAGATCCGCGTCTCTTGGACAACAACGCGAGCGCCGAACGCGCCCGCCTCGCGCGCGCCGCCGCCGCGGCGGACGGCACGTTCGATGTGCTCGCGCTTTCGGGCGGAGGCGCTGGCGGCGCCTACGGCGCGGGCGTGCTCGTGGGGCTGACGCGCGCGGGAGAGCGCCCGCAATATGAGATCGTCACCGGCGTCTCGACCGGCGCGCTCATCGCGCCGTTCGCGTTTCTCGGCAGCGATTGGGATGATGAGCTGGAGGCCGCGTACACGGGCGAACTCGCGGCGAACCTGCTGCGGCGGCGCGGGCTCTCCATCCTTTCCGAACCCGGCCTTTATGACGGGCGCCCGCTCCACGATCTCGTCGATCACAACGTGACGCTCGATCTCATCCACGCGGTGGCGCGCGAGTATGCGCGCGGGCGCTTGCTGCTGGTGGCGACGACGAACCTCGACACGCAGGATACGGTCATCTGGGATATGGGCGCGATCGCTTCGCGCGGGGATGAGGAGGCGCGCGCGCTTTTCCGGGACGTGCTCATCGCATCGGCGAGCGTGCCGGGCGTTTTTCCGCCGGTGATGATCAATGTGGACGCCAACGGCGCCGCGCGCCAGGAAATGCATGTGGACGGCGGCGTCTCCACGCCCTTCTTCGTGACGCCGCAAATCATGTCGCTCTGGCGCGATCCCGCGAGCACGCTGCGCGGCGGGCGCATCTTCGTGATCGTCAACGGCCAGCTCGAAGCGCGCGCCTCGCAAACGCGGCTCAACACCGTCTCCATAGCGGCGCGCAGCTTCGAGACCAACATGATGTTTCAATCGCGCCAGAACATGATCCTGGCGGCGGGCTTCGCGGAACGGAACGGGCTCGCGCTCCAGTTCGCGCGCATCGCGCCGGACTACGACTATCGCGGCTCGATGGGCTTTGGCCTCGATACGCTGCGCGGGCTCTTCGACTACGGCTACCGCGAAGCCCAAGCCGGGCGCGTTTGGATCACGCCGGAGGAGAGCTTGCGCCGGGAGCGGCGCGCGGAGCGTTAGCGCTATTGCGCCTGGCCCGGCCCGTTCTCGTTGACGATCTCACAATGCGTGGGCGTGCGGTGGACGTTGAAGCGATATTGCGCGTTCGCCGGGACGCGCACGTGCGTGACGCTGCCATCCGCCAGCGTGTATTCGATCACGTAGTCGTTCGGGCGCCGGCAGGGCCGCATCCCGCTCGAATACGTCGCGCAATGAACGACGCCCGGCCCGTTGTTGAGCTCCACCATGCCGCTGGCGTGCACACGCGCGCGGCCGCGCGCGGCGCCGGCGTCGAGCGCGGATTGGTATTCCGCGGCGGTGATGGTGGGGCAGGCGCGCGACGGCGCGTTCGGGGGTGCGTAGCTTGGCCCGCACGCGGCGAGCGCCGCCAAGGCAAGAATCGCGATCGTTTTGTGCGGCATTCGGCCCCTCCCCAATGGCCAAGCGATAGCGTGCGCCGGGCGCCGCCGCCAGCGCCCCTGGACAACGCGCCCGGCGCTCCCCTAATCCCAACTTATGACCGCAGAACTCGACGTCCGCGCCGCGCGCAAGGATCAGCTGATCCCCGGCCAGAAGGGGGATTGGGAAATCATCATCGGCTTGGAGGTTCACGCGCAGGTGAAGTCCAAGGCGAAGCTCTTTTCGGGCGCGTCCGCCGAGTACGGCGGCGACCCCAACGCGCACGTTTCGCTGGTCGATGCGGCGATGCCGGGGATGCTGCCGGTCATCAACAAATTCTGCGTGGAGCAGGCGATCCGGACGGGGCTGGGGCTGAAAGCAGAGATCAATCATTTCTCGCGGTTCGACCGGAAGAATTATTTCTATCCCGATCTGCCGCAGGGCTATCAGATCTCGCAATACCAGCACCCGATCGTCGGCGAGGGCGAAGTCGAGATCGAGGCGGACGATGAAGCCATCATCGTGCGCATCGAGCGGCTGCACCTTGAGCAAGACGCGGGCAAATCGATCCACGATCTTTCGCCGACGGAGACGTTCGTCGATCTCAATCGCGCGGGCGTGGCGCTGATGGAGATCGTCTCGCGCCCGGACATGCGCTCATCGAAGGAAGCGGGCGCCTATTTCAACAAGCTCAGGTCCATCGTGCGCGCGCTCGGCACGTGCGACGGCAACATGGAGGAAGGCTCCATGCGCGCGGACGTGAACGTCTCGGTGCGGCGCGCGGGCACGAAGGAATGGGGCACGCGCTGCGAGATCAAGAACGTGAACTCGGTGCGCTTCATGGCGCAGGCGATCGAGTTCGAGGCGCGCCGGCAGATCGATATCCTGGAGGACGGCGGCAAGATCGATCAGGAGACGCGCCTCTTCGATCCCGACAAGGGCGAGACGCGGACGATGCGCTCCAAGGAGGACGCGCACGATTACCGCTACTTCCCCGATCCCGATCTGCTGCCGCTGGAGCTCGATCCCAAATGGATCGAGGAGATCCGCGCGTCGCTGCCGGAATTGCCGGATGCGAAGAAGAAGCGCTTCGAGAGCGCGTATGGCTTGTCCGCGTATGATGCGGGCGTGCTTTCGGCGGACACCGAGAGCGCGGATTATTTCGAGACGGTTGCGAAAGGGCGCGACGCCAAGCTCGCCGCGAACTGGGTGACGCAGGAATTGTTCGGCGCGCTCAACAAGGCAGGCGTTGAGCTATCGGCGTCTCCGGTGAAGGCGGCACAGCTCGGCGCGCTCGTCGATCTCATCAAGGACGGCACGATCAACGGCAAGATCGCCAAGGACGTGTTCGCCAAGATGATGGAGACGGGCGACGATCCCGGCGCCATCGTCGAGCGCGAAGGCCTCCGCCAAGTCACCGACACTGGCGCGATCGAAAAAGCGATCGACGATCTCATGGCCGCGAACGCCGATAAGGTCGCGGACGTCCAGAAGAACCCGAAGGCGTTCGGCTGGTGGGTCGGCCAGACGATGAAGGCGACGGGCGGCAAGGCGAACCCGGCGGTGGTGAACGAAATTCTGAAGAAGAAGCTCGGCGTGTGAGCGAGCCCGCGTTCACGCGCGCGAACGTGACGGATGCGCTGCGCTATTGGGAGACGGGGCGGCTTTTCTACAATGCGGTGCTGGCGCTCGTCGTGGTCGGGGCGCTGTTTGCGGCGAACGACAGCTGGAACTGGATGGCGGAAGCGATTCCGATCCTCATCTTTCTCGCGATCGTTGCGAACGTGCTCTATTGCGCGGCCTATCCAGTCGATCTCTTGGTGCAGGCGTCGGATTTTCGCGAGACGTGGCGGCGCTGGCGTTGGGTGCTGTGGCTCGCCGGCACGGGCGCGGCGGCGCTCCTCGCCGCCATCGTGCTCTTCGGCATGTCGTTCAATATCGATTGAACGCTAGTCCGCCAGCCCCGCGCTCAGCATTTGCTCCACCGCATGATTGTAGCGCGCGATGATGTCGCCCGCGCCTGGCGCGACGGCGCGGACCATGACGCAAAACCAGATATAGCCGAGCATGAGCTGTCTCCCCGCGCGGGAGACTTGACCGCTTCGGCTTCCGACTCCTTAACGCGTAAAACGAAACCGCCCCGGGCAGGGTGCTGCCCGGGGCGGTTCGCTGTTCAGTTCAACTCAGCGCTAGTGCGCGCCGAGGATGAGGCTCAAGATCACGCCCGTGGCGATGCCGACGAGCAGATAATCGCCGCGGTCATCGCGCACCCAGTGGTAGCCGCGCGGCGGGCGGCGCAGATGGTAGTGATCGTAGTCGCGCACAACGACGTAGCGGTTGCGGTAGTAGGACGGCACCCGGTCGCCCCGGCGCCACGCGCGATAGTACGGGCGATAGGAGTGGTGGCTGTAATACGCCGCCGGGGGTGCGCCCCAATAGAAGCGGTTATTGTAGTAATAGCCGTTGTGACGCCGGCGGTCCCAGCGATCCTCACGGCGATCGCGGCGATCTTCGCGGCGATCCCAACGATCCTCGCGCCGATCCCAACGATCTTCGCGGCGATCCCAGCGGCCGCCGTCATGACGCGCGTCGCGGCGGTCTTCGCGGCGATCCCAACGATCTTCACGCCGATCGCGGCGGTCTTCGCGGCGATCGTGGCGATCCTCACGACGATCCCAATCGCCGCGCGGATTGAGCGCGGACGCGGGAGTCGAAACCGCCAGCGGCGTGATGACCGCAGCGGCTGCAGCCGCGGCATAAACAAGTTTCTTCATCACTAGCTCCTCGAAAGTTCCGTCCCTTCTCGCCCACGAACGCTCAGGGCGGGGAACTGATCCCTCGTTCACGAACCTAGTGATCGCTCGCTGAACCGTGGCTGAACGGCGCCTTCAGGATGCACGTCGCGCCCACCCCCAAAGGGAGCGGGCGCGCGCGCCTGTCATTTGACGCAAGCGGCCTAGTTGTTCGCCGCGGCGAGAATGACCGAGAGGATCACGCCCGTGGCGACGGCCGCGAGAATGAACTCGCCGCTGTCCGAGCGGCGCCATTCGTAGCCGCGCGGCGGAGCGTGGAGGCGATAGCGCCGATAGTCCGCGACGCGGTGATAACGCGCCCGCTCGTACGGAGAGAGGCGTTCGCCCCGGCGCCAGTCGCGGCGGTCATAGCGGAAATCGCGCGCGCGTTGCTGCAGAATGCTCGGGTTTCCACGATAAAACCGGCCATTGGCCCAGAAGCCGTTGTCGCGGTTCGAGCGGACGCGGTGGTCGCGCCGATCGTCACGATCGCCGCGGCGGTCGCCGCGATCGTAGCGGTCATGGTCGCCGCGCGGGGTGAGGGCTTGCGCCGCGGGGGCCATGATCGGGGCGAGGCCCGTCACGGCCGCGACGGTCGCGATCATCAGTTTCTTCATAGCTTTGCTCCTTCCAGACGTTCCAGCGCATCAACGCACCGGAAGAGGACTTGATCCTCGATGACGTAAATGTAGGAAGGGGGCGCTGAACTGAGACTGAATAGTAAACTAATAAATATGCCGCGAACATCAGATGACGTGAGCATGATAATTTCAGGATCGCGCGTGGATATTTATTTTCTCGAAGATGACAGGCAATAGCCCTGTCGAATACTTAAACGCGCCAGATGTCGAAATCCGTCGCGGCTGCTACAGCCGCGGACATGTATCGGGCAGGGCGGCCAATCGTTCCCGCGACGGTTTCGGGCCCCGGCGGGCGTGCGGGCGCGCGTTTGGTGAACGATCCGTATACGGATAATTTTCGTCAGGGCTGACCGGATTTAACGTTAAATCAAATCGTTCCCGGCATTTAGCACCCCGGCGGCGCGAATTGTGCACGCCGGTGGGGCGAAACGGACGACGTGGATACACGCGGCGTTTCGCATGGTGTCTTTTGAGACGAAGCGCGCCGCGCTCGTCTCATGTGAAAGTGGGAGCGGCCAGAATGGCGTTCACGGATGTCGAGATCGCGGAAGCCCGCAAGGCCGCCAGCGAAGGCGCTTGCGACGGGCTCTACAAGCTCGGTCTCATCTATTCGACGGGCAACGGCGAGGAGATCGATCTCATCGAAGCCCACAAATGGTTCAACCTGGCTGCTTCGCGCGGCTCGCAAGCGGCCAAGGAATGCCGCAAGGAGCTCGCCGACCAGATGACAAGCGCGCAAGTCGCCGCCGCGCAACGCGCCGCGCGCGAGTGGCTGGATCGCCGGCACTAGGGCGCTATCGAGCGCTGCGCTCTCCACTCCTCCCCCTGAAAGGGGGAGGTAAGGTGGGGGTGAGCGGCGCGTTGAAGGATTGTCTTGGCTCTCGCAAACGCGAGAGTGGCCGAGCAAAGCGTTGACCCCCTCCCATCCTCCCCCTTTCAGGGGGAGGTGAGCGCTCGTTAAGCCGCCTGCGCCGCCGCTTCCTCCGCGCGCGCGTCGGCAAACCAGAAGACTTGTCCCGCGCCTTTCGCGGCGCGGCTCATCAGCGGCACAGCGCGGCCGGTCTTGAAGACGAGCGCCATCGCGCCCGAGATCCCGAAGAACGCGGCCTCCACGCTTCCCACCGCCATGCGGCGCAGAACCGAGAGACGTTTGCCTTCGCGCGCGTCGCGCTCGCATGCGCGCTGACCGTCGCGGAAGGCGTTTCTGGCGGCGTAGCGCAGCGTCGCGCGCACGGGATCGACGTGGTGGGCGACCCAGGCGCCCGTCGCCCAGCCGAGCGAAAGACCCCGCGCGGCGCACTCTTCGAAGAAATGCGCCTCGCCCATGGCGAAGGCTTGATCGCTGCGCAGGGCCCGCGCCCGCACCATCAGGCTGTTGGCGAGGCCCATCGGCGCATCGAGCCGCGCGTTGCGCTGAACGCCGTCGCGCTCGAATTGCGCGTTGAAATAAGCGGCGTGCGGGCCCGCTAGGCCTTCCGGCGCGATGGGGCCGAACACGATGTCGGCGCGCAGCTCGCGCTGCGCTTCGAGGAACCGGGTGAGCCAGAGCGGCGAGGCCTGTTGATCCTCATCGAGCCAAGCGATGAGATCGCCGGTCGCGAGCTTCAAGGCCGCGCGGCGCGCGAAGGCTTGGCCCACGCGCCGCTCATGGCCGGCGCGCACGAGCGCGGGCGCATTGCGCATCAGCGCGCGGATGACGTTGATTGCCGAGCCCTCGGGCGAATTGTCGACGAGCACGAGCTCGACATCCATTTCCGCGAGGCCAACCTGCGCGAACACGCTGCGCACGGCGCGTGTGAAACTCTCCGGGCGGCGGAAAGTGGTGATGCAAACGGAAACGCGCATTAGTTTTGCTCCGCCATGACGCGGTTCGCGGCATCGGCGATGGGAAGGATGTTGAGCTTGAGTTCGCGTGCGCGCAGCAGAAGTTTGCCGAGCGCGCCGGTCGGGACGCCCCAGGGCGACGGCTCGGCCGCGACATCGTGGGTGAAGACGATCATCCAGGCGCCCAGGCGATCGGCGCGCTCCAGTTGCTTGAGCAGCGGCTCGAGCGCGCGCCAACCGTAGAACCGGAAGGCCTTGAGGTGCGCGAGATCGGCGCGCCCGGCATTGAGGCCTGGTGTTTGCCCGCGCGCCGTGGTGAAATCGCGCGGCAGTGCGAATTTAAGCGCCTTCGTCGTCTCGCCATAGGGATAAGCGAGCGAGCGCACCGGCTTTTCGGCGCCCAGCAAGGACAAATCGATCGCGTTGAGCGCACACGCGGAGAGAACGTCCGCCTCGTGCTCGCGCGCGCAATTCATGTGCGTATGCGTGTGGCAGCCGATTTCGTGGCCGGCGAGCGCGAGGCGCCGGAGATCTTCCGCGCCGAAGAGCTTCCCGGCCGCGCCGGTTTCGCCCATGAGGCCCGCGCAGGCGTAGAATGTGCCGCGCGCGGCGACGCGTTCGAGGGCGGCCGCGCCAGTCGTGGCGGCGCTGACGGGGAAATCGTCAAAGCAGACCGAGAGGATCGCCTTCTTCAGGCGCACGCGCACAGGGCGCGCCAGCGCGGCCTGCGTCATCGAGCGCGCGAAGGGCTTACGGCGCGGCGTTTCGTAGGAGAGCGCTTCGATCATCTGAGCCCGCCGCTAAAGAGCGTGGGGATGGTGCGCAGCAGGATCCAGCAATCGAGCGCGAGGCTCGCGTGCGCGACATATTCGAGATCAAGGCGCACGCGTTCGCGCACGGCTTCCGCGTTCGTCATCGGCCCGCGCGAGCCGTTTATCTGGGCCCAGCCCGTCATGCCGGGGCGCATGCGATGGCGGTGCGCGTAATCGGCGGCGATGCGGGTGAGTTCGCCGTCATGCGCGCGCAACCCGATTGGGTGCGGGCGCGGACCCACGAGGCTCATCTCGCCCTTCAAGACGTTCCAAAGTTGCGGCAACTCATCGAGGCTCAGCGCGCGGATGAAGCGCCCCACGCGCGTGACGCGCGGATCGGCTTCGCGCACCTGCACGATATCGTGCGCCTCATCGGCGTGCTTCATGGAGCGGAACTTGAGCACTTCAATGATGCGATTGTTGAAGCCGTGGCGGCGCTGGCGGAAGAGCACCGGGCCGGGGCTATCGACCGCCACCGCGATCGCGGTCAACGCCATCACGGGCGCGAACACGATCAAGAGCGCGCTGGAGAGCGCAATATCGAAGACGCGCTTGGCGAACGCGCGCGCGGGGCGCGTGAACACGCCTGACACGCACGCGATCGAGGCCACGCCGTCAAAGCGGCGATCGCTGTGGCCGGTGCGTTCGAGATCGACGAGGAGATCGACGCGGTTGGGCAGCACGCGCAGGCGCTCGATCAAGGATTTTGCGCGCGCCTCCGCATGCGCGCCGACGGAGACGATGATGCGGTCAATCTCGGGCAGGTGGCGCCATGTCAGCAGATCATCCACGCTGCCCGCGACGGGCACGCCTTCGAGATGGGAGGGCGCGCGCTCGGCGCGGTCATCGACGGCGGCGACGATGTGGAGGCGTCCGGTTTCGCGGGCGCGGGCGATGAAGCGGCGTGCGGCTTCCGTCGCGCCCACGACGATGGCGGTTTCAGCGTAGGCGCCCGCGCGCGTCGAGCGGCGCACGAAGAGCGAGACGCCCGCGTGCAGCGCCGTCATCGCGACGGCGGCTGGGGGGATGATCGCGGCGAGCGCCGCAGCCGCTTGCGCGCCCGGCGCGATCCATGCGCCAAGCGCGATGCCGGCGATGGCGCCGAGCGCCAGGCCGCCGAGCGCGCGTTCGGCATGTTCGGCGTGCGCGGGCTGGTAAGCGCCGAGCAGCCACAAGCCGGCTTTCAATGCGAGCAGCGGGATCGCGAAGGCGGCCGCGGCTGTGAGCGTCAGCGCGCCGAGCGGCGTTTCGGCGCCCATGGTGATTGCGGCGCTGAAAGCGCCGGCGAGGAACATCCAATCGCCGAACGCCAGCAGGCGCGCGGCGACGGCGGGTTCGATGCGCGCGCGCTTGGGCGTGAGAGCGGGGAAGGCGCGCGCCGCTTTATGGTTGATGCTTTCTTTCGGAGCAGGCGTGTCGTCGAGATTGATGGCGTCGAGATTGGCCGGCGCGGGCAGCAATAGCGGCTCTTCGAGCTTGCGCCAGCGGAACGCCGCGCGCGGATCGCACGCCGGCTCTTCCTTGCGGCGGCCCAATTTGGCGCCGAATCCGATCGTTCCCGTGAGAACGCCCATCTCCACCCCACCCACGCGAGTTCTTCGCGCACGTCTCGCGCAAGAGCCGTGCCGGGAGCGGGATGGTTAGCGCGCGTTTACGAATGCAGCGCGCTCATTGGCGCTCGAGACCATGGGAAATGGCCATCCGCACGAGGCTGGAGAGGCTATCGGCCTCCATCTTGGCCATCACGTTGGCGCGGTAGATTTCGACGGTGCGCGGGCTGATGCCGAGATCGTTGGCGATCACCTTGTTGGCCGCGCCGGAGACGAGCCCGCGCAGCACATCGCGCTCGCGCCCGCTCAAGCTCGCGTAGCGGCGCAGGATCGCTTCGCGCTCTTCATCGGCGGCGTGGCGCGCGGAGCCCGCGTCGAGTGCGGCGCGCACGGCGGCGATGAGCTTGCCGTCGTCATAGGGCTTTTCGAAGAAATCGGCCGCGCCGCGTTTCATGGCTTCAACCGCGAGCGGCACATCGCCATGGCCAGTGATCAGGATGATCGCATGGCCGGCGTGGCCGCGCCGGCGCAGCTCGGCGATGAGATCGATCCCGGAGAGGCCGGGCATGCGGATGTCGCTGACGATGCAGCCCGCTTCGATTTCGCCGAGACACGCCAGGAAATCCTCGGCGGAGGCGAAGACGCGCGCGGCGAGGCCGGCGGATTCCATCAGGAAGGCGAGCGAATCCCGGGCCGCGGGATCGTCGTCGATGATGTGCACGACGGGCGCGCCGGTCATGGCGCCTCTCCGCGCGCGCGCGGCAGCGTGACCTTGAAGACGGCGCCGCCGCCGGGATTGTCTTCAACCCAGATGCGCCCGCCGTGCGCCTCGACGATCGTGCGCGAGATGGAAAGGCCCACGCCCATGCCTGAGGTTTTCGTCGTCACGAAGGGCTGGAAGAGTTTGGCGGCGATCTCGGGCGCGAGGCCGGGCCCGGTGTCGGCCACCGCTATCTCGGCCATGAAATTCTCCGCGGGGCGCGTCGTGACGGTGAGGTCGCGCCGCGCGGCGCCGGCCATGGCGTCGATGGCGTTGCGCATCAGATTGAGCAGAACCTGTTGCACCTGCACGCGATCGACGAAGACCTGATCGGCGCCCGGATCGGGCGCGAAGCGATAGCGCACCGCAGCTTCCTTGGCGCCGACGAGCGCGAGCGCGCTTGCCTCCTCGATGAGCTTGGCGAGGCTCTCCGGGCGGCTTTCGGTTTCGCGGCGCGCCACGAAATCGCGCAGGCGGCGGATGATCTCGCCCGCGCGGAGCGCTTGCGCGCCCGCTTTGGAAAGCGCCTCGCGAACGCGGCCCGGCCCGGCGCTTTCATCCTCCAGCATGCGCACGGCGCCGCTGAGATAATTGTTGATGGCGGTCAGCGGCTGATTGAGTTCGTGCGCCAGCGCGGAGCTCATCTCGCCAAGGGCGGTGAGGCGCGAGACGTGGACGAGTTCGCTTTGCAGCTCCTGCAGGCGCGCTTCAGTCTCCTGGCGCTCCGTCAGGTCGCGGATGAAGCCAGTGAAGAAGCGCTGCTCACCGGAGATCATCTCGCCAACGGCGAGTTCGATGGGAAAGGTGGATCCGTCACGGCGCTGGGCGGTGACGATGCGGCCAATGCCGATGATCCGCCGTTCGCCGGTGCGCATGTAGCGCGCGAGATAGCCGTCGTGCCCGTCGCGATAGGGATTGGGCATGAGAGTCTTGACGTTTTGATCGACGATTTCAGCCTGGCGCCAGCCAAACAAGCGCTCGGCCGCGGCGCTGAAGGATTGAATGACGCCGCGTTCGTCGATGACGATCATCGCATCGGGCACGGTGGCGAGAATGGATTGCAGATGCGCTTCGCGCGCGCGCAGATCGTCGTTCGAGATCGCCGCCTCGAGATTGACGCGGCGCATCTGTTCGCCGAATGCGGCGACGCCGATGGCGATGAGCGCAAAGAGGAAGATGCCGGCCGCCTCGTCGCCGGAGATGCCGCCGCTTGCGGCAAACGCAATGTTGCCCAGAATGCCGAAGAGCACCGCAAGGCTGCCGCCGGCGAATCCGGCGAGCGCGGCGCCGAGCAGAACCGGAGCGAGAAAAAGCAGCGCGGCGGCCTCCAGATGCGAGATGGGCATGAGCGCGCGCAAGGCGGCCGCGATGAGCGCCGCGGCGCCAATCGCGGCGTAGGCAAGCGGCGGCGAATGGGCTGCGCGCCGCCATGCCGCGGAAATCCGAGCAGACAGAGTCGTTTCGCGAGCGCTCATGCGAGAGGCAGTAACAAGCAGGGGCGCGTTCGCCAAGCCGCGTCCCTACCGCGCCCGCGCGCCAAGCGCGCGCATGCGCGCGAATAGAGTTCTGGCGCGAAGCGCGGACACATCCCCCGCCATGCCGATCAGCGTTTCGCGGATCGGCCCGGCTCCCGCAAAGCCAAGTATGCTTCGCTCAAGCCCGCGCACGCCGTGCGCGCCAAACATCGTGCGATAGGCCAAGGCGGGCATTCCCATGGTCACGACGATGCGCGCTGACTTGCCCTTGAGCTTCGGGCGCCAGCCCTTCGCATCGATCTCCGCAACAAAGCCGCCGCGCGCCATTTGTTCGAGCGCGGCATGGAGCTTCGCGGGCATCGTGCCGAGAAACAGCGGAAACACGAAGACGAGGTGATCGGCCCACATGACATCCTCTTGCAGTTTGAGGATGAAGGCGCCGGTTGGGGCGCGCGCGAATTCAGCGGCCGACGCAACGGGCGAAACGGCGTCGTCGCAGATGCGCGCCTTGCGCACGTCGTGGCCGGCTGCGCGCGCGCCTTCGCCATAAGCGCTCGCCAATGCGTGACAGAGGCGTGCAGGATCGGGGTCGGGGTGGCCGTCGACAACGAGGATGCGCTTGCCCATCGCGGCAGGAAAGGCGCGCACGCGACGGCGCCGCTTTGATTTGCCTCAATGCCGCTTTCCCTCTTGGAACGTCCACTGGCGCGCATGAAGCCGCGCATTCTTGTTCTGGCGCTTCTCTCGCTCGGGTGCGCTCACGCGCAGGCCCCGGCGCCGGGGGGAACCGACGCGAACCTTCTCGCGCGCGGGCGCGCCATTGCGGAGACGCATTGTGCATCCTGTCACGCCATCGGTGGGGATGGCGTGAGCCGCCATCCCCAAGCGCCGCCCTTCCGCACGTTCTCCGAAAACTATCCGGTGACGGCGTTGGAAGAGGCGTTCGCGGAGGGCATTCTCGTCGGCCATCCCGCGATGCCGGAATTCCGGCTCGAGCCCGATGAGATCGATGCGCTGCTGGCTTACATTCAATCGGTGCAGACGCGCGGCGCCGGCTAGCGTTCGTCTTCCGGATCGTCGATCAGGATGCGCTCCGCGGCGCCTTTGAGATCCTCGTATTGGCCATTCCTCAACGACCATACGAACGCCGCCAAGCCGATCGCGCCCATCAGAACAGCCGCCGGCGCGAGATAGACGAGAATATCCATCACGCTCTCCGGGCAAGACGCGCGGCGTTCAGCGTGACGATCAGCGATGAGCCGCTCATGGCGAGGGCGGCGATGAGCGGCGTCACCAAGCCGAGAACCGCGATGGGAATGGTCACCGCATTGTAGAGCGCGGCGAAGGCGAAATTCTCCAGCATGCGGGAACGCGCGGCGCGGGCAACGTCGATGGCGTCCACCAACGGCGTCAAGCGCTCGCCCTGGAAGACGATATCGGCGGCGGCTTGCGCGGCGGCGATCGCGGCGCCGGGAGAGGCAGACACGTGCGCGGCGGCGAGCGCGGCGGCATCGTTCAATCCGTCGCCCACCATGAAGACTTTCCGGCCCTGCTTCACGAGCTCGGCGATGCGCAGAACTTTATCCTCCGGGCGCATGCGGCTGCGCCACGACGAAATTCCAGCCGCACGCGCAGCGCTTGCAGCGGCCTCTTCGCGATCTCCGGAGAGCAATTCGACGTCAAGTCCGCGAGCGGTGAGCGCGGCGATCGCTTCGCGCGCGTCGGCGCGCAGCGTATCATCGAAGCGGAAGCGGACCGGCGCTTCGTGGTCCGCGCGGAGCCAAAGCTCGGGGGCGGCATGTGCGCTTTCGGGCGCGCCGACGAAGGCCGCGCTGCCGAGTTGCACGCGACGTGCGCCGATTATCGCCTCAAGCCCTTGTCCCGGCCGCTCGATCACTTTCGCCGCCGCCGCGCCGGGGCCTGCCGCTTCGACGATCGCGCGCGACAGCGGATGGCGCGAGGCGCGCGCCAGCGAAGCGGCGAGCAGCAGTTCGGCTTGGGCGTGACCGGAAACGAGACGCGGGCGGCCGAGCGTGAGCGTGCCGGTTTTGTCGAGCAGAACTATATCGGCTTGCGCGAGCCGCTCCAGCGCGTCGCCGGATTTGATGAGCACGCCTTGGCGGAAGAGCCGCCCCGTCGCGACGATTTGCACCGCGGGCGCAGCAAGGCCTAGGGCGCATGGGCAGGTGATGATCAGCACCGCGACCGCGTTCGAAAGCGCGCCGCGCACGCCAATCGCGGCGAGATCGAAGCCAAGCAAATGCGCGATCAGCGGCGCGACGATCCAGCCGATGAAGGTGGCGGCGGCTAGCGTGTGAACGACCGGGATATAGAGAGCGGCGGCCTTGTCCGCGATGCGGCGGTATTTGGCGCGGCCTTGCTCGCCGATCTCCACGAGCCGCGCGAGCTGCGCGACGGTCGAGTCCGCGGCGCGGCTCGTCGCACGCACGATCAAGCGTTGCGTGAGATTGACCCCGCCCGCGGCGAGGGTGTCGCCCACTCGCATCGGCGCCGGCGTGGTTTCTCCGGTGAGGATGGCGAGATCGATGTCGGAGGCGCCTTCCACGATGACGCCGTCCACCGGCGCGCGGTCTCCGGGCGACAAGGAAATGAGGTCTCCGGCGCGAATATCGCGCACCGCGATGGCGCGCAGGTCTCCGTTCGGTTCGACGCGCGTGGCTGTCGCGGCCTGCAGCGCGAGCAGATCGCGCGCGGCAGCGCCCGCTTCGGCGCGCAGCTTGTGATCGAGATAACGGCCGATGAGCAGCAGAAAGAGCAGCATCGCCACGCCGTCGAAGTAAGCGTGCGCGCCGCGCGCGATGGTTTCGTAGAGGCTAATGCCCAGCGTGAGGATCACGGCGAGCGAAATCGGCACGTCCATGTTGGCGCGCCCGCGCCGCAGCGCTGCCCACGCGGAGCGGAAGAAGGGCTGGCCCGCATAAAGCGTCGTGGGGAATGCGATGGCAGCGGAGATCCAGTGCATGTAGGTGCGTTGCGCTTCGCCCATCTCGCCGGCGCCGGACCACACCGGCACCGAGAACATCATGATGTTCATCGCCGCGAAGCCCGCGACCGCGAGGCGCAGGAGAAGCGCGCGGCCCTCCTTGTCGGCTTCGCGCTTGCCGGTGTCCGGATCGAAGGCGATTGCGTCATAACCGAGCGCGCGGACCGCCTCGACGATGTCGCCGCCTATGAGCGCGCCGGCGCGCCACGAGGCGGTGAGCCGGTTGGTGCTGAGATTGAGGCGCGCTTCCTCGACGCCCGGAAGGGACAGAAGACCACGCTCGATCTTGGCGATGCAGCCCGCGCAGCGCGCGCCGCGCACGAGCAATTCCAGCGTCTCGCGCCCCGCCGCGTCACGGCGCACGAACGCGGCGGGATCGGCGCGCGCGCATTCGCCGGCGGGCGGCGCGAGGCCGGATGGGCAGCCCTGCCGGGCGTCTAGCGCGAGACCGGACGCAGCCACTCGAACCTCCGTCCAAAGTCAAAGCGGGATGCGCCGCGATGTGCGCTGGCGCGCAATTCCCAAACGCCCTGGTTCAAACTTGGAACGCGCGCGCGATAGATTCCGTCGCCTCTTCCAATGAACGAGAGCGCAACATCCTCATGTGCGTTCATCGGGCGGCGGAGCGCGCCTTCGATCAGCAGGCCTTCCACGCCGCGCTCGCGTGCGTCGGTAATGCGAACCTCGACGACGGCTTCCTCGCCTTCGGCGAGAAGCGCGGCAGTGGCGCTCCAGCCGAGCGCGGCTTGCGTGCGGCGCTCTTCCAGCGTGTCGTTGTAGCGGATGCCCTGGAGATAGGAGCGGCGCACATCCTCGCCAGGAAAACTCTGCACGGCAATCACGGAGAACGCGACATTGATCGCGATGACCGCGCCGAAGAAGAGCAGCAGCATCCACAGCACGTGGGCGCCGCGCAGCTCGAAGGGCTTTCGCGCCATGGGGCTCATCGCTGTTCACTCCCAACAAACGCGGCCTGGCTCTCCGCAAGCGACGCCTCCGTCGCGGCGTCGCGAAGATCAAACGTGACGCGAGAAGGCCCCTCCGCGGCGCCCGCCGGCGCCGTTACGTGCACGCGCACCGTCGTCACGGAATCGGCGCGCGCCTCGACATTGAGCGTGTCGCTCTCGCCGTCGCGGCCGAACATGGAGAGATGCGCGCCCGCGACGCCCTCGACGGAAATGTCAACGCTGCGCGCGTGGGGATCCATGTTGATGATCTTGAGCAGGTAATTGTTGCGGATCGAACCATCGGCCAGGCGCACGAAGGGCGGATTGCGGTCGCGCACCACGTCGAGGCTGACGGTCTGGCGCGTCATCAACGCGCCGAGCATGAGCGCGCCGACAAGTGCGAAGACGACGGCGTAGAGCAATGTGCGCGGGCGCACGAAGCGCCAGCCGGCCTTCTCGCCGCGCGCACGCCGTGCGACATTGGCGTGCGTGTCGTAGGCGATGAGGCCGCGCGGCCGGCCGATTTTTTCCATGATGGCGTCGCAGGCGTCGATGCAGAGCGCGCAATTGATGCATTCGAGCTGATCGCCGTCGCGGATGTCGATGCCTTGCGGGCAGGCTGCCACACACTGATTGCAGTCGATGCAATCGCCGCGGCCTTCCCAGCTCTCGCCCTTCTTGTGCGGGCCGCGCGGCTCGCCGCGATCGGTGCGGTAGGTGACGGAGAGCGCGTCCTGATCGGTCATCGCCGCCTGAATGCGCGGCCAGGGGCACATATAGGTGCAGACCTGTTCGCGCATCGTGCCGGCGAGCGTGTAAGTGGTGAAGGTGAAAAGACCGATGAAGAGATAAACGGTTGGATCGGCCCGGCCGGTGAAGATGTCGGCAAAGAGCGTCGGCGCGTCGGCGAAATAGAAGACCCACGCGCCGCCGGTGACGAGGGCGATCAGCAGCCAAACAATGTGCTTGGCGCTCTTACGCGCCAGCTTCGAGAGGCTCAAGGGCGCCTTGTCGAGACGGATGCGCGCGTTGCGATCTCCTTCAAAGAAGCGCTCGACGTAAATGAAAAGGTCGGTCCAAACGGTTTGGGGGCATGCGTAGCCGCACCAGACGCGCCCGACGAGCGCCGTCGCCAGAAAGAGGCCGACCGACGCCAGGATGAGCAGGCCGGTGATGTAATAGATTTCCTGCGGCCAGAGTTCGAGGATGAAGAAATAGAAGCGCCGGCCTTCGAAATCGACGAGCACGGCTTGATCGGGCGCGGCGCCGGCGCGCTCCCAGCGAATCCACGGCGTCACGTAATAGATGGCGAGCAACACGATCATCGCGGCCCACTTGATCGTGCGGAAGCGGCCCTGAACGAGCTTCGGATAGATTTGCTGGCGCTTCTTATAAAGCGCGCGCGCGCCTTTCGCGTTCACCGCCTCGACGTCGATGCGGTGCGGCTCGTCCTGTGACGCTTTGCGGCGCGGCAACAATTGGACAGGGGCGTTCATTGCGCGGGCGCCGCCTCGCTTTCAGCGGGGGCCGGCGCGGGCGGCGCGGGCGTGGGCTCGCCGCCGCCCAGGGCGTACACATAGATCGCGAGCGCGCGGATCGTGGCGGCGTCGAAGCGGCGATCCCAGTTCGGCATGACGCCGTTGCGCCCTTGCTCGATCTGGCGGCGCACTTCCTCGCGCGAACCGCCGTAGAGCCAGACATCGTCGGTGAGGCTCGGCGCGCCTTGCGTGCGATCGCCCTGGCCGGTCGCGCCGTGGCATGCCGCGCATTGCTGTGCGTAGATCGCCGCGCCGCGCGCTGCGCCCTGCGGGTTCGGATTCGTGCGCGCACGCGCGGGGCCAAGGCTCAGCACATATTCCGTGACATCGCCGATCTGTGCGCGCGTGAGCATCTGATCGCGCCCGAACGCGGGCATCTGCGACATGCGCGCGTCCGCGTGGCCGGAGCGGATGCCGGTTCTGATCGTTTGTTCGATGTCCTCCAGCGTGCCGCCCCAGAGCCAGACATCGTCGGCGAGGCTGGGGAAGCCCGGCGCGCCGGCGCCGCCCGCGCCGTGGCAGGTGCGGCAATTGTCGCCAAAGACCGCTTCACCGGCCGCGAACGCGAACTCGCGCAATTGCGGATCGGCGACGATCTCTTCGGGGCGCGTGCGCTGCAGGCGCTCAAGCAGCGGGGCGCGCGCAGTTTGCAGCGCGCGAACGTCGGCGGCGACGTTGCGGCGGTCAGAGAAATTGAGCAGGCCTTGCGTATAGCCGTTGACCAGCGGCCACGCGGGCATCAGCACCCAATAGATCACCGCCGCCGCGATCGAGGCGTAGAAGATATAAAGCCACCAGCGCGGCAGCGGCGTATCGAGCTCCTTGATGCCGTCCCATTCATGGCCGGTGGTTGCTTGGCCGCTGTGAGCGTCAATCTCGCGGTCTTCAGGCGCCGCCATTTGCATCATCCTTCTCGAGCGGCGCGCGCGCTGCGCGTTGGAATTTTTCGCGATTGCCGGGCCAAAGCGCGTAAACGAGCGCCGCGGCGAAGCAGACGAGCAGAAGCGCAAGCCCCCAAGTCTGCGCGAAGTGGGATATGGCGGCGTAGCTCATCGCGCTCACCGGAGGTTTTGAGGCGCTTCAGCCTCGTAGGTGGAGAAATCGACGCTCGTGCCGAGGTGCTGGAGATAAGCGATGATGGCGTCCATCTCGGTGAGGCGGGCCGGATCGCCGTCGAAATCGCGGATCGGCGCGTTCGGGTAGCGGCGGCGGAAATCGTCAAAACCCGGCGACATCGGATCGACTTGCGTGCGCATATCGGCGCCTGCGTTGGCGAGTTGCTCATCCGTATAAGGCACGCCGACCATGCGGTTCGCGCGCAGATGCTCGACGGCGCGTGAGGGATCGAGCGTGTGATCGCTCAAGAACGCGTAGGGCGGCATGATCGATTCCGGCACGACGGAGCGCGGCTCGATCAAGTGATCGCGGTGCCATTCGTCGCTGTAGCGTCCGCCCACGCGCGCGAGATCGGGGCCGGTGCGCTTCGAGCCCCATTGGAAGGGGTGGTCGTACATGCTCTCGGCCGCGAGGCTATAATGGCCGTAACGCTCCACCTCATCGCGCAGCGGGCGGATCATCTGCGAGTGGCAGGTGTAGCAGCCCTCGCGGACGTACACTTGCCGGCCCGCGAGTTCGAGCGGCGTGTAAGGCCGCACGCCCTCCACGCGCTCGATCGTGGATTCGATGAAGAAGAGCGGCGTGATCTGCACGAGCCCGCCGATCGAGACGACGACGAGAATCCCGATCAGCAGGATCATCGTGTATTTTTCAAAGAAGCGATGGAGGCGCCACATGATCGCCGCTCCTATTGCGCCGGAACGGCGTGGATTTGGGGCGCGCGCGCGGGCGCAGGGCCCTGCACGGTGCGCCAGAGATTGTAGGCCATGAGAAGTGCGCCAAGGAGGTAAAGCACGCCGCCCAAAGCGCGAATGATGTAATAGGGATGCATCGCCTCGACGGTCTCGACGAACGAGTATTCGAGGAAGCCGAACTCGTTATAGGCGCGCCACATGAGCCCCTGCATGATGCCGGCGACCCACATCGACGTGATGTAGAGAACGATGCCGAGCGTCGCGATCCAGAAATGCCATTCGACAAGCGCGTTCGAGTAAAGGCGCTCGCGCTTCCACAGCCACGGCACAAGGCAATAGATCGCGCCGAAGGAGACGAAGCCGACCCAGCCGAGCGCGCCGGAGTGCACGTGGCCTATCGTCCAGTCCGTATAGTGCGAGAGGGAGTTCACGGCGCGGATGCTCATCACCGGGCCTTCGAACGTGCTCATCCCGTAGAACGCGACGGAGACGACGAGCATGCGCAGAACGGGATCGGTTCTGAGCTTGTCCCACGCGCCGGAGAGCGTCATCAGCCCGTTGATCATGCCGCCCCAGCTCGGCATCCAGAGCATGATGGAGAACGTGGCGCCGAGCGTTTGGGCCCATTGCGGCAGCGCGGTGTAGTGCAAATGGTGCGGGCCTGCCCAGATGTAGAGGAAGATGAGCGCCCAGAAGTGGATGATGGAGAGCCGGTACGAATAGACCGGCCGCTCGGCCTGCTTCGGGATGAAATAATACATGATCCCGAGGAAGCCGGCGGTGAGGAAGAAGCCGACGGCGTTGTGGCCGTACCACCATTGCGTCAGCGCATCCTGCACGCCCGCGAACGCCGAATAGCTGAACCAGCTGGAGAACGAGATGGGCACCGCGAGATTGTTGACGATGTGCAGCATCGCTATCGTCACGATGAACGCGAGATAGAACCAGTTGGCGACGTAGATGTGCTTCTCTTGCCGCTTCCAGAGCGTGGCGAGATAGACGAGCAGATAGACGACCCAGACGAGCGTCAGCCAAAGATCGGTGTACCAAGGCGGCTCGGCGTATTCGCGCCCTTGCGTGACGCCCAAGAGATAGCCCGTGCCCGCGAGCACGATGAAGAGCTGGTAGCCCCAGAACACGAACCACGGCCAAGCGCCCCCGGCGAGGCGCGCGCGCGATGTGCGCTGCACGACATAGAAGCTCGTCGCGATGAGCACATTGCCGCCGAACGCGAAGATGACGGCCGAAGTGTGCAGCGGCCGCATGCGCCCGAAATTCGTCCAGCCGAGTTCTGGAAAGTAGAAAATCTCGGGGAAGGACAGCTGCAGTGCGATGACGACGCCGACCAGCAGCCCCGCGATCCCCCAGAACATCGAAGCGACGACGCCCGCCTTGATGACGTTGTCCTGATAGAAAGTGCGCTGGCCCTCGGCGCGGTTCGCCAGCCAATAGGCCAGCGCCCAGAGACCGAACACGAAGCCGGCGGCGGCGGTGTACATCTGCGTTTCGAAGCGGAAGTCCTCGGCGCGCGCGGCGCCGGCAAGGCACAGCAGCGCGCCGATCACGACGATCGCGGCGATGGGGATCGCCTCCCATGGATCGTCGAATTTCGTCGCGTTCGTTTGCGTCGTCATGCGCGCCCCTCAAGCGGCGACTCGCATTGGCGCGGGCCGCGGGGCTTGCATGCGCTTGAGCCGCGTCCGCGGCTTTGACGTGGATCAAGGGCGCGCGCGGGTCCTGCGCCTACCCAGGAATCGCAAAGGGGAATTGCGTATGAACACACCCGCACTTCATCTCCGCGCGGCGGAGATCCGAGCCATCGCCGGAGCGGCGGCGCTTGCTGCCGGGCTCGTGCTTCTGCGCCAGGCCGAGGCGGCCGCCGGAATCGAGAGCGTGGTCTCCGGCGCCTGGTGCGGCGGCGCCGCGATTCACGGTGAAAGCCAAACCCTTCTCGGCCATTGCGCGCGGTGCTGGCCGGCGTTGAGCCTAGCGGCCGTCGGCGCGGGCGTCCTCTTCAACTCGCTTCTTGCGTACACAAAGGCGCTGGCGCGCGCTTGAACGCGCGCTCATCCGGAACACATCTAGCTGAGGGAACGCCGGAGCCGCGCATGAAATCCGAGATCACCTGGGTCGCGACCTTTGACGGGGCCGCGTGCCGCGTCTTTCACTATCGCATCGGCGCGGGCGAGCTGATTGAGCTTGAAGACGAAGCGCGCAGCGGCCCGCACAAGCCGAGGTTCGAAGCGCCGGCCGACACGGTCTATTCGAGCGCGAGCCCGCATCGCGGCGCCGCCGCGCCGCGCACGGACGCCGAGCGCAATCTCGAAACCGCGTTCGTCGCCGATGTCGCGGCGCATCTTGAAATGCGCGCTGCGGCCAGAGCGTTCGATCGGCTTATCGTGGCGGCGGGGCCGCGCGCGCTCGGCGCGTTCCGCGAAACGGCGCCGGCGAAGCTGAAATCGCGCGTGACGCGCGAAATCGTCGGCGACTACGTGAACGCCGACGCCAAGGCGCTGCTCGGCGCGCTCGCCTGAGCGACGCTGCGTTACGTAGTTTCCCTTAAGCGTTCGACCTGAATGTTTCGGCCGCCCGGCGCGCGGTAGCCCTTTCTCACCACAAGGGAGACAGGGCATGACGATGTTGGCGCTCAATGAAAGCCGGTTCGAAGCGCCCCAGGCGCGCGGGGCCCATGAATTCGCCCCCGGTCTGCCCGTCTCCAGCGTGACCGCGCCGTTTGCCCGCAACGAGGAAATCTACGCGGAGGAAGACGCGGCGCGCTACGTTTACAAGGTCGTCTCCGGCGCGGTGCGGATCACGCGCCTCTTGGGCGATGGCCGGCGCCACATCAGCGCATTCTTCCTTCCTGGCGAAGTGTTCGGGTTCGAGCCCGGCGCGGCGCACCGCTTCGCCGCCGAGGCGGTGGTGAACAGCCGCATCGCGATGGCGCGCCGCTCGCTGATCGAAGACGCGGCGAGCCGCAATGCCCGGATCGGCCGTGTGATGTGGGATCTCACGGCGCACGATCTCGAACGGCTGCAGGAGCACATGCTCCTGCTGGGCCGCAAATCGGCGCTGGAGCGCGTCACCACTTTCCTGCTCGAGATTGCCGATCGCCTCGGAGGCGGCGATGCGATCGAGCTGCCGATGTCTCGAAGCGATATCGCCGACTATCTCGGCCTCACGATTGAAACGGTGTCGCGCACGTTCACGCAACTTGAGCGAGACGGATTGATCTCCATGCCGATCGCACGGCTTGTCACCATTCGCGACCGCCAAGCCTTCGAAACGATCGCCGCGTGAGCGGAGGCCGCCATGCAACACGCCCTCATCGTCGTACACCCCGCCGCACGCAGCTTCACGCTCACCATGGCGGACGCTTATTCCGAATCCGTGCGCGCCAATGGCGGCGGCGTGATCGTGCGCGATCTCTACGACATCCAGTTCGAGCCGCGGCTCGCGGATTCCGAAATCCCGCGCCCCAAGGGCTTCTGTGTCGCGGCCGATGTCGAGCGCGAGCGAGATTTCCTCGCAACGGCGGATGTCTTCGCGTTCTTCTATCCGCTCTGGTTCAACACGCCGCCGGCGATCGTCTCCGGCTACATCCAGCGCGTGTTCGGGATGGGCTTCGGCTACGGGCCGCGCGAAGGCGGCGCGAACCAGCCGCTGCTGACGGGCCGGCGGCTCATTTGCTTTACGTCTTCGGGCGCGCCGGAAGAATGGCTGAACGCCAAAGGGCAATTGAGCGCCATCGAGACGTTGTTCAGCAGACACTGGGCTGAAGTCTGCGGGCTGAGCGTGCTCAATCACGTGCATTTCGGCTGCGTGACGCCGTTCATGCGCGCCGACGCGGTCGAACGCTGCGCCGAGGAAGTGCGCTCCGCGGCGGCCGAAACAGAGCGCGCCGCGCCTGCCGCGCGCACGCTTCAACCAGCAGCCCCGCACTGAAGGAGAGAGCGCCATGGCGATCAAGGATGTTTTCGCACCAGTATTCGACGAGCCGGGCGACGCTGCTTTGCTTGAGGCGCTCGAAACGCTCGAGATCGTTCGCAACGCGCACGTCGCGGTGACGCTGGTGGCGCCGCTGCCCGAGCCCGTCACCGCCGGCGACGGCATGACGGCCGTGCTCGGCGACGTGATCAACATGGTGCATGCGCAAGCGGCCAAGGCGCGCGCCAAGATCGACGTGCAGGCGAAGCGCAACGCCTGGGAAGCGCGCACGATCGAAACTTGGTCGCATGCGGCGATCGCCGCGGCGGTGACGGCGGCGCGCCACTCCGATCTCTCGATCATCGCCGCGCCGGGGCGCGAGCGCGCGTCCGCGCGCGTGGATGTGCTGGAGGGGCTGCTGATGGATTCGGGCCGCCCCGTTCTGGCGATACCCGCGAAAGCCAAGCTCGAAGCACGCTTCGCCAGAATCTTTCTGGCGTGGGACGCAAGCCGGGAGGCCGCGCACGCGCTAGCCGGGGCGCACGCTTTTCTTGAGGGCGCCGATGACATCATCGTGGGCACCGTCGATGCGCAGCCGCGCGCGGGCGGCGTCGGCGAAGCGCCAGGCGCCGATATCGCGGCGCATCTGGCGCGCCACGGCTACCGGGTCGATGTGCGCAATTTCGACGGGCTCGGGCGCAATGCGGGCGAAGCGCTGCTCGCGGCGGCGGAGGATTCCTGCTGCGATCTCGTCGTCATGGGCGCCTACCATCACGCGCGCCTGCAGCAGGCGCTCTTCGGCGGCGCCACGCGCACGATGCTGGAAGACGCCGCCATCCCGCTCTTGCTGGCGCACTGAAGGAGGATGCGATGAGCGGTCTCTCAACCATCGTGCTGCGCTTGGCGCGCAATCCCGACGCAGGCATTCCCGAAGGCGACGACCAGCGCGGCTACAAGATCGTGGCGCCGCTCGACGCGGACGACAGACTCGATCTGGCCGCGTGGCGCGCCGCGAAGGCGCGCTGCACCGTGGATCGCTTCTCGCCCGATCCCGACGAGAAAGCCGACGGCTGGCTCAGCCATCGCGGCTCGCATTGGTTCTTCCGTTACGACGAGGATGAAGAAGGCCCCGACGAGCCGCTCTTCCGCCTCGGCGATCATCGCTTGCGCGCCGGCGAATACGTGACGGTGCACGAGGCTGACGGCGATGCGCTCGTCTATCGCGTGGCGGAAGTCCATCCCCCGCGCTGAGCGCGGCGCAAAGGAGCAAATCATGGATCTCCATTGGTTCGTTTGGTTTGTCATCGGCGCGTTCGCGACGTTTGGCGTCGTGCTGGGCCTCGTTGCGCTCTTCGAGCGCGCCAGATAGCGCGCGGGAGCGGAGGCATGACATTCAAATCGTTGGTCGCCGTTGCGGGCGGGTTGCCGGAAGATCGCGCCGTTCTCACCGCCGCGGCGCGGCTGGCGGCCGCGTTCGGCGGCGCGGCGGAGGCGCTGCCGGCGTTCGGCGATCCCGCGGCCGATTACGCCGCCGTGGGAATTGCGCTTTCCGGCGGCGCCGGAGGCGCGACGTTGGAGAAAATTCGCGCTTCGGAGCGCACGACGCAGGAACAGATCGAAGCATTGGCGGCGGAGATCACGGGGAGCGAACGCGCGCCCGTTCGCGTCTTGGCGCGCGAATTGGTTCCAGCCGCGGCGCTGGCGCGCGCGACCGTGCTTGGCGATCTCGTGGTTTTCGGGGCGGGCGCGGCAAGCGAAGCGACGGCGCTGCGCGCGATGTTCGCGGAAACACTCATTGCGAACCGCGCGCCGGCGCTCGTTGTGAAGAGCGGCGATTTTGACGTGAACGGAAGGATCGCCGTCGCCTGGGACGCAAGCCCGCAAGCGGGCCGCGCGGTGCGCGCGGCGTTGCCGCTGCTGCTATGTGCGAGCGAGATCGTGATCATCCAATGCGCGGCTGATTTGGGCGCCTACGCGCGCGCGGGCGCCGATCCCGTCCGGTTGCGGGATTATCTCGCGCTCCATGGCGCGAAGACGGTTCGCATCGCTTCCGCCGAAGGAGCGAACGTCAATGAAGCGTTGTTGCGCGCCGCAAGCGGCGCCGGGGCAGGGCTCATTGTGGCCGGCGCCTATGGACATCCCCGCTTCTTTGAACTCGCCCTCGGCGGGACGACGCAGGCGCTGATCAAGCCCGGCGCGCAGCCGCACGTGTTGCTGGCGCATTGATGAAGGACATCCTGGTCCCCGTTCTGCGCTTCGAGGAGGACCGCATTGCGCTTGAAGCGGCAGGCGACATCGCGGCCCGCTTCGGCGCGCGCGCGCTCGTGCTTCACGCCGCCGTGCGCGCGGAATCCGCGCACGCGGGCGAATATGCGCCCTTGTCGGAGGCGCTCGGACGCATCGCCCAGGGCGCGCGCGAGATGCACGCGATCGAGCGCGACCGGATTCGTGCGTGGATCGAAGCGCGCGGCGCCATCGCGCCGTTTTTCGAACTGACGGCAGAGGACGCGATTGGCGCCGATGAGGCGGCGGCGCACGCGCGCTACGCCGATGTGACGCTTCTGACGCTGCCGCGCGGGACGCTTCATGCGGCGCGGCGCGAGCTTCTCCTGGACGTGCTGTTCAAGTCAGGCCGCCCATTGCTGGCGCTGCCCGTCGCGTGGCGCGCGCCCCAGATTGGGCAAACCATTCTCCTCGCCTGGGATGCAAAGCGCGAGGCCGCGCGCGCTGTCGCCGACGCGATGGCGTTTCTGGCGGCCGCGCGGCGCGTGGTGATCGCGACGGTGGATGCAAAGCCCGGCAAGGGCGGGCATGGGCCGCAGCCGGGCTCTGAGCTTGCCGCTTTTCTCGCGCGGCGCGGGGCTAACGTGCTGGTGCGCAATCTCGACGGGATGGGCAAGCCCGCCGGCGTTGTGCTGCTGGAGGAAGCCGATGCGATCGGCGCCGATCTCATCGTCGCGGGCGGCTACGGCCACACGCGGGCGCAAGAGCGCGTCTTCGGCGGCGTGACGCAGCATTTGCTGCACGCCTCGGCGCGGCCGCTCTTTCTCTCTCACTAGGCGCGCGGCATGGGGTGATGCGCATGGCGGAGACGGAGTCCGTAGCAACCTCGCGCGTGCGCGAGCGTCGCTGCGCAAAGGGCTTCACAATTCATACTGCTTTTGCTATGATTTTTTAATTGCCCGTGCGCAGGCGTGCGTCGGCGGGCCCTACCAACCACCCCCATTTCGTGGGTACGATCGTGGGTAGACAAGAGTCGCTTCAGTCGTGAGCCGCACCAAAAACAAGCTCACAGCCGCGATGGTCAGGCAAAGCAGACCCGGACGCCTGTACGCAGATGGGGGCGGTCTCTTTCTTCAGGTGACCGCTGGACCTGACGGTCGCCCGCGCAGGTCATGGCTCGTAAGGGTGCGGCTCGTAACGGGTCGAGTCCGAGAAATGGGTCTCGGACGTGCGGATCAGATCGACCTTTCAACCGCGCGCGAAGAAGCATCGAAAGCTCGTCGCCTTGCTCGCGAGGGCATCGACCCCGTCGAGAATCGCAAAACAGAGGTCCGTCGCGCCATCGAAGAAGACGCACGATCGATAACGTTCGCCCAAGCAGCAGAGTCGTACATTGCAAGTCACGAAAGTGCCTGGCGCAATGCAAAGCACCGGGCCCAATGGCGGCGAACAATTGAGGCCTACGCGAATCCAGTTTTTGGTCGCCTGCCGGTTCAAAACATCGACGTCAGTCACATTACTCAGGTCTTAGACCCCTTGTGGCGAACGCGGACCGAAACCGCGAGCCGCCTTCGAGGCCGAATCGAAACGATTCTTGATTGGGCAACGGTTCGCGGCCATCGCACCGGAGAAAACCCCGCACGCTGGCGGGGGCACCTTGAGCGCGCTTTACCTCCTCGGCGAAGCGTCCAAAAGGTTCGCCACTTCAACGCCATGCCTTACAAGGATATTCCTGCGTTTATTGCTCAATTGCGGAAAAGCGAGAGCATCTCCGCGTTGGCGCTTGAGTTTGCGGTCCTGACAGCCGGACGCACGACTGAAGTGCTGCACGCCCAGTACTCCGAGTTTGACTTTCAGAACGCCGTTTGGACGATCCCGGCAGAACGAATGAAAGCTAGGAGAGAGCATCGGGTGCCCTTGGTTGGGCGAGCGTTCGAAATCGTGGCCAATCTCGACGGTTTTGGATCGACTCGATGGGTCTTCAGTGCCGACCGCAGGAACCCTTTGTCCCAAATGGCGCTGCTGATGATGCTACGCCGCATGGGTAAGACTGATGTGACAGTTCATGGCTTCCGGTCTGCGTTCCGTTCATGGGTGGCTGAGGAAACTATCCATGCCCGCGAGATAGCGGAGGCGGCGCTTGCCCATGTGGTCGGCGACAAAACCGAAAGGGCATATCAACGTGGTGACATGTTAGAGCGTCGTCGATTGTTGATGTCAGAATGGGATCGCTTCGTTTCGCGACAGAGGCCAATCAACAAGGCCACGAGACGCCCTAAGAATTTGAGATCAAGCGACTAACGTCCGAACCACAAATTGCCGTGTTTCGTGCTCATGCCGGGCGGACCAAGGCATGACGACGCGAGGCGCACGCAGATGACCTATTACGAAGTTCGAGACGGATTGATTTGGGTTCGTGAAGAACGCGTCGATGAAGTGGTTGCGTCAAATCACTGCCGTGCGTTGAAAGAAGCGCTTCGCGCCGATTGTCTTCGTCCCTGCGAAGAAAGCGAGATCGAAGCTGCAGCGCGATCTATTGCAGCGATGGCTGTATGCGTTGAATGGGGTGATCCGAAGACATGGGCAGATTGGAATAAGCCGTCATTGCTGACGCCCGACAGCTTCGCGCCGGAGGTTCGTCCGTTCTTGAAAGTTCGCACCGGGCGCCGGCGTAGACCGCGAAGTCGAGCCTTGGAAATGGTGTTATGGACCGGCTTCGTTCATTGGTACGAGACGACCGGTCAGTTGCCGACTACTCGCGAAACGGATCTGGAAGAAGTGCGCCTATGCTCACCTCTCTATCACTGCTTGAAGGCGATTCTTGTGGACGTCGCGCCTGAGTACGCTGACCTGCTTACGGTCGATGTGTACTTAAGAGTCTTGCGTAAGGCGCGAGAGAGTCATTGCGGTCGCTCCTTGATGGGTTGGGGCCCAATCGCCAACCGTCCTCGGGGACGGCCGTCAAAGCGCCAAACATAAAGCCGGTTATTTTCGCCGATCGACATCTGGCAGTTTCCTCGCACCAAAGACTCTAATTGCGAGGAATAGGCGATGGAACGACTCTTCATTACGTTGGCCGAGGCGGAGCTTCGGTGGGGTGTCAAACGGCGCACCCTGTACAACTTGGCCCACCGGAAACATCTGAAAATCGTCAAGTGCGGTCGTCGTAGTCTGATTGGCGTGCGCGAAGGCGATGCTTACTTCAACGCGCTCCCCACCCTTGGCAAGGGAGGCGACTAGTGTCGGCCAACGAACACTCATGGCCAGCAGGGGACGTTTGCGGCGTGCCGCTGGTCGCCTATGGAAATGTTGTGGAAGCTCTCAGCCGCGTCGGAATCGAATGTTCCTTCGACACTTTCACCGCGCGTTCCTTTGTTAGCGGTCCCGGTTTAGGGGCACAACCAAAGCTCTTAAACGCGGATTCGGTGTCCGACATTCGGCATCGTCTATGGGAGCAGCTGCACATCGACTTCGGGCGTCCTCTAATCCGCGACGCTTGCGACTATCTGTGCCGACAAAACTCCTTCCATGCAGTGCTGGACGAGCTTTCAAAGACCGAATGGGATCGGGAAGAGCGCATTGGTCGCCTTCTGGAACGCTATGCCGGCGTCCCCCACGAGCCCTATCACGGCTCAGTTGCTCGTCGCGCCCTTGTCGCGGCAATTCGCCTATTGAGAAGCCCAGGCGTTCAAGTGGACTACTCATGGGTGCTGCAAGGTCCACAGGAGTCCGGGAAGACCTCGTTCGTGCGGATTCTCGGTGGCGATTGGTACGGTGAAGGAGACTTGCTGCGAAAGAACGAACAACAAATACAAGAAGCGTTGCGACTGTTTTGGCTCTACGAAATTGCGGAGGCCGGAAGTTTGCATCGCGCGGACGAACGCGCGGTGAAAGCGATCATTTCGCGTCGCGATGATGGGGGACGAAGAGCATACGGACACGACTTCGAACATCAGCCACGCCACACGTTCCTTTTCATAACCACCAATGACGCAATTTTTCTGAAAGACCGAACTGGCAACCGGCGCTTTCACATCACGCCGTTTTCAAAGCTGGATCGTGATGCCCTCGAGAGGGACCGCGCGCAGATTTGGGCTGAGGCCATGTATCTAGAACAAAACGGACTAAGCATTCAGGTGCCGCGAAAGCATCGAGCAGCCGCGGAAGCCGCGCGTGAGAGCGCGATGCAAATTGATCCGTGGATCTCAATTCTATCGACCATCAAGAGCGACATCATCGGTGGCGAGCAACGCGTGTCGAATGCCGATGTCTTGGCGCATTTGGGCATCAGCAAGGATCGACAATCCATCGCTCAGCTCCACCGCGCCGCAGAATGCATGCTTCAGCTCGGATGGGAGCGAGGCGGACCATTCAAGATCGGGCGCCATACGGTGCGCGGCTTCAAGAGGAATGCTCCAGAAGGAACGTAACCAGCGTAACTGTGTAACCGACCAACTGCACTGGGACACGAGTTTCTCAGCGTCGGTGTAACTCCTGCAACGCAGTGCGGAGGAAGTGGGTAACGTTCACGCGCAGCGCCGTCAGCAGGTCAACGAGTTCGACGAAGTCAATCCTACGCTGAAGGGTCTCCACCTTGGCGATATAGCTCGGCGGAACACGCAGGCGCTTGGCGACGTCTCGCTGGGTTAGTTCCGCGTCGAGACGGGCTTCGACAACGAGTTCTATGAGCCGCTTGTAGCGGTGATCGTGCAGCGAATTCGCCACCAGCCCCTCGGATCAGCTTGGCGACGGGTAACTGGGGTCTCGCGCGCTCCCGAATTGGGAGCATAATGTACTATGGCCGCCTGGCTGCGGAGGTGTGGGGTTGGCACGGTGCCACCCGTTGGGGAGAACAAGGATGAGCGTAGCTGACGAACTAAAAAAATTGGCGGAACTCCGTTCACAAGGGGTGCTGACGGAGGCCGAGTTCGAGCAACAAAAGCAGATGTTGCTGCGGGGCGGCCCCGGTCAGTCGGCAACAGAGTCACTTTTTGGAACGCCGCCCCTGAATTGGGACAAGGTGCCCCTTAGCAGACGCTGGTGGTTTCAATGGCTCGTGACGCTCGTCGTGACCCCTTTTGGCCTGGTGCTCATGGCGATGGTCCCGGCCTTTCGTCTCCGGGACCGACAAGTCATCCCAGTCGGCCCTACGATGAAGTTTGTGTTCGGTGGCATCGCGTGCGCGCTGTGGGGCGCAGCAATCCTTGCGACGCTGCCGCAGCCTTTGCCCGAAACATTGGGCGCGGAACAAGCAGTCACGGAACAGACTGCTGAGGGCGAGGACGCTCTTCCTTCTTGCGAAAATACTGAGCTTCGAAATGCTGCTCGCGAGGCGGTCGAGGCCCGAAGGGCCGCCTACGGCCTTCCGCGCGACACCTATTCGCATCTATTTGGACAACTAACGGAAACTGACTCCGCGGACGCAGCGCTTGTTCGGCAGCGATTGTGGGAAGCTGCGGGCGTGCCCGACGGCGACATCCGCACCTGCGCGGCACGGAACAACGGCAACGAAGTTCTGCTGACGGTCGTCTATCTAAGGGACGGCGCGCCTACGGGCGGCGTACTGAATTTTGGCATTCCAGAGGAGGTCGTTGACTTCTGGAACCAATAGGCGGGCCAAGACTTCCCGACCAGGGCAAAGCTAGCGGTGGCAAGAATGAATTGCCAATGCCCCACGAGATCGGGATCGAACTGCATCTGCCGGGTCACGATACTACAGTTTTTCTTGCCATTTTTGCGCACTTCGATCCGCGTTCAGATTGAAGTTGAACAAAACAAGAAACCACTATATATGGCGGCCACACAATCGCTGACGGCACAAGATAGCCGCTCAGCGCTTCCGGAGTCCGCATGAACGCCCTGGTTTCCCGTTCAGCACCGCAGCCCGCCTTGGTGGACGAGCTGCTCATGGATATTGCAGTTCGCATCCAGCTAAGCCCGACATTGCAAGGCTTGGCCATCGACCGCGCCAACACCATCGCACAGTGGCTGCAACGAGAAGGGAGCCCACTCCAAGGTCGGTTGCTGCGACTTTACCCGCAGGGCTCAATGGCGATCGGCGCGACAATCCGATCGAAAGAGGACGACGACCTTTTCGACATCGATCTGATCGCAGAAGTCGATTGGTCGGCGGGCACTACGGCGATGCAAATGCTCTTGATGCTCTACAGGGCGATCAAGGGCGAACCAGGCTCGAAGTACTACGCGGACGGTATCGTCGAACTGCAAACGCGTTGCGTGACAATCCACTACGCTGAGATGCATCTCGACATCACGCCGATGTCGCGGAATCCAGCTTGGTGTGAACGCGGCGGCTACATCGCCCACGCCAAGTATGGAGCACCCGTCACCGACCACAGGTTTGTTCCGGCCAACCCATGGGGCTTCGCCGAAGACTTCAAGGAAAAAACACCGGCCGAGGCATGGTTCGCTGAGGTTATACTTAGGAAGTCATACGGGCGCGCGATCCGTGCCGATGTCGAGCCGGTGCCCGAGCATGAAGCTCTTTACCGCAAGGCGATGGCGGTTGTCGCCCTTCAGCTCATCAAACGCCACATCTACCTTCTGTACGCGCGAAAGCCTAAAGGAACGCGTCGTCCGCCCTCAGTCTACGTGGCGGAGTCTATCGCTCGAAACGCAAACTGCACTCGCGCTCTGATCGATGAACTACGCCATCAGGTCAGATGCTTGCAAGACAGCCTAAAGGAGGCCGCCCAGCGCGGTGCTCTGATCGACGTTCGCAATCCGGCGCTGTGGGAAGACCAACTAACAGATCGCTGGCCGCGCGAGCCGCTTGCCCAGCGCATCTTCATCGGCGAGCTCGAAGCCTTGCTGCGGGCACTCAACGACGCGAAGGACGAGACTGACTTGCCCAAGCTAAAGAGCAAGCTCGCGTTGCTCTTCGGCGAGAACGCCGCGATCGAAGCAGTAGACGCGTTTCTAAAGCGAGCAGGAGCAGAAACACGACAAGGCGTTTCAAGATTTGCCCCTGCCACCGCCACCGCGCTTGCAGGTGTATCTGCACGCTCGCCTGATGTGCAGTCCGCGCCTGTGCGGACGCATCGGTTTTACGGCGATTGATGTTCCAGCGTGCGTCCAACGATCCACGCACAAGGAGAAAGGCTCGCGCGGTTTCCAGGTTGGCGGACGCTGTTCGAGACCGAGTGGGTCGGCGTTTGGCAAGGCCCGGTTCGAACTCTGCTGGGCGAATATCAGGTGCGTATCCAATTCGTTCGGAGCAATCGCGTTCGCGACGTTTGGGTATCGAGCAGAATAAACCCTCGCGTAACTGTGATCTCGCCGACCTTGCGCCTCTACGCGGGAACAAGTCGCCTTCCGCATACCTACGCAATCGAAGCACCGGCGATCGAATGGCCTCTATGTCTATTCTTTCACCCAGAACAGGAATGGACCGAAACTGATTGGCTCTCCGACATCGTGCCGTGGGCCGCTGAGTGGTTGTTGTTCTACGAAGGCTGGCTAGCCACCGGCGTTTGGCATGGTGGCGGCCTCCATCCCGGTGATGAGGAATATGTGAGATGGCAAGCCAGCCGTCAGAGGCTTGGAACGGAGTTTCCCGAGCCACTGGGATGCTTCAACAGGCGCGTCGAAAGCTCGATTGGCCGGCTGATCGGGAGTTTCGTCTCCTCAGCATTGATGGCGGCGGCATCAAGGGGATTTTCGCCGCCGCCCTCCTTGCGCGACTGGAATCTGTGCATCTGGCAGGACGAGGACTAGCGTCGTGTTTTGACATGATCGCCGGCACATCCACCGGTGCAATTATCTCACTTGGTCTAGGAGCGGGCACTCCCGCTTCTCACATACTCGATCTTTATATGGAGCGCGGCGCGGCCATCTTTCCGCATAGACGACAATTCGGCGTTCTCGGTCCCGCGTTCTCCAGCGCTGCCCTCGCGCGCGAAATGAAGAGTATGTTTGGCGAACAAGTGCTCGGTGATCTCACCGCGCGGGTCTGTATCCCTTCCGCCGACGGGCGACACGGAGATGTAGCGGTATTCAAGACGCCGCATCATCCGGACTTCAAGCGCGATTGGGCAATGCTCATCAAGGACGTCGCACTCGCGAGTTCAGCGGCACCGACCTTCTTGCGCGTTCACGAGGCCGACGGATATCAATTCATTGACGGCGGTGTTTGGGCAAACAACCCAGTGATGGTTGGCGTTGTTGATGCTCTTAGTTGTTTCGACATTCGCGCCTCGCAGATCAGAATACTTAGCATCGGCGCCGGGATGACTAAGCCGCTCCTGGGCGCAGGCCCGCTTGCATTTGGCGGCGCGCTAGGGTGGCTTCATCGGGGAATTTTGATCGAGAGCATGATGCACTACGCGTCCGTGAATGCAGATGGACAAGCGTCACTTCTAGTGGGACGAGACCGTATCTTGCGAGTCGAGCCGACAGGCGCAGCAGCGGGTGTTCACATGACAGATCATGCTGCGGCAAAGGCCCTGTTGCCGAACGAAGCGAACCGCCTGGCTGGTCAATTTGGCGATGAGTTTGCTGCATTCATTAGACAGGACCGGAGTCCGCCAACATTCTATCACGGCCGCAATGCAGCCGTTCCGATCGCTTGACTGCTGATGCAATTGTGGAGTGCACCCTGGATCGTCTGGTTCTCTTAGTCGGAAAGAGCCGCGTCGAGAACAGAGGACAGCCCATCAAAGGTCATCGCAGAAGAATCCCGAAGAACCTGTTCGTTGAGGACGAGCGACGGCGTGGAGTTGATACCGTATCGGCTGACGCCCTCTTCTACGACCGCCCGGATGCCCGGCACGGCAGCCTCATTCGTGATGCACGCCATGACTTGCTCTTCAGACAATCCCCAACCAATGCCGATCTCGACGAGCGCACGGCGTACGCCCTCCATATTCCCCGTGCTTAGGATCGCACGTTGACGTTCGAACAACACGCCTATGCGGGTGTAGTAGACGTCTGGAGCGGGATTGCCGCATCGAGCGAGCAGAAAGCCCGAGACCGCGACGACGACGGGCTGTGTGGGAAATTCGCGCAACGTGAAGCGAATGCGTTGCGTGTCGATGTAGTTTTGCTTCAGGCGCGGGAAGACTTCGGCGTGGAACGCCGCGCAGTGCGGGCACGTCAACGATGCGTACTCGACCAAATGCACGGACGAGCCGGCGCCGCCGATCGTTATGTCAGGATTGGCCTGCGCAGACGCTTCTCCGGCGAATAGCGCAAAGCCAAGGGCCGCTCCGCTGCCCGCACACAGAAACTCACGACGGGATGCGTTCATCATCGGCTCCTATGCGAAATGCGCCGGGGCGCTGCCGGTGAGCTTGCATCACTCTGCCATGCCTGGATTGAGACGTACTGCTTCTTCTGCAGGATCGGGCCGCTCGGCCGGCCGGTGCACCAGCCGATAAAGCGCCGGAAGAACCAAAAGCGTGAGGATCGTCGATGAGATGATCCCGCCGATCATCACGGTGGCGAGCGGGCGTTGAACTTCGCTGCCCGCGCCGACATTGAGCGCCATCGGAATGAGACCCAACGCGGCGACAAGGGAGGCCATCAGCACTGGGCGGAGGCGCGTTAGTGCGCCCTCTTGGATGGCGTCATCCAGCGGCGCGCCGTCCTTCAGAAGCGCACGAATGCTCGACACGATCAGCACCCCGTTCAGGACCGCGATGCCCGACAAGCCGATGAAGCCGACGCCGGCGGAGATCGAGAAGGGGATGCCGCGCAGGAGAAGCGCAAGCACGCCGCCAACTGCCGCGAGCGGCACTCCGCTGAATACGATCAACGCATCCTTGATCGAGCCGAACGACATGAAGAGCAGCGCCAGCACAAAAAGGAGCGCCAGCGGCACAACGATCAGCAGTCGGGAACGCGCGGACTCCAATTGCTCGAACGTGCCGCCATAGGTCAGCCAGTAACCCGGAGGCAGGTCCACGCGTTCCTGCACGCTCGCCTGCAAATCGGTGACGAAGCTGCCGAGATCGCGACCGCGAACATTTGCTGAAATGACAATGCGACGGCTGCCGTTCTCACGACTGATTTGGTTAGGGCCTTCGGTGATCTCGATCTGCGCCACTTCCGAAAGAGGCACGGCGCTCACGTCGCCGTGTCTGCGTCCTTCAGGCAGCGGAATCGGCAAGCGTGAGATCGAATCCAAATCGGAGCGCAGTTGTTCAGGCAACCGCACGACGATGTCGAAGCGTCGATCCCCCTCAAACAATTGCCCGGCTTCGCGTCCGCCTAGAGACGCCTCGATGGCGTCCTGCACATCGGCGACATTGAGCCCGTAGCGGGCCAACGCCTCCCTGTTGGGTTGGATCGACAGCAAGGGGAGCCCATCGACTTGCTCGATGCGGACGTCGCGCGCGCCTGGGATCGCTTGCATCACAGTTTGCACGGATTGGGCGCTTGTCAGCAATTGATCGAGATTGTCGCCGAAGATCTTTACAGCGACATCGGCCCGGACCCCGGAGATGAGTTCGTTGAACCGCATCTGGATCGGTTGCGTGAACTCATAGTTGTTGCCGGGTATTTCTTCGACCGCCGCCTCCATCGCGGCGACGAGATCAGCCTTGGGCCGATTGCGATCCGGCCAATCCGCTCGCGGCCGCAGGATTACGAATACGTCCGCGACATTGGGCGGCATGGGGTCGGTCGCCACCTCCGCTGTGCCGATGCGAGAGAACACGCGCTCGACTTCGGGGAATTGCGCGAGCCTTCGTTCGATCGCGGCTTGCATCGAAATGGATTGCGTAAGGCTCGTGCCGGGGATGCGCATCGCGTGCAGCGCAACATCGCCTTCATCGAGATTTGGGATGAACTCAGCGCCGAGGCGCGTGCCGATGAGTCCGGCCAGCACCACGAGCGCCGCCGCGCCGATGACAAATGCTTTCCGCATCCGCATCGCCGTCGCGAGCAACGGCTCATAGAGCCGCCGCGCGGCGTCCATGATTGCGTTGGGCTTCTCGTCAACGCGGCCGGTTACAAACATGGCGACGGCGGCCGGGACGAACGTGAATGAGAGCAGGAGCGCCGCGAGAAGCGCAGTGACCACCGTGAATGCCATCGGGTGGAACATCTTCCCCTCGACGCCGGTGAGCGAGAAGATCGGAATGTAGACGACGGTGATGATGATGACGCCGAACAGAGACGGTTTGATCACCTCGTCTGTGGCGGTCGCGGCAATGCGAAAGCGTTCTTCGCGAGATAGGAGCCGTCCCGCCGCATGCTGGGCCTCGGCAAATCGCCTGAGGCAGTTCTCGACGATGATGACGGCGCCATCGACGATGAGGCCGAAATCAAGAGCGCCCAGACTCATGAGGTTGCCGGAGACCCCGCCCGCGAGCATCCCGGTGAACGTCATCAGCATGGAGAGAGGGATGACGGCTGCGGTGATGAGCGCCGCGCGCCAATTGCCGAGCAGCAGAAGAAGCACGACAACGACGAGCACTGCGCCTTCGAGAAGGTTCCTCTCGACCGTCTCGATCGTTCGGTTCACGAGTTCAGTTCGGTCGTAGACGGCGCGGACGACGACGCCCTCAGGCAGCGTGCCCTGAATTTCCTGCAGGCGTGCGCTCACCGCCTGAGCCACATCGCGGCTATTCTCGCCAATGAGCATGACGGCGGTGCCGAGAACGATCTCTTGGCCGTTCTGCGTCGCGGCGCCGGTTCGCAACTCCTGACCGAGCCCAACATCGGCTACGTCTGTTACGCGAATGATCGCCCCGGCCCGTTCGCTGATGACGATGTTGCGAATGTCCTCTTCGCCGCCAGCCTGACCCGGCGTGCGGATGAGGTACTGCTCGCCGTTGCGCTCGATGTACCCGGCGCCGACGTTCGAGTTGTTGCGCTCCAGCGCTTCGACAATGTCGGAAACGCCGATGCCGAACGCAGCCATGCGATCTGGCCACGGGGTGACGTGAATTTGGCGCTCATAGCCGCCGATCGTGTTCACTTCCGTCACGCCAGGGACGTTGCGCAGCTGGGGCCGCACGACCCAATCGTTCAGCGTCCGCAAATCGGTCGGCGTCCACGCGCGTCCGTCCGCTTGTCGCGCGCCGCGTTCGGCCTCGATGACGTACATGAAGATTTCGCCGAGCCCAGTCGCGATCGGCCCGAGTTGGGGCTCAACGCCCGGCGGCAGTTGGTTGCGCGCCGCCTGCACGCGTTCGTTGACCAGTTGACGCGCGAAATAAATGTCCGTGCCGTCCTCGAAGACCGCCGTCACTTGCGCGAGCCCGTAGCGGGAAAGCGATCGGGTGCTTTCAAGGCCGGGAAGCCCCGCCAGCGCGGTTTCGATTGGAAACGCAATGCGTTGTTCCGCTTCGAGCGGCGAGAACCCCGGCGCCTCCGCGTTCACCTGCACTTGAACATTGGTGATGTCCGGCACGGCGTCGATCGGTAGTCGGTTGAAGTTGTAGATGCCGAGCCCGGCCAAGCCGAGCGCGATGGCGAGCACGATCCAGCGCTGCCGGATCGAAAAGTGAATGATCCTCTCAAGCATCGCCGGCGCCCTCAATGACCGTGGCTGGCGCCGGACTTCTCGATGTCCGCGCGAATGACAAAGGAATTTGCGGCGACATACGCTTCACCGGCGCGCAGGCCGGAGAGTATTTCAACCATCTCTCGTGATCGCCGCCCGATCTGGACGGCTCGCGGTGTGTAGCGTTCGCCCTGTTGAACGAAAACAACCGTCCCGTCGCCATCCCGTTGAAGCGCGCCAGCGCGCACCACGAGCGGCGCCTGCTGCTCCGACAGCACGACGGAGCCGCGCACACTCATGCCGGGTCGCAGCGCGCCGCTCGCCGTCGTGAACGGCGCGCGCGCGATAAGTGTTTGGGAGTCTGCCTCGGCCGCAGGCAAGAACGCCTCGATGCGCGAGACGATTGGCTCGCCGCCGCTCAAGCTGCGCAACAAAACCGTTTGACCCGCACGGACGCGCTCAGCGTCGCGAGGGAAGACGTGAAACTCCGCCTGAAGGCGTGTGGGATCGCCGACAATAAAGAGCGGCTCCGACCCCGTGACGTCGCCCACATTCGTTGCACGCTCAAGCACGACGCCCGCAATCGGCGAAGTTAGCGCGTAGGTCTGCAGGCTCTCCGCGCTCTCGACCCGCGCGAGAACTTCTCCACGGCGCACTGTGTCGCCAATGTTGTGGAGCACGGCGCGAACGGGTCCGGGATAGGGCGCTCGTATTTCAGCACGCGCAGAGGCTTGGAGATTGACGCGGCCAGTTAGATCAATCGTCTCTTGCAGGGCGCCGGGGCCAGCTCGCTCTACGACGATGCCCGCTGCACGCGCCGCTTCGACCGTGATGCTCGTGCCTTCACCACTTTCTGTTTCACCTTCCTCGTGGCCAGCTTCTTCGTGCGCCGCCTCTCCGTTTGGTTCCGCTTCCGAGCTGCAGGCCGAAAGAGCGAGCGTAAGGCCCAAGAAGATCGGCGCAAGGCGCTTTAGATTCAAAAGGGTCATTGATGTCACTCCGGCTCGGCGTCAGCGAAGCGCGCCGTGAGGCGATCGAGTTCGGCCTCGTTTCGATGGAAGGAAAGCAGCGCTTGAACGCGCTGTTCGCGCGCGTCTGTCAGGGCGCGTTGCGCCTCAAGCACGTCGAGATAGGAGAATGCGCCCCGGTCATAGCCATTCTGTGCAAGGGCGAGAGCGCGCTCGGCTTGGGGAATGACGTCGGCTTCGAGGGCGCGAACCGTCGCGATGGCGCCGTCACGCGTTCTTGTCAGCGCATCATAGCGGCGGCTGAGTTCTAGACGCGCGGCAGTTAGCTCATACTCGCTGCGGCGCCGCTCCGCCTCGGCTTGCGCGATGCCGCCGCGATTGCGATCAAAGATGCCAAGTGGAATGGAGACGCCGGCCACAACACCGCTCTCGCCGGTTTCCTCGAAGCGGCGGACGCCCAAGCTGATCGTTGGGTCTTGATAGCCGCGCGATCGTTCAAGGCGGACTGCGGCGCTGGCTCGATCACGATTGGCCGCCGCGCGCGCCACATCCGGGTTCGTTTCGGGGCTCCCATCGTGATCATGCGTTTCCTGCACGGCGGCCGCGAACGTGCTCCCCGGCATGGAAAAGTCGGGCGCGCCTGCCCACAGGCTGGCGAGCGCCGCACGCGTGTCGATCGCTTCGCGTTCGGCGCTGTCTACTGCGATGCGCGCTTCCGCGACGCCGGCCGCCGCGCGCGCGCCGGCCATCAGCGGATCGCGCGCCGCTGCGACCCGGCGCTCGACGGAGCGCGCCAACGCCTCCGCTGTCGTCAGTCGCTCGCGCGCGATTTCAGCGAGCGCATCGGCGGCGAGCGCCTCGGCATAGGCAAGCTGCACATCACGAAGAACATCGAGGCGTTGAATGAGCAGATCGGAACGCGCGAGATAAATCTCTCGTTCGGCAAGGCTGATGCGCGCGCCTCTTCGGCCGCCGCGTTCGATCGGCTGTTCGACAGCGACGGTTGTCTCTGCCGCTTGGAGGCCGCGCAAACCATCGGAGCCGCCGAAATTCTCGACTTCGACGGAGATGGACGGGTTGGGGATAGCGCCCGCTTGCCTTCGGCCGCCCTCAGCAGCTTCAACGCCGGCTCGTGCGGCGCCAATTGAAGGATGCGCGTCCAGCGCGCGCGCCATCGCTTCGTCGAGCGAGAGCGGCGCCTGCTGCGCAAGGGCATACCCCGGCGCGAGGAGAACCGCCGCAATGACTGCAGGCGACAGAGAATTGAACGCGTTCAGGGCGAAGAGCCGGATTGGCTCGCGCCGCGCCGCGCCATACTTGAATGACATGGGCGTGCTCGTGATGCGTGTTGGAAAGACGCGTCACGAGGCTGCGACGCGTCAGGCGGCGATCACGGCTCTCGGCGGGCGCTCAAGCGCGAAAGCGATGTCATATGCGCGGAACTGGGCGCTCGCAGGCCACACGTCCTGTGAGGAACGCGCAACGCCGAGCGATCCGGTTTCGACCGCGCCAACGCCCACAGCGTGCGCGCCGCAGCAATGTGCCTGGGGCGCTAGCGCATCCGAGGCATTGTTTGAAGGCGCTGGCATTGCATCGAAGACAGTCTCGATCGCCGGCAAAGTGCCCGCATGGCAGCCGTCAAGACCGGCCGCCTGATCGAAGGAAATGAGCGCGATGAGGCCGACGCAAAGCGCCGCCGCCCACCGCCGCCAATCCTTCAACACGCGAGTCAAATTTCGTCCCCTTCGGCTCCGGACTATCGGAACACGCTCTTTATGAAAAGCAAACACGTCAGAAAAGATGTGCGGCGCAGGCGCGCGGACTAAGGTTCGGTAAGAACCCATACCGGCATGGGAACGATATATTATCCGAGGCCGCACGATGACTGATGGACATTCGCATACCCACGATCACGGCGCTGCCAACGAGCGTTCACTGACGATCGCGTTGTTGATCACAGCAGCCGTGCTCGTGGCCGAGATCGTTGGCGGCGTCATTTTCCGCAGTTTGGCGCTCATTTCAGACGCAGCCCACATGTTCACGGACACCGCTGCACTCGCCATCGCGCTCGCCGCCATTCGCATTGGGCGAAAGCCGGCGGACGACAAGCGAACGTTTGGATATCGCCGCTTCGAGATACTTGCAGCTGCGCTAAACGCATCACTGCTTTTCCTTGTCGCGCTTTACATTCTCTACGAGGCGTATCAACGCTTTGTACGACCGCAACCCGTCGAGAGTCTTGGAATGCTCGTCGTCGCCGCGATCGGGCTCGCCGCAAACTTCATTGCGATGCAGGTCTTGCGCGCAGGCAGCGCCAACAGCGTAAATATGCGCGGCGCCTATCTCGAAGTTTGGGCCGACATGCTGGGATCAATCGGCGTGATCGTCGGCGCTGTAATCATTTGGTTCACGCAGTGGGCCTGGGTGGATCCCGTGATTGCCGTCGCAATCGGTCTCTGGGTGTTGCCGCGGACTTGGACGTTGTTAGCTGAGACGACGAACGTTCTGCTCGAAGGCGTCCCTAAGAACGTGAGCATTGATGCCGTGCGCAACGCCTTGCACGGCGCGGATGGCGTTGCTGGAGTGCATGACCTGCATGTGTGGGAGATAGCGGGCGGTCTGCCCAGTCTTTCGGCACACGTTGTTCTACAAGATGGCGCCAACGCGGAGCAGGTGCGAGTTGCGGTCGCCGCTGCACTTGCCGAACTTCACATTGAGCATGTCACGCTCCAGGTGGAGCAATCAGTGTGCGCGCAATCTTGCAATCATAGCGCTCTTCAACGTCGATAGGTCACCCGCGTTCCGCCTACTCGATCTTGGAAAGCGAAGCGATGTCGAGCGGGCCGCTCAACTCGAACCGAACGCTGTCGCCAGGCTGAATGCCTTCAAGACTGGCTGCATCGGCGACCGTGAACTCCATGGTCATGGCGCCCATGCCATACTCCGGTATGGCTTCATGTTGAATTGTGATGGCGCCGTGTTCTCGGGTGACGGTCACCACGATGCCGCGCGAACTTACGGTGGCGGGAGTAGCCGCTTCTGCGGGAGTAGCGGTCTCTTCCGCAGCGGGTCGCTCGGGTGGCGGCGCGCAGGCGCTTAGGCCGAGAGCGAGTGCAAAAGCTGCAAAGAGAGAAATCTGCACGTTTGACCTCCAGTGAATGAGTGCGTTTCTAGAAAAGTAGTTGGGCCGCGAAGAACGCGAAGAAGGCGCCGATGCACCATGCGACGGCGGCTATTGCCAGCACGACATTTGAAGCGCCGCGCAGCCTTCTGCAGGCACGCGCTGCTACGGGATCGGACGGGCACGGAGCGTTGCGGTTATGCCATTGGAGCCCAGCAGCAAGGATGATGAGGGCAGCCGACACGCCGAACACCAGAGCCTTGTTCTCCGACAGCCAAGTAATTTGCGGCACGGCGGAAACAAGCCCCGCGACGACCGCGCCCATCCCAATGGCGACGAACAGTGCCGGCAACGCGCAACACACCAACGTCGCCGTCGAACCGAAGAGCGCGAGCACCGGCACAGCGGTGTCGCGCCAGGAGAAGGGTTCGCTCCTCATCTCGCGGCGGCCGTGCGGCGGATGCCTGTCACCGTGTATCCCGCACGCGTGACGATGTCGCGAATGGCGCCATCATCGAGGTTTTGATTTGGCCTGAAGTCGATGGAGACCAACCGGGCAGTCAGATCGACCCGAACGGCGTTCACCTCCGGATGCCGTCGAAAGCTGCGGTCAATCGCCTGCGCACAGAAATCGCAGACCAGCCCATTCACCGAAACTTCGACGTCGGCCGCAATCGGGGCATTTCGAGCCGATCTGTCTTGGGCCGTGGCAACGATAGGGGCGCTCAGTACGACGAGGAACGCGAGGAAAAGGGTCTTGAGCATTGTCATGATGCATCATCCTTAGAAATAGATCATCACACTGGCGAACGCGTCGCCATCGAGTGAAACGCCAGCTTCGACAAGGGTTGTGTTTTGAAAGAAACGGACGAGAGGCGTTACCGAGATCGGGTCGTCTTCTTCGGGTTCGTGGTCGATCTGAAGAATCGCCCAGGTATGCAGCGCGCCCGCCTCCGCCACGTAGGGTGCAATCCCGAAACGAAGCCGTTGTGAGAACGTGCTGTCGATGTCCTCAGCCCAAAATCCGCGCGCTTGATACAGAGTGTAGAACCGTCTGTTCTCCCAATCCGCTTCAACGCCGATATAGCCGGCCGGCGCGCTATCGCCGCCCGCCGACGCGACGTCGTCGAAGGCGACACCGGCTCCCGCCATCCAGAAGATGTTGGCCTGGGCGCCGGGCATGTTCCAGCGTTTGGCCAAGCCGGCGATCATCGGTCCATGGAATTGCCAATCGCCCTCACCATCCCATTCGTCATGCCAACCGATCGCGAGGGTCGGCGTGAGCGTTAGCATCGTCTCGGCCATCGTGTTTTCATCACGGTGTTCAAACATGCCCATGCTGCCGCCCGGATAAGTCACCGGTCGTGCAACGCTATTGGTTGGCGCCAGCGCGGCGCCCGCCGCGACAAACGCGGCGAATGCGTGTGATCGCATTTTAGCAGCCTTGATCTTGAGGTATGTCAGCGCGCCAAACGGGCGCACGCACGCGCGGGTTCAGCTCACGGGCGCGGCGGCGGGGGTTCGGGCGGATCACGATCGTGGGGGCTCGCCGGCAACAGGAACTGCGTCGGCTCGCTGGGCACCGAGTTCAAAAACGACGGCCCGGACAAACGAACAAGCGCGATTGGGCCGTTCACGCGCGACAAGCAATGATCAGCGCACTCCTTCATCCGTTCGTTTGGCGCTTCATCGCCACCGGCCGATCCGCCGTTCTGATCGTGGCACGACATGGTCGGAACGGAGTCATTGGCAGCGTCCTGCGCGAGCGCCGACGAGAGCGGCAACGAGCCGAGCGCCAGACAGAGCACCGCCGCGAACAACGAACGCATGGAATGTGTATCGCATGCGAGCGTGAAAAAGTCATCGATCAGAGCGCTGTGGGCTCAGCTGCACTCGTGAAAACTAGTCAACCAAAATGATGGGCCGCGATGTGAGGGCCCATTGGGCCCTCAGGCGTGAGCGTGCGCCTACGTGATCAAACGCGCGCGCCCGTCACGAGTGGCCCGAAGCCGTTGGCCGAGCGCGCCTTCGGGCCATGCCCGGCCCCCCTGCCAAAAGCCCCTGAGGGCGATTTAGCGGGCCGTGGGCGGCGTTGCCCGACCACCCCTGGGTTCGCGGGGCGGCCGACGCGCCCGCCCCTGGGCGGGCCCCGCAAGGGCGACGACGTGGGTAGGGCCATGGGTAGCATGAAAAACGACCGGCGAACTGAAGGCTAAATGATTGATTTATATAGTGAAAATCGACTTTGGCTGGCGGAGACGGAGGGATTCGAACCCTCGATACCCGGTTAAGGTATGCTCCCTTAGCAAGGGAGTGCCTTCAGCCGCTCGGCCACGTCTCCGTGCGGGCGGACTTATGCGATCCCCCACCCCCCATCAAGCGCCGCCGCGCGGCGAGCGGGGGATTGCTCAGCGCACTTCGAGATTGAGCGCTCCGGCAATGCGCTCCCAAGGCACCAGTTTGAAGTTCTGGAATTCCGGCGGGGAGATGTTGCGCCCATCCTGCGCGATCATCGCGCCGTGCGGGAAGCCGGGGCCCATGGGCACGGAGATGATTTCGAGCCCGTCCGTCTCCGAGATGCCGTCGATGCCGCGCGCCGCGTCGGCAACGACGGCGAAGGAGCCGATATAGCGGTTTTCGCCCTGGCGATCGAACACGGCGTAGGAATTGTTGCCTTGGCTCGAGACGACGAGATAGCCGCGCCCGCCGCCCAGATCGTAGATGCCGACGCCTTCGAGATCGTCGGCGAGAGCCGAATTGGCTTCGACGGTCGCGATCGAGGTGCGCGCATCGCCTGCTTCGGGCTCCGCGCCCATGCGCCAGAGGCCGACATCTTCTTCGGCGACGTAGAGCACACCGGTTTCGTCGTCCGCGACGCAGCCTTCCGATTGCCCGCCGAACGCGAAAGAGCGCACCAGGTTCGTGCGCACGCGCCCATTGCCGGCGTCGCTCAGCTCCCACTGGCGCATTGCGCCCTCGCTGTCGTTGACGAACACGTAGAAGCGCCCGCTTTGGGCGCTGCGGTACATGCACAGGCCATAGGGATCGACGAAGCCTGTCTCCTGGACGCCGTCCGCGACATTGACGAGGCGGCGCGCTTGGGGATCGACGCGGTAGAGCGCAATGGAATCGCTGGTGCGGTTGCTGGCCGCCACGAGCGCGACGCGCGCACCGCCGAGCGGGAAATCGTAGCGCAGATCGACATTGTTCATCCGCCCATCGGGCAGGAACTGAACGACCGCGCCGCTCATGTCATACACGTAAAGCCCGGATTGCTTCTGCGTGCCGATGATGAGGCTGCGCGCGGGATTCGTGGGATCGACCCAGACGGCGGGATCGTCGGCGGCGTCGCCATCGGTCTCGACGGGGCGGGTCTCCACCGTCGCGTGCACAACGGCGATGTCGGAGGGGATCGGCGTGCGCGGATCTTGCGCCGTCCCAGCGGCGAGGTTGAGCGCTTGTGCGACATTCGCCCATGAAACGAGCGCGTAATTTCCGGCGCCTTCGTTGGCGATGACAAGCGCGCCGGCGGGGAGGCGCTCGCCCATCGGCATGGAGAGCGCGAAGAGGCCGGCGCCTTCTTCGATTGGCGCCGTTGCATTGGAGACGGTGAAGGAGCCGACGAAGGCGTCGTCGCGCGAACGATCATAGACGTGGAAATTGCTGGCGGTGGCGTTGGAGGCGATGAGGTAGCGCGCGCCTTCGCCGCCGTCATAGAGCGCGACGCCGCCGATCTCGCCGTCGATGCGCCCGAGGCGCGCGGCGTCGATCAGCGCGGGCACGACCTCGGCCTCGGGATCGGCGTCGAAGCGCCAGAGACCGACGCCTTGCTCCGCGACATAGAGCGCGCCGGAGCGATCGTCCGCGGCGCAATAGGCCGCTTCAGAGGCCACGCGCAGCTGACGCACCAGGCGCGCGTCGAGCCGCTCATTGCCCGCGTCGAAGATCATGTACTGCGTGATCTCGCCCGCGCCGCCCAAGGCGAATGCGTAGAGCCCGCCATCGCGCGGCGAGCGATAGAGACACAGGCTCTCGCCGCCGAAATTGACGGGCACGGCGCGAGCGCTGCGCTCAGTCAGCGCGCCGTTCGCGAGTTCGTAGAAGCGCAGCGAATTGGTTTGCGCATCGAGCGCCGCGGCGACGGTCGCTGCGCGGCCCGCGAAGGGCACATCGTAACGAACATCGATGCCGACGGCGGCGCCGGCGGGAACCGACGCGGTGCGCGCGCCGTCGAGGCCGTAAAGCTCAAGCCCGCCTTCTTCGCCCGTGCCGATGATCGCCGGCGCGCCTGTTTCATTGAGGGCGATGACGGCGCTGTTCACCGCCATCTGAACGCTCGGCGCCGTCTCCAACGCGGGCGCCACGATCGGCAGGGGGGCAGGCGCCGCCGGGGCCAGCGCCTCGGGCGCCTGAGTCGTGGCGCAGCCGCCCGCCGCAACGGCCGCGGAAGCCATCAACCAGCGTGTCCAAGCCTTCGCCATTCTCCCATCCTCCCCGAAATCGCCGGCCTTCGGCCTTGGCGAACCTATGCTTTTCAAAGGTGCGGCGCCGAAGTTACAGGGGCGCGACACTCGTGCAAGAGAAATTCTATTTCCGTTGCATGTTAGAATTTTCGTTCGTATCATCGAAGTGTCAAACAGGGCCGATAAGGCTCCGGCCCAGGCTGCGCGGCGGCCAGGGGACAAGCGGAGGGGAAGTTCGATGCGTGGACTGCGCAGGGCGGCGCTCAAGGCGCTTTTGGTCACGTCATGCTTGGCGGCGCCTGGGATGGCGATGGCCCAAGAGGCCGAGCCGCAAGAGCTCGAAGACATCATCATCACGGGCGAGATCCAATACCGGAACCGGACCGACACGGTCGCGCCGGAGCTTGTGTACGGGCAGGAATTCTTCGCGCAGTTCGAGCCGCTCTCCGTGGGCGATCAGCTCGCGCGCGTGCCGGGCGTGGCGTTCACGAGCGACATCGGCGAGCGCGACGCGCCGCAGCTGCGCGGCCTGGGCGAAGGCTTCACGCAAGTGCTCGTCAACGGCCGGCCCATTCCCGGCGCCGGCAACGACCGCACGGTGTTCGTCGATCGCATTCCCGCTGAAATCATCGATCGCGTCGAGATCGTGCGTTCGCCATCGGCGGACATCGACAGCCAAGGCGTCGGCGGCACGATCAACATCATCCTGCGCGACGGCATGAGCCTGCCGCCGGGCGTGATCGCGCGCGCGGGCGTCAACTACAACATCGACAATGAGCGTTATACTGGTCTCGGCGCGCTTTCGTATTCGGATCGCAACGAGGAGCGCACGCTCGCCTGGTCGGCGACGATCGATGTGCAGCAGCGCTACAACGTGAAAATCCTCGATCAGCAGGTGTTCGACGACACGTCGCCGGGCTTCGGCTCGTCGTTCAACGGGCTCGACCTCTTCGAGCCGGACGCGTTCGATCCCACCGATCCACTTTCGACGGCGGCGGTCGAGCACAGCGATCAGATCGATACCCGCGAAAGCTTCGACCTTTCGTTCAACGGCGACGTGACGTGGGATTTCCGCCCCGGCCATAGCCTCCGCTTCGACGGCTTCTTCGTCCGCACCGACCGGGAAGAAACCGAAGACGGCCAAATCTTCGAGCGTGACGACGGCGACGGCAACGATGACGGCGACGTGACGAACGAAGACTGGGAAGGGCCGGAATTCGAATCGCAGCTGACGAACATTCTGCAGCAGAACATCGGCGGCTCGGTGCTCTATGAAGGGCAATTGACGCCGGGCTGGTCGTTCGAGAGCGAGTTCCGTTATTCGCGCTTCACCGAAGAAACGGATTCGACCGACTTCGAGGAGGAGACGCCGATCCCCGTCGAACTCGAACTGATCGAGACCGAGGACAACGAGTATCACCTCGACGGCGCATTCACATTCAACTCCGACGATTTCGCACAGCGCATCGGCTTGCATGGGTTCGAGTTCCGCATCGGCGCGGTCGGCCGCTTGAAGACGCGCGACTATTCGCAACGTCTTTTCGAGGATGACGATGAGGACGGCGCCTTCGACGGGCCGGACGATGAGGTGACGCTCGGCAGCGGCGTCTTCAATTATGAAGAGCGGCGCTTCGACGCCTTCATGCTGACGGAGCTTCAGCTTTCGGAATCGCTCACGTTCCAGGCGGGCATCCGGATGGAGCACACGGAGACGGAAGCCTCGCTGCCGGACGGCACGAACTCGGAATCCGATTCGACGGAGTTTAATCCCAGCGCCCACCTGCAATGGGCGATCGGCGAGAACGGCCAGCTTCGCATGAGCGCGGCGCGCACCGTGCGCCGCCCCGGCCTCAATCAACTCGTGCCGTTCGAGGACGATGAATCTCCCGGCGACGAAGACATCACGGTCGGCAATCCTGGCCTCGGGTTCGAGACCGCGATCGGCTGGGATATCGGCTATGAACACCGCATCGGCCGGCGCGGCGTGATCGGCTTCAACATCTTCGAGCGCCAGATCGAGGATCTGATCAGCTTGGTCGCAACGTGCCCGCCCGGCTGCTCGGGCGAGGGCGATGGGCAGTTCTTCACCTACCAGAACACCGGCGATGGGCGCGTGTGGGGCTGGGAAGTCGATCTCTCGACGCCGCTCGATTTCATCGGCCTGCCGAACACCGGCGTCTTCTTCAACTACACCAACCTCGATTCCGAGCGCACCGATCCGGTGACGGGCATCGAGTCGCGCTTCAACGCGCAGCCTGAGTACGTGTACAATTACGGGATCACGCACAACATCCCGTCCTGGAACACAAGTTTCGGCTTCTCGTATCAGCGCCAGGGCCGCTCGGTTTCGACGTTCCTCGGCGAGATCGAAGAGCAATGGTACGACGGCAATCTGGAAGCGTTCGTCGAGCATCGCTTCGGCGAGAACGTCGTCATGCGCCTGACGGGCTTCAACCTGCTCGACGCAGACAGCATCCAAGCAGAGCGCGGCTATGACGGCGACAGCGCCGGCGCCATCGCCGACGCGATGATCAACAATGAGATCGATGCGTTCGAGGTGGAGCGCGAGAATTCCTCGCCTTCGGTCACGCTGACACTGCGCGCTGTCTTCTAGGACGCGCGTTTCCCTCCAAACCTCGCGGCGGCGCTCTTCGGAGCGCCGCCGTTTTCTTTTTCAGAGCTTTACGACCTTGCCGCTCTTTGCGCTTTCGCCGGCTGCTTCCGCGAGCGCGAGGGCGGCCACGCCATCCGCGTAACCGATAAGCGGCTTGGCTTTGCCTTCGAGCATGTCGGCGAAGTGATCCATTTCGCGCGCGTAGGCGCCTGCGTAGCGATCGAGGAAGAAATTCTGGAAGCGATCCGCCCGCGCGCCCGCCTCGCTCCAGACGCTGACGGTGCTTTCGGTGACATTGCCGGCCTTGAGCGCGCCAGCCGAGCCGAACGCCTCGATGCGCTGATCGTAACCGTAGCCGCTGCGGCGGCTGTTGGAGATGACGCACATCACGCCCGCTTTCGTGCGCAGCAATGTCTTCGCGGTGTCCACATCGCCCATGCGGCCAATCTCGGGATCGACGAGGCAGCTCGCGGCGGCGAACACTTCGATGGGCTCTTCGCCCAGGAGCCAGCGCGCCATATCGAAATCGTGGATCGCCATATCCTTGAAGAGCCCGCCGCTTACCGGGATGTAACCGGGCGGGGGCGGCGCGGGATCGTGGCTCGTGATGTGCAACGCTTCGAGCTTGCCGATGGCGCCTGATGCGAGCTTCGCTTGAAACGCAGCAAAGTGCGGATCGAAGCGGCGGTTGAAGGCGAGCAGGATGTTCGCGTTCGCGAGCGGCGCGCCCTCCGTGCGTGCGCGCGCAAGATCGAGGTCGAGCGGCTTTTCGCAGAAGATCGCCTTGCCGGCCTTCGCGGCGCGCAATGCGTAATCCAGGTGCGTGTCGGTCGAGGAGGCGATGACGATTCCATCGATTGCGGAATCGCCGAGCGCCGTGTCGAGATCGGCAACCTTCGCGCCGTATTCGTCCGCAAGGGTCTTTGCCGCCTCCGCGACGGGATCGATCACGAGCGAGAGGGAGAGGCGCGCGCTCAACGCGGCGTTCTTCGCGTGAATTTTGCCGATGCGCCCGGCGCCGATGAGAGCGAGTTTCTTGGTCATGGAATTCGCCTCAAAGATCGACGGGAGCGTTGGTTTTGGCGGAGAGGCCGGCGGCTTCGGCAAGCACGAGCGCGGCGATGCCGTCCTCGTAGCCGACGCGCGGCCTGGCGCGCCCGGCCATCATCTCCGCGAAATGATCCACTTCGGCGGCGTAGGATTGCATGTAGCGCGCTAGAAAATTGTACGGGACGGGCGCGGATTGGCCGCCTGCTTCGTTCTGCGCTTCGACCGTATCGTTGCGGACATTGGCGACATTGGCCATGCCGTTCGAGCCGAACGCTTCGACGCGCTGATCGTAGCCCATGCCGCTGCGGCGCGTGTTGGCGATGACGCAGAGCCGTCCCGACGGCGTCTTGAGCATCACGCGCGCGGTGTCCACGTCGCCCATGCGGCCGATCTCTGGATCCACGAGGCAGCTTGCCATCGCGAAGATTTGCGACGGCTCCTCATCCAGCAGCCAGCGGGCGAGATCCAAGTCGTGGATGGTGAAGTCCTTGAAGAGGCCGCCGGAGCGAGGAACGAAATCCGCCGGCGGGGAAGCCGGATCGTGATTGATCAGCGAGAGCGTCTCGAGCTTGCCGATGGCGCCCTCGTCGATCTTCGCCTTGAGCGCTTGAAAGTGGGGATCGAAGCGGCGGTTGAAACCGAGCAGGAAGGGCGCGCCCGCGAATGTCTTGGCGGCTGCGCGCGCCTTGGCGAGATCGAGATCGACGGGCTTCTCGCAGAAGACGATCTTGCCGGCGGAGAGCGCGGCCACCGCGTGCTCCAGATGCATGTCCGTGGAGCTGGCGACGATGATCCCTTCGATGGATTTGTCCGCGAGAACCGCGCCAAGCTCGGCGACTTCGGCGCCGGTCTGGGCCGCGAGCGGCGCGGCGAGCGCGCGGTTCGGATCGACGATGGCGGCAAGCGTCAGTCCGGGGTGATGGGCGGCGTTGGGGCCGTGGATTTGGCCCATCCGGCCCGCGCCCAAGAGCGCCACCTTCCGCCCGCCCGCCATCGAATCCGCCCCTCAAAACGGCTGTTGCGCCCGCGCCCGCTTATGGAACGAGATTTTCAGTTTCGGCAAGGCGCGTTCCATTGAACATTGCGTTCCACACACAGAAAATCTATTCTGTTGCGGAAATGAGGCGCCGGAGGCCCCGATGAGCATCGCCCAAGGGGCGCCTGAAACGGCCGAGGCGCTGCGCGCCGCGATCCTCGAAAACTACGAGCGGCTCTCAAAGCGCCTGCAGCAGATTGCGCGCTATGTGCTCGATGAGCCGAACGCCGTGGCGCTGGAGACGCTCGCGGTGATCGCCGAGCGCGCGGGCGTGCAGCCTTCCGCGATCGTGCGGTTCGCAAAGGCCATCGGGTTCGAGGGGGCGAGCCAGATGCAGCGCGTGTTTCGCGATGCGCTGATGAACGGCAACGCGGTCCTGGGCTATGGCGAGCGCGTCCGGCAATTCACCGAGAGCGTGGATTCGCGCGCCGTCGGCGGGCCGGCCGACGTGCTTGCCGAGTTCATCGAAGGCAATACGCTTTCGCTGCGCAATCTCGGCCAAATCGTTAGCGCCAAAGAGATTCAGGCCGCCGTGAAGCTCATCGCGCAGGCCGACACCGTGTACGTCACGGGTTTCCGGCGCGCCTTTCCGGTGGCGTCCTATCTCGCGTACTCGCTGCAACAGGTGAACAAACGCACGATGTTCGTCGATGGCGTCGGCGGGCTCGCGCGACAGCAGATCCAGGCGATTGCACGCGACGATCTGCTTATCGCGGTTTCTTATCACCCCTACGCGGAGGAGACGGTTCGCCTCATCGAGACGGCCGCCGCCGCCGGCGCCAAGGTGCTCTCGATCAGCGACAGCCTGGTGAGCCCGGTGGCGAAGCCGGCGACGCTTGTCTTGCAGGTGCGCGAAGCGGAGGTGCGCAAGTTCCGCTCGCTCGCGGCCTCGATCTGCCTGGCGCAGGCGCTGGTCATCTCGTTCGCGTTCGAAACGACGCCAAAGGCGGCCCGCAAGCGGGCGGCGCCGGGGCCGCACTGAAACGGACGTTGCATTTATGGAATACGTGGAATAACAATTTCATTGTTGGCCGGCGCGGCCCAAGCGGGCGCGGGGCGTGCATGCGCGAGAGACGCTCGATGGCCCAACCGGGCGCTTCAGAGGGGTTGGATCTGATCGCGATCGGGCGCGCGGCGGTCGATCTCTATGGAGAGCAGATCGGCGCGCCGCTCGAAGCGGTGGGCTCGTTCGCGAAATATCTGGGCGGCAGCCCCGCGAACACCGCAGTAGGCGCGGCGCGCCTTGGCTTGAAGAGCGCGATCCTCTCGCGCGTGGGCGGCGATCACATGGGCCGCTTCATCCGCGAGGAGATGAAGCGCGAAGGCGTCGATGTGCGCGGGCTCAAGGACGACGGCGAACGGCTGACGGCGCTCGTTTTCCTCGGCATCCGCGATCCTGATACGTTTCCGCTCCTCTTCTATCGCGAGAACTGCGCCGACATGGCGCTCTGCGAAGAGGATATCGACCCCGCTTTCATCCGCGCGGCCAAGGCGGTGGTGCTTTCCGGCACGCATCTTTCGAAACCGAACGTGTTCGCCGCGAGCATGAAGGCAGCGACGATCGCGAAGGAAACGGGCAATCGCGTCGCGCTCGATATCGACTACCGCCCTGTGCTCTGGGGCGTTGCAGGAAAAGATCGCGGTGAGGATCGTTTTGTCGCCGCCGCTCAGGTGACAGAGCAGATGCAGCGTGTGCTGCCGCTCTGCGATCTCGTCGTCGGCACGGAAGAAGAAATCCACATCATCGGCGGGACGACCGATACCCGCGCGGCGCTCGAAGCGATCCGCGCGAAAACGCCGGGAACGATCGTGATGAAGCGCGGCGCCGCGGGGTGCGTTGCCTATCAAGGCGCGATCCCGAAGAATCCAGATGACGGCGTCGTCGGCGCAGGCTTTCCGGTCGAAGTGTTCAACGTGCTCGGCGCGGGCGACGCATTCATGGCGGGTTTCCTGCGAGGGTGGCTACGCGACATGCCGCCCTCCTCGTGCTGCGAACTGGCGAACGCCGCGGGCGCTATTGTCGTTTCGCGGCACGGCTGCGCGCCCGCGATGCCGACATGGCCGGAAATGGAGGCGTTCCTCGCCAAGCGCGACCGCCCGTTCCGCCTGCGTGAAGACGCCGAGCTCGAGCACATCCATTGGGCGACGACGCGGCGCGGCGCTTACGATGAGCTCACCGTGCTGGCGATCGACCACCGCACGCAATTTGAAGAGCTCGCGCAGCGCATGGGCGTTGAGGAGGCGCGCATCGGCGCCTTCAAGACGCTCGCGCTCGCGGCGGTGTCGAAACTCGCGGGCGGCGATCCGCGCTTTGGGCTCATCATCGACGGCCGCCACGGCATGCGCGCGCTCGAAGCCGCGGCAGATCACCCTTATTGGATCGCGCGCCCAATCGAATTGCCGGGCTCGAAGCCGCTGGCGTTTGAAGGAAGCGCCGATGTCGCCAATGAATTGCGCGCTTGGCCGCTCAATCACGTCGTCAAGTGCTTGGCGTTCTACCATCCCGACGACGATGCGGATTTGAAGGCGCGACAGGAGCGCCAGCTTATCCGCCTGTTCGACGCATGCCGCCAGACCCGACACGAATTCCTGTTGGAAATAATCGTCTCCAAGAATGGCGCGGTGGATGCGCACACGACCGCGCGCGCGCTGCAGCGCATCTACGATATCGGCATCAAACCCGATTGGTGGAAGCTCGAACCGGTGGATGACGGCGATGCGTGGGCCGCGATCGAACGCACGATCAATGCCAACGATCCCTATTGCCGCGGAGTCGTATTGCTGGGCCTCTCCGCGCCCAAGGCCGATCTCGTGCGCTCCTTTGCGGTCGCGGCGAAAGCGCCGATCGTCAAAGGGTTCGCGGTCGGGCGCACGATTTTCACCGACGCGGCGGAGGAATGGTTCGCGGGCAAGATGAGCGATGCGGCGGTCATCGATGCGCTGGCGGCTAATTTGGGCGAGCTGACGGATGCATGGCGCGCGGCGCGCGCGGCGCGGGAGAAGAGCGCATGGCGCGCCAGCGTCTAACCGCGGCGCAAGCCGCCGTGCGATGGCTCGCCAACCAGTTCGTCGAGATCGACGGGCGCGAGGTTCCGTATTTCGCGGGCGTGTGGGCGATCTTTGGGCACGGCAATGTCGCGGGCCTTGGCGAAGCGCTGCACGCATCGCGCGATGCGCTGCCGACCTATCGCGCGCACAATGAGCAGGCGATGGCGCATGCCGCGATCGCCTACGCCAAACAGATGCGCCGCAAGCGCGCGATGATCTGCACGACATCCATCGGCCCTGGCGCGACGAACATGGTGACGGCCGCGGCGCTCGCGCACGTGAACCGGCTGCCAGTGTTGCTCATGCCCGGCGACGTCTATGCGAGCCGCAGGCCCGATCCGGTGTTGCAGCAGGTGGAGGATTTCGCGGACGGGAGTGTGAGCGCGAACGATTGCTTCCGCCCGGTCTCCCGCTATTTCGACCGTCTTGCACGGCCTGAGCAATTGCTCGATGCACTGCCGAAGGCGATGAATACGCTCATTGACCCGGCGCGTTGTGGGCCTGTTACGCTCGCCTTTTGTCAGGACGTGCAGGCCGAGGCGTTCGACTATCCAAGCGAGTTTTTCGGGCGGCGCGTGTGGCGCATCCGGCGCGCTTCTCCCGATCCGCGGGAGATTGCCGATCTTGCCGCGGCGCTCAGGCAAGCGCGCGCGCCGCTCATCATCGCCGGTGGCGGCGTGCTTTACAGCGAAGCGGAAGGCGCGTTGGCGGCGTTCGCTGAGCGCACGGGCGTGCCGGTCGCGGAGACGCAAGCCGGCAAGGGCGCGTTCGCCTGGGATCACGCGCAGACGCTTGGCTCGATCGGCGTGACGGGCGCGAGCGCGGCCAACGATGCGGCGGCGGAAGCCGATCTCGTCATTGGCGTGGGCACGCGGCTCCAGGATTTCACCACTGGCTCGCGCACGCTGTTCAAGAAGGCGAAGCTCTTCCAAGTGAACGTGCAGGCGTTCGATGCGGTGAAGCATGGCGCCGAGGCGGTCGTGGGCGATGCGCGCGCGGCGATCGAGGCGCTCGATACGGCGATGAAGGATTGGTCCGCGCCCGCCGCCTGGCGTGAGCGCAACGCACAACGCGCGGGCGCGTGGCGCGAAGCGGTGGATGCCGTGACACGCACGGCGAACGATCAAAAGCTGCCGAGCGATGCGCAGGTGATCGGCGCGGTGCAGCGCGCGGCGGATGAGAAGACGACGATCGTGTGCGCGGCGGGCGGCTTGCCAGGCGAATTGCACAAGCTGTGGCGCGCGAGCGGACCCGGCGGCTACCATCTCGAATATGGCTATTCGTGCATGGGCTATGAGATTGCGGGCGGGCTCGGCGTGAAGATGGCCGCGCCGGAGCGCGACGTGATCGTCATGGTGGGCGACGGGTCCTATCTGATGATGAATTCCGAGATCGCGACCTCGGTGATGATGGGGCGAAAGCTCACCATCGTCGTTTTGGACAATCGCGGGTTCGGCTGCATCAACCGTTTGCAGCGCTCGACGGGCGCGGAGAGCTTCAACAATCTCCTGGCGGATGCACGGCACGAAGCGTTGCCGGACATCGATTTCGCCAAGCACGCGGAAAGCCTGGGCGCGATCGCGGAGAAAGTGGAAACGGTCGGCGATCTTTCCGCCGCGCTCACGCGCGCGAAGCGATCGAAGAAAACGCACGTCATCGTCATCGACACCGATCCGATGATCTCGACCGAGGCCGGCGGCTGGTGGTGGGATGTTGCGGTCCCGGAAGTGTCGGAGCGTGGCGCCGTGCGCACGGCGCGCAAGACCTACGAAGAGAAACTCAAATCATGAGCATCCGCTTTGGCGTGAGCCCCATTGCGTGGGCCAACGACGACATGCCCGAACTGGGCGGCGATACGCCGCTGGAGACGATCCTGGCCGAAGCGGCCGCGATCGGCTTCGAAGGCATCGAACTCGGCGGCAAGTTTCCGCGCGATGCGGCAGCGCTCGCCCCGCTGCTCGCGCGCCACAAGCTCGCGCTCGTCGGCGGCTGGTATAGCGGGAGCCTCCTCGTGCAATCGGCGGAGGCGGAGATTGAGGCGTTGCAGCCTCATCTCGCTTTGCTGAAGGCGATGAGTTCGACCGTGTTTGTCTTTGCCGAGACGAGCAACGCCGTGCATGGCGATCGCGCGCAGCCGCTGACCGCGACGCCGCGGCTTGCGAACTGGGATGCGTTCGGCGAACGGCTGACGGCGGTGGCGCGCTACATCAAGGGCGAGGGCTTGCGCTTCGCGTATCATCATCATCTGGGCACGGTGGTGGAACGGGCGGACGACCTGGCGCACTTCATCGAACGCACCGGCGATGAAGTGGGCCTGACGCTGGACACCGGCCACGCGGCATTGGGCGGCGTCGATCCCGTGCGCGTGATCAGTGAGCACCCAACGCGCATCGCGCACGTGCATTGCAAGGATGTGCGCGGACCCGTTCACGCCGCCGCGCGCAAGGCGGGCAAGAGCTTTCTGGACGGCGTCGTCGAGGGCATGTTCACCGTGCCGGGCGACGGGGGGATCGACTTCTCCGTTGTCATGAAAGCGTTGAAGAGCATCGACTATTCCGGCTGGATCGTCGTGGAGGCGGAGCAGGATCCCACCATCGCCAATCCGCGCGAATACCAGACGCTGGGGCTCGCGACGCTGAAGCGCGAGGCCGCGGCGGCGGGCTTGATCGAGGAGGGACGCTAATGTCGAAGCTGCGCGTTCGCCCGCATGAACCAGCGGCTGACGGCTGCGTGCTGGAGATCACGCCGGAAAGTGCAGGCTGGAAATTCGTCGGCTTCAAAGTGGTGAAGCTCGCGGCGGGGCAAACGCACAAGGGGCGTGAGCGCGCGCGCGAAACGTGCATCGTCATCCTCTCCGGCAAAGCGGACGTGAAGGCGGGCGATGAGGCGTTCGCCGGCATTGGCGGGCGCGCGAACGTGTTCGAAGATGCGGCGCCGGCGTGCGTCTATGTTCCGTCGGAGACGGATTACTCGATCAGTGCGCTGAGCGATGTGGAGGTCGCGCTCTGCTCGGCGCCCGGCGAAGGCGTCGGCGCGCCGCGTCTCATCTCATCCGACAAGATCTCGTTGGAGAAGCGCGGGCAGGGCACGAACACCCGCTTCGTGCGCAACATTCTGCCCGAGACGGAGCCGGCCGAAAGCTTGCTCATCGCGGAAGTGATCACGCCGGGCGGGCATTGGAGCTCCTATCCGCCGCACAAGCACGATCGCGACGCCGCGCCCGTCGAATCCGCGCTGGAGGAGACGTACTATCACCGGCTCAATCCAGCGCAGGGGTTCGCGTTTCAGCGCGTCTATACGGACGACCGCAGCCTGGATGAGACGGTGTGCGTGGAGGATGGCGATGTCGTCATGGTGCCGAAGGGCTATCACCCCGTCGGCGCGCCGCACGGCTACGATCTCTATTATCTGAACGTGATGGCGGGCCCGAAGCGGACGTGGATTTTCAAGAACGATCCCGCGCACGAATGGATCGTGAAGAAATAAAAAGAGAAGCAAGGGGAGAGCGTTTTGGCGGGATTGTTTGGCGTGTTCGCCACCGGGCCGGACCGGCCCGTGATTACGGATCAGGCCGCGATCGACAGCGCGTACCGGCGCAATCGCGTCGGCGTCTTCACCGCGATCACGCTCGGCTACGCGCTCATCTACACGTGCCGCCTCGCGATCGGCGTGGTGAAGCCGCGCATGATCGATGAGGGCATCTTCACGCCGGAGCAATTCGGGCTCATCGGTTCGGCGCTCTTCTACACTTATGCGCTCGGCAAGCTGACCAACGGCTTCCTCGCGGACCACGCCAACGTGCGCCGCCTCATCGCGTTCGGCTTTCTCGCCTCCGCGATCTGCAATTTCGGCATGGGGTTTGCCGATACGCTCTGGGTCGCGGTCGTGCTCTGGGGGCTCAACGGATACTTCCAGGGCTTCGGCGCGCCCGCGAGCGTCGTGGCGATGACGGCGTGGTTCTCGAATAAGGAACGCGGCCGCGCCTACGGGTTCTGGAGCACCGCGCACTCGATCGGCGAAGGGCTCACCTTCTTCGTGATCGGCGGCACGGTCGCCTACTTCGGCTGGCGCATGGGCTATTTCCTGCCCGCGATGATCGGCATCTTCGCGGCGGCCATGGCCTACATCCTGCTGCGCGACCGCCCGCGCACGATGGGGCTGCCGACGGTCGCGGATTGGAAGAACGATCACCTCGCCGAGAGCGAACGCACGAAGCACTGGAGCGTGCTGCGCACGCAATTCTCTATCCTCGCGATCCCGACCATCTGGGTGCTCGCGCTCGCCAGCGCGCTCAACTACGTGACGCGCTACGCGATCAATTCCTGGGGGCCGCTTTATCTGCAGGAGGCGCGCGGCTTCAACGAACTGGAATCCGGCACGATGCTGATGATCTCGACGCTCGCGGGCGTCGTGGGCTCCATCGCGTACGGGTTCATCTCGGACAAATTCTTCAACGCGCGCCGGCCGCCCGCGAACCTTGTCTTCTCCATCGTGGAGCTGATCGGGCTCTGGCTCATTTTCTTCGGGCCGAACAATCACGTCGCGCTGACGATTGGGATGGTTCTGTTCGGGCTTGGGCTCACCGGATTGGTCGCTTCGCTCGGCGGACTCTTCGCGGTGGATATTTGCCCCAAGCGCGTCGCGGGCGCGGCGATGGGCGTGATCGGCGTCTTCTCCTATATCGGCGCGGCGGTGCAGGAGAACGTCTCGGGCGTGCTCATCCAGCAGAACATGCAGAACATCGCGGGCGACAACGTCTATGACTTCACGCCCGTGATCTATTTCTGGGTCGGCTCGGCGATCGCTTCGATGCTGCTTTCGCTCACGCTCTGGCGCGCGAAGCTCAGGGACTGATGCGCGCGCCTTCGCCTCTGCTCGAAATCATGCTGAGTGCGGCGAAAGCCGCGGGCGATGGGTTGCGCGAGGACTTTGCACGCCTCGGCGACTATGTGATCGATCACAAGACAATCGCCGATCCGGTCTCCATCGCGGATACGCGCGCGGAGGAGACGCTGAAGCGTCTGCTGCTCGAAGCGCGCCCGCGCTACGGCTTTCTCGGCGAAGAGGGCGGCGCCGTCGAAGGCGCCGACAAGGACCACATCTGGATCGTCGATCCGCTGGACGGCACGCAGAATTTCGTGCGCGGCATGCCGATTTTCGCGGTCAATGTCGCGCTCGCGCGCGAAGGCAAAGTGATCGCGGGCGTGACGCACGTGCCGCTGCTCGGCGAAACGTTCTGGGCGGAGAAGGGCGAAGGCGCGTTCTTCAACGGCGTGCCGACACGCGTGACGCAGACGCCGTTGCTCAAGCAGGCCATCGTCGCGGTCGGCATTCCGTTCACGGGCAAGCCCGATCACACGCTCTTCGCGCGCGAGATGGAGGAGATTACGGAGAACGTCTCCGGGATGCGCAGGCTGGGGGCCGGCGCGGTCGATCTCGCCTATGTCGCGGCCGGGCGGTTCGACGCTTATTGGGAGCAATGCGTCAATGCGTGGGATATGGCGGCGGGCGTTTGCCTCGTTGAGGAAGCGGGCGGCGTTGTGACCGACGCGCGCGGGCGCGAACTCGATTTGCACAACGGCACGGTGCTGGGCGCGAGCCCTGCCATCCACGAACAATTGCTCGCGCGCCTCATACGCGCCGCTGAACGCGATGGAGCAAAAGCGGCATGCCCCTGATCAGAATGCGCCGCCGCGATCTCTTTGCGGGCGCCTCCACTTTGGCGCTAGGCGCGCTCGCGCGCGACGCGGGCGCGCAAGCGCCGGTGGGCTATCCGCGTTTGCTCGAAGGGCCGATGGTGGGCGCCAACGGGGCGAACCATCTGCTCGTGTGGGGGCGCACGAGCGGGCCGTTCGATGTCGCGCTCGAAGTCTCACGCACGCGTGATTTCCGCGATGCGCGCACGGGGCCTGTCGTGCGCGCCGTGGCGGAGAACGATTTCTGCGTCGCCGCGCGCATGGACGGACTTCAGCCCGCGACGGACTATTATTATCGCTTCCGCATCCAAGGCGGGCTCGACCGCTATGCGCCCTATCCCTATCGCACCAAGACGGCGCCGAGCGGGCGCGCGCCCATTCGCGTCGCATTCGGCTCGTGCGCGCGTTCGCAGATCGATATGGAACAGCGCATCTTCACATCGGTGATGGCGCTGGAGCCGGATATGTTTCTCTGGCTCGGCGACAATGTGTACGCGGATTCCACCGAGCCTTCCGCGCTCGCCGATCTCTACCGGCGCCAGCGGCTCATCGATCGCGCGCTGCCGCTTTACCGAAGCATCCCCAATCTCGCGACGTGGGACGATCACGATTTCGGCTACAACGATTCCGACCGCACCAATCCGATGCGCGCGGATTCGCTGCGGCTCTTCAAAGCCTATTGGGCGAACGGCGCTTATGGCGCGCGCAACACGGACGGCATCTTCAGCACGTACACGTTCGGCGGCGTCGATTTCTTCATCCTCGATGGGCGCTATCATCGCGATCCGAGCCCTGGGCCGTCGACGCCGCAGAAGACGATGCTTGGCGCGGCGCAACTGGATTGGTTGCGGCAAGAGCTGCGCCGTTCGCGCGCGCCGTTCAAAGTGCTTGTCTCTGGCTCGGGCTGGTCGAGCGCGGAGCGCGTGGGCGGCGATTCATGGGCCGTCTATCAGCATGAGCGCGATGCGCTCTTCGATTTCATCCGCGATGAGCGCATCGAGGGGGTGTTCGGCATTTCGGGCGACAGCCACATGGGCGAGCTCAATTGCATCCCGTGGTCCGAACGCGGCGGGTACGATTTCTACGATTTCTGCTCCTCGCCGCTGGCGCAGCTGCCGGACATCGATTTCATCGACCAGATGCCGGAGATCCGCATCCGGGAGACGTATGCGCGCAGCGTCAATTTCGGGATGCTCGATTTCCAATGGGAACCCGAACCGCGGATGACGTTCACGCTGCACAATCATCTGGGCGCGCCCGTCTGGGCGCCGCTGACGCTGACGCCCGCCGATCTGCGCAACGGGCGCGCCACGTGGCGCGAGAAGATCGACGCGGACGAACTCGTGCGCCTCGAACGCTACCGCGCCGGGGGCGCCTATTTCGTGCCCGAGGTTGAGTGAAGGCCTCGTAGAGGCTCTCTCTATATCTCGATTTCAATCTATCGATTTGGCCTATCGGCTTGGGCGGTCTATCGGGACCGTTGAAGGAGACCCCCGATGGCCGACGGCACCGATTCCAAATGCCCCGTGGCGCATGTGCGCGCCCGCACCAACCGCGACTGGTGGCCCAACCAAGTCAATGTCAGCGTTCTGCATCAGAATACGCCTGAATCCGATCCGATGGGGCCGGCGTTCAACTACGCCAAGGAATTCGAGAGCCTCGATCTCGATGCGGTGATTGCGGACCTCAAGGCGTTGATGACGGACAGCCAGGATTGGTGGCCGGCCGATTACGGCCATTATGGCCCCTTCTTCATCCGCATGGCGTGGCACGCGGCGGGCACCTATCGCGTCGGCGACGGGCGCGGCGGCGGCGGGCGCGGGCAGCAACGCTTCGCGCCGCTCAACTCGTGGCCGGACAACGGCAATCTCGACAAAGCGCGCCGCCTCCTGTGGCCGATCAAGCAGAAGTACGGCGCGAAACTCTCGTGGGCCGATCTCCTCATTCTCACCGGCAATGTGGCCATCGAGAGCATGGGCGGGCCGGTGTTCGGCTTCGGCGGCGGGCGCGCCGATGTGTGGGAGCCGGAGAACCATGTGAATTGGGGCGCCGAGGAAGCGTGGCTCGCGGACTCGAAGGCGCCCAATGCGCGCTACTCGGGCGATCGCGTGCTCGCCGGCAATTTCGGCGCGGTGCAGATGGGCTTGATCTACGTCAACCCGCAGGGGCCTGACGCCAACCCCGATCCGGTCGCGTCCGGGCGCGACATCCGCGAGACGTTCGCGCGCATGGCGATGAACGATGAAGAGACGGTCGCGCTCGTCGCGGGCGGACACACGTTCGGCAAAGCGCACGGCGCGGGTCCGGAAAGCCATGTCGGCAAGGAGCCGGAAGGCGCCGACATGGAGCTGCAAGGCCTTGGCTGGATCTCGACCTTCGAGAGCGGCATGGCCGGGCACACGATCACGTCCGGCATCGAAGGCGCGTGGAAGCCAAAGCCGACGACGTGGGACATGGGCTATCTCGATACGCTGTTCGGCTATGAGTGGGAGCTGTCGAAGAGCCCCGCTGGCGCGCATCAGTGGAAGCCGAAGGGCGATGCGGGCCGCAACGTCGAAGACGCGTTCGACCCGAACAAGAAGCATCAGCCGATGATGACGACGGCGGATTTGGCGATGCGGTTCGATCCCGAATACGAAAAGATCGCGCGCCGCTTCCATAAGAATCCGGCGGAGTTCGCCGATGCGTTCGCGCGCGCGTGGTTCAAGCTCACGCACCGCGATATGGGGCCGAAGGCGCTCTACAAGGGCAAGTACGTCCCGAAAGAGACGCTCATCTGGCAGGACCCGATCTCGGGCGCGCCGAGCACGATCGGCGCGGGCGATGTCGATGCATTGAAAGCGAAGATCCTCGCATCCGGTTTGTCCACGCGCGAACTGATCGAGACGGCGTGGGCGTCGGCCTCGACCTATCGCGGTTCGGATCGCCGCGGCGGCGCCAACGGCGCGCGCATTCGCCTCGCGCCGATGAAGGATTGGGAGGTCAACAAGCCTGCCCAGCTTTCAAAGGTGCTCGCTAAGCTCGAAGCGATTCAGAAGGAAGCCGGCGGCAAGATTTCGCTCGCGGACTTGATCGTGCTCGGCGGCGCGGCGGCCATCGAGAAGGCGGCGAAGGACGGCGGCGTCACGGTCAAAGTGCCGTTCACGCCAGGCCGCGCGGACGCGACGCAAGAGGAAACCGAGGTTCACTCCTTCGAATATCTCAATCCGAAGGCGGACGGCTTCCGCAATTACGTGCGCGACCCGATCATGCCGATCGAAGATCATCTGGTCGACCGCGCGCAATTGCTGGAGCTTTCAGCGCCGGAGATGACGGTGCTCGTCGGCGGGCTGCGCGTGCTGCAAGTCGGCCATGAGAAGCATGGCGTGCTGACGAGCCGGCCAGGCGTTCTTTCCAACGATTTCTTCGTCAACCTGCTCGATATGGGCAATCAGTGGAAAGGCATTGGCGGCAGCCAGGAAGAGTTCGAAGCGCGGGACCGCAAGAGCGGCCAAGTGAAGTGGACCGGCACGCGCGCCGATCTCATCTTCGGCTCGCACTCGCAGCTGCGCGCGCTCGCGGAAGTTTATGGCGCGAACGATGCGAAGGAGAAGTTCGTGAAGGACTTCGTCAAAGCGTGGGCGAAGGTGATGGAGCTTGACCGCTTCGATCTGCGCGCGCCGCGCCCGGCGGGCGCTCAGTAAGCACCGCGCCACGCGAAGGAATTGGGGCGGCGCGGGCCATCTGCGCCGCCCATTTCTATTGTTCGATGCGCACGCGCGGGGCGCTTGGCGCGGGCAGTGGGGAGTACGCGGCGACATAGGTTTCGAGCGCGGCGAGATCGCCGCCGGCGACAGTGCGCGTGCGCTCGCCGGCGAAGGCGTTGAAGCCGTCGCCGCCGAAGGCGAGGAAGCTGTTGGTCACGACGCGATAGGTGCGCGCGCGATCGAGCGGCGCGCCATTGATGACGATGCTGCCCGGAACGAGCGTGCCGCCGCTGGCGGTTCGCCGCCATGCGAAGCGCGAGCCTTCGGAGATTTGCAGGATCGTGTTGTTCTCACCGCCGCGGAATTGTTGCGTCAACAGCGTTTCGATTTCGGCGCCAGTCAATTCAAGCACCATGAGATCATTGCCGAACGGGAGCACGGCGAAAAGATCGTCGAGCGTGACGGGCCCGGCGCTCGCGAGGTCGGCGCGCACGCCGCCGGGGTTCATGAAGGCGATGTCAGGGCGCGAGCCCAGTTCGCGCGCGACCCCCGCGATCATCGAATCCGCGATGACGAGACCGAGCGGGCTTTCGCCAGCGTCTGTCCGCGCGCGCGGCAACGGCGCGGCGATGGCGCCGACGGCGCGGTTGCGGATCGGCGCCGCCAGCGCGCTGTAAGCGGCAACGTGCGCGGCGACGCTTGCGTCTTCCGCGATGGTCTCGGCGACGACGATGTTTTGCGCGGCGGAGGCGACGACGTCTCCGGTGCGGCGATCGAGCGTCAGCGTGATGTCCGTCAAGTATGCGCCGTACTGGCCCGCGCTGGTGAGGAGCGCATTGCCGACGCGGCAGATGTAGATGCCGTTGGTGTGGCCGCTGACGACGACATCGACGGACGCATCGAGCCCTTCCACGATTGGCGCGATATCGCCCGAGAGGCCGGGGCAATCGCCCGGCTCTGCTGTGCGCGCGCCGCCTTCGTGAATGAGCACGACGATGGCTTCGATGCCTTGCGCGCGCAGGCGCGCGGCTTCGGCGTTGATGGTCTCGATCTCGTCGCGGAACGTGAGGCCTGCGCTGGCTGCTGGCGAAAGCGCTTCGGGCGTGCCTTCGAGCGTCAGGCCGATGAAGCCGACGCGGATGCCGTCAAACGTGCGCACGGCGCTTGCGGGGAAGAGCGTCTCGCCCGTCGCGTCGACAATCGTGCTCGCGGCGAGATATTGGTAGCGCGCGCCGGTGAAGGGCGCGGGGCCGCGGCAGCCGTCTAGCGGATGGCAGCCGCCATTCTGCATGCGGAGCAATTCCGCGGCGCCTTCGTCGAATTCGTGATTGCCGACGGCGGAGAGCGAAAGGCCCATCATGCCCATCGCCTCGACAGTCGGTTCGTCATGGAAAAGCGCGGAGAGCATCGGGCTCGCGCCGATCAAATCGCCGCCCGCTACCATGATCGCGTGCGGCGCGGCGGCGCGGCGCTCCGCGACGAGCGTTGCGAGGCGCGCCGCGCTGCCGCCGCCGCCGAGGCGCTGGGTTTGGCCTTGCGCGTCCAGGATGCGCGTGCCGCCCTGGGGGGATTCCAGATTGCCGTGGAAATCGTTGATGGCGAGGAGATGGAGTTCAACCGTCGCGCTGCGTTCGGACGTGCTGACGCACGAAGCGGCAAAGAGCGCGGCGATGAGCAGCGCGAAGCGGGCGGCGCCGGGCATTTGATCTTCCCCACACGGATGTTTGAGCGCCAGCTTACGCGTCAGGGCTCTGCCGCAAAAGCGGAACAGATCGTGCGCGGGCGCCGTTTTGCTTGGGGAGACACAAGGAGCAGACGATGACGCATGCGCCCAGCAAGCACGAAGTGATCGCCCTGGAGAAGGATTATTGGGAGGCGATGAAGCGCAAGGACGGCGCGCGCACGGCAGAGCTTTCAGGCGAGGGCGCGCTTGTCACCGGCGCACGGGGCGTCATGTCCATTCCGAAATCGAAGATGGGCAAGATGACGGAAGAGGGACAATGGACGCTCGATTCCTATGAGTTCGAGGATGTCGAGGTCGTCACGCCCGCGCCGGACGTCGCAATCATTGCGTACACAGTGAAGCAGCACGTCACGATGAACGGCAAGAAGCAAGAGCTTCACGCCGCCGACAGTTCAACCTGGGTGCGCGGCGCGAACGGCTGGGAGTGCCACGCGCATAGCGAAACCTTCCTGCAGGATCGAAAAGGCGCATAGCCCGCGGCGCGTTTTTTGACCGCGCTGCCTCGTTCGGCGTAGACCGCACATTCAGATCGAGGAATGTGCGATGCTCACTCCACAATCGGCGCAAGGCGCCGCGCGGCTCGCGGGTCTCTGCTATCTCGGGATCTTCGTTCTCGCGATCCTAGCCAACTTTTTTGTGCTTGAACCGCTGGGCGTGCGTGGAGATCCTGCGGCGACGGCGGCAAATATCGCGGCCAACGAAGCGCCCTACCGCTTGGCGGTCGCGGCGTTCATGGCCGTTCTCATTCTCGATCTCGTTGTGGGTTGGGCGCTCTTCATCGTCCTGCGGCCCGCTGGGCCGAACCACGCCTTGCTGACGCTTATCTTCCGTGCCGCCTACACGATCGCGCACGCGGGGGTCGTGCTCGGCTTGTTGAGCGCGCTCAATTTTGCGGCGTCGGCGCCGCTGAGCGGACAGGCCATTGCGCCGGCGCTCTCGTACCACTTCTTCGCAAGCCACGGCCTCGGTTTCACGGTCACGCTCATTTTCTTCGGCATGCACCTGGTTTTTCTCGGCGCGCTCATCGCCCGCGCGGGCTTTGTGCCGCGCGCAATCGGGTGGCTGGCGAGCCTCGCCGGACTTGCTTATCTCGCTGACGGCTTCGGCACGATCTTGCTTGGCTCCTACGGCGCTTATGCGGAGATCGTGAGCGCCGCAGTCATCATCACTGCGCTTGTCGGCGAGGCGTCGCTGATGATCTGGCTGATCGGATGGGGCGTGAAGAAGACGCGCTATCCTTCGGCGTGAGCCGCATCACGCAGCCTGCAGGCCCTCCGACAGCCCATAGTCGCGCAGACGCGCGATCAAACGCCGGTCATAATCGTCGGCGAGCGCGTTGAGCGCGGCGGCGCCGTCGCCCTGAAAAGCGGGGCCGTGCATCAAGGCGATGGTGTTGGGCTTCAGCTCCGCCAGCTTGCGCAGCGTCGCGCCCATGGCGGGGTTCAGCGCGGAATAGTTCGCGATGTCCTCGCCTGCGATGGCGGGGCCGACGATGTCGCTCTCGGTCTGCGCGGGCGCTTCGCCATATTGCGTGAAGAGATCGCCGGAAAGCAGCGTGCCCGTCGTCTCCTCGTAAAGGAGGCCCGCCTCCCAGCCGTGCGGCACGTGGGGCGTATCGAGATAGCGCACGCGCTTTCCGCCGAGGTCGATCATCTCGCCGTGCGACAGCATGCGCGGGGGCCGGTCGGCCTGATCGTTGAGCGAGACGCCGACGCCCACCATGCCGTGCGCGACCTGCGCATTGGGTGCGACGGCGAGCCATTCGTTCATCGCGCCGCACTCATCGGCCTCGTAGTGGCCAAAGCTGATCCAGCGCAGGCTCTCCGGCGCGATGAGCTTGGAGACGGCCTCGCGCACCAGAGGGAAGAGCGCGCGCATGCCAGTGTGGAAGAGGAGCGGCTCATCACCGCGCACCAGGAATTGGTTGAACGCGAGCCCGCCGGGCTCAACCTCGCGGATGAAGGTGGAGAGGCGGAAGATGTCCGGCGCGATCTCGTTGATCCTTGTTTCCACGGCCTTTTCCCCGTTAGCTATTTGACAACACAGATGTGTGTATCCAAATTAGATTGGCGCGTCAATATGGATGCACAAGCCTGTGTAGTGAAAAAAGCATGGCTCGCAACTATGTTCTGAAGGCCCGCGCCGAAAGCCAGGCGGACACGCGCCGGCGCATTGTCGAAGCGGCAGTCGCGCTGCACGGCACGGTGGGGCCTGCAAAGACGAGCGTTAGCATGATCGCGGAGAAGGCGGGCGTGCAGCGCCACACTTTCTATGCGCACTTTCCCGACGAGCGCGCGATGCTGATGGCGTGTTCGGGGCACACATTCGAGAACGACCCGCCTCCGGACGTGTCTCAGTGGCGCGCGATTAAAGATCCGGCGAAGCGGCTGCGCACGGGACTGGGCGAAGTGTACGCGTATTTCGCGCGCAACGAGGGTGTGATCGGGTGCGCGTTGCGCGACGCAGAGATTCACCCGCCGGTCGCGGAGATCGTGGCGTTCCGCTTCGGCCCGCTGATCGCGGCGTTGCATAGCGTGCTCGGCGAAGGCCTGAACGCGAAACAGCGCCGGATGCTGCCGCTGGCGCTCTCGTTTCACACATGGCGCACGCTGACGCGCGAAACGGGCATGAGCGATGCGGATGCCGCGGGCGCGATGGCGCGCGCCGTGGTTGGGTAAGCGCGCCATTTTGGATTGTATCGCGGCGAAAGGCTCTGCACTCTCGTGCAACGGCGACGAAGTGGGGCGGGCATGTTCAAGGCGCTGAGCGTACGGGTTCTGATTGCGCTCATCTTGGGGCTTGGGGCGGGTGCGTGGATCGGGGCGCAGGCGCCGGGGCTTCTCGAAGCCGCGGGCGTTGTCGAGAGCTTCGGATCGCTCTGGCTCAACGCGCTCAGGATGACGGTGATTCCGCTCGTGGTGTCGCTGCTCATCGTGGGGATCGCGTCGGTGGCGGATGCGGCGCGGACCGGGCGGCTCGCGGCGCGCGCGGTCTTCGTGTTCGCCGTGCTGATCGTGTCGGCGGCGCTCTACGGGGCGGGCGCGGCGTGGGGCATCTTCCAGCTCTGGCCGGTCGATCGCGAAGCCGCGCAGGCTTTGGCCTCGGGCGCGACGGGCGGGCCGGCGGAAGCGCGCCCGCTCGATTTCAACGCGTTCCTGGCCGCGCTTGCGCCGGCGAACGTCGTACGCGCGGCGGCGGAGGACAGCGTGCTCGCGCTCGTCGTGTTCTCGATCTTCTTCGGCTTCGCGGCGACGCGCGTGGCGGAGCATTTGCGGGTTCCGCTGGTTGGATTTTTCACGGCGGTTTCCGAGACCATGCTGGTGATCGTGCGCTGGATCCTGATCGCGGCGCCGGCCGGCGTCTTTGCACTTTCGATCGGCGTAGGCTTGCGCGGCGGCTTGGGCGCCGCAGGCGTGCTGGCGCATTACGTGATCGCGGTCTCGCTCATCACGTTCGGGATCACGCTCATCGCGTTTCTCGTGGCCGTCACGTGGGGGCGCCAGCAGATCGGGCGCATGGCGCAGGCGTCGACGCCGGTGTGGGCGGTGGCGTTCGCGACGCAATCCTCGCTCGCATCGTTGCCAGCCATGTTGGAGGCCGCGCGCTCAGGCTTGGGCGTGCGAGAACGGGTGGCCGATGTGGTGCTGCCGATGGCGGTGGCGATTTTTCGCATCACGAGCCCGGTGGCCAATCTCGGCGTCGCTTTCTTCATCGCGCACGTGATGGGGATCGAGCCTTCCGCGCTCAACGTGGCCGCCGCGATCTTCACCGCGATCGCGGTTTCCATCGCGTCGGTCGGGCTGCCGGGGCAGGTGTCGTTCTTCGTGTCGATGGCGCCGATCTGTCTGGCGCTCGGCGTGCCGGTGGAGCTTTTGGGCGTCCTTCTCGCGGTCGAGGTCGTTCCCGACATCTTCCGGACGCTCGGCAACGTCACCGGCGATCTCACGGCGGCGAGCGTGGTCAATCGGAGCGCTTCCGCGCGCGAGGACTGAGCGATTGGGCGCCGACTATGCGTCAATCCCCTTTTCAAACGCCGCGAAATTGGATTTCTAGCGCGTTCCGATTCAGCGTGAGAGGATTTGCATGCCGTCCAAGTACGAGCCCGGCGATTACAAATTGCGCGTCGGGCGTTCTTCAGCGGGGCTCGGGCTCTTTGCCGAGGAAGACATACCGAAGGGCAAGTGCGTCATCGAATATTGGGGCCGCGAGCTTGCCCCGCGCGAGGACGAGACGATCAACTCAAAATATCTCTTCGCCGTCTCGGAAAAGAAGACGATCGACGGCGCCGACCGCCGCAACACCGCCCGCTATATCAATCATTCCTGCCGCCCGAATTGCGAGCCGGTGATCGCGAAGGGGCGGGTGTGGATCTTCTCGCGCCGCGCGATCAAGGCGGGCGAAGAGCTTAGCTACGATTACGGCAAGGAATATTTCAACGAGTACCTGAAAGATTGCCGCTGCGAGAAATGCCGCGAGGCGAAAGCGCGCGCGGCGGCTTAAGGGGCGGCGACCCGGATTAGCGCCGCCATGTTCTGGATATAGGCGCCGGTTGAGATGCCCATGACGGGATCGTCCGTGATGAAGGGCGAGGTGTCCGTCTCGTCCCCCACCCGAGTCTGCGAATAGTCGCCGGGCGCGGGCGCGGCGCTTCCGTCGCGCGTGTAAGGATGGCTCGTCGAGACGAGCGGCGTCGGCCAATAGCCTTCATCGTTCAGCGCGCCGATGAGCGCCTCGGCGCCGCCGGGCGCATCGATCGGATTGTTCAAGTCGTTGTTTGCCGCGGGCGCGATGAAGAAGCGCGGCGTTTGATCGGCGATGTATTCGCGCCGGAGCGCTTCGATCTCGGCGGCGCTCGCGGCTTCGAGCGCTTCAAGGCGCCCAGCGATCGGGGGCAAATTGAGCGGTCGCGATTGGCCGTAATGCGTGATCGGGTTGGTAAAGTCGTAGTCGGCGTAATAGGCGCCGTTGACGACGTTCGAGCCGCGGCGGTGAACGCAAAGCGGGCGGTTCGTGCCGATCTCGACGAATGTCGGATAGGCGCCGTTCGGCAGGCGTGCGCTTTCCAGCCAGGTCAGCGCTTCGGGAATGCGTGCGAGGAAGCGGCGGTCGCCGGTGACGAGGTAGAAATCGAGGCATTGCCGCAGGGCGTTCTGCGTCGTGTGCGTGGAGAGCGCGCGCGGCTCGTAGGAGCGCGCCGCGGCTGGCTCCATATTCGCATCGTATTGGAGCGCCCACCCGGCCTGCGGCGCGCGATATTGCGCAAGCGGATACGAGTTCATGCCCGCGCGTAGCGCATCATCCAAATCGGCGCGGCCCAGAAGCTCGCGCGCCATGATGAGCGTCTTGATGTTTTCGCCCGCCACGTCGTCGTTGAAGGTGAGATAGCTTGGGTAAGCGAGTTCGCCGGGCGCGCGCGGGAAACGCTGCGGCCAGCCGCCGCTTGGCAATTGGCTCGCCAGCACGAAATCGATCGCGCGCGCGGCGGCGCGCTCGATCCAGCCGGCGCGGCGATGCGCGAGCAAGCGGATGAGAAATTGCGTGCAATCGGCGGTGCAGGCGTCGTCAAACGTCGCGTTGCCCCAATAGTGATGGAATTCTTCGAGCCGCCAGCCGTTCTTGCCGATCGTGTCGTACCAGCGGCGGAGCGAGGCTTCGCCGGCGGTGTCGATCATGTAGTTCCAGCCGCCCGCTTCATCCTGGCCGCGCACCAGCGCGCGCGCGGCGCTTTCCGCCGCGCCAATGTAGAAGGAATCGCGGGTGGCGGCGTAGGCATCCAAGAAGATGTGGCCCATCGTGCCCGTGCCGGGCGGCTGCACCCATTGCATCGTCGGGTAGGCTTCCATCTCGCCCCAGCGGCGGGAAAGATCGGGAAGATAGCTCCACACATAGCCGCCCTCGTGCGCGACGCGTTCGAGCATGAAGCGCGTGGCGCGCTTCATCGCTCCTTGCGCGCGCGATCTTGCCTGCGAAGACATTTGTGGAGACGCGCAGCTCGCTGCGGCGGAGGCGAGGATCGCGGCGGCCTGGCGGCGGGTGATGTCCATCGGGGGATCAAAACAGAGCGCGCCGCCGCGCTCAAACCAGCGCCGCCGCGGCGCGATTGTCGCGCGCGACATTACGCTTGCGGCGCTCTTGCGAATAATTCGCACTAATACTAGGAAACCCCTGCGGGTCAGCGGTGTGCGGGGCCGGCCGGGGGCTTCGTATGACGTTGATGGCGCGGTTGCGGCGGTTCTGGCTGGACGTGCATTTGTGGCTGGGCGCGGGCCTGGCGATCGCGATCATCCCGCTCTGCCTTTCGGGCGCCGTTCTCGTCTTTCACGACGATCTGGAGCGTTATCTTGAGCCGCAACGCTTCGCAGTGAGCGAGGGACCGGCGTTGCCGGCCTCGCAACTCATCGACGCCGGACGCGATGCGCTGCCTGACGGCTTCGTCGCGACGCAATTGCGCTTGCCTGAACATGCCGGCGAGCCCGCGACCGTTTCGGGCCGGGCGCGCGGCCGGCCCCAAGAGGGGCGCCGCCCCGAAACACGGACGGTGTTTCTCGACCCCGCGAGCGGGCGCGTGCTCGATGTCGCCAATACGCGCGCGGGCTTCTTCGGCGTGATGCACGTCCTGCACGGCTCGCTGATGATCCCGGAAGTTGGTCGCAAGGTCGTCGGCTGGATCGGCTGGGCGATGACGATCTCGTCGCTCACTGGGATCTGGCTGTGGTGGCCGCGCAACAACAATCTGCTCGCTGCGCTCAGATGGCGGCGTTCGCCTTCGACGAACTTCAACTTGCATCACATGCTGGGATTTTGGATCGCGATCCCGCTGTTCATTCTTTCGGTGACGGGCGTCTATATCTCGTTCCCGCAAACCGCGCGGCAATGGACGGCGGCGGTCATGCCGATGAGCGCGCAGCGCGGGCCGGGCGGGCCTGGCGGACCGGGCGGCGGGGGCCAGCCGCTTCAACAAGCGCAAACGAGCGCCGATGAAGCCGTCGCGGCGGCGCTCGGGATTCTTCCGGGCGAGCTCGCGAGCGTTTCGCTGCCCACGCGCGCGCGCGGCGATGAGGGTCCGCCGCCTTCATGGCGCGTGGGCGTGCGCGTCGAGGGGCGCACCGATCCGGTCAATGTGAGCGTCGCGGATGCAACGGGACAAGCGGAGCAGCCCGAACTGCGCGAGCCGCTCGCGGGGGATGGCGTGCCGAGGCTCATGCGGCGCATCCATGACGGGATCGATCAGCACATCGTGTGGCGCTGGATCGTGTTCGCCGGGGGCGTCATCCCCGCGATCCTCGCCGTCACCGGGATCGTGATGTGGCTCAGGCGCCGGGCGCGCCGGCGCGCGATCAAACGCGGCCACGCAGCAACAACCTAAGGAATTTTCCTATTAAGAATCGTTTGCAACAAGTTCGCGATGCATCTAAGACTGCGTAGCACTCGCAAAGCGGGGCTCGAAAATCGAAGCGGGGAATGAGGGAAATGACGAAGAAATCGGGGATCCGGTCGCGCGCCAAGGCGGCCGTGGCGCAGGCGGCGTTCGGCGTGTCGTTGCTGGCGCTGGGCGCGCATGGCGCGTTCGCACAAGAAGCGCAGTACGCAGAGGCGGGAGAAGTTTCGGGCGTGACCGTCACGGCGACACCGAACGTGGCGGATTCGCCGCGCTACACGGCGCCGGTTCTCGATCTGCCGCAGACGATCACTGTCGTCGAGCGCGAGATCATCGATCAGCAGAATCTGCTGGGGCTGCGGGATGTGCTCTCCACGCTGCCGGGCATCACGTTCGGCGCGGGTGAAGGCGGCGGCGGCTACGGCGACAGCATCAATCTCCGGGGTTATTCGGCGAGCAACGACATCACCGTCGATGGTGTTCGCGACAGCGCGCAATACACGCGCTCGGATCCGTTCAATCTCGATCAGATCGAAGTCACCAACGGGGCCAATTCGGTCTATGGCGGCGCCGGTTCGATCGGCGGATCGATCAATCTCGTGACGCGCCGGCCGGTGGACAGCACCTACGCGATCGTCACCGGCGCGATCGGCACGGACGAATATGCGCGCGGCACGCTCGATTGGAACCAGGAGCTTTCCGATACGGCCGCCTTCCGGCTGAACGCGATGGTTCACGGCAACGATGTGCCGGGTCGCGACGTGGAGCGCAACGAGCGCTGGGGCGTGGCGCCTTCAATCTCGTTCGGCATGGGCGAGCAGACCGAAATCACGATCCTGGCGATCCATCAGGAAGACGACAACACGCCCCAATATGGCGTTCCTTATGCGCTCAACGCGTTCAATGACGGGCCGCTGCCGAGCGTCGATCCAAGCGACTATTTCGGCTATTCGAACGTCGATCGCCAAGAAATCGAGCTCAATTCGGCGACTCTCATCGTCGAGCACGAGTTCAACGAGAATGCGCGCGTGCGCAATCTCACGCGCTGGCAGCGCGTCACGCAGGAGGCGATCGTCAATCCGCCGCAAGGCACGTATTGCCTCGAGAGCGGGATCAATCCGTTCACCGGCGCGGCGTGCGCGCCGGCGGGCGAATACAATCCGAGCGGCCCGCGCGGCAATTTCCGCGACACCGAGAACGAGATTCTGATCAATCAGACGGACTTCACGTTCAATTTCAACACCGGCGCCATCGCGCATACGCTCGTCGCGGGCTTCTCCTTCTCCGAGGAGCAATACCGCCTCGACACCGGCCGCGTGCTGCGCAATCCGTTGGGTGCGCTGCCCGATCCGGTTCTTCCCCCGATGGACATCACAAACCCGGATCACATTTACACTGGGCCGATCAACCGCATCCAAACCGGCTTCACCGACAGCGAAGTCTCAAACCAGGCCATCTATCTTTTCGACCGGATGGAGTTCGGCGAGCATTGGGAGGTGAACGGCGGCGTGCGGCTCGAGCACAATGAAGGGCACGCGAACGTCAACACGATCGCTGTGCCTTATCCCGCGCCGCCGGCGCAGCCGGTCGTCACGATCGGGCCGGATGCGGACAATGAGGACACGCTCCTCTCCTATCGGCTTGGAGTCATCTATTCGCCGATCGAGGACCTCAACCTCTATGTCGCCTACGGCAATTCCCGCGCGCCTTCGCAATCGACGGTCAACGGCGCGTGCACGGCCGTATCCACCACCGGCACGGCAAACTGCAATCTCGATCCGGAAGAGGCGGAAGGCTGGGAAATCGGCGCAAAGTGGCTGACGAACGGGGGCCGTCTTCAGTTGACGGCCGCGCTCTTCCGCAATGAGCGCACCAATTTCCGCGTCGCTTCGGGCGATCCGCTGGTGCCGGAACAGCAGCTCGACGGCTCGGCGCGCGTCACCGGCGTGGCGCTGGGCGTGGCCGGGCTTATCACGGACAATTGGTCGATCTACGCCAATTACACGTTCCTCGATTCCGAGATCCTGCAGAACATTTCCGATATCGCGATCGGGGACGGCGAGATCGATTTCCGCGCCGGCGATCCGCTGCCGTTCACGCCGGAGCATTCGTTCAGCTTCTGGACGACCTACGATTTCCAGAATGGGCTGATGATCGGCTACGGGGCGACCTATCAGGGCGAGATCACGTTCAACCGCTTCAACGACACGTCGCCGCTCTTCTATGCGCCGGACTATTGGGTGCATCGCGCGATGATCTCGTATGAGCTGACGGACAACGCGGTGTTGCAGCTCAACGTGAACAACCTCTTCGACGAGGAATACTACACGCGCATCCGCAACAACGCGACGAACGGCTGGGCGACGCCGGGCGATACGCGCAATGCGGTGCTGCAGCTGAGCTATCGCTTTTAGGGAATAGTGAGTAGTGAGTAGCGAATAGTGGGAGTGCGCTGCGAGGCAGCCGGATCCTGGACTATTATTCGCAATTCGCAATTCACTACTCACTCCCCCCATGATGCTGCAAATCCCACAGGTGCTGACGAAGGATGCGGTGCGCGCGCTGCGCCAACGCATCGATGCGGCCGAGTGGGTTGACGGCAACGCCACGAGCGGGCCGCAGGCCGCGCTCGCGAAGCGCAACATGCAGCTGCCGGAAGACTCCCCCGCCGCGCGCGAGGCGAGCGGCCAAGTGCTCGATGCGCTCGGGAAGAGCGCGCTCTTCTTCTCGGCGGCGCTGCCGCTCAAGGTCTTCCCTCCGCTCTTCAACCGCTACGAGGGCGGGCAGAATTTCGCCGCGCACATCGACAACGCCGTGCGCCTCAAGCGCGGCAGCGATTTGCGCGTCCGCACCGACCTTTCCGCGACGCTCTTTTTGACGGAGCCGGATGAGTATGAAGGCGGCGAGCTCGTGGTGGAGGACACGTACGGCGTCCACGAAGTGAAGCTCGATGCGGGCGATCTCATCCTTTATCCGGCGTCGAGCCTCCATCACGTCACGCCGGTGACGCGCGGCGCGCGCGTCTCCTCCTTCTTCTGGATTCAATCCATGATCCGGGAGGACGCAAAGCGCGCGCTGCTCTTCAACATGGACGTCGCCATCCAGCAGCTCGCGCAGAAGATCGGCCAGGGCGACGCGCAGATCGTGGCGCTGACCGGCGTCTATCACAATCTGCTGCGGATGTGGGCCGATACTTAGAGGTGGCTCGCCGTCAGGCTCGCATTGGCGCGGACCGCGTGTTCGTAGGCTTGCGCTTGCGCCAGCGCCCACTCGATGAAGCGGCGCGCGGGGCGCGAGCGGGCGCGGCCGGGCGGATGGACGATGTAATACGCAAACTCGATCGGCGTCGCGACTTGGAAGGGCGCGACGAGGCGGCCGCTGTCGAGATCGGCCTGTGCGAGCGCGCGTTTCGCCAGCACGATGCCGCGCCCGCTGATCGCGGCTTCAAGCGCCAAGTTCGATTGATTGAAGCGGGGCCCGCGCGAAGCATCGACGCCTTCGACGCCGGCGGCTTTGAGCCACATCGCCCAATCGGGGCAGCTCTCGTCAGCCAAACTGGAATCGTCGTGGATGAGCGTGAACTTGGCGAGATCGCGCGGCTCGGCGATTTCATCGGCGATGCGGTGCGAACAGACTGGCGTCACTTCTTCGCGCAGTAAAAGTTTCGATTCCTGCCCGGCCCATTTGCCGCCGCCATAGCGGATCGCGAGATCGACGCCCTCGGCCTCGAAATTGGCGAGGCCCATGGAGGCGTGGATCTGCACATCGAGATCGGGAAAGGCGGCGGAGAAGTCGGACAGGCGCGGCGCGAGCCACTTCGCGGCAAACGAAGGCGCGACAGAAACGGTGAGCCGCCCGCCGCGCTCCGGGCCGGTGAGGCGGCGGGCGCCTTCCTCAAGCCGGTCGAAGCCTTCGCGCAGCGCGGGGAGCGCGGCTTCGGCGGCTTCCGACAGCACTAGGCCGCGCGGGGTGCGGGACATGAGTTGGCGGCCGAGATATTCCTCCAGCGCCTTTACGCTCTGAGAGACCGCCCCCGGCGTTACGCCCAATTCCTCCGCCGCCCCCGTTATAGAGAGATGGCGCGCGACCGCCTCGAAGGCGCGAAGGGCATTGAGCGGCGGGAGGCGGCGGGCCATCTGGGTTATTTAGCGGAGCTAAGGCTGGGCGGAAGGGGCGCTATCGAGTGATTGATCTCGATTAAGGCGCCCTAAAGGGTCTGGCAGACGTTTTCGCTGGTGTGGGAAGGGTCGAACGGGCGATGAGCCGGCCAGGAGAAGACAAGATGGACGACGCCGGCTCGATCCCGGTTCTGCCGCATCGCGTGGCCTCGGCGGAGGCGGGCGCGGCTTATGAAACCGACGTGATCATCGTCGGCGCGGGGCCCGTGGGGCTCTTCGCGGTGTTCGAACTCGGCCTGCTCGATCTCAAAGCGCACCTTGTCGATGTGCTCGACCGGCCGGGCGGCCAGTGCGCCGAGCTTTATCCCGAGAAGCCGATCTACGACATTCCCGGCCTGCCGGTCGTGACGGGGCAAGGGCTGACGGATGCCCTCATGGAGCAGATCCGCCCGTTCAACCCGACCTTCCACTTGAACCAGATGGCCGAGAAGCTGGAGCGCCTCGAAGACGGCCGTTTCCGCCTCACCACCGAACTCGGGACCTCGATCACCGCGCACGTGCTGGTCATCGCCGCGGGCGGCGGGAGCTTCGTGCCGCGCAAGCCGAAGATCGCGGGCCTCGAAGAGTTCGAAGGCAAGAGCGTTTTCTATTCAGTGCGCAAGATCGATGCGTTCCGCGGCAAGCATGTGCTGATCGCGGGCGGCGGCGACAGCGCGCTCGATTGGACGCTGGCGCTGCAGCCGGTCGCGGCGTCGCTCACGCTCAACCACCGGCGCGACGATTTCCGCGCCGCGCCGCACTCGGTGGCGCAAATGCGCAAGCTCGTCGCGGACGGCGCGATGAAGCTCGATATTTCCGATATCAAAGAGTTGAAGGGTTCGAACGGGGAGCTTGAGAGCGTCGTCGTCGAGACGAAGGCGGACGGGCGCTACGAATTGCCGTGCAACGTGCTGCTCCCCTTATACGGACTGACGATGAAGCTCGGCCCCATCGCGGAATTCGGCCTGAACTTCGCGGAGAATTTGATCCCGGTCGATACGGAGAAATTCCAAACCTCCGAGCCCGGCATCTTCGCGATCGGAGACATCAACACCTATCCCGGCAAGCTGAAGCTCATCCTCTCCGGCTTCCACGAAGCGGCGCTGATGAGCCAGGCGGCCTTCAAGATCGCGCGGCCCGGCGAGCGGCTGGTGTTCCTCTACACGACAAGCTCCAGCGATCTGCAGAAGAAGCTGGGCGTGGCGTGAACTGGCTGCGGAGCACGCTCGCCCGGCGGGCGACGATCGTGCTCGGTGTTGCGCTCTATCTCTACGTTCTCGCAGGCAGCGTTCTTTCCCTGATGGAGCATACGCCCGGCGTTCGTATGTCCACCAGCATGCGCGTTCACGGGGCCACGAGCGATTTCGGGCTCGTCGCCACGCTGGTGGTCGCGGCCCCGGTCGTATTATTTGTCGCGTTCAAGAATTGGAATCGCCGGCCGCCGGCATAAGGGAATCGCATGCACGTGCAACGAAGCGTTCTCGACTCCATCGGCAACACGCCGCTCATTCGCTTGAAGCGCGCGTCCGAAGAGACGGGCTGCGAGATTTACGGAAAAGCCGAGTTTCTCAATCCCGGGCAAAGCGTGAAGGATCGCGCGGCGCTTGCGATCGTGAAGGATGCGGAAGCGAAGGGTGCGCTCAAGCCCGGCGGCGTCATCGTCGAGGGCACGGCGGGCAACACCGGCATTGGGCTTGCGCTTATTGGCGCGGCGCGGGGCTACAAGGTCATTGTCGTGATGCCGCGCACGCAGAGCCAGGAAAAGAAGGATGCCGTCATCGCGCTGGGCGCGGAATTGGTGGAGGTCGATGCCGCGCCCGCCTCGAGCGACAATCACTATCCGAAGGTCGCGCGCCGCATCGCGGAAGGGAAGAACAAGACCGAACCGAACGGCGCGATCTGGGCCAACCAGTTCGACAATATCGCCAACCGCCAAGGCCACATCGACACCACGGGCCCGGAAATCTGGGATCAGACGGACGGCAAGGTGGACGGCTTCATTTGCGCGGTCGGATCGGGCGGCACGCTCGGCGGCGTTTCAATGGCCTTGAAGGCGCGCAACAAGAATGTGGCGATCGGCATCGCCGACCCGGGCGGGGCGGCGCTCTTCAATTGGTACAAGAACGGCGAACTCAAAGCCGAAGGCACGTCGATCACCGAAGGGATCGGCCAGGGGCGTGTGACGGCGAACCTCGAGGACGTGATCGTCGATGAGGCCTATCGCGTCGATGACGCGGATTGGCTGCCGGTGCTCTACAATCTCGTGCAGGAGGAAGGCATCTGCGTCGGCGGCTCGTCCGCTTTGAATGTGCTGGGCGCGATGCGCCTCGCGAAGACGCTGGGGCCAGGCAAGACGATCGTCACCGTGCTCTGCGACTACGGCAACCGCTACATGAGCCGGCTCTTCAACGTCGAGTTCCTGAAGAGCAAGGGCCTGCCCACGCCGCCGTGGCTTGCCTGAACCCGTCCGCCAACGGACGAAATCGCGTAGCGCGCCAACTGCGGATAAACTCTCGCCGCTGACGCACGCCTGCGCGATCCGCGGCGATGCGCCCGTCTGCACCGGCCAGGGCGCCGGCGGAGGGGGACGACATGCCGATTGGCGATAGAGCAATGAGCCTGCTCAGCTGCAGGTTCTCGCAGGATCATGTGGCGGCGACGGCGGCGAATGCGGCTGCGCTCTATGCACCGGGCCAGCCGCTCCGGTTCGATTGGGTGATCGAGGACAGCCGCTTCGTGGCCAAAGTGGTGCGCGAATATTTCGACCAGATGCCGCCCGGCATGAAGGAAGCCGTGCGCGCGACGATCTATGCGGCGCTCACCAGCGATCCGCCGACGCCCATGCTCTTCCAATGGGAGGCGCGGTACGAATGGGTGCTGCAAGTGCGCCAGACGCCGAACACCGTGCACACGCCGGGGATGATCAACATCATTATCGGCGGGCGCTATGCGCCGGATGTGCATCCGTTGGCGGATGACATACGCCGTGTTCGTCAGGCAGGCGCGGGCGCATCCTCCAGACGCGCGGTGACCAAGGGCGCCAAGTCCGGCGCCAAGCCCGCCAAGCGCAAGGCGTCCAAGAGGTAGAGAAGATCCATGTCGTGCGCGTAGGGCATGTGGAAGCGCGCCGCCAGCGCGGCGCGCTGCACGTCTTCTGAAAACGCGGCGCGTGCATCTTCGATACGCCCGAGGCGCGCGAGGCTCGCCGCACGGATGAGCGCCCCGCGCGGATAATTGAGGCTCTGCGCTTCAAGCGCGCGGGATGCCGCTTCCTCGAACCGGCCGGCGTGAAAGAGCGCGAGCGCCAGCGCCGTCTGCATCGCGCCGTTCTGCGGATCGTATGGGTTGTGGCGGATGCTGCGCTCGATGTGCGGGATCGCCTCCTCCGCGCGCCCGAGGCACAGCAGCACTTGCCCGCGCCGGAAATGCGCGAAGGCGAGGTTCGGGTTGAGAGAAACCGTGCGCACGGCTTCCTCCAGGGCTTCGCTCTGGCGCCCGAGATGGAGGAGCGCGCCGGAGAGCGCGAAATGGGCGTGCGCGTCGCGCGGATCGAGACTGATGGCGGTGAGCGCGGCGTTCTTCGCGTCGATGAGATCGCGGTAGGGCGCTGAGGACCAGCCCTGCATCACCATGCCGTAGAGAATGCGCGAGAGCCCGGTGTGCCCCAGCGGCGATTCCGGATCGCGCGCGATGGCTTCTTCGAAGAGCGCCTTGGCCTCATCGAAATCCGCGCGCGTCAGCTTGTTGAGCCGCCACATGCCGCGCTGGAAGCAATCGAACGCGGTGAGGTCGGCGGCGCTTTTGCGGGCCACGCGGCTCGATTCCTGATGCAGCATCGCAGGCTCGATCGCGGTGACGACGTGCTCTGTGATCTCGTCCTGCAGCGCGAACATGTCGCTCACGTCGCGGTCGAACGAATCCGACCAGACATGGGCGGCGGTCGCGGCGTCGATCAGCTGCGCCACGATCCGCACGCGGGCGCCCGCTTTGCGCACGCTGCCCTCGAGCACGTAGCGCACGCCCAGCTCGCGGCCGACCTGCTTCACGTCGACCGCGCGGCCGCGATAGATGAAGCTCGAATTGCGCGCGATGACGAAGAACCATTTCCAGCGCGAAAGCGCGGTGATGATGTCCTCGCTGACGCCATCGGCGAAATAATCCTGATCCGGATCGCCGCTCATGTTCTGGAACGGCAGCACGGCGATCGACGCGCGCTCGGGCTGTTGCGGCGGCGCCGGCGCTTGAGGCCAATCGCGCCGCACGCTGAACACACGCACGGGGCGGTCGATGTTCTTCAATCGCCGCTCGCCCGCGTCCTCGAACGCGGCGGAGACGCGGCCCTGCGCATCCTCGCGCACCCGCGCTGAGATCCAGATGCCGCCGGGCGGGGAAAGCTCCTGCAGCCGGCACGCGACCGTTACGTCGGCGCCGAACACATCGCCGTCCTCCACCACGACATCGCCTGCGTGGAGCCCCATGCGGAACTCCATGCGCGCGCTTTCGGGCGCGGCGGCGTTGCGCGCGCTCAAGCCACGCTGGATGTCGATCGCGCATTGCAGCGCCTCGACGGCACTGGCGAACTGAACGAGCAGGCCGTCGCCCATCGTCTTGATGATGCGCCCGCCCCGCACGCTGACGGATGGCTCGATCAGCTCGTCGAGGTGCGCGCGGAAGCGCTGGAGCGCCGCGCTCTCGTCTTCCGCGACCATGCGGCTATAGCCCGCCACATCGGCGGCGAGGATGGCCGCAAGGCGCCGCTCCGATCGTGGGCTGGCCACGTCATGCCCCTTGCACGCGCCTCAAGCGAGGCGCGCAAGCATAGCGTGTGCGGACGGTTTTGTCGTGGCTACTCCGTTGGGAAGCCCCGGACGCGCAGCAGCGCGTTCACGTCCGGATCGCGGCCGCGGAATTGGCGGTAGGCTTCGGAGCGATCCGTCGTGTTGCCAGGCGCCAGGATGTAGCGGCGCATGCCCGCCGCGACCGTTGGATCGAACACGTTGCCCGACGCCTCGAACATCTCCCACGTGTCGGCGTCCATCGTCTCGGACCAGAGGTACGAGTAATATCCGGCCGAATAGGAGTCGCTGGAGAAGAGATGCAGGAAGTGCGGCAGGCGGTGCCGCAGCGCGATCTCGCGCGGCATGCCAAGGCGTTCGAGCGTCTCACGTTCGAAGCGGTCCGCATCGACATTGCCGTCCGGGACGAGGTGCATCTCCATATCGACGAGCGCCGCGGAGAGATATTCGACCGTCGCATAGCCCTGATTGAAGGTTGCCGCGTTGCGCACGCGCTCGACCAGCTCCGCCGGCATCGGTTCGTTCGTCTGATAGTGGCGCGCGAAGCGATCGAGGATCGGGCGCGAGAGCACCCAATGCTCGTGCACCTGGCTCGGATACTCGACGAAATCGCGCGGCGTCGTGGAGAGGCCGGGATAGTTGACCTCCGAAAGCAGGCCGTGCAGCGCGTGCCCGAACTCATGGAAGAGCGTTTCAGCGTCGTCCAACGAAATGAGCACGGGCTCGCCCGGCGCGCCGCGCACGAAATTGTTGTTGTTGGAGGTGATCGGCGTGACGTTCGTTCCGGTGAACGTCTCATGGCCGCGATAGCCCTGCGCCCACGCGCCCGAGCGCTTGCCGGTGCGGGCGAAATTATCGCCGTAGAAGAGGCCGCGATACGCGCCGGTGGCTTCGTCGCGCACTTCCCAGACGCGGACGTTCGGCTCGAACACGGGCACCTGGCCGGTGATCTCGGTGAAGGTGAGGCCGTAAAGCTGATTGGCCATGTAGAAGGCCGCTTCGACCATGCGGTTGAGCTCGAAATACGGGCGCAGCTCGTTCTGATCGAGATTGTAGCGGTCGCGCCGGACGCGCTCGGCGTAATAGAGATAGTCCCACGGCTCGATGGTGATGCCGGCGCGGTCGCGGTTGGCGATGGCCTGCATGTCGGCCACCTCCTGGCGGACGCGCGCGACGGCGGGGCGCCACACGCGCATCATCAGCTCCTGCGCGCGTGCGGGATCGACGGCCATCGTGTCGGCCATGCGGTAATGCGCGTGCGTGGCGAAGCCCAGGAGTTGGGCGCGCTCGGCCCGCAGGCGCATGATTTCGGCGATGATGGCGTTGGTGTCATTGGCGTCGCCGTTGTCGCCCCTGTTCTTGAAGGCGAGCCAAACTTGGCGGCGCAGATCGCGGTTCGCCGCGAACGTGAGGAATGGATCGACGCTGGAGCGCGTGTTGACGATCGCCCACTGCCCCTCGCGGCCGCGCTCGGCTGCGGCGGCGGCGTAAGAGGCGCGCATCGAGTCCGGGATGCCCTCAAGATCGCGCGCGTTGGTGATGAAAATGGCGGTGTTCTCATCGGCGAGCACGCGCGCGTTGAAATCGGTGAAGAGCACGGAGAGACGCTGATTGATCTCGCCCAGGCGCGCTTGCGGCGCCGCTTCGAGCGCCGCGCCGCGGCGGATGTAGGCGTCACGCGTGCGGGTGAGCAGGCGGAGCTGTTCGGCGCTCAAATTCTGGTTGGCGCGCGCTTGGTAGAGGGCGTCGATGCGCGCATAGAGCGCGCGGTTGAAGGAAATCGCGTCATCGGCGGCGTCGAGGCGCGGGGACCATTCGCGCTCAATGCCTTGGATTTCCGGTGTGGTGACATTTTCCGTCAGCACGCCGAAGAACATGAGCCGCGCGCGGCCCAAATGCCGGCCCGCGTTTTCGAGCGCGCCGATCGTGTTGTCGAAAGTCGGAGCGGCGGGATTAGCGACGATCGCGTCGATCTCGGCCTGGCGGAGCGCCACGCCCGTTTCGAACGCGGCGGGGAAGCGCGCGGGCTGGGCCTCGTTCCAGGGCGGGGCGCCGCCGTGCGGGCCGGTCCAGCCCGCGAGGAGGACGTTCTCATTGGCGAGGGCGGTCAAGCGCTGAACCTCGGTTTGGGCGGCTTGATAGGCGGGCGACGTCGCGCCGGGCGTGCTCGTCGTCGTGCAGGCGGAAAGCGAAAGCGCAGCGCCCAGAAGGGCGGCGGCCAATGTCTTACGCATAGAAACCCCATCGCTCGTGGGCCCGCTTCTGCCCGGGCCATCAATTGGCGCGGACCTTTGCGGATGGGGGCGCCGGGGGCAAGGGCGCGGCGACGAGCGGCCCGAATGGCAAAACCTTGATCTGTGCATGGTTAACGCTTTAGCCCGGCTCCTGACGGCTTCACCAAAACGGGCGGGCGGGTGCCAGGGCGGCTCCATACCTTGCTTGCAGACAATTCAGGCTGCCCGCCATGCAATCATTTCCAGCGTTCTTTCCGCTCGAGGGGCGGCGCATCGCCGTCATCGGGACGGGGCACGGCGCCGACGCCAAGGTGCGGCTCTTCGCCGAGAGCCCGGCGCAAGTGGTGCGCTTTGCGGCGCCGCCGCGCGTGCACGAGCTTTCCAATTTCGCGCTGGCCTTCGTTTCGTTTGATGACGCGAAGCTGCGCGACGCCGCGATCGATGCGGTGAAGGCGGCGGGCGTGCCGCTCAACGTGGTGGATGAGCCGGCGGCTTCGGACTTTTACACCCCGGCAATCGTGGATCGGGGCGAACTCGTCATCGGCGTCTCCACGTCGGGCGCAGCGCCCACGCTGGCGCGCGATCTGCGCGCGCGGATCGAAGCGATCGTGCCGACGGCTTACGGACACGTTGCTGAGTTCGCGCGGCGGATCCGGGCGCGGGTGCTTGCGAAGCGCTCGAACTTCGAAGGCCGGCGGCGCGCATGGGAGGCGATCCTGCGCGGCGCGGCGGGTGAAACGGCGCTGACGGGTGACATCGATCGCGCCGAGGCGCTGGCGGAGCGCGTGCTCGCGGGCGAGACGCGCGCAGAGGGCGTGGTGCATCTCGTCGGCGCCGGCCCGGGCGATCCGGAGCTTTTGACGCTCAAGGCGCTGCGCGTGCTGCAAGACGCCGATGTCGTCTTCCATGACAAGCTGGTGGACCCGCGTGTGCTCGATCTCATCCGCCGCGATGCGGAGCGGCACTTCGTCGGCAAGGCGCGGGGCGACCACGCCGTGCCGCAGCGCGAGATCGAAGCGCGCATGATCGAAGAAGCGCGCAAGGGGCGCCGCGTGGTGCGTTTGAAGGGCGGCGATCCGTTTGTGTTCGGGCGCGGCGGCGAAGAATTGCAGGCGCTCAAGGCCGCGGGCGTCGAGGCGCATGTCGTGCCGGGCATCACCGCCGCGCTCGGGTGCGCGGCGGAGGCGGGCGTCCCGCTCACGCACCGCGATCACGCGCAGGCGGTGACGTTCGTGACGGGCCACGCGAAGGACGGCGCGCCGGATTTGGATTGGGCCGCGCTCGCCAACGCGAAGCAAACGGTCGTCGTTTACATGGGCGTGGACACCGCCGCGCACACCAGCACGAACCTGATCGCGGCGGGGCGCGCGGCATCGACGCCGGTGCTTGTGATCGAGAACGGCACGACGCCGAAGATGAAGCGCGTGCGTGGGAGTCTTGGCGCATTGTCGTCGCTCATCGAAGAAGCCGGCATCCTCGGCCCCGCGCTGCTTATCATCGGCGAAGTCGCCGCGCTCGCGGATCTGCTGCCTCTCGCGCTGGAGGATGCGGCGTGAAGGTGCTGACGGCGCACGATCTCAAGACGGGCGAGGTGATCTATCTCGCGGCGAACGATCGCTGGGTTTCGCTGATCGCGGATGCGGCGCGCCTCGACGATGCGGCGGCGGATGCGGCGCTGAAGCAGGCCGAGCAATCTGAGACGGCCGTAATCCATCCCTACCTTGTGCCGCTGGATGAGGCGGGAAAGCCAATCGCGCGCGAACGCGTGCGGGAGACGATCCGCGCCGAGGGCCCCACAGTGCATCCCGGCTTCGGCAAGCGGGCGGAGCACGCGTCATGACGCTCCTCGTCTACGGCGACAACGTCAGCGGCAATTGCCTCAAGGTGCGTTGGGTGGCTGAGCGCTTGGGCGTGCCGTTCCGCTGGATTGATACAAGCGTGCTCGCCCGCGAAACGCGGACGGAGGAGTTCCTGAAGATCAATCCGGCGGGCCAAGTACCCTGCGTCGTCTTTCCGGATGGGCGCGCGCTCGCGCAATCGAACGCGATCATTCTCCATATTGCGGAAGGATCGGACCTCATCCCGAACGATCCGTACGAGCGGGCGAAGATGTACGAATGGCTGTTCTGGGAGCAATATTCGCACGAACCAGCGATCGCGACGCGCCGGTTTCAAAAAGCGTTCCTCAAGAAGAGCGACGAGGAGATCGATCCAGAGCTGCTGGCGAAAGGGCGGCGCGCGCTGGGCGTGATGGAGCTGCATCTGCTGACGCGCGATTGGTTCGTCGGCGACGGGCTCTCGCTCGCCGACATCGCGCTCGTCGCCTACACGCGCGTGGCGCGCGACGGCGGCTTCGATCTCGATGAGTTTCCGCAAGTGACGCATTGGATCGGGCGCGTCGAGCGCGCGCTTGGCCTCGAACCCGCGCGCGAGGCCGCCTGATGTATCGCTACGATGAATTTGACGCGACGATTGTCAAAGAGCGCATCGCGGAGTTCTCCGGGCAGGTGGAGCGGCGTCTCAAGGGCGAGATCACGGAGGATCAGTTCAAGCCGCTCAGGCTGATGAACGGCCTCTATCTGCAACTTCACGCCTACATGCTGCGCATCGCGATCCCCTACGGCACGCTCGATTCACGCCAACTCGAGCGCCTCGCCCGCATCGCGCGCGACTACGACAAGAGCTACGGCCACTTCACCACGCGGCAAAACCTCCAGCTCAATTGGATCAAGCTCGTGGATGTGCCGCGCATCCTGGAGGAGCTCGCGGAAGTCGAGATGCATTGCATCCAGACCTCCGGGAACTGCATCCGCAACGTGACGGCGGATCATTTCGCGGCGGCGGCGTCCGATGAAACGGATGATCCGCGCGTCTGGAGCGAGATCATCCGGCAATGGTCGAGCTTCCATCCGGAATTTTCGTATCTGCCGCGCAAATTCAAGATCGCGGTGACGGGCGCCGAGCACGATCGCGCCGCCGTGCAGGTGCATGACATTGGCCTGCACGCGAAGCGCGGCGGCGACGGCGGCATCGTGTTCGCGGTCTATGTCGGCGGCGGGCAAGGGCGCACGCCGCATGTCGCGCCGCTCATCAAGGACAATCTGCCGGCGGCGGATTTGCTTTCGTATCTGGAAGCGACGCTGCGCGTCTATAACCGCTACGGGCGGCGGGACAATCTCTACAAGTCGCGCATCAAGATTCTCGTCGCGGCGATCGGCGCGGAGGAGTTTGCGCGCCAGGTCGAGGAAGAGTGGCAGCTTTCGCCTCAAGCGGCGATCAATCTGCCCGAAGAAGAACATCAGCGCATCCGCGCCTATTTCGAGCCGCCGCCGTTCAAAAAGCTCAAGGCCGCAAGCCGCGAGTTTGAAGCCGCGCAAGAGAAGGATGCGAACTTTGCGCGCTGGGTGGCGACGAATGTGCACGCGCACAAGATTCCCGGCTACGCGATCGCCACGATCAGCCTGAAGCCGATCGGCGGCATTCCGGGCGATGCGACCAGCGCGCAGATGGAGGCGGCCGCCGCGCTGGCGCGCGCTTATTCGTTTGATGAGATCCGCGTCTCGCACGAGCAAAACCTCGTGCTGCCGCACGTGGAGCTTTCCGCGCTCTATGATCTTTGGCAGGCGCTGCGCGCGAACGATCTGGCCACGCCGAACGCCGGCTTGGTGTCGGACATCATCGCGTGCCCGGGCCTCGATTATTGCGATCTCGCCAACGCGCGCTCGATCCCCATCGCGCAGGGCATCTCCGAAAAGTTCGCGGACCTTGAGCAGCAAGCGCGCATCGGCGAGCTGAAGATCAAGATTTCGGGCTGCATCAATGCGTGCGGGCATCACCACGTCGGCCACATCGGCATTCTTGGCGTCGATAAGCACGGCGAGGAATTCTACCAGATCCTCCTCGGCGGGCGCGGCGACGAGCAGGCGCGCCTCGGCAAGATCACGGGCAAAGGCTTGCCCGGCGAGCAGGTGCCGGACGCGATCGCGCGGATCGTGGCGCGTTACCTCGATCTGCGCACCGATGAGAGCGAACGCTTCATCGACGCCTATGAGCGCCTCGGCGGCGCACCCTTCGAAGAGGCGATTTACGGCGCCAAGGCGGAGGCGCACGCATGAGCACGTTGCTGAACAAAGAGGGCGCGCCCTGCGCCGATGCGTTCACGTTTGTTGAAGGCGATGCGCCTTTGCCCGCAGGCGATGTGCTTGTGCCGTTCGCGCGCCTCAAGGCCGAAGGCGAGGCATTGCTCGCGCGCGAGGGCAAGCTGGGCGTGTTGATCGCGCCTGCCGATCAGATCGAAGCCGTCGGCGCGCTCTTGCCGCGCCTCGCGCTCGTCGCGATATCGTTCCCCGCCTTCCGCGACGGGCGCGGCTACTCGACCGCGCGGCTCGCGCGGGAGCGCTACGGCTTCACGGGCGAACTCCGCGCCGTCGGGGATGTGCGCGAGGATCAGCTCTTCTACATGCTGCGCTGCGGCTTCGATGCGTTCGAGGTTCAAACCGCTGACGCCCAAGCCGCGCTTAAGCGCGCGGCGGGAACCTTCTCACGTGTCTATCAGCGCGCCTCCGATGCGCGCACGCCTGTCGCGCGGTTGCGGCGCCCCGTTCAGGAAGCCGCCGAATGACCGCGCTTGCGCCCGTCCCGCACGATCTGGAGATCGACGAACGCTCTCTTCGCGCAGCCGCACTTTCCGAAGAGTTTGAAGGCGCGCATCCATCCGCGATCCTGCGCGCCGCGATCGAGCGCGAGTTCGCGGGCGAGATCGCGCTCGTCTCCTCCTTCGGCGCTGAATCGGCGGCGCTGCTGCATCTCGTCTCGCAGGTGGATCGCAAACTTCCGGTCATCTTTATCGACACCGGCAAGCACTTCGCGCAGACGCTCGACTATCGCGACGAGTTGGCGACGCGGCTCAAGCTTGAAGACGTGCGCATCGCCAAGCCGGATGACACCGAACTCGCCATCGAGGATCCCGGCGGCGATCTCTGGCGCACCAATCCCGACGCGTGCTGCATGCTGCGCAAGGTGCGCCCGAACGAGAAGGCGCTTTCCGGTTTCACGGCGTGGATTTCCGGGCGCAAGCGCCATCACGGCTCGGTGCGCGCACAACTGCCTGTCGCGGAGCACGATGGGCTCCATTTCAAGATCAACCCGCTCGTCGCGTGGACTCCGAAGGAGATTAATTCGTATGCGCGAGAGAACGGGCTTCCGCCGCACCCCCTCGTGGCGCAGGGCTACCCCTCCATCGGATGCTGGCCCTGCACGTCGCCCACGGAAGGCACCGATGCGCGCGCCGGGCGCTGGGCTGGTTCGGGCAAGACCGAGTGCGGGATACACCGGCCTGCCGCGCCGCAACGGCGCCTTACTTTTTGATCAGGAGCGAAGCGCGCTAGAAGGCGCGCGCGGACGGGACGGCGCTTGGCGCGCCGGCCCTCGCGGAGCGGAGCGGCTGCGCAAAGTATGGACCTGACCTCCATCTCGGATTTCATCGCGCCGCTCGCGATCTTCCTGGCGATAGGCTTCTTCGCGCAGCTGATCGACGGCGCGTTGGGCATGGCGTACGGCGTGATCTCCTCCACGGCGCTGCTCACGTTCGGCATTCCGCCCGCGCAAGCCTCCGCGATGATCCACGCCGCCGAGTGCGTGACGACCGCCGCCTCGGGCACGTCCCACATCGTGCATCGCAATGTGAATTGGCCGCTTTTCTTGCGCTTGGCGCCGGCGGGAATAGTCGGCGGCGTGTTGGGCGCCTACGTGATCACGAGCTTCGATCAGACTTTGGTGAAGACGGTCGTCGTCGCCTATCTGGCGGTGCTCGGGTTCTTGATTTTCCTGCGCGCGTTCCGGGAGCCGGCGGAGCATGAGCCGCGCCTGAAGCATGTGATCCCGCTCGGCGTTGCCGGCGGCTTTCTCGATGCGAGCGGCGGCGGCGGCTGGGGGCCGGTCGTGGCGACGACCTTGATGGGGCGCGGGCACACGCCGCGTTATGTGATCGGCACGGTCAACACGGTCGAGTTCTTCGTCACGATGGCGATCTCGGCGGCGTTCATCTGGGCGCTCGCGACGGGGCGCCTCGAAGTCGTCGGCGGCGTGCGCCAGCTGGCGATGGCGCTCGGCGGTTTGCTTGTCGGGGGCGTGCTGGCCGCGCCGCTTGCGGGCCACGTGACGAAAGTCGTGCCGACGCGGATTCTGTTCGGCGCGGTCGGCTTTCTCGTGATTGCGCTCTCGGTTTGGCAGGGCATCGAGCTTTGGCCGCGCCTCCTGCACGAGCCGAGCGCAATCCGGCTGACGGCGCTTTTCCGCTAGTAATCGCGCCGCCAACGCACCGAGGCGCGCTGATCCTCGCTGCCCAGGAAGGATGTCACCAGCGAAAGCTGCGGGCGCACGCGCCATTCGATGCGCGTGCCGGCTTCGCCGATGCCGGAGCGTGAGAATTCGAGATAGACGTCGCGCGTGAGATAGCGGCCGCCGGAAACGACGATGCCTTCCTCATCCTCGCGCACGTCGAACCGATCAAGACCGATCGCGGCGCGCGCCATGCCGGCGATGTCGAACGCCGAGCCGCCTGCGATCGAGGCAAGGCTCGCGGCGAGCTGGGCGCCTTCGAGCGGCGATAGATCCTCCTGCGCGCGTCCAAAAAGGATGTGCGGCAGGATCTCATCCTCCGGCAGTGCGGGATCGCTGGAGAAGGTGATCGTGGGATCGAAGAGATCGCCGCTGATGGCGACGCGCGCGGTGAGTTCGGGCTCGGTGCGCTCGGCGAGCAGATCGAGCGTTGCGGCCTCCAGCGCGCCGCGCAGCTGGATCGTCCCGCGTTCGATGTCGAAAGGGCGGCCCGCGAGCGCGAACTCGCCGCGCACGAGGCGCGCTTCGCCGTAGATAAGCGGCGCGTTGGAGCGGCCTTGCAGGCGCGCATCGAGGGACCATTCGGCGTTCAGCCCGCGTCCGCGCGTGTAGATGCGCGACGGCGCGGTCAAGCGGAGATCGAGCGCAGCCGATGGACCCGGCGCGCGCGGGCGCGGCGGAGGAAGATCGCCGCCAGGCCGGTTGATCTCGATTACCTCCATCTCGGGGATGATCGCATCCGCGCGCGTGACGAGCGTGAGTTCTGCTTGATCGAGCGCGAGCGCGCCGGAGAGACGCGCGCCCTCGGGCGTCCATGCGAGGGTGATATCGCCCGTCGCCATTGCGGAGATGTCCTCGCGATCGACGAAGCGCAGGGCGCGCATGGAGAGATCGAGTTCGCCTTGGCGCAGGCCGCTGGCGCTGCCGCTGCCGGTGAGCCTGCCGCCTTCCGGCCCGGTCGCGGCGATGGTGAAGCGCGAGGCGCCGGCTTCGGTGAATTCGATGCGCGCATCGACATCGTGAAATTGAAAGCCCGCGGCGCGATCTTCAAAGCGGCCGTTGGTGAGCGCGAGGTTGCCGGCGCCGCGCAGCGCGGCGGCGTTGAAACGGATGCGGCCTTGCCCCTCGACATTGCCGCCCAGCGATTGGTCGAGCCCGCCGACGAGACTCCAAAGGGAATCGGCGGGGCCGCGCGCGCGCCAGGCCGCCTCACCCTCTCCCCCATCGGCGAGCGCGATGCGCACGGGATTGGCGCTCGTTTCGACGGGCGCCGAACCTTCGACGGCGCCTTCGAAGCCGTCGTTCGAGTTAGCGATGAGGGAGCCGGTGACGCGCGTGGGCTCAAGGCGGGCATCGATGCGGATGTCGAGAGGGCTTCGCATGCGTGCGGGCAGGCGCGCGCCGTTGATGGAAAGATTGGCTTGGCCTGCGAGGCCGCCGTTCGCGGAAGCGACGCGGAGATCGCCTGACGCTGTTCCTTCCGCGCGCTGGCCCGCAAGCGCGGCGAAGGGCGCAAGCTCGGCGCGATCGAAGCGCGCGGACGCCGCGAAACGTTCGCCTTCGCTTTGCCAGGAGAGATCGGCGCGGCCGTCGCCGGCGATGAAGCTGCCTTCGGCATTCAAGCGGCCGTTCGCGATCTCGATGCGGGCAGGCGTGCGCGTGGCGAGCGTTTCCCCGCCGAGCGCGCCGCGCGCTTCCAAGGTCGCGATTGTGCGTTCGCTGGCGCTGACAATGGATCCGGTCGCATTGAAATCAACGGCCGTGTCGCCCGATGCGCCGCGCAAGGCGAGGCGCGCGGCGAGATTGTCTATCGGGCCTTCCAGGGCCAGCAGAGCGTGAGAGAAGCGCAGATCGCCGAAGGCGGCTTGCGTTACCCCAGCGCGCAAGTCGAGCCGGGGCGGCTGGCCGAGCGTGGGCGTGAGCGTGACGTTTGCTTCAACCGCGCCGGAGAGTTCGGCGTTCATCGCCGTGAGCGGCCCGGCCACCGCGAGGGTGAGCGAAGGGCCGTCATTGGTGAAAGCGGCTTGGCCCGTTCCCGTGAGGCCGAGCGCCTGCGCGTTGAGGTCGGAGAGAACCAGCGCATCGTTCGTCGCGCTGATCTGCGCCTCCGCATGCGCGGGGCTGCCCGCGAAGAGACCTTGCACATCGCCTTCGCCTTGGCGCGCGGCGAAATCGTAGCTGAAGCGGAGCTGCGGGCGTTCGATCGCGGCGCCGGCGAGATCGAAGCGGCTCATGCTCGCTTCCATCGTGAGGCGCGGATGCGCGAGCGGGCCGGTGACTGCGCCTGTCGCGTCGATGGCGCCGGTGATCTCTGCGTTTCCAGCGCGGATCGGCCCGCGCGCGGTCGCTTCGACGCGAAGGTCCAATGTTTCGCGGAAGAGGCCCTGCGCGCCGGCGCGCAAGCGGGCGCCATTGAGCACCGCACGATCGACGCGCACGCCGCCCTCGATCAGCGTTCCGGTAAATTCCATGCGCGGCGTTGCGCCGAGGAGCTGATCGAGCGGCGCGGCGCGCGCGCGCACATCGCGCGCCAAGCCGTCGGCTTCGATGCGCCAGGGTTCTTCGCCTTGGCGGCGCATGCGCCACGCGCCGCGTGCGGCGCCGGCGATCTCGGGAGACGCGGCGGCGAGGCGGGAGATTTGCCAACGGCCGTTGAGCGCGCCTTGCGCATCGTCCACGGCGCCTTGCGCCTCTATGCGCAGCGCCTCGCTTTGAAGATCGCCCCGCCGCACGACAATGCGCTCGTCGCCGCGATCATAGACGATGCGCAGATTGAGGCGGCCGTTGGCGAGAAGGCGGCGCGTCTCCGGCGCGCCGCGCGGCGTGAGCGAGAGATTGGCCGTCGCGTCGGCGGCGCGGGCTGTCCACGCGAACGTGACGGCCCCGGCCGCATCGGCGCGGACGACGCCTTCGCCGACATTGTTCGCGCGCGCATCGCCGGCGAAATCGATGCGGCCGTCGCGCAGTGTGAGATCGCCCGCAAGGGCGGCGGCGTCCGCATCGAGGAAGAGTTCCGGCGCGATGCGATTGAGATCCGGGATTGTCGCGGAGAGACGCACGGGCCCATCGGCGCGCCAGACGCGGTTGAAGTGACCATTGGCGGTCAGTTCGAGATTGTCGGCGCGTGCAGTGAGCGTGAAGGGCTGGCGCGCGCGATCATTGCGTTCGCCGCGCGCTTCAAGCGTGAGCGCGGGGCCGAAGCGCCCGGTGATCTGGCTGAAGATTGGCGCGAAGCTCGGATTGATTGCGAGCGTGGCGCCCCAATCCTCAACGCCCCAGTGCATGCGCCCGCCGGCGAGAGAGTCTTCGCCAATTGTCGCGACGATCGTTCCCTCGCCTTCACGCGCTACGCCAATCCCGCGCGCGTCGAGCGCGACGGACCGATCCTCGACGCCCAGCATGTGTGCGAGCAGGCCGCCCGCCGCGCCGCGCGCTTCGGCGAAGAGAAGTTCGTTCTCGCGCGCATTGATGCGCAGCGTGAGGCGGTCCGTATCGGCGTCGAGGCGGCGCGCTTCGAGTGAGAGCAGCGAGAGATCGCGATCCTCCATCGTCATGACGCCGGTGAGGGTGATCTGCGCGGCGACGCCGGCGACGGGCTCGGCGAAATTGATCGTACGGGCGCGTATCGACGCGATGTTCACGTCCGGCTGAAACCAACCGGGCGGGCGCGGCGCCGAAAGGATCGGTCTGCGCGCGACATCGAGTTCTTCGGCGCTTACGGCGGCCACGTCCACATCGTTGAACAAGAGCGCAAGCGGCGACCAGGAGAGGTCGATCCCGCGCGCCTCGATCCAAACGCCTTGCTCGTCGCTCAATGTGAAGCGTGCAGCGCGCAAGGCGGCGATGTGGGGGCCGCTCACGCCTTCGAGATCGAGCCGGCCGAGGCGCCAGATCTCGCGCCCATCCGCGAGCCACGAAACAAGCCCGGGCGCGCCTGGCCCGATGCTCCAGGCGAGCGCGCCGAGCGCCGCGACTCCGGCGCCGATGCCGACGCGACGAAGGGTGCGCTTGCGGCTCAAAACGCTTGCCCGATGCTGAGATAGAAGGCGAAGCTGTCGTCCTCATCGCGTGCATCGAGCGGCACAGCGATATCGAAGCGCACGGGCGCGAAGCCGAGATCGTAGCGCACGCCGAGGCCCGCGCCCCAGCGCATGTCGGCGTTTTCCCATTCATCGAAGGCGCTGCCGCCGTCAATGAAGCCGACGACGCCCCAGCCGCCGCCGATGCGCCAGCGCGTCTCCGCCGACACCTCGATAAGGCCGCGCCCGCCCGGCGGCTCATCGAGCAGAAGGTTGTTCTCCGGGAAGATCGAATTGTACGCGTAGCCGCGCACGGAGCCGCCGCCGCCGGCGTAGAACAAACGATCGAGCGGAAGGTCCGCGCTCTCGCCGCCGACGGGCGCGACCGCGCCGACGCGCAGACGCGCCGCGAACGTGACATCGTCCGCGAAATCCGGCGTCTCGTAGATGCGCGCATCGCCGATGAAGCGCACGAAGGGAATGGTGGCGTCTCCGGTTGAGACAGACGGTTCGATGCGCGCCTGCAGCAACGAGCCGTTGCGCGCGTCGAGCGGGATATCCGTTGTGTCGCGGCGGATGTCGGCGAAGGTGGTGAGGATGTAGGCGTTCTCGACGCCGGCGGCGCGATCGTAGGATTCAGCGCTGATCGAGGCGCCGTAGCTCAGGCCGAGCTGCTGGCCGAATTGGCGGCGCGGCGCTGCATCGACGGACCAGGACGCGGAGAGCGCTTGGCGATCATAGGGGCCGGCGTCCTCGCGGATCGCCTGCAACACGTAGTTCGTGGTGCGCCCGAGCGTCGTCGCGTTCGGGATCGCAAGTTGCGCGCGCGCACTTTGACGAGCTTCCGCGAGCGTGCCGGCAAGCGTCAGTGTTTCCGCGCGCCGCGCTGCATTGCGGCGCGACCATTCGACATCGACGCCTGCGCCCTCCGTCGTCGAATAGCCGGCGCCAATTTCGATCGTGCGGCGCTCCAGCGGCTCCAGTGTGAGCGTCACGTCGCGTTGCCCGTCCGCATTGGTTTGCGCGGAGAGCTCGGTTGTGACGTTCGCGAACGCGCCGGTGGCGGCGGCGTTGCGGCGCAAGCGCGTGAGGAGTTCGGGCGCGTAGCGATCGCCGGGACGCCAGGGCGCCATGCGTTGCGCAAGATCGTCGCGGATGACGCCCTCGGGCGTGACGGTGACGCGGCCAAGGAGTGCGGGCGTGTGCGCGTTGAAGCGCAATGTCGCGGAGACGCGGCGCGTTGCGTGATCGACGATCACTTCGCGCTCGCCGAGGGCGGCGTCGGGATAGCCGGCGGCGCGCAACGCGGCGAGGCCGGCTTGCTCCGCGGCGAGAATATCGGCGCTGCGCGCGGGCGCTTCGGGACGGAGTGTGGAGACGGCGCCTTCGACCGCCGTGCGCGCGTCTTCACTCGGCGGCGTTTCGAGGAATGTCGTGGCGGGGGCGGCGAGGCGGAAACGTTCTCCGGGCGTGATCGCGACCCAGGCGTGGGGGCGCTCGTCCGCGCCCGGCGCGACTTCGGCGGCGTAATAGCCTTCCGCGCGAAGCCATGCCCGCGCCCGATCCGCCGCCTCGGCAGCGAGTCGCTCGGCCGCGAAGAGTGAGTCAGGGGCCTCACGATCCGGCAAGACAGCCTCGATCTGCTCCGCTGTTTCTTCATCAACGCCTTGAAGTTCCACGGGATTGTCCGCCCACGCGGGCACGGCCGCGACGAGCGCGGCGACGGCTGCTGGCAGAGCAAGGGGGCGAAGCATCGAGCGGAGGATGAAACGGGAGCTAAGGCCCCCGGAGGCTCGGCCCAGGCCGGTTAACAGCGCATCAAGACATCGCGGCGGGAAGGCGGCGCTTGCATATAAATGACTGGTCAGTTATATGCGGCCCATGGCTGCCGCCGCACCCACGAAGGCCGCTGGAAAGGCCGCCAAGCCGAAGCCGCGCAAAACGCGCGCGCGGCGGACGTGGACGCGGCGCAGCGAGGCGCGGCCGGACGAGATTTTGAACTCGGCGCTCGACGTCTTCATCAAGCAGGGTTTCGACGCCGCGCGCATGGAGGACATCGCGGAGGGCGCCGGCGTCACCAAAGGCGCGCTTTACCTTTATTTCGACGGCAAAGAGCAATTGCTCCGTGCGCTGATCGAGCGGGAGATTTCGCCGCTCGTCGCCCGCATCGAAGCGCTGGCCAGCGCAGGGGTGGATGATCCCGCCGCCACGTTCCGCGCGCTCGCGAAACTGGTGAGCGGTGTCTTGGGGCAAGCGCGCGTCTTTGCGTTGCCGCTCTTGGTCGTGGCGATCGCCAACCGCTTCCCGGACCTCGCGGAGGATTATCGCCAGAACGTGTTCGCGCGCGGCCGCGCCGCGATGGAGGGTCTGGTGAAGCGGGGAATCGCGATCGGCCAGTTCCGCAACATCGATCCCGCCGCAGGCGCGCGGGCCATCATGGGGCCGCTGATGTTCGAAGTGATCTGGACGCATGCTTTGAAGGGGCCGAGCGAACTCGGGCGCTCGCAAGCATGGGTCGATGCCCAGGTTGATGTCGCGCTCAACGGCCTGGCCGCGGAGAAAGCCGCATGAAGCGCTTCGCTCTTCTTCTGGCGCTGGCGCTCGCCGCGTGCGGCGCGCAGAACGAAACGCTGCAGGGCTACGCGGAGGCGGACTATGTCTACGTCTCGCCGCAGGATCCCGGCCTCGTGCAATCGCTGGCGGTGCGCGAGGGCGATTCGGTTGAGGCGGGCGCGCCGCTCTTCACGCTGAACACGGATCGCGCGGCGCTCCAGGCGCGCGCGGCCGAGGCGCAGGGCGATGCAAACCGCGCAGCGTCCGTGAATGCAGCGGTGGCGGCGGCGCAAGCGAACGCGGCGTTGGCGCAAGCCAACCTCTCACGGACGCGGCTCTTGTTTCAGCGGGGGCTCGTCGCGCAAGCGCGGCTCGACGCGGACATCGCGGCAGCGAATGCCGCGAGTGCGGCGGTGCGCCAAGCGCAAGCGGAACGCGCCTCCGTTTCGCAGGACGACGCGGCAGCGGAGGCGCAGGCCGATCTCGCGCGCACGCAATTGCGCGATCGCGCGGTGACGGCGCCGGTTGCGGCGCGCGTCGAGCGCATTTTCCGTAGGCCTGGCGAATACGCGCAGCCGGGCGAGCCGGTCGTCGCGCTGCTGCCGCCGCGCAATTTGAAGATACGTTTCTTCGTTCCCGAGCCGATGCTGGGCGCGTTGCGCATGGGCCAAGAGGTGCGCGTCTCGTGCGACGGCTGCGCGGATGGGCTGACAGCGCGCATCTCCTTTATCGCGAGCGAGCCGCAATTCACGCCGCCGGTGATCTACAGCGTCGATCAGCGCGAGCGATTGGTGTTTCTCGTTGAGGCGCGGCTCAACGGCGACGCGACGCTCAGGCCCGGCCAGCCGCTCGATGTGAGGCTGCGGTGACCGGCGACCTCGTCATCGATGTGCGGGGGCTCACGAAGAAATTCGGCGCCCTCGTCGCGGTGGACGATCTGGCGCTCGCGGTGCCGAAGGGTTCGATCTACGGATTCTTGGGGCCGAACGGATCGGGCAAGACGACGACGATCCGTATGGTGTGCGGGCTTTTGAAGGCCGACGCCGGCGACGGGCGTGTGCTCGGCTTCGACGTGCTCAAGCAAAGCACGGAGATCAAAGAGCGCGTCGGCTATATGACGCAGCGCTTCTCGCTCTACGAGGATTTGTCGATCCGCGAGAATTTGGAGTTCGTCGCGCGGCTCTATGAGATGGACGATCTCGATGCGCGCGTGGATCGTGCGATCTCTGATTTGGGTTTGAGCGAGCGGCGGGCGCAGCTCGCAGGCACGCTCTCGGGCGGGTGGAAGCAGCGCCTCGCGCTTGCGGCGTGCATGATCCATGAGCCGGAATTGCTGCTGCTCGACGAGCCGACGGCGGGAGTCGATCCGAAAGCGCGGCGCGATTTTTGGGATCAGATCCGGCGCTTTTCCGATCAGGGCGTCACGACGCTCGTGTCCACGCACTACATGGATGAAGCCGTGCAGTGCGATTTCATCGCTTACATCGCGTACGGCAAGAAGCTGCTCGATGCGCCGACGGGCGAGATCGCGGATCGTGTCGGGTTGCACGCGTATCGCGTGGAGGGGCCGGGGCTGTCGGAGATCGCGAACGAATTGGAGGCGGCGGAGGGCGTCGATTTCGTTGCGCGGTTCGGCGTCGATCTGCACGCGGTCGGCAAGGATGAAGGGGCGCTTGCGCGCGCGCTGGAGCCGCTGCGTGTGCGCGCGGGCGTGACTGTCGAGACGATCGAAGCGGGGCTCGAGGAAGCGTTCATCTCGCTGATGAACGGCTCGCTGGAGCGCGGGCCATGAAGGGCTTTTCGTGGAAGCGCCTCGCGGCCGTCTTCTTCAAGGAATTCGTGCAGATGCGCCGCGATCGGCTGACGTTCGGGATGCTGATAGGCATTCCCGTCATCCAGCTCCTGCTCTTCGGCTACGCGATCAATACTGACCCGCGCCACATGCCGACCGTGGTGGAGATGCGGGAGGACGGCGTCTTCGCGCGCAGTTTTCTCGCGGGTCTCAGGAACTCTTCTTACTTCGACATCGTGGCCACGACGACGCGCGAGGAGGACAGCGAACGCATGCTGCGCGGCGGCGACGCGGTGTTTCTCATCGTCATTCCCGAAGGCTTTGAGCGGCGGCTTGTGCGTGGAGAGAGGCCGCAGATTTTGGTGGCGGCGGATGCGACTGACCCCGTTGCGGCGGGCGGGCCGATGGGCGCGATCAACGAAATCGCGCAGCGCGCCTTCGCGCGCGATCTTGAGGGGCCGCTGGCGCGATTGCGGCCAACGCCGCCTCCGTTCGAGATCGTGGCGCACCGGCGCTACAATCCCGCCGGCATCACGGCCTACAACATCGTGCCGGGGCTCTTGGGCGTCATCCTCACGATGACGCTGACGATGATCACCTCCATCGCGCTCACCCGCGAGATTGAGCGTGGCACGATGGAGACGCTTCTGGCGACGCCCGTGCGCCCCGCCGAAGTGATGATCGGTAAAACCGCGCCCTACATTCTCATCGGCGCGGTGCAGGTGCTGCTGGTGATCGGCGCGGCGATGGCGCTCTTCCAGATACCGTTCGAGGGCTCGATCGCGGCGTTCACGCTCGCCATCACGCTTTTCATTTTCGCGAATCTGATGCTTGGCTATCTCATCTCCACCATCGCGCGCACGCAGATGCAGGCGATGCAGATGACGTTCTTCATCTTCCTGCCCTCCATCCTGCTTTCTGGATTCATGTTCCCGTTCCGCGCGATGCCGGCGTGGGCGCAGGTGATCGGGGAAGCGCTGCCGATCACGCACTTCCTGCGCATCGTGCGCGAGGTGATGCTCAAGGGCGCCGATTTCCTCGACATCTGGGGCGAGCTTTGGCCGCTGACGGCGATTGTGTTTGTGCTGGGGACGCTGGCGCTGCTGAGATTCCGGCGGACCCTCGACTAGTGATCAGGGCGATATGGAGACGGTCGGAAACGAAATCCGAATGCGGCAAGTATCGATATCGTTTGGAACGCGAGCGCGTCTTTACCGGCATCGTGGTCACAGCGGTGATGTTGAATCCATCTACGGCGAATGACGTCAAGGACGACGCCACTGTCACTCGATTGTTGACTGTCGCCGCCGAAATGAAGGCGAGACGCTTGGTGATCGTGAATCTCTTTGCCGTGCGAACAGCTTATCCGCGCGAGCTGCGGATTGCGTCTGATCCGATTGGCGTGGAAAACGACCAGTACGTGTTGTCTGCATTAAACGAGTGCGACCGGCTCATTTTTGCTTGGGGTGCGAGCAGGAACTTTCCTCGAAGCTTTGCGTGCCGCTGGCGGGAAGTCAGCAATTGGGCGGCGAAACTTGGTAAGGAACCAAGTTGCTTCGGCGTTTGTAAGGACGGTCACCCGCGTCATCCCTCGAGAATGCCGCGCAATACCGTTCCGCAGGCCTGGACCGAGGTTCAATGCCTCTCGCGCCGGACCCTCGACTAGCGGGGGCGGCGTGGGCTATAGGCTCGCCCCTTCCGCCGTCGTAGCTCAGTGGTAGAGCGCATCCTTGGTAAGGCTGAGGTCGCGAGTTCAATCCTCGCCGACGGCACCAGATTTCATGGCCAAATCCCCCGCTCCCCCGCCCTCCGATAAGGAAGCCCGGCTCGCCGCCGCGCTGCGGGAAAATCTGAAGCGGCGCAAGGCGGGAGCGTACCAGCCGCCCAAGCCGCGCGCCGAGGATAAGAGCGGCGAAACGGGCGAATAGGCCGCCTTGCAAGCGCCATGGGCGCGCCCCATAAGTCGCGCCGTCGGGTGGGCGCATTCCAACGCCTCAGGAACTCTCATGGACCGCATTTCCATCACCGGCGGCGCGCCGCTTCGCGGCGTCATCCCCATTTCAGGCGCCAAGAATTCGGGGCTGAAGCTCCTCGCGGCCGGCCTGCTTTCGGCCGAGCCGTTGACGCTCGACAACATGCCCGATCTTGCCGACACGCGCTTCATGGCCGAGCTGTTGAAGACGCTCGGCGTCACCGTGATCTGGCCGAAGGGGAGCCACACCGTTGTGCTTCACGCCGCCGAGGTGACGAGCACGATCGCGCCCTACGATCTCGTGCGGAAGATGCGCGCGACGTTCAACGTGTTGGGCCCGCTGCTGGCGCGGGCGGGACACGCGACGGTCTCACTGCCGGGCGGGTGTGCGATCGGGGCGCGGCCAGTCGATCTCCACTTGAAGGCGTTCGAGGCGATGGGCGCCGATATCCATATCGAGGCCGGCTACGTGAAGGCCGCCGCGCTTCGGGGCCTCAAGGGCGCGCGGATCGCTTTTCCGTTCGTCTCGGTTGGCGCGACAGAGCATGCGATGCTCGCCGCCGTGTTGGCGCAAGGCGAAACGGTGCTGGAGAACGCGGCGCGCGAGCCTGAAATCGCCGATCTCGCCGAGTGCCTAATCGCGATGGGCGCGAAAATCGAAGGCGCAGGCAGCGACACAATCAGGATCACGGGTGTCAGCGCGCTCAAGGAGGCGCGCCACAAGGTGATGCCGGACCGGATCGAGGCCGGGACCTACGCGATCGCCACCGCGGCGGCGCGCGGGGACGTGCTGCTTGAAGGCGCGCGGGGCGAACATATCGCGGCGCTGTTGGAGAAGCTCAACGAAGCCGGCGTCGAGACGCAGGAGACGAACGAGGGCGTGCGCGTGTCGCGCGTCAACGGGCGGCTCACGGCCGTCGATGTCGATACGCAACCCTATCCCGGCTTCCCGACCGATCTGCAGGCGCAATTCATGGCGTTGATGACGCTCGCGGAAGGCAAATCCACGTTCCGCGAGAATGTGTTCGAGAACCGCTTCATGCATGCGCCGGAGCTGACGCGCCTGGGCGCGGATATCTCCGTGCACGGATCGGAAGCGGTGGTGACGGGCGTGGACAAGCTCATCGGCGCGCCGGTGATGGCGACGGATTTGCGCGCTTCGGCTTCGCTCGTGGTGGCGGGGCTCGCGGCCGAGGGCGAGACGATCGTCAACCGCGTCTATCACCTCGATCGCGGGTTCGAGCGGCTGGAGGCCAAGCTCACCCAATGCGGCGCGCACGTCGAGCGCATGGCGTAGGGGCGCGATGGACGGCGCATTGAAGCTCATCGCGGAGGACGCGGGCGATCTCGAAGTGATCTCGGCGGCGGCGCAAGACGCGCTCGTGCGCGTCAACGAGATGAGCTTCGACCCGCGCGCGCGCCGCTTCACGATGCAGATCAAGCGCTTCCGCTGGGAGGCGGAGAAGCAAGCGCCGCCCTACGAACGCGTCGCGGCCGCGCTCGCGTTCGAGGGCGTGCTCAATGTGAAGACGAAGCGGGTGCGGCGCGACGCGCCCTTTGCGCTCGCGAGCGTGCTTTCCGTGCTATTCGATGCGGCGGAGGAGCCGCCGGGCGGTGTGGTTCGCGTCGTGCTCGCGGGCGGGGGCGAAATTGCGCTCGATGTCGAGTGCGTGGACGCCGCCCTCATCGATATCGGCGAAAGCTGGCGCACGCCGCGGCGGCCGGATCACGAGGAGACGTGATGGCGCGGCGCCTCAACGCCGCCGATCCTGGGTTTCGGGACGCGTATTCCGCGCTTATCAAACAGCGCGGCGAGCGGTTGGATTCCGTTGAAGCGGGCGTGCGCGCGATCGTTGAAGCCGTGCGGCGCGAGGGCGTCGATGCGGTGTTGCGCTTCACCAAAGAGTTCGACGGGCTTGCTTTGAACACTGCGGATTTGCGCGTCAGCGAAGCGCAACGAAAGCGTGCGCGTGCGGAATGCGCGCCCGAGACGGTGAAGGCGCTCGAAGCGGCGGCGGAGCGTGTGCTCGCGTTTCATGCGCGGCAGATTCCGGACGACGCTCAGTGGACGGACGAAGCCGGCGTCACGCTTGGCTGGCGCTGGCGCGCGGTGGATTCGGCTGGCCTTTATGCGCCGGGCGGGCTGGCCGCTTATCCAAGCTCCGTGCTGATGAATGCGCTGCCCGCTAAAGCCGCAGGCGTGAAGCGCCTGGTGATGGCGACGCCGCCGGCGCGCATCCATGAGAACCCTGCGATCCTCGCGGCGGCGGATGTGGCCGGCATCGAGGAGATTTGGGCGATTGGCGGCGCGCAGGCGGTGGCCGCGCTTGCTTATGGCGCGGGCGATCTTTCGGCGTGCGATGTCGTCGTGGGGCCGGGCAATGCCTATGTCGCGGCGGCGAAGAAGATCGTGTTTGGCGATGTCGGCATCGACGCGATCGCGGGGCCGAGCGAGGTGTTCATCGTCGCCGATGCGACCGCGCCGCCCGCATGGCTCGCGGCGGATTTGCTGGCGCAGGCGGAGCACGACGCCGACGCGCAATCAGTGCTGTTCACTGACAGCGCGGAACTCGCTGACGCAGTTGCGCGTGAGGTTGAGCGCTCGATCGCCGCGGGCGAAGCGGGCGCGAGCGCGGGAGAGTCCTGGTCGCGGCACGGCGCAATCGTGCTTGTCGCGAGACTGGAGGATGCGGCGCCGCTCATCGATCAGGCGGCGCCAGAGCATGCGCAGTTGGCGATGGAGAAGCCGGAGCGGCTGACCAATCTTATCACGCACGCTGGCGCCTTGTTCTTGGGGGCAAATACACCTGAAGCGCTTGGCGACTACGTCGCCGGGCCGAGCCATGTGTTGCCGACGGGGCGCGCGGCGCGGTTCGCATCCGGCGTTTCGGTGATGACGTTCCTCAAGCGCACGACGCTCATCGGCGCGAGCGCTGGGGCTGTTAGCGCGGTTGGCCCGGATGCGGCGCGGCTGGCGGATGCGGAAGGCCTGCCGGCGCATGCGCGTTCGGTGCGGCTGAGGCTCGAATGAGCGAGGCGAAGAACCGCCTCGTCGATATTCAGATCGACGAAACATCGCTGGCGGCGGCGACGAGCGAAGCGCTGCACGAACGCCGCATCGCGATTTTCGATTTGCTCGAAGGCAATGAGTTCGCGCTCGAAGAGCTCGACACCGGGCCTTACGCCCTCATGCTCTCGATCCAGGACGCACGGCTCGTCTTCGATGTGAAGACGGAGACGGGCGAAGCGGCGCGCACGATCGTGCTTTCGCTCACGCCCTTCCGCTCCATCATCAAGGACTATTTTCTCGTCTGCGATTCCTATTACGCCGCCATCCGCAACGCGACGCCGACCCAGATCGAAGCGATCGATATGGGGCGGCGCGGGCTTCACAATGAAGGCAGCGAATTGCTGGCGCAGCGGCTTTCGGGAAAAATCCGCGTCGATCATGACACGGCGCGGCGGCTCTTCACGCTCATCTGCGCGCTCCATGTGCGGGGCTGAGCGATGGGGCCATCGCCGCCGCCGCAGGCCGTTCTCTTTGCCTGCACGCACAATCTCATCCGCTCGCCGATGGCTGCGGGCCTGATGCAGCTTCGCTTCGGCAAGCTGGTGTGGATCGACAGCGTAGGCTTGCGCGCCGGGCGCGAAGTCGATCCCTTCGCGGTGGCGGTCATGGATGAAGTGGGCGCCGATCTCGCCAAGCACCGGCCCAAGGGCTTCGATGACCTCGAAGACACGAGCTTCGATCTCATCATCTCGTTGACGCCGGAGGCGCATCATCGAGCGCTCGAATTCACGCGGACGATGGCGGTCGAGGCTGAGTATTGGCCGACCTTCGATCCATCTCTGGCCCAAGGCTCGCGAGAGCAGCGTTTGGATGAGTATCGCCGCGTCCGGGATGCGCTGGATGAGCGCCTTCAGGGGCGGTTTCAACGGCCATCGACGGGGTGAAGGGGCGCGACTATAGTCCGCCGCTTCGTTTGCAACCTGGGAGAGAGAATGCCCAAAGAGGAATTGTTGGAGTTCGCCGGAACCGTGGTCGAGCTTTTGCCGAACGCGACCTTCCGCGTGAAGCTGGAGAACGACCACGAGATCATCGCCCACACGGCGGGAAAGATGCGGAAGAACCGCATCCGCGTGCTCGCGGGCGACAAAGTGCTCGTCGAGATGACGCCCTATGATCTGACCAAGGGGCGGATCACGTACAGATTCAAGTAAGCGAGTTTCGAGGGGCTTCCCATGGCGAATGAGCGCGCAATCGTCATCACTGGCGCATCGACCGGCATCGGTCGCGCTTGCGTAGAGCGCGCGGCGAAAGAGGGCGCGCATGTGTTCGCGGGCGTGCGCAAGCAGGCGGACGCCGACAGCCTCAAGCAGGAATTCGGCGATTCAGTCACGCCGCTCATCCTCGATGTGACGAACGACGCGCAGATCCAGGCGGCCGTCGCGCAGGTGAGCGCGTGGCTCAACGGGCGCACGCTTTTTGGGCTGGTGAACAATGCCGGGATCGCGGTTGCGGGCCCGTTGCCGCTGCAGCCGCTCACTGACGTGCGCAAGCAGTTCGAGACGAATTTCTTCGGGCTTCACGCAGCGACACAAGCGTTTCTCCCGCTGCTGGGCGCGGACCGGACGCGGACAGGTGCGCCCGGGCGCGTCGTCATGATGAGCTCGGTGGGCGGAAAGAACGGTTCGCCGTTCGTCGGCGCCTATGCGGCTTCGAAGCATGCCGTGGAGGGTTATTCGCAAAGCCTGCGGCGCGAACTCATGCTCTATGGCATCAAGGTTGTGGTCGTGGCGCCGGGAGCGGTGGCGACGCCGATCTGGGACAAGGCGGACGAGGATCCCGATCTCGCGCGCTATCGCGAAAGCGATTACGGCGCAGCGACGGACACCGTGCGCAAATATATGATCGGGCTGGGGCGCCAGGGACTTCCGCCCTCCGCGATCGGGGATGTCGTGTGGACGGGGCTTGCCCATCCCAATCCGCGCCAACGCTACACGGTGCTGCGCGGCAAATTCATGAACTACACCCTGCCGCGCATTCTGCCCCAGCCGATGGTGGACAACATCATCGCGAACCGCCTCGGCCTGCGACAGCCCCGGCGGTGAGATGCCGCGCGCGCTGATCCTCGCCAGCGCCAGCCCGCGGCGACTCGACCTCCTGAAGCAGATCGGGATCGAGCCGGATCGCGTTGCGCCGGCCGACATCGACGAGACGCCGAAGAAGGGCGAGCTGCCGCGCGATCATGCGCTTCGGCTCGCGCGTGAGAAAGCAAAGGCGGCCGCATCGGACGGTGCGTGCGTGTTGGCGGCGGATACGGTCGTTGCGTGCGGGCGGCGCATTTTGCCGAAAGCGGAGAGCGAGACGGAGGCGCGCCGCTGCCTCACGCTGCTGAGCGGACGCGCGCATATTGTGGTGACGGCGGTGGCGGTGGCGGAAGGCGGCAAACTGCGCGAGCGCGTGGTCGAGACGCGCGTAACGTTCAAACGCTTGAGCCCTGGAGAGATCGACGCCTACATCGCCAGCGGCGAATGGCGCGGCAAAGCGGGCGGCTATGCGATCCAGGGGCGCGCCGCGCGGTTCGTGCGGGCGCTCAACGGCTCCTATAGCGCTGTCGTTGGTCTGCCGCTTTTCGAGACGGCTAATTTGCTCGAAGGCGCGGGCTACCGGTTGAGCGCATGAGCGAGACGCTCGTCGAATGGCGCGATGCGGGGATCGGCGAAGCGCGCCAAGCGCTCGTGCGCGATGGGCGCCCGATCGCGCTCCACGTGCTGCGCGCGATCGACGAGGGAAAGCGCGCGCTGTGGGGCGAAACGTATGTGGGGCGCGTGCGCAGCGTGGACCGGAGACTGCGGGGCGCGTTTGTCGATCTTGGCTTGAAGGAAGAGCAAGGCTTTCTGCCGCTCGATGCGCAAGGCGGCGCGCAACGCGGCGGCGCCAGTGTTCCGGTGCGGGAGGGCGAGCTTCTGTCCGTGCTCGTCACGCGCGAAGGCGCGCGCGGCAAGGGGCCGGTGCTTCAACTGCTGAACGAGGCGGCTGAGGGTGCGGCCCGACGGATGGCGCGGCATGAGTCTGATGAGGATTTGCTGGCGGCGCGCCCCGCGGACATGGAGGCGCGCGCGCGGCTTGATGAAGCGTTTGAGGCGGCGTTGGCGCCGTTCGCGCAGATACCAAGCGGCGGAACGCTCAAGTTTGAGCCGACAGCTGCACTCGTGGCGATCGATGTGGATGCGGGCGCGCGCAAAGGCTCGCCCGATGCGGAGCGGTTTGCATTCGAGTTGAACGTCGCGGCGGCGCAAGAGATCGCGCGGCAGGTGCGGCTGCGCAATCTTGGCGGCGTCATCGCAATCGATTTCGTCTCCATGCGGCAACACGCGAACCGCGAGGCATTGGAAGATGCGGTGAAGGCCGCGTTCGCCGGCGATCCGTGGCAGACGCAGTTCGGGCGGCTTTCGAAATTTGGCGTGTTCGAGATGTCGCGTGCGCAGCTGCGCGCGCCGCTGCATGAACTTTATCGCGACGCGGAGGGGCGTGAGAGTTTGGATTTCGTTGCGGCGAAGGCGCTCCGGGAGATCGAGCGAGCCGGCGCGGCGCAAGGCGGGCGGCGGATTGAGGCGCGCGTTTCGGACGAGGTGATGAGCTGGCTGGAGAACGCGCCATACGATTGGCGCGCGGGCCTGGATCAGCGCATTGGGCCGCGCTGGAGGATCGCCGGCGGCGCGCCGGCGCGCGAGCGCATCGACGTTTCCGCGAACTGACCCCATATTCCGCCAATGCCGAAGGCGCCCCTTTGCCCGATCTGCGAAGCCAATCCGCCGGATCCGAAGTATCGGCCGTTCTGCTCGAAGCGCTGCGCGGATGTGGATCTCGGGCGGTGGTTCTCCGGGCGTTACGTCGTGCCGGCGGCGGAGAGCGATCCGTCGAGCGACGAGGACGAGCGCTAGCGCGCTTGCAATTCCATCACGACGCCCGCGCCTGCTTCGTCGGCGGCGGCGAGTTGCATGCGCGTGTTACTCCAGGCGAGCGCGGTGATGGGCGCGGCGGTGGGCTCGCGTACGATGGCCGTTGCGCCGTCCGCTACGTTGGCGATGGAGACTGCGCCGTCATTCCAGCCAAGCGCCACGATCTCATCGCGCGGGTGAAACGCGACTTGCGTGACGAGCGCCTGGCGCGGCGCGAGCATCGCGGGCTGCTTGCCCTGCGGGCCGAGCTTGCCGCTGAACGGCCAAAGCACCGCGCAATCGGCGCCGCTCGTCGCCAGCCAGCGGCCGCGCTTATCCCAGGAGAAGCTCTTCGTTTTTGCTGCGTAGCCGCTCATGCGCAGATCGCGCTTCTCCGGCAGCTTCCAGCCGTGCAGCTCCATCTCCTGCATGGCGGTGATGACGTAATCGGCTTCAGGCGAGAGCGCGATGGCGAGGTGCGAGCCCGCCCACTTGAGCAGCGTCTCCGGCCCATCGCTCATCAGCGCGTAGCGGAGCGTTGCGCCGCCATAGTGGGAGAATGCGAGGCGCCGGCCCTTGGCGTTGAGCGCCAAGCCGCCGATAGACGACGGCGCCGCGAAGCGATGCGATTCCGCGCCGTTCTTGAAAACGATCGCTTCCTTGCCCGCGGCGGCGACCAACGCGCCGGAGTCCGCGCTCGCGACGAGATGATCGATCCACTTGCCGTTGAGCGCGAAGACTTCCTGCGGTCCAAGTAGCGATGTGGAGACGATCCGCCCGTCGTCGCCCCCGGTGAGCACGGCGTTTTCATCCGGGTGGAGCGCCGCGCAAAGGATGGCGCCGTCGTGCGCCTCAATGCGCTCGCGCGTGTCGGCGATGAAGATGGCGCCGTCGCCCAAGGCGAAATGCGCCCGCTCGCCGAGCCAGACGATGGCGCTCGCCGGCGCGGAGAGTTCGAGCTGCTGTGCGCTCACGCCGCGCAGGCCAGGAAGGCGGATTCGAGTTCGGCGCGGTCGAGATTGCGCCCTATGAAGACGAGGCGGGAGACGCGCTTTTCATCCGCGCGCCAATCGCGCTGCACGTCGCCTTCGAGGATCATGTGCACACCCTGGACGACGAAGCGCTTCGGTTCATCGGGAAAGGCGAGGATGCCCTTGAGACGCAGAATATCCGGCCCGCGCTCCTGCGTGATCTGATTGAGCCAGGGCAGCAGCTTCTGCGGATTGATCGGCTGTTCCGTTGAAAGCGAGACGGACGTGATGCCGTTCGCGGCGACGTGATCGTGTGCGTGATCATGATCATGGTGGTGATGATGATCGTGGTCGTGGTCGTGTTCGTGATGCGCGCATGTGTCGTCGCACTCATGGTCGGGCAGGAAGTGCGGATCGATCTCAAGCACGCGGTCGAGATCGAAGGCGCTTTGCTCCAGGACGCGCTGGAGTTCGATGGAGCAGCGCTCGGTGCGGTGGATTTTCGCCGTGGCGTTGACGCGCCGGATCGTGCGCTCGACTTCGGCGAGTTCGCCGGCGCTGACCAGATCGGTCTTGTTGAGGAGGATGACGTCCGCGAACGCGATCTGCTCCTGGGCCTCTTCGGATTCGGCGAGGCGCGTGAGCACGTGCTTGGCGTCCACCACGGTCACCACCGCATCGAGCTTGGTGCGCTCGCGCACGTCGGCGTCGACGAAGAAGGTCTGCGCGACCGGAGCGGGCTTGGCGAGCCCGGTCGTCTCCACGACGATCGCGTCAAACTTGCCCTTGCGCTTCATCAGCCCTTCGATGACGCGGATGAGATCGCCGCGCACTGTGCAGCAGACGCATCCATTGTTCATTTCGAAGACTTCTTCGTCCGCGCCGACGATCAGATCGTTGTCGATGCCGATCTCGCCGAACTCGTTGACGATGACGGCGTAGCGCCGGCCGTGATCCTCCGAGAGAATCCGGTTGAGCAATGTGGTCTTTCCCGCGCCGAGGAAGCCGGTGAGCACGGTGACGGGAATGGCGCCGGGAGCGGATGCGGGCATGAGCGGCCTTTGCGGAGAGCGGCCCCATAGATAGCGCCTCCTGCGCATCCCGGAAGGGGCGCCCTGACAGGCCAGCCCCGCCCCTCTAAGGTGGGCGGACGGGTCAATCCGGAGGGCCGAATGCTGCCGCGGACGTGGTTTGGGTGGGCGATCTACGTGGTGGGCGCGATCGTCGCGATCCTTTTGGGGGGCGCGGCGCTCGTCTTCTTCTTTCTGCCGCGCGCCGAGCTGAAGGCCGAGTTCGAGCGGCGGATCGAGGCCGAAATCGGCCGCGATGTGGCCATCGCGGGCGATTTTGGCGCGACGTTTTTTCCTGTGCTCGGGTTTCGCGCGACGGAAGTGGCCGTCGCCAATGTGCGCGGCGGGACAGCGCCGCATCTCGCCGAGGCCGAGGCGGTCTCGGCCGGCATTGAGCTCATTCCGCTGATCACGCGCCGCCAAGTGATCCTCACGCGCCTGGTGCTCACCGACCCGCGCATCGCGCTCGAGGTGGACGCGCAGGGGCGGCCCAATTGGTATCTCGCGCCAGCGCGCGGCGAGGCGCCGGCGCCCACGCCGGGCGGCGACGACATCCACATCAACGACGTCGAGCTGCGCGAGGTGCGCATCGAGGGCGGCCAGATTTCCTATCGCGATGCACGCGACAACGGCGCGTGGACGATCGAGGAGCCGCGCTTGCGCTCCTCGGTGGAGAGCCTGGATCGCCCCATCGACATTTCAGGGTCGTTCGGCTTTCGCGGCGAGCGCGTCTCGATCGAACTCAACATCGCGAACCCCCGCCGCATCATGCTCTCGCAGACCTCGCCGGTGACGATGCGGATCGACGGCGCCTTGCTCAACGCGCGCCTCGAAGGCGAGGCGGCGGGCGTTGGCGAATGGTTCGTCGGCCAGGCGCAAGCGAACGGCACGAACCTTCGCGCGGTCTCCAACTGGCTTGGCGCGCCGCTGCCGCAAGCAGGGGGGCTCGGGCAATTCAGCGTCGAGGGACGGTTGACGACGCAGCAAGGCCGCATCGCGTTCGAGAACGCCACGCTCGCGGTGGACGCGGCGCGCGGACGCGGCGACTTCACGCTCGAACAGCACGGCACGCGCCCCTACATCAGCGGCCGCTTGGAATTGCCGGCATTCGACATCAATCCGTTCTTGTTTGCCGCATCTGCGCCGGCGGCGACCGCGAGCGCGGCGGGCCAAGCGACGCCCACCGTGTCAACCGCCGCGGAAGGGCTCGACATGAGCCAGCCGTGGCGGCGCGAGGCGATCGATCTGGCGGCGTTGCGCAGCGTCGATGCGAACCTGGAGCTGACGACGGGGCAATTCCGCGTGCAGCGCATGGTGGCCGATTCTGCGATGCTCTCGCTCGTTCTGAACGAAGGTTATCTCGCAGCAACGCTGCATCGATTAGCGCTCTATGGCGGCACGGGGCGTGGGCGCGTGGAGGTGGACGCGCGCGAGCTGGACGTGCGTTTCGCGCAGGAGCTGACGGCGCAAAACCTCCGTTTACAGCCCTTCATGCGCGATGCGTTCGGTTATCAGGGGCTTGAAGGCACGGGCGCGGTGACGCTCTCCTGGTCGGGCGTGGGGCGCACGCAGGGCGCGCTCGTCTCCTCGCTCGATGGGCGGGCGGAGCTTTCGGTGCAGAACGGGGCGCTGCGCGGCGTCGATCTCGGCGGCGTGGCGCGCACCATCCAGAACGCGATTTCGGGCGAGCTCATCAATGCGAATGCGCGCACGCGGTTCTCGAGCTTCTCGGGCGCCTTCGCGATGAACAATGGCGTGCTGGCGACGGACAATCTCCGTGTCGTGACGAGCGATCTTCAGATCGACGGAACTGGGCTCATCGACGTCGGTTTGCAGTCGCTGACGATGCGCATCGTGCCGCGCGAAGGCGGCATCGCCATTCCGTTCGTGGTGCGCGGGCCATGGAGCAACCTCGAATACGCGTCCGACCTGCGCGGGCGCGAACGTTTGCCGATCCTCAACCAGGTGCGCGCGGTGCAGGCGGCGGCGCCGGCCGCGCGTGCGGCCCCGCCTGCGACGCCGGCGCGCTAGATGTTCAAGAAAGTCCTGATCGCCAATCGCGGCGAGATCGCGATCCGTGTGGCGCGCGCTTGCGCCGACTTGGGCATCGCTTCAGTCGCGGTGCATTCCGACGACGACGCCGGCGCGCTTCATGTCGTGCGCGCGGATGAAGCACGCGCCCTCATTGGCGTCGGCGCCCGCGCCTATCTTGATGGTGCGCAGATCGTCGAGGCGGCGAAGGCGGCGGGCGCGGACGCGATCCATCCGGGATATGGGTTTTTGAGTGAGAACGCGGATTTCGCGCGGGCGTGCGCGAAGGCGAAGATCGCATTCATCGGCCCGGCGCCGGAGACGCTCGATCTTTTCGGCGACAAGGCGCGGGCGCGAGCGCTGGCGATCGAGACGGGCGTGCCGGTGCTCAACGGCAGCGCGGAGGCGGTGAGCCTCGCGGAGGCGAAGGCGTTCTTCAAGTCGCTCGGCAAGGGCGCGGCCATGGCGATCAAGGCCGTCTCCGGCGGCGGCGGGCGTGGGATGCGGATTGTCTCGAAGGCCGATGAGATCGCGCCCGCGTTTGAACGCTGCGCGGCAGAGGCGAAGGCGGCGTTCGGAGCGGACGCGCTCTATGTGGAGGAGGCGCTCAACGCGGCGAGGCATATCGAGGTGCAGATCGCGGGCGACGGCGCCCGCATCGTGCATCTGCACGAGCGCGAGTGCACCATCCAGAGGCGCCATCAGAAGATCATTGAGATCGCCCCTGCGCCGCATCTGCCGGAGGCGACGCGCGCGGCGCTGCACGCGGCGGCGATGAAGCTCGGCGAAGCGGCGAAGTATCGAACGTTGGGGACGATAGAGTTCCTGGTCGACGCGCACGATCCTGCGCGTTTCTTCTTCATCGAGGCCAATCCGCGTCTGCAAGTCGAGCATACGGTGACGGAGGAAGCGCTTGGGCTCGATCTCGTTGCGTTGCAAATAAGGCTCGCCGCGGGCGAGAGCTTGAAGGGCTTTGAGACGCCGGCGCCGCAACGTTTTGCCGTTCAAGCGCGGGTGAATCTGGAATCCATTGACGCGTGGGGCGAGGCGAAGCCGGCGGACGGCGTCATCGCGGCCTACGATCCGCCGAGCGGGCCAGGCGTGCGCGTGGATGGCTCGGGCTTTGCCGGCTACGCGCCCAATCCGAACTTCGACTCGCTCATCGCCAAGGTGATCGCGACGGGCAGCGATTTCGCAAGCGCCGCGGCGCGGTGCGAGCGGGCACTTGGCGAGTTCCGGATCGAGGGCGTGCAGTCGAACATCGGCGTGCTGCGTGCGATCCTCTCAGCGCAGGATTTTATCGCAGGCCGCGCCACGACACGTTTTGTCGAAGAGAACGCGGCGTCGCTTACGTCGGCGGATCACAAGGCGCGTCACGTCGCGGCGCAGGCGCAAGCGGCGAAGGCCAAGCACGTGCATGCCGCGCCGCCCGGCGCGACGGCGGTGGAGGCGCCGCTGCGCGGAACGATCGTGGAGGTGAGCGTCGCGGCGGGCGCGCGCGTGCGCAAAGGCGCCCCGCTCGCGGTGCTCGAAGCGATGAAGATGCAGCACGTCGTGCCCGCGCCGGCGGCGGGCGTGGTGCGCCTCATTGCATCGGCGCCGGGCGACACGCTCTCGGAGGGCGATGCGCTGCTCTATTTGGATGTGGAATCGGATGAGGCGGAAGCGGCGGACGAAGGCGGCGCGCATGATCTTGACGAGCTGCGCGCCGATTTACGCGAGGCGCTCGACGCCATCGGCAAGACGCTCGATGAGAACCGCCCGGAGGCCATCGCGCGGCGGCGCAAGACGAACCACCGCACCGCGCGCGAGAACATCGCCGATCTCATCGATCCCGGCAGCTTCATCGAGTATGGCGGGCTCGCCATCGCGGCGCAGCGCAGGCGGCGCACGGTGGAGGATCTCGTGGCCAACACGCCGGCGGATGGGATCATCGCGGGACTCGCGTCCATCAACGGCGCCCACTTCCCGCCCGAAGCCGCGCGCGCGGCGGTGCTTGCCTACGACTTCACCGTCCTGGCCGGCACGCAGGGGCATTTCAATCACAAGAAGACGGACCGCGTTCTTGAAACGGCGGAGCAATGGAAGCTGCCGATCGTCTTCTACGCGGAGGGCGGCGGCGGCAGGCCCGGCGACACCGACGTTCCCGGCGTCGCGGGGCTCGATGTGCCGAGCTTCGCGACCTACGCGCGCCTTTCAGGACTCGCGCCGCGCATCGGCATCGCGAGCGGGCGGTGCTTTGCGGGCAATGCGGCGTTCTTCGGCTCATCCGACATCACCATCGCGACGCGCGACGCGAACATAGGCATGGGCGGGCCCGCGATGATCGAGGGCGGCGGGCTGGGCGTTTACAAGCCGGACGATGTCGGCCCGACGGACGTGCAATACGCGAACGGCGTCATCGATGTCTTGACTGAGGATGAAGCGGAGGCGACCGCGGCGGCGAAGAAGATCCTCGCCTTCTTTCAGGGCGCACGTGCGGACTGGTCCTGCGCGGATCAGCGCAAACTGCGCGCTGCGATTCCGGAGAACAGGCTGCGCGTCTATGAAGTGCGCGCCGTCATCGCCGATCTCTTCGATGCGGATTCCTTCATCGAGATGCGCGGCGGCTATGGCGCGGGCATGGTGACGGGGCTTGCGCGCATCGAGGGCCGGCCTGTCGGCGTCATCGCCAACAATCCGAAGCATCTGGGCGGCGCGATAGACGCGGAAGCGGCGGAGAAAGCGGCGCGCTTCTTGCAGCTTTGCGATGCGTTCGATGTGCCGGTGGTGTCGCTCGTCGATACGCCGGGTTTCATGGTGGGCCCCGAGCATGAGCGGTTCGCGGGCGTGCGGCGCATGTCGAGCCTCTTCGTTGTGGGGGCAACGCTCGATGTGCCGCTTTTCGCGATCGTGTTGCGCAAGAGCTATGGCCTCGGCGCGCAGGCGATGGCGGGCGGCTCGACGCATCGGCCCTTCTTCATGATCTCGTGGCCGACAGGCGAGTTCGGCGGCATGGGTCTCGAAGGCGCGGTGCGTTTGGGCTACCGCAAGGAGCTTGAAGCGGAACAGGATGACGAAGCACGCGAGGCGCTCTTCAAAAAGCTCGTCGCCAACATGTACGAACGCGGCAAGGCGATCTCGATGGCGCGCGCGCTGGAGATCGACGCGGTGATCGATCCGGTCGAGACGCGCGCGTGGATCATCCGTGGGCTGAATTCCCTGCCGCCGAAGCCGCAACGCAGCGGCAAAAAGCGCCCGTTCATTGACACTTGGTAAGCGAACCTGTCGCGCGAAATGCGGCGGGATCGGGGCGCTCAAGAGCATCTTACGGAACCTGTCATTCAACCTAGACGTTGGTTGCGTCTGAAGGACGAGACCAAAGGAGACGGGTTATGACGCAACGCGCACATATCGCAGGCACGCGCATGCCGAAGAAGGATCAGTCCGGCTTGTTCGTGCGCAGCGCTGTGCTGGCCGTGCTTGGCGGCGCGGCGGTGTTCGGCGCTTACAGCGTCGCGACGATGCCGGTGAACGAACGTTCGCCGCTTGCGCAACAAGAGCAGATCGTGGGCGAACAATACGCCGCGGCCGATCCGATGACGGCGACGGATGGCACAAGCATCGATGAACCGGTGGCTATGCCGCAAGCCGAGGCTGTCCCTGAAGCTGCGCCAGCGCCTCAACGCGATGCGCGCGTCACGCCGCGTCCGGCGCCGCGCCGTGCAGCGCCGCAGCCCGCGCCTGAGCCGGAACCAGCCGATGTCGCGCCGACTCCGCCGCCGGTTGTGAATCCGCTGCCGGCGACTACGCCGCCGGACGTCATGCTGCCGCCGGCGAACACGCCGCCGGCGCCGGCGCCGGTTCCGTAAGAAAACGCCAATCGACACGCGAGCGGACGGAGGAGACTCCGTCCGCTTTCGCGCGCGCTACGCTTCGAGCGCCAAGAGCGCGAAGCTCTGCAGCCAGTGGGCGCCCATATAGTGCGCGTTGAGATGCGGCATCGCCTCCCGCAGATGCAGATCCGCCGCTTCGTGTGCGATCAGCGCAACGGCGCTGCCGCTCGCGTGCGCAATGCCGCGCCAGCACCAGGCTCGCGAGAGATTGAGCCCGTCGAGATGCGCGATCTTGCCGTCGCTGCGCAGAGTGGGCTGCGCGGGAATGAAAAGCGCACTGGGCTGGCGCGCCTCCAGGCGCGGCAAGAACGCGGCTAGCCAATCCGTGTAGTCGTGAGCTGGCAAAGCGCGCCGCATGGCCTCGGCGATCATGAGCGTCGGCGAAAGGAAATCGTCGAGTGAGGGCTCCCAGGCATGCGCATCGCGATCCGCGCCATGCCACGCGCGGAGCTTGGCGGAGGCGGCCTCGCGCAACGATGCATTGTTCGCGGCATCGGCATAGTCCAGCGTGAGCGCAAGCGCGAAGGCGGTGTTGGCGTGCGTGCCGGCGCGGATCGGATAGGCGGCGTTCGGCAGAAAGGCTTCAAGCCGCGCGGCGATGAAATCGGCGAAGGGCTGAAGCGCGTCCGCCCACTTTGGCGCATCGAGCGCGAGAAGCTCGGCTTGGAGCTTGAGCAGCCAGGCCCAGCCATAGGGGCGCTCGAAGCTCTGCGCGGCGGGGCGTTCGAAGTAAGCGATCTCACCGCGCACCTTGTCGGCGGTGAAGGCGCGGTCGAACAACGCTCGCACAGCGGCGCACTCCGGGCGGTCAGGGAAACGACGCAGGCAGCGGGCGATCGTCCAATAGCCGTGCACGCACGAGTGCCAATCGTAGCTGCCGTAGAAGATGGGATGAAGCGCGCGTGGGCTGGTTGCGCGGTCCTCCGCATCGGCCATGATGTGCTGCAGCGCGTTCGGGTACTCGCGCTCGACATGGCCGAGCGCGATCTGGGTGAATTGCGCGGCGAGTTCGCTGCTGAGGCGCATCAGAACCGGAAGACCAGGAAGTACATCAAGAGCGTGTTGACGATGAGCAGCGGGATTGCGGTGGCGATCTGCGCGCGGATGACGGCGTCGCGATCCAGATTGAGGAGTGCGGCGGGCACGAGGTTGAAGTTCGCGGCCATGGGCGTCATCAGGGTGCCGCAGAAGCCGGAGAGCATGCCGATCGCGCCCATGATCGCGGGATCGCCGCCGAAGCGGTTGACGATGAGAGGCAGGCCGATCGCGGCAGTCATCACCGGGAATGCGGCGAAGGCGTTGCCCATGATGATGGTGAAGAGCGCCATGCCGATGCAATAGGCCGCGACGACCGCGAACGTGTTCGTCACGGGGATGATTTGCGAGACGAGCGATCCAACCGCGTCGCCAACGCCCGAGAGTGCGAAGACGGCGCCCAGCGAGGCCAGCATTTGCGGCAGCAGCGCGGCCCAGCCGACCGTGTCGAGCAGGCGGCGCGATTCCTGGATGGGCGCGGCGAGCGGGGGCCGCAGCCACGCCATGGCGACGAGCGTCGCCAGCGTCGCGCCGATGGCGAGCGATATGAGCGTCGCCTGGCGCGCTTCGAAGAGCGGCGCGCCGTTGATCTCGACATCCTTGAGCACGAGCGCGCCGAAAAGTGTGAAGACAGGCACGATCAGCGCGGGCAGGAAGAGTGCATTGCCGCGCTTTTCGGCGCGCGCGCGCCGCTCCTCCGGCGTGGTCGTCTTCGCCTCGCCCTTGCCGAGCCCGAAGCCGCCGACTGCGACGAGGCCGATGGCGAGGAGACCGTTGTTGAAATCGCCAAGATGCGAGCCGAACAGGAAACTTCCCGAAAGCAGCCCCCAAAAGAGCGTGTTGCGCCAGCGCTTCGTGTTTGTCGCGTCGAGGGCCGAGAAGAGCGTGATGGCGGCGAAGAAGAGGCCGGCGAGGATGTAGATGGCGTCGAGCGTGATCATGGCGCGCGCCGCAATTCGCGATCGAGCCGCGCATCGAGACGGAGCAGGCGATAGGTGTGAATGAGCCACGCCGCGATCGCCGTGGGGATCGCCCAGCGCGCGAGATCGAGCGGTTCGACAAGGATGCCGTTCTGTTCGAGGAAGCCGCGGATCAGCAGGATCGAGGCGATCGCGATGAAAATATCCTCGCCGAAGAAGAGCGCGATATTGTCCGCCGCCGCGGAATGCGCGCGGATCTGGTTGCGCGCTTTCTCCGGGGGATCGCCGTAGCGGGCCTCGGCGGCGGCCTCCGCCATCGGCGCAATCAGCGGACGGACCATTTGCGCGTGCCCGCCGAGCGATGTGAGCCCCAACGCGGCGGTGATCTGGCGGATGGTGAAATAGACGATGAGGAGGCGCCCCGTCGTGGCGTTCTTCACCTTCGCGATGACGATGCGCGCGCGCTCCTGCAGGCCCTCGCGCTCCAGCAAGCCGATGACGGCGAGCACGATCCACACGACGCTGACATAGCGGTTCTCGTTGAAAGCGCGGCCGTAAGCTGAGACGACCTCTTGCGGCGTGAGGCCGCCGGCGATGCCGGTTGTGAACGCCGCCGCCAGGATCACCAGCAGCGGATTGATGCGTGCGACAAAGCCGACGATGACGACGGCGATGCCCAACAGCGTCAGCATCGCTTAAAGCCCCCCGTTTGTCGCAAGAGCCCTCGACGCGATGCGGCCGGCGACTAGTTAGTGCGGCATCGGTAAGGAGGCGGCGTGGAATGGTCAAACGGCTTTCGATCGCGATGGCGCTGATGGCGGCGGCGTGTGGGCAGAGTGAGCAAGCGGCTGCGCCTGCGGCGGAGACGGCGGCGCCCGCGGCGCCGCAGTTGGAGGAATTGTGGCGCGTCGAAGGGCTCGCGGCGCCGGAAAGCGTGGCGATCTCACAGGACGGATCGTTCCTCTATGTGACGAACGTGAACGGCGAGGGCGAGGCGCGCGACGGCAACGGCTTTATCTCCCGCATCTCGATGGACGGGCGGATACTGGAGCGCGAGTGGGCGCGCGGCTTCGATGCGCCGAAAGGCATCGTGCGGCGCGACGATGCGCTCTATGTGGCGGACATCGACCGGCTCGTCGTCGTCGATGCCGCGACGGGCGCAATCCGCCGGCGCATCGCGCTGCCAGGCGCGGGATTCGCCAACGATGTGGCGCTTGCGCCCGATCGCGCGATCCTCGTCTCTGACTCGGCGAACGCACGCATTTATCGCGTCGGCGAGAACGATGCCGTCACCGTGTGGTGGGAGAACCCGCTGCTGCAGGCGGTCAATGGCATTGCGGTGGAGAGCGGCCGGCTGATCGTCTCCACGATGGCGGGGCGGCTGCTGCGGCTCAATTATCCGTCCACGGAGGGTGCGGAGACGATCGCCGAGGGCATCGGCGACGGCGACGGGATCGGCGTGCTGGGCGGAGGCGCCTATCTGGTGACGGAATGGCCGGGGCGGATGTTCTATGTCGCGCCAGGCCGTGCGCTGGAAACGATTCTCGACACGCGCGAGCAGGGCATATTGCTCAATGACTCGCTGCTCGCGGGTAGTGTGCTCTATCAGCCGAACTGGGCGCCCGGCACGCTGACAGCTTATCGCGTGATCCGCCCATAACCGCCCCCGCCGGGCGTTTCGATGATGAAGGCGTCGCCCGGCTGCATCGACGTTTGATCGGTGGGGCCGAGCGCTTCGCGTGCGCCGGATGCGCGTTCGACTGCGTTCGCGCCGGGCTTGCCCGGCCCGCCGCCTTCGACGCCGAACGGCGCCGTGATCCGCCGTGAAGAAAGGATCGCTGCGCCCATCGCCTCGCGGAAGCGGATCTTGCGGACGACGCCGTCGCCGCCGCTTTGTGCGCCCTTCCCGCCGGAGCCGCGCCGGATGCGGAACTCGTCGACGAGAACGGGAAAGCGCGTCTCGATGATTTCAGGATCGGTGAGGCGGGAATTGGTCATGTGCGTGTGCACGGCCGAAGCGCCGGGGAAATCGCGGCCCGCGCCGGCGCCGCCGCAGAGCGTTTCGTAGTATTGGCGCGCGTCGTCGCCGAAGGTAAAATTGTTCATCGTGCCTTGCGAAGCGGCGAGCACGCCGAGCGCGCCGTAGAGCGCATCGACTATCGCCATGCTGGTCTCGACATTGCCGGCGACGACGGCCGCGTCCGGCCCCGGATTGAGCATGGAGCCCTCTGGCACAACGAGCGTCAGCGGCGTGAGGCAGCCTTCGTTGAGCGGGATGGAATCCTCGACAAGCGTGCGGAACACGTAAAGCGTCGCGGCGCGGGTGATGGCGAGCGGCGCGTTGAAATTGCCGGGATGCTGGGGCGATGTGCCGGTGAAATCGATGATTGCGCTCCGGCGCGCGCGATCGACCTTTATGGAGACGTGAATTTCCGCGCCGTCATCGAGGCGATTGACGAATGCGCCGCCCTCCAGCGTGTCGATTACGCGGCGGACGTTTTCCTCCGCGTTCGCCTGGACGCGGCGCATATAGGTTTCGACCGTCTCGCGCCCGAAGTGCGCGGCGAGGCGGCGGATTTCGTCGCCGCCTTTGGCGCACGCCGCGATCTGGGCTTTGAGATCGGCGACGTTTTGATCGATGTTGCGCGCGGGATGGCGGGCGGCGGCGAAGAGCGCGCGCGCTTCGGCTTCGCGCAAGCGGCCTTGCTCCACTAGGTGGAAGTTCTCGATGCGGACGCCTTCGTCTTCCAGAGTGCGCGAATTGGGCGGCATGGAGCCGGGCGTCAGGCCGCCGATGTCGGCGTGATGGCCGCGCGCCGCCACGAAGAAGGCAGGCGTGTTTGCGCGATCGAGGAAGATGGGCGCGATGACGGTGATGTCGGGCAGATGCGTGCCGCCGCGATCGGGGGCGTTGAGCATGAACACATCGCCGGGCGCCATCGTCTCGCGGCGCGCCACGATGACCGCGCGCACGCTGTCGCTCATGGAGCCGAGATGGACTGGAATGTGCGGCGCGTTCGCGACGAGGCCGCCTGTGGGATCGAAAAGCGCGCAGGAATAATCGAGCCGCTCCTTGATGTTCACGGAGGCGGCGGTGGCCTGGAGCGCGGCGCCCATCAGTTCCGCGATAGCCATGAAGCGGTTGTTGAAGAGCTCCAGGCGGATCGGGTCGGCGCCCGCCGCGTCCTCGATCACGCGCGGTGCGATGCGCTCGAGGATGAGGTTGGCTTGCGCATCCATGCGTGCGCGCCAGCCTGGCTCGACGATGGTGGTCGCGCCGGATTCGCGAATGAGCGCGGGGCCGTCGATAGTTTCGCCTTCAGCGATGCGTGCGCGGTCGTGGATCGGCGCGGCGCGCGCGGCGCCTGCCGTGTAGATCGCGGCCTCGCCGATGAGCGCGCCGCCTTCGCCGTGCGCAAGGCTCTCATGGCGCGAATCCGGCGCGCCGACCGCTTCGGCGATCAGCGTCTCGACGATGACGTCCTGCTCGGGCGCCGAATAGCCAAAGCGCGCAAGGTGGGCGGCTTCAAAGAGCGCGCGTGCTTCCGCGGCAGTCTCGGTGAGCGGCACGGGGAGCGCCGTGTCCGAGCCGCGATACTTGAGCTCGCCGGTGCGGAGGGTTTGAAGGGAGGCGACGGGAATGTCTTGGCCGCGCAGCGCGCCCTCGGCGGCAGCGGCGAGCGCGTTCGCGCGCACGGTGATCGCTAGCCAGTTTCCATCGCTTGCTTCGAGCGCCACCGTTTCTTCCCGCAAGACGCGCAGCGCCGCCAGGCCCATGCCGTAGGCCGACAGCACGCCCGCGAGCGGATGGATGAGAATGCGCGGCACGGAGAGCGCGTCCGCGACGCGGCAAGCGTGCTGGCCGCCCGCGCCGCCGAAGGAAACGAGCGTGCAGTCGCTGACGTCGTGGCCGCGTTCGATGGAGATGGACTTGATGGCGGCGGCCATCGTCTCCACCGCAATGGCGATGAAGCCTTCCGCGAGTGATTCAATGCGTTCGCCGGTTTCGCGCGCAATCTCTTCGAGGCGCGCGCGCGACGCGGCCGGATCGAGCGGCTGATCGCCGTTTGGGCCGAACACGGATGGAAAGTGCTCCGGCAGAATCTTGCCGAGCGCGACGTTGCAATCGGTGATCGTGAGCGGTCCGCCTTTGCGGTAGCAGGCGGGGCCGGGATCGGCGCCGGCGGAGTGCGGGCCAACGCGCAGGCGCTGGCCGTCGAAACGGCAGATGGAGCCGCCGCCCGCCGCCACCGTGCGCACGTCGAGCATCGGCGCGCGTAAGCGCACGCCCGCGACTTGGGTTTCGTAAGAGCGCTCGTACTCGCCGGCGTAGTGCGAAACGTCGGTCGAAGTGCCGCCCATGTCGAACCCGATGAGGTGGTCAAAGCCCGCTGCTTCGCCAGCGGCCGTCATGCCGACGACGCCGCCGGCCGGGCCGGAGAGCACCGCGTCCTTGCCGCGAAACGCGCCCGCATGCGTCAATCCGCCGTTCGATTGCATGAAGAGAAGGCGCGCATCGCCCAAGCCGCGCGCAACGCGCGAGACGTAGTCGCGCAGCACGGGCGAGAGATAAGCGTCCACGATGCTGGTGTCGGCGCGACCGATGAGTTTGATGAGCGGCGCGACTTCGTGGCTCACGGAAATCTGCGTGAAGCCGACCGCAAGCGCGATTTCGGCAACGCGCGCCTCATGCGCCCGCCAGCGCCAGCCGTGCATGAGAACGATGGCGATGGCGCGGAAGCCTGCGTCGAAGGCTGCTTGCAGTGCGGTGCGCGTTTTGGCCTCGTTAAGCGGGGTGAGCGTTTCGCCTTCGGCGGTGACGCGCTCTTCGATCTCGATCACGTGCTCATGGAGCGGTTCAGGCAGCACGATCTTGCGGGCGAAGAGGTCGGGGCGCGTTTGCCAGCCGATGCGCGGCGCATCGCCCAGGCCCATTGTGATCGCGAGCGCCGTTCTCGCGCCCTTGCGTTCGAGCAACGCATTGGTGGCGACTGTCGTGCCCATCTTCACAGCGTCGATCGGCGCGTCCGGTTCGCGCACGCGGATGCGCCGGACGGCTTCGACTGCGGCGTCCTCGTAGAAGCCAGGATTTTCTGAGAGGAGTTTCTCGACGATCAGGCGACCATCGGGAGCGCGGGCGACGACATCGGTGAACGTGCCGCCGCGATCGATCCAGAATTCCCAGCCGGTCATGACACGCGGCGTTTGGGAGCGCCGAGTTTGAGATCGCGGATGATCGTTTTCGCGGCATTGTGCCCGGGCATGCCGGAGACGCCGCCGCCGGGATGCGTGCCCGCGCCGCATTGATAGAGCCCGGCGATGGGGGTGCGGTAATCGCCGTAGCCGAGTACGGGGCGCGCGGAGAAAAGCTGATCGAGCGAGAGAGCGCCGTGCATGATGTCCCCGTTCAAGAGGCCGAACTTGCGCTCAAGATCGATGGGCGTCAGCGGATAGCGCGCGAGCACGGAGGCTTTGAAGCCAGGGGCGTATTGATCGACCGTGGCGATCATCAGATCGGCGAGCTCTTCGCGGTGATCGTCCCACGAGCGGCCGTCGGAAAGCTCAGGTGCAACGTGCTGACAGAAGAGGCTAGCTACGTGCTTGCCTTCCGGCGCGAGTGAATCGTCGAGCGTCGATGGAATGAGCATCTCGACGATGGGTTCTTTCGACCAACCCGTCGCACGTGCATCGGCGAAGGCGCGCTCCATGTAGGCGAGCGAGGGCGCGATGATGATGCCGGCGGTCAAGTGATCGCCGTTTGCGTCGCCGCCCTTGAACTTGGGCAGCTCCGAGAGCGCGACGTTCATGCGGAACGTGCCGGAGCCCAGTTTGTAGCGGTGGATGCGCTCCTTGAAATCCCGCGGCAACGCTTGCTGATCCACGATACGTTGGAAGAGAAGCTTGGGATTGAGGTTGGAGACGACGCAATCGGCGCGGATGGCTTCGCCCGCTTCGGTGATGGCGCCCGCGGCGCGGCCGTTCTCGATGATGAGTTCCTTCACGGGCGCGTCGCGCTTGATGTCCACGCCGCGCGCGCGCGCGGAGGACGCCATCGCCTGCGTGATCGCGCCCATGCCGCCGATGGCGTGGCCCCAGAGGCCGCGCTTGCCGTTCACTTCGCCGAAGACGTGGTGAAGGAGCACGTAGGCGGAGCCGGGCGTGTAGGGGCTCGCGTAATTGCCGACGACGCTGTCGAAGCCGAGCACGGCCTTGATGGGATCGGACTCAAACCAATCATCCAACCAATCGCCGGCGGACTTGGCGAAGAAATCCAGGAGATCGCGCTTGCCGACAATGTCGAGCTTGTTGAGGCGCCGACCAAGCGAGACGCTCTTCAGCATTTCCTCGAATGCCGCGCGCCAGCCGTGTTCGATGAGATTGGGCGGCGCCTGCAGTGCAAGCTCGCGGAGAACGTCCGCGATGACAGTGAGGCGCGCTTCGTACTCAGGCAGACGCTCAGCGTCGCGATTGGAAAAACGCGCGAGTTCGGCTTGCGTGCGGCTGGGGCCGACGGAGAACGCGTCCCCATTCGGCAGCGGCAGGAAGTTCGACATGCGCCGCTCAACGATCTTCAAGCCGTGCGCGTAGAGTTCCAGATCGTCGATGATTTTCTGCGTCAGCAGAGAAACCGTGTAGGCCGCGACAGAATTGCGGAAGCCGGGGTGAAACTCCTCCGTGACGGCCGCCCCGCCGACGACGCCCCGGCGCTCCAGCATGGCGACCGTGTAGCCCTGCTGCGCGAGGTAGGCCGCGCAGGTGAGGCCGTTGTGGCCCGCGCCGATGATGAGGACGTCGTACTTGGCTCGCATCGGCGCTTGATAGGGGTGCGCCGCTGCGCACGCAATCAATCCTCGACGGGTTGGGGGTGCGCGGGTTTCGCGCCGGAGAGATCGGCGCCGGCGTCGCGTTTGAGGGGAATGAAGAAGGCCAACGAGATGAGCGAGAGCGCAGCCACAATCAAGAAAGCGGGAGAGACGACGGCATAGGTCAGGGTTTCGGCGCCCATGACGCGCTGAACAATCTGCACGAGGATTGCGGCGAGGCCCGCGCCGATGGAAAGCGCGAGCTGTTGGAACATGGAGGACATGGAGCTGGCGCCGCTCATCTGCGGGCCGGGGATATCGGCGAAGGCGAGGCCGTTCAACGCCGTGAATTGAAGCGAACGGAAGAAGCCGCCGACAAAGAGGATCGCGAGAATGAGAAAATGCGGCGTTTCGGGCCGGAAGATGCCGATGGCCGCGGTGAAGGCCGCGCAGATGAGCGCGTTGACGACCAGCACGGTGCGGAAGCCGTAACGCCTGAGGATCGGCGGCGCCGCAATCTTCATCAGGAACGCGCCCGCGGCGCCGACGAAGGTGAGCGCGCCGGCGGCGAAAGCCGAGAGCCCGAACCCAAGTTGCAGCAGGAGCGCCAGCAGAAACGGCATCGAGCCGATGATCAGCCTGTTGAAGGCGCCGCCGGCGAGCGAGGCGAGGAACGTGTAAGTCCGCAGAATTGAGAGATCGAGGAGGGCGTGCGGGGCGCGGCTCGCGTGGAGCGCGAAGAGCGCCATGAACACGGCGCCGCCGAGGAGCAGGGCGGGCGGCGCCCAAGCGGGCATCGCGCCGCGTCCGAGATTCTCGAAGCCATAGATGAGGCCGGCCAAGCCCACGCCCGTAAGCACGAAACCCAGAAAATCGAATGGCGTTCGCGCTTCCTCGCGGATGTTCGGGACGAAGGCGCGTACGAGAAAGTAGCCGGCGATGCCAATCGGCAGATTGATGAAGAAGATCGCGCGCCAATCGACGTAGGTGACGAGGAAGCCGCCAAGCACGGGACCGATCACCGGCCCGAGCAGAGACGGCATGGTCAACACCGCCATGGCGGCGACGAATTCGGCGCGCGGCGTCGTCTTCAAGAGCACGAGGCGCCCGACAGGCATGAGCATCGCGCCTGAGGCGCCCTGCATCAGGCGGCCTGCAACGAGTTGCGGCAGGCTCTGCGAAAGCCCGCAAAAAGCGGAGCTGAGGGTGAAGATGACGATCGCCCAGAGGAAGATTGTGCGCGCGCCGAAGCGATCCGCCAGCCAGCCGCTGACGGGCAGAAAAATCGCGGCGGCGAGAAAGTAGGATGTGATCGCGGTGTTGAGCGTCAGCGCGTCTTCGCCAAGATCGCGCGCCATCGTTGGCAGCGCGTTGACGATGATCGTTGAATCGAGCGTCTGCATGAAGAGCGCGCAGCCGATGATGATCGGCAGCAGATTGGAGCGTCTTCTCTCCGGCGCTTCGCTCATTCAGGGCGCACGATCAGAAATTCCGGCGCGGGCGATCCGTGATGTCGAGCGCGCGGCGGTTCGGATCGCGCAGCGCGGCGAAATCGCGATAGGCGGCTTCGCGAAGCTCCCTCCAGATCGGGTAGGCGTTCGACGGCATGTATTGCGTCATGCCCACGACATACGCCGCGTTCACCGGATCGACCCACATCGTCGTGCCGGCGGCGCCGCCCCACGAGTAAGCGCCAGGCGGGGCTTCGCCCGGGCGCGCGCTCGCTTCGGTGACGATGCCCATCCCGGCGCCGAAATCGGCGCCTTCGAGGCCGGTGGCGTTGCGATCGATGCCTTCGGGCAGCAAGTTCGTCGTGGCGATGCGGACGTTCTCGCGCGAGAGGACGCGTTGGCCGTCGAGTGCGCCGCCGTTCAGCAGCATTTCGCAGAAGCGCGCGTAGTCGCGCGCGGTGGAGACGATGCCGGCGCCGCCATAGGGAACGCCCTGCGCATTGGCGAAAGCCGAATTGTTGTGATCGTCGAGAACTTGAAGGCGTCCATCCTCGACGATGTAGTTGGTGGCGAAGCGCGAGAGTTTCTGTTGCGGCACATAGAATCCCGTGTCGCTCATCGAGAGCGGGCGGAAGAGGCGCCGCTCCAGAAACTGATCGAACGGCACGCCGGATGCGCGCTGGATGACGAGGCCGAGCACATCGAGCGAGACCGAGTAACGCCACCAAGCGCCCGGCTCGTAGGAGAGCGGCAGCGCGGCAAGGCGTTCGCCGAACTCCTCCAGCGTCGCCGGCGGCTGGCCGTCACCCTCTTCAAGCCGCACTTGGCGCCCGGCGGCGAAGAGGCCGTGCTGGCGATAGAGGCGCGACAGAACCGGCTCGTTGATGATCGTGTAGGAGAAGCCGGCCGTGTGCGTGAGCAGGTGACGCACCGTGATCTGTGTCCGCGCCGGGCGCGTCTCCATGGTTTCGCGGTTGGCCAGCACGCGCATGTTGGCGAACGCGGGCACGATCTCGCCGATTGGCTGATCGAGGGCGAGGCGCCCATCCTGAATGAGGATCATCGCGGCGATGCCGGTGATCGGTTTCGACATCGAATAGACGCGCCAAATGGTGTCTTCGGCGGCCGCGGCCGCGCCGCTTTCGAGCGACACGCGCCCGGCAGAGAGCGTCATCGGCGCGGCGTTCAGCGTCTTGAGCACGACCGAGGCGCCGGCGACCTTGCCCTCGCGCACATAGCGCTCGATCAGGCGCTGCGTTTCACGATAACCGGGAACATAAGGCGCATCGTAATTGCTGGCGCCGCCGCATCCCGCGAGACCAAGGCCAGCGAGCGCGCCCGCGCCCAGAAGCGCCTGGCGGCGTGAGATCGTCGTGACGGCCATGTCATCCCTCCGGCTTATGGATTTCATGGCGCAAGCCTTGTTGCGGCGCAAACGGGCCGAGCAGGGAACGGGCATTCCACGGTTGACGTAGACTGAAATGAACGTTCTACTTTTGGCGACCAGACGCGAGGGTGACGGCATGCGGCGGATTTGGCTTGGGCTTTTGGTTGCTTCGGCGCTTGGCGCCTGCAGCACGACCACGCAGGAAAGCGCGCCGCCGCGCGAGACGCGCTTCTCGCTGCTGGCGTTCGGCGATCACGGCTACCATCACGACTATCTGGAGCCCGAAGAACGCACCGAATTCATGACGCCCGAGGCGTTCATCGCCAACGAGCGTGCGGAGTGGATCGAGGACCGCCGGCCGATCGCGGAGTTCGAGGCGTCGCCCATGGTGCGGCTCTCGCCGAACGAGGGCTATGTCGCCGCGAGCGGGATGATGCCGGTAGCGAACGCGATGCGCGCGTGGTGCGCGCAAACACAGTGCGATGCAGGCGTGCTGCTTGGCGACAACATCTATCCGGATGGCGCGACACGCGGCGCCGACGGACGCGACGACGCTACGCGCTTCGAGCAGATCCTACGCGCGCCTTATGCGGCGCTGGCCGAGGGGCGCCCCGACTTCCGCATCTATGCCTCGCTCGGCAACCATGATTGGCGCACTTCGCGCGAAGGCGCGCTCGATCAGGTCGCCTATCTTTCGCGTACGCCGCCTTTCTATATGGACGGCCTCTTCTACAGCGTGCGCCCGCCCGGCGCGCACGGCGATGTCGAGATTTTCGTGCTGGATACGCACGTCCTGCTCTCGGGCGCTACGGTTTACGAGGACGTGCTCGCCGAAGACGGCAGCGAGGTTGAAACCGGCGCCATCGAAGAACCGGATCCGTGGGCGCGTCCGGCCAACGATGCCGAGCGCAATATGGCGCAATGGCTGGAGGCGGCGCTGGCGAACTCCACCGCGCGCTGGCGCATCGTGATCGGGCATCATCCGCTGTGGAGTTCGGCGGGGAGCAAGTTCCAGCAGGCGCGCACGCTGCGCTCACTCATTCTGCCTGCGCTTTGCCGCTACGCGGACATGTATCTCGCGGGGCATGAGCATACGCTTGAGCTGCATACGGACGATTGCTCGCGCGTGGCGCCGGGGCTTGCGCCCTTGCCCGAGGTCGTGTCCGGCGCGGCAGCGAAGCAACGCCCGCTCAACTCCAATTTTGTCGCGCATCAGCGGCGCAACAATCCGCAGCTCGACGCGATCTACCAGCGCGGCATGGTGTGGGGCTTTTCGCACATCGAGATCGAAGGCGAGACCGCCACCGTGCGGATGATTTCGACGCCGGACGAGGGCGAGCATATCGGCGCGCCGGTGGTGGAGTTCGAGCGGACGTTCGCGCGGCGCTCCGGCGTGCGGTGATGGTGCCTGGGGACGGAATTGAACCGCCGACACGCGGATTTTCAATCCGCTGCTCTACCAACTGAGCTACCCAGGCGCCGGGCTCCCGGCCGGGCCGGGTTCGCGAGGGGGTGGCTCTTACACCAACGGCCGTGAGGGTCAACTGAACGCCGCGCCGGGGTCGCCCCGTTCGCGACGAGTGCTATTCTCCTCCCGGAAGGAGACGCCCATGTGCCGAGCCTGCGCCAATCCGTTCGATCATTTTCTGTCACGCCGCGCGGCGCTCCTGGGGGCCGGCGCGGCGGTGCTCGCGGGCTGCGCGACCAATCCCGAGACCGGCCGCAATCAGCTCATCCTGGTGGACGACGCGCAGATGAGCCAGCTTGCGCTTGAGGCCTGGCGTCAACAGCTCCAGCAAACGCCGCGCTGGAACAACCGGGCGCAGCAGGCGCGCATCGAGGAGATCGGCGGGCGCATCGCGCGCGCGGCCAACCTGCAGCAGCTGCAATGGGAGTACGCCCTCTTCGACCGGCCGGACCGGAACGCCTTCGTCATGCCAGGCGGGAAGGTCGGCGTTTATCGCGGCATCGTGGAGCTGGCGCAGAACGACGATCAGCTCGCGGCCGTGCTGGGCCACGAGACGGGCCACGTGACCGGGCGCCACGCCGCGGAACGCTACAGCCGCGCGGTGGCGCAGCAGGGCGCGATGCAAGTCGCCGGCGCGGCGACGGACAGTCAGCTCGTGCTCGGGGCATTGGGCCTCGGCGCGCAGGTGGGCCTCGCGCTCCCGTTCTCGCGCGCGCAGGAGGCCGAGGCCGACCAGCTCGGCGTCAATTACATGCACGCCGCCGGCTATCAGCCGCGCGAAGCGGTGAATTTCTGGCTGCGCATGCAACAAAGCGGCGGATCGCGCCCGCCGGAATTTCTCTCCACGCACCCCGATCCCGCTAACCGCATCGAGGCGTTGCGGGCTTATATCGCCCAGCGCGGCTGGGGCCCGGCCTGAGGACTCGGCGCGCCTTGCTTCCGCCAGGGCCGCGCATTAGGTTCCGCGCCCTTAGCGTGCCGCCTTAGCTCAGTTGGTTAGAGCGCTGGATTGTGGATCCAGAGGTCCCTGGTTCGAGCCCTGGAGGCGGTACCACGCTTTCCGCGCAGCCTACATTCATGAACAGTCACGCGCGGTTTGCCGCGCACACGGCGCGCGCATTGGGCTTCGTCTTCCGTTCGATGGACGGCGAGGACGGCTATCTCTTCGAAGTGCGCACTCATGACGGCGTGAAGAGCGCGGTGTTCGCCGGAGGATACGCCACACCTTACGCGCTCAATTCCGCGCGCGCCTATTCGCTCGCGCGCGACAAGGATTTCGCGAACCGTGTGATGCGCGGGCGCGAAGGCCTTTTGACCATTCCATCGCGGCTCTTCTTCACCCATGCGCGCAAGGCGGCCTCGCGTTCGCCGGGGCGGGAGCTTGGCGATGCGCTGGCGTTCGCCGAGACGGCGGCGTGGCCGCTCTTCTGCAAGCCGAACAGCGGGGGGCGGGGGCAGTTCGCGGAGCGGATCGAAAACGCGGCGGCGTTCCGCGACTATCTTACGCGCGTGCGCGATGAGTTTGAATCGATCCTGGTGCAGCCGGTGATTGAGGGCGACGAGCACCGCGTTTTCGTGCTGGAGGGGCGTGCGCTCTTCTCTTATCGCAAGCATGCGCCGGCAGGCGGGGCGGCGAACCGCTCGCAAGGCGGCGGCGCGGCCGATTTCACCGATGCGCCGCCGGACGCGCTGGCTCGGACGGCGATGCGCGCGGCGGAGGCCCTGGACCTGAAGCTTGCGGGGGTCGATCTCTTCGACGTTTCACCGGCGCGCGATCTCTCGGAACTCGTGGTGATCGAGGCGAACGCCAATCCGGGCATCGAAACGCTGGCCGATGTTGGGCGCTTCGATCTGATCGAGACGGTTTGGGCTGCGAATTTCCGCGCCGCGCTTCGATGATACGCCTGCCGAAGTATCCGAAATTCGGAGGCGGCGATCAGGAGATGCGCGTGCGTGGAATCGCAGCGCGCGCTGGAATCGATCTTGATGCGTTTGCGAGTAAGAGCGCGGTCATCACGGGGTCCAACGGCAAAGGATCGACCGCCGCGATGCTCGCTTCCATCCTTACCGAGAGCGGGCTGAGGACGGGGCTCTTCACCTCGCCTCACCTCTTCGCGATCAACGAACGCTTCCAGATCGACCGCGCGGCAATTGGCGATGATGCGCTCGACAAGCATTGGGGGCTTCTTGAGGAAGAGGCGGACGGCTGGGCGCTGGCGCATCCGGCCCACGCGATTGGCGGTTTCGAGTTTCTGTTTCTGGTCGCGGCGTCCTGGTTTCAATCAGCGCAATGCGACCGGGTGGTCTGGGAAGCGGGGATTGGCGGGCGCCATGACGTGACGCGCTTCACGCGCGCCAGGCTATCCGCGATCACGTCCCTCGATCTTGAACACACAAAGCTGCTCGGGGAGACGCTGGAGGATATTGCGCTCGACAAGGCGGATGCGGTCGCGGCGGGCGGGGTGCTCGTGCTGGGCGAATCCGTTGCGGCGTTTGGCGACGGCGTGCGCGCGCACGCGGCGGCGCGACGCGTTAGTGTGGAGCTTGCAAAGCCCTTGGGGCCTGGATCGCCGCTGCGCGGCGTCCATGGAGTGGTCGGTTTAGAGGGCGCGCATCAACGGGAGAACGCTGCCGTGGCGGCGCACCTTGCGCGGAAGATGGGCGCGGCGGACGAGGCGATTGCGTGCGGTCTGATGAACGTGAATTGGCCTGGGCGCTTAGAGACGATTGAGACCGATCCGCCAATCGTCATCGATGTGGGGCACACGCCGCGCGCCATCGAAGCCGCGCTGGCTGGCTTCCTAGCGATGCATCCCGGCGATCGGCAGGTGTTGGTCGTCGGCGCTTCGCAGGACAAGCGCGCCAATGAGATCGTTGCACGGCTTGCGCCGCACTTTGACGTGATCGTTTGCGCGGCGGCGTTGCACAAAGGCGCACCGGCCGATGAAATTGCAACGGCGGCGTTCAACGCCAATCCACGCGCGCTCATTTTCGAGGCGCGCTCGATGCGCGAGGCGCACGCGCTGGCGATCGGGCATGCGCGCGCGCGCGGCGGCGCAATTTATGTCGCGGGCGGGCTCTTCCTGGCTGTGGAATTCCAGGCGGTGCATGAGGGCCGCGATCCGGCCCAATTGGCCTTCTTTTGACGCCGATGCCGCGCTAAGCACGCCGCTTCGCCGGAGAGGATGATGGCCAGAACGCTCGAAGAGCATCTCGATCCAAGAATGGGCCCGAAGCGCGTGCTCTCGCTCGACGGCGGCGGCGTCAGGGGCATTCTGACGCTCGGGATGTTGAGTGCGCTCGAAGCGGAACTGCGCCGCCGCGCGAACAATCCATCGCTGACGCTGTCAGACTATTACGATCTTATCGGCGGCACATCGACGGGCGCGATCATCGCGGCGGGGCTCGCGCTCGGCTTCGCGACCGACGACATGATCGAGATGTACGGCGAGCTCGGCCCGCAAGTGTTCGGCAAGCAAGCGGGCGACGGTGTTTTCATTCAATCGAAGTTCGACGGCAAGAAATTGCGCAAGGCGCTGCAAGCGGTGCTCTCAACGAAGACCCTGGGTTCCGCCGATCTCAAGACCGGACTCGCGATTCACGCCAAGCGCATCGACACGGGCTCGGCGTGGGTTCTCACCAATCATCCCGGCTCCAAATATTGGGATACGCCGGCCGACAGCGGCGTCTATCCGAACAAACGCTATCGCCTAATCGATCTCGTGCTTGCGAGCGCGGCGGCGCCCACCTTCTTCGACGAGGTGGTGATCGACATCGAGTACGATGGGCAGAACAACCCGGTTCAGCGCGGCTATTTCGTCGATGGCGCGGTCAGCGCCAACAACAATCCCAGCATGCAATTGCTGCTGCTGGCGCTTGAGCCCGCTTATCCGTTCAAATGGGGAGGCGGGGCGCAAAATCTGATGATGACGTCGTGCGGCACCGGCCTTCGCCGCCCGCACGTCGATGGGCATAGTTTTTCGGGCTTGCCGCCGGGCGTCAAAGGCGTGCATGCGCTGCGTTCGATGATCTACGACACGCAGATGCAGGGCGTGATGATGATGCAGGCGCTCGCGGAGCCGGCGAAGCCCTGGTTCATCAATGCCGAGATCGGCGACATGCGCGGCGGGTGCATCTTGCGGGAGCCGCTGCTCGACTATCAGCGCCTCGATGTCATCCTCGATCGCAAGCCGAAGCCGCCGAGAGGGCGGCGCAGCAAGACACCGGGGCCGGAAGAAACGGTCGCGCTCGAAAAGCTCATTGGGCGGAACATTTCCTGGGAGGCGTGCGAAGCGCTCGATCAGCTCGCGAACGGCAAGCCGGAGAATATGAGCCTGCTGCTGGAGATCGGCGAATGCGCGGGGCGCAGCTTCATCGACGCGAACTATCCCAATCCGCGCTTCGATCTCGCGGCGTGGCGGAGCCAGGCGGCGTGAGAGACCGCCCGCCCCGTCAGGTGCGCGTCGCCGTCACGGGCCACCGGCTCAATCAATTGCCGGAGACCGAGCGGCCGCGCATTCAACGCGAGATCGCCCTTTGCCTCGAAGCGATCGAGATGGCGGCGGCGGAGGCGAACGAGGGGCATGTGCGCTTCACGCTCATTTCCGCCATCGCCGAAGGCGCGGATCGCTATGCGGCGGATGCAGCGCTCGGGCGGGGCTGGCGGCTCATCACGCCGCTGCCGTTCGATCCCGAACGATACGAACAAGATTTTCCCGACGCGGAATCGAAGGCGCATTTTCAGCGTCTGCTTTGGGCTTCCCGCCGCACACGCGCCGTGACAGCGGAGGAAGCCGGCGCCATCGGCGGCGATGCGGCGGAATATGCCGCGGTCGGGCGGCTCATCATCGAACAGGCGGATCTTCTGATCTGCGTGTGGAACGGATCGCCGCCGCGCGGGCCTGGCGGCACGAGCGAAGTGGCCGCGCTCATGCTTGAGAAGGGCGGCCTGGTGCTTTGGATTTCGGTCGGCGCGCCAGGCGTGAAGCTCGTCGGCCCCGCGCCCCTGCCGCGCGCAGGGAGCTTTCGCCGCCGGTTGCATGAAGCGCTTGCGGCGCGCTATCCGCGCACCGCGCGTCCAAGCGAGATGCGCACGGCGTGAGCAAGCATGTCGTGATCGTGGGCGCGGGAGTGATCGGGCTCTTCTGTGCTGTGCGGCTCGCGCAAGCAGGCGCGCGCGTGACGCTGCTTGAAGGCGAGAAGGAAGATTTCAGCGCGCATGGGCCAGCCGCGTCCCTCGCGGCGGCGGGCATGCTCGCGCCGGTCAGCGAGGCGATGGCGCCCGAAGATGCGCACAAGGACGTCGATGCGCTGGCGCTCGCCTCGTTCGATCTTTGGCGCAAGCAAGATGCGAGCGTGACTTGGGCCGATGCCGTGCGGTTCGACGGCGCGGCGTTCATCGCGAGGGATGAAGCGGAGGCGAGCGCATTCGTTGCACGGGCTGCGAAACTGGGGCGCGTGGTTGAGCCGCTGAGTCCGGGGCAGTTTCGCAGAAGGACAAATCTCGAAGCGCGAACGGATCACGCGTTCTTCATCGCGGACGAGGGCGTTGCCGATCCAGGGCGCGTGCTTTCCGGCCTTGCCATGGCGGCGCGCCAATACGGTGTGCAGATTCACTTCTCACACGATGCCGAGCGGATCGAGGGCAATGCCGTGCACTGCGCGAATGGCGCGTCGTTCGAGGGCGATGTCGTGCTGCTGGCGCCCGGCCCTTGGGCGAACGAGGCGATGCTCGCCGCGGCGCCGGCGCTCAAGCACATCACGCCGGCGAAGGGGAACATGGCGCCGGTGAGGCTCGATGCGCCGCTCGGCGCCAATGTGCATGGGCCAGGCTTCTACCTCGCGGAGCGCTTCGAGCGCGATTGCGTGCTCGGCGCTACGATGGAGCCGGGGCGCTTCGATCGGCGCGCGGACAAGGCCCTCATCGCGACGCTCTTTGCGGCCGCCGAGCGCGTGCTGCCGGGCCAGGTGAAGGCGAACGAACAGGCTTTCGCGTGGGCGGGCGTGCGGCCCATGAGCCCGGACTGGGCGCCGCTCATCGGCCCCTCGGGCGACGTGCTGATCGCGGCGGGGCATTCGCGCAACGGATGGCTGCTTGCGCCGATCACGGCTGAAATCATCCGCGCTTACGTGTATGGCGAGGCGCAGGCGCCCCTTAGGGCGGCCTTCACACCAGACCGTTTCGGGACGCAATGACACTCGCCATCGAACTCAACGAAGCGCAGACCGCGATCAAGGATGCGGTCTCGAAAATCTGCGCCAAGTACGACGATCATTTCTGGATGAAGACGGACGAGACGGGCGAGTTTCCCGAACCGTTCGTGAAGGACATGGCCGACGGGGGCTGGCTGGGCGTCGCGATGCCCGAAGAAGTCGGCGGCGCGGGGCTCGGGCTCACCGAAGCGACGCTGATGATGCAGACGGTCGCGCAGTCTGGCGCGGGCTTTTCGGGCGCATCCGCGATCCATCTCAACATTTTTGGGCTGATGCCGATCGTGAAGTTCGGCACGGCGGAGCAGAAGCAGCGTTTCCTGCCGCCGGTGATCTCGGGCGCGGACAAGGCGTGCTTCGCGGTGACGGAGCCAAACTCAGGCTTGGATACCGCGAGCCTTGAGACGCGCGCGGAGCGCACGAACAGCGGCTACACGATCACGGGCCGGAAAATCTGGACGACGAACGCGCAGCGCGCTTCGAAGATGCTCATCATCGCGCGCACGACGCCGAAGGATCAGGCGAAGAAGCCGACGGACGGGCTCTCGCTCTTCTACACGGACTTCAACCGCAACAAGATCGAAGCGAACCCGATCCCAAAAATGGGCCGCAAGGCGGTGGAGTGCAACACGCTCTTCATCGACGGACTCGAAGTGCCGAAAGAGGATTTGATCGGGGAAGAGGGCAAGGGTTTTCAAATCCTGCTGACTGGACTCAACCCGGAGCGCACGTTGATCGGCGCGGAAGCTGTGGGGCTTGGGCGCGCAGCGCTCGCGCGGGCGGCGCAATATGCGCAGGAGCGCGTCGTGTTCGGCCGGCCGATCGGGCAGAACCAGGGCGTCGCGCATCCGCTCGCGAAAGCGTGGGCTGAACTCGAAGCGGCCGATCTACTCTGTTTCAAGGCCGCCGCGCTTTACGACGCGGGCAGGGAAGCGGGGGCCTACGCGAACGCGGCGAAGTTCTTGGGCGGCGAAGCGGGCTTCAATGCCTGCGAAGCCGCTGTCATGGCGCATGGCGGGATGGGCTACGCTAAGGAATATTTCGTGGAGCGCTATTTCCGCGAAGCGATGATCGCGCGCCTCGTGCCCGTGTCGCGCGAGATGATCCTCAACTTCATCGCAGAACGCGTGCTTGGATTGCCGAAGAGCTACTGAAGGAAAGCGGATGATCTCTCGACTGAAGTTTGTGCTTGCGTGTGGGCTGGTGCTTGGCTTGGCGGCGTGCACGACCGCCGCACAAGCGCCGTCCGACGTGCGCAGGATCGTATCGACGACGTCGTTCGGTATGTGCACCGGCTATTGCACGACGCGGCTGGAGATTTCGGAAGGGCAAGCCGTGCTCATCCGCGAGGCGCGCGGCGGGCGCGGCGCGTCGAACAATCTGCCGGAGCAGCGCTTCAGGGAAACACTAAGCGCGGGGCAGTGGGCGGAGATCGCGAGCTTGGCGGCAAACGCCGATCTCAGCGGATTGCCGGATGTCATCGGGTGCCCGGATTGCGCGGACGGCGGCGCTGAATCTCTCACGATTGAATCGAGCGGCGCGCCGCGGACCGTCACGTTCGAGCACGGCGCCACAATCTCTCAAGCGCAAACGTTGCTGGAGCGCGTGCGTGCGCTGCGCACGCGGCTGACGCCCGAGTGAGCTCCATCGTCATTGAGGAGCGCTTCTGCGGCCCGCCGGGCTTCGGCAATGGCGGGTATGTGAGCGGCGTGATCGCGGAGGCGCTGGGCGGGGTGAGCGATGTCACGCTCAAAGCGCCGACGCCGCTTGAGAAAGCGCTGCAGCTCGATGTGGCGGACGGGCGCGCGGAGCTGCGCGACGGCGAAATACTCATCGCCACAGGCGCGCGGCGCGATTTCGCGATGGAGGTTCCAGCCCCCGTTTCGCTTGAGGAGACGCAGCGAGCGGGCAAACGCTATGCCGGCTTCGTGCGGCACGCGTTTCCGAATTGCTTCGTGTGCGGGCCAGCGCGCGCCGAGGGCGACGGATTGCGCGTGTTCTCCGGCGCCGTCGAAGGGCGCGAGGGGTTGTTCGCGGGCGTGTGGCGCCCGTCCTGCGATCTCGCCGACGCTAGTGGACAAGTGCGCGACGCGTTTCTTTGGGCGGCGCTCGATTGTCCCGGCTATTTCGCGATCGACGCCGGCCCAGCGGTGCTTGGCCGTTTCCATGGCGCGGTCACGGGGCAAGCACGCGCTGGAGAGCCGGTGATCGTGCTCTCCTGGGCGCTTGAATCGGAAGGACGCAAGCATGGCGCGGGCTCGGCGCTCTACGATGCGAGCGGCGCGCTCATCGCCGCGGCGCGCGCGACTTGGGTGAAGCTCGCGGCCGATAGCCGCTTTACGGTCGCGGCGTCCTGAAACATGCGCTTATGCAGCTGCGCATTGCAGCGCCGCGCTGCAATGAAGCATCGACTTGCCGAAATTTCGCCGCGAGAAGACGGCCAAAGGTTGTTTCCAACGAGCCTTAAGGTGAGGGCGGAGTTCTCTTGAAAGCGGTGAAGACGCGCCTCGCGCTCGATCAGATCAAGCGGCGGCGTGGAGACAACGGCCGGCGCGCACACGCGTATGTCGCGAAAAAGCGCAAGCCCGCCAAAGCCATGCGAGAGGCGCCGCGCACCTTCGCCGAGCGCGTGAAGGCCATTCTGCACATGGGCAGCGCGGGCCTCTCCGTCGTCATGTGCGTGATGTTCACGGCCGCCGCCTTCGCTTCCATGCGCCATGAGGCCGTGCGCACGCGCGCGCCGGCGGCGCCGCTCGTGCTGACAGCGTCAACGCTCGACCTCGATTTTGACGGCGTGGCCGATGTCGGCAGCCCAGCCGCCGGCTTCGTGCGTCAACGCGATCGCTACGGCGCGGGCGCGTTCGGCGCCGCGCGCGACGGCGGGCGCAGGCGGCACATGGGCGTCGATTACGTGGCTGCGCCCGGCGATATCGCGCACGCGCCGCTTTCTGGGCAGGTGACGCGGATTGGGCCGGCGTACAACGCGCGCTCCGGGCTCAATTTCATCGAGATCAACGATCCGGACCTGAATTTGCGGGCTCGGATTTTCTACGTGGCGCCAAGCGTCTCCATCGGCGATCAGGTGACAGCGGGCGATCCGATCGGGGCCGCGCAAGATCTTTCCGTGCGCTATCCCGCCGGGATCACGAACCACGTGCATGTCGAGGTGCTGAATGCGCAGGGCGCGCGCATCGATCCGACAGCGCTCTTGCCGCCGCCCGCCTACGTGCAGCAGCAAGCTGGGCGCGGGACGTTCGCGGTGCGGCGCTAGCCGGCGGCGTCGTAAGCGGCCTTCAGCGCTTTCATTATTTCGGGCGTCACGTCGGCCGCGCTGGTGAGCGGGGCGATGTATTGGCACATGCCGCCGGGCGCTTGCTTGATGATGCCCGGCGTCGAGAGTTCGTCCTTGAGATTGAGCCCAAGCTCGAAGCGCTCGTTTGTCTTGGGGCCAAGCATGGCGAATTGCTTCTTGCGGCGAAGCGAGACGTAGCCCTTCTTCGGCGCGATCTCGAATTCGCCGAACTTCCCGATCGCGGCCATCAGTTTTTCGTGGATGGGCCGGAGGTGCGCTTTCTTGCCCGCATAGATTTCGTCGAGCACGTCGTTCGGTGAAGCGCCCTTGGCTTGGCTTGCGCCGTCCGACTGGAGCGCCGCGTGCGTCAACGTGTTCGCATCGCCGTGACCGAGGCCGTAGGTCTCCATCAGCCACGTTCTGATCTCGCCGTGTTTGGCCTTGCCGCTCTTGGCGATCGCCGTGCGGAGCTGGGCGAGGGTCTTGCCGGTCTTCTTCTCAATGTTGGCGAGTTGGGTCGCCATGGCTTTCTCGGCTGCGCTCATTTAGGGCCTCCGAAGTCTTTCCTGCTCTTGCTTGATCATTCAATCAAGTGGGTCGAGATCAGCGCCCGGCCAAAATTCAGGCTAAAGTGGCGGCGATGCCGACGCTCATTCTTATCCACAGCCCGCTCATTCCGGCCTGGAGCTGGAACGAGGTCGCCGATCTCGCGGCGCGCGAAGGCTTTGCGGCCCGCACCGTGAACCTCACCGAGGTCGCGCTCGATCCGCTCAAGAGCCATTTGCCGATGCTGCCGCGCCTGGCGGATGCGGTCTCGCTCGCTGCGCGGGGGTGTGCGGCGCCGATCCTCGTGGCGCACAGCGCGGGCGGCGCCCTCGTGCCGCGCGCGGCGACGGGGGCCTACGATCCGCAGGGAATCGTGTTCGTGGATGCGCCGATTCCGCGGCCGGGCAAGTCGTGGTTCGAGACGGCGCCCGCGTTCGAGCCGCGCGTCCGCGCCGCGACGCGCGATCGCATCGCGCCGCGCTGGCCCGATTGGTTCGCGCCCGGCGTGGTGCAGACGCTCATCCCAGAACGGGCGCTTCGCGAGCGGTTTATCGCCGATTGCCCGCGCCTGCCGCTCTCGTACTTCACAGAGCCTGCGCCGCACGCGGAATTGCCGGACGTGCCCACCGCTTATCTGCGGCTCAGCGAAGCCTATGAGAGCGATGCGCGCGACGCCGAAGCGAAGGGCTGGGTCACGCGGCGCGCTTCGCTCGATCATGTCGCGATGATCACGCAGCCGAACGCGGTGGCCGGGCTTCTGATCGAGATCGTTGCGGCGCTGCCCGTGCCTCTTAGCGTTTGATTCAGAGATTCCGCGCGACGCGGGGAGTATGACTGGCGCTGTTCAGCCCGTCCGCGAAACGATTGCACGCGAAGCGATCCAGCGCGCGTCGCAAGCGACAGGCGCGGATTTCGAGGCGCTGCTCGCCACCGCGCGGCGGGAGAGTTCGCTCAACGCTGGCGCGCGCGCGGGCACATCGAGCGCGGCCGGGCTCTTTCAGTTCATCGAGCGCACCTGGCTCGACATGGTGCGCCGCCACGGCGGCGATCACGGCATGGGCGCTTATGCGCAAGCGCTGCAGAACGGTGACGTGAGCGCTGCGACGCGGCGGGAGATTCTTTCGCTTCGCTTCGATCCGGAATTGTCGGCGCGGATGGCGGGCGAGCTGTGGCGCGAGAACGCCTCGACGCTGCGCGCGCGCTTGGGCCGCGAGCCGAATGCGGGCGAGCTTTACGCGGCGCATGTGATGGGGCCGCAAGGCGCGGCGCGGCTCATTGCGGCGGCGGATGAGGGCGCGGGGTCGGCGGCGGCGATTTTTCCACGCGAAGCAGCGGCGAACCGGCATCTCTTTTTCACGCGCGGCGGAGAGGCGCGCAGCGCGAGCGAGTTGTTGCAGCGTCTGTCACTCGATGTCGGGCAAGCGGCGGCGCCGGCCGCGCGGGCCGAACGCGCGCATGCGCCGGAGACGGTTTCGGCGGGCGATGTGCGCATTGGCGCAAGCGGGGCGCTTTCGCCGGCATTGCTCGACGCGCTGATGCTGTTGGCGCTTTCACCGGACGTCGAAACCGAAAGCGATCCAGCGCTCGATCTGTTGCGGCGGGACGAGGCTTAGGCGGACTTCGCGGCGCCGTCGGAGATGAGCGCGTCGATCTCCGCATCGGCGTAGCCCAGTTCCTTCATCACGGCGCGGGTGTGTTCGCCGCGCAGCGGGCCGGCGGGGAGTTCGCTTTTTTCAGCGCCTGGAAAGCGCACTGGTGACGCGGGCGATTTGATCGCGCTGCCGTCACGCTGGCGCACGGAGACGATGCCGCCCGCCGCTTCGAGCTGCGCATCGGCGGCGGCTTCCGCGGGCGTCTGCACCGGCGCCCATGCGATATCCTCCGCGTCCAGGCGCGCGGCGATTTCATCGAAGGTGAACCCGGCGAAGGCTTCATCGAAAGCGGTGACGAGCGCGGCGACATTTTCGCGGCGCGAGCGGCCGCTCTTGAAGCGCTCATCGTCGGCCATCTCTTCGCGGCCGATGGCGCGGCAATAGTTGGGAAAGTCCTTTCCTCCCTGGCGGGGCACCAAGCAAACCCAGCGTTCGTCCTTCGTCTTGAAGAAGTTCGCCAGCGGACTGACTGCCGCGTGGCGTGGCCGCGTGGAAGCGAGCTTGCCGAAATGGTGCTGGATCGAAAGATCGCTGCCCATTGCGTAGTTCGCCGCGCGCAGGAGCGAAGCTTCGACCAAGCGGCCCTTGCCGGTGCCTTGACGTTCGACCAAAGCGGCGAGGATGCCCGCGGCCGTCGCGATGGAGGTGACGTGATCGCCGAACGCGGTGCGGATCGGGAAAGGCTCGACGCCCTTCGGCGCAAACGCTGCCGCCGCGCCAGAGCGCGCCCAGAACGCGGCAACGTCAAAGCCAGGGCGATCGCGATCCGCGCCTTCGAGGCCGTAGCCAGTGACGCTCGCATAGACGAGGCGCGGGTTGGCCTTCATCAGGCTCTCGTGATCGAGGCCAGCCCGCGCAAGGCCGGACGGGCGAACGTTGGTGAGGAAGACGTCTGCATTGGCGGCGAGACGCTTCAGAACCTCGCGGGCTTTCTCGTTGCGCGTATCAAGCTCAATGGAGCGTTTGCCGCGATTGTCGAAATCAAAGACGGGATTGACGGCGCTTTCCGCGCCGATGGTGTCGAAGAACATCCGCGAGGGATCGCCGCCGGGGGGCTCGACCTTGATGACGTCGGCGCCCCAGTCCGCCAGGATGCCGGCGGCGCCGGGCGCGGCCATATAGGTCGCATACTCAACGACTTTTAGCCCTTCGAGCATCCCGTCCCTCAAACAATTCTTAAACTTCTGGACCAAGGCTCGCCCGGAGAAAACCGGCGCGAGTCTCTCGCGCTCCGAAGAGGCACGCGCCCCATGTCCATCGTCACGATGCGCGCCAATCTGACCGACACCGACATCCGCACCCTCGTCAAGGGGCCGACGGAGGAGGCGCGCGCTCAGGCGGCTCACAAAATCTGCCGCTGCATCGAGGATATGGAGCTGACGGCGGATGAGCGCGCGTACGCCGAAGAGATCATGGGGATCATGGCGCGGGACGCGGCCTCGCTCGTCCGGCGCGCGCTTTCCGTAGCGTTGAAGAACTCCCCGAAGCTGCCGCGCGACATCGCCAACCGGCTCGCGGCCGATATCGACGCCATCGCGCTGCCCGTCATCATGAACTCGCCTTCGCTGACGGACGCGGACCTCGTGGAGATCATCCGCACCAATCCGCCGTCCAAGCAGGTGGCGGTGGCGAGCCGCGAGACGCTCTCGGTGAAGGTGACAGGCGCGATCGCTAATTTCGGCGCGCCGGCGGCTGTGGAGCGGGCGCTTGCCAACGACAATGCCATCTTCGACGAAGACGGGCTCACCACGTCACTTGAGCGTTTTGAGACGCTTTCGGAAATCACGAACGCGATGGCGCGCCGGCGCACGCTGCCCATGGCGATCACGGAGAAACTCGTCTCGATCGTTTCGGGCGAACTCTTCGATCACCTGGTCAATCATCACGAATTGCCGCCCCAGATCGCCATCGAGATCGCGATGGGCTCGCGCGAGCGCGCGACGATCGATCTTATCGAGCAGGCGGTCCTGCAAGCCGACATCGGCAACTTCATCCGGCAGATCAATCTGCATGGGCGCTTGACGCCTTCGCTCATCATGCGGGCGCTCTGCCTGGGGCATATGGAGTTCGTGGAGCATGCGCTCGGCGAACTCGCAGGGCTCACGCATCAGCGCATGTGGCTGATGATTCACGACAACGGGCCGCTGGGTTTGAAGGCCGCGTTTGACCGCGCTGGCTTGCCGCCGCGGCTCTTCCCGCCGTTCCGCGCGGCCGTCGATCTCTACCATCAGATCGAGCGCGACGGCGGCAATGACGACAAGCGCCGCTTCCGCCAGACGATGATCGAGCGCGTGTTGACGCTGTTCCAGAGCATCCCACGCGAGGATCTCGACTATCTATTGGAGAAGCTCGACGCCGCCGAGATCAAGCCGGGGCGCGCAGCGGCGATGTAATCAAGCCCGTCCCTTCTCCCCCGCGAGGGGGAGAAGGTGTCTGCGAAGCTGACGGATGAGGGGGCGCGCTTGGTTTTGCGAACCCCACCCTCATCCGGCCTTCGGCCACCTTCTCCCGCCCATGGCAGGAGAAGGAAATGATGACTAAGGTTGCGCCGCCACCGGGCCGCCGGCGCGATCGAAGCCCGCCACGAAGAGCAGCGCCGCGGCTCCATGCGTCTCGACGCGGCGCGCAGTGATCACGAGGCCAGCTTCCTTCGCCGCGTAGAGCCTGCGGCCCAGCGGATCGTCCTCACGCGGATCGACGCCGATGTATGGGTCCGCCGGCGTGGGGGGATCGAGCACGAGCTCGGTGTAAAGTGCGCGCGCGTGCTTGCCGAAGGGGAGTGGGCAAGCGGGGTCGGCGACGAGGGAGACGCCCCATCCGCGCGCGCGAAGCGCTTCCGCGAGCTGGGCGCCGTCACGCACCAGAACGCGTTCGTCCAATTCAAAAGAAAGACCCTTGGGCGAGCAGCCGGCCTCGCGCGCGGCATCGCAGAGATGCTCGGGGTCCAAGCCCTCCATGAGCGCCGAGGGCAGCTCGACGGAAAGCGGCGCGGTGAAGCCCGCGGCGCGCCAGGCGTTGCGCGCGGTGCGCAGTTCGCGCGTCAGCGTCGTGAGCGTGTAGGCCGAGCGCAGCACGCCCGCGGCGACGAGGCCCGTGCGCAGATCGATGCGCGGGGCGAGCTTCGCGGGCTCGGCGACGGCGACCAGAGATTTCAGCGCGGCGGACATGACTTCCCCAAAGAGAGGGGGTCTATAGCGCGGACGCGGTTAAGAAACGGGCCGCCCAACAGCGTCAATAAATCCTTGCGGGGCAATGCGATGGCCGATTTCGTGCCGGCTTCCACGATCCTTCTGGTGCGCGATGCGCCCGCGCTCGAAGTGCTGATGGTGGAGCGCCACCACCAGATCGATTTTGCGTCCGGCGCGCTCGTTTTTCCGGGCGGGAAGGTGGCGAAGGAGGACAGCGATCCGGCTTGGGCGTCGCTGGTGGACGGCGATCCCGGCGAGGGCGAACGCGCGTTCCGCATCGCGGCGCTGCGGGAAGCGTTCGAGGAGAGCGGGCTTCTCCTGGCGCGGCCAGCCTCGCGGCGCGGCGCAGGTGAGCACTTCGCCGAAGAGAACGAAGTCGCGCCGCTCGAGCCGCTGCGCGACGCGATCAACAAGGGCGAAGTGAGCTTCCTCAAGACGATCCAGGATGCGGGGCTGGTGCTGGCGCTCGATGCGCTGACGCCCTTCGCGCACTGGATCACGCCCAAGGGCATGCCGAAGCGCTTCGACACGCGCTTCTATATCGCGCGCGCGCCCGCCGAGCAGGAGGCGCTCTGCGACGGCAGCGAGACCGTGGACGCCTGCTGGATCACGCCCAACGACGCGCTGGCGGCGGCGCGCGAGAAACGGCGCACCATCATCTTCCCGACCCGGCTTAACGTTGAGATGCTTGCAGAAGCCGCGAGTGCATCGGACGCGATCGAGCGTTCACGGACGCGCAAGATCGTGACTGTGACGCCTGAGGTGGTGCAGGAGAACGGCGCGCCGATCCTCAAGATTCCGGCGGAGGCCGGCTATTCGGTGACGAGCGAACCGCTTGAGGGCAATAGGCCCTAAACGGGCGCCACCCCCAGCGCTTCGACCTTCTTCTCCAGTGCGCCGATGAGCGCGCGGCCCACTGGGTGATCTTCCGCCTTGATCTTGTCGCGGACTGCAGCGCGGATCGCGTCCACATGCGCTTCGACAAGTGCAGGGGCCGCGCGCGCGGCGGCCTTGCCCTCCGGCGTCTCGATCAGGCGGCAAAGCGAAGCGGCAACGCGCGTGACAAAGGGATAGTCGTAGGTTGCGCCCAAGCCCTTGGCGTCGTGCGCGGCGTTGAAGAGCGCGTCGAGGCTTTCGTCCGTCCAGTGAGCGGCGCGCGCCGCGGTGCGGGCGAGCTGGATCTTCTCCACCTCGTCTTCGATCCATGCTTGAAAATTTCCCGAGAGAGAGCGCAGCGCTGCTTCCGCGCGCTCGACGGCTTCTTCATCGAACGCGGCAAATCTCTGCGACGGCCTCGGCTGGGACATGGAAACGCCTCCCCTGGAGGGCATCCTCCGCCGTTTCGCGTCAAGAATTCTTAAACGCTGAATTGTTCGCGAAGGATGCGCTCGTCCAAGGCGTGGCCTGGATCGAACAGCATCGTCAGCGTGGTTTGCGCGTCCTCGCGGATATCGACGGCGCGAACGTCCCTGGTTTCGAGATTGTCGGCTGTGGCGGAGACAGGGCGCCGTTCAGGCTCCAGCACCTCGAAGCGCACATGCGCCGTATGCGGAAGAAGCGCGCCGCGCCAGCGGCGCGGACGGAAGGCGGAGACGGGCGTGAGCGCAAGGAGGCGCCCGCCGATCGGCAGGATGGGGCCGTGGGCGGAAAGGTTATAGGCGGTGGAGCCCGCGGGCGTGGCGATCATCACGCCGTCGCAGGAGAGCGCGGCCATGCGCTCGGCGCCGTCCACCAGGATGCGGATCTGCGCGGTCTGCGAGGTTTGCCGCAGCAGCGAGACCTCGTTGATCGCGTATGCCTGCTCGGTCTTGCCGGCAACGGTTTCGCTGCGCGCCAGGAGGGGGCGGATACGCGCCTGCTCGGCAAGCTCCAGGCGCTTGGGGAGATCGGCTTCGTCATAGGCGTTCATCAGGAAGCCCACGGTGCCGCGGTGCATGCCGTAAACAGGCTTCTTATCGGTCAGCCGTTTGCGCAGCGTATCGAGCATATGGCCGTCGCCGCCCAATGCGACGACGACGTCGGCGTCGGCTTCGCCCGCCTCGCCATAGGTGTGCCTTAAGCGCCGGAGCGCCTCCTGCGCCTCGGGCCGTGCGCTCGCGGTGAAGGCGATTTTCATGGTTTGTCTTGTGCCCCCGCACCCCTTAAACTTCCGTCCACAGCTTAGATAGGGAGCCCGAGATGGCTGACGACGCCGGCATCGTGAGCGTTAAGGGGCGCGTGAGCGCTGAGGAATGGCAGGCGCGGGTCGATCTCGCGGCGGTCTATCGTCTGGTTGCGCTCTATGGCTGGGACGACATGATCTTCACGCACATCTCGATGCGCGTTCCGGGCCCCGACCATCACTTCCTGATCAATCCCTATGGGATGCTGTTCGACGAGATCACGGCGTCCTCGCTGGTGAAGATCGATCTTGAGGGGCAGGTGGTGATGCCGTCGCCCTATTTCGTGAACGCGGCGGGCTTCACGATCCATTCCGCGATCCACGCCGCGCGCGAGGATGCGATCTGCGTCATCCACCTGCACACCGACGCCGGCACCGCGGTCGCGGCGCAGAAGGAAGGGCTGCTGCCGCTCACGCAGCATTGCATGATCGCGCTGCCCAACGTCGCCTATCACGATTACGAGGGCGTGGCGTTCAATCACGATGAGCGCCCGCGCCTCGTGCAGGATCTTGGCGACAAGCACCTGATGATCCTGCGCAATCACGGCACGCTGGCCGTCGGCGAGACGGCGGGCGCGGCGTTCATGAGCATGTTCTATCTGGAGCGCGCATGCGCGCAGCAGGTGATGGCGCTCACGGCTGGGCGCGAGAACGTGCTGCTCGGCAAGCCGGACATACAGGATGTCGTCAAAGGCCAGACGCCGCCGCAGATGATGGGCGGCGCCGCGCGCCTCGCCTGGCCCGCGCTCATGCGGCGGCTCGAACGTGAGAGCCCCGGCTACGACGCATAGGACGCGTGTCCCGGGCGCTTTGACGACTCTTTCGGGCGTGCAACGGTCCGACTCGCGTTGCACGCGAGCGGGCGATGGGGCGGCTTTTCATTGGCGTTGGTGTTTGTGCGGCGGCCCTGACGGGCCACGCGCACGCGGGCGCTTGGATCGCGCCCGAAGGCGGACAGGAAATCGCCTCCGTTGCGTATGGGCGCGACGGCGACGCTCACGTCGTCGAGGCCGATTATTATTTCGAGCGGCCGGTGGGGCGCAGCGCGTCGATTGTCGCGCGGCCATGGGTGGAAGGCCGGACGGAGTTCGAGACTCAGTGGCGCGGTGAAGCCACGATCGCTGGCAAAGCCGCCTTGTTGCGCGGCGAGCGCGCCACGATCGCGGTGCAGGCGGGCGCGGTTTGGCGCTCCGATCCCGCGCCAGGGTGCGGCGAAGCAGGCGGCGAGGTGCGGGCGCTCGCAGGCCTCTCGCGCGGGCGGGTGTTTTTTAACGCCGAGGCGGCGCAGCAGACCTTCTCCGGCGGATGCGAGCGCCAGCGCTACGAATTGACGGCCGGTTTCCGGCCCGCCGCTCGCTGGCTGACCATGGCGCAGGCATTCGTGGAGGCCGGCGCGGGTGATGAATCGATCCAGGCGCAGCTCTCGGCCGTACGGTTTGGGCGGGATGGGGGCGCGCTCCAGGTTGGTCTGCGCGCGCGCCTCGACGGAGACGGCCCCGCCGCTGCGTTCGTGCTAGGATGGTGGGGCGCCTCGCGGCGCTGAACATGCCGTTCGCAGAGGCTCTATGGACAGCCTTTGCGCTTGGTCACATATCCGCAAGCCGGAAAGTGTAAGGACTATTTCATGGAGAACCCCTTCAGGCGATACGGCTTTGCCGCCGTCGTCGTCGGCGCGCTTGCGCTGATGGCGGCGGTCGTTGTGGGCCGGACGCTGTTCGACGGGGTCTCCGAGATGGCGGCTGCCAATGCCCCCGCCGGCGCCAAGATGGGCGGGCCGGGCGGCGAGGCGCCGGAGGTTCAGGCCGCGCGCGTCGCGCGGCGCACTTTCTCCGACGCGATCCAGGCGATCGGGACCGCGCAAGCGCGCGAGAGCGTAGTCATCACGCCGCAATACCCAAACACGATCCGGGCCATCCGCTTCGAGAGCGGCGATCGCGTGCGCGCGGGCCAGGTGCTCGTGGAGATGCGCTCAACGGAGCAACAGGCCGATCTCTCCGAAGCGCGCGCGCAGCGCGACGCGGCTCAGCGCGAGCTGACCCGCTTTCAGGAATTGCATCAGCGGGGGTTTGCCTCCCAGGCGAGCTTGGACAACGCGCAGGCGGCTTACGACGCGGCGAACGCGCGCCTGCAAGCTGGCCAATCGCGCATCGCGGACCGCACGATACGCGCGCCGTTCGCCGGCGTGGTCGGCCTGCGCACCGCGAGCCCCGGCCAGTATGTCACGCCGGGCACGCAGCTCGGCACGCTCGACGACATCTCGGAGATCAAACTCGATTTCGACGTATCGGAATCGCAGCTGACGCGCGTTGCGCCTGGTGTGGCGATCATTGCGCGCACGGCGGCCTTCCCCGGCGAAGAATTTACGGGCGCCATCGCACAAGTGGATACGCGGGTCGCGGCGGGAACACGCACAGTGCGCGTGCGCGCGATCCTGCCGAACACGGATGAACGCTTGCGCTCAGGCATGCTGATGACGGTGGAGGTGCGCTCCAATCCGCGCGAGGCGCTCGCCGTGCCGGAGACGGCGATCATCGAGGAAGGCGATCAGGCTTACGTCTTCACTGTCGGCGCGCGCGAAGGCAGGCCCACAGCGATCCGGACCCGCATCGAGACAGGCCAACGCACCGGCGGCTGGGCGGAGGTTCTATCCGGCCTTCGGGAAGGGGCGCAGATCGTCACCGAGGGCGTCACGCGCGTGCGGCCGGATCAACCCGTCCGCATCGCCGGGCCGGCGCGGCCCGCGGCGATCCGCGGCCGCAGCGAGGCGCCCAGCCGGTGACGCTGTCGGACCTCTCCGTCCGCCGGCCCGTCCTCGCGACGGTGTTTTCGCTCATCATCATTGCGTTCGGCTTGATGTCTTTCACGCGGCTGCCGCTGCGCGAACTGCCGGACGTGGACCGCCCAGTCGTTTCGGTGAGCGCGAGCTATCGCGGCGCTTCCGCGCAAGTCGTCGAAACGCAGGTCACGCGCATCATCGAGGATCAGCTCTCGGGCATCGAGGGCGTCGATCTCATCAGCTCCACCAGCCGGGACGGGCGCAGCAGCGTCACCATCGAGTTCGAACTCTCGCGCGACATCGAGGACGCGGCGAACGATGTGCGCAACGCAGTCTCGCGCGCACGTTCGCAGCTGCCCGCCGATCTCGACGAACCGATCATCCAGAAAGCCGATGCGGACGCCGATCCGATCATCTGGTTCGTCATGCATTCCGAGAACATGGACCGCGTGGCGCTGACCGATTGGGCGGAGCGTTATCTGGTCGATCGGCTGGGCGTGATCGACGGCGTGGCGAACATTCGCGTGGGAGGGCCGCGCGCCGCGTTGCGCATCTGGCTCGACACGAATGCGATGGCGGCGCGCAATCTGACGGTCGATGACGTCGAAAGCGCGCTGCGCTCCCAGAATGTGGAGCTGCCGGCCGGCTACGTCGAAAGCCAGGAGCGTGACTATCAAGTGCGCGTGGCGCGCGCGTTCCAAACGCCGGAGGAGTTCGCGCGCCTGCCCATCGGCAACGATCCGTTGGGGCCGGTGGTGCGGCTGGGCGACATCGCCCGCATCGAAATGGCGCCGGAGGAAACGCGCCAGATGTTCCGCGGCGACGGCGCCGACATGATCGGCATCGGCATCGTGCGCCAATCGCGCTCGAACGCACTGGAGGTCGGCAACGCGGTGAAGGCGGAGGTCGAGCGCATCCGGCGCGATCTGCCGCAAGGCACGACGATCAACGTCTCCTACGATTCAACGGTGTTCATAGATCGCGCGATCCAGCGCGTCTGGATCACGCTCGCGGAAGCGGGTTCGCTCGTCATTCTCGTCATTTTTCTTTTCCTGGGATCGGCGCGCGCGGCCGCGATTCCAGCGGCCGTCATACCTGTCTGTCTCATCGGCGCCTTCGCGCTGCTCGCGCTCTTCGGCTTCTCCATCAATTTGCTGACGCTCATGGCGCTTGTGCTGGCGATCGGCCTTGTGGTGGACGATTCCATCGTCGTGCTGGAGAACGTGCAGCGAAGGATCGACACGCTCGGGGAGCCCCCGCTCGTCGCGGCGCAGCGAGGCACGCGGCAAGTCTTCTTCGCGGTCGTCGCGACGACGCTCGTGCTGGTCGCGGTCTTTCTGCCCCTCCTCTTCGTCGGGGGGTATGTGGGCCGGCTCTTCGTCGAACTCGCGGTGATGGTTGCGGGCGTCGTCGTCATCTCGGCGTTCGCCGCGCTTTCGCTCACGCCGATGATGTGCTCGCTCATCCTGCGTCCCGCCGCGCAGGACACGAGGCTCCACCGCATCGTCGAGCGCGTCATCAACGGCGTGAAGAATTCTTACCGTACGTCTCTTGAGGCCGCTTTAGGCATGAAGCCGCTGGTGTTCGCGCTGTTCGGCGCGGTGCTGCTTGGCGGGTATTTCATCTTCACGCAGCTTTCGTCCGAGCTGACGCCGCAGGAGGATCGCGGCAACCTCGTCATCAGCGTGCAGGCGCCTGAGGGTTCGGGCTACGAATACACAAGCCGCGTGATGCGGCGCGTCGAGGCGATTCTCGCGGAGTATCGGGAAGCCGGCGAAGTGCGCACATCGTTCGTCGTTCTCCCCGGGTTTGGCGATCAAGGCACCAATCGCTTTTCATCCGGCTTCGCGCGCGTCTTCCTGACGAATTGGGAAGAGCGCCACCGCAGCGCCGAGGAGATCGCCGGCGAGCTGAACCGGCGCCTGGGTGAGATTCCCGGCGCCGTCATTCGCGTCGCGCCGCAGAATCCCTTCCAGGGCGGCGGCGGCGAGGGCGCATCCATCGCGTTGCTCGGCTCGGACTATCCGGAGATCGCAGCCGTGGCGGAGCGCGTTGTCGAGCGCGCGCGCCAGAACCCGAACTTCATGCGCCCGCGCACGAATTACGAGCCCAATTCGCCGCGCGTGACCGTGAACATCGATCGCGAGCGCGCCGCCGCGCTCGGGCTTTCGGTGCAATCAATCGGCAGAACGCTTGAAGCGACCATGGGCGCGCGGCGCGTTAACACGATCAGCGATCGCGGCGAGGAATATTACGTCTATCTCCAAGCCGAACGGTCCGAACGCGAGAACATCGCGGATCTGGCGAACCGCTATGTGCGTTCGGAGCGCACGGGCGAACTCGTGCCGCTTTCGACTGTCGTTTCTTACGAGACGATGGGGGATTCGGCCGAGCGCCGCAGGCTGAACCGGCAAGCGCAGGTGACAATCTCCGTTTCGCTGGCGCCGGGCTTTGTGCTTGGCGACGCTATCGCCGATCTCGAGCGCATGGCGCGCGAGGAGATCGGAAACCGCAACATCTCCATCGACTATACGGGCCAGGCGCGCCAGTTCCAGCAGGCTTCCGGCGCGATTGGCTTTGCGTTCGCCTTCGCGCTCGTCGTCGTGTTTCTGGTGCTTGCCGCGCAGTTCGAGAGTTTCGTGCATCCGCTCGTCATCATGCTCACGGTGCCGCTCGCGGTGGCGGGAGGGCTCTTCGGGCTCTTCCTCTTTGGCGAGACGCTCAACATCTACAGCCAGATCGGGCTCATCATCCTCATCGCGCTGGCGGCGAAGAACGGCATCCTGATCGTCGAGTTCGCCAATCAATTGCGCGACGAAGGCCGCTCGATCCGTGAAGCGATCCTCGAAGCTTCCGATCTGCGCGTGCGCCCGGTGCTCATGACGTCGATCGCAACGTGCGTCGGCGCCGTGCCGCTGATCCTGGGGCATGGGGCGGGCGCGGAGAGCCGGATGACGATCGGCGTCGTCATCTTCTTCGGCCTCATGGTCGCGACGATGCTGACGCTCTTCGTCGTGCCGGCGTTCTACGATCTGCTTGCACGCTTCACGCGCTCTCCAGAGGAGACCGGCCGGCGCATCGATGCGTTCAACGAGCAGGAGGCGCGCACGCGCGCCACGCCGGCGGAATAATCAGCGCTGCGATTCAACGGCGAGGTAGGCGATGAGATTGCGCCGCTGCGTTTCATCGCGCACGCCGGGAAACACCATCGTCGTGCCGGGAACGGTTTCGCGCGGATTGGTCAGATAGCGATCAAGCGTCGGGCCGTCCCAGGTGAGGGCGGCGTTGCGCATCGCGTCGGAGTAGCGGAAGTCTTCGACATGGCCGCTGGCGCGGCCCCAGAGACCATGCAAGTGCGGGCCGATGCGGTTGGCGTTGTCGGCGGTGATGGTGTGGCAGGAGCGGCATTGCGCGAAGACGCGCCGGCCCGCTTCGTAGTCGCCTGTGTTGTAAGGTTCGGGCAGAGCCACGAGCGCGTTGGCGATTTCTTGCGGTGTGAGCGCCGCAGCCGCGGCGGGGGCCGCGTCGGCGGCAGGCGCATCGGCGCTCTTCTCCGCGGGCTGCTGTCCGCATGCGGAGAGTAGAAGGCCAAAGGCGAGGGCGGCGGCGAGGCGCATGCGGAAGCTCCAATCTGAGGGGCGCGAGAATTGAGCGAAAGCAGCCGCCGCGCAAGCGCGCGCGGGCGCGGCGCAGCGACCCGCAAATTTCTTATGGCTTAGGGGAGGCCGCGCAGCCCCGCCTCCGCGCCCGGCAGGAGCGCCGCGAGCGATGCGTCGCCGGAAATGCGCGCATTGAGATAGACCGACGCGAGGAACGCCATTGTGTTGTGCCGCTTGGCGAGGCCGGCCTGGGAATTGAACGCGTCCTCCCAGGACGCGAGCGGCGCGGGGGCCGTGACGCGCGCGAAGAATGCGCTCCATTCCGCTTCGGTGAAGATGTTCCGGCGCGCGATCATCAGCACGGCGCGGGCGAGGCGCTCGGGTTCGCCATAGGTGTAGAAGCGGCCTGCGGGCGTGATCTGCGCCTCGACCGCGGCCAACAGCGCTTCAAGCTGCGCGCGATCGACGCGTTCATTGAGGCCGATTTGCACAATGAGATCGGCGCCGTGGGCGACGCCGTGGCGCCAGCCTTCCTGCTCATCGAAGCCGCGATAATCGCTGACGCCGGCGAGATAGGATGCGGCGGCCGCCGCCAAGCGGTTGCGTTGTTCTTGCGTGAGGAAGGGTTCGATCCGATCCGCGCGCGCGACCTCGGAGAGCGCGAGCGCCGCGAATGGGCGGCGGAAGCCCTCGCCTTCCTGCGCGGTGAGATCCGGCAAGAGCCGCTCATAGAGCGCCGTCATCGTTTCGTTGGTGAGTTGGCGTGCGCGCAGCATGTGCGTGAGCGCCTCGAACGCGATGCGGTCCCGCAAGTGCGGATCGGGCGATGCGAGGCATTCAGCGACAGCGCGCGCGAACGTGTTGCGTTCGTCGGCGCCGGCGATTTCGAACTCGGCGGCGCGCAGGCCGTCCAGCTCCTCGCGCGTCCAGCCCGGCGGCGGGCAGGGCGCAGGCGCCGCGGCGGCGTGCGCGCACGCGCTCAACGCGGCGGCTAAGACCAGCAAAAGAAGCGCGCGCATGCTAAGTCTCCTGTTGAGCCGGCGGCGCGGCGCGGATGCGCCGCTCCCACGCGCCCACCGCGACGTATGCGACGATCGCGACGAGAACGGAGAGCAGGAAAGAGCCGTCGAGCGCGGGCGCTTCGCCCGCGAGCAGCAGGCCGAACGCTTCGCCGAAGGACGTGCCCTCCGCCGCCATTTGCTGCATCGGCCAGATCGCGAGCGTCCAGACATTTGCGACGGCGCACGCAATCACCGCGGCGAGCGCCGCGCGCTCGCCGCCGAACGTGCTGCGCAAGCCGAAGAGCACGGCGACGAGCAGCCCGGCCTGTCCCAGCACGGAGGTGAGCGTGATCAAATCGCGGATGCTGGCGCCGCCCGCCGCGATCAGATAGGCGAGCACGCTGGCTGCGACGGTCGTGCCGCGCGCCACGAAGAGCTTTGTGCTTTCCGTCGCCCGCGCATGAAACCGCGAGAGCAGATTGACCGAGGTGAGCGAGGAGACGGACAGGATGTTGGAATCCGCCGTCGAGAGGATCGCCGAGAGCAGCGCGCCCGAGAAAAGGATGAAGATCACCGGATGCGTCGTCTCGCGAATGAGCGCGGGCAGGAACGCGTCCCCCTCTTCGGTGACGATGTGCACGCCGCCGAGGCCAAGCAGCACGGGCACGAGGCCGATCGCCAGATAGAGCCCGGCCGCTCCAAAGCACGCAGCTTGCGCCACGCGCGCGCTCTTCGCGCCGAGGAAGCGCGCGATGGCCTCCTGCGTGACGAGCGAACCGAGGATAGGCACGGCCCAGACGTCGAGGCGCCCAAGCCAGGTTTCGCCTTCGCTCACTATGGAAAGCTGCGCTGGCTCGATCGTGCCGAGGAAGGGCGCCCAACCGCCGGCGTGCGCGACGACCGCGCCCAGCGCGAGGATCAGGCCGACAATGAGGACGATCGATTGCACGACATCGGTCGCGACATCGCCGAGCAGACCGCCGAAGGCGGTGTAGCCCATCACCAGGAACGTGGCGGCGACGAGCGTGGCCTGCTCGGGCACGCCGAGCGCGGCCCGCATCAGCACGGACAACGCGATGAGCTGCGCCGCCGCCCATATGATCGAGATCGGGATGGTGAGCCACACGCACGCCAGTTCCGCGATGCGCCCGAAGCGGTCCCGGAAGAAATCGGCGAGCGTGAGGTAGCCCTTGGCGCGGAAAGCGCCGGCGATGAGGAGCGCCATCGCGACCAGGCAGATCGCGTAGCCGAACGGCTCGGCGCGCCCTCCCGCCAAGCCGCCGCCTGCGATCTCGGCGGACGAAGAGAGGATGGTCTCCGCGCCGAACCAGGTGGCGAAGACGGAGAGCGAAACGGTGAGAAAACCCAGTCTGCGGCCGGCTACGAAATAGTCCGCATCCGTTTTGACCCGCCGGCTCACCCACAAGCCGATGCCGATCTGCAGCGCGACATAGGCGACGATGAGAAAGGCCATGAGGCCGGGGTCGAGCTGCATGCGGCGTCTCCCAAGGCGCCGCGCTCCCTAACGGGCGGGGCCGCGCCCAGCAAGGGCGCGGGCGCCGTTCGCCGCGCGGCGCTTGCGGGCGCGCAAGGGAAAGCCCCAAGCTGCGCCGGAGAAGATAAGGCCGCTCCTCCAAGGCGCAGGCCCTGGAGAGAAACGCGATGAGCGATGCAACCGGCGCTCCGGCGCCGAGCTTTGGAACGAAGCTCGCCTACGGGTTCGGCGCGGTCGCCTACGGGGTTCAGGACAACGGCCTCAGCTTCTTTCTGCTGCTCTTTTACAGCCAGGTCATGGGTGTGGACGCGCGCCTCGTGGGGCTCGCGATCACGACCGCGCTCGTGTTCGATGCGCTGAGCGATCCCATCGTCGGCTATTGGTCGGACAATTTGCATTCGCGCTGGGGACGGCGGCATCCCTTCATGTACGCCTCCGCGCTTCCGGTGACGGCGAGCTATTTCCTGCTGTGGGCGCCGCCGGAAGGTTGGAGCGACGCGGCGCTCTTCTGGTACGTGCTCATTCTCGCCGTCGCCATCCGCACGTTCATCACCTTCTATGAAACGCCGAGCACGGCGCTCGCTGCGGAGCTTTCGCAGGACTACGATCAGCGCAGCGCGCTTTTCTCTTATCGCTTCTACTTTGCGTGGACCGGCGGCAATTCGATGTCGGTTCTCATGTTCATGGCGCTCTTTCCGGCGTTCGCGACCGCGGCGATCCCGAACGGCCAATTCAACAGAGACGCTTACCAGGTCTATGGCCTCATCGCGTCGGGGCTCATTTTGACCGCGATCCTGGTCTCAGCGCTTGGCACGCACGCGCGCATCGCGCAGTTGAAGCCGGCGCCGCCGAAGCGCCATCTGACGCTGGGCAAGATATTCAAAGAGCTTGCCGAGACGCTGGCCAACCGCTCGTTCGCGTCGATCTTCGTAGCCGCTATTTTCGGCGCGATCGCGGCGGGGCTCTCGGCGTCGCTGGCCTTCTATATCCTGAGCTATTTCTGGCAATTCAGCGCGCAGCAGGTCGGCGTCATCACGCTCGGCGTTTTCATCTCGGCGATCATCGGCGCGGCGATGGCGCCGGTGGTGACGCGCACGATCGGCAAGAAACGCGGGGCGATCATTGTCGGGCTTATTGCATTCATCGGTTCGCCGTTGCCGATCGCGCTCAGGCTCTTCGGGCTGTTGCCGGACGATCCGGATTTCGTGTTCTGGTTCGTCTTCATCGCCGGCACGATCGATGTCGGCCTCATCGTCTGCTACCAGATACTCTTCACCTCGATGATCGCCGATCTCGTGGAGCTCGCCGAGGTTCGCACCGGCCGGCGTTCGGAAGGCGTGTTCTTCTCAGCGGCGACGTTCACGCGAAAGATGGTGCAAGGCGTCGGCGTGTTGACCGCGGGCTTCGTGCTGGCGCTCGCTCAATTCCCCGCGGGCGCGGCGCCTTCCGAAGTGAGTGAGGAGGCGATCTTCCGCCTGGGCGCCTATTACGTCCCCGCGATCCTGGCGCTCTGGATGGCAATGATCGCCGTCGTCTCGACCTACCGCCTCGAGCGCAAGGATCACGAGGAGAATCTGAACAAGCTGTCGCAGCGTGGATAGAGCGTGCCGCCTGAGGGACTCGAACCCCCGACCCCCTGATTACAAATCAGATGCTCTACCAGCTGAGCTAAGGCGGCGCGGGCGCGGAACCTAAGAACATTTCCGCTGTCCAGCAATCGCCGCAGCCGCCGATCACATGCGATTTTCGCCGAGGCTGGCGATTTCCTCCGCCCAAGGAATCGCGGCGTCGTGCAGATCGAGCCAGATGCGATCGAGATAGGTGTGCTCCTCGGGCCGGGCGTTCCAAGGCTTGCCGGGGATGAAGTGGAGGAATTGGATCTTCCCGCGATTGGCCTGGAAAAAGTCCTCGCCGAGCGATTCAAAAACCCGACGCTTGGCGTTGCACCAGATGGGCAGCGTGCAGAAGGAGGATGCGACCTCCCGGATCAAGCGCGTCGTGAGGGCCTGTTCCTGATCGAACGGCTCCGATGCCGCGAGCTCGAGCGCGCGCGCGAAAGTCTCCTGCGCGATCATGGGCGGCTCGAGCACGAGGAAGCCGGAATTGATGCGCTTCGCGGGCGCGGCGCACTCGATGGGCGCTTCGCGCGCATTGACGATGCGTTTGGCTTTGAGCGCGTCGAGCGTCAGGCCGATCTCGCCGGGGAGCGGAAAGTCGGCGCCGCGCGTTTCGAGCGCGGCCTTCGCGGGAAAGGCGCGCGCCAGCAAGTCTTCGTCCGCGGCGCCGAGGCAGACGAGATCGCAATCGAGGACAATGTGGCGCGCATAGCCGCGCGGCTTGAGCGCGAAGAGTTTGAGGAACGTGTATTTGGGTGCGAACGACACGCGCAGCGCGGGATCGATCGCGTCGCCGCGGATCGCGCCAAGCGGGGCGAGGTCGTCCGCGCTCAAGAGTACGATTTCGTGCGCGTATGCGGTGAAAAACGGATCGGCGGCGACACGCGCATCGTCAGTGATGATGACAAGCGCGCACCCTTGCAGCGTCCGCTGATGGGAGAGCGAGTAGAGAAGAACTTTCGCGGGCGTCAGATATTTCCGGTTTAGCACCAGAATGAGCGCTGTCTCCGGCCCGAGGACATGATCCGCCATGGCGAGGGTTCTAGACACGCCGCAGCGCCGGCGTAACCGGATGAGGCGGGCGGCGGGGCGCTTTCAGACGTTCATGACACGATGTTCAGGAAAAAGCGGCGCGCGGATGGAGGCTTCCGCGCGCCGCCTGCTTCCGCGTCAGCTTGCCAGCGCCAGGTTCGCCGGTTTGCTCACGCGGTGGATCCAGTCGGCGAAGCGATCGATCCAGGAGTGAAGGAGCTTGCGCGCCGTTTCATCGGTGAACTCGCCGTTTTGATCGAGCGTGTCGCTCTTCCATTGGAAGTAGATTTCCGGCTGCACGAGGAGGGCGATGTCCAACACTGTCGCGACCGATCGCAGCTGCGATTGCGCGACGGCGGTGCCGATGGCGCCGGGCGTCACGCCGACGATCGCGCCGGGCTTGCCGGCGAAGGAGACTTGGCCCCAGGGCCGCGCGCCCCATTCGAGTGCGTTCTTCAGCGCCGCGGGGATGGAGCGGAGATATTCCGGCGTCACGAAGAGCACGGCGTCGGCGGCTTCGACCTCGGCCTTGAAGCGCTTCACGCTCTCGGGGAGGGCGGCTTCGAGTTCGTAATCGTAGAGCGGCAGATCGGCCGTTTCGACGAAGCGGAGATCGAGGCGCCCGCGCGCCAAGCGCCCCAGCGCCTCGGCGAATTTGCGGTTGATCGAGCCCTTGGAGAGGCTGCCGACGATCACGGCGACTTTGGGCGGGGTGGTCATTTTCTGGCTCCTGGTATTTAGAAGTAACCAGGGCTATATGAGGGCCTGCCAGACCCCAGCAAGGAGGCACCTTTTTGTCCGCCAGTCACACGCCTGTGCCCCAAGCCGCGCCGCTTGAGCCCCCGCACGACTACCAATCGGCGAACTGCAAGCATGTCAGCGAAATCCTCTCCCGCGTGGGTGATAAGTGGACGGTGCTGATCGTCATGCAGCTGGCCAACGGGCCGGTGCGGTTCAACGAGATCAAGCGGCGGATCGGGGGCATTTCCCAGCGGATGCTGACGCTGACGCTGCGCGGGCTGGAGCGGGACGGGATCGTCACCCGGACGGTCACGCCGTCGATCCCGCCGCGCGTCGATTATGCGCTGACGGATCTCGGGCGCGACTTGCTCGGCCCCGTCGGCGAACTGGGCGCCTGGGCGATCCGCCACCAGCCCTGCATTCAGGCGGCGCGGGCCAAATTCGATGCGGATGAACGGGGCCGGTGAGGGGCGGGCAGACATGCTCAAACGCCGCGCCCAGCGCCATTGACGCGGCATTTCGCCCCGCTATAACCACCCCCTTCCGCCGCCGCCCTGCGGTTTCCGGCGGGACAAGTCGCGAAGGTTTGAACCGCGCTTCCGCGCGGCCCGATCGGGCCGGCGGCGTGCGGATTTTCTGTTTGGAGCACCCCAATGGCGCGTATCGCCGGCGTCAACATTCCGACCAACAAGCGCGTCGAGATCGCGCTGCAATACATCCACGGCATCGGCAAAGCCCACGCCAAGGAAATCTGCGAAAAGGTCGGAGTCTCGGCTGAGCGCCGTGTCGGCCAACTGACGGACGCGGAAGTGCTGCAGATCCGCGAAACGATCGACCGCGACTACACGGTGGAAGGCGATCTCCGCCGCGAGACGGCGCAGAACATCAAGCGCCTGATGGACCTCGGCTGCTATCGCGGCTTGCGGCATCGCCGCGGCCTGCCGGTTCGCGGCCAGCGAACGCACACGAACGCGCGCACGCGCAAGGGCCCCGCGAAGCCCATCGCCGGCAAGAAGCAGGCGACCAAGAAGTAAGCTCAAGATTCTAGGGAAGCATTCCAATGGCTAAAGAAGCCGCCCGCGTGAAGAAGCGCGAACGTAAGAACATCGCTTCGGGCGTCGCGCATGTCGCGGCCTCGTTCAACAATACGATGATCACGATCGCCGATGCGCAGGGCAACACGATCGCCTGGTGCTCGTCGGGGTCGATGGGCTTCAAGGGCTCGCGCAAGTCCACGCCCTACGCCGCGCAGGTTGCCGCCGAAGAGGCGGGCCGCAAGGCGATGGAGCACGGGATGCGCACGCTCGAAGTCGAGGTCTCGGGCCCCGGCTCGGGCCGCGAAAGCGCGCTGCGCGCCCTCCAAGCGGTCGGCTTCACCGTGACCGCCATCAAGGACGTGACGCCGATCCCGCACAATGGCTGCCGCCCGCCGAAGCGGCGGCGCGTCTAAAAATTTGGGGAGGGAGCGCCTATCTAGGGGGGCTTCCCAAAATCCAACCTGCCGAAGGCGATCCGAATGACGATCGAAAAGAACTGGCTTGAACTTATCCGTCCGAAAAAGCCGGTCGTGGAGCACTCCTACGACCCGGCGAAGCGGGCGACGCTGATTGCCGAACCGCTCGAGCGCGGCTTCGGTATGACGCTCGGCAACGCGCTGCGGCGCGTGCTGCTTTCGTCGCTCCAAGGCGCGGCGATCACGGCCGTCCAGATCGACGGCGTGGTGCACGAATTCTCCTCTATTCCGGGCGTCCGCGAGGACGTGACGGACATCATCTTGAACTTGAAGCAGGTCGCGATCCGCATGCGCGGAGAAGGACCCAAGAAGGTGATGCTCAAGGCCCAGGGCCCCGGCGAAGTGAAGGCCAAGGACATCCAGGTCGTCTCCGACATGGAAATCCTCAACCCGGATCACGTCATCTGCACGCTCGACGATTCCTCGTCGCTGCGGATGGAGCTGACGGTCAACGCCGGCAAGGGCTACGTCCCGGCCGAGCGCAACCGCCCGGACGATGCGCCGATCGGTTTGATCGCGATCGACTCGATCTACTCGCCGGTTCGCCGCGTCGCCTACCGCGTGGACAACACGCGCGAAGGCCAGGTGCTCGACTACGACAAGCTCATCATCGACGTTGAAACGAACGGCGCGCTGCGCCCCGAAGATGCTATCGCGTACGCCGCGCGCATCCTGCAGGATCAGCTCCAAGTCTTCATCACGTTCGAAGAGCCGAAGGCGAAGAAGGAATTGGGCGATAAGCCCGATCTGCCGTTCAATCCCGCGCTCCTCAAGAAGGTCGATGAACTCGAGCTTTCGGTGCGTTCGGCGAATTGCTTGAAGAACGACAACATCGTCTACATCGGCGATCTCATTCAGAAGTCCGAAGGCGAGATGCTCCGCACCCCGAACTTCGGGCGCAAGAGCTTGAACGAGATCAAGGAAGTGCTCGCCGCGATGGGCCTTCATCTCGGCATGGCGGTGGAAAACTGGCCGCCCGAGAACATCGAAGACCTCGCGAAAAAGTACGAAGAACAAATCTAAGAGAGACGTGTCATGCGCCACGGCGTCGCCCAAAAGAAGCTCAACCGCACGGCCAGCCATCGCACCGCGATGTTCGCGAACATGGCCGCGGCGCTCATCAAGCATGAGCAGATCGTGACGACGCTGCCGAAGGCGAAGGCGCTGCGTCCGGTCGTCGAAAAGCTCGTCACGCTCTCCAAGCGCGGCGATCTCTCGGCGCGCCGGCTGGCCGCTTCGCGCCTTCGGGACGAAGCGATGACGCAGAAACTCTTCGACACGCTCGGCCCCCGCTACAAGGCCCGCCACGGCGGCTACACCCGCGTTCTCAAGGCGGGCTTCCGCTATGGGGACAACGCGCCGCTCGCCGTCATCGAGTTCGTGGACCGCGACGAGGACGCCAAGGGCCAGGACAGCGGCCCTACGCAAGAGCGCGTCGAAGTCGAGGCGTAAGGCTTCTTAAGTTCCGATTTCAAAGCGCCGGCGGGAAACCGCCGGCGTTTTTCTTTGCGGCATCGTAACGCGGCGTCTCTTGCAGATAGTTCTTCCTTTGGTTAAATATTGCTCCAGACAGGAGCCAAGTCATGGCCGACTACGATCACACCAAGCACCCCTCCGTCTCTTCCGCGCTTTGCTACAAAAACCCGCGCCCAATGCTCACTTGGCTGGAGGACGCGTTTGGGTTCGAGCAATCGATGGTTATCCTCGATGCGGAGGGCAACGTCGCCCATTCGCAGCTCATGTTCGGGGACGGCCTCGTCATGGTCGGGAGCGAGTGGAGCGAGAACCACGCGAGCCCCGCCTCGCTCGGCGGCAAGAACACGCAGACCGTCCATCTCCAACTCAAGGAAGACATCGACGCGCATTGCGAGCGTGCCCGCAAAGCCGGCGCGGAGATCATGCAGGAGCCGTCGACGCAATTTTACGGAGATCGCACCTATCGCGCGCGCGATCCGGAAGGGCACATCTGGACGTTCTCTCAGACTGTTCAGCATATGACGCCCGCCGAGTGGGACGCGAATGCGCCTGGCTTGAAGACCGTCAACCGGATCGAGAAATGAGCGCCAAACGCGCGCAGATCGATCGCACGCTGGCAGCGCTCGCCGATCCCAATCGCCGCCGCGTCGTGGAGCTGTTGCGCAGGGGGCCGATGAAAGCCGGCGACATCGCCGAGAAGGCAGGGCTCACGCCGCCCGCGATGAGCCGGCATCTGCGCACGCTCAAGAGCGCGGGCATCATCGAGGAATCGCATCCCGAGTTCGATGCGCGCGTGCGCATCTATGCGCTCAATGCAAAGCCGATCGCGGCCTTGCGCGGCTGGCTTGAGGAGACCGAAGAACTCTGGACGACGCAGCTTTCCAGTTTGAAGCGGTTTATCGAGAAGAACTGATGGCGCGCGCGGCGAAGAAACCAGCCAAGACAGCGGCGAAGAAATCAGCGCCAAAGAGCGCCGCGCCGCTTTTGCGCCAGCTTGCGCTCACGCTGCCGGAAACGGCGGAGGCGCCGCACTTCGAAGCGACGTCTTTCCGTGTGCGAGGCAAGATTTTCGCGACGGCGGGCGAGGGGCGTTCGCCACAAGAGGGCGTCCTGAAACTCGCGCCTGAGATTCAGCAGGCGATGATGCAGGCGCATCCGGATGCATTCCGTCCCGCCTCAGGCGCCTGGGGCCGCAGCGGCTGGACGCACGTGCGCGTCCACGCGATCCCGCGCGCGCTGCTCAACGATCTCGTCGTTTCAGCCTGGGGGCTCGTCGCGCCGAAGAAGCTGGCAGCGGCTTTTAGAGCTGAGCAAGCGTGAGACGCGCCTCAGCAATTGCCTGCGGGGCAGGCTTGTATTGGGCGGGTTCCCTCGCGCAGCGCCTGCTGCTGGCGCTCCCGCAGCCAGCGGCGATCCCGCTCGGAGAGGCAGATGCGTTGGGGAATGCGGCTGCCCACGCGCGGCGCCATTTCGCAGATCAAGCGATCTTCCGGCGCCTGGGCGCTTTGCTCCTGCTGCGCCGCGGGCGCCTGTTGGGAGGGCTGCATGCTTGGCTGGCCGGCGGCTGCTTGAAACACGAGGATCGCCAAAAACTCGAACATCGCAGCCTCCACGCTCACTTTGCGCGCAGGCTAACTCAGTTGCGCGGAAGCGGACGACACAAAAGCGTGAGGCCGGTGTGGCGCGGTCAACAATGATAGCAAATGTCGCCGGGGCGGGTGAATTGGCGCAACGCTTCCTGCTGACGTTCGCGCACTTCGCGGCGCTCGCGTTCGGTCATGCAGAGTCGGCGCGGGATGCGGCTGCCGATGCGCGGGTAGTCCCGACAGACGACTACGTCGTCGTTTTCTCCATTCTCAACCGATTGCTGGCGTTCTGCGCTCTCGGCACTCTGTTGTTGCGGATGCTGTTGCGGCGGCGGCGCACTCGGCTCTCCGGCGACGGCTTGCAAGATGAGTACGATCAAGGCTTCGAGCACGTACGCCCTCCGTGGCTGAGACGCTTCGATGAAAGTTATCGTGTTTTGCGCGCGCCGACGCAGCACGAATGCGTGAGAGCATGAGCGGGCAATCGTCCGTACTCGTTGCATTGCGCATCAAGGCCGCGCCGGCGCGCGTGTTCGAGGCGTTCACACGCGAGATCGCGGCGTGGTGGAAGCCAAACGAGCTCTTCAAGTTCACGCCCCGCGCGCCGGGCGTCCTCGCCTTCGAACCAGGCGAGGGCGGCCGGCTGACAGAGACGCTGGACAATGGCGTGGTGTTCGAAATCGGACGGATCACGGCATGGGCGCCGCCGTCGCGGCTTGCGTTCACTTGGCGCCAAGCGAGCTTCGCGCCGGAGCAGACGACGTACGTGGAGGTGCGCTTTGACGCGGTGGGAGAAGACACGCGCGTCACGGTCGAGCATCGCGGGTGGGATGCGATCCCGCGTGCGCATGCGGCCAAGCACGGCTTTCCGAATGAGGTTTTTCTCGAGCGCCACGGCGAGTGGTGGCGCACGCTGCTGCGCTCGCTTAGTGCGCGAATATAGCCGCGCTGGCCGGCCCGGCGCGTATCCTCGCGCAGCGCCTGCCGTTGGCGCTCACGTATCTGGCGCCGGTCGCACTCGCTCATGCATACTTCGCGGTGAACGCGCGTTCCCGCCACCGGCGCGCGTTCGCACACGATGCGATCTGGCGGAAGCGCGTTGGTCATCGGCCCCGATTGTTTCGTGTCGCGGCCGGATTTGTGATGTCCGGCTGGCCGACGGAGAGTGTGCCGCGCCGCAGCTCTTCTTGTTGCCGGCGGCGGATCTGAATTTGATCGCGACGGGTCATGCATAGGCGCGTGCCGAGGCGTGTGCCCGTGCGGGTGGCTTGGCGGCAGATCACCTGGTCGAGTTCACCGTCCCGCTCTTCGCGGGCGGCGGCGTCCGCTTCGGCGGACGGGGCCTCCCGCGCCGGCGCAGCCGCGTTCGGTTCACCTGCGGCGGCCTGGAAGAACACAATCAGCGCGAGTTCAAGCATGCGGGCCTCTCTCGCCGCTTTCGTCGCACTCCTGGCGGCGCGAGGGGAGAGCGAATGCGATGAGGAGAGCGCACGTGTGCGTTACGGATTGGCCCCACACAAATGCGTGATATGGCGTCGAAGGCTCAGTTTCCGCCGTCCGGCGCGGCGAAGACGGTATTGCCGACTGGCATGGTGCCGCGGCGCATCTCGGCTTGCTGGCGTGTCCGGATTTCGATTTGCTCGCGGCGCGTCATGCAGAGACGGCGGGGGATGCGCGTGCCGAGTTGGTGCGTCTGGCGGCACGTGACCTCGTCGAGTGCGACCTCGCGGGCGGCGGCGCGCGCGTCAGAGCGCCGTACTGCCGGGTCGGCCGTCTCCGCTGGTGGAAGCTGTTCCGTTGCGGCGGGCTTGGGTTCGCCGGCCGCCACGGCCAACAACGCCGCCACAAGGATATCGAGCATCGCCGGAGGCCCCAAAAATGAATCCGCCGCTCCGTTCTAGCGAGGAACGGAGCGGCGGGAAATGTAGAAATCCGCAGCGCTGAGAGGCGCTTGAATGACTAGTTGCCGACGCTTGGTTGGCCGATCGGACGCGTACCTTCGTTGAGCCGTTGCTGTTGCTGGCGGCGGAGTTCGAGGCGCTCGCGGCGCGTCATGCAGACGCGGCGGCCGAGGCGGCTGCCGACGACCTGCTCGGTGCGGCAAACTACCCGGTCAAGGTCGGGGTCTTCCGCCGGGGTTTCAGCCGCGGCGGGTTCGGAAGGCTGAGTCTGCTCGGTCGCGGGCGGCGCCGGCGCTGGTTGCGGCTCCCCGGCGGCGGCTTGCAGCAAGGCGACAAAAAGCAGGTCCAACATGTCTCTGTAGCTCCCAGGATCGTCCCGTCGGCGATTTGTATGACACCGAGCTTCTGCGCCGGGAAGGCCCCCTCGACGAGCGGGGCACACATGCCGTGTTTGGAGGCGGCTCCGGATGGCAAATCGGCTACATCCTTTGCCATGGCCGACCTCTTTGAAGCTGCCGGTCTCGACCGTGACGCGCCGCGCCCCCTGGCGGACCGGCTGCGCCCGCGGGCGCTCGGCGAGGTTGTAGGGCAGGATCACCTATTGTCGGCGGAGGGCCCCATCGGGCGGATGCTCAAGCAGGGGCGGCTCGCTTCGATGGTTCTTTGGGGGCCGCCGGGTGTGGGCAAGACGACGATCGCGCGGCTGCTGGCGGAGGAGACGAAACTCCATTTCGAGCAGGTGAGCGCGGTCTTTTCCGGCGTCGCGGAGCTGCGCAAAGTCTTCGAGGCCGCGAAGACGCGGCGCGCGAGCGGGCAAGGCACGCTCCTCTTCGTGGACGAGATCCATCGGTTCAACCGCGCGCAACAGGATGGATTTCTTCCCTATGTCGAGCAGGGCGTGGTGACGCTCGTCGGCGCGACGACGGAGAACCCTAGCTTCGAGATCAACGCGGCTTTGCTCTCGCGCTGCCAGGTATTCGTGCTGAAGCGGCTCGATGACGCCGCGCTCGAACAGCTTCTTCAGCGTGCGGAGGAATTAATCGGGCGGAAGCTGCCGTTGACCGGCGAGGCGCGCGCGTCACTCGCTGCGCTGGCGGATGGCGATGGGCGCTATCTGCTTTCGCTCGCCGAGGAGCTATTCGCGCTCGAGGCCAAGGCGCCGCTCACGCCCACCGAGCTTGGCAAAATCCTGCAGAAGCGCGCGCCGGTTTACGACAAGGATCGCGAAGAGCACTACAACATCATCTCGGCGCTGCATAAGAGCATCCGCGGCAGCGATCCCGATGCGGCGCTCTACTGGCTCGCGCGCGTGATCATAGGCGGAGAGGATCCGCTCTTCATCGCGCGCAGGCTGGTTCGCACGGCGGCGGAGGATGTGGGGCTCGCCGATCCGACCGCACTGATGATTGCGAACGCCGCGAAGGACGCGGTGCATTTCATCGGCCAGCCCGAGGGCGAATTGCATTTGGCGCAGGCCGTCATCCATCTAGCGACGGCGCCCAAATCGAACGCCGCCTACACCGCGTGGAAAGCCGCGAAGGCCGCGGCGGGCGAGACAGGCGCGCTCATGCCGCCCAAGCACATCTTGAATGCGCCGACCTCACTCATGGAAAATCTCGGGTACGGCAAAGGCTACGATTACGATCACGAGGCGCCCGAAGGCTTCTCAGGGCAGAGCTATTTTCCAGATGAGATGAAGCGGCGCAGTTTCTACAAGCCGACCGATCGCGGGCGCGAGGCGGCGATCAAGGAACGGATGGAGCGCTGGGCGCAGCTGCGGAAGGAACGGGGCGGAAGCTGATGGCGAAAGTTGTTGCGAAGAAAGCGGCGCCGAAGAAAGAAGCGCGCGCGATGATCGCGGTCGAGAACGTCAATCATCCCGGCTACACGAGCAACGTCGACGCGGAGAAGTACAAGCTCGCGCGCGCTGCGATGCTCAAATTTCTCCCGAAGAAAGATCCAGGCCTCACGCAGCGCGAGATGATGGATGCGATGCGGGCCGCGCTGCCGCGCGATGTGTTTCCGGGCACCACGTCCTCGTGGTGGATGAAGAGCGTGCAGCTCGATCTTGAAGCGAAGGGGTTCGTGGTGCGCGACGGCGGCAAACCGCTCAGGTGGCGGCGGGCTTAGCCACCGCTCGACCCTCGCGAACGCGAGGGTCCAGTCCGTTGTCCTTGTGGCACTCGCTTCCGCGAGAGCCGAGCGTTTGAGCCGAGCCTTCTTCTCCCCTCTCAGGGGTAGCCAGGTTTCGCGCTCCCTATCGCTTGGGTACGGTTCTTGCCAACTCGAGGGACCAATCCATGTTCATTCGCGCCGTCGCGGCGTTTGCCGCGCTCGCTCTTTTCTCATCCGCGCACGCGCAGCCAGCGCGCGAAGCGCCGAGGCATTTCCAGCCGGCGGATGTCTTCAATCTCGAATACGCGGCCGATCCGCAGATTTCGCCGGATGGGCGACGCGTCGCCTATGTGCGCGTCAGCGGCGACATTCGCAGCGATCGTTTCCGGCGCTCGATCTGGCTCGTCGATGACACGGGGCAGAACAACCGCCCCATCGCGCAAGGCGCGGGTGCTTATGCTTCACCTGTCTGGTCCCCCGATGGGCGCGCGATCGCGTACCTCGCCAACGAGCAATCGGGCGCGGAGCTGCGCGTTCTCTATCTCGACACCATGCAATCGGGCGTGCTGGCGCGGCTGCCTTCGGGGGCGGCGAACCTCACTTGGTCCCCCGACGGGCGCACGCTCGCGTTCCAGATGTTCGTGCGTGAAGAAGGCCCATCGCCTGCGCGGATGCCGGATCGGCCTGAAGGCGCGGAGTGGGCGGCGCCCGCGCGCATCATCGACGGCGTGCTCTATCGCGCTGATGGCGAGGGCTATGTGCAAGCCGGCTACACGCAAATTTTCACGTTGCCGGCGGATGGCGGCACGCCGCGCCAACTCACGTTCGCGGCGCGCCATCATGACGGGCGCCTCTCATGGTCCCCCGATGGGCGCGCGCTCTATTTCTCCGCCAATGCGGAAGAGAATTGGGAATACGACCCCGTCGAATCCGACATCTATCGCCTCGACATTGCATCAGGTTCGCTGACGCGCCTCACCACGCGCAATGGGCCGGAGGATGCGCCCATCGTTTCGCCGGATGGGCGCCGCATCGCGTATATTGGCTTCGACGATCGCGAGCAGGGCTATCAAGTCACGGAGCTTTATGTCGCGAACGCGGACGGTTCGGGCGCACGCTCGCTCACCGCGTCGTTCGATCGCGATGTCCGCCGGCCGAACTGGATACGCGGCGGCGGCGCGATCATGTTTCTCTACGAGGATCACGGCCGCACGCATCTTGGCATCGTGAATGTCGCCAGCGGACAGATCACGCGGCTGCCGGGCGATGTCGGGGGGCTCGATCTTGGCCGTCCCTACACGAGCGGCTCTTATTCCGTGACGCGCAATGGGCGCTACGCGATTACCTATCAGACGCCGACGCGCCCTGCCGATGTGGCGATCGGGCAATCGGGCGCGCCGCGCAGGCTGACGCGCCTCAACGACGATCTGCTCGACGCGCGCGAAATTCCCGCGCCGCAAGAGATCAACGCACGCTCCTCCGCGGACGGACGAAATATCCAAGCGTGGATCGTGCGCCCGCCGGGCTTCGACGCGAGCCGCCGCTATCCGCTGCTGCTTGAGATTCACGGCGGGCCGTTCGCGGCATACGGCCCGAGCTTCTCGGCGGAAGTGCAGATGTATGCGGCGGCGGGCTATGTCGTCGTTTACGCCAATCCGCGCGGCTCGACCTCTTATGGCGGCGAGTTCGGCAATCTCATCCACCACAATTATCCTTCGCAGGATTACGACGATCTGATGAGCGTCGTTGACGCCGTCATCGCGCAAGAGCCGATCGATCCGCAGCGACTCTTCGTCACCGGCGGCTCCGGCGGCGGCGTGCTCACGGCGTGGATCGTCGGCAGCACCAATCGCTTTGCGGCGGCGGTCGTGCAGAAGCCGGTGATCAATTGGACGAGCTTCTCGCTCACCTCCGACTTCTATCCGCTCTTCACGCGCTATTGGTTCGGCGCGATGCCGTGGGAAGATCAGGCGAATTATTGGCGGCGCTCGCCGCTCTCGCTCGTCGGCAATGTGACGACGCCGACAGCGGTGCTCACGGGCGAGGACGATCTGCGCACGCCGATGGCGGAGTCGGAGCAATATTACCAGGCTCTGCGTTTGCGGCGCGTGCCGACGCGCCTCATCCGCATTCCCGGCGCCTCGCACGACATCGCGGCGCGGCCCTCTGGCCTCATTGCGAAGACGGTGAACACGCTTGCTTGGTTTGCCGAGCACGGCGGCCCAAGCGTCGCACTCGATCCCACGCCAGCGCCGGCGCACGTCGAACCGGCGGCGCCGACGCCGGAGGAGCAGCAAGGACCGGCGCAGCGGGACGAGCCGCAAACGCCGCCGCGCTGATGCCCGCACCCCGCGCGCGGCGAGACCGCGCAATTCCTCCCCCTGGAAGGGGGAGGTAAGGAGGTCCACGCGTGGTTCTGAGAATGAAGCACCTACCCCCTCCCAGCCTCCCCCTTGCAGGGGGAGGAGCGTGTTGCGTTAGCCCGTGACTCTCGCTCCCGATCGCATCTCCTACGCCCGCTCGCTCCTCATCCATGAGGATGCGGCTGTGCTCGGCTTCGATAAGCCGAGCGGGCTGGCCGTGCAGGGCGGTTCCGGCGTCGAAGAGAGCTTGGAAGGTCTGCTCGCCGCGTTCGCCAAGTCGAACGGCAAACGGCCTCGCCTCGTGCATCGGCTCGACCGCGAGACGAGCGGCGTGATCATCGCCGCGCGCACGCAGCCGGCCGCCGCGCTTCTTTCGCAGGCGTTCGCCGATCGCCGCGTGGAGAAGACGTATCTTGCCGTCGTGTGCGGCGGCGCGCCGGAGGAGCGCGAGGGCCTCATCGATCTCGCACTCAAGAAGGTGAAGCGCGGCGGAATCGATCTCATGGAGATCGCGCGCGATGGGCAAGCATCGCGCACGCGTTACCGGACGATCTCCGCGACGAAGGAGGCCGCGCTCCTCGAACTCGATCCCGAGACTGGGCGAATGCACCAACTGCGCGCGCATCTCGCGGCGATCGGGCGGCCGATCGCCGGGGACGGCAAGTATGGCGGTCTCTTCGCGCTCGGCGGCCAGCGCATCGGGCGTCTCATGCTCCACGCCGCGCGGCTCAGGTTTCCTCATCCGGCCGGGGGCGAATTGACGCTCGAAGCGGCGCTCCCAGGCGAATTCGCGCAGGCAGTCTCCAGCCTGGGGCTCGCGCTGGCCTGAGGCGGGCGGGCGCTCTAAAAGCCCGGCATGCAGAACTTTCTCCTCGTGGCTTTGGGCGGCGCGCTCGGCGCCAGCGCGCGCTACGGGGCGGGCCTTATCGCGATCCAGCTTGGCTGGGCCGGCTTTCCGTGGGCGACGCTCTTCGTGAACGTGCTCGGCGGTTTGCTCATGGGCATGCTTGCCGGTTGGCTTGCTGAAGGCGGCCCCGCGCTTCGGTTGCTTCTTGGGGTAGGCGTGCTCGGCGGCTTCACGACGTTCTCCGCCTTCTCCATCGACGCGATCCGATTGATCGAGAGCAATCAGGCGGGCGCGGCGTTCGCGTACATCGCGGCGTCCGTCATTCTCTCCATCGGCGCGTGTTGGGCGGGGCTCGCGCTCGTGCGGAGCTTTGCGTGAAGAGCGTGCAGCAGATCACCGTGGCGCATGACGACGGCGAGGTCCGGCTCGATCGCTGGCTGCGCCGGCGTGCGCCGCATCTGACGCAAGGCCAGATCGAGAAGATGCTGCGAACGGGGCAGGTGCGCGTCGACGGCGCGCGCGCGAAGGCGAACGATCGTTTGCAGGCGGGACAAGTGGTTCGTCTGCCGCCCTTGCCGGAGGAAGGCGAGCGGCTGCCGCGCGGCGTTTCGCAGAAGGACGTCGCGTTCGTGCAGAGCCTTGTTCTGCACCGCGACGAGGACGTGATTGTTTTGAACAAACCGGCGGGGCTGGCGACGCAAGGTGGCGCCAAGACGCCCCGGCACATCGACGCGTTGCTCGATGGCTTGAAGTTTGAGCGCGAGGAGAAGCCGAAGCTCGTTCATCGGCTCGACCGCGATACGTCAGGCTGTCTCGTGCTCGCGCGCCATCCGCGCGCGGCGGCTGTGTTGGCTGCTGCGTTTCGCTCACGCGAGACGGACAAGATTTATTGGGCGGTGGTGGTGGGCGCCCCGCGCCCGTCTTCTGGGCAAATTCGCGGCTGGATGCACAAGGCGCCGGGCGCGCACGAAGCGGATCGCGAAATCATGCGCCGCTGCCTGCAGCAGGACGAAGGCGCGGTTCACGCGATCACCGATTACGTCACGCTCTCCGATGCGGGCGGCAAGGCGGCGTGGGTGGGCTTGAAGCCTGAAACCGGGCGTACGCATCAGCTGCGCTTTCACATGGCCGAGATCGGTCATTCCATAATCGGCGACAACAAGTACACCTGCGACCGCGCCACGCCGGGGGGGCTTGCGAACACTCTCCATTTGCACGCGCGCGCGATCCGCGTCCCGCATCCGAACGGCAAGACGCTCAAGGCTCAGGCGCCGCTGCCGCCGCACATGAAGGCGACGTTCGCCGCGCTCGGCTTCGATGAGCGCGACGCGAAGAACCCGTTCGAGGCGTTCGAATGAGCGCCTCACCCGATCAAATCCTCGCGCAAAGCTATCAGCGTCTCACTGCCGGTGATGCAGCGGGCGCCGAGCGCGCGCTCCAACCGCTATTGATGGCGCCGCGCCAGCCCGCTAAGGCGATGCTTCTGCTCGGAATTATTCGCCAAGCGCAGGGCCGCATTGGAGAAGCGGAGGCGGCGTTGCGCTCTTCCGCCGAGAGTGAACCGCGCGATCCGCAAGCGCACTATAATTTGGGCGTCCTGCTTTCACGCCAGCAGCGGCATTGGGAGGCGGCGGAGGCGTATCGCAATGCGCTCAAGGCCGCGCCGCGTATGGATGAAGCGCGTTTAGCTCTTGCGCTGTCGCTGGATGCGGTCGATCGCCAAGTGGAGGCCGAAGCGGAGATCAATCAATGTCTCGCGCATGGGCGCACGGTTGAGAGGCTCATCGCGTATGCGCGCATCATGGCCAACATGCAGCGCTATGCGCTTGCGCTCGCCGCGTACGACGAAGCGCTGACGCTCAAGCCGGGCGATCGCAATCTGCGGTTCGAGCGCGCGGGCATCCTGCACAAGCGCCGCCGCGTGGGAGAGGCGGCTGCGGAGTATGAAGCGCTCGTCGCGACGGGACCAGCCTCTGAAGGCCTAGTTTTGGCTCAAGCCGCGGCGCTTCGCGATGCAGGGCGCGCGACGGAAGCGGATGAAAGCCTCGACGCGGGCATCGCGTCTTTTCCGCAAAGCGTCCGGCTGCACCAAGCGCGCAGCGAAGCACGCCTCGATCGCGGTGAAGAAGATTTCGACGGCGCGATGACGCAAGCGTTGAGCCGAGCGCCCGAGAACGCCGCGTTGCGCATTGCGCTTGCCGGATTGTTGCACCGGGCGGACCGGCGCGAGGAAGCGGAGGCGATCTTTCGCGCGGGCGACGTGCGCCATCCCGGCATCGCATCGTCGCTTGCAACGTTGCTCGCGCAAAGGGGCGCGCTTGAGGAGAGCGCCGCGGCCCTCGCGCGGATCGACTTGCAGTCGGCGCACCCGCGTCTGCGGAAGCAATACGCGCACACATTGCTGCGTCTTGGCCGCGCCGAGGAGGCCGCGCCGCTCATCGCGGCGGGCGTCGCGGCCGCGCCGGAGGATCAGGAATGGGTGGCTTATCATGCGACGTGTGCGCGGCAGCGCGGCGAAGAAGAGTTCATGCGCCTTTGCGATCCGGCTCGGTTCGTCTATGTCGCGGATCTTCCGCCGCCGCCGGGCTACGGGGACGTGACTTCGTTCAATCAGGAACTGGCGCGCAAGCTCGACGCAATTCACGGCCCGTACGCCGATCACACCAATGGCCTCGCGCAGGCGCGCGCGCAGGTTCCCCGTCCGCTTATGGACGAGGACGATCCCGTCATTCATGCCTTCCTCGCTTCGGCGCGTGAGGCGGCGCGCGCGTTCGCGGCCACGATGCCGCGCGATGGGGAGCACCCTTTTTACAAGCGCCGCCGCGCCGATCTGAGTTTCTCGAGCGCTTGGACGGTGCGGCTTCTCACCAACGGCTCACACACGAACCATGTGCACGAGCGCGGCTGGATCAGTTCGGCCTATTACGTGCGTCTGCCTTCGCGCGCCGAGGGCGACCCCGAGCGCGCTGGGTGGATCAAGTTCGGCGAACCCGACGAGCCAATGCCTGGTTGCGAACCTATCCACTGGGTGGAGCCGAAGGTGGGCAGGCTGGTGCTCTTTCCTTCCTATATGTGGCACGGAACCGAGCCCTTCCCGCGTGAGGACAGGATGACTGTCGCGTTCGATGTGGTGCCGGCGTGAATCCGCAAGGGATCGTCGAGGAGAGCTACAAGCTCCTGATGAGCGGCGATGCGCTCGGCGCCGAGAAAGCGCTTGCGCCTTTGTGGAGCGCCTTTCCGCAAGACAAGAAGCCCCCAAAGCTCATGCATTTGCTCGGGCTGATCCGGCGTGCGCAAAATCGATTGCCGGAGGCGGAGGCGTTGCTGCGCGCTTCCGTTGCGGGAGAGCCGCGCGATCCGGAATCGCACGTGGCGCTCGGGGATCTCCTCATATCGAGAGCGCCTTCTGAAGAAGCCATCCGCCTTCTCAAACATGCTGTTTCGCTTGCGCCAAGCATGGTCCCGGCGCGCATCACGCTGGCGCGCGCCTACAATGCCGCGGAGCAGGGCCCCGAAGCGGAGGCCGAGGCGCGGGCGGCGATGGAACTGGGCGGGCGTACGTTTGCGGCCCTGCGGGCGTATGGCAATTCCGTCGGCCTGCAGAACCGCCACGAGGAAGCGCTTGCCGCTTTCGACGAGGCGCTGAGCATCCGCCCCGAAAGCGCCGCCGCCAAGCATGAACGCGCCGTGGCGCTGCACAAGCTGGGCCGCAGCGACGAATCGCGCGCGATCCTGGAGAGCCTCTATCAGCAAGGCCCCGCGACGCCGGAGCTCTATCAATCGCTTTCGACGCTCTGCTTCGATGAGCACGATATCGACGGCTGCATTGATTGGCTGCGGAAGGGTGTGCGCGAGCATCCTCTTGAATCTCGACTGCAGACCGGCCTGGCGCGGATGCGCTGGATGCGCGGGGATGGAGCAGACGCGTTCGCGGTGGATCTTGAGGCGGCCGTCAAAAGCGCGCCGGACGATGTCGTGCTGCGCACGAACTATGCGGAGCTGCTCTACCGCGTGGAGCGGATCGATGAAGCGATCGCGCTCATGCGGGAGGGGATCGCGCGTACGCCTGAACGTGCGCGGCTCTGGTCCATGTTCGGCTTCCTTCTGGAAGAAAAGGGCGAGTTCGACGAGGCGATCGCTGCGCTCAAGCGCGCGAACGCCGGCGGGGGAGAAGATGAATCCCGCAAACTCCTTACCAACGCGCTTTTGCGCGCCGGTCGTGCGGACGAGGCGCTGCCCTTGATCGCCGCGGGGCGCCAAGCGCAGCCGAAAGATCAGATCTGGCTCACTTATTTGGCGACCGCGCATCGGATGCGGGGCGACAAGGAATTCGACTATCTCTGCGATCTCGATCGCTTCGTGCGCGTGGTCGATCTGGCGCCGCCGCCAGGCTACGCGACGATCGAGGAATTCAACGCGGCGCTTGCGGCAAAGCTGGATGCGCAACACATCCTGGCCGCCCATCCGCTCAACCAGACGCTGCGCGAAGGCACTCAAACGCCGCGCGACCTGACGGAGATCGACGAGGCGGAGATTCAGATATTCACCAAGTTGGCGCACGACGCCGTGCAGGATTTCACGCAATCCCTGCCTTGGGACGAGCGCCATCCGTTCACCTCGCGCCGTACGAACGATGTGACGTTTTCTGGCTGCTGGTCGGTGCGCTTGCGCGCGGGCGGCAAGCACGTGAACCACATTCACAACAAGGGCTGGGTGAGTTCCGCCTATTATGTACGCTTGCCGCCCAAGCGGGCCGATGACGCTCCGCACGCCGGCTGGATCAAGTTCGGCGAGCCGCGCCAGCCGATGCCCGGCTGCACGCCGCTTCGCTACATCGAACCCAAAGTCGGCCGGCTCGTGCTCTTTCCCTCCTACATGTGGCACGGCACGGAGCCGTTCACGCATGACGATCGCCTCACCTGCGCGTTCGACATGGTGCCCGTATGAGCGAGGCGGCGCGGCGCTTCTACAAAGAGGCGGCGGTGCGCGAAGAAGGCGGCGGCTTTGCCGTCGCGCTCGATGGGCGGGCGTTGCGCACGCCGGGGAAGCTGGCGTTCGCCGTTCCGACACGCGCTTTGGCCGATCTGGTCGCGGAAGAATGGAACGCGCAAAGCGAGCGCATCGATCCAATGAGCATGCCGCACACGCGTCTCGCCAATGTCGCGATTGAGCGCACGCCGGCGACACGCAGCGATTTGGTCGCGATGACCGCGAAATATGGCGAGACGGATCTGCTCTGCCATCGCGCGGATGCGCCGGCGGCGCTTGTCGCGCGGCAAGCGGAAGCGTGGGACAGATGGATCGCTTGGTCGCGCGCGGAGTTGCAATTCACTCCCGCGGTCGTGACCGGCATCGCGGCGCAGACGAACGATCTGTCGCCGCTCGAACGCGCGGCTGGCGAACTTGACGACTTCCGTTTGACCGCGTTGGCGCACGGCGTGGGTCTTCTGGGCTCGGCGATCCTCGGTTTTGCACTCGTCCGCGGCGCGCTCGAAGCGGACGCGGCGTTCGAGGCCGCGCATCTGGACGATCTCCACCAGATCGAGGCGTGGGGCGCCGATGAGGAGGCCGTTCAACGCCTCGATCGCCTCAAGAGCGAGATCGCGGCGCTCGCACAATTCATCGCGGCGCTTGGCTGAGCTTGCCGGTTCTGGCGGCGGAGGCTACGCCAAACACATGCGTTTCGCAGCTTTCCTTTGCGCGAGCCTCGCCGTAGCGGGCGCCGCTTTTGCGCAGGCGGAGGAACGCTGGAGCGGGCACGGCATCTCGCTGACGCTGCCGGAAGGCTGGCGCGCGACGACCGATCCCGCGCGGAGCGAAATCGCGCTCATTGCGCGATCGCTGCCGATGGAGGCGGCGGGGCACACCTGCGAGGTCGCCGTCATCCCGATGGCCGGGATCCTCCCGCACGACCAGGAGCTGCTCAACAACGCGTCGACGCGACGATCGAGAACTATCTTCATCCGGGGGATAGAGCGAACCACTTCGCCAACGAAATCGTCGATGGCGTGCGCGTCATCTCCTATGACGTCACGCGCGACGACGTGATGCTGATGACGCGCACGCTTCTCATGGATCGCGGCGATCATCCCGAGCATATCGTGCTGACGTGCGAGATCTATTGGACGCTTCGGTCCGATCCAAACCTGGCCGTCCGCCAATCGAATGATTTTCTCTCCTCGCTTCGCATTCATCGCTAGGACACTTCCATGAAAGAGATCATCGCCGCCCTCGAAGCCAAGCGTGAAGCCGCGCGCGCTGGAGGCGGGCCTAAGCGCATGGAGAGCCAGCATGCGAAGGGCAAGCTCACCGCGCGAGAACGCGTGGAGCTTCTGCTCGATGAAGGCTCGTTCGAAGAGTTCGACATGTTCGTCGAGCATCGCGCGCACGAATTCGGCATGGAGAAGAACAAGATTCCAGGAGACGGCGTCGTTACCGGCTGGGGCACGGTCAATGGCCGGCTCTGCTACGTCTTCTCGAAGGACTTCACCGTGTTCGGCGGTTCGCTCTCGGGCGCGCATGCGGCGAAGATCTGCAAAGTGCAGGACATGGCGATGACGAACGGCGCACCGATCGTCGGCATTTTCGATGCGGGCGGCGCGCGCATTCAAGAAGGCGTCGAGAGCCTCGCGGGCTATGCGGATATCTTCCTGAAGAACATTCTCTCCAGCGGCGTCATTCCGCAGATCAGCGTCATCATGGGGCCGTGCGCGGGCGGGGACGTCTATTCCCCGGCGATGACGGATTTCATCTTCATGGTGAAGGACACGTCCTACATGTACGTGACGGGGCCGGACGTCGTGAAGACGGTGACGAACGAAACCGTCACGCACGATGAGCTTGGCGGCTGGCGCGTGCATGCGGCGAAGAGCGGCGTGGCGGACGGCGCGTTCGAAAACGATTTCGAAGCGCTCGGGCAAATCCGGCGCATGATCGATTTCCTGCCGGGCTCGAACCGCGAGAAGCCGCCGACGCGGCCTTCGTTCGACGATCCCGCGCGCGAGGAGCCGAGCCTAGATCGTCTCATTCCGGACAATCCCAACAAGCCCTACGACATGAAGGAGTTGATCGAGAAGGTCGCGGACGAAGGCGATTTCTTCGAGATCAGCCCCGATTTCGGCAAGAACATCGTCGTCGGCTTCGGGCGGATGGATGGGGCGCCTGTCGGATTCGTCGCCAATCAGCCGATGAGCCTCGCGGGCGTTCTCGATATCGACGCCTCGCGCAAGGGCGCGCGCTTCGTGCGCTTCTGCGATGCGTTCAACATTCCGATCATCACGTTCGTGGATGTGCCGGGCTTCCTGCCGGGCACGCGCCAGGAGCAGGGCGGCCTCATCAAGCACGGCGCGAAGCTTCTCTTCGCGTACGGCGAAGCGACCGTGCCGAAGGTGACGGTGGTGACGCGCAAAGCCTATGGCGGCGCCTATGACGTGATGAGCTCCAAGCATTTGCGCGGGGACATCAATTACGCCTGGCCTTCGGCGGAGATCGCGGTGATGGGCGCCAAGGGCGCCGTCGAGATCATTTTCCGCGCCGACATCGGCGATCCCGACAAGATCGCGGCGCGCACGAAGGAATATCAGGATCGCTTCGCCAATCCGTTCGTCGCGGCGAGCCTCGGCTATCTCGACGACGTGATCATGCCGCGCGAAACGCGCCGGCGCATCGTGCGCGCGCTGAAGAGCCTAGAGAAGAAGAAGTTGGAAAATCCCTGGAAGAAGCACGACAATATTCCGTTATGAGACGGCGAACACTTCTTGGGGCGACCGCATTTTTCGCGCTAGGAGTTGGGCGCGCCGCCGCCGTTCCACGCATCACCCGCAATGACGATGGGCTTTATCTTTATCCGGGGTATGACCCGAGGCGAGACCCCGCCGCTGATAGAGCCTCGGCGGCCGAACGCGCGCGGAGCGAGAACAAGAGAGTGCTGCTAGAGATAGGCGGCGATTGGTGCGTGTGGTGCACCATCCTTGATAATTTCCTGGTGCGTCACGACGACGTGCGCGCGGCATTTCGTTCCGCCTTCGTCGTCGTCAAAGTGAATGTTGGACCATCGAACGCGAATGAAGCCTTTATGAGCGCCTATCCGCCGGTAAGAGGGTATCCAGCGTTTATCATTCTCGATGAGAATGAGCAGTATTTGGCAAGCCAGCGGACTGGGCCACTCGAACGCGGCCGGAGCTACAATAGAGATAGAATGTTGGCCTTCGCCCAACAGTGGCGGCGCACATAGGAGTGCACGGATGCCGATGTCCCCGCAATCAGTCCATGGCGCGCCTTGAATCATCAGCACAAAAAAGCAACTTGCGGTGAATCTATCCGACCTGTTTCGCCCGCCCGTATGATCGCCTCGTCCCGCGCACGGGAGGTTGCTGGATCCGTAACCAAGCAAGCGCGGCGATCGATGCGAGCGTGAATGTCGGCGGGGGTCAAAACTCGCCGTCCGTTGAGCGATACAGGCGCTCTCCGCACGCCGCTGGCCTACGGCGCTGGAGTTAAAACCTCCGTCTTGTGCGCCGCGCTGGCGGAAGACGCATCGGACGGGGCGCGTGCTTTGCATTCCAATAAATAAACTGCCGCCGCAAGGCGGATCGGCGCGAAGCCCGCGCCCCGTTCCTCCTTTCGCGTTCGCTTCGCGAACACGAAAGGACTCTTTTGACGCGCCGGCGCCCCAAAGCGCGCGGCGACGTCGAGGCGCGTCGGTGGCCTGAGCCGGCCTTCAAATCGTCTGCGGCCGGGCCTCATGTCTTCTGGCGCGTAAGGTAGCGGCGGATGCGGATGCTCGTTTGCTCCCCCTCGATGGGGGAGCTGTCGCCGCGCAGCGGCGACTGAGGGGGTGATGGGTGAGACAATGACGACTTTGCCTCACGAGGCTCTCGCCGCGACCACGCGGGCGCACCCCACCCGCGCGCTTCGCGCGCTGCCCTCCCCATCGACGGGAGGGCCTAACGCCGCGATGGTGCGATGATGTCGCCAATCGCGAGGATCACGCACTGCACACGCCAAAGCGCTTCGTTGATGAAGCCTTCGAGATCGAGTGAAGCAAGGAGGTTCATGAAAGCGCGTCCCTTCTAACCGGCGCCTGAAAAAAGCTCCCCGGCGAGCGGGCAGGTTGCCCGCCGGGGAAGTCAGGCGTGGAGCTCAAAAATTCATGGTGAGATTGTCCCAGACGTTTTCGATCGCGCTCGGGAAAGGGCCGAACCAGGTGTGCGAGGCCGGCGTGAAGAGCCAGATGAGCCCAAGGATGAGCGCGATGATCAGAACCGTGGAGAAACCGTCGCCGCCGCGGCGGCCCTCGCCCTGGCGCCCGGAGAGCGCATCGAACGAAGCGCGGCGCATCCCCGCGAGCGGCAGAGAGATCGCCGCGAAGACGAGGCAAAGAATGATGATGACGAGCCAGTTCGGCGCGTTGATCGGGACGGGCCAGCCGAGCAGATTGCCCTGCGCGGCGATGGAGAGGATCGCGACGATGAAAGCGATCGTGAGCGCGACGCCGACGATGCCGGTTATGAGCGCCAAGAGGCCCGCGAACACGCGCGTCACGTATCCGACTGGCTTTGCGGGCTGCGCTGGGGGCGCGCTGTAGCCCTGAAAGCCGTCTCTCCCGCGAAAGGAATTACGGATGTTGCGCCATTCGCCGCGCCAGCCGCCGCGTTCCTCGAACTCGGCGTATTGGCGCTTGGCGCGCTCGATCACTTCCTGCGCATTGAAGGCGACGCCGTGGGCCTGCGCCCATTCCTCGCGCGTGTTCGCCGAGGGAATGGCGAACATCATGATGATGTAGACGATGATGATGAAACCGCCGGTGAAGACCGCCGCCAGGACCCAGAGAAGGCGGATGAGGTTGGCGTCGATATCGAAATAGGCGCCCATGCCGGAGCACACGCCGTCGATCCAGGCGCCGTCCTTGATGCGGTAGAGGCGCCGGATCGGGCCGGAAGCGCCCATGCGCGGCGCATCGCTTTGCGCGCTCTCCGCGCTTTCGGCTTCTTCGGAGACGGGGCCCATCTCTTGAAGGATGGTGCTCATCTCGCCGCCGAGGAGGACGTTCTTGTGCGCGTTGAGATAGGCGCGCGCCTTATCGCCGATGGCCTGCTCCAGATCGCGGACGATTTCGTCCTTGTCGGGATTGGCGGCGAGCGAAACGCGCGCGCGATCGAGATAAGCGGCGAGTGCGGCGTGCGCGCTCGTCTCCAATTGATAGGCGACGCCGTTCAGATTGACGGTGACGACGGTTTCCATGTCACTGCCCCAATTCGTCGAGCGCGGCGTTCAGCCGGGCCCAGTAAGCCTGCAGATCGGCGAGGTGAGCCTCGCCCTTGTCGGTCAGCCGGTAATATTTCCGCGGCGGTCCGGCTTCGCTTTCGACCCACTCGTAATCGACGAGTTCGTCGCGCCGCAGTTTTGAGAGGAGGGGGTAGAGGGTGCCTTCCTGGGTCTCGAACGCCGAGCCTTGGAGGCGCTTCAGCATGTCGGCGGCATAGACCTTGTCGCCCGCGATGATCCGGAGGATCGCGAACTCGAGCAGGCCCTTGCGGACGGCGCTGAATTTCTCGTCGGCGTTCATTGGCAAGGAACGTGGTTCTCAACAGCTACCTTGTAGTACAAAGGTAGTGGAGTAAGGGAAGGGAGTCAAGCACGCAACCTTGCGGGCAAGGGGGTCGTACAAAGAGGCATGAGCAGGATTTCCAGACGCGCGTTGTTTTTCGGGGCTTCGGCCGCCGCGATGGCGGGGTGCTCCGCCGATGCCCAACAGGGCCGCTATCCGGGATCGGCGCCCGAGCGGCGCTACGCCAATTCGCCGTTCCGGACGCTCACGCCGGCCCAATGGCGCGAGCGGCTTTCGCCGGAAGCGTTTCGCGTTCTTCGGCGGGAAGGCACTGAGCGGGCGGGAACGAGTCCGCTCGACCGGGAGCGCCGGCGCGGGACTTATGTGTGCGCGGGCTGCGCGCTGCCGCTCTTCCGGTCGCAGGACAAGTACAATTCAGGCACCGGCTGGCCGAGCTTCCGGCGAGGCATTCCAGGCGCGCTCGGCACCTACGACGACAATTCGCTCTTCGGCCGGCGCATCGCCTATCGCTGCGCGCAATGCCTTGGGCATCAGGGGCATGTCTTCGAAGACGGCCCGCCCCCCACTGGGCAGCGCTGGTGCAACAACGGCGTCGCGCTGCGCTTCGTTCCCGCCTGACGCGCGCCGCCAATCCGCCTAGAATGAAGCGTCCGATCCTGGCCTCTCATGGAGGGATGATGCGCACGCTTCTGATTGCTTCGTTGGCGCTCGGCTTTGCTTCAGCCGCTCACGCGCAAAGCATGGACGAACTCGAAGCGATGGAAGCGCAGATGAATGCTGCGCAGATGGATGCTGAGCGACCCGGCGATGAGCAGCTGTCGTGCGATCAGCTGCAAGCCGAACTTGGAACGACGATGAGCGATCCAGCGGTGCAGGCGAGCGTCGCCGCCAACGGCGCCATCGCTCAGGAACAGATGGATCGCATGCGTGACGCGCGCGGACCGATGATTGGCAATATGGGCGTGAACATATTCATGGGTCTCGCCAGCTCGTTCATCCCGGGCATGGGGTACGCTCAGATGGGCATACAGGCCGCACAAGCGGGCGCGGCGCGCGCACAGATGGCGGAGGCCGAAGCCCAGCGCGCGACGATGATGGCGAACCTGCAGGCGATCATGCCGCAAATGATGCGCGGTCAGCGCATCGTTCAGCTCGCGCAGGCCCAGCAATGCGCGTTTCTGCAAGGCGCGGGCATGCCGCCTGAAGATTTCCCGGAAGACGCGCCGCGGCAGTAGTCATGCGCTTTTGCGCGCCATCGTCGCGCTCGGTTCATCGACCGTCGTGCGCCAGAGTTCGCGGCGATGGCCTTCGTACCCGCCCGTCGCCTTGTGCGTGACGCAGCGATTGTCCCAAAGCGTCAGCATGCCTTGCGACCAGCGGTGCCGATAGACAAACTCGTCTTTCTGCTGATGCTGAAAGAGTTCTAGGAGAAGCGCCCAGCCTTCATCTTCGGGCAAGCCTTCGACGGCTTGCGTGTAGCCCATGTTGACGAAGAGAGCTTTGCGGCCCGTTTCGGAATGCGCGCGTACCATCGGATGCGTTTGTGTTTTCTTGGCTTCATCCGAGGGGCGGATGTCCATGGAGCGGCCTTTGTCGCGTTCGCCGTAGAGGCCTTCTTTCGCGTAGCCGCGCGCGGCTGAGTGAACACCTCGCAGATTTTCGATCCGCTTCTTGGTCGCTTCGGGCAACGTCTCATAGGCGCGGTATTGATCGGCGAACATGGTGTCGCCGCCGACGGGCGGAATCTCGACGCCGTAGAGCATGGTTCCTGCAGGCGGCGTTGCGCGGAAGCTCCAATCGCTGTGCCAAACCTCGGCGAAGATCGGCGACGTTTCATCCGCCTCGCGCTTCACGCTGATCACGTGCGGGTGGCCGGAGATCGGCGCGATGAAGGGATCCTCGCCGAACGGGCCGAAGCTCTGCGAGACGCGCTCGATATCCTCGAGCGTGAGCTTCTGATCGGGAACGTAGACGACCTGATGTTCGAGCCACGCGGCGCGGATCGCGGCGGCGTCCGCCTCGGGGAGCGGCTTCGAGAGATCGACGCCATGGATCGCGGCCCCGATCGCTTGGCCGCTAGGTTCAACTTGGATGGACATGGGCCGACTGTCGCACTCCGCCTGGCCGATTTCCACTCGGCATGGTCCTTTGCTAGGATGCCGCAATGCAGCAAAAATGGTCCCCCAACGGGTGGAGAAGCCGCCCCGCCAAGCACATTCCGACCGATTACCCGGACCCGGATCATCTCGGCCGCGTCGAGGATACGCTGCGCAATTACCCGCCGCTGGTGTTCGCGGGCGAGGCGCGGAATTTGAAGGCGCGTTTGGCGGACGTTGCGGCCGGCAAGGCTTTCCTGCTGCAGGGCGGCGATTGCGCCGAGAGCTTCAAGGAATTCCACCCGAACAACATCCGCGACACGTTCCGGGCGCTTATGCAGATGAGCGTCGTGCTCACCTTCGCGGGCGCAAAGCCCGTCGTGAAGGTCGCGCGCATGGCCGGGCAATTCGGCAAGCCGCGCAGCGAGCCGACTGAGACGAAGGACGGCGTGACGCTCCCGTCCTACCGGGGCGACAACATCAACGGCATGGAGTTCACGCCCGAGGCGCGCGTCCCCGATCCGGAGCGCTTGCTCAAGGCTTACGGGCAGAGCGCGGCGACGCTCAATCTCATCCGCGCGTTCGCGGGCGGCGGGTACGCGGATCTGCACAACGTGCATCGCTGGACGCTCGGGTTCGTCGCAGGCTCGCCGCAAGGCAAGCGTTACGAAGAATTGGCGACGCGCATCACCGAGGCGCTCGACTTCATGGAGGCGTGTGGGATCACGCCGGAGTCCACGCCGCAGATGAAGCAGGTGGACGTTTACACCTCGCACGAGGCGCTGCTGCTGGGCTTCGAAGAGGCGATGACGCGCGTCGATTCAACGAGCGGCGATTGGTACGACACGAGCGCGCATTTCCTCTGGATAGGGGACCGCACGCGCCAGCTCGACGGCGCGCATGTCGAGTTCGCCAAAGGGATCAAGAATCCGATCGGCATGAAATGCGGGCCGACGCTGGAGGCCGACGATCTCCTGCGGCTGATCGATGCGCTCAACCCGGAGAATGAGCCGGGGCGGCTCACGCTCATCGCGCGCTTCGGCGCGGAGAAAGCGGCGGCCGGCTTGCCGAAACTGGTTCGCGCCGTGACGCGCGAAGGCAAGAACGTCGTCTGGTCCTGCGATCCGATGCACGGCAACACGCTGAAGACCGGAAACGGTTTCAAGACACGGCCGTTCGACCGCATTCTCGCGGAGGTGCAGACCTTCATGGAGGCGCTGCCGGCGGAGGGCGCCTATCCGGGCGGCGTGCATGTCGAGATGACGGGCGCGCAGGTCACCGAATGCCTCGGCGGCGCGCAGGAGATCACGGAAGCGAACCTTTCCGATCGCTATCACACGCATTGCGATCCGCGGCTCAACGGGCAGCAGGCGCTCGACCTCGCATTCCTGATCGCGGAGCATCTCCGCGGCGTGCGCGAAAACGGCAAGCGCGCGGCCGCGAACGATTGATGCAATCCTTCACGTCGAGCGATGGTCTGCAGCTCGCCTACCATGCGTGGGGCGCGGCGGGCGACGCGCCGCCCGTTCTCTTGCATCACGGCTTCGCGGCGAACGCACAGGCGAATTGGGAGGCGCCTGGCGTCGTTAAAGCGCTGACGGAGGCGGGCCGGCATGCGATCGCGATCGATGCGCGAGGGCATGGCGCTTCGGACAAGCCGCACGATCCGGAATTCTACGGCGAAGCGCGCATGGCGCGCGATCTTGCCGAACTGGCGGATCATCTGAAGCTAACGCGCTTCGATCTCGCCGGTTATTCGATGGGCGCGATCGTTTCGTTGATCGCGGCGACGCAAGAGCCGCGCATCCGCAAGCTCGTGATCGGCGGCATTGGCGAGGGCGTCATCGCGCGCGGGGGCGTGGATACGCGCGTCATTGGCGCGGCGGCCATAGCCAAGGCCATGCGGGCGGACGATGTGAGCACGCTGCCCGCCGCAGCCGCGCGCTTTCGCTTGTTTGCGGATTCGACCGGCGCGGATCGCCTGGCGCTGGCGGCGCATGCCGAGCGCGTGCACGCCGCGCCGATCCCGCTTGACCGGATCAAAGCGCCGACGCTCGTCATTGCGGGCGACGCCGACGATCTCGCGCGCAATCCGCAAGCTCTAGCGGACGCGATTCCGGACGCGCAGCTTGAAATCGTCGAAGGCGATCATTTGCGCGCGGTCGCCGCGCCGCGGTTCGCGGCGGCGATTGTCGCGTTTCTGGCTTAGGCGTCGGCGCGCCCCGGCGGCGGGATTTTCACTTCCTCCTTTGTGCCGTCCGCGCGTTCGACAAAGACGGTGCGGTTATCTGGCGAAGCGTGCGCCTTCGCGCCCGTCGCTTGCGCGAGCGCGATCTGGCGCGCCGCGCGATCGCGATAGTGCTGCTGTTCCTGTTTCATGGATATCACCAATAAGGAATTGCGCCGTAGGGCAGGTAGTATTTGTAGAGGCCCTCACGATAGCTCACATCGCGCCCGCCGAAAGCCTGAAGTTCAGCGGGCGTGTAGCTCGGCGCGTCGTTGAGCTGCGCTTTGCTCAGCGGCACGACGTAGCCGTCGCGGCCGGTGTCGTAGCGGAGAACGTCCCACGGCAGCGGATGAAGTTTATCGCCGATGCCGAGAAAGCCGCCAAACGACATGAGCGCATAGCGAACGCGCCCGGAGAGCTTCTCGATCGAAAGATCCTCCACGTGGCCGATGCGATCGCCGTCCGCGTTATAGACGGCGCTGCCTTTGACGCGCGTGCCTGTGATGAGGTCATTGGTTGGGGTTTTGGTTGCGGTATCCATTGCAGATCTCGTGAAACAATCAGGCGCGCAGGATGCACGCCTCGCCCTTGCAGGGACAACGCTGCAGCGGAGGCGGCGTTCCGCAACGCGCTGCGCCGGCATGCAACGATGCAGGCTCCTAAGTTGTTGGCCGCCACGTTTCCGCTCTAAAGCGCGCGCTTGATTGACGGCGACGGAGGCGGTCATGCGTGCGGCGCTGGTGTTGGGGCTCTTTCTGCTGAGCGGCTGCGCGTTCAGCGCGCCCGCGCCGCTCTTCACCGGCGCCGACGCAGCCTACCCCTTCGCGGACGGGACGCGCGTCGAGATGACGACGAGCGCCGACGAGCGGCAGTTGCTCACGTTCACGCGCGCGGCGGACGGCGGCTACGTCCTCACCGGCCAGAACCGCGACGGCGAGAGCGAGTCCATGCCGCTTCTCTTCGTCGATGTGCCGGAGACGCCGGAGGAAGACTATATCGTTCAGGTGCACATTGATACGGACGACAACGTGGTCGCGTTCGGTTTTGCTTGGCGCATGGATGGCGGCGCGTTGCGCATCTTTAGCGATCCCGACGCGTTCGATGAAACGGCGCATGTCGCGCAGCTCGATGCGTTGTGCACGCGGCTGACGTTCGGCGAGTGCCAACTCGACACGCGCGAGGAGGTGCTCGCCGTTGCGCGGGATCTGGTGGCGCCCCACATCATCAGAAGCGATGCGACGCTCGATGATTGGATCGACCTGACGCCGCAGAACTAGCGCGCCGGCGGCGTGCAGATTGTCTCCGCCTCGGTGAAGAGCGCGGGATCGATGTTGAGACCTGAAGCTTTCGCGTTCTCCTCGACTTGCTCGGGGCGGCTGGCGCCGACGATGGCGGAGGCGACGTTCGGCTCACGGAGCACCCAGGCAAGCGCGAACTGCGCCATGGAGCAGCCGGCGCGCTTGGCGAGCGGCTCGAGCTTCTCGACCGCGCGGAGGATGCCGGGGCGCATCCAGCCTTGGATCGCGTCGCTCATATCGCGGCTCGTTGCGCGCGAGCCTTTCGGCAATTCGGCGCCGGGCTTGTATTTGCCGGAGAGAACGCCCTGCGCGAGTGGGGACCAGACGATCTGAGAGACGTCGTGCTTCTTGCAGACAGGGATCACTTCTTTCTCGGGCTGGCGCCAGAGCAGGGAATATTGCGGCTGGCTTGAGACGAAGCGCGCGACGTTCGGGAGCGCGAAGGCGGCTTCGATCTTATCGGCGGGCCACTCTGAGAAGCCGAGCCAGCGCACCTTTCCCTGCTGCACGATCTCGCTGAGCGCCTGCATCGTTTCTTCAAGCGGCGTTTCATCGTCGTAGCGGTGGCATTGATAGAGATCGACGTAGTCGGTGCGCAGACGCTTCAGCGAGTCATCGATCTGCTTGAACACTTGCTGGCGCGAGAGGCCGCGATTGTGCGCATCCATCGGCCAATAGAGTTTTGTCGCGAGGACATAGCTCTCGCGCTTCACGCCCGCGAGCGTTTCGCCGAGGACCGTTTCGGCCGCGCCGCGGCCGTAAACGTTCGCGGTGTCGATGAGATTAATGCCGAGATCGAGCGCCCTTTTGACGCAAGCGCGCGTCTTATCGGCTTCGACGCCGACGCCGTAAGTGAGCCAGGAGCCGAGCGAAATCTCGCTGACCATCAGATCGCTCGCGCCTAGCTTTCTGTATTGCATGGTCTTTCTCCCGCCCTTTTGCCGCACATCGTATCCGCATGGCTGAAATGCGCCAGCGGGCGCGCGCGCGTTACCAAACAGCAAGCTGAGAAAGGTTCTCGACACACGCAGGACGCGTGAATAGGACCGCCGCCCCATGACTGAATCGGCTCAGCAAAAATCACATTTCGAGCGGCTCGGCGGCATGCCGGCGCTGCGCGCGATCGTGACGCGCTTCTACGAGAAAGCGCGCACAGCGCCCGGACTCGCACGCTTCTTCGCCGGCCGCGAAATGCAGCGCCTCATCGATCACCAAACGCATTTTGTCGCGTCATTGCTCGGAGGGCCGGGCGCACACACCGACGCGATGATCCGCGACGCCCATGCGGGGCTCGGCATCGGCGAGCCGGATTTTGCGATGATGCTGCTGATGTTGCGGGAGGCGCTGGAGGAGGCTGGGCTTGGCGCAAGCGATGTCGGCCTCGTCGTCAGCGAGATGCGCAAGCGTGCGGATCTTGTGATCGAGCACTGAAGAAGCTTGCTGGCCCGGAGTCATTGCCGACGAAGCGTGAGGTTCTCAAAGTAGATCGGCGCGGCGCGCCTGCGTCCGTTCACGTTGACGACAAAGGACCCGGAGATCGTGAGGCCCGCATCGGCCGTGATGCGCGTGGCGCAGCGCCCCTTGTTGAAGAACATGGTGTGTTGCGCGCGGCCGTTTGCTTGGACGGTCCGAAACCGTGGCTCTCCGAACGCGTAGCGAGGCTCCTCGGCTTCCTCTGCATCGAGCGTGCCCCAACCTTCGCCGTTGGAGATGAACTGGCACGTGCCGCCCGCGCTGTCCGTCAAAGTCATCTGACCTTCGAAGGGGCCGGCGCGCTCGACGGCGATGCCAATGTCAGCGCCGGATGTGTTGTCGAAGCGAATGGTTGCGACGTAACGATCCGGCGTGTCGGCGAGGTTGATGAGAGAAACGGTCACGCCGTCGCCCAGCGTCTGCGTCGGCGGCGCGGGTGGTTCGGCTTCGATCGGCGGCGCTGGCTGCTCGGTGTCGGATGCGGCGGCTTGTTGCGCGGCGGCTTGTTGTGGCGCGGTGGAGGCCTCACCGGTTCGCAATGCCGGCTGCGCGTTCTCACCGCTTGCTTCGCGGAGCACGCTTTCCGGCAACACCAATCGCAGTGTCGCTGGCTGCGCGATGAACAACGCGATGATGGCCGCGACGCCGGAAAGCAGACCACCGATCGCAGCCAAGATTGTCCAAATTGAACTTGAGTTCGAATGTTCGGACATGAGCGCCCCCGGCGGCTTCCCGGCGCCAGCGATAGCATCGCAGGCGTTCGCTCAAAAGTAGAGCTAGTGAGAGGTCTTGCGGGCGCGGGATTGACTTCGCCCGCTTCAAGCGCTTGATTGAGCATTCAATCAAGAGGGTGGGATGGCGCAGGACACGCGCAGCAAGATCGTCATGGCCGCGATGGAGCTCTTCTGGGAGAAGGGCTTCAATTCGACATCCGTGGCCGACATTCTTTCGCGCACGCAGCTCAACAGCGGCAGCCTCTATCATTTCTTTCCCGGCAAGCAGGACGTGCTCGTCGCGGTGCTCGAAATGCTGCGCGACGGGATCGACGAGATGTTGCTAGAGCCGGCGTGGGGCGCGGTCTCGGATCCGATCGAGAAAATTTTCGCGCTGCTCAACGGCTACCGCACGATGATCGTGGAGACCGATTGCACGTATGGATGCCCGATCGGTTCGTTGGCGCTCGAGCTGCACGAGCCCGATCCGAAAGTGCGCGAGCTGCTCGCGGCGAATTTCAACAATTGGACGGGCGCGGTGGAAGTTTGCCTCGAAGCGGCGGGGGCGCGGCTGCCGGCGACGCTCGACCGCAAGGCGCTCGCGCAGTTCGTGCTGACGGCGATGGAGGGCGGCGTGATGCAGGCGCGCACGCACCGCGACGTCGCCTATTTCGACCGCGCGGTTTCCGCGCTGCGTGAGCATTTCAACATGCTGGAAGAGCATGCGCGTGTGCGCGGCAGAGCGCACGCTTGAGCAAGAGGGGGAGCGAATGCCTGATGTGAATTGGCTGGCGATCGTTGTCGCGGCGGCTTCATCGCTTGCGGTCGGCTTTGCGTGGTACGGTGTGTTCGGCAAGGCGTGGATGGGCCACACCGGACAGAGCGAAGAGAAGCTCAAGAGCGGCAATCCGGCGATGATCTTCGGCTTGGCGTTCGTGCTCGCGCTCGTTCAGTGCTTCTGCCTGGCGATGTTCTTCGGCCCTGAAATGCCGGTTGGGGAGACGACATTCTACGGCTTTCTGACGGGCGCCGGGTGGGTCGCGACGGCGCTTGGCGTGCAATATCTGTTCGAGCGCCGGAGCCTCACGTTCTGGCTGATCAATGGCGGCTACAATATCGTGGCGTTTACGCTCTTTGGGCTGATCTTGGGATTGATCCGGTAGGTATGGCTCGGCTCTCGGGAAAGCGAGAGCCCAGAAGGGCTGCGGACTGGACCCTCGCTTTCGCGAGGGCCGAGCACCTCTTTGCTTGCCCAAATGGGTTCCGGATAGCGCCTTCGGCGCGTCCGGAATGACGAGGTGGCGTGTGTGTGACCCGCGCGCGATGCGGCGTGTAAAATCGGCTTCGCGTTCTTCATGGCCGCTGGCGCGGACTCGGGCGCTCGGTTAGAGCCCGGCCCCCATGCCCCAGGCTTTGTCCTTCGTCCCGGGCCTCTTGAGGCTCGCATGGCCGGTCGCGCTTGCGCGGCTCGGCATCATGGGCATGGGCCTCGTGGACGTGATCGTCGTGGGGCAGCTCGCGCCGGGCGAACTCGCGCACCAGGCGCTCGGCTGGGCGCCGACGGGCGTGATGATGGTCACCGGCATCGGGCTGCTGACGGGCGTGCAAATCCTTGCCGCGCGCGCGATCGGCGAAGGCAACCGCACGCATGCGGGCGGCGCGTGGCGGCGCGGGATGATCGTGGCGGGCGTCGCCGGGCTCATCGCGATCGCGCCGATCTGGATTTTCGGCGAGCACATCTTCACGGTGTTCGGGATCGCGCCCGAACTGGCGCGGCCTTCGGCGGACGTCGCGCGGGTTCTCTCGCTCTCGGTGCCGCTGCATCTTTTCTATTGCGCGACGGCGTTCTTCCTCGAAGCGATCCAGCGGCCGATGGCCTCCACGATCGTGATGTGGGGCGCCAATATCGTGAACCTCGTGCTGAATCTCTGGTTCGTGCCGCTCTATGGCGCGGAGGGTTCGGCGTGGGCGACGTTCGGCGCGCGCGTGGTGCTTGCGGGCGCGCTGGCGGCGTGGATTTTCGCGATGCCGGACGGCGTCAATTTCGGCGTGCGCTTCAAGGCGCAAGGCCCGCGCTTCGGATCGCTGTTGCGCGTGGGGGCCGCCGCCGCGGTCAGTCAGATGGCGGAGGCGGGCGCGTTCTCGGCGATGACGATCATCGCCGGGCGCATCGGAGAGACGGCCGTCTCCGCGTATCAGATTTTGCTCAACGTGCTGGCGGTCGTCTTCATGGTGGCGCTGGGCATGAGCACGGCGACAGCGGTGCTGACGAGCGAAGCGGTGGGGCGGCGCAGCGCCGGCGATGCGGCGCGCGCGAGTTGGACGGGCTTGGGCCTGAACACGCTCTTCATGGGTGTGCTTGCGCTCGTCGTTTGGATTTTCGCGGCGGCGATCGCGCGGGGCTACACTTCATCGCTTGAAGTCGTGGCGTTGGTGGCGGCGCTGATGTGGATCGCGGCGGCGGTGTTCGTGCCGGACGGCGGGCAAGTCGTGGCGGCGCAAGCGCTGCGGGCGCGGGGGGACAATTGGTTTCCAACCGCGAGCCACATCGTCTCCTACGTCGTCGTGATGCCGCCGCTGGCGTTCTATCTCGGCGAGACGCTGCAGATGGGTGTGGCGGGCCTGATGCTCGCGATCTTCTGGGCGAGCGTGCTCTCCGTCGGCATTTTGACGCTGCGGATGTGGTGGATCGCGCGGCGCGGGGCGCTGCCCCCGGCGGGTGAGAGCGTGCCGGTGAGCATGGGGCACTAGCACGATGATTTTCTCCCCCGTTCACGGGGGAGGTGATCGCGAAGCGATCGGAGGGGCGTGCGTTGCTTCCCCCCTCAGTCGCGCATTCGCGCGACAGCTCCCCCGCTTGCGGGGGAGCAAACCCGATGCGTGTTACGCGCCGAGGATCCAGCCTTCTTCTTGCTCGACGATCTCGCGCAGCGGATCGTCCTTCGGCGGGCCGAAGAGTTTGGCGAGTTGGTTTTTCTCATCGAGCGCGGCGAAGTGTTCGACGGCGCCGCGGACTTGAGCGGCGTCTTTGATCTCGCCGGCCTTGGGCTTGGCGGGATAGATGCTCGGATAGATCTCAGCGAACACGGCTTCCACGCCCGCGAGATCGGCGGCGGCGAGCGGGCGCCAGCCGGTTTCGAACGGCCAGAGGCGTGTGTTGGCGTGCGCGGCGCGCAGGCGCTTGATCATCGGCAGGCCAGTCAACGCTTGGCCGCCCACTGAGCCTTGATAATAGAGCTTCCACATCGAAGAGGCGCCCTTCGCGCGCTCCTCGGCGTGGCGGAATTCGGGGAGATCGCCGGGCTTATGTTCGCGCGGGCGCTTGGACGAGAGCATGGTCTGCTCATCGCGCGCGGGGGCGCCCCAGAACGGAAACGCTTCGCCCGTCATCAGGCGGTTCATCTTGGCGCCGACCTGGAAGCGGTTGTTGGTGTTGTCGGCTTTGTCCTTCACCTCGGCGGCGACGAAATCGATGAGTGCGGACCATGCGGGCTCACTCTTCAGTTTCAGCGCGGCGGCCGCGCCGCGCGGAAAGCCCAAGGGGAAATCGAAGCCGATGAGGACGCGCTCATTGCGCTTGGAGAAATCGGTGAGCAGGCCGTCGAGGAGCTTCTCGGCTTCCGCGCGCGTCGATGGATTGTGCGTTTCCGGCACGAATTGGAAGCGGACGTTGCGCTTCAGCACGCCGATCCAGATGGAATCGGCGCCCGTGGCAGGCTTTGAGGCCGCGCTCCAATCGACCGCGACATATGCGTTGAACAAACGGCTCATCGCCGATGAAACTTTCTCACGAGAGCTTGACGAGCATCTTGCCGGTGTTGGCGCCGGTGAAGAGATTGAGGAAGGCGGCGGGCGCGCGGTCCACGCCGGTCTCGACCGTCTCCTCCCACTTCAATTTCCCGTCTTTGATCCATTGCGTCATGTCGGACAGGAATTGCTGACGCAGGCCCTGGAATTGGGTGACGATGAAGCCCTGAATCTTGATGCTCTTCCCGACGACGTAGATCAGATTGCGCGGGCCGGGCGCGGGCTCGGTGTTGTTGTACTGGGAGATCATGCCGCACTCGACGAAGCGCGCGAACGGATTGGCGAACTCAAGCGCGACTTCAAGATGGTCGCCGCCGACATTGTCGAAATAGACGTCGATGCCTTTCGGCGCGGCGGCGGCGACGGCCTGGAGCAGATTGCCGTTCTTGTAGTTGACGACTTCATCGATGCCCGCGGCCTTCAGCCAATCGGCCTTCGCTTGCGAGCCGACGCTGGCGACCACGCGGCAGCCTTTGATTTTTGCGATCTGCGCAACGACGGAGCCGACGGCGCCGGCGCCGCCGGAGACGAAGACCGTTTCGCCCGCTTTCGGTTGGCCGATTTCGAGGAGGCCGGCGTAAGCAGTGAGCCCCGGCATGCCCAGGACGCCGAGATAGGCTTGCGGGGGCACGTTTTCCGCAGGCAGTTTCGTCAGCGTTGCGGCAGGCGCGACGAAGCCCTCGCGCCAGCCGAACATGCTTTCGACGAGATCGCCCTTCTGCAGCTTGGGATCGTTCGAGTGTACGACTTCGCCGACGGCGCCGCCTTGCAGCGCCTCGCCGATGGCGAAGGGCGGGACGTAGCTTTGGCGATCGATCATGCGGCCGCGCATGTAGGGATCGACGCTCATCCATAGATTTCTGACGAGCGCTTGGCCTTCGCCCGGCGCGGGGAGATCGACCTCCGCCACGTCAAAGTTTCCAGCAGCGGGCATGCCGACGGGGCGGCTCTTCAGGCGGACTTCGCGCACGCGCATTGTTCAGGCCCTCTCTCGATCGGTAGGCACCCTAGACAAGGCGGCGGGCTTCTCCAAGCGCTTGCGAGGCGGGCGTCCGGCCCTCATAAAGCGCGCCTTCCGCAAGGATTCTCATGTCGGTTCGTTTAAGGTTCGCGCCCTCCCCCACGGGACGGATTCACGTCGGCAATGTCCGCACGGCGTTGCTCAACTGGCTCTTCGCGATGGGCCAAGGCGGCAAGATGCTCCTTCGGATCGACGACACCGATCTCGCGCGCTCCACCAAAGAGTATGAGGAAGGAATCGAGGCGGATCTCAAATGGCTCGGGCTCAATTGGGATTTGCGGGACAATCAATCGAAGCGGTTCGCTTCCTACGATGCCGCGCGCGACAAGCTCATCGCGGCGGGCCTGCTCTATCCTTGCTACGAGACGGAAGAAGAACTGACACGCCAGCGCACGATCGCGGCGAAGACGGGCAAGCCGCCGATCTACAATCGCCGCGCGCTCGAACTGACTGCGCAAGATCGCGCCAAGCTCGAAGCCGAAGGGCGCAAGGCGCATTGGCGCTTCAAACTTTCCGGCGCGCGGCGCGAGTGGGACGATCTCGTGCGCGGGCATCAAACGATCGACACGGCCTCGCTCTCCGATCCGGTGCTGATCCGCGAGGATGGCGCCTACCTCTACACGTTGCCTTCCGTGGTCGATGACGTGGAGTACGCGATCACGCACATTGTCCGCGGGGAAGATCACGTCACCAACACCGGCGTGCAGATCGAAATCTTTGAAGCGCTGGGCGCGGATGTGCCGCGCTTCGGGCACTTCCCGCTGCTTGTCGGGGCGGACGGCGAGGGCTTGTCGAAGCGTTTGGGTTCGCTCTCGGTGAGCGAATTGCGCGAGAGCGGGTATGAGCCGATGGCGATCAATTCGCTGTTGGCGAAGATCGGCACGTCCGATCCCGTGGAGACGCGCACGAGCCTTGGCGAGCTGGCGAAAGAGTTTTCGTTCTCGAAGATCGGGCGCGCGCCGGCGCGGTTCAGCGAAGATGAATTGAAGCGGCTCAACGCAGCGGCGCTGCACGCGCTTTCGTATGCGGAGGCGAAGCCGCGCCTGGCCGCGCGCAAGTGCGATCTGGGTGAGGAGTTCTGGAACACTGTGCGCGCCAATCTCACGCTCTTCCCGGAAGTGGACGAGTGGGCGCGGGTCGTCGCGGGTCCGATCGATCCGGTGATCCAGGACGCAGCGTTCACAGAGGCAGCCGCGGGCGTGCTGCCGAACGGGCCTTACACTGGCGAGACGTGGAAGGGTTTCGTCGACGCGGTGAAGGAAAAGACGGGCGCCAAAGGCAAGGCGCTCTTCATGCCGCTTCGCCAGGCGCTCACCGGCATGGATCACGGGCCGGAAATGGCCCCGCTCTTTGCGCTCATCGGGCCGGAGCGGGCCAAAGCGCGCCTTGAGGGGAAAGCGGCTTAACATCAAAATCGTCGCGCCGACTCACGTTAAGCCGTCCGGCGATGAGCAGATCGGAGCAACCCGGCGGCGAGCGCGGGTCCTACACCGCCTTGGCGGCGGGGGCGTGCGCGGGCGTATCGCTTTTCGTGGCGGTGGCGGGCGAGAGCCCAATGATCAACCCAGCCGCCTCGGCGGCGGCGCCGGCGCCGCAGCAGCGCACCGCGCCGGTCGCGCCCTTGCCGCTGCTCGGCCCGGCGGACGCTGCGGCGGCTGCAGAAGCGCCGGTTCCGGATGATCCGCCTTTGCCGGCGCTCCACCGCATCGCGCCTATGCTCGCGCTTGCCGAACCTGGGCCGGTGGCGTGGCGCGAACGGCCGGACGGACAGGACATGGCCGCGCTCTATCCGCGCCGCGCGCGGCGCGAGGGCGTCGAGGGACGCGTGCTGCTCGACTGCACGATGGAGACGAGCGGACGGCTCGATTGCGGCGTCGTCAACGAGACGCCGGCGGGCTACGGGTTTGCGCGTGCGGCGCTGAGGATTTCCGCGCATTTCCGCGGCGAACCTCCGCTCGCCAACGGCGAGCCCCGCGCGCGCGAGGGCGTGATGCTGCCTATCCAATTCGTGACCGGGCTAAGCGAGTAGAGAGCGTCACGTCTGTGTGAGAGCGGCCCCGGAGGCGGCTGCGGCCTCTTGATTGCGGCATCGGCGGGGGCTCTCATGCGGCGACCCTTTGGGAGGCGTTCATGATTGGGCTTCGCACTTGCCTTTATTCCCTGTGCGCGCTGGCGCTCGGCGCGAGCGCCGCGGCGGCGCAGGACGTTCAGTGGATTTCGCATCCATCGCAGCAGGACATGGCCGCCTTCTACCCGGAAGGGGCGCGGGCGCGCGGGCTGGAAGGGCGCGCTTCGCTGAGCTGCGCCGTCCGCCCCGACACGACGTTCGATTGCGCCGTCAACAACGAGACGCCCGTTGATGAAGGCTTTGGCCATGCCGCGCTTAGAATGTCACAGGAGTGGCGCGCGCAGCCGCCCGCCGACGGCCAGCCAGTCAATCTCGCGATCCGCTTCGCGTTGCCGCCGGCGCCGCAAACGGCGAGCTTGCCGGCGTTCGAGGAGCCGATCTCGGCGGCGCGCTATGCGGAAGCCTATCCGTACGACGCGGCGCGCCAGGGCGTGAGCGGGCATGTCGAGCTCGGCTGCGAAGTGCGCTCCGACCGGCGGCTGCGTTGCGCGGTCTCGCGTGAGACGCCGGGCGGGTGGCTGTTTGGCGATGCGGCGCTCCAGCTTTCGCGGCATCTGCGCGTGGCGCGCAATCAGCCCGCTTATGACGAAGGCGCGCGCTTCACATTGCCGATCGATTTCAGCTTGAACTGACCAAACCCAACAAGCTGATCCTCACGGCGCGGCTTCGCATGAGGCCGCGCCGTTTTTTATGCGGCGACGCGCGCTTCGATGGCGGCGAAGGCATCCTCGACCGTACGCGCTTCAACCAGCACATCAAGGAAGTGCGGCGGTGTGAGCTTGGCGTCGATCGTGTGTTGCATCAGCTCGAAGAAGGGCTTCCAGAAATCGTCCTCCGCCAAGAAGACGATCGGCTTCTTGTGCAGATCGAGGCGTCGCCAGGAGAGCATCTCGACGGCCTCCTCAAGCGTGCCGATGCCGCCGGGGAGAACGAGAAACGCATCGGCCTCGTTGAACATGATGGCCTTGCGCTCGTGCATGGTGTCGACCATGCGATGCGGCACTTCCTCGAGCACGATCTCCTTGCGCTCCAGAAAGCGCGGCATGATGCCGAGCACATCGCCGCCCGCCTCGTGGCAGGCCTTGGCGGCGCGGCCCATAAGGCCTATCGAGCCGCCGCCGTAAACCATCTTGAGGCCCCGGCGCGCGAGCTCCTTGCCCACGCGGCTCGCGAGATCGAGGTATTCCGGGCGCGTGCTCTCGGAGGAGCCGCAGTAGACGCATACCGCCGAGAGGCCGGGCGCATTGGCGGGTTGATAGTCTTTCGGGGGCAGGATCACAGAGTCGGCCATTGCTTCATTTCGCTCCGCCTTTGAGGCGCATTGCGGGCGGGATTTGGGGCGCCTAGGTGTAAGCTGGTTCGCGCTCCAAATCTCGCAGCCGTTTCCTTCAAGGATTGTTCCATGCGCCGCGGCGAAGCGCCGCCGAAACCCAAGCCTGAGCCCGGAGAGGCCGATGCCGCGCCCGAAATCATGCGGGTTGCGAAACGTCTTTTCGCGCTCATCGGGGGCTTGAAGGGGCCGGGCGTGCGGCTGCGGCTTTGGGCGTCGTTCGCGCTGACGCTGATGGCGAAAGTGCTGGCGGTCTTTTCGCCCCTGGTGCTGGCGGATGGCATCAACCGGCTCGCGGCGGGCGATGCGGCGGGCGCCTACACGCTCTTCCTCGGCCTTATCGGGCTATGGGCGGGCTTGCGCTTCGTCTCAACGGCGGGGCCGCAGGTGCGCGATGCGCTCTTCCAGCCGATCAGCGAGCAGGCGCAACGGCGAGCGGGCGCCAACGTCTTCGCGCATGTGCATTCGCTCTCTGTGCGGTTTCATCAATCGAAGCGCACGGGCGCGGTTTACCGAACGATCGAGCGCGGCGTGCGCGCGATCGATTTTCTGCTGCGCTTTCTGGCGTTCAACATTTTGCCGACGATCGTGGAGCTTGCGCTTGCGGCTGGCGTGCTGGCGTGGCGCTACGGGCCGGGCTTCGCGCTCATCGCGGCGGGGACGGTGGCTTTTTATGCGTGGGTGACGTTCGGCGTGACCGAATGGCGCCTCAAGCATCGCCGCGAGATGAACGAGAAGGACACCGAAGCGGCGGGGCGCGCGGTGGACTCGCTCTTGAACTACGAGACAGTGAAGAGCTTCGCCGCGGAGAGCCGGGAGACCGAACGGTTCGACAGCGCGCTCGCTTCATACGCACAGGCGGCTGTCAAATCGAACTCGTCGCTGGCGATGCTCAACGTGGCGCAGACGCTCATCATGAATGTGGGCCTCGCGGCGATGGTGGCGGCGGCGGGATGGATGGTCAGCCGGGGCAATGTGGGGCCGGGCGACATTACGGCCGTGATGCTCATCATGCTCAATCTCTACGCGCCGCTGAACATCCTCGGGTTTGCGTATCGCGAGATCAAACAGAGCTCCATCGACATGGAGAAGATGTTCACGCTGCTCGATGAGCGGCCGGACGTCGCGGATGCGCCGGACGCCAAGCCCGTGCAGGTCACGCGCGGGGAAGTCGCGTTCGAGCATGTGGGCTTTGCGCATGAGGGGCGCGATCAAGGGCTTACGGATGTTTCGTTCGTCGCGCCGAGCGGGCTGACGACGGCGATTGTCGGCCCATCGGGGGCGGGCAAATCGACAGTGCTCAAACTGCTGCTGCGCTTTTACGATCCCGCGAACGGGCGCGTGACGATTGATGGGCAAGACATACGGGGCGTGACGCAAGTGAGTTTGCGCGAAGCGCTGGGGCTCGTCCCGCAGGACGTGGTGCTCTTCAACGACACCATCCGCTACAACATTTCCTACGGGCGCCCCGACGCCACGCAGATGGAGATCGAAGAGGCCGCCGCGCGCGCGCAGCTGCTGGAAATGATCGAAGCGCTGCCGGAAGGGTGGGAGACGCGCGTCGGAGAGCGCGGCTTGAAGCTCTCGGGCGGAGAGAAGCAGCGCGTGGGCATCGCGCGCGTCATCCTTAAGGATCCTCGCATTCTCATTCTGGATGAAGCGACCTCCTCGCTCGACAGCCGTACGGAGGCGGAGGTGCAAGCCGCGCTGGAGGAAGCAGCAAAAGGGCGCACGACGATCGTCGTCGCGCACCGCCTTTCCACCATCGCGGGCGCCGATCAGATCGTTGTGCTGAAGGACGGCGCCATCGTGGAGCGCGGCACGCACGCCGCGCTCATCGCGCGCGACGGGGAATATGCGGAGCTTTGGCGCAGGCAGGCGGAAGAGCCGCCGGAAGCCGCGCCGGTCGCGGCGGAATGATCACCAATCGATGCGGACGGTGAGCGTATCGCTGTAGCTGCCGGGAAGCGCGGTGGGCGCGGCGGGCATTTCACCATTCATCGTCGCGCTCACATCCCAGACGCCCAACGCGAGGGCGCCGCCGGAGAGCGTTTGGCCTGGATGGCCGCCTGTGCCGTCTCCCCAGATCGCGCCGCCATCGGTCAAGATGTTGTAGTCGATCTCTTCGCTGCCGCCAGCGCGGCGCATCTCGCGATCGCCGACGCTGCCCCACGTTCCGCCATTGATGCGCACGAGGATGCTCGGGAAGAGTTCGATGAGGCCGGTGCAATGCACATCGACGTCGCCGTCCGCGCTGCGTGGCTGATTGTCGATAGGGGCGAAGGTTCCGAAATTGAGATCGTCGGCGCTCACATCGCAGGTGCAGCCGAGGATGGGCTGGCAGAGGAGCGCTTCGGCGGGCGTCGCGCAGGAAAGAGCGAGCGCGAAGGCGAAGGGCGCTCTCACGTGGGCGCGCGGCATGTGAGAGCTGCGTTCTGCGTAAGAGCGTCGCGCGTTAGTTCGATGACGCAGGCATCGGCGCCGTCGCGAACGAGACGGACGCTTTCTTCCACGCCGCTGATGTAGAGACGGCCTTCCGCGCCAATGGGAAAGCGCGCGCCGTCGTCGCGCACGAGCACGGCGCCCGCGGGGAGGTCGACGCCTCTTTCATCACGCACGCGGATTTCGCCCGCCGCGCCGAGCGTGACGGGAAAGCGCACGACGACGCCGCTGCGTGCTGCGGGGGCGATGAGCATCTCATCCGCGCCTGCTTCTGCGGCAATGGGAAGATCGTTGAGATCGAGCGCGAGGCGATTGTTCTGATAAGGGCGCAGGCCCGGCACGATGACGCGGCCTTGCGCATCGGTTTCGCCGAACGGGCGGCGATCGCGCAGCACCATGACGTTCGGCGCGCCAGCGTAAACGAGCGCGAAGCTCTCACGCACCGGGCGGGCGAAGGTTGCGTAGCCGTCGATAAAAACGAAGCCGCCGGCATATTGCGCCCGCAAGCCCGTTTCGTCCGAAGCGTGGCTTGCATCGAGTTGCGCGACGCCGCGCGCCCCTTCGTAGCGGACGTCCGCGCCATAGCGATCGAGCGCGCCAAGATCGGCGCGCGCGCGCCAGCCCCAGCCGCCTTCGCTTGGCGGCGTGCGGCGTGCGGCGGCGCTGAGGGACGATCCTTCTTCGCCGTAATCGATGCCCGCGCCGACGTTTACGCGGTTCGAAAGGCTGGCGGAGAAGGTGAGGCCGAGCGTGAGGGCTTCTTCGCCGTCGTCCGTGTAGAGCGCGGAGAGGCCCCACACGCCCCAACGCGAGGGCGGCGGTGCGTAGGAGAGTGCGAGCGTTTGGATGCCGGCGCTCTCGCGCGACTCTTGCTGCGTGGCGACTAAGGTGATCGCATCGCCGCGCGGGAGCGTTGCGCCCATGGTCGCGGCGGCGCGGAGCGCGGGGGGCGGCGCATCGCGCGCCTCGCCGATGCGAATGAAATTTTCGCTCGCGCTTTCGATCTCGGCGCCGAAGGAGAGCGCGTTCGCATTGCGGAACCAGCCGATGCGCGCGAGCGCGCCGCTTCGGTCTTGGTCTTGGCTGCCTGCGAGTGCGAGATCGATTTGGCCAAGGGTTGTGTTTGAAACGGAGAGGCCGAGGCCCGCGCCCGTTATCTCTTGCGAGGTTTCGATGCGCGCTTCGCCGGTGAGCGCGTTGGAGACGCCGTAGCGTACGAGTCCCATGACGAAATGATCGCCGTAATCGTTGCTGGCAAGTGCGAAGTTCTCGCGTTGGGCGCCGACGGCGAAGGAAAAATCGAAGAGGCCCGCGCGCAGCATCGCCGGGCTCGCGTAGAAGCCCTGCGTGACGATCTCTTCGCGCCCGAGCGCGTCGGTGACGACGATCTGCGCTGTGCCGGCGCCCGCGATGATCGGCGCTTCGGTGATGGCGAAGGGGCCTGCGGCCACGCGCTCACGCAAGCGCAATGCGCCATCGATGTATAGATCGACCGTCGAGGGCGCGGCGGCTTCGCCCTGGAGCGTGGGCGTGGGGTAGGTGACGAAGCCGGGGTCGAGAGAAAAGTCGCGCGCGATCTGGACGCCGCCGAAGCGCACGGGCACGCCCGAGGCGCCGGCGCGGGTGATGGAATCGCCGATGCGGGCGCGCAGACGCGCGTGGGGGCGGTCGAGCGTCCAGCGCGTCTCCAAGCGCACCCAATCGTCATCGCGCGCGATCCAAGTGTGTTCGCCGAATCCGGCGGGGCCGAAAAGGCCGAGTTCGAACGCGCCGGCGAGTTCAGTTTCATCCTCCGTGTGCGTGGCGGCGAGATCGTAGTTGAGGAAGGCGCCAGGGGCGGCGGGCGTGATCTCGATCACCTCGTTGCGGCCGCGCAGGTCACGGAGCGGATAGCAGCGCGCCGTGCAGGTGAGTTCGATAGCCGCGTCCTCCGCGCGTTCGCGCCATGTGAGGCCGCCGATGGAGGAGAGCGCGACGCGCTCGCTTTGCGGCGCGGGCAGGCCGAGCGCTTCAAGCGTCGCGCCCTCGACGAGGATGTCATCTCCCGCGCGCCAGGCTATGGCCTCGACGCCGCGCTCTTGCAGACGAAATTCGGCGACGAAGGGCTCGCTCTCTTGCGCCCATGCGCTCTCGAGCGCGAGCGCGCTAATTGAGATCTGCCACAGGCGCGGGAGCAAGCGAAAAGTCCTCTTCGCGCACATTTGTGTCGCGCGGGCCGGCGTAGCGGATGCGGACGCTCTCATCGTTGAACGGCGCGAGTGCCTCGGCGCCCGCGAGCAGATAGCGCGGCAGGCCAGGCGTCTGTTGTGTGAACGCGGCGCGCGCGCTGCCGCGATTGGAGAGCGCAAGCATTGGCCGGCCGGCGATGGTGATGCGGCGCGCGTGGAGTGAGGGCGAAGCGTTCGGTGGGGTGGCGAACACCGGCATCGACATTTCAAGCACGAGGCGCGGTCCCTGCGTCTCAGGCCGCGTTGGCGGCGGCAGTTCGCGCATGAGGAGGCGGAAGGCCTGCTCGCGTGCGCCGCCGCGCGCTTCGGGCGCGAGCGCGAGGCGCACGATCTGTTCGCGGCCGGGCGCGATTGCGAAGATGCGGGGCGCGATGAGAAGGGATTGCGTCGGCGCCACCACATCCTCGCCGCCCTCTTGAGTCCAGGCGTACGCGATCATCTCGAACGAGGCTTCACGAGCGCGGCCGTTGGCGATGCGGAGGGAGCCCATGGAGCGCGCGTTCAACTCGATCAGAACCGGGGAGACGCGGATGCCGGCGGATTGTGCGTGGGCGGGCGCGGAGAAGATGAGGGCGCCGATGAAGAGAAGCGCGCGCATCTAGTTGTAGGTGACGGTGACTGTGATCGTGTCGGTGTAGCCCGCGCCGGCGGGCGCAGTCTGATGAATCGGGACGCGGCCATAGACGTCGTAGGTTTGCGCAACGCCGCTGCCGGTTGCGGCGACAGTATCGACGCCGATCGTCTGGCCCCACACGATGGTGTGGTTCGAGTCCTGATAGAGTGCGTAGGTTAGCGTATCGGCGCCGCTCGTCATCAAACGGGCGGCGACCGTGGCGCCCGTTCCCACGCCTTGATTGAGGGAGATCGTGTAGTCAGTGCCGTTGGTGCAGGTGACGTCGATCTCGGTCTCCGCATCGAGCGGCGTGCCGGAGACGGGATCGTAATTGCCGAAGGCGAGATCGTCGGCCACCACATCGCAGCTGGCGATGACGGTGGCGGTGACAGTCATCCCATCGGTGTCGGTCGCGGCCAACGCCGACGGTGCGGCACACGCGAAGAAACCGGCAGCCAACGCGGCGCCTAAGCGGAACGACATTCTGCCCTCCAGAACCCGTGCGTCGACAATGCCAAATACAACTTAAACGGGTATTAATCAGGCGCTTCGCGTGGGCCGGTGATGAGGGCGCGGATTTCTTCGTGCTGAATCTGTCGCCCGGCCTGGGTGACAATCAGGGCGGCGGGATCATTGGCGGGAATGGCAAGCGTGTAGCGATAGCCCGCGTTCTCGAAGGCGAACGTTTGGCCCGTTGCGTCGTCCGTTTCTTCGCCGCCGCGGATTTCAAGCGAGAAGATGGTGCTGCGCGCGGCGCCGAGATCGACCTGCGGCGCTTCCCCCGCCCTGGCGAAATCGAATGTCTGGTAGATGAGATCCCCGTCGCCATCTTCGGCGACGAGTACGCTGCGGCGATCTGTGATCGCGAAGGCGCGCGTGCGCTCGAGCCAGCGGCACTGGTGATCGACGCCGTCGAGCCTGAGCGACGTGACGGGCGGCGTGTAGGCCGCGTTTGGATCATCGAGCATGCCGGGATTGATGGCGCGTACGCTCCCGGTTTCGGCCCCGGCGCGCAGCAGGGGCGTGAACACGCTGCCCACCGCGCCCTCGGGTTCCCCCAGCACGAAGCGGTCTGTTTGCGGCGCCGCGCCGTCGCGCGCGTAGCGGGTGAGCGCCACTTCGCTGCCTTCGCGCACGGCAGCGAAAATGGGGCCGCCGGCGAGATCGTCGCACAGGAACCAAAGTTGCGCCCGAGGGGCGGCTTCCTGCGTTCCGGCGGGCGCTTCGCGTTGGCCGCAACCGGCAAGGAGGAGAAGAACGATCAGGGAGGCGCGCATGGAGGCAGAATTGGAAGCGGGGATACGGACGCTGCCGCGCTAGCTACGAGGGCCAGCGCGGATCGCGCTTTTCGATGAAGGCGGCGATGCCTTCGACGGCGTCGTCATCCAGCATGTTCTCGACCATCACGCCCCCGGCCAGGGCGTAGGCTTCATCGAGCGGGAGCGCGCGTTGGGCATGGAACGCCTTCTTGCCAAAGGCGAGTGCGGAGGGGGATTTCGAGGCGATGCGCGCGGCGAGATCGTTCGCGGTCTTGTGCGCCTCGCCAGCCGGTACGATTCTGCTGACGAGGCCGATGCGGTGCGCGCTCTCGGCGTCGATCATGTCGCCGGTGAGCAGCATCTCCATCGCGTGCTTGGCGTGCGCCGCGCGCGAGAGCGCGACGGCGGGCGTGGTGCAGAAGAGGCCGATATTGACCCCCGGCGTTGCGAAGCGCGCGCCGCCGCCGGCAATGGCGAGGTCGCACGACGCGACAAGCTGGCAACCTGCGGCCGTCGCCGTGCCTTCGATCGCTGCGATGACCGGCTGCGGCGCGGCGACGATCGCCTGCATGAGTTCGCCGCAGCGCGCGAAGGTGCGTTCGAAAAACGCGCGGCCGGAATCGGCGTCGCTGCGGTGGGCGTTCAGCTCTTTGAGATCGTGGCCGGATGAGAAAACCGGTCCTTCGGCGTGCAGAACGACCACGCGCACGTTCTGGTCGGCGGCGAGCGCCGCGAACGTCTCGATCAGTGCGTCGATCAATTCGAGGGAAAGGGCGTTCCGCGCTTCAGGACGCGCAAGCGCGATCGAAGCGACGGGGCCTTCGGAGCGATCGATTTTGAGGAGCATTGGGAAAACCGAAGGGGCTGAAAACAGCCGCGGCGATGGCTCCCCGGGTAGGATTCGAACCTACGACCAACCGGTTAACAGCCGGTTGCTCTACCGCTGAGCTACCGAGGAACAGCGCATCGCGCGAAGCGCTCTCTATCAAGATCGGCGCCGCGCGAAAAGGGCGCCCGCCAGCGCCTTCCCGGCACGCGGGCGAGCGGCGCCCGCAAAGAAAACGGGGCCCCGTGAGGGGCCCCGAAGGCGTTGGGTATGGTGGGGTGTCTCCAAGGGAAGACGTGGTTGTTATCGGCTTAACTCGTTAATACCTGGTTAACAACGAGGAATTGTTCACCAAAGCGAGTAAAGACAACAGCTTACCTGTGCTGTCGGCCTTCCTTACGCGTCGGCGACTCGGATCCGTTCGCGCTTTGGACGCGAATATTGTTTTGCACGTGCCGGACGCCGGCGACCGATTCCGCGCAGTCCTCGGCGCAGCGCTTCTCCCAGCGATCCTCGACCGTGCCGGCAAGGGTGACTTCGCCCTGGGCGACCTTCACGTCGATGTTGGTGGCGTCGACGTCGTGATCGCTGGTGAGGCGATCGTTGATGTCGTCCTGGATGCGTTCGTCGCTACGCGTATAGTTCTTGGGCCCGCGGCCGAAGTGGCGGCCGTAGCCCTGGCCGCGATTGGGCTCGTATCCGTACGACTGCGCGCCGTAGGTTTGCTGCGGATAGGGGCTGTCGCGATAGTCCGGCGGGGACGCGAAGCGATTGGCGCGCTGCCGATCCCAACCGCGATTGCTTTGATAGCCTTGGCTTGAGCGCTCATCGTTTCGCCAATCGGCGCGATGCTCGACATCGTCGTCGAAGGCGTTTTCTTCGCGTCCGCGCGGCGCGTATGAGCCGCGTGCGTATTGGCCGTAGCCGCGCTGAGCGTAGTCGCGCGGATCGTTGTAATCGCGAGAGCGGCCGTTGCGGTCCTGCTCGCGATTGTTTTGCTCTGCCATTTCAATTTTCTCCCGTGGGGCTGGCCCAGCCGCTGACGAGGGAGATTGTGTGCCGCGCGCCAACGCCCACAGCGCCTAGATTGAGTGGCTGCAGTTTTAGAATGCGGCGTTTGACGGGTTTGGGGCAGGAACGCGCGCGATGGAGGCCACGTCCGGAATCGAACCGGAGTACACGGATTTGCAGTCCGCTGCGTAGCCTCTCCGCCACGTGGCCGCCCGCTCTCGCGAGGGGCGCTGATAGCAACATAGGGGCTCCGGCACAACGTGAGGCGGCCGGACGCGCGACCGGGCGTCTCCTTGTTCGCCCTTGCCGAACCGCCTATCAGCGCCCCATGGATTACGCGCGCGCCCGCACCGCCATGGTGGAAAGCCAGATCCGCACAGCGGATGTGACCGATCTCTCCGTCCTGCACGCGTTCCGGACGCTGCCGCGGGAGCGGTTCGTGCCGGCCGCGCTCAAATCCTTGGCGTATGCGGATATGGAGCTTGAGGTCGCGCCGGGGCGGTTTCTGATGCGGCCGCGCGATTTGGCGAAGCTGATGCAGGCGCTGGCGCCGCAGCGTGGGGAGCGCGGGCTTGAGATCGCGGGCGCGACTGGTTTTGGCGCCGCGGCGCTTTCCGTGTGCGGGGTGGAGACGCTGACGCTCGATCCGGATTCCCAGCTTTCGTTCGCGGCGGGCGCCGCCCTCGAAGGCGTCGCCAGTGTGAAATCGGTCTCCACCGATGCGAAGAGCGGCTGGGCGGAGGGCGCGCCCTACGACGTCATCCTCGTCAATGGCGCGGTCGAAACCGTGCCGGATGCGTGGCTCGATCAGCTCGCGGACGGCGGGCGCCTTGGCGTCGTCGTGCGCGAAGGGCCGGCCGGAGCGGCGCGCGTTTACACGAAATCAAAGAGCGCGGCCGCCTATAGGACCGTGTTCGACGCGGCTCCGCCGGTGATTCCCGGCCTGGAGCGCGCGCGCAGCTTCGTGTTTTGAGGCGCGCGCATCGGCGTCGTGGAGGCGCCGATGCGGGTCTGGGCGGCAAGTTTGATTCTCTTGGCGCCGGGTGCGGCGCATGCGCAGACGCTCGCCGAAACGCTCGACGCCGCTTACCGCAACAACCCCACGCTCGTCGCGGCGCGTTTGAATGCGCGCGGCGCCGATGAAAACATCACGCAGGCGCGCGCGGCTTATCTGCCGCAAGTGGATCTGAATGCGAGCGCTGGCTTCCGGCGCAGCGATGTCGATCTGCCGGGCGGTTTGAGGGAACGCGAGGACACCGAGCCGCAGACGATCGGCGTTGCGGCGACGCAGCCGCTCTACACAGGCGGCTTCCGCGGCGCGCAGAGCGATTTGGCGAGGGCGCAATCGCTCAGCGCGCGGGAGAATCTGCGCTCGGTTGAGCAGCAAGTGCTGCTCGCGGTGATCGCCGCTTATGAGGATGTCCGCCGCGACGTGGAGGTCGTCCGGATACGGCAGAACGATGCGGACGTGTTGGCGCGCCAGCTGCAGGCGGCGAACGACCGCTTCGAAGTGGGCGAGATCACGCGGACGGACGTGGCGCAGGCCGAGGCGCGCTTCGCGGGCGCGCAGGCGGGGCTTTCGACAGCGCAGGCCGATCTGGAAGCGTCGCGCGCGAACTTCGTTCGGCTGGTGGGCGAACAGCCGGTCAATCTCGCCGCGCCGCCGCCCAATCCGCCGCTGCCGCAGAGCTTGGACGAAGCGCTCGCCACGGCGCGGGAGAACAATCCCGATCTCGGCATCGCCGAAGAAAGCGTGCGCGCGGCGCGCAGCCAGGTCGGGATCGAACGTTCCCAGCTTCTGCCGCAAGTCTCTATCGTGGCGGGGCTCAACCGCGCGGTGGAGCAACAGGGGCCGGACATCGAAAGCGAAGCCGCGACGGTGGCGGCGCAATTCTCGATGCCGCTCTTTGAAGGCGGTTATGGGCGTTCGCGCATTCGCCAGAGCCGCTTCAATGCTGGGCGGGCGGAAGCGGAGGCGGAGGCCGTGCGGCGGCTGGTGGAGGCCAATGTCGTCGCGGCGTGGAACGATGTGCAGGCCGCGACTCGCATCGTCGCCAGCGCGCGCGAGCAGGCGCGGGCGAACGCGTTTGCGCTCGAAGGCGTGGAGACCGAGCAGATGGTGGGCCTGCGCACCACGCTCGATGTGCTCAACGCGCAACAGGAATATCTCAATTCACAGCTCGCCGTCGTGCAGGCGGAGCGGGATCAATACGTCGCCGCGCACGCACTTTTATCCACAATCGGCGCGCTCAACGCGGCGACGCTCGCCGTTAACGCTCCTTTATACGATCCAGACCAACCTCCGCATGACATGCGCGGCATGCTCCCATGGCAAGGGCAGGGCGAATCTCCCTAATGCTCTCCTGGGCGCAGTCTCACGCAGGGGCTGATTGACGGGGCGGGGGACCGCCTCTTTGGGGGAACGGGCCGGATGCCACAGAGCCAACCGCAGGCCGAGCCATCGATGGAGGAGATTCTTGCCTCCATCAGACGCATTATTTCTGAAGAAGAGAGCGCGCCGACGCAAGACGAGGTGCTCGATCTGACGGAGCCGGCGAATTCGGATTCCGACGATCTGCTCGTCTTCGACGCGGAGCCCGCGAAACCCGCGCCGCCTGCGCCCGCGCCGCGCCCGGCGCCGCAGCCTGTTTCGCGCGCGCCCGAGCCGCAAACCGTCGCGGAAGCGGCCGAGACAATTATTTCACCGCCGACCGTGACGGCGGCCTCCGGGGCGCTGACGCGCCTCGCCGGCGCGCTGCGCATTGCGGAAACGCCTGGACAGACCATTGAGGGCGTCGTGCGTGAGATGCTGAAGCCCATGCTCAAGGAATGGCTCGATCAGCACCTCCCGGCGATCGTGGAGGCGCGTGTCGAAGCGGAGCTGGAGCGTATCGCACGCATGTCGCGCTGAGCGTTCGAGATATTGGTGTTCAGGCTCGGCCCTCGCGAAAGCGAGGGCCTTGTCGTTTGTGGCGTTGCGCACGCCCATTTGCTCCCCCGCCTGCGGGGAACGGTCATGCGCAGCATGACTGAGGGGCAGGACGCGGCTCCCCCCATCGGCCGCTTCCGCCTTCGCTCTTCGAGCTTCGGCGGACAAGCCGCGGCCACTTCCCCCGTAAACGGGGGAAGAAAGCGTTGAGAGGCCCTGCTAGTCTCTTCGCGTGAACTCGCGGCGATCCTTTTTGCGCTTGTGCGCTTGCTGCGCCGTTGCGGCGGCGACGCCCGCGTTCGCACAAAGTGCGGATCGCCCGCATGCGCTCTCGTTTGAGCCGATTGCGGATGGCGTGTGGCGACACACGTCTTGGCGGTTTCTCGGCGACAATGCGCCGTTCTCGTCGAACGGCGTTGTGATCGCGGGCGAACGGCGCGTGCTGGTGGCGGACACGCCATGGAATGCGGATGAGGCCGAGCCGTTGATCGAACGCGTGCGCGCCGTTGCGCCGGGCCGGGAGATCGTTCTCGTCGTCACACACGCGCACGACGACCGGATGATCGGCATGCCGGCGTTTCAAGCAGCGGGCGCGGAGACATGGGCGCACGTGCTGACGCAGGCGGATGCGGCTTCGCGCGGGCTGACGCGCGCGGCGCATACTTGGCTTGCGCGGTTGAAACGCTTCGATCTCGGCGGGCGCGTGGTTGAGGCGTTTCACCCGGGCGCAGCGCACACGCGGGACAATTGCGTCGTTTGGGATGAGACGACCGGGACGCTCGACGGCGGGTGCATGGTGCGCCCGCTGGCGATGGGGCTCGGCAATACAGCGGACGGCGATCTGGCGGCCTATCCGGTTTCTGTGGCGCGGCTCAACGCGCGCTACCTCGCGCGGGCACGGATCGTCGTGCCGGGGCATGGGGAGACGGACGGGGTGGAGTTGCTGGCGCATACGCAGCGATTGGCTGATCGTGCAAGCGCGTAGCGCCGCTCCCCGGCCGAGCGCAAAGCGCGAGAGCCGGGGTCCACAGCTCAGCCTCAGCGACATTGGATTGTGCGAATAGGCCCCGGAACGTCGGCTGCGCCGCCATCCGGGGATCGGTGTGAGGCAAAGCGCGGGGTGGAGTGAGCCAAGCACCGCCTGCTATAAGCCCGCTCCGCCGCCCGGCGGTTATTTTGTTTTCCGGACATGATCGAAACCACATACGACCCGAAGACCGTCGAGCCGCGCTGGACTGAAGCCTGGGAAAAATCGGACGCGTTCAAGCCGCGCGAGACGGGCGAGCCGTTCTGCATGGTGATCCCGCCGCCGAACGTGACAGGCTCGCTGCACATCGGGCACGCGCTCAACAACACGCTGCAAGACGTGCTCGCGCGGTTCGAGCGGCTGCGCGGCAAGGCCGTGCTTTGGCAGCCGGGGCTCGATCACGCGGGGATCGCCACGCAAATGGTCGTGGAGCGCCAGCTCGCGGCGCAAGGCGCCAACATGGATCGCCGCGCGATGGGGCGCGATGCGTTCATCGAACGCGTGTGGGAGTGGAAGGCGGAATCGGGCGGGCAGATTCTCAATCAGCTGCGGCGGCTGGGCGCTTCGTGCGATTGGAGCCGCGAACGCTTCACGCTCGATGAAGGCTTGAGCGATGCGGTGCGTAAAGTCTTCGTGCAGCTCTACAAGGAAGGGCTGATCTACAAAGACAAGCGCCTGGTGAATTGGGATCCCCATTTCGAGACGGCGATTTCCGATCTCGAAGTCGAGCAGCGCGAAGTGCCGGGGCATATGTGGCGGATCGCGTATCCGCTTGAGGATGGATCGGGCGAAATCGTCGTTGCGACGACACGGCCTGAGACGATGCTTGGGGACGTCGCGATCGCGGTGAACCCGAAGGACGAGCGCTACACGGCGCTGATCGGCAGACGCGTGCGCTTGCCGCTGACGGACCGGATCATTCCGATCATCGCGGACGATTACGTCGATATCGAAAGCGGCACGGGCGCCTTGAAGGTGACGCCGGCGCACGATTTCAACGATTTCAAGCTCGGCAAGAAGCATGGGCTTGAGCCGATCAACATTTTCACCAGCCGCGCAGCGCTCAATGAGAATGCGCCGAAGCGCTTTCAGGGGCTCGATCGGGCAAAGGCGCGTGAGGCAGTGCTTGAGGCGCTCGAAGCGGAAGGCTTGCGGCGCGGCGAAGAGGCGATCCGGCACGCGGAGCCGCACGGGGATCGCTCCGGCGTCGTCATCGAGCCGTGGCTGACGGATCAATGGTACGTCGATGCGCCGACGCTGGCGAAGAAGGCGATCGAGGCGGTCGAGCAGGAGAAGGCAGTCTTCGTGCCCAAGCAATGGGAGAAGACGTATTTCGAATGGATGCGCAAAATCGAGCCCTGGTGCGTCTCGCGCCAGCTCTGGTGGGGGCATCGAATACCGGCCTGGTACGACGCGGACGGCAACATCTTCGTTGCGGAGACCTATGAAGAAGCGCTCGCGCAAGCGCGCGCATCTCGCGACGGAACCCCTCCCCCTGGAGGGGGGAGGGGCAGGGGTGGGGGTGAGAAGAAGGCTGCGCCGTCGAGCGCGCAGCTCACCCCACCCCCAACCCCCTCCCCCTCTAGGGGAGGGGGCTCGCGTTCATCGGCTTCGATCGAACTCGTGCAGGACGAAGATGTGCTCGACACGTGGTTCTCGTCGGGGCTCTGGCCGTTCTCCACGCTCGGCTGGCCGGCGAAGACGAAGGAGCTTCAGCGGTTTTATCCGACGAGCGTGCTCGTCACCGCGTTCGACATCATCTTCTTCTGGGTTGCGCGGATGATGATGTTCGGGATGCACTTCATGAAGGAAGTCCCATTCCGCACGGTCTACATCCACGCGCTCGTCCGCGACGCGACGGGCGCGAAGATGTCGAAATCCAAGGGCAATGCGGCCGATCCCTTGGAGCTGATGGACAAATACGGCGCCGATGCGCTTCGGTTCACGCTGACGGCGATGGCCGCGCAGGGGCGCGATGTGAAGCTCAACGAGCAGCGCATTGCGGGCTACCGGAATTTCGGCACGAAGATTTGGAACGCAGCGCGCTTCAGCCAAATGAACGAGTGCGCGCTGTGGGCGGACTTCGATCCATCGAGCCCAAAAGAGACCGTCAATCGCTGGATCGTCTCGGAGACGGTGAGGGCGACGGAAGCGGTGACGCGTGAGATCGAGGCGTTTCGCTTCAACGAAGCGGCGAACGTGCTCTATCGCTTCATTTGGAACGTCTTCTGCGATTGGTATCTCGAATTCATCAAGCCGCTGCTCTCGGGCGAGGATGAAGCGGCGAAGGAAGAGACGCGCCGGACGGCGGCGTGGGCGCTCGATCAAGGGCTCATTCTGCTCCATCCGATCATGCCGTTCATCACGGAGGAGCTGTGGGCGCGGCTTGGCGAGTACGGCGCCAAGCGCGACGGGATGCTTGTTGAGGCGCGCTGGCCGCAGCTTGCTTCATCTCTGGTGGACGAAAAGGCGGAGGCCGAAATCGATTGGATGGTGCGGCTCATCACGGAGACGCGCTCGACGCGCGCGGAGCTGAACGTGCCGCCTGCGGCGAAGATTCCGCTGCTGCTCATCGGCGCGGATCGTGAAACGGGCGCGCGCCTGGAGCGCTACCAGGATTTGATCGATCGGCTGGCGCGGCTCGATTATTCAACGACGGCAAACGAAGCGCCTGCCGGTTCGGTGACGTTCGTGCTCGATGGCGCGACGGTGGCGCTGCCGCTCGAGGGCGTCGTCGATTTCGCCGCGGAGGCGGAGCGGCTGAAGAAGGACATCGCGAAGCTCGATGTGGAGATCGGCAAGAGCGAGGCGAAGCTCAACAATCAGAATTTCGTCAGCCGCGCGCCGGAGGACGTGGTTGAGGAGATGCGCGAGCGGCTGGCGGAGGATCAGGCGTCGAAGGCGAAGCTCATATTGGCGCTCAAGCGACTCAGTGGGATGCCGGACTGATGCGAATCTTCATCACCGGCGCATCGGGCTTCGTGGGCGGGGCCGCGGCGCGCAAGCTTACGGCGGCGGGGCACGATGTGCGCGCGATGAGCCGCTCTGAGCGGTCCGATGCGCTCATCGGCGAAACGGGCGCCAAGCCCGTACGTTGCGATCTGGAGACCATCGCGGCGGGGCACGTTGGGGATGCTGAGGCCGTGATCCATTGCGCCGCGTTCGTCGAAGCGTGGGGGCCGCGCGATGCGTGGTTCCGCGGCAATGTCATCGGCACGCGCAATGTTCTCGAAGCGGCGCAAGGCGCGGGCGTGGCGCGCTTCGTGCACATCGGCACGGAAGCCGCGATCGTCAAAGGGCAGAACATTCTCGGTGCGGATGAGACTTATCCGCTCGCGCCCAATTCGCCTTATCCATACTGCGCGACGAAGGCGGAGGCCGAGACGCTGGTGCGCGCATCGGCCGAGCCGGGGTTCGACACGATCGTGCTGCGCCCGCGCTTCATCTGGGGGCCGGGGGATACGACTCTGCTGCCTGTCATCGAGGAGATGGCGAAGAGCGGCGGCTGGATGTGGATCGATCACGGCCGCGCGCGCACTTCGACCACGCACATCGACAATCTCGTTCTGGCCATCGAATTGGCGCTGACGAAGGGTCGTGTGGGGGAAGCGTACTTCGTACTCGACGACGGCGAGCGCACGATGAAAGAGATGATCTCCGGCATGGCGGCGTCGAAAGGCATCACGCTGCCGGAGAAGAATGTGCCGGCGTGGCTGGCGGACTTCATCGGCGCGGCGAGCGAAGGCGTGTGGCGCACGTTCGGCTTGAAGGGCGCGCCGCCGCTGACGCGCCACGCGGCGATGGTGATGAGCCGGCATTGCGTCTTGAACGGCGAGAAGGCCAAGCGCGAGCTTGGCTATGCGCCGGTGATCGATGTGGAGCGCGGGCTGCGCGAGATGCGCGGCGCCTAGTTTTCCCCGCAAGCGGGGGAGCTGGCATGCGCAGCATGACTGAGGGGGCGGTTGCGGCTCCCCCCTCCGTCGCCTTCGGCGACACCTCCCCCGCAAACCGGGGAGGAAACTATTGAAGCTGCGCGAGCGCGCGGTCTTTCACGGCTTTGTAGTCGAGCTTGCCGTTCGGGGCGCGGCCCATGGTGTCGAAGATGACGAGCGCGCGAGGCGTTTTGTAGTCCGCCAAGTGTTGGCGCACGTGGGTGGAGATATCGGCGAGCGTCGGCGCCTCCGCGTTCGGCTGGAGTTCTATGACAGCGCAGATGCGTTCGCCGAAGCGCGGGTCGGGCGCGCCGATGGCGGCGGCGTCACGCACGGCGGGATGCTTCTTCAATGCCTCTTCGACTTCCTCGGGGAAGACTTTCTCGCCGCCCGTGTTGATGCATTGGCTGCCGCGGCCGAGGAGGTTCAACGTGCCGTCCGCATTCACGGTCGCCCAATCGCCGGGGATGGACCAGCGCTGGCCGTCGATCACAGGGAAAGTGCGGCGGGTTTTTTCTTCGTCCTTGTAATAGCCGAGCGGGAGGTGGCCGGAGACGGCTGTCATCCCGCGCTCGCCCGAGCCCGGCTCAACGCGGCGGTGATCCTCGGTGAAGACGGCGCAATTGACGCCGACGGTGAATTTCGCGGTTTCGATCTCGCCGCCGGCGGTGGAGGCGGAGACGCCCATGCCGATCGCTTCGGAGGAGGCGAAGCTATCCATCAGCATGGCTTGCGGCATGTGCTTCAAGAGCCCGCGTTTGTTCTCGATGCTCCACATCGCACCCGACGAGCCGATGAGCGTGACGCAGGAGAGATCCCAGCGGCCGGGATTGGCTTCGAGCACGTCGAGCAGCGGCCCCGCGAACGGCAAGCCGACGATGGAGAGACGCGAGACGCGGTTCTTGGCCACTTCGTTCCAGAGCTCTTCCGGATCGAAACGGCGCGAGGGGAGCAGCACGACCGTGCCGCCGCGCAGCAATGTTGCGAGCGCGCCGAACTGGCCGGTGCCGTGCATCAGCGGGCACGCGGGCATGCCGACGCTCGGCGGCACGAGCGCGAATTGCGCGACCGCATCCTCGGGTCTTTCGAGTGCGGGAATGCCGAGCAGCGGGCTGCCGCCGAAGCCGGTGACGCCGATCTGATCTTCTTGGCGCCACATCACGCCCTTGGGCATGCCTGTCGTGCCGCCGGTGTAGAGGATGAGGAGATCGTCGCTCGAGCGGCCCCACGGCGCGACGACGGGGCGTTCAACGGGCACGTTCTTGACGATTTGCGCGTAGTCGTCGGCCCAATCGGGCACGGCGAAGCCCGGCTCGGCAACGCCGACCCATGTCTTCACCTTGGGCAGACGCGGGCGCAGCGCTTCGACGCGCTCGGCGTAGCTGGCGTGGAAGACGACGGCCTCGGCGTCGGCGTTGTCGAACAGGTAGATGAGTTCATCGACGCCGTAGCGATAATTCACGTTGAAGGGCGCGAGGCCTGCTTTGAAGGCGGCGTAGTAGGCGACGAGATATTCCTCGCAATTGTGCAGATAGGCGCCGACCTTCGATTGATGCGAGAGGCCCTTAGCCAAGAAATGCGCGGCGAGCGCATCGGCGTGCGCGTCGAAATCGCCCCATGAGAGGCGCTTCTCACCCTGGATGAAGGCCGGATGCTCCGGGCGGGCGCGCGCGATGGGCTCCCAGATGTTCGCGTAGGACCAAACCGGCACGTGCGCTCCCTATCGTCTTGCTCTTCTGTTGCGTCCTTCAAGGCGCGCGGCCTATCAAGACCGCCCGCTTGAGGACTTCGCTTATGACAACCCAAAAATGGGACAAATCCAAGCTGCCCAGCCGGCATACCACAATGGGGCCGGAGCGTGCGCCGCATCGCTCCTATTATTACGCCATGGGGCTCGGCACGAAGGAGATCGAGCAGCCGTTCGTGGGCGTGGCCTCCTGCTGGAACGAAGCCGCGCCCTGCAACACGGCGCTGATGCGCCAGGCGCATGCGGTGTCACGCGGCGTCAAGGAAGGGGGCGCGACGCCCCGCGAATTCTGCACGATCACCGTGACGGATGGCATCGCGATGGGGCACGAGGGGATGCGCTCCTCGCTCGTCTCGCGCGAAGTGATCGCGGATTCGGTCGAGCTCACGATGCGCGGGCATGCCTATGACGCGCTCGTCGGCGTCGCGGGCTGCGACAAGAGTTTGCCGGGCATGATGATGGCGATGCTGCGCCTCAATGTGCCGAGCGTCTTTCTCTATGGCGGCTCGATCCTGCCGGGCAATTGGCGCGGGCAGCAGGTCGATGTGCGCAACGTGTTCGAGGGCGTGGGCGCGCATTCAGCGGGTAAGATGAGCTTCGACGATCTCTGCGATCTCGAACGCCATGCGTGCCCGGGCGACGGCGCGTGCGGCGGGCAATATACGGCGAACACAATGGCGTGCGTCTCCGAGGCGATTGGGCTCGCGCTGCCGCAATCGATTTCGCTGCCGGCGCCCAATCTTTCGCGCGACGATTACGGCGCGGCGAGCGGGCGCGCGGTGGTGAACCTCATCGAGAAGAACATCCGCCCGCGCGACATCTGCACGCGCGAAGCGTTCGAGAACGCGGCTGTGGTTGTTGCGGCGACCGGCGGATCGACCAATGGCGGCCTGCACTTGCCGGCGATGGCGCACGAAGCGGGGATCAAGTTCACGCTCGCGGACGTGGCGAAGGCGTTCAAGAAGACGCCGTGGCTCGTGGATCTCGTGCCGGGCGGCAAGTACGTCGCCAAGCACATGGGCGAAGCGGGCGGGATGCCGGCGCTGCTGCGCGTGCTGCTCGATGAAAAGATTATCCACGGCGATGTGATGACGGTGACGGGCAAGACGCTGCGGGAAAATCTCGAAGGCGTTGCGCTTCGCAGCGATCAGGATGTGATCCGCCCGTTCACCAATCCGCTTTCGGAGGATGGCGGCGTTGTCGGGCTGTGGGGCTCGCTGGCGCCCAAAGGCGCCATCGTGAAGATCGCGGGGCTGCCGAAGCTCCAATTCCGCGGGCCCGCGCGCGTGTTCGACGGCGAGGAAGCGGCGTTCGAAGCGGTCTCCAAGCGCGACTACAAGGAAGGCGAAGTGCTCGTCATCCGCTACGAGGGGCCTCGCGGCGGGCCGGGCATGCGCGAGATGCTTTCGACGACCGCGGCGATCTACGGGCAAGGCATGGGCGACAAAGTCGCGCTCATCACGGATGGGCGCTTCTCCGGCGCGACGCGCGGCTTCTGCATCGGACACGTGGGGCCGGAGGCGCAAGTCGGCGGGCCCATCGCGTTCGTGAAGAACGGCGACATGATCTCCATCGATGCGGCGGCGGGAACGATCGATCTTGAAGTGAGCGAAGGCGTGCTCAAGACGCGCGCGGAGGGCTTCAAACCGCGCGTGACGAATTACGGCTCGGGAGCGATCTGGAAATACGCGCAAATGGTCGGCCCCGCGCATCTCGGCGCCGTGACGCATCCTGGCAAGGACGGGGAGCGGCATGTGTATGCGGATATTTGATCCGCCATGCGTGCGATGAAAACGCTCGGGCTCATTGGCGGGATGAGCTGGGAATCGACGACGCATTATTATCGGGAGCTCAACCGGCTCGTGCGGGCGCGTGTGGGCGGGAAGCATTCGGCGCCGCTCATTCTATGGAGCGTCGATTTCGCGCCGGTCGCGCTCATGCAGGAAGAGGATCGCTGGGATGAGCTCGCCGCGCAGCTGGCGGAGGCGGCGCGTCGATTGGAGCAAGCGGGCGCTGAGGCGATCCTCATTTGCGCGAACACGATGCACCGGATGGCGGATGAGGTGGCGGCCGCTGTCTCCGTTCCGCTGATACACATCGCGGAAGTGACGGCGGACGCGATCAAGCGCGCGGGTGTGAAGCGGCCGCTGCTGATGGCGACGCGCTACACGATGGAGCAGAGCTTCTATCGCGAGCGCCTGGCGAAGAACGGCGTCGAAGCGCTCATTCCCGGCGATGCGGACCGCGCGCGCCTGCACGATATGATATTCAACGAACTCATCCATGGCGTCTTTTCCGATGCGGCGCGGGCGGAATTTCTGGCGATATTGGAGAAAGAGCGCGGCGCGCGGGGCGTGGATGGCGTGATCTTGGGCTGCACGGAGTTCGGGATGCTCGCGCCGCCCAGCGTTGTGCCGATTCCGGCGTTCGATACCGCGGCGCTCCATGCGGCGGCGGGAATCGATTACGCATTGAGCGAGGGGGAGCACGCATGAGCGAAGCAGCGCCGGCGCAAGCGGAATCGTTCAATCTCGTGGCGCTCGACGAGCCGGGATTTCAGCGGCTCTACAGCGAGCGCATCCTGCCGTGCTTCGAGGCGCACGAGCCGGAGCGCGTCGCGGCGGTGGCGACGTTCAAGCGGCGGCTGATGATCGGGATCCCGATTTGCGTGCTGGCGTTCCTGATCGTGGGCTTCCTCGCGGACTTCGGCTGGGGGTTTGGCGCACTCATCTTCGGCGCGTTCGGCGTTTACATCTGGGCGTCCTCCGATGTGGAAAAAGTGCGCCGCGCGGTGAAGACCGCCTCGCTGACCGCGATCGCGCAATCGATCAACGTCTCCTATACTGTGCTCGTGCCGATGGGGCCGGGGTTCGATCGATTTTGCTCGCTCAATCTTCTGCCCTCGCATGACCGGAAGAAGTTCGAGGATCTGTTCAGCGGCGCCCATGCGGGCGCGCAGTTCGAATTGTGTGATGCGCATCTGGAGAAGCGGCACCGCGATTCAAAGGGGCGCACGACGTGGACGACGGCGTTTCGCGGGCAGATCATCAAGCTCAAATTCGTGCGCGACTTTCTGGGTGTGACGATCGTGCGGCGCGATGCGGGCATCTTCAACGCGTTCGGCGGCGGGGGCGAACTGAAGAAGGTGGGGCTGGAGGATTCGCGCTTCGAGAAGGCGTTCGAGGTGTTCAGCAACGATCAGGTCGAGGCGCGCTATCTGTTGCATCCGGTGTTCATGGAGCGGCTGATGGAGCTGGAGACAAATTTCAAAGGCAAGCGCGTGCGCTGCGCGTTTCAGGGCGGCGATCTGCTGATCGCGATCGAGGGCGGGAACAAGTTCGAGGTGGGGAGCATGTTCTCGCCGCTCGCGGATCCGCTTCGGGCGCGGTCTCTGGTGAACGATTTGTCGAGCGTGATGCGTGTGATGGACGCGGTGATCACGGCGCAGACGAAGCGGAACTAGCGTCCGTCGTGACCTCCCCTCGAGGGGGAGGTCGGCGTGAGCGCGAGCGAACGCCGGGAGGGGTGCGCCTGCAACACTGCGGTCATTCCCTCGTGCGGCTCTTCTTTCGCCGTTGCGTGTCCACCCCACCCGGCCGCTGCGCGGCCGACCTCCCCATCGAGGGGAGGTTGGCGCTCCGCTAGAAAATCACCCTCTCCTCGCCCCACCAGAGCGGGGATTTGGGGAGATCGATGAATTTGCGTTCGTCTTCCAGGAGGAGGCGCGCGGCTTCGGCGGTTCGCGGATCGGCGGCGCTGGCGGCGAGGTCATCGAAGCTTTCCCACCAGAGCTGGGCGACGCCGTCATATTGCTCGGGGCCTTCGCGCGAGGCGCGGATGTCGGCGGAGAGTTCGGGCGGCAGCGAATGAAGCTGCACGTAGCGCTTGATGCGCAGCGTTTCGCGCACGCTGGCGACGAGGGGCCCGTGCGTATTCAGCCAATAATCCTGAAACGCTTCGCGTGTCAGATGCGGCAAACGCACGAGGCAATAGGTGAGCTTGATCATCGCGCGCGCTTTCAGAGTTCGAAGGTCGCGATCATCGGGACGTGATCGCTCGGCTTATCCATCGCGCGCGCTTCCTTGTGGATGCGCACGCCGCTGAGCTTATCGGATGCAAGCGGCGAGAGCGCGATGAAATCGATGCGGATGCCGTGATCGCGCCGCCACGCGCCGGCTTGATAATCCCAGAAGGTGAATTGGCGCGCGCGGCCGTCGGCCTGCATGAAGGCATCCGTCATGCCGAGGTTGAGCAGGGCGCGATACTTAGCGATGCTTTCCGGCTGGAAGAGCGCATCGCCTTTCCAGCCTTCAGGCTGATCGGCGTCGTCCGGGCGGGGGATGATGTTGTAATCGCCGCAGAGCATGAGCGGCTCTTCATAAGTCAGCAGCTTCTCCGCGTGTTCGTTCAGGCGATCGTGCCAGCCGAGCTTGTAAGTGAATTTCTCCGTGCCGATCGGATTGCCGTTCGGCGCATAGAGCGAAGCGATGCGCACCGGGCCGGAAGGCGCGGCAATCACAGCTTCGATGTAGCGGGAGTGCGTGTCAGTCTCGTCGCCGGGCAGACCGGGCGCGATCTCTTCAATGCGGTGCTTGGAGAGAAGGGCGACGCCATTATAGGTCTTCTGGCCGTGCGTCTCCACGTTATAGCCCAGCGCCTCGATCTCGAAGCGTGGGAAGCGCGCATCTTCGCACTTTATCTCCTGTAGGCAGACGATGTCCGCATCGATTGTTTTCAACACCTCCAACGCGGTTGGGAGGCGGGCCAGAATGGAGTTTACATTCCAAGTCGCGACGGTGAGCGCCATGGTTGTTTCATGGACGCTTGAAGAGCCGCGTCAAGCCGATCAGGTTGCGGCGGCGTTCAGCATGTAAAGCGCGAAGAGGCCGAAGGCGACGGCCAGCGTCGAAATCGCCCAAATGACGAAAACATGCGTGCCCGGGCCACCCTGGCGGGCCTTATCAGCTGGAAGCTCAACGTGCTCGTCGTGGCGATCGCTCGTGTGGGTCATGGGATAGCGAACGCTTCTCAACTGAGTGAGGTTCCCCAGGTTCGCTCTTTAACGAACGAGACCGCATCCCCCAATCGTGGTATGCGACAGCGCGATGCTGCCTCTGCTCCTAGGGTTCACGGCGTTCAATTTGTGTGTCGCGGCGGCGTGCCTCGGGCACGGCGCGCGGATGCTCAAGCGGGAAGAGAGGGCGGTTTGGCGCTCCAAGGCACTCTTGGTGATTGCCGTCTTTCTGTCGTGGACATTTCCGCTCGCGGCGCTGGCGGCGTCCTATTTCGGCTGGGCGCACTATAATGCGGGACAAATGGACGCCGTGCCGATCGTGTTGTTGCCGATCGGGTGGCTCCTTCTACTGGGCGTCATCTTCGCGATCGTAGATTTCGCGGAGGACGGCCGGCTCGATTTCGGGCGTGGTGCGCCATGAACTGGCGGCTCTTCTGGATGATCGTGGGATCGTTCGTCTGCGTGGGGCTTATTTTTGTATCGCGGGACTCGCTCTTGCAGGCCCCGGCGCTGCTGGAGGTCGATCTCTCGTCCGTCAACCAGATCGTGGCGTCGGCGTACATTTTGAGCGCGACGGCGCTGCCGGTGGTGTGTCTGCTGAGCCTGCTGCGCGGGTGGCTGGCCTGGGTCGGCGAGGACAATTCGCGCGCGTTGGGGCGGCTGTGGACCTGGCCGCTGGCCGTGGGCGCGGTGTGCGCCGCGCTCTTCGCGGTCGGCCGGATCGCGACCGCCTAGAAGCCTTCGAAACGGGCGAATTCGTCTACGCCGGCGCGATCGGAGCGCAGCGTGTTCACCGGCGCGTCCGCGGGATAGCCGAGCGCCATGCCGCAATAGACCATCTCGGTCGGGGCGAGCTTGAAATGCTCCTTGAGCGCTGAACGTCCACGCGCCCAGGCCTCCTGCATGCAGCTTGATACGCCGCGCTCCAACGCTGCGAGCGCTACCGACTGCATGAACATGCCGAGGTGGGCCCATTGGCCGTGGCCCATGCGCTCATCGATCACAAAGAAAAGGCCGACAGGGGCGCCGAAGAAATCGAGATTGCGCGCGAGATGGGCAAAGCGTGCGGGCTTATCTTCGCGCGGAATGCCGAGGAGCGCGTACATATCTTCGCCAACCTTGAAGCGCCACGAACGGTGCGGCTCCCAGAGATTTTCTGGATAGATCGGTCGCCCCGCGTCATCCCCCGCAGGGTTGGCGGCGAGCGCGCGCTTCACGACCGCGCTCACCTCATCCTTCGCAGCGCCGGCGACGGCGATGACTTTCCACGGCTGCACGTTGCCGCCCGAAGGCGCGTAGCGCGCGACATCAAGGATCTCGCGCATGAGCGCCTCGGGAACGGGATCGGGCTTGAACGCGCGGATGGAGATGCGCTGCTTGAGGGCGTCGGAGACAGAGAGCATGGCCGTTCGTCTCACACGACGCGGCGGCATGGGAAGAGGCCGGGCGGGCGGCCGATCAGAGCCCCTCCCCTGGAGGGGGAGGGGTTGGGGAGGGGTGAAATCGTGAAGCGCTGCGCCTGCGTCTCACCCCCACCCTAACCCTCCCCCCTCCATGGGGAGGGAACGGTTTCATCCGGATGCGGACTGAGGCTCAGCCCGCCTGGCGGAATTTGCGGGCGAGTTGGCGGCCGCGCTTCTGGGCGGATTCGATCGAGCGGGCGTGAAGAACGCGGGCGAGGGCCTTCGCGTCATGTTCGATATCGGCGTCTCCGGTGATGGCGACCGCGGCGTACAGCCAAGCCAAGCCCTCGGAGGGATCGGCGCCGGCGGCGTCCGGGTTCGCCAGCGCCTGGCCGTAGGCGATCATGGCGGCGGGGTAGCCGCTCTCGGCCGCTCGGGCGAGGAGGGCGCGCGCACTATCCGGTTCGCGATCCATCACGAGTTCGGCGAGGCGGGTCATGGCGGGCGGGTGGCCTGCCTCGGCGGCGCGCAGCAGCCAGCGCTCGGCGCCGGCGCGGTCGGTGGGCAGGAGCGCGAGGCCCAGTGCGTGCTGGCCGTCCGCGTTGCCGCCTTCGGCCGCGAGCTTGAAGAGCGCAACCGCCTTCTCCAACGATTTGGGCGCCCCGTTGCCGTACCAGTAGAGCAGCGCGAGCTCGTAATAGCCGTCCGCCTCGCCGCGGTCCGCACTGGCCTCGAAGGCCTTGCGAGCGGTGTCCCAACGGCCGCTGCGAGCGGCGAGACGGCCTGTCTCCAGGCTGGGCGGCGGCTGGTTGAACAAGCGTTAGACCGAGAAGCTGACGCCGCAGCCGCAGCTGGACTTCGCGTTGGGGTTCTTCACCTTGAAGGCGGCGCCGATCAGCTCCTCCACCCAATCAACCTGGCTGCCGGCCAGGAAGGGCATCGAGATGGGATCCACGAAAAGGCGCGCGCCGTCGAGTTCGATGATCTCGTCGTCCGGCTTGGGGGCGGGATCGATGGCGATCTCGTACTGAAAGCCCGAGCAGCCGCCCCCCTCCACCGCGACCCGGAGGCCGGCGGAGGCCGGTTCGCCAACCGTGATCGCCTTGATCTGGCGGGCGGCGGCGGGAGTGAGCGAGACGTCGGACATGATTCGGAAAGCCCTGTGTGCTCCATATAAGCCGCCCAGGGCGATTTCAGGACTCGCCGGGCACAGGATTTAGGCGGCTGCTTCAATAAGCGCCCCCGGAGGACCAATGGCCGACACCGGCGCCAGACAGGCCCATCTGCCCTGGAGCCCGCCCCGGGCGGGGTTCGCGACCGATCCCTCCCAGACGCGCGGGCGGCTGCACCGGGAGCCGGAGAGCAAGCACCGCTCTCCCTTCGAGCGGGACCGGGACCGGGTGATCCACTCGAGCGCGTTCCGGCGCCTCAAGGGCAAGACGCAGGTGTTCGTCGCACATGAGGGTGATCATTACCGCACGCGGCTGACGCACTCGCTGGAAGTAGCGCAGATCGCGCGCGCGGCGTCGCGGCGCATGGGGCTCGATCTCGATCTCGCGGAAGCGTGCGCGCTGGCGCACGATATCGGCCACCCGCCGTTCGGGCACACGGGCGAAGACGTGCTCGATGCGTGCATGGCGCCTTATGGCGGGTTCGATCACAACGCCCAGACGCTCCGGGTGCTGACGAAGCTGGAGGAGCGCTATCCGAAGTTCGATGGACTCAACCTCGCGTGGGAGACGCTCGAAGGCGTCGTCAAACACAACGGGCCGCTCATCAAGCCGGGCGTGGCACTTGGGGATCTGCCGGCCGCGATCCAGGAATATGACGCGACGCACGATCTAGAGCTTTCTTCGTGGCCCGGGATCGAAGCGCAGGTCGCGGCGCACGCCGACGACATCGCCTACAACAATCACGATCTCGACGACGGCTTGCGCGCCGGGCTCTTCACGCTGGCGGAAGTGCGCGAGGAGGTGGAGTTCGTCGCGCGCATCGCGAAGACCGTGGAGGCGGATTATCCCGGGCTCGAAGAGAGTCGCTTCATCGCGGAGCTGGTGCGCCGGATGATCGGCGTGCTGGTGGACGATCTTGTCTGGGCTTCGGATCAGCGACTGCAGAAGGCCAAGCCGCAAAGCGCGGAGGACGTGCGCGCGCATGACGGGCCGCTGGTTTCCTTCTCCGATGCGATGATTCAGCAGCAAGCGGGCCTGCGGCGCTTCCTGATGAAGCGGATGTACCGGCACTGGCGGGTCAACCGCCGGCGCAGCCACGCCAAGCGCATCCTCTCCGATCTCTTCGACCTTTTCCTTGCAGAGCCGGGCACGCTGCCGCCGGCGTGGCAGGGCGCGGAGGACGATAAGCGCCGCCTGGCGCGCCGCGTGTGCGATTACATCGCGGGCATGACCGACGATTACGCCATCGATGAGCACGCGCGGCTCTTCAGCTTGGAGCGTTCTTAACCCTTGGCGCGTTAGCGATTGGGATCGTGCGCGCTGGTAAAATCAGCGCAGAGCCGATTCAAAAGGTTAACGCGCCCATGAGACACGATCGCCGCGCCTATGCGCCGCCGCCGGGCTACGTGATGTATGCGCCCGACGACACAGACGATCAGCCGCGCCGGGGCGGCGTGCTGATGGTGGTGATGTTCGTAATCCTCGCGGCGTTCGGCGGCTTCGTGTGGAGTCTTTACGGCGTCGGGGAGACGCCGCGCATCGTCGCGGACGGCGCCTACAAGATCCAGCCGCCGCCAGGTTCTGAAGGCTCGGCCGATCCGGCGGAGCGTTCGACGCTCAACAATGTGGTCGAAGGCGTTGAGGAGCGGCAAGAGGTCGTCGCGCGCGCGCCGCCGGAAGAGCCCATGACGCGCGCCGAGCAGCTCGCGCCGCCGCCGCTTGCGTTGCCTTCGCAGGCGCCGCGCTTCTCATCGGGCGGCGCGTTCGTCGCGCAGATCGCGGCGCTGCGCACCGAGGAGGCCGCGACCGATGCCTGGCGGCGCCTCGCAATCCGCTCTCCGCATCTCTTCAGCCAGGCGCGCATGGATGTGCAGCGCGCCGATCTCGGCGCCGGGGGCATCTATTACCGCGTCCGCGCGGGCTTTTTCGCGGACCGCGACAACGCCAGCCGCTTCTGTGAGCGCGTGCGCACTCTTGGGCAGGCGTGTATCGTAGCGGCGCGATGAGCTTTGCCGCCTGCGCGCTCGGCGTGCGTGTTCCAGAACTGGACGATGCGTGGCGTGGTTTTCTGCGAGCGGCGCAGCCCTGGGGGCTCATTCTCTTCCGCGAAGCATGTGTGACGCGCGCGCAGGTCGCGCGCCTTTGCAAGGAATTGCGCGAGGCGGCTGGGCACGACGCGATCATCTACATCGATCAGGAAGGCGGGCGCGTGGCGCGCATGCGGCCGCCCGATTGGCCGGTGTGGCCGGCGGCGGCGGCCTACGGCGCGATCTACGCGAACGATAAGACGCTTGGGCTGGCCGCTGCGCGGCTCGGGCATCGGCTCATCGCGCACGAACTCAAAGCCATCGGCGTCAACGGCGATTTCGCGCCGGTGCTCGATGTTCCAGTCTCCGGCGCCGACCCGATCATCGGGGACCGTGCGCTCTCGACCAGTCCAGACGCGATCGCCGCGTTGGGGCAAAGCGTGCTCGACGGGTTGAACGCGGGCGGCGTCGCGGGGTGCGTGAAGCACATGCCGGGGCATGGGCGCGCAACGGCGGATAGCCATCTCGCGCTGCCGCGCGTGAGCGATGGGCTGAACGAACTGGGCGCGGACTTCGCGCCATTCCGCGCGTTGGCCAAAGCCGAGATGGCGATGACCGCGCACATCGTGTTCGACGCGCTCGATCCGGAAAATCCGGCCACGCACTCGAAGAAGGTGATCAACGAACTCATCCGCGGCGAGGTCGGCTTCGAGGGGCTGTTGGCGAGCGATGATCTGGACATGAAGGCGCTCGACGGGCCGCTGCGGGACCGGGCGGAGAAGGCGTTCGCCGCCGGGTGCGACGTGGTGCTGCAATGCTCGGGCGTGCTGGCGGATACGGAGGCTGTGGTCGCGGGCTGCCCGAAGCTGGCCGGCAAGGCGCTGGCGCGGGCGGCCAAGGTCGAGGAGATCGCCAGGCGAAAGCCCGATCCGCTGGACGCGGCCGAGGGCTGGTGGCGCTTTCGCACGCTTTTGGGGCCGGGGGTGGGGCTTAAGGTCTCCTGAAACGCAGCGCCGCGTTTCGGAATTCGGCCCAAACCCCTAGATTGCCGCCATGGCCAGCGAAGCCGACGAAGACCAGATCGAAGCGTTCGACGCCGAGGCCCAGGAGGGGCAGGCGCTGACGCTGGCGCTCGACGGCTATGAAGGGCCGCTGGCGCTGCTGCTCGATCTCGCGCGGGCGCGAAAGGTCGATCTGCACAAGATTTCGGTAGCGGAGCTGGCGGATCAGTATCTCGATTTCATTGCTGAGGCGCGCGCGGGGCGGATGGATCTCGCGGCTGAGTATCTCGTGATGGCGGCGTGGCTGACGCAGCTTAAGTCACGGCTGATCATTCCGAACCCGATCATCACCGAGGATGAGCCCGATCCGCAGAAGCTGGCGGATGCGTTGAAGCTCAAGCTGATGCGGCTGGAGCAGGCGCGCGCGATGGCCAAGCGGCTTATGGCGATGCCGCAGTTCGAGGTCGACTTCTTCGCGTACGGCGCGCCCCAGCCGGTGGCGATCACCAAGGAGCGCATCTGGAAGGCCGAGCTGATGGATCTGCTCGACGCCTATTGCCGCGAAGCGACGAAGCATGTGCGGCGGGTGCATAAGCTCAAGCCGCGGCGCGCGTATGGGCTTGCTGAGGCGCGCCACCGCTTGGAGCGGATGCTGAAGGAGATCGAGGAGTGGCGCGCGATCGATGCGATCACGCCGGCGCCGGAGAAGGGGCCGGAAGCGCCGCCGCCATCGTCTTATCTCGCCTCCACGCTTGGCGCCGCGCTTGAGCTCGCGCGCGAAGGCAAGATGGAGTTGAAGCAAGCCGATGCGTTCGAGCCTCTTTATCTGCGCGCGCGCCACGATGAGCCGGAGGCGCGCTCGTGACGGAGGGCCCGCGCTCCACCAAGATCGTGCCGCCGCGCCCGCACGTCGCGGATCAGATGCGGCGTCTCGAAGAGGCGTTCGTCGAGGAGACGGCCGAGGAAGAGATCGCGGAAGAAGAGGCCGTGCAGGCGCCGCCGCCTTCGGAGGATGCGGTGCGTGCGGCGGAGGCGTTGCTCTTCGCTTCGGGTGAGGCGCTTTCCGAGAGCGATTTGCAGAAGAAGCTCGGCGAGGATGTCGATGTGCTCGCCGTGCTCGACAGGCTCTCGCGCGAATATCGCGGGCGAGGCGTGCAGCTCGTGGAGGTCGGCGGGGCGTGGCGCTTCCAATCGGCGCCGGACCTCTCGACGCTGTTCGCCGAGAAGCGCCAGGAGCCGAAGAAGCTGCCGCGCGCCGCGCTCGAGACGTTGGCGGTCATCGCCTATCACCAGCCCGTGACGCGTGCCGAGATCGAGGACATACGCGGCGTTTCGCTGGCGAAAGGCTCGCTCGATCTGCTGCTTGAGATCGGCTGGGTGCGCCCGCGGGGACGCCGGCGGACGCCCGGACGGCCGCTGACCTTCGGGACGACGGACGCGTTTCTCAGGCACTTCAACCTATCCGGCCTTGATTCCCTGCCGGGGAAGGAAGATTTGAAGGCTCTCGGCCTCTTGGACGCCCGCGCGGCCGGCGAGATCGACGTGCCCCGCCCCTCGGACGGCCCGGCGGGAGACGAAGAGCCGCTGTCGGCGGGGGACGACGCCGAAGGATTTTTCGTAGATCATCTGCGCGAAGGCGAAGACTGATCGCTTCTAGGAGTTAACCCCCGTGCATATGCCTGGGATCATCCCGCTTCTTATCGTTCTCTTGCTCGCGTTCTTGCTGTTCGCGCGGCCGGGGCGGCTCTCCACGCTCATGGAAGACATGGGGCGCGGCATTCGCGGCTTCCGCAAAGGCTTGGGCGACGGCGAGCGCGACCAGCAAAACGCGCAACAAGAGCCGCCAGCGCAAGTCACGCAGACCCCGCAACAGCAGCCGCGCGAAACGGACCGCGCTTAACCGGCTGACACGCCATGCTGCCGAGCCTCGGCTTTCAGGAAATCCTGCTTCTGGGCGTGCTCGCGCTTGTCGTGATCGGCCCGAAGGATTTGCCGCTCTTGATGCGCAAGCTCGGGCGGTGGACCGCGCGGCTGCGCGGCATGGCGCAGGAGTTCCGCTCCGGCTTCGACGAGTTGGCGCGCCAAGCCGAGCTCGACGAGTTGAAGCGCGAAGTCGAAGCGCTGCGGAATAATTCGACGCTCAACGATCTGCAGCGCGAGATCAGCAAGCCCTCCGTGCTGCCGGGAACGCTCTCGCCCAAGGAGGCGGCGCCTCCCTCGCTGCCGCAGCCGGACACGGTGACGGGCGCGGACGGTGTGGTGCGCGCGGCGCCGGCCGAAGGCGGCGAGCCGGTGGAAAGCGAGCCGAGCATAGAGCCGCGGCCCGCCGCGGCCGGGGGCGCGTCGTGAGCGACGCCGCCCAAACGGAAGACGAAGTCGAGGCTTCGCGCGCGCCGCTCCTCGATCATTTGAGCGAGTTGCGGAACCGGCTGGTGGTTTCGCTCGTCACGCTCGTTGTCGCGTTCGTCGCCTGCTATTTCGTGGCCGAGCCGATCTTCGAGTTTCTGGTCGAGCCGTTCCGCGAAGCGATCCGGCAGGTGCATCCCGAGCGCGCCAACGAAGCGCTGCGACTCGTATTCACGCACGGCTTCGGCTTCTTCTTCGTGAAGCTGCAGGTCGCGCTCTTTGCCGCGATCATCCTCTCCTTCCCGATCATCGCGTGGCAGGCCTACGCGTTCATCGCGCCGGGGCTTTATAAGCGCGAACGCGGCGCCGCGGCGCCGTTCCTCATCGCGGGGCCGATCATGTTCGCGCTCGGCTCGGCGTTCGTGTTTTACGTGGCGATGCCGTTCGCGCTCAGGTTCGCGCTAATGCAAGAGGTGACGACGGGGCCAATCCGCGTCGAGTTCCTGCCGAAGGTGGACGAGTATCTGGGGCTGGTGACGACTTTGGTGCTGGCGTTTGGGCTCTGCTTCCAGATGCCGGTCGTGCTCTCGCTCTTGGCGCGCGTGGGGATGGTCTCCGCCTCGATGCTGCGGAAGGGCAGGCGCTACGCGATCGTCGGGATCGCGGCGTTCGCGGCTTGCGTGACGCCGCCGGACGTCATCTCGATGACTCTCATGGCGCTGCCGATGTACGCGCTCTTCGAGCTTTCGATCTGGCTCGTTTGGTTCATCGTGAAAGCCAACGCCAAGCGGGAAGCAGCCGACATCGCGGCAATGGAAGCGCGGCTGGCGGAGTAGCGGATCTTTGCGCCATCGCCGCGCTTCGCCCCTCCCCCTGGTGGGGGGAGGGGTTGGGGTGGGGGTGAGAAGCCGCACTAAGTGTTTCATTTCTTAGCGTGGGTTCTTTGTGGCTCACCCCACCCCCTGCCCCCTCCCCCTCTAGGGGAGGGGGTGCGTGGCGCCAGGCTTCGCGCTAAGCGCTCATCGGCAACACTTACGCGAAGCGATTCATGCACGATCTCAAGGCGATCCGGGACGATTTCGAGGGCTGGAAGCGGGCGCTGACACGCCGGCCGCTCAGCGAGGATGTGTTGGGGCAGATCGCCTCCATCCTCTCGCTCGACGTTGCCGTGCGCGCCGCGACCACCGCGAAGCAGGAAGCGGAAGCCGCGCGCAACGTCGCCTCCAAGCAAATCGGCGCGGCGAAAGCCGCGAAGGATGAAGCGCGTGCCCAGGCATTGATGGGCGAAGTCGCCGCGCTCAAGGAGACGATCGAGAAAGCGGGCGGCGAAGAGGCTGAGGCTTCGAAGAAGCTCAACGACATTCTCGCAGCGCTGCCGAACGTGCCGGCGCCGGATGTGCCAGTAGGCGCGGACGAGAATGAAAACGTGGAGGTGCGCAAGTGGGATCCGCCTGCGCGGACGCCGGCTTCCTCGCTCAACGCGCCGAAAGATCACGTCGCGATCGGCGAAGCGCTGGGTCTGATGGATTTCGAGGCGGCCGCGCGGATGAGCGGATCGCGGTTCGTGGTGCTCAAGGGCGCGTTGGCGCGGATGGAGCGCGCACTCGCGGCGCTGATGATCGACCTGCACACGATGCAGAATGGATATGAGGAAGTCGCGCCGCCGTTGTTGGTGCGAGACAGCACCATGTACGGCACGGGCCAGCTCCCGAAGTTTGGAGACGACCTGTATTTTCGAACCGCGGAGAAACCAATCCCACAGGACGAAGTTGAAGAGATCCTAAAAAAACCTGAGCGTCTGCACGACATCACCCCAAAATACTATTCATCGAATGTCTCCTCCTCGACCAGCGTCGTTTCTGTGCTCATCAGTGAAAATTGGGGGCAACTCGGCGCCGATGCGCAAAGGAACATACGTAAACAGTTCCTGCACAGTTCTCGCATCGTTGATGCTGAAAACAGCTTGTGGCTCACGCCCACCGCCGAAGTCTCCGTCACCAACATCGTGCGGGAGCAAATTCTCGACGGGGACACGCTGCCGAAGCGTTGGACGGCAGATACGCCGTGTTTTCGTTCGGAGGCAGGCGCGGCGGGCAAGGATACGCGCGGCATGATCCGCATGCACCAGTTCCGCAAGGTGGAGATGGTCTCCATCACGACGCCGGACAAATCCGAGGACGAGCACGAGCGGATGACGCGCTGTGCGGAGAAAGTGCTCGAAGCGCTTGAGCTGCCGTACCGGCGCATTCTGCTTTGCACCGGCGATATGGGCTTCTCGGCGAAGAAGACGTTCGATCTCGAAGTTTGGCTGCCGAGCCAAGGCAAGTATCGCGAGATCAGCTCGTGTTCGAATTGCGGGGAATTCCAGGCGCGGCGCATGAATGCGCGCTTCCGCCCGAAAGGCGGGAAGCCCGAGTTCGTGCACACGCTCAATGGCTCGGGGCTTGCGGTGGGGCGCACGCTCGTCGCGGTGCTGGAGAATTATCAGCAGGCTGACGGTTCGGTTGTGATCCCAGAGGCGCTTCGGCCGTACATGGGTGGGATGGAGCGGATCGGGTGAACAGCGGCCCCGCTCCCCCTCGATGGGGGAGCGATCAGCGAGGCTGACTGAGGGGGTGCGCGCGCGACTCTGAAAGTCTTGCCTCTTGAGGCAATCCGGCTGCGCAGCGGGCGCACCCCACCCCGGCTGCTGCGCGACCGACCCTCCCCGTCGAGGGGAGGGCGGGCGTAGCGCATCACGCGAATATGTCTCTCGATCCGCCGGACTCGGACTAATCTTTGTCCAGAAGCGGCCCTCAGAGCCGTTGGGAGGAGACCATGCGTTTTCAGGGACACAACGCGCTCGCGATCGTTCTCGCGGCGGTGGTGATGTATGGGATCGGCGCGCTCATCTATGGCGTGCTGTTCTCGCAGCAATGGATGGCGATGCAGGGCGTCACCGAGGACAGTTTTGCGGGTCAGGAATGGCGAATGTATCTTTCGCCGATCATGCCGCTCCTGCAGGCGATCGGGCTTTCGCTGGTCATCAAGTGGCGCAACGGCGCGGGCTGGGTGAACGGGGCGCTGACCGGCTTCTGGATGGCGCTCTTCTTCGTCTTTGCCAGCCGGCTCTACATGTTTGTCTATAGCGCCGAGGCCCCGGGGCTTCTGGGGCTCGATACGCTCCATCTTTTCCTCATTAACATGATCGGCGGCGCGATCATCGGCGCCTGGAAGTAGCCTTTTGCGGACGCCTTCGCGTATGAAGGCGCCCGCATGCGCGTTCTCTGCACCAATGACGACGGCATCCACGCCACGGGGCTTGCCGTTCTGGAGAAGATCGCGCGCCAATTCAGCGACGACGTCTGGGTTGTCGCGCCGGAGGCGGAGCAATCGGGCGCTTCGCGGGCGCTGACGCTCTCGGCGCCCATCCGCGTGCGCGAGGCGGGCGAGAAGCGCTTCGCGATCGCGGGCACGCCGACTGATTGCGTGCTGCTGGCGGTGCAGGATTTCATGGCGGACGCGCGCCCCGATCTTGTGCTCTCCGGCGTCAATCGCGGGCAGAACATCGCGGAGGACGTCACGTTCTCCGGCACGATCGCGGGCGCGATGCAGGGCATGCAGCTCGGCATTCCCGCCGTGGCGATGAGCCAGGCGCGCGGCTTTCGCTCACCTGATGAGCCGATCCCATGGGAGACGGCGGAGACGTACGGCCCTGGAGTGCTGCGCGCGCTGTTGAAGAAGGGCTGGCCGCAAGGCGTGGTAATGAACGTCAACTTCCCCGATCTCGCGCCCGATCAAGTGAAGGAAGTGGAGGTGACGTTCCAGGGCTTCCGCGATCAGCACATCGTCTATGCGGACAAGCGCACCGATTTGCGCGGGCAACATTATTATTGGCTCGGCTTTCGCGGGCAGCTTTCCAATCCGCCGGACGGCAGCGATTTGCGCGCGATCTACGAAGGGCGCATCTCGGTGACGCCGCTGCACATCGATCTCACGCATCGCGACACAATTCACGATCTGAAGGGCGTGCTGGGCGGCGCGGCGCCGAAGGGATGAGTGAAGCCGATCCCGCCGCGCTGATGCGTTTCGTGCTCGATATGCGCGAAGCGGGCGTGACAGATTTGAAGACACTCTCGGCGCTCGAGCGGACGGACCGAGCGCATTTCGCGCCGGAGCATTTGCGCGCTCTCGCGCTTGAGGATGTGGCGCTGCCGCTCGCGCATGGGCAGAGCATGTCCAAACCCTCCGTGGTCGGACGGATGATTTCGGCGCTCGATCCCAAGCCCGGCGATCTGGTGCTTGAGGTGGGTACGGGATCAGGGTTTCAGGCCGCGGCGCTCGCGGCGATGGCGCGCAAAGTGACGACCCTCGATCGCCACCGCGATCTTGTCGCGGATGCGCGCGCGCGGTTCGGCGCGCTCCGGCTGATGAACGTGCAGGCGCATCTCGCGGATGGGCGCGCGGGCTGGGCGGAGGGCGCGCCCTACGATCGGATCATCGTCAACGGCGCGGTGGATAGCGTGCCGGCAGTGCTGATCGATCAGCTGGCGGAGGAGGGCGTGATCGTGGCGCCGGTCATCGAGGACGGGCGCGCGCGGCTCAAGCGTTTCGAAAAGAAGGAGGGGGCGCTCGGCAGCGGAATGACTCTCGGGCCGATCGAGGTTGCAGCGCTGGAAGAGGGCGTGGCCGAGGATCAACAGCCTTGAAGCGTTGCGCGGGCGCGCGACTTTGCGCACATTTCGCGGATGCGTCTTGCGTCTCTCCTCATCGCCAGCGCTGCGCTCTCGGCGTGCGCGCAGGTTCAGCCGGTTGCGGAGCGGCTGCTCGACACCAGCGGCGAACAGGCCGCGGCGCCGCCGGAAGCGGGCGAGCCTTCGCACTCGCAGCGGCAAACGGCGCGAGATGAGCGCCTCCGCGAGGCGCAGGCCGTTCGCGAGGAGCGCAACGACGAAGCGCCGGCGCCAATTCAAGCGGACGAGCCGTCTCAAGACGCCGCGCCGGGCGCGCCGCGCATTCACACTGCGCGCGCGGGCGAGACGATGGACTCGATCGCCGCGCAATATGGCGAAGAGGTCGCGACGCTCGAGCAGATGAACGGGCTGAATCCGCCTTACGAAATTCGTGAGGGCGACGTGATCGTGCTGCCTCCGCGCACGCAGATGGCGGCGCCGCCGCGGCCGGCGATCGAATCCGAGCCGCTTGCGCCGGTGGAGGCGCCGCAGGAAGTTGCGCGCGCGGTCCCGCGTCGCGACGGCGCGCTTTTCACGCGGCCCGTCGACGGAGAGATCTACGCGCGCTACGGCGCGCAAGCGGACGGGCGCAGGCTCGACGGCGTGGAGTTCGTCGCGCGTGAGGGTGCACCGATGCGCGCGGCGGGGGAGGGCACGGTCGTCTATGCCGGGCAGCTCGACGCTTACGATCATCTTGTTCTCGTGCGGCATGAGAACGGCTACGTGACGGCCTATGGCTACGGGCGGCGCCTGCTTGTGCGCGAGGGCGATGTCGTGCGCGCGGGGCAGACGGTTGCCGAGGCAGGGTCGCGTGGGCGCGTGCTCTTTCAGGTGCGGCAGGGAACGAACGCGATCGACCCGATGCCGTTGTTGGGGGAGTGAGCGTGACGCTCGGCTCTCGCGAAAGCGAGAGCCGAGAGATTGAGGACTGGACCCTCGCTTGCGCGAGGGTCGAGCGGTTACTCAGAACGCCACGTCCTTCTCCAACCGCCCTGCAAGATCCACGATAAACTGCCAAGCGGTGCGGCCGCTGCGGGCCGCGCGCGTGCGGCTCCAGAGCAGCGCCTCGCGCTCTAGTTCGCCATCCGCGATCGGCAGGGCGAAGCGCTTTGCATAGGCGCGCACGATGCGCAGGTACGCGGCTTGGTCGATGGCGTGGAAGCCGAGCCAGAGGCCGAAGCGATCGGCGAGGGCGAGGTGCTCTTCCGCCGTATCTTTCCACAAGAGATCGTCGGAGTTTTCGCGTGCATCGCGCTCGACGAGATGGCGGCGGTTGGATGTAGCGTAGACGATGACGCGCCCGCCGCGCGCCAGGCCGCCGTCGAGCGCGGGCTTCAGCGTTTTGAGCGCGGCTTCATCGCCATGGAATGAAAGATCGTCGAGGAAGAGGATGGCGGGGGCATCTTGCGCGTCGAGCGCGGCGAGCAGCGTTCCGATGCGATCCAAGTCCTGTGTTGCGGCCTCGACAAGTTTGAGCGTCGCGCCTTCGCCGACGACCGCGGCGTGCACGGCTTTGACAAGCGCACTCTTGCCTGCCCCGCGTACGCCCCAGAGCAGCGCATTGTTTGCCGGTGCGCCTGCGGCGAAGCGGCGCGTGTTGGCGAGAAGCTTTTCCTTCTGCGCATCAACCTCGAGCAGGAGATCGAGCGGCACGCGGCGCGGCGCGTGCGCGGGCGCGAGGCCCATGGCGCTCCATTGGAAGCAATCGGCCCCCGAGAGATCGGCGGGCTTGGGCTCGGGCGCCAGGCGCTCCAGCGCGGCGGCGATGCGGGCGAGGGTCGGCTCGTCCATGCGGCGAAAGGGCCTTTTGGGGTCGTTGAATTGGCGGGCGGCGCCGATATAGTCCGCGCCTTCGCCGCCAGGGAAGCCCGGACAACCCGGGCGCTTCCAGGCGCGCCCGAATTTGGCCAAGAGCCGCCGCTTTAGAAGCAAGAGACCCCATGTTGATTACAGACGCTTTCGCCCAAACTGCGGGCGCGGGATCGGGCGATCCGACCACCGCCATGATCATGCAGCTGGCGCCGCTGCTGCTGATCCTCGTCATCTTCTATTTTCTGCTTATCCGGCCGCAGCAGCGGCGGATGAAGGCGCATCAGGAGATGATCGGGAACTTGAAGAAGAACGACGTCGTCGTCACATCAGGCGGGCTCATCGGCAAGGTGCGCTCGGTAGCGGACGATGAAGTCCGGCTCGAACTTGCGCCGAACGTGGAGGTGCGCGTGGTGCGCGGAACGATCGCGGAAGTGCGCGCGAAGACCGATCCGGCGCCGGCGAACGATTCCAAGCCGGCGGAATAGGCCCACATGCTGCAGGTCGCGCGCTGGCGCATCATCCTCGTCGCGGCGGTGACGCTTTGGGGGATTATTTTCGCGCTCCCGAACGTGGTGCCTGAGCAGGCGCGCAACGCGCTGCCGGAATTCATGCGCGGCTCGACGATCAATCTGGGGCTCGATCTTCGCGGCGGTTCGCACCTGCTGCTTGAGATCGACGTGGCCACGCTGCGGCGCCAGCGCCTCGATCAGGTGGCCGACAGCATGGGTCAGGCGCTGCGCGAAGCGACGCCGCGCATCCAATATTCAGGGCGCTCGGCGACCGGCGAAGTCGCGCGGATTCGCTTGCTCAATCCCGAGGACATGCCGCGCGCGTTGACGGCGCTGCAAACCATCGTCAATCCAATCGCGACCAATGCGTTCGGAACCGGCACGCCGGATATCGAATTCACCCAAGGTGAAAACGGGCTCATCGAAGCGCGAGTGACGGAGCAGGCGCTTTCGCAGCTGGCGCGCCAGGCCGTCGGGCAATCGATCGAAATCATCCGCCGCCGCGTCGATCCCACGGGCGTGGCGGAAGTCTCCATCCAGCGCCAGGGCGACGACCGCATCACGGTGCAGGCGCCGGGCCAATCCGATCCGACGGTATTGCGGGACCGCATCGGCCAGACCGCGCGGCTCACGTTCCATTTGCTCGACGAGACCGTGAGTCCGGAAGACGCCGCCGCCGGGCGGATCGGGCCAGGCTCGCTCTATCTCCAATTCGCCAACCAGGACTTCGAGCAGGGCGGCATCGTGGTGCGCCGGCGGCCCGCGCTCACGGGCGAGCATTTGAACGACGCGCAACCGCGCTTCGATTCACAGACCAATCAGCCAATCGTCTCTTTCCGGTTCGACAGCGAAGGCAGCCGCATCTTCTGCCGGCTGACGACGGAATACACGCAGCGCCGCTTCGCCATCGTGCTCGACGACCGCGTACTGACCGCGCCGGTGATCAACGAGCCGATCTGCGGCGGCTCCGGGCAGATCAGCGGCGGCTTCACAGCGGCGCGGGCGAACGAGCTTTCGGTGCTGCTGCGCGCGGGCGCGCTGCCGGCGCCGCTGACTGTCATCGAGCAGCGGGCGGTAACGGCTGAACTGGGCCAGGACGCGATCAACAATGGCGCTTTCGCCGGGATGCTCGGCGTAATCGCGACGTTCGTGTTCATGGTGCTGGCGTACGGGCTCTTCGGCATCTTCGCGTGCCTGGCGCTCGTCATCAACGGCATCCTGATCGTCGCCGCGATGAGCACGGTGGGCGCCGCGCTCACGCTGCCGGGCATCGCGGGCCTCATCCTCACCATCGCCATGGCGGTGGACGCCAACGTGCTCATCTATGAACGCATGCGCGACGAGCAGCGCGCGGGCCGCGGCGCGGCGATCGCCATCGACGCGGGCTTCTCGCGCGCGATGATCACGATCATGGACGCCAACCTGACGACGATTCTTGCGGCGATGATCCTCTTCCAGTTCGGCGCGGGCCCCGTGCGGGGCTTTGCCTGGACGCTCTCCATCGGCGTCATCACGTCCGTCTTCACGGCGGTTCTGGTGACGCAATTGCTCATCGCGACATGGTTCCGCCTCACGCGGCCCAAGACGCTGCCGATTTAAGGACGCTCCCGATGTGGCCCCTCATTCGCCTGCTGCCGCAGAAGACGAACTTCAAGTACGTGAAGTTCGCGCTGCCGATGGCCGTGATCTCGGTCATCCTCGTGATCGGCTCGATCGCTTCGGTTTTCAGCGCCGGCTTCCGGGAAAATCCGGTCGCGATGTATCAGGAGGCTCAAGGTTCGCCGGTTGAGCGCATGGGCGCCGTTCTGGAACAGGGCTTCAATCTCGGCATCGACTTTCGAGGCGGGACGCTCATCGAGTTTTCGGGGCCGACGCCGATCGATCTCGAGCGCGTGCGCGGCGCGATCGGCGCGCTCAATATCGGCGACGTGCAGGTGCAGGGTTTCCAAGATCCGCGCCACGCGCTGGTGCGGTTCGAGACGCCGCAAGGACAGAACCCGGAGGCCGTGTTGGGGACGGTGCGCGAGAGCCTCTCCTCCGTCGTGCCGGGGATCGCGTTTCAGCGCCAGGACGTGGTTGGGCCGAAAGTATCCGCAGAGCTCTTCTCGTCCGGCCTCATCGCGCTCGGCCTCGCGATCCTTTTGATGCTGATCTACATCTGGTTCAGGTTTGAGTGGCAGTTCGGGCTCGGGGCCGTGCTGGGCCTCTTCCACGACGTGATCCTGACGCTCGGGCTCTTCTCTTTCTTCCGCCTCGAATTCACGCTGACCATTATCGCCGCGCTCCTGACGATCATCGGCTACGGCATCAACGACACCGTCGTCGTGTTCGACCGCATCAGGGAGAATTTGCGGAAGTTCAAACGCATGCCGCTCGGCGAGGTGATCGATCTCTCACTCAACGAAACGCTTTCGCGCACGATCATCACCGGCGTGACCGCGCTCATGGCGCTCGTCGGTCTGCTCTATTTTGGCGGCGAGGCGCTCTCGGGCTTCGCGATCGCGATGATTTTCGGGATCATCACCGGCACCTATTCCTCGCTCTACGTGGCGGCGCCGGCGATTCTCGTCTGGGGCGTGAAGCGTGGCGAGGGGGACCAGAACCCGGCGGCGGCGGCCGCACCGGGCTAAATCGCGGTTTCCGCGCTCATTTTGAGGATTATCGGCGCGGGTTTCGCTTTCCCGCTGGAAAGATTCTCCCATAAAAGAGCGGAGAGCTTTCCGGAGGGACCAGGGCCATGGGCGCCTTCTTGCAAAACATCCGTTACGTGGCGTGGACCGCGCTCGCCGCGGGCCTCGTCTTTCTCGTCTATGTCGCGGTGTCGCTGGCGAATCAGCCGCCGCCCGAACCGCTCTTCCTGCAGGCGCTGCTGCGTTGGACGCATGTGCTCTCGGGCATCATGTGGATCGGGCATCTCTGGTATTTCAACTTCACGCAGATACCGAACGTGCCGAAGATTCCGGAAGAGCACCGCGGGCCCGCAATCTCCAAGGTGATCGCGCCGGCGGCGCTCTTCTGGTTCCGCTGGGGCGCGATGCTCACGATCATCACCGGCTTGCTGCTGGCTTGGAACCTCAATTACCTCGCCGAGGCGCTCACCCTCGGCGCGCTCGACGAGCCGGCGTTCGCCGTGCCGAAGCACATCTTCATCGGCATCGGCATGTGGCTCGGCATCATCATGTGGTTCAACGTCTGGTTCATCATCTGGCCGAACCAGCAGAAGGCGCTGGGCATCGGCGAGGCGAACGCGGCGTTGCCGGCGGACGTGAAGGCCAAGAGCGCACGCACCGCGATGCTCTTCTCGCGCACGAACACGTGGCTCTCGGCGCCGATGCTTGTGGCCATGACAGGCGCGACGACGCTGTTCGGTGGCTGAAGCGGGCGGCGCGGCGCTCGACACGCTCGTTCGCCGCGCCGATGAGGATCGCTGGATGGCGGCGCGCCTGGCGCCGGCGGCCACGCGGGCGCGGCTCATCGCGCTCTATGCGGTGAATTACGAAATCGCGCGCGTCTCGGAGACGACGAAGGAGCCGCATGTCGGCGCCATTCGTTTCGCCTGGTGGCGCGAGGCGGTGAAGGCGGTCGCAGCAGGCGCGCCGGCGCCGGCGCATCCCGCGGCCGAGGCGCTGGCCGCGGCGCATCGCGAATCGCCGCTGCCGCTGACGATTTTCGAGGTGATGCTCGATGCGCGCACGCGCGATTTCGAGGCGCAGCCTTTCGCGACATGGCAGGAGCAGACCGATTACGCCGATGCGACCGCGGGGGCGTTGATGACGCTGGCGCTCGCGACGTGCGGCGGGCGCCACGACGATCTTGCGCGCGATGCGGGGCGCGCCTGGGCGCTGGCGGGGCTGTTGCGCGCGCGTTCCTTCTGGGAGGCGCGCGGGCGCAGCGTGTTTCCCGCGGAAGCGCGCGACAGAGAGGGCGCGGCGCGGCTGATGGAGAACACAGCGCGGCAAGCTTATGCACGCGCGAAAGCGGCGGCGCGTGGTTTGAGCAGCGAGCTCTTTCCCGCTTTGGGCTATGCGGCGCTCGTGCCTGTGTACTTGCGGAAGCACGAGCGCGCACGCATTGCGCGGCAGATCGCGCTGATCGGCGCGAGTTTGACCGGGCGGATTTAGGACCGGCTTCCAGCCCGCCTTGTTTTCCATGCCGGCTGGAAGCCGGCGGTCCGTGGTTACTCCGCCGCCGTCGCCAGGTCTTCGCGGCCGAGCCACGCATCGAGATCGTTGAGCGCACGCTCCGCCATGGCGCGCTTCTTCACGCGTGCGCGATCCTTGCCGCGCACTTTCTCCGTGGGCGGATCGATAGGAGGAAAGAGGCCGAAATTGACGTTCATCGGCTGAAAGCTGCCCTTGCCGCCGTCCAGATGTCCGCCGGTGACATGCGCGAGGAGCGCGCCGAACGCGGTGGTGGGCGGCGGCGGCGCGATGGCGCGGCCGAAATATTCCGCCGCCGCGAAGCGCCCCGCGAGCATGCCCATCGCGGCGCTTTCGACATAGCCCTCGACGCCCGTGACTTGCCCCGCGAAGCGAAGGCGCGGCTCTGCGCGTAAGCGCAGCATTTGATCCAAGAGCTGTGGCGAGTTGAGGAAGGTGTTGCGGTGCACGCCGCCGAGGCGTGCGAAGACGGCGTTCTCCAGCCCCGGGATCATGCGGAAGATGTCTTGTTGCGCGCCATGCTTCAGTTTGGTTTGGAAGCCGACGAGATTGAAGAGCGTGCCGAGCGCGTTGTCTTGACGGAGCTGGACGACTGCGTAGGGACGCTGCTGCGTGCGCGGATCGCGCAGGCCCACGGGCTTCATCGGGCCGAAGCGCAGCGTGTCGGGCCCACGCTCCGCCATCACTTCGATGGGAAGGCAGCCTTCGAAGTACGGCGTATCTTTCTCCCACTCGCGGAACTCGGCCTTGGGCGCGGCGAGCAGCGCGGCGATGAAGGATTCGTACTCTTCCTTGCTCAGCGGGCAATTAACGTACGCAGCCTTGTCGCCGCCGGGGCCTTCCTTGTCGTAGCGCGATTGGCGCCACGCCTTGGAGAAGTCGATCGAATCCGCGCGCACGATGGGGGCGATGGCGTCGAAGAAGGCGAGCGAGTCTTCGCCGGTCTTGGCGCGGATCGCTTCGGCGAGCGCGGGGCTCGTGAGCGGGCCGGTGGCGGCGATGACGTTCTCCCACTCCGCCGGCGGCAGCCCCGCGATCTCTTCGCGTTCGATCGTGATGAGGGGATGATCTTCAAGCACCTTCGTCACCGCCGCGGAGAAGACGTCGCGATCGACAGCCAACGCGGCGCCGGCCGGCACCTGCGCGGGCGCGGCGCACGCCATCACGAGCGAACCGGCGCGGCGCATTTCGGCGTGGAGAAGCCCAACAGCGTTGGCCTCCCAATCGTCGGAACGGAAGGAATTGGAGCAGACGAGCTCGGCGCAGAGATGCGTCTTGTGCGCTTGCGTCATCCGCACGGGGCGCATCTCGTGGAGCGTCACGGGCACGCCGGCCCGGGCGAGCGCCCAGGCCGCCTCGGATCCGGCGAGGCCGGCGCCGATGACATGAACTGCGGATTGTGGCCGGCTCGTCATTCCGGGGTTTTGAAACCGCTGCTAGAGAGAACGCAAGTCTATTGGGAGGGGCTCATGAGGTGGGCAATTGCCGCCTGCGCGCTTGTGCTCGCAAGCGCTGCCTTGGCTCAGACGCCGTTGACGCCGCCGGCGAACGAGATTGTGGAGCATTTCCGCGCATACCGGGCGGCGCTCGATGCGGGCGATCTGGCGACGGCGGAAACCGAAGCGGCGGCGGCGCTTGAAGCGTCCGCCGCGCGCGATGGGGACGGCGGGCGCACAGGCATTCTGGCGATGAACCTTGCGCAGGTTCGGCTCGATCGCGGCCGCGCGGCCGAGGCGCTCGAGCCGGCGCGGCACGCTTTTGCTATCGCCTCTGCGAATGGGCAGTCCGGTCTCGATCCGCTTGTCGCGCGTTTGGCTGTCGGACGCGCGGAGACGGCGGCCAACGGACAAGCCGGCGCCGACGCACTGGAGGCGTCTCTCATTGCCGCACAGGGGCGCGACGATCTCATTCAAGCGCGCCATGGCGCGACGGTGGCGTTGGCCGGCTACTACATGGATCGCGGAAACTACGCGCGGGCCGCACAGCACTGGTCGGCTGCCTATCCGCTCGCCGCGGGTTCTCCCGGCGGGGAGCGCTTCGGACGTGCCGAGGCGCGGCTCGGCGAGGGCATGAGTCGCGGCCTGCACAATATGGAAACGGAGTCGCCGCTTACGATAGGCACAAACATCCCGAGGACACGTGATTATAACGCTTCGCTGGAGGCACTCAGCGAGGCCGCACAACTGGCTGCGACGCTTGCCTATGACGGTTTTGAGGGTGAATTGACGGCGGCGCAGAGCGTTTACGCGCAATCCTTAGCATGGCGCGCGCTGTTGCTGATACGGTTGGCGCCGAACGATCGCGCGGCTTTTCTCGCGCGCGAGGAAGAACTGGATGACGGAGTAGAGGTCGCGTTTACGCCACGTCCCGGGGAAGCGGGCAGACCGATTTGCCAAATGCGGCTCATTCAGGAACCCGACGTCGAGTACCCAACACAGGCGCGGGCAAGAGCAAGCGTGGGTGTCGTTGTGTTGCGCTTCTCACTTGCGTCAAACGGCGCAATCACGGAACGACGCACCGCAGTGAGTCTCCCCGGGAGGTGGTTCTCAGAGGCTGTTGATCGGGTAGCCGACCAGTGGCGCTTCGAGCAGGCGGCTGGGCAATCAATCCATTGCGTGGCGCCGCGCACTATCTTTACACCGATCACGTTCCGGATCGTGGATAACATTATGCGGCCGAATTGATGCCAGCGCCTCAAGGAAAAGTTCCGATCGTTGAGAGCGTCGTCGCCGCTTTGCGCGGCTGGCGCGCTATGCTGCCGCGCATTTGGCCCTATGCGTTCGGCGGCGCGCTCATTCTGACGCTGCTTGCGTTCGCGGCGCGCCAAGTCGCGGGCGGCATGGCAAGCGGCTTTCTGCTGGACCTCAGCTCCTTCATCGTGATGGCGGGCGTTTACGCGGCAATGCTGCATGCGCCGCTCGGCATCGAGGCGGATTGGCGCCGGCGCGGCGCTGATGCGCTGCGCGTCTTCGCGTCGATGAGCGTTGTCGGCTTTTTCCTGTTCATCGTTCTTCTCGTTGCGTTCTTACCCGGCATGATGGTGTTGAGTTTGGCGTTCGGGCCGGCCGGTGAAGCGCAGATGGCGGCTGCGCAGAACAATCCCGAGCGCGTGCTGCAGATTTCGGCGGAACTTGCGCGGGCGCATTGGCCTATCGTGACGTTGCTGGCGGTCATCTACACGGCGATCTGGATGGCGCTGACGTCGCGGCTTTATCTCGCGGCGCCGGCGAGCGTGGCGGATGAGCGGCCGCGCACGTTTGAAACGTGGCCCTGGACCAACGGGAACATGTGGCGGATCGTGGCGGCGCGCCTCATTCTACTGGGGCCGGTCCTTATCCTGCTGAATCTAGTGCAGGCCGGGTTCGTGCTGGCGTTCGGACTCAATCCGCTGTCGCCGGAATCGTTCCGCACCCTGATGGAGACGCGCCCTGGGGAATATTTCGCGCTGCTGATTGGCGTGCAGGCGTTGTCGCTGCTCGTGGCGAACGGGCTCGAGGCTTCGCTTTCAGCCTATCTCTGCAAAGGTCTCAGGCCGCCTTCGCCTTCGCCAGCGCAGTGAGATCGGCGCGCCGCTCGCTCCAAGGCGCGGCGGCTTCGAGTTGGGCGGCCAAGCGGAAGAGCGTGGCTTCATCGGCGTAACGCCCGGCGAACATCATGCCGATTGGAAGGCCTTCGCTCGACATGCCGAGCGGCAGGGAGACTGCGGGTTGGCCGGTGAAGTTCATCGGCGGAGTGTAGCCGAACGTCTTGCCCTGGCGCTTGTTGTGTTCTCTGGGATCGACGGTTTTTGGATCGAGGAAGCCCAGGCGCGGCGGCGGCGTGATCATCACGGGCGAGAGGAAGATATCGAAGTCGGCCCATTGCTCCGTCAGGCGCCAGCACATTTCTTTCGCGGTTGTACCGGCTTCATAGACTTGCTGAGCGGTGGCTCGCTTCGAGGCTTCCCAAATCGCGCGCGTGACGGGCTCATAATCGTGCTCGCCGGGTTCACGGCCGATTTCAGCGATCTCGCGCGCGCAATTCTTGGCGAAATCGCCCGCGCCGGCGGTGTTTATCGCGCGATAGAAGGCGCGCCAATCCATTTCGAGCGGCCGCTCGAACACGTCATGGCCCTCGGCGCGCAGCAGCGAGACGGTTTCTTCGAGCGTGCGCGCGACGTCGGGATGCATCTCGACGCCGGACGGTGTTTCGCCGGAGAAGGCGATTTTCAGTCTACCGGGCTTGGTTTTGATTTCTTCCGCGTACGGGCGTTCCTTCGCGGGCGAAGCGAATGGCGCGTTGACGTGCGGGCGGCCGGTGAAGTCGAGCATCGCGGCGCTGTCGCGCACGGTGCGGGAGACAACGTGCCCCACGGTGTTGGCGTTATAGGTGATGCGCTTGCGCCAAGAGGGATTGCGGTCCCGCGTCGGCTTCATGCCGACGAGGCCGCAATTGGACGCGGGAATACGGATGGAGCCCAAGCCATCGGTTGCATGCGCCATCGGCAGGATGCCTGCGGCGACCGCCGCAGCTGCGCCACCCGAGGAGCCGCCGCTCGAATAGGCGGGGTTCCACGGATTGCGGCAATCGCCGAGCGCGGCGCCTTCGGTCGTGCCGCCGATGCCGTATTCGGGCGTGTTGGTTTTGCCAAGCAGAACGAGGCCCGCTTCGCGGCAGCGCGCCACATATTCCGCATCCTCTTCGCTGATGCGGCCCTTGGAGAGGTTCGAGCCGTTGCTCATCGGCCAGCCGCGCACGGGATAGAAGAGGTCCTTGATCATGAAGGGCACGCCTTTGAAGGGCCCATCGGGCAGCGGCCCTTCGCTCACGCGGCGCGCTTCAACGGCGGCGAGATAGACGACGGCGTTGATGATCGGATTGACCGCCTCGATGCGCGCGATGGCCTCATCGACCAATTCACGCGGCGTCGCCTTCTTCTGCGCGACAAGCTCGGCGAGGCCGATGGCGTCCTGGCGATCATAATCCTGCATGGCGGGCTCCCTATACCTTGGCGCTTGGCCGCGCGCTGGCGCGCTCATGCCAGGCGCGGAGATTGTGCGCTTCTTCCGGCGGCTTCAGGCCGATCCAATCGGCGAAATCGATCGTCGTCAACGCCGTGATGTCCGCAATCGTGAAGCGATCGCCCGCAATCCACTGGCGGGCGGCCAATTCACGATCGAGCCAGCGGGCGGCGCGGGCGTAGAGATCGCGATTGCTCTCGCCGAATTCCTTGTGCTGCTCCAGCAGGCGCGCCGTCAGCGGGTGGGCGTGGCGCCAAAACATGCCGGCGGGGATGGTGAGCTGAAATTCGATGCGGCGGACCCACATATCGATCTGCGCATCTTCAAGCGGCGTTTCGCCGAAGAGGTTCGGCGCGGGATGCAGCGCTTCGAGATAGCGGCAGATGGAGACGGTCTCGGAGAGCATCGTGCCGTCATCCAGTTCAAGCGTCGGCACCTGGCCCAGCGAATTGCGCGCGCGATGCGCGTCGCCCTTGTGTTCACGGGCGCGCAGATCGAGCGGGGTTTCGGGAAGATCGATGCCCTTCTCCGCGATGAAGATGCGCACGCGGCGCGGATTGGGCGCTGGATTGGGCGCGCCGTAGAGTTTCATGCGTTCACCATAAGGGATGCGAGTTCCTTGACGAATTTGGCGGCGACGTAGGCGGTGCGCTCGTTTACGTCGCGCAGCGGATTAAACTCGACGACATCGGCGCCGACGACAGGGCCGCTCACGCGATGCAGCACCGCAAGCACATCGCGCACGGAGAGCCCGCCGGGCTCATAGTGCGAGACGCCCGGGCAATAGGCGGGGTCGAGCGCGTCGAGATCGATCGTGATGTAGAGCGGCGCTGCGGGGATCGGGATTTCGTTTGGATCGAAGCCGGTGCTTGGGAATTGCCGCACATTGTAGCGTTCGGCCGGCGCGCGCTGCGCGGCGTTCAATGTGCGGATGCCGCATTGGACCAGGCTCTTGGCGTGCCCCTTCTCCATGATCCGCGCGAAAGGGGAGGCGTGGGAGTAGGGATTGCCTTCGAAGCTCTCGTAGAGATCGGGGTGCGCATCGAAGTGGAGAATGTTGAGCGGGCCGTGCGTTTGCGCGAGGCCGGCGACGATCGGATACGTGACGGAGTGGTCGCCGCCCAATGTCAGCAAGGGCGCCGCCGATTGCGCCGCGGCGGTGCGCAGCGTGTCAAATTCATGCTCGCCGCCGCCGCAGGCGACGTCTCCCCAATCGTCGAAATCGTAGTCGACGCCCAGTTCGACGCCGCTTTCGCTGGCGGCGTTGGATGAAGGCGAGGTGAGCGCCGCGCGGATGAGCGGCGGGGCGAGCGCGGCGCCGCGCAGGAACGACGAGTTTGCGTCGCACGCGGCGCCGAGGAGCGTGATTGTCTTCACTCAGTCCGGCAGGCAATCGCCGGGCTGGCCTGGCGAAAGCAAGATCACGCGGTTATCGCCCTCTGCGAGATCGTCGCTGACGGTTTCCTGGCCCTCCACCTGCATGCGTGCGATTTCGACTCGCAGGCCCGCGCCGTTGCGGGCGATGGTGAATTGGCCGCCGTCTCCCTCGACATCGCACGCTGCGCGTTCGCCTTCTTCGCGGCAGATGCCGATGCCGGTGAACGTGTCCATTACGTCGCGCAGGATGTAGCCGAAGCCGACATGCGTGAGTTCCGGCGTGTTGATGGCGCGGAAGGCTTCGTCCGGCGGGGCGATCCAGAAGACTTGCACCGTCTGGTTTGGATGCGCCGCCAGGTGGGCGTCGTCGTAGGCGCGCGAGTAGCAGACCTCTCCTTCGGGCGATGCGAATTGCGCGAGCAGGCCGGGCGCTGTTTCAGCCGCGGGCGGCGCGCCCTGCTCGGGTCCCGCGCCTGTCGTTTGCGCGGATTCCGGAGAGCACGCGGCGAGCACGCAGGCGGCGAGGATGAATTTCAACTTCATGCGAACGTGCCCTCCACACGGCGGATGACGTTGTCGCGGTCGCGCTTGAACCAGCGTCCCGCCAGGAAGAAAGCGGGCGCGGCAAGCGCGGCGATGGCGGTGAAGACGACCATGGCGAACGTATAAGGCTGCGCCTCGCCTTGGGCGCGGAGATAATCGACGAAGAAACCCGTCGCCGTGATGGAGATGCCGAGGCCGGCGACGTTGAGCATGAGGATGTAGAAGGCGGTGATCGTCGCGCGCGCTTTGGGCGGCGCCAATTCCTGCACGGTGGAGAATGTGGGGCCGTAGAAGGCGGCGAGTTGGAAAATGCCGATGAACATTCCAAGCCAGAAGAACGGCGAATCCGGCGCAACGATGCGGTAGGCGATGTTGAGCGGCGTGGTGACCACCAGCATCCAGAAGAGCAGCATCGGCCGGCCTGACTTGAATCGCTTCTGCCACCAATCGCCGAGGAAGCCGCCGAAGAGATTGCCGAGGATGCCGCCGACGACGATGGCGTAGCCGTTGATGCGCGCGATTTCGGCGCGTTCGAATCCGCGCTCTTGCACGAACCAGAGCTGATCGAACGCCGCCGCGCCGATCGCCCAATGAATCGCGACGCCGCCGAAGATTGTCGCGACAAGTGCGGGAGAGGATGACAGTGCGCCGCCGACCGTGCGGGCGAGTTCGCCAATGCTGGGTCCCTTTTCCGTGCGGGCGCGCGGGGGCCGCGTCTCCCTCACAAAGAGGATCGCGATCGCGAAGACGAGGCCGAGCGCGCCCAGAATGTAGAAGCAATTGCGCCATCCGATCGCGGGACCGAGATAGCCGGCGATCAACAGGCTCGCGCCAGCGCCGATCGGCACGCCGAGATAGTAGATGCCGGCCGCGAGCCCCAAGCGCGCGGCGTTAAATCTGTCGGCAAGCATGGACATCGCGGTGGGCGTCAACGCGCTCTCGCCCACGCCGATGAGTGCGCGCGGGATTGCGAGCGTGACGAAATTGATCGCGGCGCCGGAAGCAGCGGTGAGCGCGCTCCACAACGATATTGCGCCGGCAATCAGACGCGGCCTGTGCATGAGATCGGCGAGCGCGCCCATGAAGAGCCCCGCCGTCGCATAGAAGATCAGAAAGAAGACGCCGGTGAGCAGGCCGAATTGGCCGTCCGTCAGGTTGAGATCCGGGACGATGAAATTCGCGAAACTGGGGAGGAGTTGGCGATCGACGAAATTGAGGACGTTGATCAGCGTCAGCAGCGCCAGGACGCTCCAGGCGCGCGCCGGCGCCCCGCTCTGCTCAGACGCCATCGCCGCAGCTCTCCCCTTATCGTTATGGGATCATGTTCCGGGAGGGCGCGGGCTGCGTCAATCGGCGGGCGACCCACCGGCTATAAACCCCGGCAGCAGCGCATGCGGTTGACGGAGGCTGCTCCCGGCGCCACAGGTGTGGCCAACACGCAACAATTGAGGCGTCAGGAATGACGACAAGTCCTGCGGCGGCGGAAATAAGCGCCGAAGCGGGGGCCGGGGGGCCGGAAGGCGGACGCAAGCGCCGCAGCAGGGGAGCCATCGGGTTCGCCATCGGGTTCGCGGTCGCGGCGACGCTGACCGCGGTCGGGACCATGTTCGCCGTCTCCGGCGGCGGGCTGACGAGCCCCGGAAGCCCGGTCATGCTGTGGCTCTTGTTGGCGAGCCTAGGGCTTAGCCTCGCGCTCGCGGGCATCATCGTTCACCGCATCAGCCGCATCGCGCGCGGGCACAATAATGCCATCCCGGGCGCGCGGCTGCATTTGAACTTCGTGGGCCTCTTTAGCCTCGCCGCGCTCGCGCCCGCGGTGGTGGTCGCGGTGTTCATGGGCGCGACGCTCAGCCAAGGGCTGGAGAATTGGTTCAGCGAACGTGTGCGCACGGTTGTCGAGAGCGGCGCCGATGTCGGGCGCTATCTGCGCGACACGATGCGGGAGGGCATTCGCGAAGAGACACGCCTGATGGCGAGCGATCTGAACGCCGCCGCCGAAGGCCTCCGCACCGATCCGCAAACCTACGGCCGCTTCCTCGCTTCCCAGGCCGAGGGCCGGTTCATGACGGCCGCCTACGTGATCGACCGGCAGGGCAACGTGCTGGCGCGCGCGGAAAGCGAAGGTGCGTCGGAGTTCACGCCGCCCGCTGCCGATGTGTTTCGGGAGGCCGACACGGGCGTGATCGCGGATCGCATCTTCGAGCGCGCGAGCCAGATCCGCGTGCTCACGCGGCTGCAGGCTTATCAAGACGCCTACCTCTACGCGGTCCGCCCCATCGATCCGCAGCTATTGGCGCGGATGCGCGTCTTCTATGAGGGCGTTTCGGCCTATCGCGAGGCGGAGAACAGACGCCAGGAGATCGGCACGCTGTTCGCGCTTTCCTATCTGGCGACCGCCGTGCTCGTGTTGCTTGGCGCGATCTGGGTTGGGCTCTCGTTTGCATCACGCATCGCCGATCCGATCGGACGCCTCGTCGGCGCCTCGCGGCGGGTGGCGGCGGGCGATCTCGGCGCGCGTGTGCAAGTTGGGACTGAGCAGGACGAGGTCGCCGCGCTCGGCGTTGCGTTCAACCAGATGACGGCGCAGATCGATTCCCAGCGGCGTGACATCATGCGCGCGCAGCAGGATGCGGAGAACCGCTCGCGGTTCGTGCAGGCGGTGCTCGGCGGCGTGCCCGCAGGCGTCATCGCGCTCGACCGCGATGGGCGCATCACGGCGGCGAACCGCTCCGCGAGCGCCTTGCTGGGCCTCGACGACGAAGACATCGAAGGCCGGCGCCTCATCGATGTCGCGCCGGAGCTAGCTGAATTGCTGAACGAGCCGACGCCGCACGGCGAAACGCCCGCGCATCGCGTGGAGCTGGCGCGGGAGAACGCCGCCGCGCAGATATCCGTGCGTATGAGCCCCGCGCCCGACGGCGGCGTCGTGCTCACCTTCGACGACATGACGAAAGTCATCGCCATTCAGCGCCAGGAGGCGTGGAAGGATGTGGCGCGCCGCATCGCGCACGAGATCAAGAATCCGCTGACGCCGATCCAGCTCTCCGCCGAGCGCTTGCAGCGCAAGTATGCGAGCGAGATCAAATCCGATCCGGAAATTTTCCAGCGCTGCACGGATACGATCCTGCGCCAGGTCTCCGACATCGGGCGCATGGTCGATGAGTTCAACGCGTTCGCGCGCATGCCCGCGCCGCGCATGGCGTTCGCCGATATGGCCGAGATCGCGCGCGCCGCCGTCTTCGCGCAGCGGCTGGCGAATGCGGACGTGCGGTTCGAACTTGAGGGCGCCGAGCGGCCGATCGGGCTTGTCTGTGACGAGCGTCTGCTCGGCCAGGCGCTGGCGAACCTGTTGAAGAACGCCGCCGAAAGCGTGCAGGGCCGGCGCACGCGTGACGGCGAGCCGAAGGATGGCTGGGTGCTGCTTCGCCTGCGCGATCTGGAAACCGGCGTGCATTTCGAAGTGGTGGACAACGGCTTGGGCTTCCCGCCCGACCGCGCCCGCCTCCTCGAGCCCTATGTCACCACGCGTCAAAAGGGGACGGGCCTGGGGCTCGCGATCGTGGCGCGCATCATTGAGGACCATGGGGGCCTCATCGAACTCGCCGATTCCCCCACACCGCCCGGCGCGATTGTGCGCTTCGTTCTGCCCAAGCGCGCCGAAGCGCCGCTTGAATCCGAAACCGCCGACCAAGGAGCGAATTGATGTCGTCAGATATTCTCGTCATCGACGATGAAGCCGACATTCGCGAACTGATCTCCGGCATCCTTCAGGATGAAGGCCATCAGGTGCGGACCGCGCGTGACGGCGATGAGGCGCTGGAGGCCGTGCGTCAGCGCCGCCCCGCGCTCGTCGTGCTCGACGTGTGGCTGCAGGGGAGCCGCATCGACGGCCTCGATCTGCTGACGATCCTCAAGGATCTCGATCCCGATATGCCTGTCGTCGTGATCTCGGGGCACGGCACGATCGAGACGGCCGTCGTCGCAATTCGCAAGGGCGCCTACGACTTCGTGGAGAAGCCGTTCACGGCCGATCGTCTCCTCGTCGTTATCGCGCGTGCGTCGGAGAATGCGCGCCTGCGGCGGGAGAATGCGGCGCTCAAGCGCGGCGCGGCCGCGAGCGCGGAGCTGATCGGCTCATCCGCTGCGATGGCGCAATTGCGCGCCGCGATCGATCGTATCGCGCAGACCAATTCGCGCGTGCTGATCGCGGGGCCGGCCGGCGCCGGCAAGGAGCTCGTCGCGCGCCTCCTCCATCAGCGCTCGCCGCGCGAGAGCGGGCCGTTCGTGGCGATTAACGCGGCCTCGATCGCGCCCGACCGCATGGAGAGCGAAATCTTCGGCGAGGAGGGCCCCGATGGCCAACCGCGCAAGATCGGCGTTTTCGAGCAGGCGCACACGGGCACGCTCTTCCTCGACGAAGTCGGCGATATGCCGCTTGAGACGCAATCGAAGATTCTACGCGTTTTGGTGGATCAGCGCTTCAAGCGGCTGGGCGGATCGAACGATGTGCAGGTGAATGTGCGCGTGGTCTCCTCCACGTCGCGCGAACTGCGCGGCGATATCGAGGTGGGGCGATTTAGAGAAGACCTCTTCCATCGCCTCAACGTCGTGCCGCTGCGCGTTCCGAGCCTTGCGGAGCGGCGTGAAGATATCCCGGAACTTGCCGCCTACTACGTGAACCGCTTGGCGGATATGTCGGGCCTTGCGCCGCGCCTCATCGGCGAAGACGCGATGGCCGCGCTGCAGGCGGCGGATTGGCCTGGCAATGTGCGACAGCTGCGCAATGTCGTGGAACGCATCCTTATCCTGGCGCCGGGCGACGCATCGACGCCGGTGACGGTTGATGCGCTGCCGCCCGAAGCGTGGCCGAGCGCGGGCTTCTCGCAGCAGAACGGCTTGCAGGAAGTCATCGGCATGCCATTGCGCGACGCGCGTGAGCGTTTCGAGCGCGAATATCTCAACGTCCAGATCACGCGCTTCGGCGGCAACATCTCCCGCACCGCCGCCTTCATCGGCATGGAGCGTTCGGCCCTGCACAGGAAGCTCAAATCGCTCGGCGTCGATGCGCCAGGCCGGATCGCGGAAGGCGAATGAGCCGCGAGGCTTATGTCAACGGCCGGTTCGTCCCGCTCGCGGCGGCGCAAGTCTCGGTCGAGGACCGGGGCTTTCAATTCGCCGACGCTGTTTATGAGGTCTGGGGCGTGCGTGACGGGCGCCTGATGGATGAAGCGGGCCATTACGCGCGTTTGTGGCGATCACTCCGCGAATTGCAGATCGCGGCGCCGATGAGCGAAGCGAGTTTGCGCGTCGTCATCCGGGAGACGGCGCGGCGTAATCGCGTGAAGAACGGCGTCGTCTATCTGCAAGTGAGCCGCGGCGCCGCGCGGCGCGATCACGGCTTCCCCAACCCGCCCGTTGCGCCGACAATCGTTGTGACAGCCAAGAACCTCAATATGGCGAGCATCGAGGCGCGTGCGCGAACGGGCGTCGCCGTCGTCACCGCGCCGGATATCCGCTGGGGGCGCTGCGACATCAAGACGGTCGGGCTTTTGCCGAACGTGCTCGCCAAACAAGAAGCGCTCGATGGCGGCGCGTTCGACGCGTGGCTTGTGCGTGACGGGATGATCACGGAAGGCACCGCCTCAAATGCCTGGATCGTCGATCAATCCGGCAAGCTGCGCACCGCGCCGCTCAGCGAAAACATCCTCCACGGCGTGACGCGCGCCGCGCTCATCCGGTTGGCGGAGGAACGCCAGATCGCGGTGGAGGAGCGCAGCTTCGATATCGAAGAGGCGATGAATGCGCGCGAGGCATTCCTCTCCTCGGCGTCGAACGCGGCGCTGCCGGTCGTCATCATCGACGGCAAGAAGATCGGCGACGGCCAACCCGGTCCCGTCGCGCGACTGCTTTATGACGCCTATTTCGGCGCCGCCTGATTTCGCCTCCAACACGGCCCGTTCCCGGTTGCCGGTGCTCCGAACGGGGCTATATAGGCCAAATCCGCGCCGCGGCGGGCGTTGGCGCGCAATAAAAATGGAAAAGATCCGTCATGGACAAGAAAACAAACAGCACGGACAAGAAGCAAAACCTGCAAGACACCTTCCTCAACGCAGTCCGCAAGAACCGGACGCCGCTGACCATCTTTCTCGTCAACGGCGTGAAGCTTCAGGGCGTCATCTCCTGGTTCGATAACTTTTGTGTTCTCTTGCGTCGCGATGGGCAGGTGCAGCTTGTGTATAAGCACGCCATCTCGACGGTGATGCCCGGCGCGCCGGTGCAGCTCTTCGAGGGAGACAAAGGGCAAGACGAGGGTGACGACTGAACCCCGCGAAACGATTGCGGCGCGCGAGAAAGCGCTCGTCTATTTTCCGCTGACCGATGGGCGCGCCAATGCGCGCGATCCTGAATTGCGCCTTCAAGAAGCGTGCGGCCTTGCCGAAGCGCTCGATCTCGATGTCGCGGGATCGGGGCTGGCGACGCTGCGCGCGCTCAATCCGGGCACCTATTTCGGCGGCGGGCGCGTCGAGAGCTTGAAGGAGGAGGCGGCCGAGAAGGGAGCTTCCGTCATCGTCGTGGACGCCGCCCTCTCCCCGGTGCAGCAGCGCAATCTCGAGCGCGCGATCCAGGCCAAGGTGATCGATCGCACAGGATTGATCCTCGAAATCTTCGGGCGTCGCGCGCGCACGCGCGAAGGCCGCTTGCAGGTCGAGCTTGCGCGACAGGCGTACGAGCGCTCGCGCCTTGTGCGCACATGGACGCACTTGGAGCGCCAGCGCGGCGGCTTGGGCAAGACCGGCGGGCCGGGTGAAACGCAGATCGAATTGGATCGCCGCCAGATCGCGGACCGGATCGTGAAGCTCAAGCGCGAGCTAGAGGACGTGCGCCGCACGCGCGGCCTGCAGCGGCGCGCACGCGAACGCGCTGGGTATCCTGCGGTTGTCTTCGTCGGCTACACGAACGCCGGCAAGTCGAGCCTCTTCAATCGCCTCACCGAAGCGGGCGTATTCGCGAAGGACATGCCGTTTGCGACGCTCGATCCCACCGCGCGGCTGGTGAAGCTGGCGAGCGGGCGAAGCGTCATCATCTCCGACACGGTCGGCTTCATCACCGATCTGCCGACGGAATTGATCGCGGCGTTCCGAGCGACGCTTGAAGCGGTTACGGAGGCCGATCTGCTCGTGCACGTGCGCGACATCGCGCATCCCGAAACGGAAGCGCAGGCGGCGGATGTGATGAGCGTGCTTGCCCAGCTCGATAAATCGAAGCCGCTGCCGCCGATCGTTGAGGCTTGGAACAAAATCGATCTCCTGGACGACGACCGGCGCGCCGCGCGGCTGGCGCGCGCCGCCAAAGAGGGGACCGAGCCCCCTATTCCGATTTCAGCGCTGACGGGGGAGGGGGTGGAGGCCCTGCTCGCCGCGATCGACCGCGCCGCGTTCGGCGCGGCGCGCATCGTGACGCTCACGCTCGATCCCGCGGACGGCAAGACGCGCGCGTGGATCGGCGCGCGCGGCCGTGTGCTCGAAGAGCGCGCCGATGAGAACGGGCGGATGCTGGTGACGGCGGAGCTTTCCGGCGACGACGCCGCGCGGATCGACCCCGCGCTTATCGCTTCGCCGGACCGGCTGGCGGCGGAGTGATTGTGCGGTCGTTGGCGGGCCTTGTGGCGACAGCGACTCTTTTAGTGCTGTGCGGGTGTAATCCCGGCTCCGCTGAGCTCATTGGTGTCGAGCGCTCCGACTTTCCTGTTGATCTCGAGCCACCTCGACTCTCGGGAACGGCGGACGCAGCCGTTGGTCAATTGTGTGAGTGGGCGCGGCAAGGCGACGTAGAATTTGATCCTGCGATTCTTGAAGCAGTGTACGTTCAATCGCTGCACGGCATCGCCGGTTTGCGCGAGTATGTTGTGTCCAACTTCCTGATGGGCCCGAGGCGCACCCAAAGGCTGGCACTAGAGTTGTCACCGAATGACTTTGCGCCGTATCGGCGAGTGACCGAGAATATGCGCGCAACCGGCACGCCCAGCCGCTACCATGAGCAAAGACTTGCGCTCTATGAAGAAATAGATCGCTCCGCCGTTTGGTCCTTTGAGCGATTGCCGCGCTCTTTTTGCGAAAACCCAGCGGCGGGAGGCGTTAGAATTCCCGTCGAGGCAGATGCGGAGTTGTGCGTTCGCATATTGAGACTTGAAGAGGCGCCCCACCAGTACACGAGACTCGACTTTCGGGTTTTGAATTTTGAAGCGAACCTTTTGGGCGTGCGGCAGGATATGACGGTCAGGATCGCGAGTCTTTATCGGGGTGACAGCCTCGCAGGCAGAACGATCAATGCGTCAGCGCATGCACTTCCCATCGCGATAGGTCACGTAGGCCGAGTCTGCAGTTCAACCCCTCTGTTCGGAGCAGAGGGTTGATTATGGCTCCGGCGCGAGCTGCACCAGCAGCTTTCCGTCATTGCCGCCGGTGAAGAGGAGGCCCAGCGATTTGACCGCGTTCTCCAGCCCTTGCTCCACGTGCACGCGATACTTGATCTTGCCGTCGAGCACCCATTGCGCGAGCTGGCCTGCCGCTTCCTCGAAACGCGGCAGATAATCGATCACGATGAAGCCCTGCACCTTGATGCGGTGCATGAGGATCTGTTGGAAATTGCGCGGCCCCATGCCTTTCGTGGGGTCGGCGTTGTACGTGCTGATCATCCCGCAAAGCGGCATGCGGCTAAAATTGTTCATGCGCCACATCACGGCTTCCATGATCTCGCCGCCGACGTTTTCGAAGTTCACGTCGATGCCGTTCGGACAGAGCCGATCGAGCGCTTTGCCGACATCTTCGTTTTTGTAGTCGATGGCGCCGTCGAACCCGAGTTCCTCGGTGAGCCAGCGGCACTTGTCCGGCCCGCCCGCAATGCCGATCGCGCGCGCGCCTTTGATCTTCGCGATCTGCCCAACGATGGAGCCGACCGCGCCGGCCGCGGCTGAGACGACGACCGTCTCGCCGGGCTTCGGATCGCCGATGTCGAGCAAGCCGAAATAGGCGGTCCACCCTGTCAATCCGCACACGGACATGAAGGCCGTCGCCGGCAGGCCGGGGATTTTGGGCAATGGGCGCGTCATCATCGCGGGCGAGACCGAATAATCCTGCCAACCGGACAGCCCCGCCGCGACGAGCGTGCCGACCGGCAATTCCGGGATCGCCGATTGCTCGATGACACCGACGGTGCCGCCGCGCATCACGTCGCCGATTTCGACGGGCGGCATGTATTGATCCATGTCGCTCATCCATATCCGATTGGTCGGGTCGAGCGAGAGATAGATGTTGCGCACGAGCACGCAGCCATCCGGCACGTCAGGGATCGGCGCTTCGACAAGCTCCAGATCGCCGTCCTTGATCTCACCCACCGGGCGGCGCTTCAAACGCCATTGCCGGTTCTGATTGGCCCGCACCATCGCGCCCTCCTTTGTACTTGAGGCGCTTATACGCGCTCCCGTGCGGCGGTTGCACGCCCCCTCTTCCCGATTAGGATCGCGGAAGAAGAGGGGAGGGCCATGCGAACGGCGCTGATCGCTGCGGCAAGTCTGCTCATGGCGTGCGCGACGCCGCCTGCGCAGCAGACAGAAAGCACCGGGCCGTTGAGCGAAGCCGAGCGTGCGGAAATGCAGGCGCTCGTCAACGAACTCGACGCTGAGGCGTACGAGTCGTTCCAGGATCAGCAGCAACTCAACGAGATCGCGGAGGCATGGCGTCTGTGCGGCATCGGCGCGATCGATCGCGGGCCGATCCGCGCGCACATCTTGCGTAACGAGGATGAACGCACGCGCGCGCGGTTCGCGCGGCTCTTTGCGTTGCAGGCGCGCGCGACGTTTGAGCCGCCGCCATGGATGTATCCGACGAGCCCGTGCGATGGCGGTTATCTGGAGGACGCGCTGGCGTGGCTCGCGGCGCATCCGCCGAGCCCGTGGGACATCGAGAGTTTCGAGCGCCCTGCCTTGGAGGAGGATTCCAGTCTCTCGGAAGAAGAGGAGGAAGAGTACGGTACGCTGACGCTTGGCCTTTATGGGTCGGACTATGCGTTCAGCGGCGCAACCGTGCAGCTTGCGGCGGCGATCCGGCATTTCATCTGGTGCGGCGCCGCGTTTGATCGCACGCGCGCCGAGGCGCATCTCTTTACGCAAGCGGCTCTGCCGGAAAGCGAACGGACGGGCCCGGCGATCGGACTCGACTCGGCCATGAGCGCAGACACGATCGAACGCGCGCGCCGGCTCATGGAGTTGACGGCGCAGGCCGCGCGGCGGGACCGCGTCATGTGGCGCGCGCTCGGTGTCGAGGAAGAGCTGCTCGGCGAGGCCTGCGGGGCGGGGCCATTGGCCGTGACGCGCAGGGGCGTCGAATGGGCGTACGAATTGGAGGAGGGGCCTTAGCCCTTCTCGGCCGCCTTTGCCGCCAGCCAAAGCGTCTCCAGTTCGTCGAGCTGCTGCTTGCCTTCCTTGCCGTCGCGTTTGAGCGCTGCCTCCATATGCTCGAAGCGACGGACGAACTTGGAATTGGCTTGCCGCAGCGCTTCCTCCGGATCGACGCCCAGTTTGCGGCCGAGATTGGCCATCACGAAAAGAACGTCGCCGAACTCTTCCGCGATATGGGCCACGTCGCCGCTCGCGCGCGCCTCGCGCAGCTCGCCCATTTCTTCGTTGAGCTTGTCGAGCACTGCTTCCGGGTCGGGCCAATCGAAGCCGATGCGCGCGGCGCGCCTAGTGAGCTTCTCGGCGCGCATCAGCGCGGGCAGCGCCATCGGCACATCGTCCAGCACGCCAGCGCCCTTGGCCGCGCGCTCGGCGGCTTTCTGTGCTTCCCACGCATGCGTTTGTTCCGACGATGAGCGCATCTCCGCGTCGCCGAACACGTGCGGATGCCGCTCCCGCATTTTGGCGACGAGCGCTTCGGCGACGTCCGCAAAGTCGAAGAGCTTGTGCTCCTCTGCCATGCGCGCGTGGAAAACGACCTGGAAGAGGAGATCGCCCAGCTCGGCCTTGAGATCGCCCATCGCCTTGCGCTGGATCGCATCCGCGACCTCGTAGGCTTCCTCGATCGTGTAGGGGGCGATCGTCTCAAATGTTTGCTCGACATCCCATGGGCAGCCGCCGTTCGGATCGCGCAAGCGCTGCATGAGGTCCAGCAGCGAGGCGAGGGCCGCCGCCTGGCGCGCGGACGGCTCAAGCACCTTATTTTGCGAGGATTTTTCAGCTCTCCGGGCGTCCATCAAAAACTCGCATAAGATAGATTATGGGAAATAATGCATGGCCTGGGGAAGACCCGAGCGGCGCACAGTGCGCCGATTCAGACCGTAAGATCAGCGCGCCAGCCGTCAAACGCGGGCTCGACGCTAACCGGCAGCTCGGCTTTGAGCGTGTCGTAATCGAAATCGATGTGCAGGTTCGTGAGTACGGCGCGTTTGGGCCGGTTGCGGCCGATCCATGCGAGCGCCTGTTCGAGATGCGCGTGCGTCGGGTGCGGCCTGTAGCGGAGCGCATCGACGATCCAGAGATCCAATCCCTTGAGCGCATCAAGCGTCGCATCCGGCAACGCAACCACATCGTTCGAGTACGCCGCGTCGTGGAAGCGAAAGCCGAGCGAGTGCGTCGTGCCGTGATCCTGCATGAGCGGCGTGAGCGTGATCGCCCCGCCGGGGCCGTCAATCGCCGTTTCGACGCCAACCTTGAGTTCGTCGGCAACGGAGAGGATCGCCGGATACGCCGCCGCGCCGAAGAACGAATAACGGAAGCGGGTGGTGAGCGAGTCACGCGTCTTGGCGTCCATATAGACTGGCAGCGCCCGGCGTTGGTTCAGAACGAACGCGCGCACGTCATCGATGCCGTGCGTCTGGTCGGCGTGATCATGCGTGTAGACGAGGCCGTCGAGGCGTTTGGCGCCGGCGCGCGCAAGCTGCTCGCGTAATTCTGGCGCGGTGTCAATCAGCACGCTCGTCGCTTCGTTCGCGTCGCCCGGTCCGCCTGCCCAACGCTGCAGCAAGAGCCCGCAGCGTGTACGGCGGTTCTTCGGTTCATTGGGATCGCACGCGCCCCACGCGCCGTCCGCGCGCGGCACGCCGCCCGATGAACCGCAGCCGAGAATGGTGACGCGCAATGTCGCCATTAGGCGTGCGCCTGGGCGCGGATCGTGTGGAAGAGGCGATGGAAGTTGGCGGCAATGATCTCGGCCCCCTCCTCCAGCGAAAGCCCCCTCTCCGCGCAATAGAAGCGATAGACGTCCGCCACCATCGCCGGTTCGCAGCGCCGCCCGCGATGCGGAATCGGCGCCAAATAGGGACAATCCGTTTCGAGCATCACGCGATCGAGCGGAACTTCCGCCGCGACCGCGCGCACGTCGTTCGCGTTCTTGAAGGTCAGGATGCCGGAGAAGGAAAAGTACGCGCCGAGTTTCAAAGCGCGCCGCGCCAGATCGAGCCCGCTCGTATAGCAATGCATGAGTATGGCGAGCTGCCCCTTCGCGGCCTCCGCCTCCAGGAGATCGCCCATCAGATCGTCCGCCTCGCGCGTGTGGATGATGAGCGGCAGGCCAAGCGTGCGCGCCGCTTCCGCATGTGCGCGAAAGACTTGGATTTGATCTTCCAGCGGGCTTGTCTTGTAGTGTTGATCGAGCCCGGTTTCGCCGACGCCGACGACTTTCGGATTGGCGCGCGCCTGGGCAATTAAATGCGCCGCCGTGAGATCGAGATGATCCTTCGCGTAGTGCGGATGCGCGCCGATGCTGGCGTAGATGTCCCGGTGCTTGCATGCGATAGCGATGACAGCCGGGAAATTCTCGATGCGGTCGCAGATGGTGATCATCGGCGAAACACCAGCGGCGCGAGCGCGCGCGATCACATCCTCCGCGTCGCCCGCGAAGGATTCGTGGTGGAGGTTCACGTGGCTGTCGATCAGCATCGCGGCTTCATGTGCGCGCCGCTTGCGCGCGGTCAAGGATGAGCGCCGCGCGCGCGAGCGCGTGCGTGGGATCGAGATCGAGTTCGTCGCGCTCGGCGCGCAGCGCCTCGAGCGCCGCGTAGGCCTCCGCCAAGGCGGCAGCGCGCGGGCCTTTTCCGCCGGCTGAAACGACCGTGCGGCGGATCCAATCCTCCAGCGCATCGAGGACGAGGGCGAGGCGCTGACCGGGATCGGGTGAGCGCGCTGAGGCTATTTGCAGGAGCGCTTCCGCGCCTTTGCGCTCAAGCTGCTTCAGAGCGGACGCGATATCGTTCGCCAGGCCTTCCTGCGCCTGCAGCGCCAATGCGCGTCCGGGACGGCCGGCGGCGAGGCGCAAGGTATCTTCATCAGCGTCGACAACGCCTTTCATCTCCTCATCGCTGAGCGGGCGCAGATCGAGCCTGCGGCAGCGCGACCGGATCGTCGCCAGCGCCGCGCCTGGCGCGTGGCAGATGAGGATGAGCAGTGTGTTGGGTGGCGGCTCTTCGAGAATCTTCAAAAGCGCGTTGGCGCCGAAGCGATTGAGATCGTCCACCGCATCGACAATCGCGACGCGCTTGCCGCCCTCGGAGGCGGCGAGCGTGAAGAAGCCCGGCAGTTCGCGCGTCTGCTCCGCGGAGATATCGCGCTTGAGCTTGCCGCGCTCGTTCAACGCGCGCTCCAACACGAAGAAATCCGGATGGGAACTCGCGGCGATGCGTTGCGCCACGCGATCGCTGGGCGAGACGTCGAGTGGGCGCGGGCCAATGCGTTTGGCGCCGAGCGCGGCGCGCGCCATGCGGTACGCGAGCGTCGCTTTGCCGACTCCTTCCGGGCCGGTGATAAGCCACGCGTGATGCAGCCGCCGGCTCTCCAGCGCGTCGGCCATCTCGGCCTCCGCGCGTGTGTGCCCCGCGAGCGTGAAAACGTCCTTCGGATGCGCGCTCATATGCGCGCTCCCAAGCGATCTCTGAGCGCGGCGAGTGCGGCGGCGAGCACCTGCTCCTTCGTTTGCGCTGAGCCTATCACCACACAGCGCTCGGGTTCGCGCTTCGCGGCGTCGAGAAACGATTGACGCACGCGCGCGTGGAAATCGCGGCCCATGCGCTCGAAGCGATCCTCTCCAAGGCCCGCGCCGCGCGAACGCGCCACGCCCTCCGCAGGATCGACGTCGAGCACGAGCGTCAGATCCGGTTTGGGGAAGGCGGTGGCGTTTTCGAGCCGAGTGAGAACGGCCGCATCCAACCCGGCGCCCGCGACCTGATAAGCGCGCGTTGAATCCGTGTAGCGATCGCAGATCACCCAGCGCCCCGCTGACAGCGCCGGCTCGATCGTCTGCGTGACATGATCGCTGCGCGCGGCGAGGATAAGCAGCGTATCGGTGAGAGGATCCCAGCGCTGTGCATCGCCGCGAACAATGAGTTTGCGGATTTCATCGGCGCCGAGCGAGCCGCCGGGCTCGCGCGTGAGCGTGACAGCGATCCCCGCGCGCTCAAGCGCTTCGCCTAGGCGGCGCGCCAAAGTCGATTTGCCTGCGCCCTCGCCGCCTTCGAGTGTGATGAAGCGCCCGCGCTCAGTCATTCGATGGAAAGAGCGATGTGAAGCCCGCCAACGCCTGCGCAAACCAATTCGCGCGGCCGACGTCACGCCCCGCGTAAAGCGGATAGGCGCGCCGCGGGAAGTTCGGCCCTTCGACGACGAGGCGGGCGATGTCATCGCCCTCTTCGATCGGCGCGGGGATGGGCCCTTGATAGACGATGGAGACGGTGAGGCCTTGGCGCGCCGCCGTTGTCATCGGGATGATGATCGGGCGCGGGGTGACAAGCGGCACTGTGCGACGCCCGCCCAGCCAGACATTGGCTTCGCCCACTTCGGCGCCTGCGGCGAAGAGGCGCTCCACGCGGAAATCGAAGAACGCCGCGCGCATCATGCGGTCGGCCTCGTCGCGGCGCGCGGCCATCGTCTCCATGCCGTCGAACACGATGATGCGGCGCTGGCCGTTGAGCATTGCGGAGCCGACGAGCGAATAGCCCGCGGCGGCGGTGTGGCCCGTCTTTACGCCGTCCGCGCCGTTGAACAGGCCGAGCAGCGGATTGCGGTTCTGCTGGGTGCGGTTGTTGTAAGTGAAGGTGCGCTCGGAATAGTGGCGATAATGCTGCGGGAAGGTGCGGATGATGTGGCGCGCGAGGCGCGCGAGATCGGCCGCGCTGATGACGTGATCGGGATCGGGCAGACCCGTCGTGTTGCGGAAGCGGGCGCTGCGCAGCCCAAGCTGCTGCGCGCGGCGGTTCATCTGCGCGACGAACGCCTCTTCGCTTCCCGCGATCCCTTCAGCGAGCACGATGCATGCGTCATTCGCCGAGACGATCATGACGCCGCGGATGAGTTCGCCCACGCTCACTTCGGAATTGAGCGCCAGGAACATGTGCGAGCCGTCGCTCATCGCGCCCTGGCGCCATGCGCGCTCGGACACGCGAAAGCGGGTGTTCTCGTTGATGCGGCCCGATTGAATCGCTTCGAACACGATGAGCAGCGTCATCAGCTTCGACATCGAGGCTGGCGGCATCGGCTCTTCGCAATTCTGGCAAAAGAGCATGAGGCCCGTCTCGCCGTCCATGATCGCGGCGTGGCGCGCGGCGGATGTGAAGCCTCCGGCCGGGGGCGCCTGCGCAAACGAGCTGCTCGCGGCCAGCGCCGAAACGACGATCATGGAAAGGAAGCGCATCAGCGCTTGCATGAAATGCTCCAAGAATCAGCGGCCAGCGGCCGCAGGCGCGGGCGGATAGAACCGCCCGCATCCTTCTAGGTCAACGCGGCGCGACGATGGCTGCCGGATAGCCCCGCGCGGCTGCCTGCTGGCGCGCGATTTCGGCCTCGGAGCGGCTCGCCCAGGGCCCCAACCGCACGCGGAAAAGCTCGGTGTCGCCCGCCATGGTGGGCTCGATGGTGACAGCCGCGATCGAGGAAAGATCGGCCTGCACGCGGTGCGCGTTGGTGAGATCGGCGAAGGCGCCGACCTGAACCATGAAGCCGGCGGCGGCAGCGGCGCGCTGAGGCTCAGGCGTTGGCTGCGGCGGCGGCGCGGGAGGCGGCTGCCGGACCAGCGGCGCCATCGGCGCGCCCGCCAATTCTTCTTCCTCCTCCGCAGCGGGCGGCGGCGTCAGCGCGAGCGGCCCCTCCTGCTCCACGGCGGCCAATTGCCGGGGCGCGGGCCCAAGCCAGCGCACGCGGACCCGCGCTTCACCGGCGTCGTGGAAGCCGAGTTCCTCAGCGGCGCGTCGTGACACATCGATCAGATTGCCGGGCGCGGTGCGATCATTCACACGCACGACGATCTGGCGATTGTTTTCGAGATTGGTGATCTGCGCGAGGCTGGGCAGCGGAAAGCTTGCGTGCGCGGCGGTGAGGGCGTTGGGGTCGAACGTCTCTCCGCTCGCCGTGGGCCCGCCGGCGCTTTCGCCGCCATACCAGCCTGCACTTCCCTCCTGTTCGGGCGCGGGTTCGAGCTGCGCATTCGCGGGCGCGCGCGCTTGCACCTCCTGCACAAGCGCCGGCTCATCCTCTTCATCGGCGCCGTCTAGTTCGGGCGCCTGCGCCAACGCGCCAGCGTCGGGCCGCGAATTGCGACGCATGTCGAGCGCGCCCGGCGCATCGCGCGGCTGCTGGGTTCCGTATCCGTATGACGCGCGCTCCTGGGCTGCCGCATTTGCGGCAAGGGCGAAGCACGCAAGTGCGAGAATGAGCAGGCGCTGAGCCATCGGCACACTCCGTTGCGAGCGCTTCTCCGCCCGCGTCAGGCCGGTCCTAGCGCCTCCGCCTCAATACAAGGTTATTGCGCCGGGCGCGCGGGGGCGGCGCACAAGCCGCGTTGCGCCCTACCCGCACCCTTGGTAGCGACGCGCGACGGACGGATGGCCGAGTGGTTTAAGGCAGCGGTCTTGAAAACCGCCGTGGGCGCAAGTCCACCGTGAGTTCGAATCTCACTCCGTCCGCCAGGGCGTCAGGGCCTGATCAGATATTTCTCGCCCGTTCGCTTGGCGTTGTAGGCGGCAAGCACCGAGGGATCGAGCGCCTCGGTGAGCGAGATCTGGTGGCTGTAGTGGCTCTTGAACGTCGTCGTGAGCTCATCGACGACGCGCTTGCGCATGCGCGCGACAATTTCGGGCCCTGCCTTCGCCATGAAAGGTGTGAGGAGAAAGCCTGAGAGCGACCAGGATAGGCCGAAGCTGCGGTTGAGCACGGTCGGCGCGAGATCCAACCCGCCATAGATATAGACTTGCTTGAATTCATCGGAGCCATAGCGGCTGTAGGCCGTCATGCGTTTCACGGCCGCGGCTTCCATCGCGGAGAGGATTTGGCCTGCTAGTTTGCCCCCGCCGATGGCGTCGAAACCGAGCGTGGCGCCGGTTTCGGTGAGCGCCGCGACGAGCTGATCCTGAAAATTCTCATCGGATGAATTGAGCACGTGCTGCGCGCCGATGCCCTTGAGCAGCGCGACTTGCTCCGCGCTGCGCACAATGTTGACGAGGGGGATGCCGTCCTGCGCGCAAATCTTCACCAGCATCTGGCCGAGATTGGAGGCAGCGGCCGTGTGCACGAGCGCTTTGTGCCCGTCGCGGCGCATGACTTCGGTGAAGGCAAGCGAGGTCAGTGGATTGACGAAGCAGGAGGCGCCGTCGGCGGGATCGGTTCCTTCCGGCAGCTCCATGCACATCGCGGCCGGCAAGCAGCGATATTGCGCGTACATTGCGCCGCCCAAGAGCGCGACGGTCTTGCCCATGAGCGCTTGAGCGTCGGGTGAGGCGCCCGCTTTCACAACGACGCCGCAGCCTTCATTGCCGATCGGCATCGCTTCGCCGATGCGCGGCGCCATCGCGCGCATGCCGGGCGGCGGGACGAGGGCGACGATCGCGGGCAGGCCGTTGCGCTCGGTTGCGCGCGCGGTGGAGACGTCGGCGCCGCCGACGAGAAGGCCAAGGTCGGACGGGTTGATCGGCGTCGCCAGAACCTTGACCAGCACTTCGTGATCGCGCGGCTCGGGCATGGGGCGGCGTTCAAGCGTGATTTCAAGCTCGGCGTTCTCTTTGAGGAGCGTGAGCATGGTCAGATTATCGGCGGGCAAATCGCTCATGGCGCGTTCCTTCTGTTGTGCTCAGGCGGCGCGGTGGAGCGCGCAAATCTTGTTGCCGTCCGGATCGCGCAGATAGGCGAGATAGAGGCCGTTCTTGCGCGGGCCTGGCGGATCCTCGCAAGCGACGCCCCCTGCGGCGAGGCCGGCCTCGTGCCAGGCGTGCACCTGGTCTTGGGATGCGCATGCAAAGCCGATCGTGCCGCCATTGGCGAAGGTCGCGGCATGGCCGTCGATTGGCTGGGTGACGCAGAAGACGCCCGTCTTGGTACGATAAAAGACGCGGCGGTCGTCATCGATGTGGCCTGCCGGAACGCCCAGCGCGCCCAACAACGCATCGTAGAACGCCTTGGCGCGATTGAGATCATTTGTGCCGATCATGATGTGCGAAAACATCGTCCCTCCCCATCCTTGGCGGTTCTTCTAGACGCTGCGTAGCGGCCATGGCTATCCCTGGCCCCGCTGGGCTCTTCCCGCCGCTGGCGTCGCGCGTTGAATGGCTGGACCTTTGCCGATAGGTCATCGGACGGGTCGAACCAATGAGCACGCTGGCCACCACCGAAGCGTCCGCGCGCGACGCCAAGCTGCCGCTCGCCGTCGATCTCGACGGGACGCTTATTCGCGGCGACCTCTTCGTTGAAGCGATGCTGCGCTTCGTGAGCGCAAAGCCGTGGCGGCTGTTCACGCTCCTCGCATGGTTAATGCGGGGGCGGGCTTATGCCAAGGCACGGCTCGCGGAGGCGGCGCCTTTCGATCCAGCGGATCTCCCCTACGACGAACGATTCCTTGCGTGGCTGCGCGCCGAGCGCGCACAGGGCCGTGTGCTCGTGTTGGCGACGGCGACGAACCGGCGCGCCGCGCTAGCGGTCGCGGAGCATATCGGCATCTTCAATGCGGTCTTCGCATCAGATGCGCAGACGCACTTGAAGGGCGAGCGCAAGGCGCAGGCGCTGCAAGAGGCCTTCCCCGCCGGTTTTGTTTACGCCGGCAACGAGGACGCGGACGAGCGCGTGTGGCGCGCCGCGCACGGGGCCGTGATCGTCAACGCGCCGGCGGCGTTGACGCGTCGGGTGGCGCGCGAACACGGGCTCGAGGCGAAATTTGCGCGCCCGCGCAGTTCGCCGCGCGCGTTGCTCACCGCGATGCGTCCGCGCCAGTGGGTGAAGAACGTTCTCGTCTTCCTGCCGATGGTCGTTGCACATGCCTGGGGTGATATCGGCGCGTGGCGCGACGCGGTGCTGGCGTTCGCCGCGCTCTCACTTTCGGCTTCGAGTGTTTACCTCGTGAACGATGCGGCCGACATCGACGCGGACCGGCGCCATCCGCGCAAGCGCCGCCGCCCCTTCGCGAGCGGCGCGCTCCATCCAGCCATCGGGCTTGGCGCCGCGGCGGTGCTGGCCGCGCTTGGGGTGGCGCTCGGCTTGCTCACGGGCGCGGCCCTCTTTGTCGTCGGCTATCTCGTCATCTCGACGCTCTACACGTTCTGGCTGAAGCGCATTCACCTTCTCGACGTGTTCGTGCTGGGTGGGCTCTACATGATCCGCGTCGTGCTCGGGGCGGTGGCGACGGGCTATGCGGCCTCGACCTGGTTTCTGGCGTTTTGCTGCTTTGCGTTTTTCAGTCTCGCGCTGGTCAAGCGCGTGGGCGAACTGGGCGTCGCCTCAGCGCACGGGGTGCGCGGTGCGCGCAGCTACCTCCCCACGGACGTTCCAATCCTTAAGATGATGGGGCTGAGCGCGGCATTCGTCGCGTGCCTCGTGTTGGCGCTTTATCTGCAGGATACGACCGTGCGCGCGACCTACAGCGAGCCGTTCCTGCTCTGGGCCGTGCCGGCCTGCCTGGTGTTCTGGCTCTGCCGGCTCTGGCTGCTGACCGATCGCGGCGAAGTCGATGACGATCCGCTCGTTTTTACGCTCCGGGATCCGGTTTCGTGGGCTCTGGGCCTGGTGGCGACGGCCGCGTATGCGGGGGCCGTGCTCCTTCCAGGGCACTACATCCGCTGGAGCTAGCGGCGGAAGACGATGAAGCGGGACGCAGCGTAGCTCCAAAGCACGACCAGTGCGGTCGCCGCGGCCTGCGCCAAAAGATAAGGCGCCGCACGGGTTGTGAGCGCGGTAAAGATCGCGCCGTTCACTACAAAGCCGATCGCGGCGACAGCGAGAAAGAGCGCAAGGCCGCGGGCGTATGGTGTGCCGGCGGCGGCGAAGGTGAACGCGCGATTAAGCGTGTAGCTCACCCCGGCGCCGGCGATGAAGCCCGCGGATGTCGCCGCAATGCCGCTTACGCGTGCGAGTTCGACAAGCGCGATGAGTGTTGCGAAGTGCACGCCCGTCGCGATCGCGCCGACGACAAGAAAGCGCATGAATTGGATGCGCGCCACGCGCTGAAGAAACTTGAGCATCGCGCGCCTCACGACTCCGCGTCGAGATGATCGCGAAGGCGCGTTGCTCGAATGGGATGCGTATCAAAACGAAACACCGCGCTTAATCTTTCGCGCTCACTGCGAATATTAGCATTACTCGAAAGGTTGACTTCTCGAAAGAATTGTTTGGAGCGGCGCTGCATCGCCATTTCATTCATATGCCCTCTCCGTTGGCTGCTATCGCCCGAACTACGCCTTCCTTGGGGGGCCGGCAGCTGTGCATGAGGAGGGAAATTGATGCAGTTGAAACTAATGACGTCTGTCTGCGCTATCGCGCTCGGACTGGCGTTCACGCCGGCGGCGTGGGCGAACGAGTCCGAAGCCGAGTCCGGTCTGACCGGCTCGATCGCGGGCGAAGGCGACGCAACGACGACCAATACGGTCACCAATGTCGATCAGGATTTCGAGCACGAAACCGACATCGACACGGAAGAATCTTTCAACGACAATTCCGACAACTCCACGGATCAGTCGCTGGAAGATTCCCAGAACGACAATTCGGAGACCACCACGGTCGCCGTGGCGGGCTCGGGCAATGAAGAAAGCTTCAATACCGAGAACGACACCGAAATCGACACCGAGATCGACAACGACGATTCCTTCAACACTGCGAACCTGAACCTTACGGCGACGGACAATTCGCAGGAGACGGAAGATTCCTACAACGACAACTCGGAAGTCGACAACTCGCTCGAAGATTCCCAGAACGACAACTCGGACAACTCGACCGACAACTCGCTCGAAGACTCTCAGAACGACAATTCGGAGAACGTGAACGTTGCGGTTGCCGGCTCGGGCAACGAAGAGAGCTTCAACACCGAGAACGACACCGAAATCGACACCGAGATCGACAACGAAGATTCCTTCAACACCGCGAACCTGAACCTCACGGCGACGGATAATTCGCAGGAGACGGAAGATTCCTACAACGACAACTCGGACAACTCGACGGACAACTCGCTCGAAGATTCTCAGAACGACAATTCCGAGAACACCAACGTGGCGGTCGCTCACGCGGGCAACGAGGAGAGCTACAACACCGATATCGAGAACGACACCGAGATCGACAACGAAGACTCGTTCAACACCGTGACGGTGGACGCGTCTGCGGACGGTTCTGACAACCGCAGCGCCGACTATGACGACTCGTTCAACGACAATTCGGAAGTCGACAACTCGGTCGAGGATTCGAACAACGACAATTCAGAGCACCTGAATGTCGAAGTCGCCGATTCCGGCAACGACGAATCCTACAACACCGACATCGACACCGACATCGAGAACGACACCGAGATCGACAACGAAGATTCGTTCAATACGATCGACGCTTCGGCCGACGGCTCGGACAATCGCGACATCGATGAGAGCTACAACACCGTCGACGCGTCGGCGGACGGCTCTGACAACCGCGACATCGACGACAGCTACAACACCGTGACGGTGGACGCTTCGGCGGACGGCTCTGACAACCGCAGCGCCGACTACGACGACTCGTTCAACGACAATTCCGACAACTCGGTCGACAATTCCGTCGAAGTCGAAGACTCGGGCAACGACAACTCGGAGCACCTCAACGTCCAAGTGGCGGATGCGGGCAACGAAGAATCGTACAACACCGACATCGAGGAATCCTACAACACGGACAACTCGAGCGAGCACAACGGCAACGAAGAATCGTTCAACACGATCGACGCTTCGGCTGACGGTTCCGACAATCGCGACATCGACGATTCCTACAACACGGCGACCCTGACGGTCGACGCGTCGGCGGACGGCTCGGACAATCGCGATTTCGACGACAGCTACAACACGGACAACTCGGTCGAAGTTGAAGACTCGTTCAACGACAATTCCGAGAACACGAACGTGGCCGTGGCCGACTCGGGCAACGAGCACAACGGCAACGAGGAATCGTTCAACACTACGAACGTGACCGTCGCCGCGGCTGACAATTCCGTCGAGAACGAAGATTCGTTCAACACGGAAGACTCGTTCAACGACAACCGCTCGGTCGACAACTCGATCGAAGATTCGTTCAACGACAATTCCGAGAACACCAATGTGAACGTGGCCGACTCCGGCAACGAGCACAACGGCAACGAGGAGTCGTTTAACTCGACGAACGTGGCCGTCGCCGACTCGGGCAACGAGCACAACGGCAACGAGGAATCGTTCAACACGACGAACGTGGACATTGCCGCGGACGACCACTCGAACGAAGACTCGTTCAACGACAATCGCTCGGTCGATAACTCGATCGACACGGAAGACTCGTTCAACGATAATTCCGAGAACCTGAACGTGAACGTCGCCGATTCCGGCAACGAGCACGAGCAGAACGGCAACGAAGACTCGTTCAACACCACGAACGTGGCCGTCGTCGCCGCCGACAACTCGGTCCGCAACGAAGACTCGTTCAACGACAATTCGGACAACTCGACCGACAATTCGATCGAGACCGAAGACTCGTTCAACGTGGACAATTCGATTCGCAACGAAGACTCGTTCAACACGGACAACTCGAGCGAAGCCAACGACAACGAAGACTCGTTCAACACGACGAACGTTGCGGTGGCGGACTCGGGCAACGAGACGAACGGCAACGAGGACTCGTTCAACACCGACAATTCGGTGGACATCGAGGACTCGGGCAACGTCGACAATTCCGACAATTCCATCAACATCGCCGACAGCGGCAATGCGGTGGAAGACTCCTACAATCAGGACAGCTCGACCACGACTACTGTTCTGACTGCGATGGAGCTCAGCGCGGAAGTGACGAACGTCGAAGTCGACGGCGCGGGCCGCCACCATGGCGGCGCGGTCGAAACGGGCGACGTTGAGATCACGAACGGCTCGTTCCAAGGCTTCGCCGGCATCCAAACGGCGAGCATGAACACGGGCATCGGCTCGGCGAACCAAGCGGCCACGGCCGTGGGCGCCAACGCCAACGTGACCTTCGGCGGCCAATAAGCAGACCGGGCGGGCTGGGGTCTTCTCCAGCCCGCCTCACCTGCTTCAGTCTTCAAGCGAGAGCCTGGCTCTCAGGAAACCAAGATGTCTCTTCAACGCTTCTTCAGAGGACTTATCGTCCCGGCGTGCATGGCCTTCGCCACGCCCGCCGCGGCGCAAGACCTCCCGCAGCGCGCAAGCGCCGCGGCCGAGCTCGAAGCGGGCGGGGACGAAGTCCTCAACCTCGAAGAGCTCGACGAGCTTGCCGGCGGCGACGGCGTCCACATCAACGTGTTGACGGCGCAAACGCTGACGGCGGTGAACAACGGAAACTCCGTCAACGGCCAGACGGTCGGCTCGGGCGATGTCAGCATCGGCCAGGACGCCTATTCCGGCTTCGACGGCATCGGCAATTTCATCATCAACACAGGTCACAACAATAATTTGCAGTCTTCCATGAGCGTCAACATCGTCCTGGCGCCCTAGGTGCTTGGGGCTTTGGCGATGGTTTCGCTTGGAACGTTTCTCAATCGCCGCCGCCTGCGAGAGTCAGGCGGCGGCGCGCTTTTTCTGGCGCTGGCGGCGATGGCCGCGCCTTCTTCCGCGCATGCGCAAACCGACATCTACGGCAATGCCGCCGGCGGGATTTACCAGGTTTCGCTGACGCCCTGGCGGGACATTCCGTTCCGCACAGTGGTGCGCCAGCAATACGATTACTCATGCGGCTCGGCCGCGGTCGCCACGCTTCTGCGTTATCATTACGGCGTCGAGGTGAGCGAGGCGGATGTGTTCCGCTCGATGTATGCGGTGGGCGATCAGGCGCGGATCCGCGAAGTCGGCTTCTCCATGCTCGACATGCGCAATTATCTCGCGCGGCGCGGCTTTCAGGCCGAGGGCTTCCGGCTGACGCTCGATCGCATCGGCGAGATCGGCGCGCCTGGCATCGCGCTCATCACGCGCGACGGCTACCGGCATTTCGTGGTCGTTAAGGGTGTCGAAGGCGATCAGGTGCTCGTCGGCGATCCGACGTTCGGGCTGCAGCGCATCCCGCGGGCTGAATTTGAATCCTACTGGAACGGCGTGTTGCTCGCGGTGCGCCGACCTGCGGAGGGTTTCGAGGAAGCGACCTTTAACGACGTGGACGAGTGGACGCCGTGGACGCGCCCGCCGATGGGGCTTGTACCGGGGCCCGCTTCGCCCGCCGAGACGCTGCGGGAGTTGCCGCCGCTTTATCAGATCTCGCCGGATTTCATTCTGAACGTGGAGAGCGGCTCGTGAGGCGCACGCTCGCCTCCGTTTTGTCCGCGTCAGCGCTCATGTGGGCGCCGTGCGCGCACGCGGTCGATTTCGGCGATGCGGAAATCGTGGCCGAAGAGGAACTCTCGGGCATGCGCGGCGGCTTCACCACGCCTGCGGGCCTCAACATTAACTTCGCGGCGACCATCAACACGTTCGTGGACGGGCAACTCGCGCTAGCAACGGAGCTTACGTTCACGCAGGCCGGCACGGTGATGCAGACGCAAACGGGCGATCTTGGCCAACCGCTTGCGGAGATCGCGGAGGAAACCCGAGAACAGCTCAACATCCCCGGCGTCACGGATCCCGCCGCGACCGGCGTGGTGTTGGCGGACGAAGCCGGCGTCACCGCGCTCGTCCACCGCACTGTGGAGGGGTCCTTCCAGAATTTCGTCGTGAACGACGCCAACGGGCGCGACATCGAACAGCAGATCGCGCTGACGATCACCCTCCCCGGCTTCGAGATCGAGCAGGCCAACATGCTGCTCGATCACCTGGGCTTCCAGATCAACGGCGACATCGCCGGCGCGCCCTAACAGCAGCAGCAATCAAACATGAAGAAGGGCGCGGAATGAGCCGTCCCGCGCCCTTCAAAGGACCGTGCGATCGTGGGAGCTAGGCCACGATCAGCCCGGCTTGAGCGAGAGCGGGCGCCGCCGTCAGCGCGAAGAGCGCGCAAATCGTGATGAGGGAGAGCGTACGAGTCATGGCGGCGGCTCCTGATCAAATTCGGTTACGCAACGATGGCTGCGGCTTGGTGGAGGACGGGCGCGGAGATCGCGCAGAAGACGGCGGCGGCGGCGAACAGCGAGAGGAAACGGGTCATGGCTCTGGGCTCCGGATTTGGTTTCTGAGGTCTTAGGCGACGATTTGCGCGGCTTGGTTCACCACAGGCATGGCGACCATCGCGAACACGGCGGCGGCGGCGATCATCGAGAAGAAACGGGTCATTTGGCTCTCCCTTGGCTCTTGTCTTGGGCTCATCGCGTCGTTGCGATGATTGGAGATTAGGGCTGGGAGCGCCGGGCGGCTGTGACGGAGGTCACGCCGCGGCGGGGCGATGCCAGAGCCACACCCCGGCCCCGACTGTGAAGGCGGAAAGGGCGGTGACGCGCACGATGAAGCCGTGCAGGTCCATCGTCAGGTGCCCGCTGAAGAGGCCGGCCAGCAGGCCCAGTCCGGCGACGAGGCCGAGCGTCCGCATGATCCAGCCGTTCGGCCAGGCCGCGGCCCAGAGCGCGATGGCGGCGGCGGCGAATGCCGCCTCAACCAATGCGAAACCCTGATTGAAGCGCGCTGTGAGCTGTGCGGAAGCGAGGAGCGCGGCGCGATGGGCCCCCTCTTGCTCCGCCCCGGCGCGTTCGAGCAGCGGGGTGGAGATGAAGCCGCTGGCCGTTCCGGCGAATAGCGTGGCAATGCTGCCCAGCGCGAAGGCGACAAAGGCGAGGCGCACGAGCGGCTTGTCGCCAAGGGCGCGGGAAAGCTCCGCATAACCATAGAGGCTGAGAGCCAATGCGGCCAAAGCCGCGCCATGAACCCATCGGCTCAGCGAACCTGCCGCAATCGGCCCTTCCCCGCCATGCAGAACGGCGTGGCCCGTCGGGTGGAGTGCCGCCACAGCGATCGCGATCGCCGCACCAACGAAGAGCGCCATCGCGCCCGCACGTTCCGCCCGCATCCGCAACCCTCGCAAATTGGTCGCCGCAGGCTTGTCCGGTTGCCGCAGACGCGGCAAGCGCGATGGAATGATTGCTGGACGCTGGGCCGCGCCGCGTCCGGAAAAAGGCGATGGCGATGGATACACGCGCTCAAAGAACACGCCATGCGCTCGCGAAGGCGCTGATCCGGTTAGCGCCGGAGAAGGGCTTCGACGTGCTGAGCGTGGAGGAACTCGCGCGCGGGGCGGGCGTTGCGCGATCGACCTTCTATGCGCATTACGCAGGCAAGGACGACTTCCTCGACCGCTCCTACACGGCGATGATGCGCGCGATGGACGAGAGCGCGCGCGCCAGCGGCCGGCGCGCGATCCTTCCAGCGCTCGAACTCTTCACGCATGTTAAGGATGCGCGCGCCTACGTCCTCTCGATGACGGAGAGCGGCGCTTTCGACGCACTGATGGCGCGGCGGGAGGAATTTCTCGCCGAGTTGGCAGCGGCGAACCTTGAGCGGTTTCATCCGGATCAAGAGGCTGCCGAACGAAGAGTCGCCTCCATCATGGTTGCCGGCGCGTTCATTGCGCTTCTACGGTGGTGGATCGCGCGGGGCTTCGAGCCCTCCCCGGCCGCAATGGCCGATTGGTTCGATCGCTTCGCAGAAGGCGCCGCCAAGCAAAACGCCCCGCTTTAGGGCGGCGCGTCTTAGAAGCTGAATGGCGTCCTGAATGCGATCCGGACGTCGGGGGCGTCCTCGGTGACGCCGAAGTCGAAGCTGGCGTTGAGGGCATGGTCCTCGTTGAAGCGGAAGCTCATGCCCAGAGAGAGCGAGCCCACCTGCACGCTGGTGGAGCGCTGGAGCGTGTCCCCGATCTCGCTCTCCGTCTCCATCACGTAGGTGTGGCTGTAGCCGAGCGAGTAGGAGAATTGGCGGTTCAGCGCGAAGCCGAAGCCCAGGCCCGCCGATATGCTGTCGCCCGGATCCACGCGGCCGACCATCACGTCCGCGATCTCCTGATCGATGTCGTCCGGCATCGAGTATGTGTAGGCGACGTTGGCGAAGAGCACGACGGGATCGGACGGATAGATCATCGAGAGCCCGGCCTGGACGCTCTGGAAGCCCGAGCCCGTGGCGAGTTCGGTCGCGACGCCGAATTCATCGCGCGGGATGTCGAACGGGCCCGTGCCGGTGGCGAGCTTGTAGCGGACGCCCGCCACGAAGATCGGCCAGCCGTTGCGGCCGTTGTTCAGTTGGTAACGCAGGCCGACTTCGACGTCGCCGATGTCGCCGCCGCGCAGATTGAGCGTCCGCGTCACCTGCTCGTCGCGCTGCGCGAGCGTCTTTACCCGATCCCAACGCTGCATGTACGGGACGCGAACCTCGGCCTCGAGGCGGCGCGTGATGCCGTAGCGCGCCGCGAACGTGCCCCCAACGGTGTCCCGGGACGCCTCGGAAGCCTCGATAAGGCCCACTTGGATGCCCGTGACGATCTCCACGCCGCGGAAAACCAGGCGGTTTGTGGAGGCGTGGGAGTATTCGACGCCCACATCGAGCGTGAAATCGCCCGGCGCGGTGAGCACCGAGGCTTCCTCGGGCAGAGCCTGAACGCGCGTTGGCGGCGCTTCGGGCGGTGCCTCCCCCACCGGCCCTTCAGGACGCGTTGCCGGAGTCTGCGCGGGCGCCGCGCCATCGCCGGGACGGTCTTGAGTTTGCCAACGGTTAAGCGACCGGCCGCGAGGCACGATGACCGGCTGATCCGAGCCCAGCATTTCCCAGGTTGTCAGCCTGAGAGGCGCGCCGGCGGCTCGCATTTCACCAAGTTCGTTGTCGGAAACGCCTGTTAACCCAGCCAACTCGGCCCTCTGGCGTTCAATCAGCGCGCGTTGCTCCGACAACTGACGCTGTTGTTGCTCGAGAACCTGCTGTTGAGCATCCAGACGCTGCTCCTGCTCTTCGAGCAGGCGCATGACGCGGCTCAATTGCGTCTCATCGGGTCCGCCCGCTTGCGCGTGCGCCTCGCCAGTCCACGCAACGGCGAGTGCGGCAAGCGCGCAGACGAGCGAAGCCGCCGTCTGCGTCAGCTTGCGCCGCCGCGTGTGCAAGTTTGGCCCACTCGCCAAAGAGACGAACCCCATCAGCCGCTTCTTCGCGGTCTAGTGCAGGGAGCATTCCACAAATCTCTTAAAAGACTTTGTAAGGATGAGCGGCGCGCACATCATTTCTTTTGACGCTGCTCGAATATTTCCACACATCTTAATTCGCTTAACCTTGTCGCTTCACGAATATTGATCGTCGCAGCGCGATGGCTGGGCATCTTCATCTTTGTTAGCGTCCCTGAAGGGATGAAGAGGGGCAATCGATGCGGGTGAAAGCGGCGTTCATCATCGTGGCGGCGTGGCTCGGGCTCGTGGGCGCCGCCAGCGCACAGCCGATGACGGCGGAGAGCATGTGGGGCCTGGTGCGCGTCGGCGCCCCTGCTCTTTCTCCCGATGGACGCCAGGCATTGTTCAGCGCAACGCGCATCGCGATCGCCAACGAAACGCGCGACGCCGATCTTTACCTTGCCGATGTGCAAACCGGCGAAGTTCGCCGGCTGACGCACGATCCGGCGCCGGAATCGGAGGCGGCGTGGAGCCCCGATGGCCGCATGATCGCGTTTGTCGCGCGCCGCGGCGCCGATACGGCCGGGCAGATTTACGTTCTCCCGGTCGCTGGCGGGGAGGCGCAGCGCGTCACCAACCTCCCGATGGGCGCGCGGCTGCCGCGCTGGTACGGGGATTCATCCCGCATCGCCTTTCTCGCGCGCGTCTGGACCGAGCTTGAAACGTGGGAGCAGCAGGGCGCGCGGTTAAGGGAACGCACGGAAGGCCGGATGACAGGCCGCGTCTGGGATCGCGCGCCGATTTCCTATTGGGATTCATACATCGATGATCGTGAGTGGCATGTTTACGTCGTCGACGCGGATGGCGGGCCGCTGACGCCCGTCACGCGCAACGCGGGCCATTCCGTTTTCTTCCAGGAGCCAGGCAACACGCCTTACGATGTAGCGTCGAATGGTGAATTGGCGTTCACCGCGGACGTCGATCCGGGTCCGGAGCAAAATCTCGACATTATAATAGTGCGTTCGCCCGGCGCGGCGGGCCGCAACATCACGCAGGCCAACGCCGCGGATGATTACGAGCAGGCCTATAGCCCGGACGGACGCCACCTCGCCTTTCTTTCTCAGCGCATTCGCGGCTTCTACGCGGATCGCCAGCGCTCAATGATTTATGACCCCCGCACGAGCGCAACGCGCGAGCTCTTTCCGGATTGGGATCGATCGGCGGACGGGATCGTCTGGGCTGGAGATTCTTCTTCCTTATATGGCGCGATCGACGACGCGGGCACGCGGCGCATCTATCAGCTTCCGTTAACCGGGCGCCCGCGCGCGGTGACCGCCGCGCACGATTTCACGAACCTTTCCGCCGAAGGCCGATCCCTCGTCGCGCTGCGGCAGAGCTTCTCGTCCCCGCCGACGCTCGTGCGCATCGATCCGCGCTCGGGCGCTGCGACGCAATTATCGCACTTTAACGACGATGCGCTCGGCGTGATGGATTTCGGGCAAGTCGAAAGCGTCACCTATCAAGGCGCCAACGGCGCGCCAATTCAGATGTGGGTCATCTATCCGCCCGGCTTCGACCGTTCGCAGCGCTGGCCGCTTTACCTTCTGCTGCATGGCGGGCCGCACAACGGCATCACCGACACGTGGACGTGGCGGTGGAACGCGCAGGTGTTCGCCGGCTGGGGCTACGTGGTGGCGTGGCACAATTTCCACGGCTCCTCCGGCTTCGGGCAATCGTTTACAGATTCCATCAATCCGAACCGCGCCGATCTTCCGTACACGGACACGATCGCCGCCGCCGATTGGTTTGCTAACCAGCCATGGATCGACCGCAACCGCATGGTCGCGGGCGGCGGCTCCTATGGCGGCTATCTCGCGAGCGTGCTGCTTGGCCGGCCCAATCCGTTCCGCGCGCTCGTCGCGCATGCGGCGGTTTACAATTCCTATGCGCAGGTGGCGGCCGATTACGGCGCGGAGCGCGACCGCTTCTATCAGTATTGGGAGCGGCCCGACGAGTTTCACCGCTACTCGCCGCACATGGCGGCCGCGAACTTCGTGACGCCGACGCTTGTCATCCATGGCGGGAACGACCGACGCGTGCCGATGAACCATGGCGTTGAACTGTTCAACACGCTGCAGGTGCGCGGCGTGCCCTCGCGCTTCGCTTACTACCCCAACGAAAACCATTGGGTGCTGAACGCGCAGAACTCGATCCACTGGTACGGCGAAGTGCGCCGCTGGATCGAGCATTACGCACCGCCAGGCCCGAACGCGGCGCCCGCGCGCGATGAGCGGCTGCAAGCGACCCCGGCGCCGGCGCCAGTCGCGCAACAATAGAACCCCTCCCCCGGGGCCCCTCTCGCTAGATGTTGTGGTGTTGAGTTTCCTTCTCCCCCGCGAGGGGGAGAAGGTGTCAGCGAAGCTGACGGATGAGGGGGCGCGGCTCAGACCGAAACCCCACCCTCATCCGGCGCTGCGCGCCACCTTCTCCCGCCATGGCGGGAGAAGGATATCCGGCTCGCTATGCGGCCTCCTTCATCGCGACATCGAACGGCGCCTGCGTCTTCGCGCGCACTTCATCGACGGAGACGCCCGTCGCCAATTCGATGAGCCGCATGGGCGCCTGGCCCTTCTTGTCGATTTCGAAGACACCGAGATCGGTGATCACGAGATCGATCACGTTCACGCCCGTTAAAGGCAGCGTGCATTTCTTTAAGAGTTTCGGCGAGCCGTCCTTCGCGTTGTGCTCCATGACGACGACGATGCGCTTGACGCCGGCGACGAGATCCATCGCGCCGCCCATGCCTTTGACCATCTTGCCTGGCACCATCCAGTTCGCGAGATCGCCGCGGTCCGTCACCTCCATCGCGCCGAGGATGGCGAGATCGATGTGCCCGCCGCGGATCATCCCAAAGGAATCCGAGCTGGAGAAATAGGACGTCTTCGGCAGCGCGGTGATCGTCTGTTTACCTGCGTTGATGAGATCTGGATCGATCTCGTCCTCATAAGGAAACGGCCCCATGCCGAGCATGCCGTTCTCGGATTGGAGCGTCACCTCCATGCCCGGAGGGATGTAGTTCGCCACCAGCGTCGGGATGCCGATGCCGAGATTGACGTAGAAACCATCGCGCAATTCCTTCGCGGCGCGCTTGGCGAGGTCGTCGCGTGTCCAGGGCATTACGCCGCCTCCCGCTTGCGCACGGTGCGCTGCTCGATGCGTTTCTCGAAGGTCGCCTTTAGGATCCGGTCAACGAAGATGCCCGGCGTGTGAATCTGATCGGGATCGAGCGCGCCAGCGTCGACCAGCTCCTCGACTTCCGCCACGCACACCTTGCCGGCGGTGGCGATCATCGGGTTGAAGTTTCGCGCCGTCTTGCGGAAGACGAGATTGCCTTCCCTATCGCCCTTCCAAGCTTTGACGATGGAGAGGTCGGCCTTGAGGCCCGTCTCCAGCACGTAATCCTCGCCGTCGAAATTCTTGATCTCCTTGCCCTCGGCGATGAGCGTGCCGACGCCTGTCTTCGTGTAGAAGCCTGGGATGCCCGCGCCGCCCGCGCGGATGCGTTCCGCGAGCGTGCCTTGCGGATTGAACTCAAGCTGCAGCTCGCCGGCGAGATACTGGCGCTCGAACTCCTTGTTCTCCCCCACATAGGACGAAATCATTTTGGCGATCTGGCGCGTCTCCAGCAGCAGGCCGAGGCCGAAGCCATCGACGCCGGCATTGTTGGAGATGACGGTGATCCCCTTCACGCCTGAGTCGCGCAGCGCGACGATCAGATTTTCGGGAATGCCGCAGAGGCCGAAACCGCCGCTCATCACCACCATATTGTCGAAGGTGAGCCCTTCGAGGGCGCTCTTCGCGTCCGGATAGACTTTGTTGGCCATGGGGCGGGTGTTTAGGGGCCGGGGCGCCGCAGCGCAACACGGGCGCTTTGCCGCCCTCCAGACAGGATTGCGCCGGCCGCTGAGCCGGCGGCCGGCGCCCTGTCTTGCGAGGACAGTCCTGGGCGACACACAAGCGAGGGACAGAATTCGTGTGCCGTCCGAGGATCAAGCTACAGGGGCGTGCTTGAACGGCGCCTGAACGGCATTCTCAGTGTAAAAAAATGTGAGGCGGGCGTTTCAGCCTTCGATCACGCCCGCTTCCTTCTTCTGCGCGCGTGTGCGCTCCACCCACGTTTTCACATCGTCGCGCGCGTGCGTTTCGCTTTCGCGCATGTAGCTTTCGTGCGTTGCGTCGCGTGTGGTGATCTCAAGCGCGAGTCCGTTGGGGTCGTAAAAATAGATCGAGTGGCAGAAGCCGTGATCGACCGGCCCGTGCGCTGTGACGCCGTTTGCGTTGAGATGCTGCTGGAAGGCGAGCAGCTCTTCCATCGTGCCCGCTTCGAACGCGATGTGAAAATCGAACGGATTCTTGGTGTTGAACTTCTTCGGGGTCGCGCCGCCAGGTTCATCGAAGAACGCGATGAAGCGCCCATCGCCCATCTCGAAGAAGAGATGCTGAAATTGCAGCGCGCGCCCGCTGCCGGGCTCTTCTTCCGCAATGAGCGCCGTGCGCAGTTTGAGGCCGAGAATGTCCTCGTAGAAGCGGCGCGTCTCTTCCGCATCGCGGCAGCGATAGGCGGAGTGATGGATGCCGTGGAGCTTTGGCGCCGTCGTCTTCGCGCCAGCCTTCGCATCTTGAGACGCGGACTTCACATCATCGGCCATGATCGCCTCCGAACCGAACTATAACGCAATTCGCCTGAGAACCTAAGCCGCGCCTGCACGCCGCGCGGCCTCGATCCCCCAATCGGCGAAGACTTCGTCGTTGTGCTGCCCCACCGCGGGCGCGGCGCCCTGCACGGCGCTCTGCGTGCGTGAAAAGCGCGGCGCGGCGTTTGGCTGCGGTACGCCTTCGATCGATACGAACGTCTCGCGGGCGACGTTGTGGGGATGCTTCGTCGCCTCCTCCCAGGAGAGCACCGGCGCGAAGCACACATCGCTGCCTTCCATCAGCGCGCACCATTCATCGCGCGTCTTCGTTTTGAAGACGGCCGCGATCTTCTCCGTCAGCTTCGGCCAGTGCGTGCGATCCATGTAAGGCGCGAAATCGGCGTCGCCGGAAAGCCCAGTCTTCTCCAAGAGCAGCGCGTAGAATTGCGGCTCTATCGAACCGATCGAAATCCACTTCCCATCCTTGCATTCGTAGGTGTCGTAGAAGTGCGCGCCGCCATCGAGCAGATTATTGTCGCGTTCGTCCTTCCAGATGCCCGCGGCGCGCATGCCGAAGAACATGGAGGCAAGTGAAGCCGCCCCGTCCGTCATCGCGCAATCGATGACTTGGCCCTTGCCGCTCTTGCCGGCTTCGACAAGCGCGGCGCAAATGCCCATGGCGAGATAGAGTGCGCCGCCGCCGAAATCGCCGACGAGATTGAGCGGCGGCGGCGGCGTTTCGTTCTTGCGTCCCATCGCGTGCAGCGCGCCGGTGAGCGAGATGTAATTGATGTCATGCCCCGCCGCGTTGGCGAGCGGCCCAAACTGCCCCCACCCCGTCATGCGGCCATAGACGAGCTTCGGATTGCGCTTGAGCGCCACATCCGGCCCAAGCCCTAAGCGCTCCATCACACCGGGACGGAAGCCTTCGATGAGCGCGTCCGCCTGATCCATGAGCCGGAGCGCCGTCTCCACATCGTCCGCGCTTTTCAGATCGAGCGCGACGGAGCGGCGCCCGCGCGAGGTGACGTCGAATTTGTTCGGACCCTTCGGCGTGCCGCCGCGCGCGCCGGAGACGCGATCGATGCGCACGACGTCCGCGCCCATGTCCGAGAGCAGCATCGCGCAGAACGGCCCCGGCCCAATGCCAGCGAATTCGACGACCTTGAGGCCAGCGAGCGGTCCAGAACCCATGAAAGTCGCTCCTAAAGCGTTTGCCCGTCATCCAATGTGAAGACGCTGCCGGTCACGGCCGCGCTCAGCGGGCTCGAAAGATAGAGCATCATGGCGCCGAGATCGTCAGCTTGCATCAGGCGCCGTCGCGGAAAGCTGGCGATGAGCTTCTGGCCCGCCTCGCGCTCCAGAAATTCGTCGTTGAGTTCCGTGGCGACATAGCCGGGCGCCAGCGCGTTCACATTGATCCCGCGATTGGCCCATTCGCGCGCGAGCGTCTTCGTCAGCATCACGAGCCCGGCCTTCGAGGCGCAATAGCCTGCGAGCCCCGGCAGGGGCTTCAGCGCACCGATGGAGGCGACGTTGACGATGCGCCCTTCCGTTTCCTTGCGCGCGATCATGCGGCGCGCAGCCTCCCGCGCACACAGAAACGGGCCCGTGAGATTGACGCGCAAGATGCGCCCGAATTCCTCGGCGGGCAGATCGACCGCCAAACCTTCCGCATTCATCCCCGCGTTGTTGATGAGGATGGAAACGCCCCCGAGCTTCTCCTCCGCCGCATCGAACGCCGCGACGATCGACGCCTCGCTCTCGACATCCATCTGGATCGCCGCCGATCCGGGAAGCTCAGCCGCCAGCTTCTCGAGGCGATCCGCGCGCCGGGCCGCGAGCGCCACCTTGGCGCCCACCTCCGCCAGCTGGCGGGCGAAATAGGCGCCAAAGCCGCTCGACGCGCCCGTCACCAAAGCGACGGTTCCGGCGCGAATTAACCCATTGGTCCCATTAATCATGCGAGTTTCTTTAACCTGGATGTGGCGCAATAAGGAATGACGAGTCGGCCGCCCGAGGCCGGCCGCCGGAGCGAGGTTTCGAGTGCGGATCGTCATCCGATCGCCGGATGCGCGGGGGGCGCGTCTCGCGCAGGAAAAGCTCGCCGCGGCGGGCGTTGAGGCCGCCGCTCTCACGGGCGCGGCCGAAGCGCCCGAAGGCCACGACATCATCATTCTGGATGCGGACGAATCCCGCCGCAGCGCCGCGCTCGAAATGGGCCGCAAGCTGGCCTCCGCCGACGCGCGCCCGCTCGCGATCGTCGCTTCGGTCGATTGGCGCCAACCTCCGCCCGCCGGGCTCGACGTGCACGAGCCGTTCGACGGGTGGATCTCCGTCAATGCGCCGCCGCAAATGGTGGCCCGGCAAATCCAGGCGATCTATCGCGCCGCGCTCACGGATGAAGAGCGCCGACGCCGCCGCGTTACAGCGGAATCCATGGGCGTCGATCCGTTCGAGCGCCCAACGCAGCGGCGCTTGAAGGCGCTCTATATCGGCGCGCCCTCGCCCTTCTTCCTGGCGTTGGAGCGGATGTGGGCCGCGCATGCGGGGCTGGTGACGGCGGCGTTCTCGTCCTTCTCCGGTTTCGACCATCTGCACGATGAGTTCTTCGATGCGGTGGTGCTGAACGGGGCTGCGGATTCGGCCACAGCAATCTCGCTTTGTGCGGCGCTGCGCAGAAACGCCGGTCTGCATCATCTTCCCACGCTTGTCGTCACGCAGGCTGGAGATAGCGCCACCGCACGCGCAGCGGCCGAACGCGGCGCCGCCGCCGTCATTCCCGAGGATGCGCCGAGTGAAGAAGGCGTGGCCTGGCTCTTTGACGCCATCCGCCGGGAACGGCGCCGCCGCTGCGCGGAAAACGAGTTGCGCGCGCTGCGCGATCGCATGGGCGACGCACACACCGGCCTCTTCACGTCACAAGCCTTCGAGACGCACCTCCAGCGCTTGGCGAACGATCACCACGCGACGGGGCGCCCCTTTTCGCTCGTTGCGCTGCGCGTTCTCCCCGCGCCAGGCGCACGCACGCCGGGCGAAGCGGTTTGGCGCAAAGGCTTCCGCGAGGTTGCGACGCTCGCCTCACGCTTGATCCGCGATACGGACTGCGGCGCGGCCTTGGGGCGTGAACTCATCGTCTGCGCGCTTCCCGCGACCAATCACGCCGGCGCGCGCCGCACGGCCGAGCGCATCGCCGCCGTCGGGGAATGCACCGCGTTCGCCTCGGGTGACGGGGACGCCGGCCCGCTCGTCTTTGAACAGAGCACCGTCGAAATGAAGCCCGGCGAAAGCGGCCGGGCCCTCCTCGCCCGCGCCCTTGAAGCGTTCGAAGCGCAAAGCGCGGCGGTTTAAGTCCCACCGCTCGGCTCTCGCGAAGGCGAGAGCCGAGAAGTCGGAAGGACTGGACCCTCGCGCCCGCGAGGGTCGAGCGGCTGACGAACACGCCGGATCAGAGTAAGACTCACGCATGCGCACCGCTGCCGTCGATTTCTTCGCCGACGTCTCCTGCCCCTGGTGCTACGTGGGCTGGGAGAGCCTGAAACGCGCCGCCGAGGCGCGGCCCGAGCTTTCGCTCTCCGTCGCGTGGCGCAACTTCTTGCTCAATCCCGAGATGCCGCGCGAAGGCTTTGACCGGCGCGAGTATTTCTCGAAGAAGTTCGATCCCGATCGCCTCGCGATGATCCACGATGCGCTGATGCAAGCGGCGGAAGCCGCCGGCGTGCCACTCAATCTCGAATCTCGCGCGCGCATCCCGAACACGATCGACGCGCACCGCCTCATTCATTGGTCCGCGGGGCAAGGCCGCGCCGAAGCGGCGATCGACGAATTGTTCGCCGCCTACTTCGTCGAAGGCAAGGACATCGGTGAAGCCGAAACGCTCATCGATGTCGCGGCGAAAATCGGTCTCGACAGCGAACTCGTGCGCGAATTGCTGGCCGGGGATGCGGATCGCGACATGATCTTGAAGCTCCACGCCAGCGCCGTGAAGCTGGGCGTCTCGGGCGTGCCTGTCGCGATCATCAATCGACGCGCGATGTTGATGGGCGCTGAGACGCCCGAGAAGTACGGCAAGGCGCTCGATCTCAAGGCGGATGCCTAGAGCCCCTGCGGCGTAAGGGCGCTTTCGCGCCATACAGCATTGTCATCAAACGCGGCCAACGTCCGTTCATGGAAAGCGGAACGATCGACGCCAGCGAAGAGCGGACGAGCAATCCTCGGATCGCGGAAGGCGCGCAAACAATTGAAGACGTCATCCAGGCGCGGCTTTCGCGCCGGGCGCTGTTGGGCGGGGCGGCCGCGAGTGTTGCGGCCGCTTCACTGCCTGGCTGCGCGAGCGCGCCATCGGCGGCGGCGACGGGACGGTTCAGTTTCGCTGAAATCGCGCGTGGCGCCGGCGAGACGCACGCCGTGCCGGCGGGATATGACGCGCAGGTTTTGCTGCGCTGGGGCGACGCGCTCTTTCCGGATTCGCCAGCTTTCGATGCGCGCACACAAACGGCGTCCGCGCAGGCGCGGCAGTTCGGATACAACAACGACTATGTCGGTTTCGTGCCGCTCGACGCAATGGGCGCGCGCGGACTGCTCTGCATCAATCACGAATATACATCGACGCGGCTGATGTTCCCCGGCATCGCCGCGGCCTCAGACGTCACGGCGGAAATGTGTGCAATCGAGCGCGCCGCGCATGGCGCGAGCGTCGTCGAAGTGCGCCTGAGCGGGGACGCGTGGCGGGTGGAGCGCGCCTCGCGATACAATCGCCGGATCACTGCCGAAACGGAGATCGGCATCACGGGGCCGGCCGCGGGCCATCCGCGCTTGCGCACGAGCGCGGATGAGAGCGGGCGCGTCGTGCGCGGCATGCTCAACAATTGCGCCGGCGGCGTGACGCCGTGGGGCACGTATCTGACCGCGGAGGAGAACTTCAACCTCTACTTCACTGGCGAGGCAGCGCCCGATCATCCCGAAGCGCGCAATTATCAGCGCTGCGGGCTTCCCGCGCGCGCTTATGGTTGGGGCCGCTTCGATCCGCGCTTCGATATTTCGCGCGAGCCGAACGAACCCAATCGTTTCGGTTGGGTCGTGGAAATCGATCCGCTCGATCCGGCCTCGACGCCGAAGAAGCGCACCGCACTGGGGCGGTTCAAACACGAAGGGTGCGAGAGCGTGATCGCGCCGGATGGGCGGCTTGTCATCTACATGGGCGACGATCAGGCGTTCGATTACGTATACAAGTTCGTCAGCGCGCGCGCCGTTGATCGTGACAATAGAATTGCCAATGCTGACCTTTTGGACGAGGGCGTGCTCTACGCGGCGCGGTTCGATGACGACGGCGCTATAGAATGGCTGCCCCTCGTGCAGGGCGCCGGTCCGCTGACGGCAGAGAACGGCTTTGCGTCGCAAGCAGATGTGCTCATCGAGGCGCGCCGCGCCGCCGACCTGCTGGGCGCCACGCCGATGGATCGGCCGGAGGACATCCAGCCTGACGCCGCGAGCGGGCGCGCATACCTCATGCTCACCAACAATGCGCGGCGCGGTCTCGAACAGGCCGGCGGCGCCAATCCGCGCGCCGCGAACGTTTCGGGCCACATCATCGAGATTATCGAGCCTGGCGGCGATTTTGCCTCCGCGCGCTCGCGATGGGAGACTCTCGTGCGCTGCGGCGATCCGGCCGATCCGGAGGAGGACGCGCTTTGGAATGCACGGACGAGCGCCAATGGCTGGTTCGGCAGCCCAGATAATGCCGCGATCGATAGCGCGGGGCGGCTCTGGATCGCGACGGACGGAAACGAAGCGACGGGCGCCAATGACGGGCTTTGGGCTCTGGAGACGGCCGGCGAGTTGCGCGGCGCCGGGCGCGCGTTCTTTCGTGCGCCCGACGGCGCGGAGGTGTGCGGCCCCTGTTTTGCACCGGACGGACGCACGCTCTTCCTGGCGGTGCAGCATCCAGGCGACGGCGATGGCGCGACGTTTGATGCGCCGACCACGCGATGGCCGGATTTTTCGCCAGACATGCCGCCGCGCCCGGCCGTGCTGGCGATCCGGCGGCGCGATGGCGGACCGATCGGCGGCTAGGCCGCCTGCTTCACGGCGATGTTCGCGACGCCTTCGAGGGCGGCGCGCACGGCTTTCAAGCGCAGCGCCGGATCGGGCCATTCGCCCTGCACGACGAGCTTGCCGTCAGGCCGCATCTTGAAATCGAACGGGCGCGATTGAACGTAGCGCACGAGCGCGGATGGATCGGGAAAGCCCGTCTCGCGGAACGTGAGCACCGCGCCCTTTGGCCCGGCGTCGAGTTTCGCGATGGAGGCCTGCCGGCAGAGCGCCTTGAGCGCCGCCACGCCGATCAGGTGCTCCGCTTCATCCGGCAGCGGGCCGAAGCGATCGATGAGTTCGGCCGCGAACGCTTCACGTTCCGCATCCGTTGTCTGATCCGCCAAGCGCCGGTAGAGCGCGAGCCGCACCGTGAGATCGGGCACATAGTCTTCCGGGATGAGCACCGAGACGCCGACATTGATCTGCGGGGACCAGGAGCGTTCGGAGACCTCTTCCCTCCCCTCGCGCAGCGAGACGACGGCCTCTTCCAGCATCGATTGATAAAGCTCGACGCCCACTTCACGGATGTGGCCGCTTTGCTCTTCGCCAAGCAAATTGCCGCCGCCGCGCATATCGAGATCGTGTGAGGCAAGCGTGAAGCCCGCGCCGAGATTGTCGAGCGAGGAGAGAATCTTGAGCCGCTTCTCGGCGCCCGCCGTCAGCGTCTGATCCGCGGGGGTTGTGAGATAGGCGTACGCGCGCAGTTTCGACCGCCCCACGCGCCCACGCAGCTGATAAAGCTGCGCCAGGCCGAACATATCGGCGCGATGCACGATCAAGGTGTTGGCGCGCGGGATATCGAGCCCGCTTTCGACGATGCTGGTGGAGAGCAGCACGTCATGGCGCCCGTCATAGAAAGCCGTCATGATCTCATCGAGCGCGCCGGGCGCCATCTGCCCGTGTGCGGAGAGGAACGAGACTTCGGGAACCTGCTTGCGCAGGAAATCCTCAAGCTCAGCGAGATCGGCGATGCGCGGCGTGACGAAGAAGCTCTGTCCGCCGCGATAGCGCTCGCGCAGCAGCGCCTCGCGCACGCCGATGGGATCGAACGGCGTGACGTAGGTGCGCACCGCCATCCGGTCTATCGGCGGCGTCGCAATGATGGACATGTCGCGGATGCCGGCGAGCGCGAGCTGCAGCGTGCGCGGGATGGGCGTGGCGGAGAGCGTGAGCACATGCACGTCGGCGCGGAGCTCCTTCAGGCGCTCTTTGTGCTTCACGCCGAAATGCTGTTCTTCATCGACGACGATAAGCCCGAGATCACGAAACTCGACCTGCTTGGCGAGCACCGCGTGTGTGCCGACGAGGATCTCGACCTTGCCGTCCTTCACGTCCGTGCGCGTTTGGGCGGCGTCTTTCGTAGAGACGAGGCGCGAGAGCGGGCGCACGCGCACCGGCATGCCCTGGAAGCGCTCTGAAAAGGTCTTGTAGTGCTGGCGGGCGAGCAGCGTCGTCGGGCAAATGACCGCCACTTGCTTGCCGCTCATCGCAACGAGGAACGCCGCGCGCAGCGCCACTTCCGTCTTGCCGAAGCCCACATCGCCGCAAACCAGGCGGTCCATCGGCTTGCCGGCGGCGAGATCGTTGACGACATCCTCGATCGCGGAGAGCTGATCGTCCGTCTCTTCGTACGGGAAGCGCGCGCAGAATTCGTCGTAGATGCCTGCGGGCGGAAGCACTTCTTCCGCCGTGCGCGCGGCGCGCAGCGCGGCGATGCGAATGAGCTCCTCCGCCATGTCGCGGAGGCGCTGTTTGGCTTTCGCCTTGCGCCCCTGCCACGCAACGCCGCCGAGCTTATCGAGCTGCACGCTGGTCTCTTCCGAGCCGTAGCGCGTGACGAGTTCAATGTTTTCGACGGGCAGATAGAGCTTGTCCCCGCCGAAATAGCCGAGATCCAGGCAATCGTGCGGCGCGCCCTGCACGTCGAGCGTCTTCAAGCCCTCGTAGCGCCCGATGCCGTGATCTTGGTGGACCACGAGATCGCCCGGCGAAAGCGCTGCGGCCTCGGCGAATATCGATGCGCTCTTGCGTTTCTTGCGCGGCCGCGCGAGCCGTTCGCCCAGGATGTCCTGTTCGGAGAGGATGGCGAGCGTGTCCGTCTCGAACCCATGCTCCAGCGGCAGGATGACGATCGCCGCGTATTTCTGCGGCAGCGCCTCGGTCTCGGCGCGATCCTTCGCCCGTGAGACGTTATTAAGCCCGTGATCCTCCATCACGCCCATAAGCCGTTCCGCGGAGCCTTCGCTCCACGTCGCCAATATCACGCGCTTTTTCTGCTTGATGAGATCATCGACATGGCCGCGCGCGGCGTCGAACACATTGGCGTCGGGGATCGCGCGCTCAGGCGCGAAATCGCGCCCAAGACGGGCGCCGAGCGCGATTGATCGCTCCCCTTCCGGCGCGCCGAACGCCGCGAAACGGCGAACGGGCCGAGCCCCCAACGCCGCGGCGAGCGCATCGTGATCGAGATAGAGCGCATCCGGTTCCGGCGCACGGAAGCCGGGTATGCCGCGCGGCGTCGGCGCCGCTTTGCGGGTCTCGTAGTGATCGCGCGCCGCATCGACGCGCTCCTTCGCGGAATCCTCCGCCAACGCGTCGAATGCGACCAGCGCATCGCCCACATAGTCGAAGACGGTTTCGAGCTTGTCGTAGAAGAAGGGCAGGAATTGTTCGATGCCCTGGCGCCGCATCCGCGCGCTGACGGATTCGAGGATCGGATCGGAAACCGCGCCGAACGATTGGTTGAATGAGATGCGGAAGCGCTGAACGCTCTGATCGTCGAGCAGCACCTCGCTCACCGGCGTCAGCAAGATCGTCTTCAGTTGGCGCGTTGAACGCTGCGTCTCTGGATCGAACGCGCGGATGCTCTCAAGCGTATCGCCGAAATAGTCGAAGCGGATGGGCTCCGGCGCGCCGGGTGGGAAGACATCCGCCACGCCGCCGCGCACCGCGAAATCGCCAGGCGCCCGCACCGTCGAGGCGCGCGAATAGCCGTTGGTGACGAAATAACGCTCAAGCTCTTCCAGCGATGACGTCTCGCCCGGGTGCGCCTCGAACGCCGCCTCCATCATGCGCCGGCGCGGCGGGACACGTTGCGCGACGCCCGCGGCGGTGGCGATGACGAGAAGCGGCGGCTCCGATGATTTCCTCGCCGCCAGGCGCGAGAGCGCCGCGCAGCGCTGTGCCGCCACGAGGGGCGCGGGCGAGATTCGGTCATAGGGAAGCGAATCCCACGCCGGCAGCCGCAGCGTCTCCAACTCAGGCGCGAAAAACCGGCAAGCGGCCTCGAACGCCTGCGCTCGCCCCTCATCCCGCGCCACGAAGAGCGTCACGCCGCCACGCTTGAGCGCGGCCTGCGTCAGCGCGAGCGCGTCCGCCCCCGCCGGCGCGCCGGAGAGGGTGAGCACGCCGGGCGTGCCGGCGAGCGCCTCGATCGAGGCTGGGGCGAGATAGTCCCGAGTCACGAAGGAGGAAGCGATGTAGGGTGTTCCGCCCCGGATGCGAAGCGCCGGATGCGCTCCAATGTGGGGGTGTCGTATTCCGGCCAGGGCAGCTCCTGGCCGGTTATCCAGGCATAGACCGCCTGATCGGGCGCATGCATGAGGGCCTCGAAGGCGTCCGCCTCAGCGTCGCTCAGGGTTTCCAGGTGGGCGTCCGCGAAGGGGCCGAGGATGAGGTCGATCTCCCGGAAGCCGCGCCGCCAGGCCCGGAAGGCGAGCTTCTTGCGCCTGTCGTCCATCGGGGCGGGATAGCGCGCGCCCGCGCGGGCGCCCATCCCATTGACGCGGGGCGGCTGTGCTAAACCCCGCTGGTGGCGAATCCCTCCCCCGTCGCGCCTTATCTCGCGCCGATGAAGCCGCCGCGCGGGGCGCGGAAGGAGACGCTCGAGCTGATCGCCAAGGTCGCGGGCGGAACGCAGAACCGCGATCTCATCTTCCTCCCGCCGCACGGCGCCATCGATCGGCGCAATCGCGTGCCCATCGCGGAGACCCGCGAAGGCGAGATCGCGACGATCGAGGCCGAAGTGGACAAACACGTCCCCGCCTTCCGCAACTCGCCGTATCGCGTGCGCTTGCGTGACGAGACGGGCTTTCTCTCCGTCGCGTATTTCCGCGCGAAGGGGGACATGCTGCAGCGTATGTGGCCTGTCGGCCAGAAGCGGCTCGTGAGCGGCAAGGTCGAGATCTACAACGGCGAGCGGCAGATGCTGCATCCCGATCACGTGGTCGATCCCGCGAAGGGCGAGGCGCCGCCGCCTGTCGAACCCGTCTATCCGCTGACTGCCGGGCTGCCGCTGCGCACGCTGCAACGCGCGATCACGGGCGCGCTGGCGCTGGCGCCGCCGCTGCCCGAGTGGCTCGATGCCGGCACGCCAACAGGCAAAGGCTGGCCAAGCTTTCGCGATGCGCTGCAGAAGCTGCATGCGCCGGATGAGCCCGGAGACATTCTCGCATCCGCGCCGGCGCGCACGCGCTTGGCCTACGACGAACTCTTCGCGCGCCAGTGCGCGTTGCGTTTGCGCCGCGCACACCGGCGCGGCGAGCCGGGCCGTGCGGTGGTTGGCGATGGATCGCGCACACGGAAAATCCTCGCCGCCCTCCCCTACAGGCTGACGGGCGCGCAGGAGCGTGCGGTGAAGGAAATCGCGGCGGACATGGCGCGCGCCTCGCCCATGTTGCGCTTGCTGCAGGGCGATGTCGGCTCCGGCAAAACGCTCGTCGCGGCGCTGACAATGGCGAGTGCCGCCGAGGCTGGCCTACAGAGCGCGCTTATGGCGCCGACCGACATTCTCGCGCGCCAGCACGGCGCGAATTTGTTGCCTTTGCTCGAAACCGCGGGCCTCAAGGCTGCCGTGCTGACGGGGCGTGATAAAGCCTCCACGAAGAAGGCGATCGTGGACGAGCTGGCGTCTGGGCTTCTTGACGTTGTCATCGGCACACACGCGCTTTTTCAGGAGAGCGTGGCTTTCCGCGATCTCGGGCTCATCGTGATCGATGAGCAGCACCGCTTTGGCGTCTCGGACCGCATGCGCATGGTGGAGAAGGGCTTCGCGCCGCATGTGCTGGTGATGAGCGCGACGCCCATACCACGCACGCTCGCGCTGGCGGTCCACGGCGATATGGACATCTCCATCCTCGATGAAAAGCCGCCGGGGCGCCAGCCGATCCGCACTGTCGCGATGCCCGCGACGCGCGCTGATGAAGTGGCGGAAGCGATCGCCGACGCCGCCGCGCGCGGTGAGCGCGCCTATTGGGTCTGCCCGCTCATCGAGGAGAGCGAAGCGGTCGATTTGGCCGCCGTGCAGGATCGCTACGAAATCCTGCGCGATCGCTTTGGCGACGCCGTCGAGATCGTGCACGGCAAGATGGCGCCCGCCTCGCGGGAAGCCGCGATGGAGCGCTTCCGCAAGGGCGAGGCGTTTGTACTTGTGGCGACCACCGTCATCGAAGTCGGCGTCGATGTGCCCGAGGCGTCGATCATGGTGATCGAGCACGCGGAGCGTTTCGGCCTCGCACAATTGCACCAATTGCGCGGGCGTGTCGGCCGCGGCGGCTTGCGCGGCTCCTGCGTGCTGCTGTGGCGCGGCCCGCTCGGTGAAACGGCGAAGGCGCGCCTCGATGCACTCAGGCGCAATGACGACGGCTTCGTGATTTCGGAGATCGACTACAAACTGCGCGGCGCCGGCGACGTGCTGGGCGTGCAGCAAAGCGGCCTGCCGCCTTTTCGCCTCGTCAGCCCCGAAGAGCATGGCGATCTCCTTGGGGAAGCCGATAAGGAAGCGCGGCTGGCGATCGATCGCGATCCCAAGCTCGAAAGCGAGCGCGGGCGCGTGATCCAGATGGCGTTGGAGTTGTTCGGCTATGACGATGCGGCGGCGCTGGGGCGCTCGGGCTAGATGAGCGGCGCGCCAGATTTCGCGGATGCGCTCGCGCGCACGGCGCCTAAGTTCGCGCGCGGCGACGTGACGAACCTCAAGCGCCTCTCCGGCGGCGCGAGCCAAGAGACATGGTCCTTCGATGTCGGTGATGAGGGCTTCATCCTGCGCCGTGCGCCCGGCGGGCAATCGCTCGGCCAATCCGCGCATGCGATCGGCCTGGAGATGGAGGCGAAAGTCATCCGAGCTGCGACCGCGGTGGGCGCCCCGGCGCCGGATGTCGTGCACGTCTGCGCGCCGGAGGATGGCGTCGGCCAAGCCTATGTGATGCGCCGCCTCGCGGGCGAAACGATTGCACGCAAGATCTTGCGCGACGATGAATTCGCCAACGCTCGCCCGAAGCTTGCGCGCCAATGCGGCAACGCGCTCGCGAAGATTCATCGCACGCAAGGCATGGAGCTGCCTGTGCTCACCGCCAAGGCTCAGCTCGATCGATACGAGGAAATCTTCCGCTCCTTCGAAACACCGCGCCCCACCTTCGAACTGGCTTTCGCGGAGCTGCGCAAGCGCATACCGGAACCGATCGAGCCTGTGTTGGTCCACGGCGACTTTCGCCACGGCAACATCATGGTCGATGCGAACGGCCTGGTTGCCGCGCTCGATTGGGAGCTCGCGCACCTGGGCGATCCGGCAGAAGACTTGGGCTGGGTCTGCACCCCTTCCTGGCGCTTCAGCCAGACCGACAACGAAGCCGGCGGCTTCGGCAGCGCGGCCGATCTCATCGCCGGCTATCACGAAGCGGGCGGCGACAAGCGCGTGGACGAAGCGCGCGTGCGTTACTGGACGATGCTCGGCGCGCTCAAATGGGGCATCATGTGCCTCACCATGTATCGCATCTATGAAAGCGGTATGGACAGAAGCGTCGAGCGCGCTGCGATCGGGCGGCGCGCCAGCGAAACCGAGCTCGATCTCGCGCTGATGTTTGCGGGGAAGCTCTGATGACCAAGCCGCCGCTCAGTGAACCGACCGCGAAGGAACTCGCAGAGTCCGTTGCGGGATACCTGGAGAGCGTCCTCCCGACGCTTCAAGGCCGCGCGGCCTTTCATGGGCGCGTGGCGGTGAACGTGCTCAACATCATCGCGCGCGAAGCAGAATTCGGCCCCGCGGCTGCGGTGCGGGAGCAGCAAGGTTTGGCCGCGCTCGGCTTCGAGGGTGAGCTCAACGAAGCGCGCGCCGCGCTCTGCGCCGCGATCCGGGATGGCGCGGCCGATGTGGAAACGCCCGGCCTTGTCGCGCACCTGCTCGCAAGCGCGAAAGACCGTGTACTGATCGAGCAGCCGAACTACGGGAGCCTGAAGCGCGCTTGACGCCTCATCGGCCCGGCCCCATTGACGGCGCCAGGCGGCCAGCAAGACCGCCGATGATGGGAGATGCAGAATGCATATCCGTGCATGGGCGGGCGCGCTTGCCGCGTTGTTGTTTTTCGCCACGCCGGCTTCGGCGCAAACGGCGCTGGATTGGTGGGCGGGCGCGACCTTTGGCTATGAGCGGTTCGAGGCCGATGCCGGGGGCGACGCGGACGGCGCGTTCTATGGCGTGGAGGCCGCCGCATCCTTCCCGGTGAGCGGGCATTGGGGCGGGCAGGTCGAAGCGCGCGTCGTCAACCACGAAACGGAAGACAACAATTCCGTCGTCGGCGTCGCGGCGCTCCACGCCTTTCACCGCACCGATCGCGCACTCGTTGGCGCGGTCATCGCCTATTCCGGGGCCGAGGATGTGCACGCGTGGGCGTTCGGCCTCGAAGGCGAACTCTACGGCGAAGCGCACACGGTCGGGGCGCAGGCGATGGTCTGGTCGATCGACGATCTCGACGCAGAGCTTGTCGATGTGAATGCGCACTATCGGCATTTCTTCACGCCGGAGCTTATGGCCGAGCTGCGCGCAGGCTGGGGCGACGTGCAAGTCGACCTACCGGGCGCGGAGGATGCGGACTATTGGACGCTCGCCGCCGCGCTCGAACATCAACGCGGCAATCTGAGCTATGGCGGGCGCGTCTTCTACGTCGATGCGGACGGCGGCTCAGCCGCCGGCGTCGGCTTCGTGCTGCGCTGGAACGGCGATGCGCAACGCTCGTTGCGCGATCGTGACCGGACCGGGCCCAGTCTGCGCGTCGAATCCGATCTTCTCGCGCTCGGCTACACGAGCGCGTCCTACGATCCTTATATTCCACCGACTTGAAGCTGAGCGGGGCGGCGCGGAGCCGCCGCCCCGTTTCATTTAGGCGCCCTGCACCCCGACGATCGCGACAGAGCAGACGTTTGTTGAGGGCGAGCCGCCGAGATTGTGCGTCATGCCGAGCTTCGGGTTCTTAAGCTGGCGATCGCCCGCGCGGCCTTTGAGCTGCAGATACATCTCATAGAGCATGCGCAGGCCGCTCGCGCCGATGGGGTGGCCGAAGCATTTTAGGCCGCCGTCGATCTGGCAGGGCACGCCGCCGCCGGCGTCATAGAAGCCGTCGAGCACGTCTCTCCAGCCCTTCCCTTCTTCCGAAATGAAGAGATCCTCCATCGTGACGAGTTCCGTGATGGAGAAGCAATCATGCACCTCCATCATCGAGATTTCCTTGCGCGGATTCTCGACGCCCGCTTCCTGGTAGGCCTTGCGCGCCGCGATGCGCGCGGTGTGGAAGTAGGAGCCGTCCCAGGAATTGTGCTGCGCCTCGAGGCCGTTGGAGACGGAGAGCTGCATCGCCTTCACGGTGACGAGATCCTTGTGCCCCATCGCGCGCGCAATCTCTGGCGTTGTTACGATGGCGGCGGCCGCGCCATCGGACACGCCGCAACAATCGAAGAGCCCCAGCGGCTCGGCGATCATCGGCGCGTTCATCACGGTTTCTTCGGTCACGACATTGCGCAAATGCGCTTTCGGGTTCTTCGAGCCGTTGGCGTGGCTCTTCACCGAGACGTGCGCTATGGCGCGCTTCAAATCTTCCTTCTTCACGCCATGTTTGGCGCGATAGGCGCTGGCGAGTTGCGCGAAATTGCCCGGCGCGGAGCCATTCGGCGCCACTTGCGGCGAGAGCGTGCCCATGTTGCCGACCGGCAGGCCGCCATAGCCAGTGTCCTTTAGTTTCTCGACGCCGACGGCGAGCGCGATGTCTGCAGCGCCGGCGGCCACTGCGTACACCGCGCCGCGAAACGCTTCCGAGCCCGATGCGCAGAAATTCTCCACGCGCGTCACCGCGATATTTGGCAGGCGCAGCGCAAGCGAGAGCGGCGTGCCGCCCTTGCCCGTACCGATTTCGTCGATGTGCGTGGAGAACCACGCGGCGTCGAGCTGCGTCGGTTCGATCTTGGCGTCGCTCATAGCTTCGAGATAAGCCTCGACCATAAGCTCTTCGGGCCCGCTATCCCACCGCTCCCCGAACTTCGAGCAGCCCATGCCGATGACGGCGACTTTGTCTTTGATCCCTGCAGGCATGGATTTCCTCCTGATCGTTCAGCTTGCGCGCAGCCAGCCTGTCACGGCGTAACGCGCCTCGGGTGCGAAGGGCGCAACGAGTGAAACCGTATGCGAGCGCGGCACTTTGAAGAGATTGAGCGTGTTGAAGGTCGGGCGAAGGCCGATGGGGACGTTCCCCGTGTTATCGTCGATGAAAAGGAGCATACCGCCCCAATCCATTTTCCAATTGTGTGTGAGATTGAAGACGTAGGCGTGGAGGCGCTCTGTACCGTCCATCTTGTCATCATGTGACGTGAGGAAGTGGCCGGGTCGGTATCGGCTCAGGAACACGTCCGCGAAGGTAATGCGATCGTCACGCGTGATGCGGCGCATGGCGTCCAGGAATATTTCGCCGTTGAAGAAGTCGAGAATCGACTGATGGGCGGCGCTGAGGGGCTTGCCCTCCTCGTTCATGACGAAGACGGGAAATTGATCGAAGATGTACTGAAAGTCGTACTTCGCACGAGAGAATACATCGCGCGTGATGCGCATGCGCGCATTCGGATCGCGATTGAACTCCTCCTCGTCCACCTCGTGCGTGAGCGCGCCGTCGTTGTAAATCGTGCGCCAGCGCGTCTCGTTCCGAAGGATGTTGAGAGAGGTGTCCGCCGATGCAGGCTCGAGAAAGTCGTGCAATTGAATGAGGCCAGTGCGCGCATATTCGTCCGCGGCGGCGGCTTCGCCCGGATTGGGCGCCAATGCGAGAGGCCGCGCGGAGAGTGTTTGCGTTTGGCTCACTCAGCCGCCTTCGCCGCCGCGCCCGCCATGCGCCGGCGATCGGGCACGGCCTTCCAGAAATAGCGGGTGAAGCCTCGCCGTTCGTCCGTCTCCTTCTTGCGGAACGCCATACGCACCGGCGTGCCGCTGTCGATCTCGCCTGGCTCCACATCGGCGATGTCCATGAAGATGCGCCCGCCGCCCTCGAAGACGATCATGCCGTAGTGATTGGGCGGGCTCATCGAGTAGCTCAGATAATCCGCGGACCAGGTAAGCACCTCGGCTTCGCGCTCCGCGAATTTGTAGGGCTCCTGTGTGTCGACGGCAGGATTGTTCGGATTGACGGAGATGCGCGTGCGCGGGAATTGCACGACGCCGGTTTCCTTGCAGCGCCCGCCAACGAGCCCGAGGATCATATCGCTGTTGCGATAGAGCGTGGTGAGCGCGGTTTTGTTGTCCTTTTCGGCGCGCATGCCGCGATCCCATTCGACGAGATCGTTGAAGACGAGGAATTTGAGGTAGTTGGTCTCTTCCTTGCGGTCCGCCAGCCAGCCCGATACGCCGCGCTGCGGCTTGAATTGTCCGATCCGCTCGGTGACGCGGAAGATGTTCACCTCCACGCCCTGCCCGAATTGCGCGACGAGGATCACCTGCCCCGCTTTCGCATCCTCCAGCGCGTGCGCGAGCATCACGAGCGCGTGCGCGCAGCCCGCTTCGCCGACTTGCGCGGCGAGATTGTCCCGCACCGCTTCCGGCTTGATCTTCAATTTCTTTGCGATGCTGTCCGCCACGCCCTTAAACGTGGAGGGAAGTATGAATGTGTCGATCTCTTCGCCCTTGAGCTTGGCGCTCTTCAGCGCCCGCTCGATCGTCGGCGGCACGAGCTTGGCGAACCCTTCGTCGCGGATCCAGCGCTCTTCCCAATTGTAGTCGAATTCTTCGCCCGCGCCGCGGAAGTGATCGACGAAATCGGCCGTCATGGTCGCGCCGCCGACCCAATCGGCGAGCGTGTCCATGCCGCCGATCACGAAGGCCGCGGCCGCATCGCCGTTGTCGAGCTCTTGCGTCGAAGCGGCGCGCGCGCGTCGCTTGTCCGACGCCGCGACGAGAATGTTGATGCCCGCCGGCGCGCCGTTTGCCGTGGCGAGTGCTGTCGAAAGCGCGACGAGGCCGGCGCGTTGGCTGCCAGTTACGTCGCCCGCTCCGGTTTCGGGCGCTAGCGTCAGGGCCTGCGCGATGATGCCCGCATTGGAGCGGTCCGCGTAGGCTCCCGTCGTGGTGGCGAAAATGAGCGCGTTGATGTGGGAGCGGTCGTCGCCGGGCCCGAGCGCGTCGCGCGCGGCTTCAACGGCCATGGTGATGGCGTCTTCGTCATAGCTGGCCATCGCGCGTTCGCCCTTGGCCTTGGCTATGAGGTTGGGCGCCAGCCATGCGTTCGCCTTGGCGGCGGCGGCGCGCTGGAGCCTCAAACGCGGCACATAGGCGCCGTAGGCGGTGATCCCGACCATCGATTTCTCCCTGGGGCCGCCAAACTACCAGCGCGGGCCAGCGCCGCAATGCTTCACGCGGCGTCAGCGTCAGGCGTGGGGATGCGCCCCGGCCAAGTAGCGGCGCACGTAATCGGCGACACCGTCTTCAATCGGCGTGAACTGGCGATCGTAGCCAAGATCCCGGATGCGGCTCATTTCGGCCTCGGTGAAGTACTGATAACGGGCCCGGATGGCTTGCGGCGTGTCCACAAACTCGATCCGCGGCTTCGTCTCGATCGCGGCGAAAAGCGAGTCGGCCAGATCGCGGAAGCTGCGCGCCTTGCCGGTTCCTACGTTCAGGATGCCGCCGCCACGTCCTTCGGCCAGCAGCCATTCAACGACATCGACGCAATCGCGCACATAGATGAAATCGCGCATCTGGCCGCCATCGGCGTAGGCCGGATTGTGCGAGCGGAAAAGCGTCACCGCCTCCCCCGCCGACGCACGCGGATACATATGCGCAACGACGCTCTTCTGCGCGCCTTTGTGCTGTTCGTTCGGGCCATAGACGTTGAAGAATTTGAGGCCCGACCATTTTGGCGGCGCGGCGCCGCGCGATGCGCCGCGCGATGCGTAGAGATCGAAGAGCTTCTTTGAATAGCCGTAGGCGTTGAGCGGGCGGAGCTTGAGAAGCGCCTCATAGGCATTGTCGTCCGCGAAACCGAGCGAACCATCCCCGTATGTCGCGGCGGAAGAAGCGTAGATGAAGGGCGTCTGCCGCTGCGCGGCCCAATCCCACAAACGCTGCGAGGCGCGCAGATTGCTCTCGATAATCTTGTCGACGTCCGTCTCGGTCGTGGAGGAGATCGCGCCCATGTGGACGATCGCGGCGACGCGCGATGCATTCGCGTCAAGATAGGCCAGGAGCGCTTCAGGCGCGACAATGTCGGCCACATCGTGCTGGGCGATGTTGGCCCACTTGGCCTCCTCGGCGCTCCCCAGCCAATCGGCGACGACCACGTCGGCGTCTCCGCGCTTCGCAAGGCGCGCGACGATGTTGGAGCCGATGAAGCCGGCGCCGCCGGTGACGATGACGAGATGGGCCATGCGGGCGCGATCTAGGCTGCGCCGGGCGGCGCGGGCAAGGCGGCGCCGCTGATCCGGGGCGCGCCGCCTTGCGTAAACGCGGCATGAGCGACGCCAGCCAGCGCCCCGCCCTCGTCTGGCTGCGCCAGGATCTCCGCCTAGCGGACAATCCAGCGCTCGCCACGGCGGCGAAGACCGGCGCGCGGGTCGCCTTCGTCTACGTGCTCGACGATAAGACGCCGGGCCGCTGGAAGCTCGGCGCCGCGTCGCGTTGGTGGCTGCACCGGAGCCTTGAGGCGTTGTCGGCCGCACTCGCCAAAAGGGGCGCGCGGCTCATCCTGCGGCGCGGTGATGCGGCGAAAGTCATTCCCGCGCTCGCCAAGGAGATCGGCGCCGCCCACGTCTTCTGGAGCCGTTGTTACGAGCCCTACGCCATTGCGCGCGACACCGCGATCAAAGCGGCGCTTCTGAAGGCGGGCGTTGCGGTCGAGAGCGTCAACGCCGCGCTCTTCGTCGAACCCTGGGAGATGAGGACCGGCGCGGGCGAGCCCTACAAGGTGTTCACCCCGTTCTGGCGCGCCGTGCGCGCGCAAGGCGCGCTGCGCGCGCCGATCCCGCCGCCGAAGCAGTTCAACGCCTTTGCCGGCAGCGCGACGAGCGACGATCTCGCCTCTTGGAAACTGCTCCCAACAAAACCGAATTGGGCTTCCGAGTTTGAGAAGGCATGGAAGCCCGGAGAAGCCGGCGCGCACGCCGCGCTCGACCACTTTCTCGATGGAGCGCTCTCCGCCTACCCAAAGGCGCGCGACCGCGCCGATATCGACGGCACGTCGCGACTCTCGCCGCATTTGCACTGGGGCGAGTTAAGCCCGGCGCAGGCGGCTGCTTCTGCGACCGCGTATGCTGAGGCGCACGGGACGCCCTCTGCATCGCTTGAGAAATTTCTCGCCGAACTCGGTTGGCGCGAATTCTCACACCACCTTCTCTTCCACTGGCGCGATCTGCCGAGCGCGAACTGGAAGCCGCAATTCGACGCGTTTCCCTGGGCGAACGACGAAGCGCGCTTCGCGGCGTGGACGCGCGGCGAAACCGGCTACCCGATGGTGGACGCCGGCATGCGCCAGCTTTGGCGCACGGGCTGGATGCACAACCGCGTCCGCATGATCGCGGCCTCCTTCCTCATCAAGGATTTGATGATCGATTGGCGCCGCGGCGCGGATTGGTTCTGGGATACCCTCGTCGACGCCGACCTCGCGAACAATTCCGCGTCCTGGCAGTGGGTGGCGGGCTCGGGCGCGGACGCCTCGCCCTTCTTCCGCATCTTCAATCCCGTCACGCAGGGCGAAACCTACGATCCCAACGGCGACTATGTGCGCCGTTGGGCTCCCGAACTCGCAAAGCTCCCCGCCGAACATATCCACGCGCCGTGGAAGGCGCCGGCCGTTGTATTGCGCGAAGCCGGCGTCACGCTTGGCGAGACCTATCCAAATCCGATCGTCGATCACGCCGAAGCGCGCCAACGCGCGCTCGAAGCGTTCGCCGCGATCAAATCCGCCGCCTGAGGAGCAATTATGCGCATCGCAGTCATCGGCGCCGGAATCTCCGGCTTAGGCGCCGCTTGGGCAATGAAGGATTTGCATGAAGTGACGCTCTTCGAAAAAGAGGAGCGCCTTGGCGGCCACGCGAATACGCTGACGATCGATTATGACGGCGAAGAGATCGCGGTGGACACCGGCTTCATCGTCTTCAACGCGCACAATTATCCGAACCTCGTCGCGCTCCTCGATCACTTGCACGTGGAGACGCACGCCTCTGACATGAGCTTCTCCGTCTCCGATCCGGACGGGTTTGAATGGTCTTCCAACGGCTTAGGCGGCATCTTCGCCTGGAAGCGCAATCTCACCAGCCCCGGCTTCCTCTGCATGCTGGGCGATATCGTGAAGTTCGGCGCCCAAGCGCGCGCCGATTTGCGCGACGCCAAGATCGGGGCGGAAACGCTTGAGGATTATGTCGCGCGGCTCAGGCTTTCACGCGGATTTCTGAGCCAGTATCTGCTGCCGATGGGCGCCGCGATCTGGTCCACGCCGGAGCGCGACATGCTCCGCTACCCTGCACGCAGCTTCCTCTCCTTCTTCAACAATCACCGCCTCTTGGAGACGCGCAACCGCCCCCAATGGCGCACGGTGACGGGCGGAAGCATTTCCTACGTCGAGACGATCCGGCGCCAACTCGGCCATCGCGTGCGCAGCGGCGATCCTGTCGTCTCCGTGACGCGCGACGGCGCCGAAGTGCTTGTCCGAACTGCATCCGGAAGCGAAGCGCGCTTCGATCAGGTCGTGATGGCGTCCCATACGGATGAGACGCTGGCGATGCTCACGGATGCGACAAGCGCCGAGCGCGCCGCCCTCTCCGCGATCCGCTACGCGCCGAACACGGCCTATCTCCATCGCGACGAAAGCCTCATGCCAAAACGCAAAGCGGCCTGGGCTTCGTGGAATTATCTGCGCGGGCGCGGCGATGGTTCGCGCGTGTGCGTCTCCTATTGGATGAACCGGCTGCAGAAGATCAATGATGCGCGTCCGCTCTTCGTGACGCTCAATCCCCCCGCGCCGCCGGCGCCGGAACTCACCTTCGCGAAGCTCTCCTACGACCATCCGCAATTCGACAACGCAGCGCTCCAGGCGCAAGGCGCCGTCGAGGCGATGCAGGGGCATAACCGCACGTGGTTCGCCGGCGCTTGGCTGGGGCACGGCTTCCATGAAGATGGGCTTGCCTCTGGCTTTCGCGTTGCGAAGCGCCTCGGCGCGCGGTTGCCATGGAGCGAAGCACAGCCAAGCGCGCGTCCGGCGCCGGAACTGGTCCCCGTGCCGGCATGAATGACAACAATCTGCCCGCCGCCTGGGTCTACGAGAACCGCACAGTACACGCGCGGTTCGTTCCGTTCGAGCGGCGCTTCTCCTACCGCGTGAGTCAATTGCTGATCGACATTGATCGCATTGGCGACGTTGCGCGGGACACAAAGCTTTTCGGCTACAACGCGCCCGCGCTTTTCAGCTTCTACGACGCGGACCACGGCCCGCGCACGGGGGCCCCGCTGCGGCCATGGGCCATGGATTTGTTCGCGCAGGCAGGCATCGATGTCGAAGGCGGCGCGATCCGCCTGCTCACCTTCCCTCGCGTGCTCGGGCGCGTCTTCAATCCGCTGTCGATCTTCTTCGGCTACGACCGCGACGGAGCGCCGCGCGGCGCCATCTATGAAGTGACAAATACATTTGGCGAGACGCACTGTTATGTCGCGCCGCTCGACGGCGATCGCCCACAGCGCCATCGCGCCAGGAAGAGCCTCCACGTCTCCCCGTTCTTCGATGTCGCGGGCGAGTATGCCTTCCAGATCACGCCGCCCTCGGATCGTTTTTCCCTTGTGGTGGAGAACTTTGTCGGCGGTGAGCGCGAGCACGTCGCAACGCTTCAGGGAAAGCGCGCGCGCCTAACCGATCGCGCGCTGATGCGCGGCTTTTTGCACTTGCCTTTCATGGGCGCCTCGGTGCTCGCTGCAATTCATTGGCAGGCGCTGAAGCTTTGGCTTCAAGGCGCGCGCTATCGCGCCAAACCCGCGCCGCCGAAGGCGCGCGCGACCATTGCCGATCGCCCCTCCCAACCAAATATTCCGTCTCGAATGACTACGCGGTAAGATAAGCCATGGACGCCAGCTCTCCTTCGGGGCGCACGGGCGCCCGCGAGATCGCGGCCCTCAAAGCGCCCGCCAGCTTCAAAGCCGTCGCCTTCGCCTGCGCGCGGGTGAGGGATGGAACGCTCCTCATGCGCCTTCCGGACGGGCGTGTATGGCGCATGGGCGACGGAAACGGCCCAACAGTTGAACTCTGGGTGAAAGACTACGCGTTCGCCAAGCGCGTGGTGATGAACGGCGATATCGGCTTCGCCGAAAGCTTCATGGCCGAGCAATGGGATACGCCCGATCTCTCGGCGCTGCTCACCTTCTTCTCCGCCAACGCAGAGCGGATCATGCGCGTCTTCCGCGGCAACCCATTCTCGCGCGCGATGAACCTCATCCGTCACATGACGCGCGCCAACACCAAGCAAGGGTCGCGCAAGAACATTTATGAGCACTACGATCTCGGCAATCGCTTCTATTCGGCCTGGCTCGATTCAACGATGACCTATTCCTCCGCCCGCTTCGAAGCGCCCGGGGAGGAATTGTCCAAGGCCCAGCTCAACAAATATCGCGCGCTCGCGCGTCATTTGGATCTCAAGCCCGGTGATCGCGTGCTTGAGATCGGCTGCGGTTGGGGCGGCTTCGCGGAAGTGGCGGCCGGGGAGTTCGGCGCCCACGTCACCGGCCTTACGATCAGTCAGGCGCAGTTTGATTTCGCGCGCGAGCGGATAGCTAAAAAAGGGCTTGCCGAAAAAGTCGATATCCGGCTGCAGGACTATCGCGATGTCGAAGGCCAGTTCGACAAGGTGGCCTCCATCGAGATGTTCGAGGCAGTGGGCGAGCAATATTGGCCCGCCTATTTTTCCAAGATCAATGACGTACTGAAGCCGGGCGGCAAAGCCGCCTTGCAGATCATCACCATTCGCGACGACCTCTTTGATCTCTACCGCAGCCGCGTCGATTTTATTCAACGCTACGTTTTTCCCGGGGGCATGCTGCCAAGCGTCGATCGCCTGCAGGACGAGGTCGCGCGCGCCGGCCTTGCTTGGAAGCGCATCGAGGCGTTCGGCAATTCCTACGCCGAGACCCTCGCGGAATGGAGCCGCCGTTTCACCGCCAAGTGGGAAGACATCCGCCCGCTTGGGTTCGATGAGAAGTTCAAGCAGCTCTGGCGCTTCTATCTGAGCTATTGCGAGGCAGGCTTCCGGAGCGGCCGGACCGACGTCGTTCAAGTGGCGCTCGCGAAGCCCGCCTAGCGCGGCGCGGCCTCGAGCGGTGACGTGAGGCGGTACTGAATGCGCTGGCCGCGCGCGGTGAACTCGCCTTGCAGCCAGCGGCCCTCAGCGTCGTACCATACATCCATCGTGATCGTGCCGGCTACGCGATAGCGCTGCGCGGCGATGGCGCGCCCGGCGATCGTCACGGTCTCGCGGCCCAATTGCGTGATGCGAATAGCGCGAGCCCTGCCGGTCTCGGTGTCAATGAAGCTGCCGCTGCGCAGCGCGGCGGGCGTGATAAAGAGCGTCGGCGGGGTCGCGGCGTCGAAGGTTGTCGCGCCTTGCGGATGGCGCACCTCGATTTGACCGCCGGTGCGCGCGCCCTCGATGCGGGTTCGCTCGCCATCCCTCAAGGTGCTGCATTGAAGCCGCTCGACCGCGCCATTGCGCCACTGCATCGCGCAATCATGTTCATAGCGGAAGAGCGTGAGCGGCCCGGCGCTGACGTTGAATCGCGCGCGCTCTCGCAGATTGAGCGCGCCGCCCTCCTCCGTGACGACAAAGGTGTGGCTGCCCAACGGACTCCCGTTGCGGGTGACGGCGAACTCGAGACGGCCGGGCTGGGTCAGCGCTTGAGCCGGTGATGCGGCGGCCAAAGCGGCCAACACAATGAGGAGTGTGCGCATGAGCCTCTCCTAAGCCTGTGATTTTGTCTCCGGCGACGCGGGCCAGATTGAGACGAGAAAGCCCAAAAGCCCGCGGAACTGCATGTCGCCGCTGCGCGCGATGAGGCACACGCAATCTTCGCCGCGCGGCACGTGTGGGCGGTGATCGGCGGTCTCGTCGGCGAAGGCGATATCCCCCGGCGCATAAGCGCCGCTCTCATCTTCGTAGCGGCCGTGAAGCACCAGCGTCAGTTCGTCGCCCGTATGGCCGTGGCGCGGCAGCGCGCCCCCGCCCGTGAGCCTCAGCAGTGAAAGTCCTGGCACGGGCAATGCCCGCTCGCGCACGCCAAAGAGGAGCGCGTTCCACGGCACTGCGTTGGGGTCATGCCGGACGGCGTCGATCAGTCCCCGCGCGGCGCGAAGATGCGGGGCGGGCAGCGCTTCGGCCCCCCGCCCCGCCAGTGCGGGACGCGATGCGACAGGCGCAGGCGGCGCGCCCTCCAGCATCGCGCCCCCCAGCGCCTCCGCCGCGGCGGCGTGAGCCGTCGCAGCCGGGCGGAGCGAAAGATGGGTCTCCACGACGAGCGCGCTCGCGGCCGGGAGCGCGCCCGCCGCATAGTCGAGCATCAGCGCGTCATAAGTTGCGGCATGATTCATCGCTGTTTCTACGCGCTTCGCCGCAGCCCGGATCAGGCGATTGCCCGCTCATGCGGCCTCGCCTAGCGTGCGCGCCCATGAGTGATGTGACCGCCGATCCGTTGGTCTCGCCGCGTTGGCTGGCGGAGCGCTTGGAGGCGCCGGACATCCGCGTCGTCGACGCGACGTGGTTTCTGCCGAACGATCCGCGCAACGCGCGCGCTCTCTTTGAGGAGCGGCGGATCCCGGGGGCGGTCTTCTTCGATATCGATGAGATCGCGGACAAGGGCTCCGATCTGCCGCATATGCTGCCGTCGCCGGAGAAGTTCGCTTCGCGCATGCGCAAGCTCGGAATCGGCGATGGCGCGCGTGTTGTCGTGTACGATTCCTCCGGCCTCTTCTCCGCCGCACGCGTGTGGTGGACTTTCCGTGTGATGGGCCACGAAGATGTCGTTGTTCTCGACGGCGGCTTCCCGGCCTGGGAGGCCGAGGGCTTTCCTATCGACCGCGAGCCGCCGGAGCCCCGGCCCGAACGCCACTTCACCGCGCGCTTCCGCGCCGATCTCGTGCGCGATCTTGGCGACATGCGCTACGCGATCGAAAAGGGCCGCCCGCTCATCCTTGACGCGCGCCCGTCAACGCGTTTCAGCGGCGCCGAGGAAGAACCGCGCCAAGGCGTCCGCTCCGGACACATGCCTGGCGCAATGAACGTGCCGGTCGCCGCCGTCACGGAGAATGGCAAAATGCGGCAGCGCGAAGCCTTGGAGAAAGTGTTTGCTGACTCTGGCGTGAGCGCAAAGACGCAAGTCGTCTGCACGTGCGGATCGGGCGTCACGGCCGCCATCATAGCGCTCGCGCTCGCGCGCATCGGGCGTTGGGATGCGCCGGTCTATGACGGCGCATGGGCCGAATGGGGCTCGCAGGCCGACACGCCGATCGCCACCGGCGCGTGATGTCGAAGAAAAGAGACCTCACTGGGCTCCGTGACGAGACGAAGCTCGCACTTGCAGGCCGCGATCACGCGCGCGGCGACGGCGCGGTCAATCCGCCCATCCACCGCGCCTCGACCATCATTCTCGATGAGGTCGCTGTCCTCTACGACGATCACACGCGCACCTATGGCCTCGAAGGCATGCAGGTGCACGAAGCGTTGCAAGCCGCGCTCCTCGCCGTCGAAGGCGGCGAGTCCGCGACGCTCGCGCCCTCGGGCCTGATGGCCTGCACGCTCGCCATTCTCACGCTCGCGCGCGAGGGCGGCGAGATGCTGCTGGTGGATTCCTGCTACCGACCGACGCGGCGCTTTTGCGATCGCATGCTGAAGCGCCTGGGCGTCACGACGCGCTATTACGATCCGCGCATCGGCTCAGGCATTGCCGACCTCATCACCGAGAAGACTTTTGCCGTCTTCATGGAATCGCCTGGCTCCCTGACTTTCGAGATTCAGGACGTGCCCGCGATCGCAGCCGCCGCCAAAGCGCGCGACGTGCCCACCATCATCGACAACACGTGGTCGGCGGGCCTTTATTTCAAACCGTTCACCCACGGCGTCGATCTTTCGATCCAAGCCCTCACCAAATATCAGGGCGGCCATGCGGATTTGCTGGCCGGCGCGGTGCTGTCACGGACGAAGGCGATGGGCGCGCGCGTTCGCGCGGCGGCCAAAGAACTCGGCGTCGGCTGCAGCCCGGACGACGCGTATTCGGCGCTCCGCGGCATGCGCACGATGGCCGCGCGGCTCAAGCAGCAGAGCGCCTCGGCGCTGCGCATCGCGGGGTGGCTCGCCGAGCGCGGCGAAGTCGCGCAGATGCTCCACCCCGCACTGCCGAGCCACCCCGATCGTGCGCTCTGGAAGCGCGACTTCAGCGGCGCCAGCGGACTTTTTGGGCTCGTTCTCCATCCCGTGGCCGACACGAGGTTGGCTGCGATGCTCGAGGGGATGGAGATTTTCTCGATGGGCTTTTCTTGGGGCGGCTACGAGAGCCTCATTGTGCCCTGCGATCCACAGATCGAGCGCACCGCTGTGCCCTGGCCGCAACAAGGCCCGTTGCTGCGGTTCTCCATCGGCCTGGAGCACGCCGACGACCTCATCGCAGACCTCGACAAGGGCTTCGCGCGCCTCGCCGGATGATTGCCGAAAATCGGTGCGCTTCGCCCATGAGGGCGCCATGATCGCCTGCAATGCTGTCATCCCAGCCCAAATCACCGCCTTCCTCAGTGTAGATTTGACCCGTTGACCGGGCGGCGCGTTTGGTCTGTAGGGCGTGGAAAAACCGCCGGGCGAGGCGCGCGAAGCGCCCGCCCAGGAGAGACGGATGAGTGCAGACGGCCAATCGGGCGCACAGCCGCGGATGTTGTTGTTCCAACTGTCGGAACTCAATCCGCTCATGCGCAGCGATCCGCACGCCATCCTCGACGAACAGCGTTCGCGCGCACCTGTCGAGCATGACGACCTTTTCCCCGCCGTGTGCATCACAGCGTACGGCCCCGCGCGCGACATGCTCAACGATCAATCCATTTCGCGAAACTTCGAGCATGCCTCGCCGGACAATTTTGTCATCGCGGGGGTGAAGCGCCTCAATCATGCGGTCGAAGAGGAATTCGGCCGCCACGATTCAATGCTCATTCTGGAAGACCCGGACCACGCCCGCGTGCGCGGCATCGTGGCGAAACTTTTCCTCGCCCGCGCCTCACAATCGCGCCCGCTGATCGAGCGTGTCGTCGAAGATGCGCTCGCGAAACTTGAAGGCCGCGAGAGCTTTGATGTCGTCTCCGAATATGCCTGTCACATCCCGATCAATGTGCTGGGCCCGGTGCTCGGCTGCCCGACGGACCAACTCGAACAGCTGCGTCTTTGGACCGAAGCCGGCCAAACCGCGTTTGATCCCACCGCCGGCGAGCAAGCCGCCGAGCGCGCCATCGCCGGGCGGCGCGGCATCCTCTCGACATTCCGCGCGCTCATGGAGGCGCGCCGCGCCGAACCCAGGGACGATCTCGTCAGCGATCTTTTGCGTGCGCAGGCTGAGGGCGCGGAGATCAGCGACGGCGAAATTCTGCATAACCTCTTCGCGCTGCTGGTTGCGGGGCATCTGACAACGGCGGACCTCATCGGCAACGGCGTTATGCTGCTGCTGACGCATCCGGAGTCACGCGAAGCGATCCGCAAAGAACCGGCGCTCATCGCGCCAGCAATTGACGAAGCGCTTCGCTACGAACCGCCGGTCACGACGACAGCGCGATTCCCCAGCGAGGATGGCGCTATCGGCGGCTGCCCATATCGTGCGGGCGATGCGCTTTCAGTGAGCCTGCTCGCAGCCAACCGCGACCCAGACGTCTTCCCGGATCCGCACAAGTTCGATGTGCGGCGGCGCCCAAATCCTCACCTCGCCTTCGGCGCCGGTTCGCATATGTGTGTCGGCGCGCCGCTTGCGCGCGTGGAGGGCCAAATCGCGATCGGCCGTTTGCTCGATCGGTTCCCAAGCTTGCGCCTCGCGAGACCCGAGGCGGCGCCCGAATGGCGCGCCATCGCCGGCATCCGCGGCCTGACGCGGCTCGACGTACTTTCTTAGTCTCAGTCCGCGGGGGTTCCGAGCGGCGGCTCCGAGACCGCTTGCGTTTCGGCCGCTCTTGCGCGGCGGCTGATCAGGAACCCGATGAAGAGCGGCGCGGCGATGCCCGGCAAGCCCTCATAGACTTGGCCCTCCCATCCCAGCGCGCGCCACGCGAAAGCGATGGCGACGCCCAGGAGCATAAGCACGACGGCTTGCCATTCCGCGAGGCGGCGGCCGAGTGCGAAAAGAATGAGAATTGGGGCGAACGCGCAGGCCAGCGTGGACCATGCGAGGATTACCAGGCTGAACACGCTGCGGGATTCCGATAGCGCGAACGCGAGCGCGAGCAGCGTCACCGCGCCGGTGGCGGCTTTCATCATCCACGGGCGTGTCATCCGCGTGGGCGTCAGATCGTGCGTGATGGCGGCCGAACAGCTGAGCACGAGCGAATCCGCTGTGGACATCGTCGCGGCGAAGATGCCGGCGAGGATGACGCCGACAAGCGCTTCGGGCAAAAGCTCCACCGCCATCGTGGGAAGCGCCAGCTCGGGATCGAGCGCGCCGAGATCGGGGAGATAGAGGCGCGCCATGAGCCCGACGCCGGTGGCGAGGCCATAGAACAGCGTGAAGTAGGAATAGTACCAGAGCCGCGCGCGCCCGACGTCGTCTGCTTCGCGCAGCGCCATGAAGCGCACCATGATGTGCGGTTGGCCGATCACGCTCAACCCAGCAGCCATCCATCCGAGCACGAAGAGGCCCATGCCAAGCGCGCCGGGAAACAGAAGATCGCGCGGGAAGAGATCGAGGAAGTGGGGAATCTGCGCCATCTCGGCGACGGCGGCGTCGTAGCCCCCTCGCCCGCCGATCGCGACGCCGAGGAGAAGCGCCATCGCTACGACCATGACGATGGATTGCGCGGCATCGGTCCAGATCGAGGCGCGAATGCCGCCGAACGCGCTATAGGCAAGGATGAGCGCCGCCGAGATAAGCGCGCCGGTTTGCGGCGTCCAGCCCAGCACACCTTGCAGCGCCTTGCCGCCGGCTGCGATCTGCGCCGCCGCATAGGCGCCGAGGAAGACGACGGACAGCACGGCCGCGATGCGGCGCCAGACTGCGTACTTCTCTCCGGACCAAAGCGCGATCACAGCGGCGAAAGAGGATTCCTTTGTGGCGCCGGTCGCCTCGCGCAGCCGCCGGTGCACGAACAGTGATGCGATAATGTCGCCGACGATCCAGCCGATCATCAGCCAGATGGCGGCGAGGCCCGTCGCGTAGGTGAAGCCGATGACGCCGATGAACATGTAGCCGGAATTGTTCGTGGCGACGGCGGAAAGACCGGCGAGCGCGGGGCTGACGCTCTTGCTGGCAAGATAATAATCGCCCTGCGTGCCAGTGGCTTTGCGTACCGATGCGAGCCCGATGCCGGTGAAGGCCGCGAGGCAAACGAGAAAGACAAGCATCGTGATCATGAGCGTTCTTCCGGCTGGGCGGTGAAGAGATCAGGTTGTTCGGCGAGATCGTCTGTTCGCGGATCGATAGCGGCCGCGGCCGTGCTGGTGGCTGGCGACACGGTGAAGGGCGACTTTTCCTCGGGCGCCGGCGCGGCCGCGCGCGCACGGCGCACCGCGACGGCCGCGGCGAGGCACGCCAAGCCAAGCGCTGCGTAGAGGAAGAGCGCGCGGGCGCCGTATCCCGCCGTCATCATTGCGCCCGCGATGAGCGGGCCGACGAGCGCGCCGACCGCCCACGTCACCAGGATGCCGGCCATCATGCCGGTGGTTTGTCCAGGCGCGGCGCGATCGGCCGCATGCGCTACGGCGACGCCGTAGAAAGACATCGAGCCCGCGCCCCAAAGGCCGGCGAGCACAAGCGTCGCGCTCCACGGTAGAGCGTGCGACACGGATAGAGCCAGCGAAACGGCGCATCCGAACGCCGCGAGGCCCAGGATCACGTTGCGCCTGTCCGTGCGGTCGGAAAGCCAGCCAGCCGGGTATTGCGCGATGAGAGAACCCAGCGCCAAGGCGCCATTGAACGCCGCGGCCGCCGTTGTCGCGCGCATGCCGCTCACTTCGCCGGCGAAGATCGCGTAGAGCTGCAACACCGCGCCATTGACGGCGCCGGCGACGAACGCGGCGATGACTGCGGCGGGCGCTGTCGCCCACAGCTCGCGCACCCCCGAGGGCGGCGCGGAAAGCGGCGCGGGTTGGGCGTTGCGCGTCGCGCTCACGGGAATAAGGCTCGCCGCGAAGAGCGCGGCGATGGCCATGAAGCCGCCCGGTGCGTTCGGCGCGAGGCCGGCAAGCGCAATCGGCCCAGCGATCTGGCCGATCTTCGATACGATCAGATAGTAGGCGAGCAGCGAGCCGCGCCGTTCACGCGGCGCGAGTTCCGCGATCCAGCTCTCGCCTGCCGTCAGGAGCGTCGCCACGCAGAGGCCGAGCGCGGCCTCCAACATCGCCCACGCCGCGATGTTCGGGTGCGCGAAGAGCAGGAGCACGACAACTGTGGCGAAAGCAGCGACCGCAGCGAACGTGCGAATGTGTCCGATCGCGCGGATCGCGTAAGGCGCGCGCAATGCGCCGGCCAGGAAGCCAGCGCCGTAGGCCGACGCGACGAGACCGATCGCCCAAGGTGGCTCGCCGCGTGCGATGAGCGTGATCGGCGCGAAGGCGCTCAAGGCGCTCAGCGCGGCCTGCACGATGGCGAGGCCGAGCACGATCGCAGCGAGGCTGCGATAGTCGCGCGTCGCGTGATCGAAGCGGGCGCTCACGCCGCGAAGGCTTGGCGCGACGGCCATTGCTCAAGCCGCGAGCCGCTTCGCGGCGGGCGCCTCCACGAGGGCATAGTGCAGTGCGCGGATAGCGCGGTCGTAATCGCCCTCCTCCACGACGAACTGGATATCCACGCGTCTGGATATCTGCTGAACGCCAAGGATCGGCACGCCAGCATCGGCCAGCGACTGCGCCGCGCGCGCGGTGATGCCGGGGATGTTGAGGTCGCTGCCGATGACGCAGACGAGCGCGACTGGGCGTGTTGTCACGATGGCATTCGCGAAGCGCGTCTCCAGATCGGCGACGACGCGCTTGATGCGCTTGGGGCTAGCGGCGACGTGATGCGTTATCGTGTTGGCGTTGGACGCCTTGGAGACAATGCGCACGTTGTGGCGCGTCAACGCATCGAGGATGGCGGAATCGTAGCCCTTTACGCCGACCATGTCGTGTTCGAGCAATTCGAGCGCGGTCACGTTCTTGATCCCCGCCACGATCTCCACACGCGGCGCGGCGGAGACGAAATCGGCGCTGATGACTGTGCCCGCATCGCTTGGATCGAATGTGTTGCGCACTTGCAGCGGGATCCGGGCGTGGCGCAGGCTGCGCGCGGCGCGGGGATGAACGGCCTCCATGCCGATGTTTGCGAGCTGATCGGCGACATCGTAGTTCGTCTTGCCGATCTTGCGCACCGCTTCGGCGCCGACGAGCAGCGGATCGGCGCTGGAGAGGTGAAATTCCTTGTGGATGATCGCCGCCGCGGCGCCTGTGATGGCCGCGACGCGCGCGAACACCACTTCGGTGTAGCCGCGTCCGTACGCGGCGATGAGCCCGTCGCTGCATTTGGCATAGCCTGTGACGATCGGCAGTTCACGCGCCGGATCGATCGGCGCGAAAGCCTCGGCGATGCGTTCGTCGAGCGACAAGAGGCGGCTGTCGTCCCATCCCGTGAGATCCACGAAACGGGCGGTGACGCCGCGTGCGCGCAACAACAGCGTCAAGACGAGCGCGCTATGGGCTTCGCCGATGGAGGCAAGCATTTCGCGCGCGGCGCCCAAGTGCTGATCGAGGCGGAAGTGACCGTGTCCGCACAGGCGTTCGAGATCGCCTAGGCGCGCGCCCGCTTCCTCGATCCGCGCGGCGGCGAGCGCATCGGCCTCGCCCCGCAGCGCGGGATCGGAGAATGTCTTTTCGTTGAGGTTCCGCAGCGCGGAGAGCGCCTTCTCCAGCCCCTCGCGCCAGGCGCCGCGTGAAGCGCGCTCGGCGTTGGCGAAGAGCGTATAAACGCCCGGCGCCCCGCTCTTCTTGTGCTCCAGCAACAGATTGGTGATGCCAGCGAAGGCGGAGACCACGAACACGCGTCCGTAGAGCGCGTCTTCGCTGCGCGGTCCGATGAGGACGTTGGCGAGCACCACGTCCGTTGCGGCGATCGAGGTTCCCCCGATCTTCTCGACACTGTGCGCGTTCATGTCAGGCGGCCTTGGCCAGACCCGCGAGCGAACCTCGCCGCGGCGTAATCGGCGCCTGATCTTCGCGCGCGGCGATGAATTCGGGGCGCGGCGCGACTGCGCCGAACGGCGCGCCGATCGCGTTCGAAACCGCGTTGAACACGATGAACGCATTGGCGCGCGGAAGCGGCGTGATGTTGCCGTTCGAGCCGTGCATGGTGTTGCAATCGAAGATCACAAGGCTGCCCGGTGCGCCGAGCGGCGCGGCGATGCCGTCCTTTGCGAGCTTGGCGAGGCTTTCGTGATCGGGGACGCCGTATTCCTGCTTGCGCAGCGATTGCTTGTAGTGGTTCTCCGGCGTCTCGCCGACGCAGGCCACATAGTGCATGTGCGAGCCGGGCATGAGCATCAACGGCCCGTTGTTGGCCGTGTTCTCGGAGAGCAGGAGCGACATGGAAAGCGCCCGCATGCGCGGCATGCCGTCTTCAATGTGCCATGTCTCGAAATCGGAATGCCAGTAGAATTCCTTGCCGGTGAAGCCGGGCTTATAATTGAGGCGGGATTGGTGGATATAGACCTCGTCGCCGAGCAGATAACGAGCGATCGCCACGAGGCGCTCGTCGTGCGCCAGTGCGCGGAAGAGCGCGCTTTGCGTATGCACGGAGAAAATTGAACGCAGCGCATCGTCAGCGTCTGGCTCCATGACGAGCGTGTCGCGCATGAGCGCATCGGGCGCGGCGCGCAGGCGCGCGAGCTCTTGCTCCAGCGCCGCGATTTCTTCCGGCGCAAAGGCGCCGTCGAGCACGAGGTAGCCGTCTCGCGCGAAGGATTGGCTGTCGGTTTCGGAGATAGGCGCGTTGGGGCGCCATTGGCTGTGAACGACGGGATCTTGCCGGCCGATCCAGACCGGATGAGGCTCGATGCGCGAGGGGTAGAGATCTTCGCGGACGATCTGCTTTCTTGCCGTGTTCATCAGACAGCCTCCGCGATCAGCGGATAGGCGCCGGTCTCATCGTGCACCTCGCGTCCGTTGAGCGGCGGATTGAACACACACGCCATCGTCATCTGCGTGCGTGCGCGCAGGACATGGCGGTCGTTCTTGTCGAGCGCGTAGAGCACGCCCGGCTTGATCTCGTGAATTTCGCCGGTAGCGGCGTCTTCAAGCGTCCCTTCGCCCGCGACGCAATAGACGGATTCCAGGTGGTTCTGATAGTGCATCGGCAGATCGGCGCCGGCGTAGATCGTCGTGATGTGAAAGGAGAAGCCCATCGCGTCGTCCTTCAGAAGAAGGCGCGTGCTTTCCCAACCATTTGAGACGACGCGGCGCCGGGTCTGATGCGCGTCAGCGAGGTTGCGTACGATCATCGCGGATTGTCCCTTAAGCTGCGGATTGAAGTTCGACGGCGGAAAAGGCCGCGGCTAACGCTTCGCCCATGACGCGCAAGCCGCGCTCCAGGTCGTCCTTGGCGATAGTGAGCGGAGCGAGGACCTTGACGATCTCGTCGTGCGGGCCGCTCGTTTCGATAATCAGGCCTCGCGCGAAAGCTTCCTTGACGACGCGTGAGGAAACATCGGCCGAGCCGACGTCGAGACCGCGCATCATGCCGCGGCCTTTCACGGTCTTGATGCGTTTTGGATGCTTGGCGGCGAGATCCTCAAGGCGGCGGCGCAGCACCTCCCCTTTCGCGCGCACCGCGCCGATGAAGGTCTGATCGCGCCAGAACGTTTCGAGCGCGGCGGTCGCGGTGACGAAGGCGTGGCAATTGCCGCGGAACGTGCCGTTGTGTTCACCCGGCGCCCATTGGTCGAGTTCCGGCTTCAACAGCACGACGGCCATCGGCAGCCCCATGCCGGAAAGAGACTTCGCCATGGTCACGATGTCGGGGGAAACGTCCATGCCCTCAAAGCTGAAGAAAGCGCCGGTGCGGCCGCAGCCGGCCTGAATGTCATCGACAATGAAGAGCGCGCCGTGCTTGCGCGCGATTTTTTGAACGGCGCGCAGCCATGCGCCGGAGGCGGCGTTGAGCCCACCCTCGCCCTGCACCGTCTCCACGATGATGGCGGCAGGCGCATCAATTCCGCTCGATCCATCGCATAGGAGCTTGTCCAATTGTGCGGCGGTGTCGGCGTCATCGCCAAAATAGTTGTCGAAGGGCGCACGCGTCACGCCGGTGAGCGGTGCGCCCGCGCCGTTGCGGTGGTGCGCGTTGCCGGTTGCGGCGAGCGCGCCGAGCGTGACGCCGTGAAACCCGTTTGTGAAAGCGATGACATTGGTGCGGCCGGTGACCTTGCGCGCGAGCTTAAGCGCGGCTTCGACCGCGTTGGCGCCGGTCGGCCCCGGAAACTGAATTCGGTACGACATACGGCGCGGCTTGAGGATGATTTCCTCGAACGCGGCCAGGAAGCGCTCCTTCGCTTTGGAATGCATGTCCAGGCTGTGCGCGAGGCCGTCGCTGGCGATGTAGTCGAGCAGCGCCTGTTTGAGCGCGGGGTGGTTGTGCCCGTAATTGAGTGTCGAGCAGCCGCTCAGGAAGTCGAGATAGGCCTTGCCCTCCGCGTCGTAGAGATAGGCTCCCTCGGCGCGCTCGAAGAGCGCGGGGAAGCTGCGCGAATAGGAGCGCACGCGGGATTCGAGACGTTCAAACACCGCAAATGGCTGCGTGTTCCGCGCCGTTTTCTCGGCGTCGTACATATTGCCCTCCGTGACTTTGCTTGTTTGACGCGGCGCTCAGGCGGCCGCTGGAATGGGCCCGATCGTCACCATGTGTTCGGTGTCGTGGCGGCCCGCGAAATGCGAGTGATGCAGGAACCAAGGCTCGGCTTCGAACGGCGCGCCGAGATTGGCGGCGACGCGGCGGAAGAGCCGCCAAGAGGATTCGTTCTCTTGCGTGATGGTCGTCCTGATCCGGGTGGCGCCGCTCTGCTCCGGGCGTGCGAAGATCGCCCTGATCATGCGCTCGCCAAGCCTTGCGCCGCGCACCGCGGGATCGACGGCGACTTGCCAGATGAAAAGCGTGCCGCGTTCGGCCGGCGGACGATAGCCCGACACCCAGCCGACCACGCGCCCTGCGCGGCGCGCGACGACGCATGTGCCGGCAAAATCAGTGCACTGAAGAAGATTGCAGTAAGCTGAGTTGCAATCGAGCGGCGGACATCGGGCGATAAGGCCGCTCACCTCGGCGCCGTCCTCCGCCCGGGGGCGCTCCAAGGACACATCCGAAGACGCGTCGAGGGTTTCCTCTCGAGTCGCGATCATTGTTGTTAGTTAGTTTGCGGAATAAATTACGTCAACCGCTCAACCGAGAGGGTATATTCTATCGTGTTGATATTACGTCGTTTATTGAAATTTGTGGTGCGCACAATTCCTTCAATGAACGAATGGATGTGCGCAAAAGTGAGGCGACGGGCAGAATCGCTTCGATTTTCGAATGGATCGGAGTTTCCAGGGTGCAGGAGCGGGTAGCGGACGCCCTCGTGGCGATACGGCGGATCCTGCGTGCGGCCGAATTTTCGGCGCGCGATCTGGCGCGCAGCTCAGGACTTACGCCTTCGCAAATGGTTGTGCTGCAGGTGATCGCGCGCGCAGGAGAAGCCGGCGCGGGCGCGATCGCTGACGCCTCTCGCTTCAGCCAGGCCACGGTAACGGTGATCCTCGACAAGCTTGAGGCCGCAAAGCTCGTCGTGCGGCGGCGCGACGACGATGACCGTAGGCGTGTGACGGCGGAGCTGACAGCCGAAGGCAGGCGCGTCGTGTTTGAAACGCCGGACGTGCTGCAGGACCGCTTTGCGGCGCGGTTCGCGAAATTGCAGGATTGGGAGCAAGCGGCCGTCATCTCGGCGCTGGAACGCGTGGCGGCCCTGCTCGACGCGGAAGGCATTGATGCCGCGCCGATCCTCGATGTGGGTTCTCTCGACCGCCCTATCGGCGGGCAATCGTGAGCCTGGATTGCATTGCCTAGCGAAATGATGTGGCGCGCCCGGCAGGACTCGAACCTGCAACCGTCCGCTTAGAAGGCGGATGCTCTATCCGGTTGAGCTACGGGCGCATCGCTCTGCGGGAATACAGCGTCTGATCCCGAAACCCTAACCCCCACACTCTAATCCCTAGTGAGACCAAGGCTCTTTTCTGCGGTACGAGAAGTTATCCCCGTAGGCCTTGGGGATGCGCTTGGGTTCGCGTGGTTCGATGACCTGATGAGGAATGTTTTTCGCGCGCGCGAAGGCGATGGCTTCGTCGCGCGTCGCGAACGTGAGGCGGACTTGACCGTTCGTATCGGCCGAACTCGTCCAGCCCATGAGCGGCTCCGGCGCTTGTGGCGCGGTCGGTTCAAACTCAAGGACCCATTCATGGGTTCCGGCGCGGCCGGATTGCATGGCGTTCTTTGCGGGGCGGTAGATGCGCGCGAGCATGTGGCTTTTTCTCCGCCGCCCTCGCTACACGATGCGCACACGGCTGAAAAGCAAAGGGCGGCGGGCAATTCGCGCCGCCGCCCTTAGTCCTTGTCCGGACAATGCGATCTAACGGCCGCGCCCGTTAGCGGCGTCAAGCGCGTCCTTGAGCGCTTTGCCGGGGCGGAATTTCGCGCGTTTGCCGGCAGGGATCTGAATCTCGGCGCCGGTCTGGGGATTGCGTGCGGTGCGCGCAGCCGTGTCTGAGACAGCAAAAACGCCGAAGGCAGGCAAGCGCACGTCATCGCCGCGCTTCAGCACATCGGTGAGCGCATCGAAGACGGCGTCCACGTATTTTGCCGCTTCGGTTTTGTTGCCGTCGGTGCGTTCCGCCACCGCGTTGATAAATTCTGCTTTGTTCACGACTCGGGCCCCCATTTTGTTGGCGCAGCGGCCATAAGGGAGAAGCCGGCGCAGCTTGTCAAAGGCGAAGCTGCGCCGGCCTGTTACACCGAAGTCATTTAATTCTCGGGCGAATCAGTGCGGCCGCACCTCTTCGCCGTCTTTCGATTGTGCACCGCGGCGCCCCTCGGCCTCCTCGTCCTCCTCGGTCCATTCGATGGGCGTCAGCGGGCGAATAAGCGAGTGTTTGAGCGCTTCTTCGACGGTTGAGATCGCGATGATCTCCAATCCCTTCTTCACGTTCTCTGGGATGTCGGCGAGGTCTTTCTCGTTGTCCTTCGGAATGAGAACGGTCTTCACGCCGCCGCGCAGAGCCGCGAGCAGCTTCTCTTTCAAGCCGCCGATCGGCAAGACGCGTCCGCGCAACGTCACTTCGCCTGTCATCGCGATGTCGCGGCGAATGGGCGTTGATGTAAGAACCGAGACGATCGCTGTAGCCATCGCCACGCCCGCGGACGGGCCGTCCTTCGGCGTTGCGCCTTCCGGCACGTGGACGTGAATGTCGCGCGTGCGGAAGACCGGCGGCTTGATGCCGTACTGAATTGCGCGCGAGCGGACGAAGGAGCTCGCGGCCGAGATGGATTCCTTCATCACGTCCTTGAGATTCCCCGTCACCGTCATCATGCCTTTGCCGGGCATGGAAACGGCTTCAATCGTCAGCAGATCGCCGCCGACTTCGGTCCATGCGAGACCTGTGACGACGCCGATCTGATCTTCGAGATCGATATCGCCGAAGCGATATTTCCAGACGCCTGCATAGTCGGGCAGGTTCTTGGCGTTGATCTCGACCTTGGTCTTTTTCTTTTGCTCGATCTCGCGCACCGCCTTGCGCGCGAGGTTCGCGATTTCGCGTTCAAGCGAGCGCACGCCTGCTTCGCGCGTGTAGCGGCGGATGAGATCGCGGACCGCATCTTCGCTGATGCTGATCTCGCTCTTCTTCAAGCCGTTCGCTTCAAGCTGCTTGGCGATCAGGTGGCGCTTCGAAATCTCCACCTTCTCATCCTCGGTGTAGCCGGGGATGCGAATGATCTCCATGCGGTCCAGCAAGGGCTGGGGCATGTTCAAGCTGTTCGCGGTGGTGATGAAGAGGATGTCCGAGAGATCGTAATCCACTTCGAGATAGTGGTCGTTGAACGTGCCGTTCTGTTCGGGATCGAGCACTTCGAGAAGCGCCGCCGAGGGATCGCCGCGGTAATCGGCGCCGAGCTTGTCGATCTCGTCCAAGAGAAAGAGCGGGTTCGTGCTCTTGGCCTTCTTGAGTGATTGAATGATCCGCCCAGGCATCGAGCCAATGTAGGTGCGGCGGTGACCGCGGATTTCAGCTTCATCGCGCACGCCGCCGAGGCTCATGCGAACGAAATCGCGCCCGGTCGCCTTCGCGATCGATTTGCCGAGCGAGGTTTTGCCGACGCCGGGCGGGCCGACGAGGCAGAGGATCGGCCCACGCAGTTTCTGCGTGCGCGATTGCACGGCGAGATATTCGAGAATGCGCTCCTTGACCTTCTCAAGCCCATAGTGGTCGGCGTTGAGGATCTTCTCGGCGCCCTCGATGTCCTTCTTGACCTTCTTTTTCACGCCCCAGGGCAGCGAGAGGAGCCAATCGAGATAATTGCGGACGACCGTGGATTCCGCCGACATCGGACTCATCTGGCGCAGCTTCTTCAGCTCCGCCTCGGCCTTCGTCTGCGCTTCCTTTGAGAGCTTTGTCTTCTTGATGCGCGTTTCGAGCTCCGCAATGTCGTCGCGGCCGTCATCGCCTTCGCCCAGCTCGCGCTGGATCGCCTTCATCTGTTCGTTGAGGTAGTACTCGCGCTGCGTCTTCTCCATTTGACGCTTCACGCGATTGCGGATTTTCCGCTCGACCTGCAGCATCCCAATCTCGCCTTCGATGAGCGAGAGGATTTTCTCCAAGCGCGCCGGCACATCGTTGAGCTCAAGCAGCATCTGCTTGTCGGCGATCTTGATCGAAAGATGAGCGGCGACCGTATCGGCCAAGCGGCCAGGCTGCGTGATCTGCCCGATGGCTTGCAGCACTTCGGGCGGCGTCTTGCGCGATTGCTTGACGAAGCCTTCGAACTGCTCCGTCACCGCGCGCGCCGTCGCGCGCGCTTCGGAACTGTCGTCGTTCGTCTCTTCGATCGGCTCGACTTCGGCTTCGAAATAATTGTCCGTCGCGGTGAAGCGCGTGATGCGTGCGCGCCGCGCGCCCTCGACAAGCACGCGGACCGTGCCGTCGGGCAGTTTCAGCAACTGGACGACCGAAGCGACGGTGCCAATGGGATAGATGCGGTCGGGCGCGGGATCGTCCTCTGACGCATCGATCTGTGCGGCAAGCAGGATTTGCTTGTCGTTCTTCATCACCTCGTCGAGCGCGCGAACGCTCTTCTCGCGGCCCACAAAGAGCGGCGCCGCCATGTGCGGGAAAACGACGATGTCCCGAAGCGGCAACACCGGAAGTACGCGTGTCTCGGCCATACAAGGCTCCTCGTCGCTCCGAATCTCTCGGTCTCGGAGCATGGGGGGATTCGTAAATCGAACCACAAACGTCAGCGGGTCCGATCCACAGGACAGGCCTTCATGGAAGCGCCCACCCTAAGAGATTAACGAATCTGGATGCGCATGGGTGCGCCTTCAAGGCCACACCCCGAAGCGCGTTCGCAGCCTGAATCTCGGCTGAAGCGTATGCGCGGCGAAGGCCCTGCCCTCGCCCGCCTATCGGTCAACGCTCCAGCTGATCAGCCCGCGCTTTCCTGGCCGTTGCGGCGCTCGGAATAGATTTGCAGCGGCTTGGCGCGGCCCTCGACGACGTCCGCCGAGACGACCACTTCCTCGACGCCGCGCATGTTCGGCAGTTCGAACATCGTGTCGAGCAGGATCGATTCCATGATCGAGCGGAGGCCCCGCGCGCCCGTTTTGCGCGCGATCGCCTTCTTGGCGATGGCATTCAAGGCTTCCGGCGGGAACGTGAGCTTCACGTTCTCCATCTCAAACATGCGCCCGTACTGTTTCACGAGCGCGTTTTTCGGTTCGGTCAGAATCGTCACCAGCGCGGACTCGTCCAAATCCTCGAGCGTCGCCAGGACCGGCAAGCGGCCAACGAACTCCGGGATGAGGCCGAACTTCAAGAGATCGTCCGGCTCCACTTCGCGGAGCACATCGCCGGCGCGGCGGTCATCGGGATCGCGGACGGTCGCGTTAAAACCGATCGCGGAGCCTTTGCCGCGCGCGGAGATGATCTTCTCGAGACCTGCGAACGCGCCGCCGCAAATGAACAGAATGTTCGTGGTGTCGACTTGCAGGAATTCCTGCTGCGGATGCTTGCGCCCGCCTTGCGGAGGCACGGAAGCGACCGTGCCTTCCATGATTTTCAGCAGCGCTTGCTGCACGCCCTCGCCCGAGACGTCACGCGTGATGCTCGGATTGTCGGACTTGCGGGAAATCTTATCGACTTCGTCGATGTAAACGATGCCGCGTTGTGCACGCTCGACGTTGTAATCGGCGGCCTGCAGCAGTTTGAGGATGATGTTCTCGACGTCCTCGCCGACATAGCCGGCTTCGGTGAGCGTCGTCGCATCCGCCATCGTGAATGGCACGTCGATGATGCGCGCGAGCGTTTGCGCGAGCAGCGTCTTGCCGCAGCCCGTGGGGCCGATCAGCAGGATGTTCGATTTTGCGAGTTCGACGTCGTTGTTCTTCGCCGCGTGATTGAGGCGCTTGTAGTGATTGTGCACCGCCACGGAGAGCACGCGCTTCGCATGCTCCTGGCCGATCACATAATCGTCCAAGACTTCCTTGATCTCGCGGGGGCTGGGCACGCCCTCCTTGGATTTGACCAGCGAGGATTTGTGCTCCTCGCGGATGATGTCCATGCAGAGTTCGACGCACTCGTCGCAGATGAAGACCGTCGGGCCCGCGATGAGCTTGCGCACTTCGTGCTGGCTCTTGCCGCAGAAGGAGCAATAGAGCGTGTTCTTGGACTCGCCGCTGGACGTCGTCTTACTCATTAGCGCTCCTCGGACCGGAACGGGTGGGCTCTGACGCGCCCTTTCCGGTGGGATGAATGGCCCTCTGGGATATCGTCCGCGCGCTGCAACCTTAGCGCGCCATCCCTTTCAAATCGGTTCACCCCCTGCCCGAATGGACCATAGCAAGGGGCGGGCCGCAAGGCGGCGGCTCCGCTGACGGGGCGCTCAAGTGCGCGGAACTTAACGCTTAAGCAGAAAGCCCGGCCCCTTCCTTGAGTTCACGGCGTTCATAGACCTGATCGACGATGCCGAAGGCCTTGGCTTCCTCAGCCGTCATGAAATGATCGCGGTCCAGCGTGCGTTCGACCGTCTCGTACGGCTGGCCGGTATGCTTGACGTAGATTTCGTTGAGGCGTCGCTTGGTGGCGATGATGTCCTCGGCGTGGCGCTCAATGTCGGACGCCTGGCCGCGGAAGCCGCCGGAGGGCTGGTGCACCATCACGCGCGCGTTCGGCAGGCAGACGCGCAAGCCCTTCTCCCCGGCCGCGAGCAGCAGCGAGCCCATCGAGGCCGCCTGCCCGATGCACACCGTGGAAACGGGGCTGCGGATGTATTGCATGGTATCGTAGATCGCGAGCCCGGACGTCACGATCCCGCCGGGGCTGTTGATATACATAGCGATTTCGCGCTTCGGGTTCTCGGATTCGAGGAACAGAAGCTGGCTCGTGACGAGCGCGGCCATGCCGTCTTCCACCGGCCCGGTCACGAAAATGATCCGCTCTTTCAGGAGGCGCGAGAAGATATCGAACGCGCGCTCCCCGCGGCTCGTTTGCTCGATCACCATGGGGACGAGGTTCAAAGCCGTGGTCATTTGGTCTCTCATGGCCGCCCTTCGGAATCGGGGTTCTAACCCCGCCCTCATATTTGCCTGCAAGAAGGCCGCCGCAAGGCGCCCCGCTTCAGGCATCTGACATGGCGGTCATAGGCGCGCCCGCACGCCCTGACGAGGGGCGCGGGCCGCGATTTTCAACAATTGCTCAGAGCTTTAGCGCCGCTCAGCTTTCCGCGGCGGCTTCTTCGCCGCTTTCGGCCTTGGCCTTCTTGGCTCGTTTCGGCTTCGCATCGGCTGCGACCGCATCATCCGTCATCGGCGGATCGTCGGCAAAGAGCTCGTCGCGGGTGACGGTTTGGTTTGTCACCTTGGCAAGCTCCAGGATGTAATCGACGACCTTTTCCTCGTAGATGGGCGCGCGGATATTGGCCAAAAGCGCCGGGTTCTTCTGATACATCTCGAACACTTGGCGTTCGCGGCCGGGGAAGTTGCGCGCCTGTTCACTCACCGCGCGTGACACTTCCTGGTCGGTCACTTCGATCTTCCCGCGCCGTCCGATCTCGGCGAGCACAAGTCCAAGACGCACGCGCCGTTCGGCAATGCGGCGGTATTCGGCCCGCAGCTCTTCATCCGTCTTGCCCGCTTCATCCGGATCGAGACGGCCCTGTGCGCGGTCTTGCTCCACGGAACGCCAGATTTGCTGGAATTCGTTTTCGACCATTTGCGGCGGCAGTTCGAAGCTGTGGGCGGCGTCGAGCTGATCGAAGAGCGCGCGCTTCGCTTTCGCGCGCGATTGCGCGGCGTGATCGGACTCAAGGCGTTGGCGCAGGAGATCGCGCACTTCGCCGATCGTCTCGAAGCCCATTTGCTTGGCGAACTCATCGTCCGCGGCGCTTTCCCTCGGGCCCTTCACTTCATGGACCTTAATGTCGAAGGTCGCGGCTTTGCCGGCGAGGTGCGCCGCGCCGTAATCCTCGGGGAATGTGATGTTGAGCACGCGCTCTTCATCCGCTTTCGCGCCGACAAGCTGCTCCTCAAAGCCCGGAATGAATTGCTTGGAGCCGAGCACGAGCGAAGCCTTCTCCGCCGCGCCGCCTTCAAACGCCTCGCCGTCGATCTTGCCGAGGAAGTCGATGATGAGCTGATCGCCGTCCGCCGCCGCGCCCGCCTTCGTCTCGTACGAGCGGTTCTGCTTCACGATCGAATCGAGCGCTTCATCGACCTGCGCATCGTCCACCGGCGCGATCGGGCGCGTCACCGCGAGCTTCGACGTGTCGGTCGGTTCGAATTCGGGCATGATCTCGATGGAGAGATCGAAGGCGAGATCTTCGTCTCCAGCCTGCACCTTGTTCATGTCGCTCTTGAGATCGAGCTTGGGCTCCGAAGCCGGGCGCGCCTGCGCCTTCTCGAGCGAGGCGTCTGTCGATTTTTTGACCTGTTCGTCAATGATGTCGCGCATAATCGAGGGGCCATAGACCTTGCGGATATGGCTCGCGGGCACCTTACCGGGGCGGAAGCCGTTGATCCGCATCCGGGGGCGGACTTCTTCGATCTTGGCGGCAAGCTCGCGCTGCAAGTCCGTCGCAGGAATGACGACGCGATAGACGCGGAGGAGGCCTTCGGAACGGCTCTCGGTGAGCTGCATGAGATTGGTCCTGGAACGCATGCGCGCCGGCGGTGCAAATGCCCTGCCGCTCGGCTGTTTTGGGAAGCGCGGCTTATGGCATGGCGTTAAGGCTTGTGTCCACGCCGCCCGCGCCGCCCGAATGGACACAAAGCGCGCGCCGTTCTAGCTCCAGGCGGGCAATCCTTACCGGGAGTTTTCATGATCCGCACGACGCTTACCGCTCTCGCGGCCTTCTCGCTCGCGGCCTGCGGTCAGGCCATCCAGCAGCCGGGCGAGGATGACGGCCAGGTCGGCACACCCTCAATCGGGGCCGGCGGTCGTCAGGTGACGCTGAGCGAGGCCGAACAGCGCCAGCTGGAGCAATTGATTGCGCAATATCTGGATTATGGCGCCCAGCATCGCGCGGCCGGCTTCACCCGCAGCGCCGGGATCAACGACGCGGTCGCGCCGCTGCAGCCGCGCGCGCATCATGATTACACGGTCAATCTGCGAGCCGGCGTGAGCTACCGGATCGTCGGCGCCTGCGACAACGAGTGCAACGATCTCGACCTCGAAGTGCGCGACTCGGCGGGAACGGTCGTCGCGAGCGACACGGCGCCGACCGACTTCCCATTCGTGAACCTGCGCCCCGCGGCAGACGCGGCCTATTCGGTGCGGATCATCCTGAAGACCTGCACCGTCGCGCCCTGCTATGTCGGCGCGCGCGTGCTGCAGCAATGACAATGCGGACGTGGCGGAACTGGCAGACGCACTGGATTTAGGTTCCAGCGCCGAAAGGCGTGCGGGTTCGACTCCCGCCGTCCGCACCAGCACTCAGCGCAAAGAAAACGGGGCGGCGCATGAAACGCCGCCCCGCCCGCTTTGCCCCTCAGATCGGGATCAGTCGAAACGCCGGCGAAGCGTGATGCCCCACATTGCAGGCGCACCGGGGAAGGTGGAAATGCCGCCCGACTGGAAGACTGAGTTGAACGAGATCACGTGGACTTCTTCGTCCGTGATGTTGTCGCCCCAGAGGTACACATCCCACGAGCCGCTGTCGTCATCGCCGGTCAGACCGATGCGCGCGCCGACAGTTGTGAACGCGTCTTGGAACTTCCGCGGATCGAGATCCGAGCCGGTGTTGTACTCGCTGCGATAGCGAGCGCTCAGATCGACAAACCCGCGCACGCCTTCCCAGAGCGGCTGCTCGACGTGAATGTTGCCAGAGACTGTCCATTCCGGGGCGTTGGTGAGTTGGCGCCCGGCGAGCGGCAGAAGAATGCCGGCGCCATCCGGATCGACCGAAAGCCCCGGATCGTTGCCGTAGACTGCGTCGATCCACGAGGCGTTCAGTCCCATGCTGAAGCGATCGTTCGGAGTCCAGCGAGATTCCAACTCCACGCCGCGCGATTCAACCGAACCGGGGTTCGAGATGATGAAACCGAGGCCCGTGAACGTGTTGAGCTGGAAGTCGGTGTAGTCGGTCCAGAACGCAGTTAGGTTCAGCGTCAGCTGGCGATCGAACCATTGTGTGCGAATGCCGAGTTCATAGGAATCCGAGAATTCCGGGAGGAATGTGGACGCGGCGTTGATGGCGTCCTGCGAACCGATGATCGTCCCATCCGGGAGCACCGGGCCAACGACCGGGCGCACGGTGGCGTCGCGATCGAGGTTGATCCCGCCGGCCTTATAGCCGTGGCTGTACGACGCGTAGAGCATGATGTCGTCGGTCGGCGACCAGTTGAGGCTGAAGATGCCGGTCCATTCTTGCTCGTCGATGCGCCCGGTGTAGTCGGGCCGATCGCACAGCGTCCGGATGCCGGCGGCGAACGGAGATGCCCAGATTGGATGCGAGGCCGGCGTCGCCAGGCATGAGGGGCTGTTCACATTGAAGTTCCGTCCCCCGCCCTCTTTCTCTTCGTTGTTCAGCCGGAGGCCGAGCGTCGCGGAGAACTGATCGGAGAAGTTGAACGTATTGTGCGTGAACAGCGACCAGGTGGTGCTTTCCTGGAAGAACTCGTTGCTGATGCTGCCGCCGAAGGCGGGATAGCAGGGGAAATCCCCGATGGTGTCGACGTCGGCGCCGTCCGCGCCGCAACCCGCGGCAGCTGGCAACGGCCCGCCCGGGATGGCGCCGCTCAAGAGCGCAACAAAGGCGCCTGTTTGCGTGCCGTAGATGGTGGACACCGTCTGGTCGATTTCTTCCTGCGCGTAATAGGCGCCGACAAGCCAGTCCAAATTGCCCGCGCTGCCGGAAAGCGTCGCCTCGAAAGAATCGAGCGTCTGTTCCGCCGGGAAGGACTGGCGCACGATGTCGGACGGGCCGAAGTCGGCGTCGAGGCTGTTCTCGGATGTGAAATTGCGGTGCGCGATGATTGTGCGAAGTGTTGCCCCGCCCAGGTCCCAATCGAAATAATTGCCGAAGCCCCACTCGTCCGTGTGCTCAAGCGTCGGCACGCCGATCGTGTTGGTGAAGTCATAGGTGAACGGCTGGAAGCCGGCGGCCGGAGGCGCAAGCAGCGACAGTCCGAAGTTCGCCTGCACTGCGGGAGAAACGAACCGGTACGCCGCTTGGCAGCAATTTTCGTCCTTCTGCGACCAATCGAGCGAAACGCGCCAGGAAATGTCGTCATTCGGCTCCCACAAACCTTGCACGCGAATGAGATCGCGATCGCGGTCGAACGAGACCTCGTCCGTCCGCGTGTCCTGCATGTATCCGTCACGGACCTGCATGGTGCCCGCTACGCGAACGGCGAATTCGTCGCCGATCGGCACGTTGAGCATGCCAGTGAAGTCCATGCCGTCGAATTCGCTGAAGCCCATTTCAGCGGAGGCTTGGAAATTTCCGATGCGCGGATAATTCGGAATGACGGCGAGCGCGCCCGCCGACGTGTTCTTGCCAAAGAGCGTGCCTTGCGGCCCGCGCAGCACTTCGATGCGCTGCACGTCGAACAGATTGTTGAGCGCGAGGCCCGCACGCTGGCGATAGACGCCGTCGATGAAGATGCCGACGGCGCCTTCCAGGCCGATATTGTTGCCCGTGGTGCCGACGCCGCGGATGCGGAGCGTGGACCCGCCGGTTTCCGAATTCGAGCTTTGGATCGTCAAGCTCGGCGCGATGCGCGCGAGATCCTGCGTGCTGACGATGTTCTGCTGATCGAGCGCTTCGGCGTTATAGGCGGAGACCGCGATCGGAACGTCTTGGATCGCCTGCTCGCGCCGCGTGGCGGTGACGACAATCGCCTCGCTCGCGCTTCCGCTGTCGGCTTCCGCTTCCTGCGCCAACGCCGGCGACGCAACGCCGATCGCTCCGCCGGCGGCCACGATGCCAAGCGCGAGATTAGTCAGTGTGCGCGCGTTGCCGCCCCGCGCCGGGACTGAGCCCTTACGCTTCATTGCAAACCCTCCCTGACGGCAGATTCTTGTTTTGACAGGCTGCCGCGCGCCGAAAACCTGCGCGTCGCCGCGTGGGGGCGTCAATGAAAGGCGAACCTTGCCTGTCCGAAATTCAACGGGCTGTAGCAAGAACGCATCAGCTCCCTCTGTAGTAGTATTTACCATTACACTCGTAATGTAATGTACGTTTTGTGATACACGCAAAGAAACGGGGCGGCGTACGAAACGCCGCCCCGCCCGCTTTGCCCCTCTAAGTGAGCTCAGTTGAATTGTTGCGTGAAGCCGAGCCGGATTTGGCGGCCGACCGGATCATGCGTGTAGGGATCGTAGTTCAAGTCGAGATAGGCAAGCGGCGGCTCTTCATCCATCACGTTGAGGACGGACAGCGAGAACCGCGAACCCCACGGCGTTTCCCAATTGTAGTGGAAGTCGTGCGTCCACTGGGATTCGATCGTGGCGCCTGCGGGGACGCCCGCCGCAACCGGCGGAAGACCGCGCTGGTCGGTGTACTCATCGACATAGTGCGTCACCCAGCGGAAGTTGTGGCCGCCGATTTCAAAGTTGGCGAAGAGTTCGACCTTCAACTCAGGCATCGAGCGATAGCCGGTGCCGCGGTTGAGATAGCCGGCCAGATCGCCGTCTTCCGGATACGGATTGTTGATGCCGGGCAGGCGCGTGATCTGCACGCCATCCACGATCAGCGGATCGACGACGTACTCGATGAGGTACGTGGCGCCGGCGCCGAGCGTTAGCTCACCCCCGAACGCATCGTCCCAGGTATACTGCGCCGCGACATCGACGCCTGAAGTTTCAATCGCGGGTCCGTTGATGATGTTGGTTTGGACGCGCGCAACCTGCGAACCCAAACAACCCGGCGCGTTGAACACCACCCGAGCCGCCAGTGCGTTGCTGCAACCCGTTGCAAGCACGTTTGCCAGGATCGCGTCGAACGGTTCGACGGTGACGGGATCCTCGAAGGTGAAGTTCCAGTAGTCGATCGTCGCGCGGAAGCCGCCCGCCTGAATGATCGTGCCGAGATTGAAGCTGAATGCGCTTTCCGGCGTGAGGTCGGGATTGCCGAACGTGTCGATCGCTTTGAAGGCATTCGCCGGCGCTACGAATTGCAGCGTCGTGAACTGCCCCTGCAGCTGCCCGAGCGTCGGGCCGCGGAAACTCGTTTGAGCCGAACCGCGGAACGCAAGCCAGGGCGTCGCCTGCCAGCGCAGCGAGATTTTCGGATCGAACGTATCGCCGGCGCCGCCGCCATAGACTTCGTAGCGCGCCGCAACGACGGCCTCGAAGTTGTCGGTGAACGGTAAGCGCAATTCACCGAACACCGAGTTCACGTTGCGATTGAGGCTCGCCTCGAACGTGCCGGCCAAGAAGGAGTACGGGCCAGTGGCGTTGGCGCACGGACCAACGCCGGGGGTGTCGAGCGGATCGGGGCAAGGCGTAACCGCCAGGTTGGCCTGATCGTTCACTTCCAGATTGTAGTGGTCGGACCGGTACTGATAGCCGACCGCCCAGCCGACATTGCCGCCGGCCATTGCCCACAATTCGCCATTGAAAACCGCGTCGATCACGAAAAGTGACGTGGTCGCGTTCGTAAGCGACGGATCGGTCAACCAATCCGCCAATTCCGGCGAGTTCTCAACGGTCGGGTCATAGAGCGGCGCGCCCGGAACGCCCGTCGAGAACGGGTTGTAGTAGAGACAGCCCGCCGAGCCGGGCACGTTTTGCGTGCCGCGAGTCAAAGGGTCGAGGTCCACGCAATTGGGTCCGCCGAGGCCGACGAGCGCGTCGGCAAAGCGGACGATGTAGGTGTCGTTCGTCAGCCGCTCGCCTTCATCTTCCATGAACGTGGCCGCGACATCCCAGCCGATTCCGTTGTCGAACTCGCCGGTCAGACCGGCAGAAAGCCTGAACGCCTCGTAATTGCGGTAGCCGGTCTGCGATCCGTCGTCGGAGCCGGGGTAGCCGCCGGCGCCGAAGGAACGGCCAAGGAAGAGCGAGCCGATGCCGCCAAGCCCGGTTTGCAAAACTTCAAACGGCGAAACGCCCGGGCCGCCGGTTTGATTGATCAAACTGATCAGACCGGGGTGATTGCCCGGCACGAACTGCGCCGTCAGCACCTGCGGCGGGTACGACGGAGACGTCTCCCAGTCGGGAATGTCGGTGTAGGCGTAGAGGCCCTCGAGGTGGAAATCCAAGTCGGGCGTGAGCGCGACGTTGAACTCGCCGTAAACTTGGTAGCGATCCTCTTCCTCGATCAAGTTGTCGAACGGCGTGTATTGGAAACGGCAGACGCCGCCCGCCACGATCGAGTTCGGGAACGCGCCGCTGGCGCAGGCGGGATCGTTCAAGAAGGCGCCGGTTCCGGTGTTGTAGAGGAAGCGGCCGGGGTTCGCGATCGCGGACCAGCCGCCGAGCGGATTTTCCGCGAACGGACGGATTGCCCAATCGCGTTCCGTTGTGTTGAGCACCGACCGGTGCTGCACGCCGGCGGCGAGGAGGAAATCGACCGTGCCGGCCTCGTTTTCCCAGCCGAACGCGGCGTTCAGGGTATAGTCGCCGTCCGAGCCGTCGATGAAGCGATAATCGCCGCCGACTTCGAGGCCCTCAAAGCCGCGGCGTGTGATGAAGTTCACGACGCCGCCGATGGCGTCGGAGCCGTAGGTCGCGGCCGCGCCATCCTTTAGGACTTCGATGCGGCCGATCGCGTTCGCGGGGATGAGGTTCGTATCAACGAAAGATTGGGCGCTTTCGCCGATGCCGTAGGGCGCCGCGACCATGCGGCGGCCGTTCATCAGCACCAGCGTGCGGGACGGCCCAAGGCCGCGCAGGTTCACGTTGCCGAGGCCTTCAAGGCCATTTGACGTGAACTGGTTGGTGTTGCCGTCGATCCCGGTCGAGACGCCGAGATTGCGCACGAGTTCCGTGACGCTCGGCGAACCCTGGTTCTGCAGATCCTGCGCGGTGATCACTTCAACCGGAAGCGCGGCCGTTTCCGGCGTGCCGCGAATGTGCGAGCCAGTGACGACGATCTCTTCGCTCTCAGTCGACTGCGCGTAAGCAGCGCCGCCAGCGAACGCGCCCGCCGCAGCCACAATCCCAAGCGCCACGTTGGACATCAACGCGCGGCGAAAGCCGCGCCGGCCATCGGCCGGGCCCTTTTGCATCATCAAACCCTCCCTGCGGCTTTCGTATTTGTGAAATTGCCGCTTCGGGTATGGTTCGACAGGCAACTTATTGCGTCAATCGCTCACGTCGAATGGAGCGAAGGAATGATCGTGCGTGTCACTTAAGGGCATCATTTGTATATATAATTACGTGTAAGTAGTGCTTTTTTCACTTGTAACGTGTACTTCTGTTTGACAATCGCTAACTGTAATCCAAGTTGTAGTACGTCGCGAATATTTCTTGTAGTTGTAATTTCAATTCCGATTGGGGTGCGGCACGCCGTGGCGCACCCCACGCGCGAAAACGGCCCGGGCGACTTGCCGGGCCGCTCACGGTTCTTTTGATCGACTAACTCAGTCCCAGTGCGTGATCGCTGCCTGCGCCGCCTCGTTGGTCGGACGCGCGATCAGACCGGACTGGGTGATGATCACTTCGTAGGTCGCGCCATTGGCCATCGGCATGTAGGCGCCGCTGCCATAGAGCGTATCGACCACGGGCACGTATTGGCTCGCCTGTTGCGACACGGCCCAAAGATCGACGGCGTTCGACGCGGGCTCCGAGACCGCGCCGATGCCATAAACGCTGCGTTCGTCGTGTCGTTCTTGATCGGTATCGGCGTAGCGGCCGGACAAACGCTCGAGGCGATACTGGCTGTCCAGCCCCAGCACGTTGGCCCATGGGCGCCAGCGCAACACGCGCGCCTCGACACGCCATTCATCCCCGCGCACCTCGAAATCGCGCGCCTGGCCGTCAGGCTCTGTCAGCGTCGCGGTGAAATGCTGCGGGCCAAGCTGGCGCAGCGAGATTTCAGCGACCGGGCGTTCGTATGTGAGCCGGTGATAAGTCTGGATGTTGAGGCCAAGGAGGCCGACAGCGGCCGCAGCCGCCGTGATCAGACCTCCGCTCACCACGCCGCGACCGCCCTTGAAGGCGCGGCCGCGGAAAAACCAGCCAAAGCCGCCAATCAGCAGCGCGACGCCAATCAGCGCCACAAACGCTGGAATGATCCACCACCACCAAACCATCACGCACTCCCGCCGCTTCCGGGCGTTCCCGGCGATCCCTCGCCTGATTGTTAGACCAAGTTAGGGCCGCGCCATAGCGCGTCGAGAACGCTGGGCAGCGCCTCGGGGAGATCTTCCGCGATAAGGCCGGGCCCCGCCCGCTCCCCTGCCCGGCCGTGGAGCCAGGCGCCGGCGCAGGCCGCATCGAAGCCGCTCATCCCCTGAGCGGCGAGGCCCGCCACGATGCCTGCCAGCACATCCCCTGACCCCGCGGTGGCGAGGAACGGCGTTCCCGTGGCGTTGACGGCCGCGCGCCCGTCGGGCGCGGCGATGATCGTGTCGGGCCCCTTGAGCAGCACAACGCACTTAGCGCGCGCCGCGGCCGTGCGCGCGCCTTCGATGCGGCCCTCAGGCAACACGATATCCGGAAAGAGCCGCTGGAACTCGCCCACATGCGGCGTCAGCACGTCGTCCTCACGCACCAACGCGAAGAGATCGCGCGGCTTATCCGCGAACACGCTGAGCGCGTCGGCATCGAGAACCAATTTCGCCGCGCCCTTCGCCAGCGCCGCGACGCGGTTGCGCGTGCCCGCGTCCACGCCCGCGGCCGGGCCGATGACCACCGCGCCCGCCTTCGCCGCCGCTTGCACGAGTTCCGCATCCGCGCCGAACGGCTTGAGCATGATCGCGTTCAATTGCGCCGCGTGCTCGACAAGCGCGTTCGGCGGCGTGAGGACCGTGACGAGACCCGCGCCCGACCGCAGCGCGCCGCGCGCGGCCAGACGCGCCGCGCCGGTTTGCCCAGAAGGACCTGAGACGATCATCGCATGCCCGCGCTGATGCTTGTGCGCATCAAGCTTCGGCCAGGGAAAATCGCCGCCCCACACGTGGGGATCGTTCTCCCACAGGCGAATGTCCTGCTCCGTGAGCGCCAGCGCGGGCGAGCCGATGTCGGCTACCACCACTTCTCCGCAATAGGAGCGCCCCGGCTGCAGCACGTGCGCCGGCTTCTTGCGGATGAACGTGACGGTGAGCGCGGCGCGCATGCATGCTTCGCCAAGCGGCCGGCCCATGTCGCCGTGGAGGCCGCTCGGCGTGTCCACGGCGACGACGCGTTCTGGTGTCCGCGCCAGAGTGCGCGCCAGGCGCGCCGCCTCCCCTTCGAGCGGGCGCGTCAGCCCCGCGCCGAACATTGCATCGACGAAAAGCTCCGCCATCGGATTTTCTTCGCTGACGCGGAGTGTGTCTCCGCCCCAGCGATTGGCCATTTCGGCGGCGTCGCGCCGGAGCGCGCGCGGATCGGCGAGCGTCTCGACCCACACCGGCCACCCGAGCTTCTTCAAGCGCCGCGCGACGACAAAACCGTCTCCGCCATTGTCCCCAGGTCCGCACAGCACAGCAGTGGGACGCTTCGAGAACCGCGCGAATATCTGCTCAGCAACAGCGGCGCCAGCGTTCTCCATCAGATCGATCGTCGGCACGCCGAGCTCGGCGCTGCGCGCATCGATGGCGCGCATCTGATCGACGGAAATGATTTCGCGCCCGTTTTGCGTGATGGAGTTCTTCAATGCAGGAAGGCTCACAGCACGCTCACCGCCGCCGTCTCCGCCCCCAGCGCAGCAATACGCAAATCGCCCCCGCTTACGTCAAGCGTCGTGATTGAAGCGTGCGCGGGTTTGAAGACGGTCGCTGCGGCAACGCCCTGAATTGCGCCGACGATGACGTTGATGGCGACAAAGTGCGTGAAGATTGCAGTGTCGTCATCTTGCGCGAGGAGCGCGGCGCGAATATCGGCGCGCCATTGATCGTGGCTGGGATAGTCGCTCCACGCGCCGCTCATCACGCCTTGCAGCCATGCGCGTCGCTCAACGCCTTCTGGCGTCCAGATTTCCGAGACGCGCGTATCGACCGCGGCTGTGAGCCCCATTTCCATCTCGAGCGCCGCCGCTGTTTCGCGGCACCGCATGAGCGGCGAAGTGACAATGCGTTTCGGTTTGAGCGCCGCGAGCTTCCACGACGCGTCAGCCGCTTGCGCGCGGCCAAGCTCGGAAAGCCCCGGATTGGGATCGCTCCCGCCCCATGTGGCGGCTGGCTCGGCGTGGCGGATGAGATAGAGGCGCGGCATCGCGCCGATGTACGGGGCGGCTGCGAAGTTGGGAAGCGGCGCTTAACGCGCTTGCTTCTTCGCCTTCGCGCGCAAGTCCGCGACGATCAACTCGACCGTGTTGGCGATCACGTCGGGGATGCGTTCGATTGGCAGGCCATGATCGGAAAGCGGCCACGATGCGTCCGCGCCCGAGAGGCTCAGGAGCATCGCCGTCGCCTCCTCCGTCGCGCGCGGCGGCGCGCCGACGGCTTTCACCGCCTTGCGGATCGCCTTGATGCGCGCGGCGCGGCGCGTCTGGCGCATCTCGGCCCACACGCCCATGCCTGTGGAGAGGAGACGCGTGATCGGATGCTGCAAGCCCATGCGATGAATTTCGCGATAATAGCGCGGGAGATCGTCAGGCCCCGTCGCAAGCGGCACGACATCGAGCGAGACGCGTGAATCGTACCATTCGCCCAGCGCCGCGATCTGGCTCGCCTCGTTCGGAAAGTGGAAATGCACCGTGCGCAGCGACACGCCAGCGCTCGCGGCAGCCTCGCTGGGCGAGAGCTTGTCCCGCCCAGGCTCGGAGAGCTGCGCCGCAAACGCTTCAAGGATCGCCGCTCGCGTCGCTTGCGCTTGCGCTTCGCGTTTGGGACTGACGTACGGGCGCGCGCCGCTCATACCAGAAAGGTGATCCCGTGTTCGGCGCCGACGCGCAGCACGCCCGGAATATCCGGCGGGTTCATCTCCACCTCGGTCGAGACCTGCTTGAAGAATTTCGCCGCGTTGCCCTTCGAGACGATGGTGAGGAAGTGCGTCTCGTCGATCGTCGTGTAGGCGTGGGGCGTGTTGGCCGGCACGTGCGCATAGCCGCCCGCCTTGAGGCGCCGCGTCTCACCGTTCACGGTGACGTCCATCTCGCCAGAAATGACGACGTAGATTTCTTCCCACGCATGCTTGTGCGGGGGCGGGCCGCCGCCCGGAATGCCTTTGGTGTCGAAGATTTCGATCGACGAGCCCATGGCGTTGGTGAGCATGGGCTTCAACGTCTCGCCCAGGACATAGTGGCTCTCTTCGGTGGTGTTGGCTGCCGTCATGACGCCCTCCCTATATTCATTGCATATAGATGCAATAAATGTGTTATACACATCGTTGCATGGGGATGCAACGAATATTTGGGGGTGTCCGCCATTGGCCCATTTGAGACGTGCGCTTTTGCGCTAAGATCGCATGAGCGGGGCAGACATGACGCTTCAGGACTTGATCGCCGAAGGGCGTGCGCTCGAACGACCATGCTGGTTTCTATCGACTGATGGTCGGGGCAAGCCGGTTGGGGTCTGGCATTCCTCTTCAAAAGGCGAGACGCGTCGCTGGTTGACTGTGGAGGCCTCACTCTTCGCAGGCATCGGTAGCCGCTACATAAGTGTACTCAGCAAGTCCTCCGACGGCGGTGCCGTTGAACTTCTTGATCACCTGCCGGAGTCAAATGGCGGTGAAATTGACTTAGTTGTCAGAGAGGCGTCGGTTTTGCCGCCAATTGATGCGGTATTCGCGCTCGGATCAGATAGCGTTGGTTCGTGGCTGGCCGACAACCAGTGGCAGCGAGATTGGGGATATAACTCGAATTTTTCGGCTAGCGATCTCGTTCAGCAATACGAGCGCATCTTCCAATCGGAATATCCACTCTATTTGTCATCGAACGTGGTCGCCATGATCGGCGGTTGGCACTTTCCGTTTCCTGACGACGATTGGAGAGACTTGATCGCCGATGAGCTTCTTCTCATGACGCTCAAGGATGCGGAGCCATGGGTCGAAGCTTGGAGGGCTAGAGACGGCAGTTTCAAGGTAGTCGAACGGATCACCTAGTTTCCGCTCTCGGCGAAAACCGGACCTAATGGGCCCTCACCGACCCGGAAGCTTGGCTAATGTCGGCTTCTGGCCCAGAGCGGACATCAAACTGAAGGCGGCCAGCACAGAAAGCGCGTGTTCGAGGTCGAGTTCATTCCCTTCACTTCGAAGCCCGGAAGCAATCGGAGGCGAGCGAGCACGCCATCTTCGCCGGTGGCCATCTGCGGGAAGGCGAGCCTTGTTTCCCCTTCGCGGTCGTTCAATAGCCACCAAACATCGGCGCCCAGTGGCCCTTTGTCGTTCGTCTCGACGTACACGGCGCCTAGATCCGACATCCTGATGCGTTGAACAGGTTGCTTAGGCGCGCGGCAAACGATCTCATCATCCGCCGTCACCTCAACGACATAGGCAACCTCAGGATCGCGCATCCGGGAGAAGTTGCCCCTATCGAACCATGACTTCAATGTCCGCTGTCGGCGAAGAGCGGACGGCGGGCGTCTGCTTCGCGGCAGTTTAGTGCAAACGACCGCTCTTGGGATGAAGCGGACTTAGCGCATGGCGCACACAATTTCCGCTCCCGGCGAATAGCAGACTCTAAGCCGGCGTGAACACGTTCTTCATCCCGCCGTCCGTCGAGACGACGCTCCCCTTCCGCCCCACGCTCTCGCGCGATTCCATGTCCATCAGGAGCGCTTCGTCCTCCGGCGTGTTCGCCACGAAGCGGCGCCCCTGCGCGTCGCGCCCGATGACGATGCCGAGTCGCACGTGATCGCGCGCGTGTACGACTGTGAACGTCTCGATCGTCGCGTCCCCTGAAGGCTCGCGCACGATCTCCGGATGCGCCATCGCGTCGATCTCTTTCTGATAGCTCTTCGGATTTTCGCGCTTCCACGCGCCTTTCGTGGGCGTCGTCGAATAGATCCCGAACGCGTGCTTGGTGAGGAACCAGCCGTTCGCCGTCACCAAACCGAAACTGCCCGGCTTGCCGCGCAAGCGCGTCAACATCTCCGCGATCGAGTGCATGACGTAATTGTTCCCCGGCCCGCCGAAATAGGGCAGCCCGCCCGTCACCGTGAGGCCGCGCGGATCGTCCTCCTTCAGCCCAATCTCCGCACACGCGATCTCCACCGCCGATGGAAAGCACGAATAGAGATCGAAGAAATCCATATCCGCCGGCTTCTTCCCCGCCATTGCGAACGCCTTCTGCGTTCCGGTGCGGATCGCGGGCGAGGAGTGATAGTTGACGCGATCGAGCGGGTTCCAAAGCTCCGTCGCATCCGCGCAGCCATGCAGATAGACGCGCTTCTCCTGCGCGACGCCCAGTTCATCCGCTTTCGCGGTGGAGGCCATGACGATCGCGGCGGCCTGATCCACTTGGATGATGGCGTTCAGATATTTCGTGTACGGAAAGCCGACCATGCGGTTCTCCGGCCCTTCGGCCGAAATCTCTTCCGCGCTGCGCGCTTTCGGAAACCACGCGTTCGGATTCTTCGCTGCGACCGCGCTGAATGGCGCGAAGAGCTTGCCCATCGAAAGCTGATGCGCCTCTAGGCTCGATCCGCGATGCGCGCGCAGAGCATTCTCGAAGAGCGGATAGACGTTCGTCGGAAAATCGAGCCCGTGCGCGCGCTCCTGATCCGTGCAGCCGGGACGGTCGTCACCCCAACGCTCGACGTGATCGGCGGGCCCAGTGACGCCCGCCACGCCATACATCGAAACGTCCCCGCCGCTCTTCAGCCGCGCCATCAACGAACCCAGAAACTCCGTGCCGACGAGCAGCACGAGCTCCGCACGCCCCTCCGCGATCTCTTCCGCCGCGAGGTTCACCAGCGCTTGGGGCGTGTTCCCGCCCATGTGCGTATAGAGCGACCGCTTCGGCTTGGCGCCGATCTCGGCCGCGAACGCCGCCGGCGGATCGGGGTAACGCGGGATGGGCAGGCGCCGCACATTCCCGCCGGAATCGATCGTGAACCCGACGACGCCCAGCCAATCCACGCCCTTGAGCGCGCTCTCCGGCAGCCCGGCGTCCGCCGCGGCGGCCTTCGCCGCCTCCAGCATCATCGCCATCGGCCCGGGCGCATCGCCCTTCCGAAACGTCTTTTGACCACCGCCGATGAGCACCGGGGTGCGCGGATTGACCATTGCTGCCTCTCTTGCGTGCCGGCCGCTTCAATCAGACTCCCGCCAGGGCAAGGCAAGCGCGCGGACGGCGCCCGCCGCTTGGGCGCCAATGCCTTTTCCGGAGGCGCCCGGCCCGCCCTCCCCAGGGCCGCTTCCCCGGTTCGCTTGACCCGCGCACGCGCGGGGTCGAAGCGGAGCCTACCTCCGAGGTTGCGGCGTCCGCTGCACTCGTATGCTGGGGGATGCCGAAAGGGTCGCGCGGATGAAAAAGATCGAAGCCATCATCAAGCCGTTCAAGCTCGACGACGTGAAGGAGGCCCTTCAGGAGATCGGCCTCCAGGGCATGACGGTCGTGGAAGCCAAGGGCTTCGGACGCCAGAAGGGCCACACCGAGCTTTATCGCGGCGCTGAATACGTTGTGGATTTCCTGCCCAAGCTGAAGATCGAGGTCGTCGTCGATGACGGCCAGGTCGAAGGGGCGCTCGAGGCCATCCAGAAAGCGGCCAAGACGGGCAAGATCGGCGACGGCAAAATCTTCGTCATCGACGTCGCCAACGTCATCCGCATCCGCACGGGTGAAGCGGGCGCGGCCGCCGTTTGAGCCGCCTTGGAATCAGTCGTACCTGACGCCCGCCCCGGCAAAACGCCGGGGCCAAGGGCGTTTCTAGAACAAGTGTTTGTGTTTGCTGGAGGGGAACAATGTCTGACGCCGTCATGAAGATGATCAAGGAGCACGAGGTCCAGTTCGTGGATCTCCGCTTCAACGATCTGCGCGGCAAGATGCAGCACGTGACGTTCGATGTGAGCATGATCAATCCGGAGATTTTTTCCGAAGGGACCATGTTCGACGGCTCCTCGATCGCCGGGTGGAAGGCGATCAACGAGTCCGACATGGTGATGATGCCGGATGCGGCCGGCGCCCACATCGATCCCTTCTACCAGCAAACGACGCTCGCGCTCTTTTGCGATATCCTCGAGCCAGGGACGCTGCAGCCCTACAATCGCTGCCCGCGCGGCATCGCCAAGAAGGCCGAGACGTATGTGAAAACCTCCGGCGCCGGCGACACCGCGTATTTCGGCCCCGAAGCCGAGTTCTTCGTGTTCGACGATGTGCGTTGGTCCACGGAGCCCAACAGCACCGGCTACCAATTCGATTCAACCGAGCTGCCGTTCAACACGAACCGCGAATACGAGGCGGGCAACATGGGCCACCGCCCCGGCCCGAAGGGCGGCTACTTCCCCGTTCCGCCGATCGACTCGCTGCAAGACATGCGCGGCGAGATGCTTTCGGTGATGAAGGAGATCGGCCTCGCGGTCGAGAAGCATCACCACGAAGTCGCGCCCGCGCAGCACGAGCTTGGCCTCAAGTTCTCGACGCTGACGCACATGGCTGACGCCATGAACCTCTACAAATACATCATCCACAATGTCGCGCAGAGCTACGGCAAGAGCGCGACGTTCATGCCGAAGCCCTATTACAAGGACAACGGCTCCGGCATGCACGTCCACCAGTCGATCTGGAAAGGCGGGCAGAACACCTTCGCCGGCGATCGCTACGCCGATCTCTCCGAAGCGTGCCTCTTCTACATCGGGGGCATCATCAAGCACGCGAAGGCGATCAACGCGTTTTCGAATTCGACCACGAACTCGTACAAGCGCCTCGTGCCCGGATACGAAGCGCCGGTGCTGCTCGCCTACTCGGCGCGCAACCGTTCCGCCTCTTGCCGCATCCCGCACGGCACGGGCCCCAAGTCGAAGCGCGTCGAAGTCCGCTTCCCCGATCCCGCCGGCAACATGTACCTCACGTATACGGCGCTGCTCATGGCCGGGCTCGACGGCATCGAGAAGAAGCTCCATCCCGGCGATCCGTTGGACAAAAACCTCTACGATCTGCCGCCGGAAGAACTGAAAAACGTGCCGACCGTGTGCGGTTCTCTCGAAGAGGCGATCAATTCGCTCGATGCGGATCGCGACTTCCTGAAGAAGGGCGGCGTCATGGATGACGACATGATCGACGCCTATCTCGACCTCAAGCGTGAAGAGCACGATCGCTACCGGACGCATCCGCACCCGGTCGAGTTCGAGATGTACTACAAGGCGTAGTCACCAAGACTTGGGCGCAAACAAAAGACGGGCCGGAGAGCGATCTCCGGCCCGTTGGTTTTGACGCGTTCTACGTCTTAGCGGCCAAGGCGCCAAACACCCGACAGCCCAAAAGTGTCGACGCCGTCATCGTCGCCTTCGAGGCGTGTGTACTCGCCGCGAATGCCGAAGCGGTCGCTCAAGTTCCACTGCGCGCCGGCGCCGTAGGCGACGCCGTCTTCCTCGACTGTGATCGGCCCGCCGGACACTTCCGTGTTGTGGTAGCCGACGCGCGCGAAGAGATCGAACTCCGGGCTCACCGGCAGAATGCCGACCCCATAGACGCCCCACGAGCTGTCAAGCTCGACGGGATCGTCATCGACGACACCGAACGTGCCTTCGCCCTCAACCGCGATGTTCGGATGGAAGCGATAGCCCAAGCGGCCTGTGATGCCGCCGACGTCCGCGTCGTCGCCGCTGAAATGCGTGTAGCCGGCGCCCAGATACACGCCCTCTTGCGCGCTCGCCGCTGCGGGAAAGCCGAGGACGGCCGCCGCAGCAGCAAGCATTGCCAATTTTCTCATGTGGGATTCTCCTCAAAGCGCCCCAGCGTCTGCGCGCCGGTGCTAACGCGCTAAATAGGCACGAGATTTCAGGGCGCAGGGGGCGGACTGGAGGCCGGGCGCCGCTGTGGCGCGCGGGCCACGGATTAAGGCGCTTTCGCCGCAAGTCTCTCCGCGCGCGTAATGTTCAGCGTCCGGACAATCGCCGCTTCGCTTCTTCGACGAAGGCCGCCATGATGCGCGCCTGCGCCTCCTCACGGTGGTGGTTGAGCAGCCGCTGCAATAGCGGATTGCGGAACTCATACCTGATCCAGAAGTGCACGCGCGCGCCTTCCGGCGTTTCCTCAAACGTCCAATTGTTGTCGAGCGCGCGGAACGGCCCTTTGACGAGCGAGACTTTGACACTTCCCTCTTCAGGCGCGCAGCGCACGCGTGTGGAGAAGCGCTCGCTGACCCAGCGCCAGCCGACCACGGCTTCCGCGACGCCTTCCCATCCTTCGCCGAGCGGTTTCTCGGAAAGAACCCTCAAACTCTTCAGCCACGGGATGAAGCGCGGGTAAGATTTGACGTCCCCCACCAGCTTGCAGAGTTCGCGCGCGGGATAAGGCAGCGTCTTTTCCGCTTCGAGGATGGCCGCGTTCAAGGATCACACATCGACGAAGCCCGCTTCCCATGTGCGGGTTGCGGAGTGATTGCGGAGGTCGATCTCAAAGTCGATCGCCGCTTTCATCGAGAGAAGCGCGCTCACCCAACCGGCGTGAACCTCATCCCAATCCCGGTCCGGCACGCCTTCGGCGGTCAGGGTTAGAACGGCGCCCGCCTCGGCGGCCTCGATCTCGAAGCGCGTCAGCGCGCCGAAGTAGACGATCTCAAAGAGGGTGTGCGGTATTGCTTGTTTGATGGTGCTCGTTTCGCGCCAACCATTGGCGAAGCGAAACACGATGGCGCCGTCGCGCTCGGCGGCTTCCTCGGCCCAGAAGGAAAGCCGGCCTTCTTCCGTCGAAAGCGCCTGATAGACGCGCTCGGGCGCGCTGTTGAACGAGACCTTCCAGCGTATAGGCCCGCGGCTCATCCCTGCGCGGCGCGCGCGGCCTTCAAGCGCGCGAAATCTTCGCCCGCGTGGTGCGAGGAGCGCGTGAGCGGCGAGGCGGAAACCATCAGGAAGCCCTTCGCATAGGCGATCGTCTCGAGCGCCTTGAACTCTTCCGGCGTCCAATAGCGATCGATCGGCGCGTGCTTGCGCGTGGGCTGGAGGTATTGGCCGATGGTGAGGAAATCGACGTCCGCGGCGCGCAGATCGTCCATCACCTGCATCACCTCTTCCTTCGTTTCGCCGAGGCCGACCATGAGGCCGCTCTTCGTGAATTGCCGCGGGTCGCGCTCCTTCACACGCGCGAGCAATTGAAGCGAAGCGAAGTACCGAGCGCCGGGGCGGATCGAGAGGTAGAGCCGCGGCACGGTTTCGAGATTGTGGTTGAAGACGTCGGGGCGCGCATCGATCACCCGCTCGGCGGCGTTCTTCTTGCGCAGAAAGTCCGGAGTCAGAATTTCAATCGTGGTCTCGGGCGCCTGTTCGCGGATCGCGCGGATCGTCTGCACGAAATGCTCCGCGCCGCCGTCCTCGAGATCGTCGCGATCGACGCTGGTGACGACGACGTGGCTGAGCCCCATCTTCGCCGTCGCCTTGGCGACGTTCAGCGGCTCATCGGGATCGAGCGCATTTGGCTTGCCGGTCGTCACATTGCAGAAGCCGCACGCCCGCGTGCAGATCTCGCCGAGGATCATGAAGGTCGCGTGCTTGACGCTCCAGCACTCCCCGATGTTGGGGCAGGCCGCCTCCTCGCAGACCGTGACGAGCCCGTGCTCGCGCACGATTTCGCGCGTCGCCTGGTACTGGGCGCTGGTGGGGGCCTTGACCCTGATCCAGTCAGGCTTTCGCAGCAGGGGCGAATCCGGCCGCTCCCGCTTCTCGGGATGGCGGAACTTCGGAGCCGACCGGGCGTCGATTATCGTAGGCACGGGCCGAAGATGGGCCGATTGGCCCCTCCAATCAACGCGCGGACGGGCATGGCGGCCCTGCCGGGCCATCTTGCTAAATGCGGCGGCTTGATTAGGCTTGTTACAGGCGTGAAATAATAATCACGTCAGCCTATATAGACCGGCTGGATCGGACTGATCTGGAAGGACCAGAGGGACGTTTCGCGGGGCGGAGCTGGAGTCGAGAATGGGCCAACGGCCTTTCGATTTGAGGCGCACGCGCCTCACTGTGTTTGAAGCGTTTCTCCGGGCCCGGCGCAAAGCCGGCGGCAAGAAACAAATCATCGAGGATCACGATCGCAAGCCGATGACGTACGACGAGATCGTGCGCGCGAGTTTTGCGCTGGGCGGCAAGCTCAAGGCGATGTCGTCGCCGGGCGAGCGCTTGGGCATACTCTTGCCGACTGGCGTCGGCGGCGCGGTCGTCTTCCTTGCGGTGCATGCCGCGGGACGCACGCCCGCGATGCTCAACTTCACCGCCGGCGCGCTGAACCTCAAAGCCGCGTGCCACCAAGCCGATGTGAAGCGCATCCTCACCGCGCGCAAATTCATCGAGGCGGGCAAACTCGAAACGCTTGTCGAGGAACTCTCCCACTTCGCGGAGATCGTCTACCTAGAAGACGTGCGCGAGACGCTGACGCTGGGCGACAAGCTCGGCGCGCTTTGGAAGAGCTTCTTCCCGGGCGCCTATGCGCCCAAAGGCGATCCCGACGGCGAAGCCGTCATCCTCTTCACATCAGGCAGCTTCGGCACGCCGCGCGGCGCCGTGCTCAGCCACGTCAACCTCGTGGCGAACGTGGAGCAATGCTACGCGCACGTGGATTTCGATCCGAACTGGGTGTTCTTCAATCCGCTGCCGATGTTCCATTGCTTCGGGCTGACTGGCGGCGTGCTCCTGCCGCTCTTCACCGGGCACAAGACTTTCCTCTATCCCTCGCCGCTCCACTTCAAAGAGATCGTGCATCTCATCGGGGACACGGGCGCCAACGTCATGTTCGCGACCGATACGTTCGCGATGCAGTACGCGCGCACCTCGAAGAAGGGCGAACTCTCCTCGATCAAGCTCATGGTGCTCGGCGCGGAGAAGGTGAAGCAAGAGACGCGCGACGTCTTCATGCGCCGCTTCGGCCTCGAACTGCTCGAAGGCTACGGCGCGACCGAAGCCTCGCCCGTCGTCGCGGTGAACATTCCCGGCCAGAACAAGCACGGCAGCGTCGGCAAGATGCTTCCCGGCATGGAATGGCGCCTTGAGGAAGTCCCCGGCATCACGGAAGGCGCCAAGCTCGTCATCAAGGGCCCGAACATCATGAAGGGCTATCTGGCGGCGGACGGCTCCGGCGCGATCGAAGCGCCTCCCGGCGGCTGGCACGACACCGGCGACGTCGTCGATGTCGATGAGGATGGTTACGTCCGCATCATCGGTCGCGTGAAGCGCTTCGCCAACATCGGCGGCGAAAAGGTCTCCTTGAACGCTGTCGAGTGGTACGCGCAGCAAGTCTGGCCGGAGAACAACCACGCCGCCGTCTCCGTCGCGGATTCGCGCAAGGGCGAGCGCATCGTGCTCTTCTCCGACCGCCAGGACGCCGAGCCCGGCCCGCTCATTGAGTGGGCGCACGCGCAAGGCGCGCCCGAGATCGCCGTGCCGAAAAAGATCGTCCCGGTGCCGCAGATCCCGGTGCTCGGCACCGGCAAGACGGATTATCAGACGCTCCAGCGCATGGCCGAGCAACAGCACCAGCAGGAAGCGGCGTAAGAACTACATGCGCGCGGTCGCTTGGCGACACACGTAGTCGCCATGCACTGCGGCTTAGGTTTCTCTTGGTCCACGCAGGAGAAGCGGCAGCCAGATAGAATCCAATGTCGCCTTGTCGTCGAGTGACCGCTCTGCCGGCATCGTATCTAGCGTTCGTTCTGCAACGGCGATGAGGGCTGTCGGCGGTGTGCCGCCGGCCAGCCGTCCCTCTCGCCCCCATTCAAATCGCCAACCTTTGCCTGATGCCCTGTGAAAATCGAGATGCATCCAGCGATCACCCCAAAGTCTCACTGTAAAGCGAGGAAGCTTTCCATTTGGGAAGCGCGGACCCTTCTCTTCTGAGTTCCGCTGAAAACGTGCGTCGACACGCTGGAGCCTCTTTCCGCTTCGAAGAATGTCGACCTTTTCACCCCAGCGCCGGACTACAACCCCCGTGCCGCGGTCACCTTCATACCTCTCGCACGCGGCAGCAAACCCTTCGATGACCTCGGTCTCCGTTCGGGGGAGCCAGGGATTGGTCATACGTGCAGCACCTTCCCGTACGCGTCGAGCACGGCTTCGTGCATCATCTCGGACAGCGTCGGATGCGGGAACGTCGTCTCCATCAATTCGGCTTCAGTGAGCTCGCCCGTCATCGCGATGACGTAGCCCTGGATGAGTTCCGTGACTTCGGCGCCGACCATGTGCGCGCCGAGCATTTCGCCGGTCTTGGCGTCGAAGATCGTTTTGACCATGCCCTGATCTTCGCCGAGCGCGACGGCCTTGCCGTTGCCGACGAACGGGAAGCGCCCAACGCGCAATTCACGCCCGGTCTGCTTCGCCGCTTCCTCGGTGAGACCAACGCTCGCGACTTGCGGGTGCGAATACGTGCAGCCGGGGATCAGCTCCTTCTTCAGCGCATGCGGCTTCTGCCCTGCGATCGCCTCGACGCACACGACCGCCTCGTGCATCGCCTTGTGCGCAAGCCATGGCGGGCCGGTGACGTCGCCGATCGCATAGACGCCCGCCACGTTTGTTTTGCCCATGCCGTCCGTGACGATGTGGCCCTTCTCGGTTTTGACGCCCACGGCCTCCAAACCGATGTTCTCGATATTGCCCGCGATGCCGACGGCGACGATGGCGTGCGACGCCTTTAGCGTTTCGCTCTTGCCGCCTGAGACCACCTCCGCCTCGACGCCGCTTGCGGTCGCCTTAAGGCTCTTCGCTTCCGTGCCGACGCGAAGCGTCATCCCCTCTTTCTCGAACCGTTTGTGCGCGAACTTGGAAATTTCCGCGTCCTCCACCGGCAAGATGCGGTCGAGCAACTCCACCACAGTCACTTTGACGCCGAACGCCGCGTAGAAACTCGCGAACTCGATCCCGATCGCGCCGGAACCGAACACGAGAAGTGAGTCCGGCCATTCCGGCGGCGCCATCGCGTGGCGATAAGTCCAGATGCGCTTGCCGTCGGCGGCGAGGCCGGCGGCCGGCATCTCGCGCGCACGCGCGCCCGTCGCGATCATCGTGTGTTTGGCTCGGTGCGTTTGCTCGCCGTCCTTGCCCTTGACGACGACCTTCGTCGGTTCTTTGGGGCCGCCCTTTTCGATGCGCGCTTCGCCGAAGAGCACATCGATCTTGTGCTTCTTCATCAGAAACGCGACGCCCTTCTCCATCCGCCCGGCGACGCCGCGCGAGCGTTGCACGACCGCCGCGGAATCGAAATGCAGATTGTCGGCGGCTAGTCCGTAATCCTTCGCGTGCTGAAAATTGCGATAGACTTCCGCCGAGCGCAGCAGCGCCTTCGTCGGGATGCAGCCCCAGTTGAGGCAAATGCCGCCGAGCTTGTCGCGCTCGACGATCGCGGTCTTCAAACCAAGCTGCGAAGCCCGCACCGCGCCCACATATCCGCCGGGCCCGGAGCCGATGATGATGAGATCGTAGGATGCCATGCGCGTCGTTTAGCAAACGCGGATTAGATGGGCGACCCATCCTTGCGCGTCTTGATGTTGGGGCCTGAGTAGCGCCCCGGATGAAACTTCATGTCGAAATCGGAGTACTCGCCCCAATCCGCATCGTCGCGCCCGCCGACGACGAGGATGAGCGCCTCTTCGCTCGATGAATTCTTCATCACGTGGCCGTTCCTGACGCCGCCCTTCCACCCGATGCAATCGCCCGCGCGCATGATCTCCTCGCCCTCGTCCATCACGAGCGTCACTTCGCCCTTGAGAACGTAAGCGAACTCATCCTCCACCGCGTGCCAGTGGCGCTGGCTTGACCACACCCCCGGCGGCAGCCGCACAAGATTGACGCCGAATTGCGTGAGCCCCGCCGCGGCGGCGAGCGGCTTCCAATGCCGCTCCTTGCACGGCTCATCGTAAGGCGCGGGGTAACCGGAGCCCTTCTTCTCTTCGATCGTCGAAACGTCGAGCTTCATGCGTTTCAGCCCAGATTGAAGGCGCCTTGCACGCCGTCCACGACGAACTGCGCCGCGAGCGCGCACAGCAGAATGCCGAAGATGCGCGAGAGCACATTGGCCATCGTCGCGCCAAGCAGACGCGAGAGCGTGCCCGCCATCAAGAACGCCACGAGGCAAAGCGCCATGTTGGCCGCGACGCCGCCGAGGACCACTGCGCGCGCGAGGGCATCCTCATGCTCGTTGAAGAAGAGCATGATCGAGGCGATGGCGCCCGGCCCCGCGATCAGGGGTATGGCGAGTGGGAAGACGGAAATGTCGTCTTCCTGACCGGGATGCGCGGCGTGCTCGCTCGCGACTTTCTCCGCGCGCTCGTCGCGCCGCTCGGCGCGCTTCTCGAAAAGCATGTCCACGCCGATCAGGAAAAGCAGCAGCCCCCCCGCAATGCGGAATGCATCGAGGCTCACATGGAGTTGGCCGAGCAGCCACGCACCGCCGAACGCAAACGCGATGATAATGATCGCCGCGATGGTGAGCGCTTTGAGCGCCATGTGGCGGCGCCACTTGTCGCTCATGCCCTTCGTCATGGTCGCAAACATGGGCGCCATGGCTGGCGGATCGATCACGACGAAGAACGTCACGAAGGCGGTGATGAAGAGGGAGAGCATGCGAGACCTACTCCCCTCCCCCTTGCGGGGAGGGGCCGGGGGTAGGGGTGAGCGCGCCGGCGTCGCAAATGCGCTGCAAGACAGCGCTCACGTCTCTGAGAACTTCGCCATTGCCGAACCTGAGCACACGATAGCCGCGCGCCTCAAGCCACGCCTGGCGTTCCTCATCGAGCGCTTCAGCCTCTGCGCTGTCGTGAACAGCGCCATCGATTTCGACGATGAGTTTGGCGCTGTGACAGCAGAAGTCCGCGATGAACGGCCCTATGGTAGTCTGCTTGCGCCAATGCGAGCCTTCCTGCCGCAAAGCCCGCAGCCCGCGCCAAAGCACCCGCTCCGCTTCAGTCATGTCCTTTCGCAACACACGCGCGAAGGCATTGGCTCGTTCTGACTTGAAGCGCGCGTGCACATCAGGATTGGGAAGGCGGCGACTCATGGGCTCACTCTACTTCCCTCCCCCCTTGCGGGGGAGGGCCAGGGAGGGGGGCGCCAGCGCCACGCCTCGCGGCCTACGGCATCCACCCCCACCCCTAACCCCTCCCCGCAAGGGGGAGGGGAACAACGTGGCCGCTTACAACAACATGCTCATCGGATCCTCGATGAACCCGCGGAACGCCTTCAGGAAGCTCGCTCCGATCGCGCCGTCCACGACGCGGTGATCGCAAGTCAGCGTCACACTCATCATCGTCGCGATCGCGAGCGCGTCGTTCTTCACGATCGGGCGTTTTTCGCCCGCGCCCACGCTCATGATGCAGCCGTGCGGTTCATTGAGGATCGAGGCGAACTGGCGAATGCCCATCATCCCCATGTTCGAGAGCGAGAACGTGCCGCCTTGGTATTCCTCGGGTTTGAGCTTCCGCGATTTCGCCCGCTCCGCGAGATCGGCCATTTCGTGCGAGATTACCGCCAGCCCCTTCTGCTCCGCGTTGCGCACGATGGGCGTGATGAGTCCGTTGTCGAGCGCGACGGCCACCGCGACATCCGCATGGTGATGCATCGCGATGCCGTCCGGCGTGTAGCTCGCATTCGCGCGCGGCTCACGCATAAGCGCCAACGCGCACGCTTTGATCACCATGTCGTTCACGGAGATTTTGACGCCCTGATCGGCGAAGCGCTTGTTGATGTCGCCGCGCGCCTTCAAAAGCGTGTCGATCTCCAGTTCGATCGTCAGCGGGAAGTGCGGAATGTCCCGGAACGAATCCGTCATCCGCCGCGCGATGGTTTTGCGCATGAGATCGAGCGGCACGAGATCGTAGCTGCCCGGCGTGATGCCGAGCTGCTCCAGCGTCTTCGGCGGCTGCGCCGGCGGCGCGATGGTGAGCGCGCGGCTTTCGCCAGCGCTTGCGCGCGGCGCGCCACGGCGCGCGGCTTCGATATCCGCTTTGACGATGCGCCCATTCGGGCCGCTGCCGCGCAGCCCCGAAAGATCGATCCCAAGCTGCTGCGCCATCCGCTTCGCAAGCGGCGAGGCCGCGATGCGGTCGCCAGACGAACCGCCCCGCTCCCCCTCGATGGGGGAGCTGTCGCCGCGCAGCGGCGGCTGAGGGGGCGATGCGTGAGACGTCGGTTGTTGCGCCGCCTGAGGCTCGGCCTTCTTCGCAGCGGGCGCACCCCCTCCCGCGCTGTGCGCGGCCTCCCCCATCGAGGGGGAGGCTTTGGGTTGAACCGCCTCGCCCTCTCCCGCCAACACCGCGATCGGCGTGTTGACCTTCACGCCTTCCGATCCGGCCGCGACGAGGATCTCGCTCACCACGCCTTCATCGACGGCTTCGACCTCCATCGTGGCTTTATCCGTCTCGATCTCGGCGATGACTTGCCCAGGCTCGACCTTATCGCCGACCTTCACGAGCCATTTCGCGAGGTTGCCCTCCTCCATCGTCGGCGAGAGCGCGGGCATGGTGATTTGAATGCTCATGGCTTGTCCGAATGCCTGATGGTGACTGGAACGGCGTCTGGGCGCCAGCGGTGCACGAATGTCAGATAATAGAGCGCGAAGTAAATGAGGCCGAGCGCGGCCCACGTGAAGAGGCGCACGGCGTCATCGATGCTCAGGCCGCCCGTCTGATCGGGGGCGGAATTGGCTAGGATGGATTGGCCCGCTGCGGTCAGCTCGCCGCGCCCCGCGAGCTCGTGCAGACGTGCGACAAGCCCAGCTTGCGTCGCCTGCGCGCCCATCAACACGAACACAAGCATCGCAAGGATGAGCGTCACGAACGCGAAGGCGCCGGCGCGCGCCGTGAAGTTTGCCGTGCCGATGAAGTAGTTGAGCGCCGCGATGTAGGCGGAGACGACCGTGAAGAGCACCGAAACGCCCGCGAGCAGGATGTTCGTGAACTCGACCAATTGTTCGACGACTTCGGCCTCGGTCACGATGCAGCCTCCCGCGAGAGATGTATAAGCGCGTGGGCGTTGGCTTCCCAGTTCTGGCCGTCGAACGCGGTGATGCGCGCGTTGAGCGCGGCGGGATCGTCCAGGCAGCGGAGATTGACGCTCCAGCCATCCGGATTGGAGCGTGGGCGATAGAAGCTCTTCACCCCGCAAACCCCGCAGAAGAGATGCTGCGCGACGCCCGTGTTGAACGTGTAGCGCGTGAGCGCGTCTTCGCCTTGCAGCAGCTTGAAGCGGCTCTCCGGCACGATCAGATGAATGAACCCGACCTTCGCGCACATCGAGCAATTGCACGTCTGCGCCTCGGCGCCGGGTTCAAGCTCCACCTCGAACCGCACCGCGCCGCAATGACAGCCGCCTTGAGCGTTCATGGCCGCCGGGCCGAGTCGAGGGGCACAACGGCTAGGCTGTCCCACTCCTGTGGCCACAGGCCGTCGAGGCAGAAACCTTCGAGCACATCCGGCTGCTCATCCGTGATCGCGAGATGAAAGCCTCCGAGAAGTCCCGGCCCCGAAATGCAATCCGCATTTGCGATCATCTCGTTTTGACCCGGAAAGGTCACGGCACACTCGTCGGAGTAATGAGTGAAGAAGCCTGCTCCGCTCAGTTCTCGTAGGCGAACCAAGCTGCCATCGCGCAAGCGATCAAACTGTGCGCGAAAGTGCGGGTGAGAGCGCGTCAATGAATCTAGGATCGCGCCCTCCAGCCTCAGCAATCCCAGAGGCGGGTTGGCCGTAACGTCTTTCATTTGTACGTCACCGCCTTCACCGCCGCGACAATATCCGCCACGTGCGGCAGCGAAAGAGCTTCGAGGTTCGCCGCATACGGCAGCGGCACGTCCTTCTGATGCACGCGCATCGGCGGCGCATCGAGATAGTCGAACGCTTCGGCGACGACGCGCGCGCACACCTCCGCGCCCACGCCCATCGCGCCCCATCCTTCTTCCGCACTCACCAGCCGGTTCGTCTTCTTCACGCTCTCGACGATCGTGGCGCTATCGAGCGGGCGCAGCGTCCTGAGATCGATCACCTCCGCCTCGATTCCTTCGCCCGCCAATTCATCCGCGGCCTTCAAAGCGTGCCCAACCATGCGCGCATGCGCCGTGATCGTCACATCGCTTCCCGCGCGCCGGACCTTGGCTTTGCCGATCGGCAGCACCCAGTCGGGCACGTTCGGAATTTCGAACTCCGTGCCGTAGAGCATTTCGTGTTCGAGGAAGACGACTGGGTTCGGCGAGCGGATCGCGGCCTTGAGCAATCCCTTCGCATCCGCCGCGTCGTACGGCGCGATCACGGTGAGCCCCGGGACGTGCGCGTACCAGGAGGAATAATCCTGGCTGTGCTGCGCCGCCACGCGCGAAGCCGCGCCGTTCGGCCCGCGAAACACGATGGACGATTGGATTTGCCCGCCGCTCATATAGAGCGTCTTCGCGGCTGAATTGATGATCTGATCGATCGCCTGCATCGCGAAGTTCCACGTCATGAACTCGACGATGGGCTTTAAGCCCGCCATCGCGGCGCCGACGCCGAGCCCCGCGAAGCCATGCTCCGTGATCGGCGTATCGACGACGCGCTTGTCGCCAAACTCCTGCAGCAACTCGCGCGAGACTTTGTAGGCGCCTTGGTATTGCGCAACCTCCTCGCCCATGAGGAAGACGGTCGGATCGCGCCGCATCTCCTCCGCCATCGCGTCGCGCAAGGCATCGCGCACCGTGATCTTCACCATCGCCGTGCCGGCGGGAATTTCGGGATCGGATTGCGCCACTCCCCCTCCCCCTTGCGGGGAGGGGGCAGGGGGCGGGGGTGACGGCGCTCTTGTTTCCGAGCGCGCGCTTGCACCCCCCTCCCTGCCCTCCCCCGCAAGGGGGGAGGGGCGCTTGGCTTCGTTCGTCGCGCCCGCAGCATCGCCATTCGACAACACCGCAATCGGCGTGTTCACCTTCACGCCCTCGCTGCCCGCGGGGACGAGGATTTCGCTGACGACGCCTTCGTCAACGGCCTCGACCTCCATCGTCGCCTTGTCGGTCTCGATCTCGGCGATGACTTGGCCGGGTTCGACCTTGTCGCCCACCTTGATGAGCCACTTAGCGAGATTGCCCTCCTCCATCGTCGGCGAGAGCGCGGGCATGAGGATTTGCGTCATCGATCAGATCAATCCGAGCGTGGAGAGCAGAACGAGCGCCGTGCCGGCAATGCCGACGCCCCAGATGAGCGGGCGGATGAGCGGCAGGCCAAGGATGTAAACGATGGCGTGCGCGACGCGCGAGTAGAAGAAGAGCTGCGCGCCCAGCACCGTCATCGGCGTGGAGACGTCCACAAACGCGGCCACGAGCACGATTGGCGCAAAGATCGTCAGCCCTTCGCGGTGATTATCGACCACGCGCAGCATGCGCGCATGAAAATTGGTCGGCGCGGGCAATCCGTCGCGCGAATTGGCGAGCGGCATGAGCCCCTGCGCGCGCACGCCCGCGACAGCTTGAAAGATCACCAACGCCAGCAAAAGCGCTGCGCTGTAGAGCAGCATTGTGAGTTCGACACTCATTTTCCGTCCCTCCCGCTTATCGTGCTCTGAGCACGAAGAAGTTGAGCAGCATGGCGATCGCCAGCGCTGCCGTTCCCGCCAGCAGAACGCGGCGGCTTTCGAGGAGCTTCGCGCGCGCTTCGGGCGGCAGGCGCGCGCGATCGAGCTCCAATTCATTGGCGAAGCGATGTGCCCCGCGATCGAAGTTTCCGCCGACCGCGGCGCGCCAGGCGCGCACGGCTTCGCGGCGGAGGAGGTACGCGCGGATGAACGCAAGCGCCGCCCCGAAATAGATGACGGCCAGGACGACCAACTCCATCTCGACGAGGAATTGCGGCTCCTGGTTCACGAGACCGCCTCCAGCGTCACGTCCGTCCAGAGTTCTTCCGGCGGCGGCTCGGGGCTCTCCTGCGCGAATTGCGCGGCGGCCGCGACGATGGCGCGGATCTCGCGATCGATCTCTTTCAATTCATCCTCGCTCGCGTGGCCCGCCTCGATCAGAAGCGCCTTCACGTGCTCGATCGGATCGCGGTGCGTGCGCACTTCATCGACCTCCTCGCGCGTGCGGTACTTCGCGGGATCGCTCATCGAGTGCCCGCGATAGCGATAGGTCTTCATCTCCAAGAGCGTCGGCCCCTTGCCGCTGCGCGCGCGCGCAATCGCCTTCTTCCCCGCCTCACGAACGGCGACGACATCCATGCCGTCCACCTCTTCGCCCGGAATGTTGAAGCTGATGCCGCGCTTGTAGAGGTGCGTCTCCGACGTCGAGCGCTGGATCGCAGTGCCCATTGCGTATTGGTTGTTCTCCACAATGAACACGACCGGCAGCTTCCAGAGCGCCGCCATGTTGAAGCTTTCGTACACTTGGCCCTGGTTGGCCGCGCCATCCCCGAAATAGGTGAGACAGACTTTGCCGTCGCCATTGTATCGGTTGGCGAAGCCGATCCCGGCGCCGAGAGAGACTTGCGCGCCGACAATGCCGTGCCCGCCGAAGAACGCCGCTTCGCGCGAGAACATGTGCATCGAGCCGCCCTTGCCTTTGGAGCAGCCGCCGATGCGTCCGGTGAGTTCGGCCATGATCGCGTTTGGGTCCATGCCGCAGGCCAGCATGTGCCCGTGATCCCGGTAGCCGGTGATGACCTGATCGCCCTTCTTGAGCGCCGCCTGCATGCCGACGACGACGGCTTCCTGGCCGATATAGAGGTGGCAGAAGCCCCCGATCAGCCCCATGCCGTAGAGCTGGCCCGCGCGCTCCTCGAAGCGGCGGATGAGCAGCATGTCGCGATAATATTGAAGCAGTTCGTCCTTGCTTGCAGTCGCGGCCGATTTCGCCTTCGCCATCGTTTCCTCGCTGCGCCGGAAACTAGGAGGGCAAGGGGTGCTCGTCCACCGGCGCCGCAGCGCAGCAGAAATGCGCGAAACGCTGTCCTCTCGGACAGATCAGATCGCGTTCGGCTCGATCGTGAACACAAGTTCGTCGGGATCGCCCGCCGCAAGCGAAGCGCGGGCGCGTTCGTCAAGATAGTCGAGATCGAGGCTGTCCGGCCTCAAACGCTCAGCGCGCGTCTCAAGCGCGGTGCGCTCGGATTGGAGCGTGTCGAGTTCGGCGCTCAAGTCGCGCTGCTGCTCTTGCAGGTCCATGTAGGCGACAAGGCCCTGCCGGCCCGTCACCGCATGCACCGCGAGATACCCAATGACCGCGCCGAGCCCGATGCTGAGCGCCGCGAACCGAAAACGGCCCATGACCCGACCCCTCGAATCAAGAGCGCGTTAACTGGACTCCAAAAGCTTAAGGAATCGTTTCGATTCAGAATGAAAGAATCGTTTGAAATCAAGGCGCTGTTCGCGCGTTGTTCTCGCTGCGACACAAGCGTTGGTGTGCGGCTTTGACTGGGACTCAAGATGTGCGGCGTTGCGCGACGCTCAGTTCACGTCGCGAAAATAGGGCTCGACCTTGCCTTTGAGCTTCAGCGTCATGTCGTTGCCGTGGCGGTCTTTCGTCTTGCCGACAGAGACGCGCACCCACCCTTCGCTCACGCAATACTCTTCGACGTTCGTTTTCTCGACACCGTTGAAGCGGATACCCACGTCGCGTGAGAGGATGGCTTGATCGTAAAACGGGCTCGCCGGGTTGACGGAGAGGCGGTCCGGAAGGGTGTCGTCGCTCATCGGCGCTCCATGGATCAGGCGCGGCGCGTCCGCAAGAGGAGCCACTGCCCCGCCAGCACGAGCGCGACGCCCGAAAGCGCGAGCACGCTCCAGACCTTGTTCTCGAACATGCTGGAGACCAGCATGGCCACGGGTGGGGTGAGCGCAGCGATGTAGGAGGCCGCGCCATAGCCGCGCCGGCGCGCGAGGCCGTAATAGAGCACGAAGGCAATCACCGAGCCGACGACAGAAAGGTGCAATAGCGAGAGCACGTAGCGCGCGCTCAGCTCGAACGCCCATTGTCTTCCGGTCACGACTGCGAAGAGCGCCAGGAGCGCGGCGCCATAGCCCATCGCCCAACCGGTCAGCGGGGCGACGGGCGCGCCCGCCAGTTCACCGTTGCGTGCGCAGACGTTGCCGATCGCGGCGAAGAAGACGCCGCCAAGCGCCAGCGCCACGCCGACGAGCGCACGTTCGCTCATCTGCGCATTGGCGATCTCGCCCCATGAGAGCAACGCCACGCCTGCGACGCCGAGGCCCGCTGCGATCCAAGCGGCCGGCGCCGGGCGTTCACCGAACCATAGGCGAAAGATCGCAAGGTTCGTGAAGGCGAGCGCCGCGAAGATCACGGCCACGACCGCGGAGGCCACACGCTCTTCGGCCCAATAAACGAAGGCGTAGTCGATCGCGAAGGTGAAAAGGCCGATGCCGAGCGCCGCGAGATGTTGCGCGCGTGTGAGGGCCACCGCCTCGCGCCGCAGCGCGCACCACGCAAACAGCAGGATTGCGGCGAGCGCGAAGCGATAGACGATCGAGACGATCGGATCGACGACGCCGAATTGCAGCGTGATCGCGTACCAGGTCGTCCCCCAGGCGAGGGTGCAAACGATGATCGCAACGGCGTCGAGCAACGCGGCGCGCGGGGCCGCGCTCATCGCCCCTTGATCATCCGCGCGCCGGCATAGTCGGCGATGTCGTCAAGCTCTTCGGCGATGCGGATGAGCTGGTTATACTTCGCGGTGCGGTCGCTTCGGGAGAGCGAGCCCGTCTTGATGAGCCCGCAATTGGTGGCGACCGCGAGATCGGCGATGGTGGAATCCTCGGTTTCGCCGGAGCGATGGCTCATGACGGCGGAATAGGAATTCCGATGCGCGAGATCGACGGCTTCTAGCGTTTCCGTCAGCGTGCCGATCTGGTTGACCTTCACGAGGATCGAGTTGGCGAGGCCCTTCTCGATCCCCATTTCGAGGCGCTCGGGATTGGTGACGAAGAGATCGTCGCCGACGAGTTGGCATTTTGCGCCGATCAACTCGGTGAGCGCGCGCCAGCCCTCGAAATCGTCCTCGCTCATGCCGTCTTCGATGGAGACGATCGGATATTTCGTGACGAGATCGGCCAGGAACTTCGCGTTGGCTTCCGGCGCGAGCGTCTTGCCCTCCCCCGCCATGGCGTACTTGCCATTCTTGAAATACTCGGTCGCCGCGCAATCGAGGGCGAGCGCCACGTCTTCGCCGGGTTGATAACCCGCCTTCTCGATGCTTTTCAGAATGAAGCCGATTGCTTCATCCGCGCTCTTCAGATTCGGCGCAAAGCCGCCTTCGTCGCCCACATTGGTCGAGTGGCCCGAGTCCTTCAGCTCCTTGCGCAGCGTGTGAAAGACTTCGGAACCCACGCGCACCGCATCCGCCATCGTCTCCGCGCCGATGGGCATGATCATGAATTCCTGCATGTCGATGGGATTGTCGGCATGCGCGCCGCCATTGATGATGTTCATCATCGGCGTCGGCAGCACGCGCGCAGACACGCCGCCGACATAGCGGTAGAGAGGCGTCGCGTTCGCGGCCGCGGCCGCCTTTGCGATGGCGAGCGAGGCGCCGAGAATGGCGTTTGCGCCCAAGCGCGCCTTGTTCGGCGTGCCGTCGAGATCGATAAGAATGCGGTCGATGCGCGTCTGCTCTTCCGCGTCGAGCCCCAGGATGGCGTTGGCGATCTCGCCGTTGACCGCCTCCACCGCGTCGCGCACGCCCTTGCCCAAGTAGCGATCCGGTTCGCCGTCCCGTTTCTCCACCGCCTCGTGTGCGCCAGTGGAAGCGCCCGAAGGTACAGCGGCGCGGCCCATCGAACCGTCATCCAACATCACATCGACTTCGACCGTCGGGTTGCCGCGGCTATCCAGGATCTCGCGCCCGATGATGTCGGCGATGCCGGTCATGACAAATCCTTGAAAAATGGAAAGGTGCCCGGAATTGAACCGGGCGCCCCCAAAACGCAAGCATTTGGGCTCTGCGGCGGCGCAGAGCTCTCCCGCGCTCAGCGGACGGAGATCATGCCGCCCATCGTGGAAGCGGTGGTGCGCTGCTGCGGGCCTCCGGCAACCTCCACTTCCCCGCCCATGGAGGCTTCGGCGTTCACCGACTGGCTGGCGCTGATCTCGACCGAACCGCCCATAGAGGCGTCAGCGCTCGCCGTGCGGCAGCGCAAGCCCGTGGCTTCGAGCATGCCGCCCATCGAGGCCTCGGCGCGCAGGTCCCCGCACTCCCCTTCGAGGCGAAGTTCGCCACCCATGCTGGCTTCAGCGGTGAAGCGTTCGGCCGCAATGCCGGAGGCGCGCACATCGACGCCCATGCTGGCTTCCGCGCGCGAAAGCGCGGGCGCCGTCACGTTGATGGTCGCCAGCGTGCCGATGCTGTTGCAGAAGAAATTGCAGCGCTGCGAGATGCGCAGCACGCCGTTGCGGACATCAACGCGTGTGCGGTCCAGATTGCGTTGCGTGCCTTCGAGCCGGACGGAATGGGTTTCGCCGGGCAGGAAATTCACACGATAAGGCCCGCTCGCATCGATCGCGGTAAATGGGGCGGCGTTCACCGTGCGGACTTCCGCGGAAGCGGGCGCGGCGGCGGCCAGCACGATTGCGGCGGCGAAGCACGCGGCGACAATTCTCATATCATCCCTCCTCGGCCCAGCAGGCGCACTGCTGGCTTCGTGGAAGAAGATGCGGGCAAGGCCCTGTTTGGATGCGGCCTCAGGCTGGGTCGGCGAACCAATCGCCGTGGAAACCTTGCGGCACCCTGCGGGGCAGCTTGATCCGGGCGGTTTCTTTGAGGCTGTCCGCCTCGAGGATGACGAGGTCGCTCGTGTTCGTCGCGCGGTCCCAGACGAAGCCCATGACCCAGCCTTCGCCCTCGCCTTTGCCGCCGGCGGCGAAGGCGAACTCGGACGCCATGGCGCCTTCGCCGAATTCTTTCACCGTGCGTTCGCCCGTGTGGCGATCGAGGCGCAGCACGCGGTCGAAGTGATCGGTGTCCTCGCCGATGCCGCGCGAGGGCGAGGCGGCCGCGAAGATCACGCGGTTCTTCAAGCCGGCGCGGCGATCGTCGATGCGCGGAAACTCAGCGTTCAGTTCATCGAGGCGTTCTTCGTCAACTGTCTCCTTCGCGAGATCCATGCGCCAGCGATGCAGCTTCGATCCATTCTCGAAGTCCTCGCTCTTGCCGCGCCAGAGCGATGGATAGCGCGCGACATCAATGACGATCGCGCCGTCTTCCTCGTAGGCGTTGCCGGGATGGAACACGTAACACGGCTCGATCTCGAACCATTTGAGATCGCTCGCATCCCCGCCGCGTTTCATCACGCCGAGGCGCGCGCCATGCGCATCGCTCCACACGTAAGGAAAGCGCCCCTGCATCGCGATCGAAATGTCGAAAACGATCGGCAAATCCATGAAAATCACGTAGTTCCGCGTCATTGCGAAATCGTGGACCATCACCGGCGCGCGGAATGGAATCTCGACAGATTTCGTCAACGCGCCCGTCTTGTCGATCACGTGATACGTCATGAAGGGCGGCATGAAGCCGTAGCCGAACGCATGCATCTCGCCCGTCTCCGGGCAGATCTTCGGATGCGCGGTGAACGCCGTCGTGAGCTTGCCGCCGAAATCGTGGATGCCGACGCTTTCAAGATCGGCCGTCACTTCAAACGGAAACGATCCCTCCTCCAGCGCCATGAATTTCCCGGCGTGGCGCACGATGTGCGTGTTCGCCGTCGTGATCCCGCGATCCATGATCGGCGGTGTGCGCTGTTCGCCGTCCCAGCGGCGCGTACGCGTCTGATGGTTCTTGTACCAAGCGGCGCGCCCATTCTCGATGCGCACGCCGTGCAACATGCCTTCGCCCAGGAACCAATGGGCGGACGGCGCCTTCGCAGGGTTGGGGCCGTTGCGAAGATAGACGCCCGTCAGCTCCGGCGGGATCGCGCCCTCCACCCGCAAGTCCGTCAGCGTCACCTCATCGGGGACGGGCGCGTAATTGCCGCGCAGGTGGAAGGGAATGCGCGCGCCGGTGTCCATGAGCGTCTCTCCCAGGTTTTGGGCATCTAGAGACCCGCCGGCGCGCGATGTCATCAGCTTCCAGGGGCGTACTTGACGGTACGCCGTGCGCGGAGTACCGAACGGTACGGTACCCGCAAGGAATCCTCATGCCCACGACCCGCCCGGAATGGCTCGAGCCGCTCGAAGACCCTCGCAACGAACAAATCCTCACCGCCGCGTTCGACGTCTTCTGCGAGAAGGGCTTCCACGCCGCGACAATGCTCGATGTCGCCCGCGAGGCGCGCGTCTCGAAGGAGACGCTCTATGCGCGCTTCGACAGCAAGGAAGGCCTCTTCTACGCGATCCTTGTTTGGGGCGGGCGCAAGTGCACTGCCGATCTCGACGTGGTCCACAATTACGACGACCCGATCGAGATGCTGCGCGCTTACGCGTGCACGATCCTCACCGCGATGCTTCGCCCAGAGTCCCTAGCGGTCTATCGGATCGCGGTGTCTGAATCGGCGCGCACGCCGGACATCGGCCACGCGTTCAACGAACTGGGCGCCATCATCCAGGATGACGCCCGCGCCCATCTCGCGCAGGCGCTCGTTTCACACGGGCACGCGGAAATCGCCGATATGGCTGAGTTTTACGACTGCTTCTTCGGCATCGTTCGCGGCAACTTCCACCACAACGTGCTGATGGGCGATGAGCCGATCCCCACCGAGGCGGAGATCGCGGCGCGCGCCGATATGGTGGTGAAGCGGACGCTCAAAGCCTTCGCCCCCACTCAGGCGCAGTCCAAACGCGCGGCTTAGTCTTCCTTCGGCTTCAGCACCTGCTTGCCGCGGTACTTGCCGGTCTTCAAATCGATGTGGTGGGGGCGGCGCAGTTCGCCCGATTCCGCGTCTTCAATGTACGCGTTGGCCTTCAGCGCATCGTGCGCGCGGCGCATGCCCCGGCGGGAGGGAGAGGTTTTTCGCTTGGGGACGGCCACGGGAGGGCTCCGGTTGGGTCGGTGAATTCGGGAAAGCGGGGCGTATAAGCCCCTCCCCGCCGGGTGGCAAGGCGGCCGCGTCCCCTCATCGCATGTGCGGGGCTGTGCCCTCCAGGAACTTGGCCTGTACGCCTCGCGTTCGCTCTCAGGGGCCCAAGGAGAGACGCATGAAGATCAACCAAGCAATGACGCGCGCGGTGCGGACCGCCGCTCCGGACGCAACCATCCGAGACGCCGCCAAAATGATGATCGAGGGGGACGTCGGCTTGTTGCCGGTCGAAGAGAACGATCGCCTCATCGGCATGATCACGGATCGCGATATCGCCGTGCGGGCGGTGGCGGAGGGCAAGGGCCCAGACGCCTCCGTGCGCGAGGTCATGAGCGGCGATGTCAAATATTGCTACGAGGATGAGGACGTGGAGACCGTCTGCCGCAACATGGGCGACATCCGCGTGCGCCGCCTGCCTGTTGTGAGCCGGGACAAACGGCTCGTCGGCATCGTGTCGCTGGCCGACATCGCCGCGAACGGCACCTCCGCGATGGCGGGACAAGCGCTCGGCGGGATCACCCAGAAGGGCGCGCCGCACTCGCAGCGCGCGTAACGGCGGTTCGGCTCCCGCGAGCGGGTGAAAACTGGTGCAGGCGCCGGCGGTTGCGCCTATTGAGTGCGCGGGCGGAGGTCGTGACCCTGGTCGCGGCGCAGCCGGCCGCTGGCGTGGTCCAACGGCCGGACTAGAATGCGCCCGCCAGGGGAGCCGATGACGACCGCCGACGAACCGACCGACAATCAATCCATCCGCTTGGCCTCGATCGTGTCGGTGGACATGGCGGGGTTCTCCTCGATGTCCGAGCGCGACCAGCGGAAGGCCGCGCGCGTGGTCGAAGGATTGCGCGCGCGCGTCGAAGCGGCGGCGAGCGCCCATGCGGGCCGCATCTTCAACACGGCGGGCGACGGCTTCATGCTTGAGTTCGCCTCGGCGGGCTCCGCGCTCGGCGCCATTCAAGACCTGCTCGACAAGCGCCCGAAGGGCGAGCCCGACATCCGTATCGGCGCGCATGTGGGCGATGTCGTCGTCACCGCCGGGAACGATCTTCTTGGGCACGGCGTCAATGTCGCCGCGCGCTTGCAGGATCTCGCTTCGCCGAACACGGCGCTCGTCTCAGGCGAGTTCCGTTCGATGGCGCGCAATTCGCCGTCCGCCGCCTTCATGTCGAAAGGCCGCCAGCCGCTCGAAAACATCGATCAGCGCGTGCAGACCTTCGCGATCCTCTCTCAGAAGGCGCGCACCCGCCGCATACTGACGCGCGTCGGCGCCATCGGCGGGGCGGCCGCACTCGCGGCTGCGTTGGTGTTCCTCGTGCCGCCGGCGCTCGACTTCTTGCAGCGTCAGCAATTCCTCCGTCCGCAAGCAGCGGCCGATCAGCCCGCCGCCGACACCGCACAAGCGCCTGCGCCCGAAACACAAACCGCGGCGGCGCCCGCGGCGCCGGCCGAGCCTGCCGCGCCGCAAGGCCCGCAGCCTGGCGACACGATCCGTGATTGCGAGACATGCCCGGAGCTCGTCATCGTTCCCGCCGGCGCATTCCAGATGGGCTCGGCGCCCACGGAAGCCGGGCACTTCGGCACCGAAGCGCCGCTTCACGAAGTGCGCATCGCTGCGCCGCTCGCAATCGCCCGGACTGAGATCACGTTCGCACAATGGGATGCGTGCGCCGCCGCTGGGGCTTGCGGCCGCTACTTCCCTTCGGATCGCAATTGGGGCCGCGGCACGCGCCCCGTCGTGGGCGTCTCGTTCCGCGATGCGCAGGCCTATATCCAGTATCTGAACGGCGTCACCAACGGCCCCGACTATCGGCTGCTCAGCGAGGCGGAATGGGAATACGCCGCGCGCGCTGGAACGACGACGCGCTTCTCGTTCGGCGATTCCGTTTCGCGCAGCCAAGCGGTGTTTGGCGCGCGTCAAACCGATCCGGTCGCCACGCATCCGGCGAACGCGTTCGGGCTCTTCGATATGCATGGCAACGCCGCCGAGTGGGTCGCCGATTGCCACAACTCCACCTATCTCGGCGCGCCCGCGGACGGCGCGGCTTGGACGAGCGGCATCTGCTCCAACCGCATGTATCGCGGCGGGGCGTGGCGCGATTCCGTGAACGCGTTGCGCAGCGCCAATCGCCGCCGCGCCTCGCAGAACGTGCGGGACGGCACGATCGGGTTCCGCGTCGTTCGCCCGCTGGAATAGCTAGACCGTCTCCTCAATCGCTGCGTGCACGCCGGCAGGCGCATGCGTGAGCTCGAGTGTCGTGATCCCGCCGCTCTCGGCGTGATTGCCGACGGCGTACAGCCGCTCGATCTCCAAGCGATCAGGCGACTTGCGCCGGATTGCGATAAACCCGCCCGGCTCGCCGCGGTGGCGGATGGAGAGCGTGCCCGCCGAAATCGCGGCGGCGTGGCGCCCAGCCAGCGCGATCGGGCGCACGTCCGTCGCATGCAAGTGCCCCGATAGGAAAAGATCGGCGCCCGCTTCGATGAGCGCGCGCAATGCTTTCGCGCCGCGGCGCGTCGTGCCCTTGATGGGCGAGGCTGCGGGCCAGGCCAGCGGATGGTGGGTGACGACGAGTTTCAGCGCGTCCGGCGGCGCGCTCCTCAGCGTCTCCGCGGCGTTCGCAATCTGAGAGCGGGAGATTGCGCCCAACGCCCAATTCTTCCTGAACTGCACGCCGCGCGCGGTATTCACCGGCACAACAACGAGATCGTCGCGCACCAGCGCGCGGGTCTCCACACCCCAGCATGCGCGATGAAAGTGTCCGAACGGATCGAGGACGCGCGGGATGAGATCGAAATACGGCGTGTCGTGATTGCCGGGCACAGCCAAAGCAGGCGCGCTCAAGCCGCGCAGCCAATCGAACGCGGCGATCATCTCCCGTTCGGAGCCGACCGCGGTCAGATCGCCCGATGCGATCACGAGATCCGGCTTCACATCGTCAATGTAGCCCGCCGCCGCATCGAGCGCGGGGCGATCTTCGTTGCCGAAATGCATGTCGGAGATGTGGACGACGTTCACGCCTCAGCGGGCTCCGGCTCAAGTGCGACCACGCGCGGCCCCTCCCCGTGATAGACGATGCGCACGCGCGATAGGAACGTGCAGGGTTCGCCGTCGAGTGTAGCGGGTATCGCGCCGCGCCCGCGGATTTCGCCGCTGCCGCAGCGGCGCGCTTCAATCACGGGATCGTCGCGCCAGTTCGGCCCCAGCGCGGCCATGCCGACGCGCGCGAGATCGCCCATGCCGCGTGCATCGAGACGCACCCATTCGAGATCGACGCCTTCGATGCCGCCCGAGAAACTGGGGCAGAGCACGCCGAATGCTTCGCTGCTTTTCATACGCGCGCCGTCCGGCCGGCCGATCAGCCGCCGCGTGAAGGCGCGGCCCGCATAGTGGCGCAAGCGCCGGGCCGCACTGATGAGCTTGCCCTTCCGGATGGCTTCGCGGGCGCGCGCGAGCAAGGCCGGCGCGCCGAACATCGCGGCGATAAAAAAGGGCTCGCCATTGGCTTTGCCGCCCGTCATCCGCTTCACGACGCCGCGTTCGAGCGCCGCTTCGAGCGCATCGGGCCAGGGGAGATCTCCATAAAGGACCTTCGGCAGCATATTGAGCGTGCCGCCGGGCAAGAGAACGAGCGGCGGCGAATCCGGCTTCGCCAACGATGCGGCCGCGCGCGCCGTGCCATCTCCTCCGAGCACGACGACGAGGTTTGCATGCGCGGCGCGGCGAAAGAGCGTCTCGATCTCATCAACATCGACCATCGCGATCTCGGTCGCGCCGGCGGCGCGCACCGCTTCAGCGAGCCTTTCGGCGTCGCCAGGCTGGGTGGCGCCGGCATTCTCGTTGCAGAGCAACACGGCCTGCCCGCCCCTCTTGAAAAAGGGAGAGGGCGCGCGGGTTTGCGGTGCTTCTGGCGGTGCGGTTGTCATGAATGCTGTTCCACCCGCGGCTTAAACGCCGAGGCCGCGGCCGGGTTCCGCCTTGCCTTGCCGCGCGCGCGGCCGATCTAGTTGGCGCCGATGCGTGAGACTGACGCCCCTTCCGTCCGGAGCGCCAAGCGGTTCGCCGTGCCGGTGTTCTGTGCAGCCGGCTTCGCGGCGACCGCTTATCTCGCCGCCAACGGCGCCGCGGCGCCGTTCGATGAACACTTGCTCGTTTCGCTTCGGGAAGCGGGGGACATCACCGATCCGATAGGCCCTGTTTGGTTTGAGGAGGCCGCGCGCGACGTGACGGCGCTTGGCGGCACGTTCTTTCTCACTCTCCTGACGCTTTCCTTCGCCGCGGCCTTCCTGATCAACGCCAGCCCGCGTCTCGCGCTCTTCTCCGTCGCCGCAGTCGTCGGCGCGACAGTGATGAGTGAAGGGCTCAAGGCGCTCTTCGATCGCGCGCGCCCCGCACTCGTTCCGCACGAAGTCTCCGTCTATAGCGCGAGCTTCCCGAGCGGGCACACGATGATGGCGGCGGCCGTCTTCTTCACGCTTGCGTTCGCGCTGGCGCGTGAAATGGAGCGCCGCCGCAACCGCACGCTCCTCTACGCGATCGCTGCACTCATGGCGTTCCTTGTAGGCGCGAGCCGCGTCTATCTCGGCGTCCATTGGCCAAGCGACGTGTTAGCCGGCTGGTTCGCGGGAATCGCGTACGCGGCCATCGCAGCGCAAATCTACCGCGCCTTGGCCTCCGAGAAACGATGACCTCGTAGGTAAGTGCGCCGCGCGCGCGAGCGCTCTAGCGTGGCGCCATGAACCAAGACATTCACACCGCTCTCCGGCGTTATGCGGACGCCTGGCTCTCCGGCGATCTCGTCCGCATCCTCGCCTGCTACCATGACGAGTTCACGCTCCACTATGGCGGCGCAAACCCGCTGACGGGCGATCACGCGGGCAAAGCCGCCGCCCTCGGCGCCCTCGCGGAGGTGACGCGCCGCGCCAACCGCCAGCTGCTCGAAATCGTCGACGTGCTGGCGGGCGAAACGCGCGGCGCCCTCATCGCGCGCGAACGATTCACGCGCGACGGGCGCAGCGATGAGTTCGTCCGCACCCTTGTCTTCACCGTGCGCGACGGCCTCTTGAGCGAATGCATCCCTTACGATCAGGATCAGCCGCTGATCGATTGGTATCTGCGCGATTGAGCCGTCACACAGCGTTGCGGAACGGCTGCATGATCGTGTCGAACACGTCGTTCGCCTGCGCGCCCGCGAACCCAACCGCCTCGATATAAGCCATCAGTGCATCGCGCTCGGCGGTCTCGAAACGCCCATCCGCCGCGATGACGGAGAGGAGATCGCGCAGCAGCTTCGTGCGCTCCTCCTTCGTGAAGCGCCGCCCGTGCTTCGTGAGATACGCGACCAGATCCTCGCGCGTGAGCGTTGCACCCGCGATGGCGGCGCGCACTTCCTCCGCAGAGACCGGCGCGCCGCGTGCCGCGGACATCGCCGTGACAATGGCGTCAATCTCTCCGTCCGCCGCCTCACCGTCGACGCGGGCCGCGTTCACCAGTGCTTGGAGGAGAAAATCGGCGAAGGCGGTCATGGCCTTGCGTCATAGCTCGGCCTCCGCTGCACGGCCAGCGCTTCACGCGCGCTCCACCTGGCACTGAAAGCAGCCGAATTTCGAGCGGATGTGCACGAAGGCGATCTCTTCGTCGCTCAGGATCGTGCGGCATGTGTCGGCAAGCTCGGCGCCACGGACTATTTGGCCGGTCTCGTAGCGGATCCAGCCGTCAGCGCCGTAGCCGCGGATGGCGGCGGGATCGAGAAACGCAAACCACGCGGGCAGCGCGTCCGACTCGTAGCGTGTGCATTCTCGCGCGTGGAGGAAGATCGGGCCGGTCTCCGCATAAGGCTGCGGCGCGGCGAACGGGCGATGGCTCAGCACGAGCTTCTCTTCGCCGGGCGCGATGAGTTGAAGGCAATGCCGGCACGGATTGGCCGGCCCCTCCGCAACGCGCACGACGGGAGCTTCGCCATTGGCGTCTCCGCCGCCTGCACGGATGCGATCGAACTCATCGGTTGCGATTCCGAACACGGACAATTGCATGGGACCTCCATCAGTGCGTGAAGGAGATCACAATGCGGCGCAGTGCGCTGGCCGTAACCGGACGCGGCGATACGTTTCAGTCGTGTTCGTGCGCTTGGTTTGGCACGCAAACGCCAAGACGCGATGGCGTTGGTGCGCGGTTGAACGCCCGACACGAGCTAACGGAAGGGCCAAAGAGCGGCCGTAACCTTCGCTTCCCGGTCACATTTGGCGCGAAGCGCGCGTTCTGCAACATCAAGCTCGCGAGACAACGTGTCATCATCGTCATTTGTCGCCCAGATGTCGGCCTCCCATTTTTGGTGGCGCTTGGCAGCTTCATCCGTCCATTCGACGTTCCGTCCGACGTTCTTGATTAGAAAACTGGCGCTAAAGGACACACGGTTCTTCGCGCGTATTAATGTCTCAAAGGCCCGGTACGCATCTTCCCCAAGGTGATGCCTCGCCAGGAGCATGATGCCCTCTAGTTTCACAAAACGATCGTGATCCTTGTTGATGCGCTCAACAGGCGTGAAGTAAGCGTCGCGAATTGAACGCTCACTTTCGCTCTCACCTTCGATCTGTGATCTTGTGCTTCCCTCTCCCTCGTATGATGCACCGTTTCGGGCGTAATCAAGCGTGTGTCGCGCGAGCATAAAGGAGACGATTGCATCTTCTGCAACAGCGAACCGTCGTTGGGAAATCAATTGCAGGCGCCAGGCCAAGAGCCCGAAAGCAGCTAGCAATACGGCTGTTACGGCCCCTACGATTGCATCCATTGCGCGTCTCCTATTCGGGAGAATCGCTTTGTGAGAATCCGCTTAGCGAAAGGTAAACTTAGACGAGACGCGACTGCTCCACCGCAGCCCCGATGAAGCTCGCGAACAGTGGATGCGGCTCGAACGGGCGGCTCTTCAATTCCGGATGGAATTGCACGCCGACGAACCAGGGGTGATCCTCGCGCTCGACGATCTCGGGCAGCACGCCGTCCGGGCTCATGCCGGTGAACTTCAACCCGACGCCTTCGAGCTTCTCGCGATAGCGCGCGTTCACTTCGTAGCGATGCCTATGCCGCTCTGAGATGTTCACGGCGTCGCTGTAAATCTGGGAAACGCGCGAGCCAGGCGTGAGCAGCGCTTCATAGGCGCCCAAGCGCATCGTGCCGCCCATATCGCCGCCGGCTTTGCGCTTCTCCAATTCGTTGCCCTTCACCCATTCCGTCATCAAGCCGACGATCGGGTGCTTCGCGGGGCCGAACTCGCTGCTCGATGCGCCCTTGAGGAACGCCTGGTTCCGCGCGGCCTCGATGCACGCCATCTGCATGCCGAAGCAGATGCCGAAGAAAGGCACATTGCGCTCGCGCGCGAACGTCACGGCGCTGATCTTGCCTTCCGTGCCGCGCTCGCCGAAGCCGCCGGGCACGAGGATGCCGTTCACGCCCTCAAGCGCGGCGATGGCCTCTTCCTCCTCCTCGAACGCCTCGCTCTCGATCCATTGGATGTTGACCTTGACGTTGTTGGCGACGCCGCCGTGCTGCAGCGCTTCGATGAGGGACTTATAAGCGTCCTTCAATTCCGTGTACTTGCCGACGACCGCGATGGAGACGTGCCCATCGGGATTGCGCAGGCGCTGCGAGATCGTCTCCCACTTCGCGAGATCGGGCGCGGGCGCGACCGTCACGCCGAAATGGCGGAGCACCTCCTCATCGAGACCCGCCTGGTGATACGCGAGCGGCGCTTCGTAGATCGTCTGCAAATCGCGCGCTTCGATCACCGAGCCCTCTCGCACGTTGCAGAAGAGCGCGATCTTGCGCTTCTCGTCTTCTGGGATCGGGCGGTCGCAGCGGCAGAGAATGATGTTCGGCTGAATGCCGATCGAGCGCAGTTCTTTCACCGAGTGCTGCGTCGGCTTCGTCTTCATCTCGCCCGCGCTCGGAATGTACGGCAAGAGCGTCAGGTGAACGAAGACGGCCTGGCCGGGATCGAGCTCTTGCCCGAGCTGCCGGATCGCTTCGAAGAACGGGAGCCCCTCGATATCGCCCACGGTGCCGCCGATCTCGCAAAGAACGAAATCGGCGCCGCCATGATCGGCGAGGATGAAATCCTTGATCGCGTTGGTGACGTGCGGAATGACCTGCACGGTCGCGCCGAGATAATCGCCCCGGCGCTCCTTCGCGATGATCTCCTGATAGATGCGCCCGGTCGTGATGTTGTCCGCCTTGGTGGCGGAGACGCCGGTGAAGCGCTCGTAGTGCCCAAGATCGAGATCGGTTTCGGCGCCGTCGTCCGTGACGAACACCTCGCCATGCTGCGTCGGGCTCATCGTGCCCGGATCGACGTTCAGGTAGGGATCAAGTTTGCGGAGGCGGACCTTGTATCCCCGGGCTTGCAGCAAAGCGCCGAGGGCGGCGGAGGCGATGCCCTTCCCCAAGGAAGAGACCACGCCGCCGGTAATGAACACGTACCTCGCCATTCAGCTCCTCACAGCGTCCTGCTGTGTTTGCGATCTCCTAAAACGTAATCAGCCGCCCGGCGCTTCTATCGCCCGGCGTCACTGATCGGGACCGGCCCGCGACCGCTGGACTGGCGGGGCAGGCGTCGATGTATCGCTCGATTCGGCCTCCTGGGTCGCGGGCGCCGGTGTGGGGGCAGCCGGCGCAGGCGCCGTCGTGCGTTGCGGGGCCGGCGCCGTCGTACGCTGTTGGGCGGGCGCAGCCGTGCGCTGCGGCGCGGGCGCGGTGGTCGTGCGCTGGGCGGCCGGCTGCTGGCGCGCGGGCGGCGCTGTCGTCGTCCGCTGCGGTTCAGCAGCCGCCGTGCGGACAGGCGCGGCGGAGCGCTGCTGGGCGCTGTTCTGTGTGGCGGGCGCAGCCTGAATGGGGCCAGCGCGGCGCTCGGCGGCGGCGGGAGCCGGAGCGGCCGGCCCGGCGGCTGCGGGCGCGGCGGCGGGGGTCTGCGCGGGCGGGGCCGCTGCCGGCGGCGTTGCGGCCTCGGCGGGGGTGTCGAGCGCGGGAATTTCCGGCGCCTGGATTTGCTGTGTGATCGGCGAAGCGGGCGCGGCGGGGATCGCGTTGTCCCCGATCACGAGGGAATCCTCGAGGCGCTGTTCGGCATTGTTAGCCACGACAGTCAACGCGAGCGAGACGATCAAGAAGAGCGCGCCCGCGATCGTCGTGAGGCGCGCCATCATGTCTGCCGCGCCGCGGCCGGTCATGACGCCGCCGCCCCCGCCGCCGCCCATGCCAAGCGCGCCGCCCTCGGAGCGTTGCAGCAGCACGAGGCCGATGAGCCCCACCGCAACGATCAATTGCACAATGAGAAGCACTGTATGCATGCGCGGACGGTCTCCGGCGAAAGGCCGCTATTGGTCAGGGGGCGGGCGCGAAAGCGGGGTACATAGTCCCTTGCCCGGTTAATTGCCAGCGCGCGCCGCCGCAGGGTGAGCGAGAATAATCGCCGCGAAATCGGCGGCTTTGAGGCTCGCGCCGCCGACCAGCGCGCCATCGACGCGTGGAACGGCGAAAATCTCGCCGGCATTTCCGGGCTTCACCGAGCCGCCATAGAGCACCCGGATTGCGTCTGAGCGTGCGCCGTACCGTTCGGCGAGCGCGGCGCGGACCACGCCGTGAATCTCCTCGATCTCGTTGAGCGTCGGGGTCAGTCCCGTCCCGATCGCCCAAACCGGCTCGTAAGCGACCACAAGCCCTTCGGGCGCCGCGTCCGGAAGGCTCCCAGCGAGCTGGCCGCGAACGACCTCGCCCGCATGCCCCGCCTTGCGCTCCTCCACGGTCTCACCGACGCACACGATCGGCCAAAGCCCGGCCGCGGCTGCGGCTTCCGCCTTCGCGCGGACCAGCGCGTCGGTTTCGCCGTGATCGCGGCGGCGCTCCGAGTGGCCGAGGATCACGTAAGCGCAGCCGGCGTCCTTCAGCATCGCGGCGCTCACGTCCCCGGTGTGCGCGCCCTCCCGGGCCGCATGGCAATCCTGGCCGCCAAGGCCGAAAGGCTTCCCCCGGAGCTTCCAGGCCATCTGCGCCGTTAGGGTCGAGGGCGGGCAGAGCACGATGTCCACCACGGCGGCGGCGCCCGCCGCCCGTTCCGCCAACGCGTCGATCTCGGCCAAGCTCGCGGCCAGCCCGTACATCTTCCAGTTACCCGCGATCAGCGGCCGTCGGCTCATGCCCTGCTCCCTGGCGTCGGCGCCTCTCCCGGCGCGGGAGAGGGCTACAGCGGCGGCGTTGCCGGGTCTAACCCCGCTCTCTATGGTCCGCGCGATTTTTTCGGACCCGAGGGCCCCATGCTTGCTCAAATGCGCGCCTTTACGCGCACGTTCGCCGCCCGCGCGCTGCTCGTCGTGCTCGCGCTCGCCTTCGCCATCTGGGGCGTCAACGATTTCCTCGGCGGGGTCGGGCGCAACGAGCTCGCCCGCATCGGCGATCGCGCCGTCACGCCCCAAATGCTCGACCGAGACTTCCGCAACTGGCTGGAAAACCAGCGCAACAGCGAAGAGCCCGTCACGCGCACGCAGGCGCTCGAACAGAATGTGCCCGCGCGCCTGCTCGACGCCATGGTCGGGCGCATCGCGCTTCAGCAATATGTGGAGCGGCTGGGCATTCACGTCAGCGACGAATTGGTCGCCGCGCGGATCCGCGAAGTTCCGGCGGCGCGCAACCCGATCAACAACTCGTTCGATCAGGGCCAATACATGCAATTCCTGCAGGCCATCGGCTACACGCCGGGCGAGTTCGAGCGCGAAGTGCGCGCCGATCTTTCCGTGGAGCAACTCATCCGGTCGCTCGTCGGGGGCGTGCGGGCGCCGCGCAGCGTCGCCGCACTCGGCCTTGCCTTCGAGAGCGAGCGGCGCGTGATCACCGTGGCGGAGGCGCCCGTCTCGCGCATCGGCGCAATCCCGCCGCCGACGGAGGCGCAGCTTCAAGCCTTCTACAACGAAATGCGCCCAAACCTTCGCGTACCGGAATATCGCGCGCTCACGCTCGTTTATGCGCGCGCCTCGGACTTCACGTCGCGCGTCGACGTGCCGGAAACGCGCATCGCGGAAGAGTTCGAAGCGCGCCGCGCGGCTTTGGGGCAGCCGGAACGGCGAACGATCGTGCAAATCAGCGCGCAGAACGAAGCGCAGGCGCGCGACGCCGCCGCACGGCTTTCGCGCGGAGAAGAGCCGGCCGCGATCGCTTCGGCGCTTGGCGTGCAAACGGTGACGCACGCGGAGCGCGCGCAAACCGATATTCCCGATCGCGCCATCGCGACAGCCGCGTTCAGCGCACAACTCAACGCGGTCTCCACCGTGCGGGGCACGCTTGCGCCGTGGGCGGCCATCCGCGTGACGGCTATCGAACCGGCCGTGACGCCCACGCTTGCCGATCACCGTGATGAAATCCGCAACGCCATTGCGGAAGAAGAAGCCGTCGATCTGATGAACGAGGCGGTGGCGGCGTTCAACGATTCACGCGCCGAGGGCGCCGCGTTCGCTCAAGCCGCCCGCGCGAACGGGCTGACGGTCGTTGTCGTGCCCGCAGTCAACGATCAAGGGCGCACGCCCGCTGGCGAGAATGCGGAAGCGTTCGTCGATCAGCCGGAACTGCTGCGCGCAGCGTTTTCCGCGCCGGAAGGCGAAGCGACGGATTTCGTGCCGGCCGCGGACGGCGCGGACGTGCTCATCAATGTCGATCGCGTGACGCCGGCGACGACGCGCCCGTTCGCCGAAGTGCGCGAATCTCTCGTCGGGATCTGGACGCAACGCCAACGTCTCGAACGCGTGCAGGCGATGGGGCGGCGCGTCGCCGAGGCGGTCGTCGCCGGGCGCACCTTCCAGCAGGCGGCTGCGGCTGAGGGCGGCGCCATCGTCGTGCGCTCGCAACCGATCGACCGGCAGACGGCGGCTCAGCAGATCCCCGCGCGCCAATTGGGCAGCGCGATCTTCGGCGCGCACGAAGGCGAGGTCGTCTTCGACGTTCGCCTCGACGGCCAATCGTTGATGATTGCTCACGTCGAAGCAATTCAGCGCGCCGATCCGGCCGCGCCGGAGAACGCCGAAGCGGTCGAGCGCTGGCGCAATGAAATGCGGCAATCGATTCAGCTGAGCTTGAGCCAAGCGGTGGAGGCGGCCGTGCGTGAGCGCGCGCGTGTCCGGCGCAACGATGCGCTTCTGCGCCAAACCTATGGCGGCGCCGACGGCGCAGGCGAAGACGAGGCTCAATGACCGCGCTGGAGCCCTCGCTCGACGCCTTTTCGGCGGCGTACGGCAAGGGCGGCGCGCTCGTCTGGACGAAGCGCATCTCCGATCTCGAAACGCCGGTCACGGCGTTGTTAAAGCTTGGCGCCGAGAAGCCCGGCGTGTTCCTGCTTGAGAGCGTGCAAGGCGGCGATTGGCGCGGACGCTATTCGATCATCGGTTTGAAGCCCGATCTGATCTGGCGCATCAAGAACGGCCGCGCCGAGACGAGCGCGGGCAAGTTCGAGGAAAGCGCCTTCAAGCCGGACAAACGCCCGCCGTTGGACTCGCTGCGCCGCTTGTTGAAGCGCTCCGCGCTTGACATCCCCATGTCGCTGCCGCCGCCCGCGGCGGGGCTCTTCGGCTATCTGAGCTACGAGACGGTGCGCCTCATCGAGCGCCTGCCGGACGCGAAGGACGATCCGCTCGGCCTGCCGGATGCGCTCCTTGTGCGCCCGACGATCGTCGCCGTCTTCGACAATGTCGCGAGCGAGATCACGCTTGTCACGCCCATGCGCTCGACGGGCCGAACCAGCGATCCCGCGAAAGCGTATGAACGCGCGCGCAAGCGGCTTGAGCAGGCGCTGCGCGCATTGGATCGCCCGCTGACGAAAGCGCCGCCCGCGCCGCCGCCCGCAAAATCGCCGCCGGCGCCGACCTCGAACACCACGCACGCGCGCTATCTGGACATGGTGGAGCGCTGCAAGACCTACGCCCGCGCGGGCGATGTCTTTCAAGTCGTGCCGAGCCAGCGCTTCACCGCGCCGATGAAGGAGCCGGCGTTCGCGCTCTACCGCGCGCTGCGGCGTCTCAATCCTTCGCCTTTCCTTTTCTATCTCAACTTCAACGGCTTCTCGGTCGTCGGTTCGAGCCCCGAAATCCTCGTGCGCTTGCGCGATGGCGTCGTCACCGTGCGCCCGATCGCCGGCACGCGCCCGCGCGGGAAGACGCCCGCGGAGGATCGCGCGCTTGAAGCCGAATTGCTCGCCGACCCCAAAGAGCGCGCCGAACATTTGATGCTGCTCGACCTTGGCCGCAACGATGTCGGCCGTGTCGCGCGGCGCGGGCGCCCGAAAGGCTCAAACGCGATGGGCGCCGAAGCTGCGCAGCCCAATGTGCGCGTCACGGAGAGCTTCAGCGTCGAACGCTACAGCCACGTGATGCACATCGTCTCCAACGTCGAAGGCACGATCGCGGAAGAGAAAGACGTGATCGACGCACTGCTCGCGGGCTTTCCGGCCGGCACAGTCTCCGGGGCGCCCAAAGTGCGCGCGATGGAGGTCATCAACGAACTAGAGCCGCACAAGCGCGGCATCTATGGCGGCGGCGTCGGCTATTTCTCGGCGGGCGGCGAGATGGACACCTGCATCGCGCTCCGCACCGGCGTCGTGAAGGACGGCGCGCTCCACGTGCAAGCAGGCGGCGGCGTCGTGCTCGACAGCAATCCCCAACTCGAATTCGAAGAAACCGAACACAAAGCCCGCGCGCTTTTCCGCGCCGCGGCGGAAGCGTGGCGGTACGCTTAGTCACTCTCCGTAGTGATGACCCTTGTACCACGCCGGCGTTTCAGCGCGTGCGCCGAACCAACCCCAATCCTCCAGCATCTCGATAAAGAGTTCTCGGTCGTAGCGGCGATAGATTTCGTAGAGGATCGACCGCCATGGAACGGCCGGACCCGTGAGCCGGCCTGCCGCGTTGTCCGCTGTAGCGCGGCTCACTGCGATGGCGCCCGCAGTTGAGCCAAAATCGGGCGCAAACGCTTCGCACATCAGAACCCCGTCCTCTGTCTCTAACTCGTACGGCGCGGTGACGCGGATGCCGAGGTCAGATGCGGCGTCTCGCCAAGCTTGAACAATCTCGTGGTCCATCCGCCTTCTATCCTCGGGACGACGACGCCTGGCGCAACGCCTGGAGTTCTAGTCGTCCGGCCATTCTTGCTCCGCGAGCTTGCGCGTGGAAGCCTCCAGTTCTGGAACGAACCTGTCGCCGAGCCAGATGGCGGAGACAGCCTCAACATCCTCTAGCTTGGTCGCAAACTCTGAAAACGCGCATGCCTGGACGCCGGAAAGCCGCCCCCGCTGCAGCGGGCCGGCGCCGCCGTAGAAGTAGTCGGAAAGCACGCCCGCGAGGACCATTGCAGCATCATGCGAGAGCGAGATTGTCACGTCAGGCCGTTCACTCATGGGCGTCTCCAAAGGCCGTTTTGCGCCGCCGCTGCCACTTTAGCGCCGTTGGCTTGGCGCCAAATCCCCGCTACCTTCTCCCCATGCGTTCCTCCGCCCTCCTCCGCGCCCCTGCGCGATGGCGCACGTTCGACTGACCGGCCACAGCACGTCAGCGAACGGGAACGCATGCCATGATCCTCGTCATCGATAACTACGACAGCTTCACCTATAACCTCGTCCACTACATCGAAGATCTGGGCGCCGAGACAGAGGTGCACCGGAACGATGCGCTTACCGTCGCGCAGGCGCTCAAGAAGAAGCCCCAAGCGATCATCCTTTCGCCCGGGCCCTGCACGCCCAACGAAGCCGGCATCTGCCTGGACCTTCTGAAAAGCGCGCCCGCCGATCTCCCGATCCTCGGCGTCTGCCTCGGGCACCAAGCTATCGGCCAAGCCTTCGGGGGCGACGTCATCTCCGCGCAGGCGATCATGCACGGCAAGCTCTCGCATGTGCGCCATCGCCGCGAGGGCCTCTTCCGCGATCTGCCGACGCCCTTCACCGCCACGCGCTACCATAGCCTCGCAGTGAAGCGCGAAACGCTGCCCGCCGATCTGCTGGTGGACGCCGAAACCGAGGACGGCGAGATCATGGCGCTTCGCCATCGCACCCGCCCCATCTACGGCGTCCAATTCCATCCCGAGAGCATCGCGAGCGAACACGGCCACGCGCTCATCGGCGCCTTCCTCGATGCGGCGCACGCGCGATGAGCGTCTCGCTCGAAAACCTCGACGCCGCGTTCGGGCGCATCATGGCGGGTGAAGCCGCCCATGAGGAGGTGAAGGAGTTTCTCTCCTCCACCATTCCATTGATGAGCGAGCCCCGCGCGCTTGCGATCGGCGCACGCGCCTTGCGCGCCCGCATGGTGCGCGTGAAGGCGCCCGCCAACGCCATCGACGTTTGCGGCACGGGCGGAGACGGCGCCCACACGCTCAACATCTCCACAGCCGTCGCCTTCATCGCGGCCGGCGCAGGCGTGCCTGTAGCGAAGCACGGCAACCGCGCCATGAGCTCCAAGGCCGGCGCCGCCGATACGCTTGAAGCGTTGGGCGTGAAGCTCACGAGCGATGTGCCCACTCTCGAACGCGCGCTCGCTGAAGCCAACATCGCCTTCCTCTTCGCGCAGAACCACCACCCCGCCATGCGCCACGTCGCGGCCGCGCGCAAAGAACTGGGGGTACGCACGATCTTCAATCTCCTGGGCCCGCTCTCCAACCCCGCCGGCGTGAAGCGCCAACTCGTCGGCGTCTTCGCGCCGGAATGGGCCAAGCCCGTCGCGGAGGCTTTGAAGGAGCTCGGCGCCGAAAGCGCCTGGGTCGTCCATGGCGCGGGCGGCATCGACGAATTGGCCGTCGCGGAAGACAATCTCGTCGCGGCACTCGACAAGGGCGAAGTGATGGAGGCCAACCTCAACTTCCGCGACGGCGACAATCCCAATCAAACGCCCGAAGCGCTGCGCGGCGGCACGGCGGAGGAAAACGCTGCCGCGCTGCGCGCGCTGCTCGAAGGCAAAAACGAAAACAAAGCCTATCGCGACGCCGTGCTATTGAACGCCACCGCCGCGCTCGTCGTCGCCGACGATGCGACCGATCTCAAATCCGCTTGGGCCATGGCGCAGGAATCTCTCGACAGCCACGCCGCGCTTGCCGCGCTCAACTCCCTCGTCGCGATCACGAAGGACGCGCCCGAGAACGCATCATGAGCGACACGCTCACAAGGATCGTCGCCTACAAGCGCGAGGAAGTCGCGCAGCGCAAACGCGCGCGCCCTAACCTCGACGCCGAAGCGGCCGCCCAATCCCCGCCGCGCGGCTTCGCCGCCGCCATCGAACGCGCCCAAGGCGTCGCGCTCATCGCGGAAATCAAGAAAGCCAGCCCCTCCAAGGGCCTCATCCGCGCCGATTTCGATCCGCCCGCGCTCGCGCGCGCCTACGCCGAAGGCGGCGCGACGTGTCTCTCGGTGCTGACGGACACGCCGAGCTTTCAAGGCGACGATTCCTACCTCGCCGGCGCACGCAGCGCATGCACGCTGCCCACGCTGCGCAAGGATTTCATGATCGATCCCTGGCAGATCGCCGAGAGCCGCGCCTTGGGCGCCGACGCCATTCTCGTCATCATGGCGTGCGTGGACGACGCGCTCGCGCGCGATCTTGTTTTGGAACCGCAACGGTTCGGCATGGATGCGCTCGTCGAGTGCCACGACGAGGCCGAACTTGAACGCGCACTCCGCCTCGACGCGACACTCATCGGCGTGAACAACCGCGATCTGCGCACCTTCGAGACGAAACTTGAAACGACGGAGCGCTTGGCGCCGATGATTCCGAACGATCGCATGCTGGTCGCGGAATCAGGCTTGTTCACGCACGCCGATGTCGCGCGCGTCGCGCGCGCTGGCGCGAAGGCCGTGCTCGTCGGAGAATCCCTGATGCGTCAGCAAGATGTGGCGAACGCGACGCGTGCGTTGATGACAGGAACGCAAAATTCTTGACCCGGACCGTGAACGGACATAGAACAACTCAAACACGTTCACTCTTTGGTCTGGCAGGCAGATGCTGACAGCGAAACAAAAAGAGCTGCTCCTCTACATCCATGAACGGATCAAGGAGACGGGCGTCTCCCCCTCCTTCGATGAGATGAAGGAGGCGCTCGATCTGGCGTCGAAATCCGGCATTCACCGCCTCATCACCGCCCTTGAAGAGCGCGGCTTCCTGCGCCGCCTGCCTCACCGCGCGCGGGCGCTGGAAGTGCTCAAGCTCCCCGATTCCGCAACGCCCTCTGCGCCGCCGCGCGGGCGCGCCGGTTTCCGCCCGGCCGTCGTGCAGGCCGAAACACGCCAAGCCGCCAACGGCGGCGGGGGCTCATATGAAATCCCCGTGCTCGGCCGCATCGCGGCCGGGGCGCCCATAGAAGCGATCCAAAGCGAGATCGGCCGCGTTTCCGCGCCGGCCGAGTTCTCTGACGCGAACCTGTGCTTCGCGCTCGAAGTGCGCGGCGATTCCATGATCAACGCCGGCATCCTCGAAGGCGATCACGTCATCATCCGCCGCGGCGACACTGCGACGAGCGGGGACATCGTCGTGGCGCTGATCGACGATGAGGAAGCGACATTGAAGCGCCTGCGCAAGCGCGGGAACTCCATCGCGCTCGAGGCGGCGAACCCAGCCTACGAGACGCGTATCTTTGGGCCGGACCGTGTGCGCATCCAGGGCAAGCTCGTCGCGCTTATCCGCAAGTACAATTAGTCAGCCAGCGCCATAGGCGCGATCCAGGGCCGCGCCTGCGCATGCGTCCGCACGCGTGTCACTGCAAGGCCGCGCGGTGTTTCGACCACGTAGCCGCCGCCGTGTTCCGCGAGGTCGCGCGCGTCGATCAAAAGCCTTGGCGTGACGACCGTGCGCGGAGCCGCTGACTCGCGCGTTAGAATGAGCGCGCCCGCGAGGCGCGGATCGCGCGCACCTTCATCGCTCAGCGCAACGGCAAGTCGCTGGCCGCGCGGGCTCCGCCAGAGGCAAAGATCTTCGCTGCACTCCTCCGGCTGCGCTAGCCGCTCTGCATTGGATGGCGCAATGCCGGCCATCGCAGCCAGCCGATCGCGCGCAAAGGTGGAGCGCCCGTGGGGACGGATGAGGATCCAGTCGTTTGTTTCGTCGCGCGCCAGGACCGCGCGGAGTTCGCCGTCGAAGAAGAGGATCGGCCTCTCCGTTGTCGCGTAGAGTGTGGCGGCGAAGGCGAGGAACGGCACGGCGCCCCAGCGCAGCGCGCCGCTCCAGAGGCAGCCCCAAAGGATCGCGGCGACCGCGGCCAGAAACGAGACGTCGCTGGGGCGCGGCAATGCGTGCACCGCTTCTGGCCGGTCGGCGAAGGCGCGCCCGATGCCGACGAGAAAATCGCACGCCGACGCCATGATCTGCAGCGGCCATTCGGCCAAGCCAAACGGCGCCGCCAGCGCGGCAAGCGCCGCCGCCGGCGCGATCACGAACGAAACCAGCGGGGCGGCGACGAGATTGGCCGGCAAACCGTAAACGGCGAAACGCTGAAAATGGTAAAGGGCGAAGGGATCGGTCGCGAGCCCCGCCACGAAGCTGATGAGCAGGACGCCGCCGATCCCGCGGCCCAGCATCTGTAATCCGCCGACGAGCGGACCCGGCGTGGGCAGCCGCGCCTCCGATGGATCGCGCTGGGCGACCTCAAATGCCGCCACCAGCGCGGCGGTGGCAGCGAACGACATCTGAAAGCCCGGCTCCAGCACGGATTCCGGAAACGCAAGCACGATGATGAGCGCGGCGAGCACGAGGCCCCGCATGGAGATCGCGGGTCGGTCCACAAGAATGGCGCCGAACGCGACAGCGGCCATCACATACGCGCGGATCGCCGGCACGCTGGCGCCGGATATGACAAGGTAGATCGAGAGCACGGTGAGTGCGCCGATCGCGGCCAGCTTCTTGACGGAAAAGCGCAGCGCCAGCGGCGCGATCAGCGCAAAGAACCCGGTGAACGCGGCGAACGTCAGCCCGCCGACGACGCCCATATGCAATCCGGATACGGACAATATATGCCCCAATCCAGAATCGCGCAAATCGACGTTGACCTCCTCGGCGATGAGACTGCGATCCCCGACGATGAGCGATGCCGCAACCGCCCCTCCCGGGCCGGGCGACGCGTTATGGATCGTTTCGGCTAAATCGGCGCGGATCGCGGCGAGGCGCAGCATCGCGGCGTCGAACCAAGAAGGCGGGGGCAGCAGCACGGGGCGGCAGCGCCCCAGCGTGAAGCCGGTCGCGCCCAGGCGTTCGAAGAAGGCGCGGCGAGCGAAATCGTATGCGCCCGGTGCGAGCGGCCCATCCGGCGCGCGCAGCACCGCACGGCAGCGGATCGCGCGTCCCGCCGAAAAAGCGCGCACGCCCGGGCTGGAGACACGCACATAGCGCGGCGGCGCCGGCACGCCTTCGATGCTGTGGACGAGGAGCCGCATGCGTGTGCGCGGCGTGCCAATCTCCACCTCCTCCACCCAGCCTTCGACGAGCACCGGGCCGATCTCTCCAGCCAGCGGCGCCTGGCCCATAAAAGCTGTTCGCAGCTGCGCCGCGCATGCGCCCAACCCGGCAAAGGCGGCGATCGCACAAAGGCCCGCGATCAGGGCGCGCGCGAACTCGAAGGCTTGGCGGCGCGCGGGCCGCGGCCAAATCGCGACGGCGGCGCCCAGGAGCGCGCCCGCGACAAGCGCGCCCGGCGCTATCCACGCAGGCGGCGTCTCTGGGGCCGTGAGCCAAGCCGCGGCGCCGGCGATCGCGGCGACCGGCAGCCAGAGAACCCAACGCGCCCGCTGAGCCGCCCACAGGCCCGCCAGAAGTGCGACCGCGCCATTAGGCGCGCCCGCGGCGGGCGTGCTATCCCCCGCGCCGTTCCGAATCCCGAAGGCCCGTCCCGCCCGCCCCATGAGCGTCGTCACCCGTTTCGCCCCGTCGCCGACCGGCTTCCTGCATATTGGCGGCGCCCGCACGGCGCTGTTCAACTGGCTTTTCGCGCGCCGCCACGGCGGGCGCTATCTCCTGCGCATCGAGGATACGGACCGCCAGCGCTCCACCCAAGAAGCAATCGACGCGATCATCGATGGGATGACGTGGCTCGGGCTCACGCCCGACAAGCCGCCCATTTTCCAATTCGCGCGCGCCTCGCGCCACGCCGAGGCCGCTTACGAGATGGTGAAGCGCGGCACGGCCTTCCGCTGCTACGCCACGCCTGAAGAGGTCGAGCAGCTGCGCGCCGAAGCGCACGCGGAGGGCCGCGCGCTGCGTTCGCCGTGGCGCAGCGGCGACATCCCGGCGACGGACCGACCCTTCGTCATCCGCTTGAAGGCCCCGGACGAAGGCGAGATCGTCAACGGCGATCTCGTCCAGGGCGATGTGCGCATCAAAGCGCGCGACATCGACGATCTCGTTCTCCTGCGCGCGGACGGCACGCCGACATACATGCTCGCCGTCGTCGTGGACGATCACGACATGGGCGTGACGCACGTCATCCGCGGCGACGATCACCTGACCAACGCCGCACGCCAGATCGCTATCTATCGCGCGATGGAGTGGAGCGGGCCCGCGTTTGCGCATGTGCCGCTCATTCATGGGCCAGACGGAGCGAAACTCTCTAAACGCCACGGCGATCTCGGCGTCGAAGCCTATCGCGATCTGGGCTACCTTCCTGAAGGGCTGGCGGCCTATCTCATCCGCTTGGGCTGGAGCCCGGGCCACGACGATATCCTCTCCCTCGAAGAAGCAGCGAAGGTATTCGATCTCGCGCGCGTGGTGCGCTCACCCGCCCGGCTCGACTTCGAAAAGCTCGCCAACGTCAACGCGCACTTCATCCGTTTGGCGGACGATGCGCGCCTCGCTCAGCTCACGCTCGCCTTCATCGCGGCCAACAAGAACTGGACCGTCACCGAGGCGCAGAAGCTGAAATTGGCGGCCGCGATGCCCATCTTAAAGCAGCGCGGCAAAACAATCGCGGAACTCGCGGAAATGTCCTTCTTTTTCCTACGAAATCGGCCAATCGAACTTGACGATGCAGCGCAAAAACTGGTCAGTGACGGCGCGTCGGAACGGCTGGGGCGCTTGAGCGCACGCTTGGCAGGATTTTCGCGCTGGGACGCGGCCTCGCTGGCCGCCGAGCTCAAAGCGTTCGCAGCCGCCGAGGACGTTGGGTTGGGCAAGATCGGCCCGCCGCTTCGCGCCGTGCTGACGGGCGGAGCGCCCGCGCCGGACCTTGGGCAGACGCTTGAAATTCTGGGGCGCGAAGAAACGCTCGCGCGATTGGCGGATCGGAATCCTTGATGTGTCCGCGCGGATGCGCGGGGCTGGAGCAGACGATGGACTCGAAAGTGAAGAAGAACGGCGAGGCGCGGCTCATCGTCAACAACAAGCAGATCGAATTGCCAGTTTATTCCGGCGCCGTAGGCCCCGACGTCGTCGATATCAGAAAGCTCTACGGCGAAGGCGGCGTCTTCACCTACGATCCAGGCTTTACGTCCACCGCCAGCTGCGAAAGCCAGATCACCTATATCGACGGCGATGAGGGCGTTCTCCTCTATCGCGGCTATCCGATCGATCAGCTCGCCGAGCATTCGAATTTCATGGAGGTCTGCTACCTCCTTCTGCACGGCGAACTGCCCAGCAAACAGGAATATGTGCGCTTCGAGAAAGCGATCACTTATCACACGATGCTGCATGCGCAGTTCGATCGGTTCTTTGAAGGTTTCCGGCGCGACGCGCATCCGATGGCAGTGATGGTGGGCACAGTCGGGGCGTTGGCGGCCTTCTATCACGACAGCACCGATATCGACGATCCGCGCCAGCGTATGATCGCCAGCCACCGCATGATCGCGAAAATGCCGACGATCGCGGCGCGGGCGTTCAAGTACACGATCGGGCAGCCTTTTGTGAGCCCGCGCAACGAACTCGACTACGCGTCGAACTTCCTGCGCATGTGCTTCGCCGTGCCGGCCGAGGACTACAAGGTGAATCCGGTCCTCGCGCGCGCGATGGATGTATTCTTCATCCTCCACGCCGATCACGAACAGAACGCATCGACCTCCACCGTTCGTCTCGCGGGCTCCTCCGGCGCCAATCCGTTCGCCTGCATCGCCTCAGGCATTGCGTGCCTCTGGGGCCCCGCGCATGGCGGCGCGAACGAAGCCGCGCTCCGCATGCTCGAAGAGATCGGCACGGTCGATAATATTCCGAACTTCATCAAGCGCGTGAAAGACCCGAACGACGACGTGCGCCTCATGGGCTTCGGGCACCGCGTCTATAAGAATTACGATCCGCGCGCGACGGCGATGCAGAAGCTCTGCCACCAGGTTCTGAAGGAAGTCGGCGCCGAGGACGATCCGCTTCTCAAGGTTGCGATGGAGCTGGAGAAGATCGCGCTCGGCGACGAGTATTTCGTGAAGCGTAAGCTCTATCCGAACATCGATTTCTATTCCGGCATCACACTCAGGGCCATGGGCTTCCCGATGTCGATGTTCACCGTTCTCTTCGCGGTGGCGCGCACTGTCGGCTGGATCGCGCAGTGGACCGAGATGATGGAGGACCCGTCGCAAAAGATTGGGCGTCCGCGCCAGATTTATACCGGCGCGGCGCAACGCGATTTCGTTCCCGCCGCGCAGCGCAAATAGCTAAGCGCGACGGAGCGCTTGCATCACCGCGTCGGCCGCGATTTCCGACGCGGGCCGCCCGCCCCGGCCCATTTTCTGCAGCGCCTCATTCTGCGCATCGACTTGCGCGGCGCGGACTGTTGCGTCGGTCAACAGAGGCGCAGCCGCGGCGGCGACGATCTCCGCCGTGAAGCGTGTCTGGATGAATTCCGGCGCGACTTCGCGTTGGGCCGCCACGTTGAGCAACGTCATGAACGGGGCGCGGTAGAAGAAGAGCCGCGCCAAAACCCACGTAAACCAGCCGACTCGATAGCCCGCGATGATCGGCGCGCCTTGCAGCGCGACCTCCGTCGTCACCGTCCCGGAGCATGCGATCGCGGCGGTCGCGGCGGCGAAGGCGTCGTCCTTTTCATCCTCGGCGACGATCTTCACAAAACTCGGTGTCTCTAAACGCACGAGCGGCGCAACGCTTCCCGCCGCGACGCTCATCACGCGCAAGTCCGGGATCTGCGCTTGGAGCCGCTCCGCCGCGGCCCACAGCGTTGGCGCGATGCGCCGGACTTCGCTACGCCGGCTCCCGGGCAGCACGAGCAACAAAGGCTGATCGTTTTTGATGCCGTGACGCGCGCGAAATCCGGCGCCGTCTCCGGGCGTATAGCGGCCAATCGCAGGATGGCCGCAGACCGTGCACGCAAGCCCGTGCGGCGCGTAAAACGGCACTTCGAAATCGTGCATGCAGATCAAGTGATCGACTGTCTCTGCGAGTTGCTTGGCGCGCTCGGGGCGGGTGGCCCAGACTTGCGGGCCGATATATTTGACGAGCGGAACACCCGGCAGCATACGCCGCAAGCGCTGCGCGACACGGATCGTGAAGCCCCATGAATCGATCAGCACCGCGACATCGGGCTTGAACTCAACCGCCGCGGCCGCCGTATCATCCGCGGCACGCACGGCGCGCGGATAGGCTTTCCATGTATCGACAATGCCGAGCACCGACAGCTTCGCGATTTCCACGATGCTCGCGACGCCCTCGTCCGACATGCGCGCGGCGCCAACGCCCGCGAAGACCGCCTCTGGATCACGCGTCCGCAAGGCGCGAATGAGATCGGCGCCCAGCACATCGCCCGATGCTTCCGCCGCGACGATGAAATATCTCACGGCGCCTTCGCCTCGTCGGCCGTGAAGCCATACACGAAGAGCCCAAACTCGTCGGCCTTGGCGATCACCGCCTCCCGCCGCAGAACGAGCGCGCCGCCTGCTTCAAGCGCGATCCCCGCAAGGCCCGCCGTCGCAGCGTTCTCAACGGTGCGCGTGCCGATCGTCGGTAGATCGACGCGCCGCTCCTGAAGTGTCTTCGGGCGCTTGAGCAACACGCCGCGCGGCGCTTCGCGCGATCCGCGCACGACGCCGTCGAGCGCGGCGACACGAGCGAGCATTTCGTCCGTGCCTTCTTGCGCTTCGATGGCCAACACGAGCCCATCGCACACTGCGACGGCCTGCCCGACGTCCCAACTGCCCAATGCGTCCGCGACGAGCGCAGCTTTCGCGATATCTGCGCGATGCGCCGCGTTTGGCGCGTGCTTGCCGAGCGCGCCGGCGCCCATCTTCAAATCGGCAAGCGCTTCCTCTGCGCCAATCACCGTGAAACCGGCCGCCTCCAAGTCTTCGACGAGCACGCGCAGCAGCGCGTCGTCGCCCGAGCGCGCCGCCGCAGCAAGTTTCGGCAACAGCGTCGCGCCATGCTCATCGAACTCGACCTGCGAAAGATCCGCGCGCTTGACGATGCCCACCATGGTCAGCGCATCGACGCCCGCCGCACGCAGCGCTTCGATGCGCGCGCCCATCTTGCCGATGTTGAAACTTTCGCCGGGATGAGCGCTCAGCGCATCGTCCGCGAATGGCTCGACGCGCGCGACCCAATAAGGCTGGCCGGTCGCCGCGAAATGCTCGCACAGCGCCAACGGCAGATCGCCGCCGCCGGCGATGATCCCGATTTTGCGCCAGCGCGCCATTTCAATCCCTGGGCATGCAGAGCGGACGGTTCGCCTCGGCGCGGATAAAATCGATGATCTCCATCACTTCCGGGCGCGCCGCGTACACTTCGGCGGCGTCCTCCAGGCGCTCCTGAAATGTGCCCTCTTCGGCGAAAAGCAAGCGATAGGCGGCGCGCAGATCGTGGATGGTCTCGCGGGAGAAATTGCGCCGCTTCAGGCCAATGACGTTCAGCCCGCCAAGGTGCGCGTGCACGCCGAGCGCCGAGCCGTACGGGATGACATCCGACACGACCGCGGAAAGGCCGCCGATGAAGGAGTAGCGGCCCACACGTGTGTATTGGTGGACGGCGGCGAGCCCGCCCATGAACACGTAGTCGCCCATCTGAACGTGGCCGCCGAGCGTCGCGCCTTGCGCGAGGATGACGCCGTTGCCGACAATCGAATCGTGGGCGACGTGCGATTGGCTCATCAGGAAGCAATCGTCGCCGATGCGCGTCACGCCGCGCCCGCGCACAGTGCCGCGATGGAGCGTGGCGTGTTCGCGGATGGTGTTGCGGTTCCCGATCTCGAGGTTGGTTTCCTCGCCCTTATAGGAAATGTCCTGCGGCGGGCCGCCGACGACGGCGTAGGGATAGATCGTGTTATCTTCTCCGAGCGCCGTGTTCTTCTCGATAAAGACATGCCCGATCAGTTTGGTGCGCGCGCCGATTTTGACGTTGGGGCCAACCATGCACCAGGGGCCCACTTCCGCATCGGCGTGAACCTCCGCGCTCTTGTCTACGATCGCGGTCGGATGAATCCTTTCTGCCATTGCGCTCAGCGATCCGCTTTCATCGCGGCGAACTCGGCTTCGACGGCGAGTTCTCCCGCCACTTCCCCGCGGCCACGGAACTTGAAGATGTTGCGCCGATGAAAGAGCACCGTGACGTCGAGCTCCAACACATCGCCTGGCTTCACCACGCGCCGGAAGCGCGCATTCTCGATCGACATGAAAAAGATGGTGTGTTTGGAGACGTCCACATCCAGGGATTTGGACATCAAGAGCGCGCCGGCTTGCGCCATCGCTTCGATCTGCAGCACGCCGGGCATTACGGGCGCATCCGGAAAGTGCCCGGGAAAGAAGGGTTCGTTGACTGTCACACACTTGATCGCACGGATCGACTTGAACGGTTCGTAGCCGACGGCGCGATCGATCAGCAGGAACGGATAGCGGTGCGGCAAACGCCGCAGCACTTCATCGACATCGATGGATTCGCCCGCTTGGGCCGCCGCTTCACTTTCGGTCATCGCGCTTGCCCGACACTTTGGACTTGAGCCATGCGATCTCGCGCATCCAGAGGCGTGCGGGCTTGGCCGGATAGCCGCCCCATGTCTCGCCCGCGGGCACGTCTTGCAACACGGCGGAGCCCCCCGCAAGCGAGGCGCCGTCTCCGATCGTGCGGTGATCCGACACGCCCACGCGCCCGCCCATGCGCACGTCGTCGCCGATCGTCGTGGAGCCTGAAATGCCGCCATAGGCCGCGATCAGCGTGCGCCGTCCGACGGTGACGTTGTGGCCGATGTGGCAGAGATTATCGATCTTGGCCTCTTCGCCGATGATGGTGTCATCGAACTGGCCGCGATCAACGCACGAATTCGAACCGATTGTGACTCGGTCCTGAACGATAGCCCGCCCGAAGTGCGGCACGTCCACCACGCCTTCGGAATCCCCGGTGACGCCGAAGCCCGCCTCGCCGATCACGACGCCCGAGAAGATCTGCACGTCGTCTCCGATGAGCGCAAAGGCGATGACGCAATTGGCGCCGATGCGGGTGCGCCGGCCGATCGCGACGCCCGGGCCGATCACCGTGTTGGGCCCGATGCGGGCGCCTTCCCCGATCTGAGCGCCTGGACCTATGACCGCGCCTGCGCCGACGGCGACGCCCGGTTCAAGCTGGGCATCGGGATGAACGCCTGCCTGCTCGATCGCGGCAATACGCGGGCGCACGAGTTTTTGCGCGATCCGCGCGAAGGTCGCGCGTGGGCTCGGCGATACGATGTGCGCCAGAGCCCGGGGCGTTGCGTGCACCGCCTCGGCGCGCACGATGCACGCGCCCGGCGCGGCTTCGAGCGGCGAACGGGGCGCGGGCGCGTCGAAATAAGCGAGATCGAACGGCGTGGCGCGCGAGAGCGGCGCAAGCGAGCGGATCTCACGGTCAACTTCGCCCTCGGCGTGAAGCCCAGACGACAACGCCCGGACCGTGACCGGCCCGAGCGTTTCGTAGAAGCGGCTGTCGATCATGGCGAGGCGCTTATAGAGGCGCCCCGCCTAGGCGTCGATCACCGGTTTTGCTGCGCGGGCGGCTGCGGCGGCGCGGGCGCGGCGGTGCGCGTGACGTTGATCGTGCGCACGCGCTGATCGAGGCGCGAGATCACATCGGCGGTGGCGTCGGCGCTGGGAAGGAAACGGCTCGCCACGGTCGTATCGAGAATGGCCACCGCGCCGCGCGACGTCATCACTTCGTTGAGGATCGGCGTGATCTGACGATTGAATTCCTGGATCGCGAGGTTGCGCGTGTGCTCAAGATCGCGCGCCGACTGAACCTGCCGATTGCGGAAGGTTTCAGCGCGGCGGTTGAACGCTTCGATCTGCGTCGTGAGCTGCGAGTTGGCGCGGATTTGCTCCTGCGTCTGGTTGCGGGTGGCGTTGGCGAGGCGCTGCTGCTCAGTCGTTAGTGCGGTTTGTTCAGGAGTGAGTTCGCCTTGGATTTGCGCGGCGACGGCCTGCAGGCGCTGCGTCATGTCGCGGCCGGCTTGCGACTGGCTCAAGATGCGTTCGCCGTCCACGACGATGACGGCGCCGGATTGGCCGCTCTGTGCGTAGGCGGGGGACATGGCGGCGCACGCAAGTGCGAAGGCCGCGGCTAGGGCGTGAATGGGACGCATGAGGCGCCTTTCTATGTGATCTGAGATCGGGTTGGGTTGGAACTAGAAGCGAGTCCGCGTCGAGAACCGGAAGGTCTCCGTCTGGTCGAACTCCTCGCGCATGAACGGCTGTGACAGGTCAAACTGGACCGGGCCGAACGGCGAATCCCAGAAGATGCTGATCCCCGCCGACGCCCGGACCGTGGGTTCGTACTCCACGTAGGACGTATAGACGTTGTACGGATCGCCCGGATCGGGGGACCCGGGGATCTGGAACGGCGGCGGAGAGGTGCGGCTGCCTTCATCGAGAATGCCGAGCGTACCGAACTCGGCAAATAAGGCGCTCGAAAGGCCGAATTGCTCCGGCAGAACGTTCGGCAGGGTGAGCTGCAACGTGCCGATCGCGAAGAAATTCCCGCCGAGAGAGTCGCCGTAAATCTCCTGGACGACGTTGTTGTCCTGATCTGTGACGACCGTGATTTCGCGCGGGCCGATGCCGGCGACATCGAAGCCGCGGAACGAAGAGCCGCCCTTAAAGAAGCGGTCGTTGATGCGGATGTCGTCCTCGCCCCAACCGAAAATGTAGCCCGCGTTGAGCCGGAAGCTTGCCACCACGCCCGGGAAGATGCCGCGGTAGACGCCGCCGTTGAACTCGGTGCGGATGTATTGAACGTCCCCGCCGAGGCCGGCGATGTCCTGGCTGATCGAGAGATCGAAGCCGCGGGTGGGATTAATGATGTCGTTGCGGCGATCCCAATTGAACGTGTAGCCGAGCATCGACGTGACGAACGTGCCCTCCTGATCGCACAGGAGCGGGCGCCCGACATTGACGGGATCACACTGGTTCACGGCCGGCGTATCGGGATCGTCATCGTGATTGACGAGGAAGTCCGCAATCTCGGTCTCGTCGTGCAGGAGCGAATAGGTGATCCCCATGCTCGTGCGCTCGGTCACCGGGAAGCTCGTGCGCAGCACCGCGCCCGTGGATTGGTTGGTGAACGAGGACTGATCGCTGAAGTCCGTGCGCAACGAGAAGAGATCGAAGCCTGCCGCCATTTCGCGGCCCATGAAGCGCGGCTCGGTGAAACGAATGTCGAATTGCTGCCGGAGCGAGCTCGCCGAGGCGCGCAGGCGCAGAAACTGCCCGCGGCCGCGCAGATTGCGCTCGCTGACGGAGACGTCGAACAGGAACGCTTCCTGCGACGAATAGCCGGCGGCGAGCGCGAGTTCGCCGGTCGATTGTTCACGCACGCTCACGCGCACGTTTGAGCGATCCGGCTGCGAGCCCGGCTGCTCCTCGATGTTCACGCTCTCGAAGAAACCGAGCGCGCGGATGCGTGCGCGCGAGCGATCCAGCAAAATGCGGTTGAAGCTGTCGCCCTCGGAAACGCGCATTTCGCGACGGATCACGCGATCGACCGTGCGCGTGTTGCCGACGATGTCGATGCGCTCGATGAAGACGCGCGGGCCTTCGTTCACCTCGAAGGTGATGTTGACGATGCGGTTGTTCGTATCGCGCTCGATGCGCGGGCGGATGTCGACGTTGGCGTAGCCGACGGTGCCGGCCACGTATGTCATCGCGTCGATTGAATCTTCAATGAGCGAGCCGTTGAAGCGTTCGCCTTCGCGGATCGGCACCGCCGCCAGCAGCAATTCGGCCGGCACGCGATCGAGCTCGGTCTCCACCCGCACCGCGCCGAAATCGTATTCGACGCCTTCATCGACCGTGAACGTGATGAAGAAGTCGCGCTGATCGGGCGTCAGTTCGGCGACGGCGGAAACGACGCGGAAATCGGCGTAGCCGCGATTGGTGTAGAATTGGCGGAGCTGCTCGCGATCGTATTCGAGGCGGTCGGGATCGTAATTGTCGTTGCTGGAGAAGAAGTTCCACCAATGCGATTCGGTGGTGACGATCTGATCGCGGAGCGTGCGATCGGAGAATTCCTGGTTCCCGATGAAGTTGATTTCACGCACGCCCGTGACAGGGCCCTCGTCAATCTCGAAGATGAGATCGACGCGGTTCTGCTCGAGTTCGCGCACTTGCGGCGTCACGGTCGCGGCGAAGCGGCCGGCGCGGCGATAGACTTCGAGAATGCGCTGGACATCCGCCTGCGCACGCGCGGGCGTAAAGACGCCGCGCGGACGCGCCTGGACTTCCTCGGTCAACGTGTCTTCGCCGAGCGAGCGCACGCCTTCGAACAGGACGCGGTTGATGATCGGGTTTTCGATGACCTGAACGACGAGGTCTTGGTCGCGCTGCTCGATCTGGATGTCGGCGAAGAGGCCCGTCGCGAAGAGCGTGCGCAACGAGAGATCGATGCGCTCGGCGTCGAAGGCGTCGCCGGGGCGGATGGCCATGTAGGCCGTGATCGTGCTGGGCTCGATCCGCTGGTTGCCTTCGACGAGGATGCGACGGACGACGCCCGCCGCGGGGGCCTGGGCCGGGGCGGTCTGCGTGGTTTGAGGTTGTTGGCCTGGGGTCTGCGTTTCCTGCGCGGCGGCGGCGCCCGTTAGGGCCCCCGCTCCCGCAGCGCCGATAACGACGCCGGCGACGACATCCCGCAACACCCGTTTCATGCGGCCCTCGACGTTCCGGCGCTCCCCAGCGCCGCATCCTTAAGACAGCATCCTCGGCTCAAGCGCAAGGATGCGCGGCTGTTAGACTTCAGCTGAAGAAAATCCTTTGGATGTCGTTCCATGTGGCGAACAGGAAGAGGCTCCCCAGGACGGCCAAACCAGCCCGCAGAGCCCATTCCTGGGCCTGCGCGGGCAGCGGCCTGCCGCCCCGAACCGCCTCGATGGCGTAGAACAGGAGGTGGCCCCCGTCCAAGATCGGAATGGGCAGGAGGTTCACGATCCCCACAGCTACTGACAAGATCGCGGCCCATTGCAGCAACGAGAGCAGGAGATCGGAGATGCGCTCGCCCAGCGAGACCCCCTCCTGGGCGACTGCGCCGCTGGCGATGCGGCCTGATTCGTTGAAGATTCCCGCCGGCCCGGCGATGTGCTCGGCGGAAGCCCGGCCGGTGACGATGTTGCCGACATAGGCGCCGGTCATCGCGACGATGGACCAGGTCTGCTGCGCGCCGGTGACGACGGCGTCCACCGGACCGAAGCGGCGGACGACGCGCTCCTCCGGCAAGGTCCGGCGTTCGATCCCCAGAAGGCCGATGGTGCGGTTCGCCCCAGTCATGTCGGGGACGGTCTCGGCGCGGGGCGTAACCCTCAGCGTGACCAAGTCGCCGCCGCGGCTCACCACCAGATCCAGCGCCCGCCCTGGGCTGTTGGTGACGATTTCCTGCATCGCGCCGAAGGATTCGATAGCCCGCCCGTCGATCCGGGTGACGATGTCGCCCGCCATCAGGCCGCCCGCCGCGGCCGCCGATTCGGGACGCACCCCGTCGATCCGGGCGGTGAGCGAGGCCCGGTCGGTGATGTCCTGGCCGGCGATCAGCAGCACTGCGGCGAACGCGAAGATCGCGAAGATGAAGTTGGAGACGGGGCCGGCGGCGACGACGAAGGCGCGCGAGGCGATCGGCTGGGCGCGGAAATGGCCGCGACGGCGCGCCTCTTCATGGGAGAGGTCGCGGAACTCCTCGGGCGCCGGCCCGGTGCTCGATGGGTCCGTGTCATCCACCCAGGAGACAAACCCGCCGACCGGAATTGCCGCTATTTTCCAAGTCGTTCCGTGGCGATCCCGGCGCTCCGCGATGGATGGGCCCATGCCCAGGGAAAAGCTCTTCACCGCGATCCTGCACAGCCGCGCGGCGGAGAAGTGGCCGTATTCGTGCACAAAGACCACGAGCCCGAGCACGAAGATGAAGGAAGCGGCCGTCAACAGCGTGTAGCCGAGGGCGTCGAGCATATGTTCTTTCTCCGGCCCTCCCCCAGGGGGCTCTTGGTTATCTCTACGCGCCGGCGAAATGGGCGGCAGCCGCCCGCGCCGCGCTCCGCGCGGCATTATCGATAGCGCGCACTTCATCGAATGATGAAGGCTTTTGTTGGAATTGTCTCAATTCTCCGGCCTCCAGCCCCTCCAAAACCTCGCCTCCGAGGCGAGCGATGCTCAAGAAGGGCAGCCGCCCGGCGAGGAACTCGCCGACGGCGACCTCATTGGCCGCGTTGAGGGCTGCGGTCGCCTTTGGGCCCTCCACGGCGGCGCTCTGCGCCAGCGCCAGAGCCGGGAATCGTTCGAGATCGGGCGCCTCGAAAGACAAGGCGCCGATCGCCGCCAGATCAAGACGCTGCGTGGACACTTTGGCGCGATCCGGCCAAGCCAGCGTGTAAGCGATCGGTACGCGCATATCCGGCGCCGACATCTGCGCCAGGACCGAGCCGTCGCAATAGTGCACCAACGAATGAACGATGCTTTGCGGGTGCACGAGCACGCTGATCCGCTCGACCGGTTGATCGAAGAGATAATGCGCCTCGATCAGTTCGAGGCCCTTGTTCATCAGCGTGGCGCTATCGACGGAAATCTTGGCGCCCATCGGCCATGTCGGGTGCGCGCATGCCTGCGCGGGAGAAACCGCGCGCATCGCTTCCTGCGTCCAGGTTCGGAACGGCCCGCCCGACGCTGTGAGCGTCAAGCGCTCGACGCGATCGGGATGCGTCAGCACCTGAAACATCGCGTTGTGTTCGCTATCGACCGGCAGGAGCGTCGCTCCCGATTTCTTCGCTTCGTTCGGGAGAAGCGGCCCGGCGCACACGAGACATTCCTTGTTGGCGAGCGCCACAGTCGCGCCGCGCTTCACCGCGGCAAGCGTCGGCTGCAGGCCAGCGGCGCCGACGATCGCGCTCATCACCCAATCCGCGTCGCGCTCCGCGGCTTCGATGAGCGAAGCCTCGCCCGCCCCGACTTCAAGATCGGGCAAAGCTTCGCGCAAGGCGGCGCCGAGCGTTTCGTCCGCGATGGCGACGAAGCGCGGCTTCAGTTTCTTCGCGGCGGCGACAAGCGCTTCGATATTCGATGCCGCCGTAATGGCCTCGACCTCGATCGCCTCGCCCTGGGCGCGCAATTCCTCGATCACCGCGATGGTGGAGCGCCCGACGGAGCCCGTCACGCCGAGGATTGAGACGCGCTTCACGCCGGCGCTCCCATCAGCACGCGCACAAGCCCCGGCCACGCCGCCAACACGGCGCCGGCAGCGAGCGTCGCGGCCATCAAGCCGTCCAGGCGATCGAGCACGCCGCCATGGCCTGGGATTAAGCGGCTCGCATCCTTCACGCCGAAACGCCGCTTCAAGAACGATTCAAAGAGATCGCCGAAGAGCCCGACAAACGCGAGCGAGGCGCCCGCGATCATCCAGATGCTTGCCGGCGCGCCGAAGAAAGCCGCGCCGCCAGCGCCAGCGCCCGCTCCCGCGCCGACGCCCGCGATCAGGCCCGCCCACGTCTTCTGCGGCGACAGTCTCGGCAGAAGTTTCGGCCCGCCGATCAAGCGGCCGGCAAAGTACGCTGCGACATCGGCCGCCCAGATCGACGTGAACACGAGAATGAGAATTTCGAAGCCGCCAGGTTCGTGTCCGCGCAGCCAAACGAACACCGCCGGGGGCGCGCCGATGTAAATCGCGCCGCCCGCCGTTTCGATAATGCCGGTGAACGTGCGCCGCCGCACCGCGGAGAGCGCCGCGCAGGCCGCCAACCAGCCCAAGCCCCAATCGAGTTCCCGCCAGCTTGCGAACATCACCGCGCCGAGCGCGCCGACGAGTGCGAAGAGGAATGCCGGCGTCAGTTCTTCGGGTTCGCTCATGCGCGCCCACTCGTAGGCCATCGCGAGTGCGCACGCGCCGGCGGCTCCGGCGATCCACGGCCCCCCTTGCCACGCCGCGAACAAGCCGATGGGAATGAGCACAAGCGCAGAAAGCGTACGCGGCAGCAGATCCGCCATCATGCCCTGCGCGCGGGACTCCTCGGCGGCGGCGCTCGTGTTCACGCGCTCTCCGATCCGCCAAAGCGCCGCTCGCGCTGCGCATATTCATCGAGCGCTCTCTCGAACGCGGCGCGATCGAAATCCGGCCAGAGCACATCGAGAAAGACGAGTTCGGAATAGGCCGCCTGCCACAGCAAAAAGTTCGACAGCCGCAATTCACCGCTGGTGCGGATGACCAGATCGGGCGGCGGCAGATCGCGCGTATCGAGGTAGCGCGCGAACACCTCCGGGGAGATATCCTCCGGCTTGATGCGCCCCGCGACCGCGTCCTCCGCGAGCTTCTTGGCCGCGCGCGTGATCTCCTGCTGGCCGCCATAGTTAAAGGCGATCGTCAGATTGTGCGCGTCGTTGTGGGCCGTGCGCCGCTCCGCGCGATCGATGATCTCGATGATGTCCGGCGAAAGCGTCTCGCGCCCGCCGATCACGCGCACCCGCACGCCCTCGTCGACGAGCCTGTCGAGGTCGCGATCCACGTAGAGCCGCAGGAGATCGAGGAGCGCGCTCACTTCCTCGGCGGGGCGACGCCAATTCTCCGTCGAGAAGCCGAACACCGTCAGATAAGGCACGCCCAGTTCGCCCGCGGCCTCCACCGCGCGCCGCAACGCCTCAACCCCTTCGCGATGTCCAAACGCCCGCGGGCGCGAACGCTGCCGCGCCCAACGCCCATTGCCGTCCATGATAATGGCGACATGGCGAGGGCGCGGCGCCGCCTGTGCGTGAGGTGCGGGAGCGGCCATGAGCAAGTGAGTAGTGAGTGGTGAATAGGGAATAGTGAAGGATGAGCACGCGGCCGCCTCAGCGCCTGATCGACTACTCACTATTCACTACTCACTATTCGCTCACACCTGCATGATCTCCTCTTCCTTGTGGCGGGCGGCTTCATCGACCTTGCCGACAAACTCGTCCGTCGCCTTCTGCACCTGATCGTGCAGCCTTTTGTGCTCGTCTTCGCTGATGACGTGATCTTTTTCCTGCTTCTTGAGCAGGTCCATCGCATCGCGGCGCACGTTGCGGATCGCGACGCGCGCGGTCTCCGCATACTTGCCCGCCAGCTTCGCGAGCTCCGCGCGCCGTTCGCCCGTCAGCGGCGGGATTGGGATGCGCAGCGTCTGGCCTTCGATGATCGGATTGAGGCCCAAGCCCGAGGCGCGGATCGCCTTGTCGACGGCGCCGACATTGGCCTTGTCCCACACATTGACCGAGATCATGCGCGGCTCAGGCACGTTGACGCCCGCGACCTGATTGAGCGGCGTCGAGGCGCCATACGCGTCAACATGAATGGGATCGAGCAGCGATGCGGACGCGCGCCCGGTGCGCAGCCCGTTGAACTCGTGCTTGAGCGCGGTCAGCGCGCCGTCCATGCGCTTCTTATAGTCGTCGAGCTTGAATGGCTGAGCCTGAGCCATCGTCCTTCCCTCTTAGTCGCAGATCACGGTCGATGTGCCGCGCCCGGCGAGCACTTCGGCCAAGCCGCCCTTCTTCTGGATTGAGAACACCACGATCGGAATTTCGTTCTCGCGCATCAGCGAAACCGCCGACGCGTCCATCACCTGCAGATTGCGCGAGAGCACTTCGTGATAGCTCAGGCGATCGTAACGCTGCGCGCTCGGATCCTTCTTCGGATCGGCGGAATAGACGCCGTCGACTTGCGTGCCTTTGAAGAGCGCGTCGCAGCCCATCTCCGCCGCGCGCAGAGCCGCAGCCGTATCCGTCGTAAAGAACGGATTGCCGGTTCCCGCCGCGAAGATGACGATGCGGCCCTTCTCCATGTGCCGGATCGCGCGGCGGCGAATGTAAGGTTCGCACACCGCCGTCATCGTGATCGCCGATTGGACGCGCGTGCCCACGCCCTGCTTCTCGATCGCGGAAGACATCGCGAGCGCGTTCAGCACCGTCGCCAGCATGCCCATGTAGTCTGCGGTGGCGCGCTCCATGCCTTTGGCGGCGCCGGAAAGGCCGCGAAAGATGTTCCCGCCGCCGATAACGAGGCAAATCTGGGCCCCCGCGCGCGCGGCTTCCGCCACTTCCGCCGCGATGCGGTTGCACACCTCCATGTCGATGCCGTAGCCGGCCTCGCCCATGAGGGCTTCGCCCGAAATTTTCAGCAAAACCCGTCGGTAAGGGCCTGCCGGCGCGGGCCTCGGGGTCGGTGCGGACTCAGCTGCGCTCATGAGGAAGGAGCCTGGGCGGGCGCGAAGCCACGATCAAGATGAATACGCGCTCGCGCCCCGAGGCGAAAGCCGCGCGGATGTAAGGCGGGGCTTAAGAGCCCCGCCCCGACATCGCCGCCACTTCGGCCGCGAAATCGTCCGCCTTCTTCTCGACGCCCTCGCCCACGCCGAAGCGCACGAAACCCGTCACCTTGATCGGCGAGCCGGCCTTCTTGCCCGCTTCCTGGATCGCGGCTTCCACCGATTGATCCGGGTTCAGCGCGTATGCCTGCTTCAACAGCACGGATTCCTCGAAGAACTTCCGCATCCGCCCTTCCAGCATCTTCTCGATGACTTGGTCAGGCTTGCCGGCGGCCTTCGGGTCTTCCTTGATCTGCTGGACGAGCACGGCCTTCTCACGCGCGACGCGGTCCGCATCGAGATCGCCTTCTGTGAGCGCGAGCGGGGAGAACGCCGCGATGTGCATCGCAACGCCGCGCGCGGCTTCGCCCGCCGCGTCCGCCTTGTCGGACTCAGCCGCCACCAGAACGCCGATGCGGCCCATGCCGTCAGCGATCTGGCTGTGGATGTAGCTCGTCACCACGCCCTTCGGCTGCGCGAGGTATGCGCTGCGGCGGAGCGTGATGTTTTCGCCGATCGAAGCGATGAGGCGCGTCACCGCATCCTGCACCGTGCCGTCGCCGTCCGGCGCGGGCGCGGCGAGGAGCGCTGCGTGATCGCCCTTCTTGGCGAGCGCGATCTGGGCGAATTCGCGCGCCGCCTGCTGAAAGCTTTCGTTGCGGGCGACGAAATCGGTTTCCGAATTGAGTTCGACGAGCGCGGCTTCGCCCTTGCCGACCGCAACCGCAACGACGCCTTCCGCGGCCGCGCGGTCAGCTTTCTTCGCGGCCTTGGAGAGGCCCTTGGCGCGCAACCAATCGATCGACGCTTCGAGATCGCCGTTGTTTTCGGCGAGCGCCTTCTTGCAATCCATCATCCCGACGCCGGTTTTTTCGCGCAGCTCTTTCACCAGCGCGGCGCTGACTTCGGCCATTTCGAGCTCCTTCACTTCTTTCGTTTCGTCATCCCGGCGCTTCTGACGCCAGGGCCCATTGCATGTGCGCCGAACCCCGGCCCGCGCGTCGCGCGGCCGGGATGGGAGCGCAAAACGCGGTGCTTATGCTTGTGCTTGCGGCTGTTCTTCAGGCGCCGCGGCGAGGGCGGCTTCCGCACGCGGACGCGCGCTCGCGCCGATATCGACGCCCGAACGCACCTGGCCTTCTTCAAGGCCGTCGATGATCGCGTCGGCGATGAGATCGCAATAGAGCTGGATCGCGCGCGCAGCGTCATCGTTGCCCGGGATCGGGAACGTGACCTCGTCGGGATCGCAATTCGAGTCGACGATGGCGACGACCGGAATGTTGAGCTTCTTGGCTTCCTGGATCGCGATCGCTTCCTTGTTCGTGTCGATCACGAACATGAGGTCCGGGATGCCGCCCATGGAGGCGATGCCGCCCAACGAACGATCGAGCTTGTCGCGCTCGCGCGTCAGCGTCAGCACTTCCTTCTTGGTGAGGCCCGTCTTGCCTTCACCGGAAACTAGCGCATCGAGCTCACGCAGGCGCGCGATCGACTTCGACACCGTCTGCCAATTGGTCAGCGTGCCGCCGAGCCAGCGCTGGTTGATGAAGTACTGCGCCGAGCGCTGCGCGGATGCTTTGATGTGATCGGACGCCTGCCGCTTCGTGCCGACGAAGAGGATGCGCCCGCCCGCGGCCGCCGTCTCGCGCACTTTGACGAGCGCTTGGTGCAAGAGCGGCACCGATTGGGAGAGATCGAGGATGTGAATGTTGGAGCGGACGCCGAAGATGTAGCGGTCCATCTTCGGGTTCCAACGATGGGTCTGGTGACCGAAATGCGCGCCAGCTTCCAAAAGCTGGCGCATGCTGAACTCAGGCAGCGCCATGTGTTTGTCCTTTACCGGTTGGTCCTCCGCGGGAAGACGCCTGGTCCTGGAAACGGATTTCTGGGGGCCAGGCACCGGATGGAGCAGAACATGCGTTCCGCGCCGCTCCCGCGTGCGAAGTGGCGCGGGATATAGGGAAAGAGGGCTTTGGGCGCAACCCGCCCAGTCCGTCCCCTCGTCTGCTCCCGTCATCCCGGACGCGCGAAGCGCGATCCGGGACCCAGCTTCCGGCTAGCTCAACCGCCCCATCCACCCCGCCGCCACGTCCGCCAGCGCCGCCTCCATACCGCCGGCCGGCGCGAGCTTCTTCGGCACTCGGAAGGAATGGTCCGCGCCCTCGAACGAAACCAACGAAGCCCGAGCCCCGAGCCCGGCAATCACCGGTTTGATGAGATCGGGCTCGGCCAACGCATCCTTCTCGCCCTGAAGGAAGAGCATCGGGATGGAGACATCCGCGAGGTGCGCCGCCCGCTCGATGGACGGCTTCCCCGACGGGTGCAGCGGAAACCCGAGAAAGACGAGCCCGCGCACGCCGGGCAACGGCTCGAGCGCCTGCGCCTGCGATGTCATCCGCCCGCCGAACGAACGTCCGCCCGCGAAGAGCGGCAAATTGGGCCTGAGCCGCCCCGCCTCCCTCACCGCCGCCTGCACCGCCGCGTGCGCAATCTTCGGCGCATCGGGCCGCTTCGATCCGGCCTCCATGTACGGAAACTGAAACCGCAGCGTCGCGATCCCGCGTTCCGCCAACGCCTCCGCCACGAGCGCCATGCCAGGATGCGTCATCCCGGCGCCGGCGCCATGCGCAAAGACGTAGAGCGCCCGCGCATCGGCGGGCGCGATGAGCAAGCCCGAAACGCTCCGCTCGCCGTCCAATGGAAAGGTGATGGCCTGAGCCGCACTCATCCGCAGAGGCTAAACCGCTGCCCAAGCTCCGTCATTCCGGACGCGCCGCAGGCGCGATCCGGAACCCAGCCTAGATCACCCGCTCCACGCCCTTCGCCGCTTTCATCGCCGCGCGCGCGCCGGGGCCGGCCGGGTAGGTGCCCGGCGCCGCGACCTCGACCTCTCGCCCGTCGTTCAAACGGAGGATCAGCCTCAAAGGCCGCGCCTCGCCCGGCGCCGGAGGCGCCAGCGCGCGGATCGTTTCCGCCAACACGTGAAGCGGCGCGCCTTCCTTCAGAACAATCTTCAAATCCGTCAGCGCAGCCGCCTCTGCCGCCTCGATCGGGCGGAAGCCTTCCGCCGCCATCTTCAAATCGCCGTCGCGCCAGCGCGTGCGCCCGCGGAAGACGAACGCCTTGCCCGTCTGCAGCGTCTCGCGCGCGACGGCGTATTGCTCCGGCATCACGATCGTTTCGTACTCGCCGGTCGGATCGGAGAACGTCACCCAAGCGAGCGTGCCGCCCGATTGCGCCGGCCGCGACTTCATCGCCCGCACGACGCCCGCCATCGGATAGGTGCGCGGCTCCGTCTCGCCCTCTTCGACGATGTCGGCGTAGCTCATGAAATCGTTGGAGAGCGGGGAGGCGAAAAAATCCGAAAGCGGATGCCCCGAAAGATAGAACCCGACGCTCTCGCGCTCGAAATCGAGCTTGTCCTGCCCTGACCACGCAGGCGCCTTCGGCAGCAACGGCCGCACGCTCGGCTCTTCGGCGCCGAAGAGGCTGGCTTGCGAGCTTTCGCGCTCTTCCGCCGCGCGCTGCGCGTAGGCGGCGAGCGTCTCGCATGCGGCGAAGACGCGCGCGCGCTCCTTCTCCACGCTGTCGAACGCGCCGGACTTCGCGAGATTTTCAAGCTGGCGCTTGTTCACCGATTTCGGATCGAGCCGCTCGGCAAAATCGAAGAGCGTCTTGAACGCGCCATTCGCCTTGCGCTCCGCGACGACGCTCTCCATCGCCGCCAAGCCCACATTGCGCACCGCGCCCAGCGCGTAGCGAACGGCCAATTCTCCGTCTTTGTCCCGCTCGACGCTGAAGTCCGCTTCCGACGCGTTGATGTCCGGCGGCAGAATCCGGACGCCGATGCGCCGCGCGTCTTGATGGAAGGCCGCGAGTTTCTCGCTGTTTGAGAGATCGAGGCTCATCGAAGCGGCGGTGAACTCCACCGGATAATTCGCTTTGAGATAGGCCGTTTGGTACGCGACCACCGCGTACGCCGCAGCGTGCGATTTGTTGAAGCCGTAGCCGGCGAATTCCTCGACCAGATCGAAAATGTACGAGGCCGTCGTCTCTTTCACGCCCTTTGCCGTCGCGCCTTCGAGAAAACGCTGCTTCTGTTTGCGCATTTCGGCGGGCAGCTTCTTGCCCATCGCCCGGCGCAGAAGATCGGCCTCGCCCAGGCTGTAGCCCGAGAGCGCCTGCGCGATCTGCATCACCTGCTCTTGATAGATGATGACGCCGTAGGTCTCTTCGAGGATCGGTTTGATGAGTTCGTGCGGATATTCCGCCTGCTCCACCTCGTGCTTCACGTTCGCATAGACGTCGATGTTCTTCATCGGGCCGGGGCGATAGAGCGAGATGAGCGCGATGATGTCGTCGAGCGTCGTCGGGCGCACCTTGCGCAGCGTGTCGCGCATGCCCTGGCCTTCGAGTTGGAACACCCCGAAGGTCTTGCCCGCGCGCATCAGTTCGTAGGTCGGCTCGTCATCGAGCGGGATGCGCGCGAGATCGAGATTGATGTCGCGCTGCCGGAGGTAACCCAGCGCGCGGTCAAGCACCGTGAGCGTCTTCAAGCCCAGGAAGTCGAACTTCACCAGGCCAGCGGCTTCGACCCATTTCATGTTGAACTGCGTCGCGGGCATATCCGAACGCGGATCGCGATAGAGCGCGACAAGCTCCTGCAATGGCCGATCTCCGATCACAACACCCGCCGCGTGCGTCGAGGCGTTGCGGTGCAAGCCTTCCAGCCGCTCGGCGGTGCCGATGAGCTCCTTGATCTCCGGCTCGGCCGCCATCATCTCGCCGATGCGCGGCTCAATCTCCTGCGCACGCTTCAGATCGACAGGATCGGCGGGGTTCGCGGGGATGAGCTTCGCCAAGCGGTCCACTTGGCCGAAAGGCAGCTGCATCACGCGCCCGACATCGCGCACAACGGCGCGCGCTTGCAGCGTGCCGAACGTGATGATCTGCGCCACGCGCTCCTTGCCGTAGCGCTGCGCAACATAGTCGATCACCTCGCCGCGGCGCTCCTGGCAGAAATCGATGTCGAAGTCCGGCATCGACACGCGCTCTGGATTGAGGAAGCGCTCGAACAGCAAGCCATACCGCAGCGGATCGAGATCGGTGATCGTCAGCGCCCACGCCACAAGCGAGCCCGCGCCCGATCCGCGCCCCGGCCCCACTGGAATGCCGTGGCCCTTCGCCCATTGGATAAAGTCCGCAACGATCAGGAAGTAGCCCGCGAACTGCATCTGTATGATGACGTTCAACTCGAACTTGAGACGCTCCCTGTACGTCTCTTCGTTCGCGACCATCCCGTCCGGCCCGAGCGCCTCCAACCGCCGGCGCAATCCCTCCTCAGCCTGCGCGATCAATTCCGCCGGCTCGTCGCGCCCCGCTTCGGTCGTGAAGCGCGGCAGGATCGGTTTGCGCGGCTTCACGCGGAACGCGCAGCGCTTCGCGATTTCGATGGTGTTGTCGCACGCCTCAGGCAGATCGCTGAAAAGCGCACGCATCTCCGCGGCGCTCTTAAAGTAGTGCTGATCCGTGACCTTCGGCCGCTCCGTCTCGCCCAGGTACGAAGAGGCCGCGATGCACATCAGCGCATCGTGCGGCTTGTGATCGGCGCGCTTTTTGAAGCGCACGTCGTTGGTGGCCACGAGCGGCAAATCGAGCTTGTAGGCGAGATCGACAAGCGCACCTTCCGTCTGCGCCTCGATCGGTTCGCCGTGCCGCTGCAGCTCCACATAGAGGCGTTGCGGGAAGGCCGCCGCGAACCCCGCAAGCAGCGCCTCCGCCTCCTCGATCTTGTTAAGCTCCAAGAGCGCCGCAAGCGGGCTTTCCGCGCCGCCCGTCAAGGCAATGAGCCCGTCCGTGTTCTCGATGAGCCGTGCGAACGGCACGTGCGGCTCTTCCTGCGCGCTCACATCGAGGTGCGCGGCGGAGGCAAGCTGCATCAGCCGCCCATAGCCCGCCTCGCTCTGCGCAATGAGAACGATCGTCCCGGTCGCGCTTTCGGCTTTAACGGTCAGCGCGCACCCGACGATCGGCTGCACGCCCTTCTCCGCCGCTGCTTCGGAATATTCGAGCGCGCCGAAGAGGTTGTTCGTATCCGCGACGCCCAGCGCCGGCATGCCCTGCGCCGCCGCGATCTTCGCCAGATCTTTGACGTGCAGCATGCTTTCGAGCAGCGAATACGCGGACCGCGCCCGCAAATGCACGAAGAGGTCGTCGCCCGCCATCAAGCCTCGCCCGAGAATGCCGCGCCTCACTAAGCGCGATTCTCACCGTAACCATATTCACGTTTTGTTCCACGTGCAACGCCAGCTTGAACGCCGTTTGCCGCCCCTCGCGGCGCGGTCTATCAGGGCGCGCCTCTAGGAGCCTCTCTTGCGTCTCAGCCGTTTTTTCCTGCCGGTGATGAAGGACACGCCGGCCGAAGCGCAGATCGTGTCGCATCGTCTCATGCTGCGCGCCGGCATGATCCGCCAACAGAGCGCGGGCATTTATGTGTGGCTGCCGCTCGGGCTCAAGGTTCTCAAGAAGATCGAGCAGGTTGTGCGCGAGGAGCAAAACCGCTCCGGCGCCGTCGAAATCCTCATGCCCACGATGCAGAGCGCCGATCTCTGGCGCGAGAGCGGCCGGTACGACGATTACGGCGCCGAGATGCTGCGCATCGTGGACCGCCACAAGCGCGACATCCTCTTTGGCCCCACCGCCGAGGAAGTCGTCACCGACGTTTTCCGCGCGTTCGTGAAGAGCTACCGCGATCTCCCGCTCAATCTTTACAACATCCAATGGAAGTTCCGGGACGAGGTGCGCCCTCGCTTCGGCGTGATGCGGGGGCGCGAGTTCCTGATGAAGGACGCTTACTCGTTCGATGTGGACGAGGCCGGCGCGCGTGCGGCGTACAATCGGATGTTCGTCGCTTATCTCAACACGTTTGCGCGCCTGGGCCTCAAAGCGATCCCGATGCGCGCCGATACGGGCCCCATCGGCGGCGATCTCTCCCACGAGTTCATCATCCTCGCCGACACGGGCGAGAGCCAAGTTTATTGCGATAGCGATCTGGTTGACATGCCAGCGCCGGGCGACGTCGATTTCCGCGGCGATCTTCAGCCCATCGTGGACAAGCGCACCGCGCTCTACGCGGCGACCGACGAGATGCACAATCAGGACGAATTCGAGAAGGCGGTGCCCGAAAAGCGGCGGCTTTCCGCGCGCGGCATCGAAGTCGGCCACATTTTCTACTTCGGCGAAAAGTATTCGAAGCCCATGAAGGCCAACGTCATGGGCGCGGACGGCCAGGAGCGCCCGGTTCACATGGGCTCTTACGGCATCGGCGTTTCGCGCCTTGTCGGCGGCATCATCGAAGCCAGCCATGACGACGCGGGCATCATTTGGCCGGAGGCGGCCGCGCCCTTCGGGGCGGCGGTCGTCAATTTGAAGGCCGGCGATCCGAAAACGGACGAAGCGTCGCAGAAAGCCTACGAGGCGTTGATCGCGGCCGGGCGCGATCCACTTCTCGACGACACCGATGCGCGGCCGGGAGCGAAATTCTCCACCATGGATCTGATCGGCATTCCCACGCAGATCATCGTCGGCCCCAAGGGGGTCGAAAAGGGCGTGGTCGAAGTGAAGGACCGCAAGACCGGCGCGCGTGAGGAACTCTCGCTCGACGCCGCGCTCAACAAACTCACGAGCGCATGATGTTTCGATTGCCGCAACGCTCGCCGCCCCTCCCCCTGCAAGGGGGAGTACGAGGGGGTAAGCACGATCGCCGGAAGCCTGGACGCTCACCCCCTCCCGGCCTCCCCCTTTCAGGGGGAGGAGAAAGCAAAGTATGAGCGAAGGCTCCGCCCCGCCCTTCGGCCTCTACGAACGAACGCTCGCGGCGCGCTATCTGCGCGCCAAGCGTCAGGCGGGCGGCGTGGCGATGATCTCCATCATCTCCTTCGTGGGCATCATGCTGGCGGTCGCGGTGCTCATCATCACCATGAGCGTGATGAACGGCTTCCGCGAAACGCTGCTTGCGCGCATCTTGGGCGTCAACGGGCACGTCTATGTCGATGTGCGCGGGCTGCCGCCGCAGGACGTGAACCGCATCATGGCCGAGGCGCGCCAGGTGGCCGGCATCACCAACATCGCGCCCATCATCGACGAACAAGCACTCGCCGTGGGGGATGGAATCTCCTCCGGAGTCTATGTGCGCGGCATAAGGCGCGACGATCTCCTGCGCCTGCGCCAGGTGGCGGATACGATCCGCGAAGGCGGCACGCTCGATAATTTCGTGGGCGTCGAAGCGCCTGACATCATCCTGGGCGATCGGCTTGCGGCGCGGCTGCGCGTGGCGCCTGGCATGTCTGTCGCGATCCTCTCCCCGCAAGGCTCCGCAACCCCCTTCGGCTTCTCGCCGCGACGAAAGAGCTTCACCATCGGCGGGCTCTTCAGCGTCGGCATGGCGGAATACGATTCCGCGCTCATCTACATGCCGCTCGAACAGGCGCAGATCCTTTTCAACCGCGGCGCCGGCGTCGATCAGCTGGAGCTGCGCTTGCAGAATCCAGACGCCACGCTCCCCATCATGATGCAGCTTCGCCAGCGCATCGGCGGAGACGTCGCAATCTACGATTGGCGTTCACAGAACGAGAGCCTCGTCGGCGCGCTTGTGGTGGAGCGCAACGTCATGCGCCTCATCCTGATGATGATCGTCGCAATTGCTGCGCTCAACATCGTTTCCGGCCTCGTCATGCTGGTGAAGAACAAGAGCCGCGACATCGCGATCCTACGCACGATGGGCGCGACGCAAGGCGCGATCCTGCGCATCTTCTTCCTCGCCGGCGCCTCCGTCGGCACCGCGGGCACCATCGCGGGCCTCGCGCTCGGCGTTCTCGTGTGCACCTATATCGGCCCGATCCAGGACGGCTTCGAAGCCATCACCGGGTTCGATCTCTTCCCCGGCAGTGTCTATTCGCTCGAATCGCTGCCCGCCTCCATCGAGTGGGGCGAGGTCATTCTCGTCACCTCATGGGCGCTCTTCATGAGCTTCGTGGCGACTTTGCCGACCGCCTTCCGCGCTTCGCGGCTCGATCCGGTCGAGGCGCTTCGCTATGAGTGACGCCGTCCTCGAATTGCGAAACCTGAAACGCGCCTTCAAATCGGGCGAACGCGAACTTGTGGTTCTCGCCGGCGTCGATTTCGAACTGCGCCCCGGCGAAATCGTCGGCCTCGTCGGCCCGTCGGGTTCGGGCAAGTCATCCTTGCTTCACGCGGCCGGCCTGCTTGAGCGTCCCTCAAGCGGCGATGTCTTCATTCGCGGTGAATCCGCTTGGGATTTGAACGATGCGGGGCGCACCAAGCTCCGCCGCGCACAGATCGGGTTCGTCTATCAGTTCCACCATCTGCTTCAGGAGTTCGACGCGCAGGATAACGTCGCGCTCCCGCGCCTCATCGCCGGCGCCAGCCGCCGCGAAGCGCGCGCGGAAGCGGCGCGGTTGCTCACCTCACTCGGCCTCGGCGACCGTCTGCATCACCAGCCCGCGCAGCTTTCCGGCGGGGAGCAGCAGCGCGTCGCCATCGCACGCTCGCTGGTCAACAATCCGAGCATTCTCCTGGCGGACGAGCCGACCGGGAACCTCGATCCGGACACCTCCGCCCTCGTCTTCCAGGCGCTCTACGATCTCACACGCAGCGAAGGCGTCGCTGCGCTTATCGCCACGCACAATCTGGAGCTCACACGCTACATGGATCGTGTGATGGGTTTGGATCACGGAAAACTCGTGCAGCGCTCGTAACAACCGATCCCCGGATTCGCCGCAGGCGAAGTCCGGGGTCCATCGTTCCGCAAGCCTCTACTCGCCCCTCGCAAGTCTCAACGTGGACCCCGGATTGATGCTCCGCATCATCCGGGGAGCGTGGATCCGCTACCCGCGAATCCCAAACAAATCCGATTGCACCGCCCAGAAGACGCCCAGCCACAGCACCAACGCGATGCCCGCCGCCCAGATCGCTTTGATCCAGATCATCGGCCGCGCGGGCGCCGCACGCTCAACGCCGCGCGGCGTCTCCACATTCGCTTCGTCGTGGTTCTGCACGCCCGCCGGCAGCAGCATGAAGAACGCGATCCACCAGATGAGGATGTAGATCGCGACGCCCATGATCGGGTCCATCAGTGCGCTCCCTCTTTGGGGCTTTCCATCAGCTCGATCAGCACGCCGTTCGAGTTCTTCGGGTGCACGAAGATAATCATCGTGCCGTGCGCGCCAATGCGCGGCTCTCCGAGCACGGTTGCGCCCTTCGCAACCATCGCGTCGCGCGCCTCGTAGATGTTCGCGACTTCGAAGCAGACGTGATGCTGCCCGCCTGCTGGGTTCTTCTCCAGGAACTTCTTGATCGGCGAATTCTCGCCCAACGGTTCGATCAGTTCGATCTGCGAGTTGGCGACATTGACGAACGCGTAACGCACCCCCTGCGCCGGCATCTCGCCCGTCTTCGTCACGTCGCTTTCCTTGACGCCGTAGAGATCGATGTAGGTGCGCTTGGCCTCCTCGATCGAAGGCACTGCAACGCCGACATGATTGAGCCTGCCTATTTTCACGTCCGTCTCTCCGCTCGGCCCTCGCGAACGCGAGGGCCCATTGCGCCGTTGTTTCGATGCTCGCTTTCGCGAGGATCGAGCGCCCTGTTACGCGCGCATAAGGACAACCTCAACAAACGGCCTTTTGCCCCAGAGCTTCTCCGCCGCCTTGCGCACCGCGCGCGCGACGGCCTGCTCGGCCGCCTCGTCGTCCTCACGCTCGCCGTGCTTCAGCCTGTTGAACGCCGCCTCGGCCGTCTCTTCAAGCTCTTCGAGCGCGAGATCGAACTCCTCCTCGTCCAGCATGGAAAGCCCGCGCGTCTTCACGTTCGGCCCCGAGAGGATCGTGTGCTTCTTACCGCTGACAGTAATGCCAACCGACACCACGCCCTCGGAGCCCAAGCGACGCCGCTCCCGCAGCGCTTCGTCATCCGATTCAATGAGCGTCGTGCCGTCCGCGTAGAGCCGCCCGGCCGGCACTTCGTCGATCACCTCGGCCGGGCCCGGCGCGATGCGGATGAGATCGCCGTTGCGCGGCGAAAGCGCCTGGGGCGTCTGCAGTTCGCGCGCGAGCTTGGCGTGCTCCACGAGATGGCGCCGCTCCCCGTGCACCGGGATTGCGATCTTCGGGCGCGCCCATTGGTACATCTGCGTCAGCTCGTCCCGGCACGGATGCCCGGAGACGTGAATGTTCTCGTCGTCGTCCGTGATGACTTCAACGCCCCGTTCGGAAAGCGCGTTGTAGAGCGCGAAGATCGCCGCCTCGTTGCCGGGGATGACGCGCGAAGAGAAGATCACCGCATCCCCCGCGCGCAGCGAAACATTGCGGTGCTGCCCCGTCGCGATCCGCGAAAGCGCCGCGCGCGCCTCGCCTTGGCTGCCGGTGCAGAGATAAAGCACGTTCTCCGCGGGCAGGTAGGCGGCCTCCTCCTCCGTCGCGAACGCCGGCGCATCCTTGAGCAAGCCGACGCTTTGCGCCGCGCCCACCACTTTGTGCATCGAGCGCCCGACAAGACACACCGTGCGCCCGCACGCTTGCGCCGCATGGATCGCGCTCTCCACCCGCGCGACGTTGGAGGCGAACGCTGTCACCGCCACGCGCCCGGTGAATTGCGAGATCACCTCCGTCAAATGCGCGCGCACATCCGCTTCAGAACCCGATACGCCCTCGACGAACACGTTCGTGCTGTCGCACACCATCGCGAGCACGCCTTCGTTCGCGATGCGCTTCAGCGCCTCGACGTCCGTCACTTCCCCGATCAGCGGATCGGGATCGATCTTCCAATCGCCCGTGTGCCAGATAAGCCCCAACGGCGTGCGGATCGCCACGCCGTTCGGCTCCGGGATCGAATGCGTGAGCGTGATGAGCTCCAGTTCGAACGGGCCGATCGTCAGCTTGCCCTTGAGCGGAATTTCCGTCAGCGGCGCGCGCTCAAGCAGCAGCCGCTCGCGCAGCTTCTCGCGCACCAATGCGGCGGTGAAGGGCGTTGCGTAGATCGGCGCTTTCAAGCGCGGCCAGAGCCACCCGATCGCGCCGATATGATCCTCATGCGCGTGCGTCAGCACGATGGCGAGAATGTCCTCGCGCCGCTCTTCGAGAAACGTCGGATCGGGCAGGATCACATCGACGCCGGGCGTATCCGCGCCGCCGAACGTCACGCCGATATCGACGATGATCCATTTGCGGTCCTCCGGCGGGCCATAGCCGTAGGCGTTCAGATTCATCCCGATCTCGCCGGAGCCGCCGAGCGGGAGGAACACCAATTCGTCGTTTGCGGCGGGCGTCTTCATTGTTGTGCCGACGCAGACTTAGCGTCCCCTCCCCCTTGCGGGGAGGGGTAGGGGTGGGGGTGAAGGCGCCGATTGCGCAGGAACTTAGCGAACACCCCCCTCCCAACCCTCCCCCGCGAGGGGGGAAGGCCAAAGGTTCCGCGCTGAAGCCGCGTCAAAGCTTCCCGCCGTTCCGCTTGAAGATTTCGAGGAGCCCGCGCGAGGTCAGATCCTGGTCGTAGTGATCGACAGGCAGCGCGCTGCCTTCGAAGAGCGAAGCCACGCCGCCGGTGGCGATCGTCTTCATCGGCTTGCCGTACTCTTCCTTGATGCGCCGGATGAGCCCGCCGATCATGTCGATCGAGCCCCAATAGATGCCCGATTGCATCGCGCGCACCGTATCCTTGCCGATGATGACGCCCGGATCGCGGATCTCTACGCGCGGCAGCCGCGCCGCGGCGTCGTGCAGCGATTGCAGCGATAGGTTGATGCCCGGCAGAATGATGCCGCCTTCGAACGCGCCATCCGCCGCCACGATGTCAAACGTCGTCGCCGTGCCGCTGTCGATCACGATCGCAGGCCCGCCATAATCCACAAACGCGCCGACTGCGTTCACTAGCCGGTCCGCGCCCGCTTCGCTCGGCTTATCGATCCGCACCTCGATGCCGAGCTCTAAGCCATCCTCGCCGATCACCATCGGCTCCACGCCCACATAGCGGCGCGAGAGATTGCGCAGATTGAAAAGCGCTTGCGGCACCACGGTCGAGATGATGCAGGCCTTGAGATCGCCGAACGAGAGCCCGCCAAGCGCCAGCAATTGCGCGAACCACGGCCCGTACTCATCCGCCGTGCGGCGTGAATCGGTTGAGGCGCGCCACTGGCCGCGCCATTCCTTGCCGTCATAGACGGCGAACTTGGTGTTGGTGTTGCCGACGTCGATGGCGAGAAGCATCTTTGGCCCTAATGCGCCGCTTGCTGGAAATGGATGTCTCCGGCGGAGATAGCGCGCACGCCCGCCGGCGTTTCGATCTCAAGCTCTCCGTGGGCGGATAATCCGCTCATCCGCCCGGATACAGTCTCTTCTCCAACGACGACGCGGATCGGTTCGCCCAAGCGATAAGCGCGGGAAAGCCACGCCTTGCGCAAAGCCGCGAACCCCGCGCGCTCCAGCGACGCCGCCCAAGCCGCGATGCGCGGCGCGATCTCGCGCAAGAGCGCCTTCGGCGCCAGCACCGCGCCGTGATCCATGAGCGAGGTCGTCTCCTGATCGATGCCGCTGGGGCTCGATACGATGTTGACGCCGAACGCCAGCGCGAACCAATGCGCCCCGCCTTCGATGGCGCCGCTGTCCAGCAGAATGCCCGAAGCCTTCGCGCCCTTGATGAACACGTCGTTGGGCCATTTGAGTTGCGCGCCCTCGATGCCCATCGCCTCGATCGTCTCGACAATCGCGACGCCCGCGGCGAAGCCCAGCAACGCGATCTCCGCCGGCGCGCGCGTCGTGCGCCCCAGATACGTCGCGTAGAGATTGCCTTCCGGGCTCGCCCATTTGCGCCCGCGCCGTCCGCGCCCGGCGGTCTGGCGCCGCGCGATCATCCACACCGGGCCGTAATCGCCGAAATCTGCACGCCGCCGCGCTTCGAGGACCGTGCTGTCGATCTCGTCAAAAATCTCGAACGGCGCGCCCGCCTCGATCATCAACCGAAACTTTGCGCGGCGAGATCGGCCCAGCGCTCAAGCCAGCCGAGCGCGACGACGAGGATTGGGAATGAAAGCGCCGCGCCGACGAACGCGGTCGTCAGCGTGGCGCCGCTCGGCGCCTGCAGCGCCGCCGTGCTCGGCTTGAACCAGACGGCCGAGAGGATGCGCAGATAATAAGCCGCCGCCACCACCGCCGCGATGCCGCCGACGACAGCGAGCCACACAAGCCCCGCATTCGCCGCGGCCATGAACGCGACCCACTTGCCCCAGAAGCCCGCGAGCGGCGGAATGCCGCCAAGCGAGAAGAGCAGGATCGTGAAAAGCGCGGCCATCAAGGGCCGCCGCTGCGCCAGGCCCGCGAGATCGTCGATGCCCTCGACCGCTTCGCCGTCACGCCGCATCGCAAGGATAAGCGCGAAGACGCCGATCGTCGTCGGCAGATAGATCGCCATGTAGATGAGCGCCGCGGAGACGCCGTCGGCCGTGCCGGCGGATAGCGGCATGAGCGCAAAGCCCATGTTGGCGATCGAGGAATAGGCCATCAGCCGCTTGAGGTTCGTCTGCATCAGCGCAGCGACGGAGCCGATCACCATCGACAGCGCCGAGAGCGCAACGATCACCTGCTGCCATTGGTCCGCCATCGCGGCGAACGGGTCGTAGAGCACGCGGGCGATGAGCGCGAGCGCCGCCATCTTGGGCGCGGCGGCGAAGAGCGCCGTCACCGGCGTCGGCGCGCCCTCGTACACGTCGGGCGTCCACATATGGAACGGCGCGGCCGAAACTTTGAACGCCAAACCGCAAAGCAGCAGCACGAGGCCGAAGAGCAGCCCGAAACCGCCGCCGGAGAGCGCCGCCGCGATCTCATCGAACCGCACCGAGCCGGTGAACCCGTAGATGTAGGACGCGCCGAAAAGAATGAGCCCCGAGGAGATCGAACCCAGCACAAAGTACTTGAGCCCCGCCTCGGAGCTGCGCGCCTCGTCGCGCCGCCACGCGGCCAGCACGTAGGACGAGAGGCTCATCAGCTCGAGGCCGATATAAAGCGTGATGAGATCGTTGGCCGAAACCATCACGAACATGCCCGTGACGGCCAGCGCCGTCATCACCGGGAACTCGAAGCGCTGGTCGTTCGTGCGCTTGAAATGATCGGCGCCGAGGATGAGCGTAGCCGCAGCCGAGAACGCGATCACCGCCTTCACGAAGCCCGCGAAGTGATCGATCGTCATCGAGCCGCCGAACACCTCTTGCGCGGTCGCCGGCTGGAAGCGGATCGCCAGCGCGCCCGCGACGATAAGCACGAGCGCGCCCGTCCACGAGAGGAAGCCCGCACTCTTATCCTTCCCATAGGCGCCGATGATGGCGCCCGCGAGCGCGAAGCCCGCCACCCAGAGTTCCGGCTGGATCCAGGAGAGGCTGTAGAGAAGGTCGCTCGTCTGCGCGTTCATGGGCTCGCCGCTCCGATGGCCGCGCGGTAGGCCGCGACGATCCCCTCAGCGCTCGCCGCCGTGAAATTGAGTGCGAGCATGGGCGCAAGGCCCAGCACCAGAATGGCGATCACCAGCGGCGCGAACGTCGCCCATTCGCGCGTGTTGAGATCCATGATGCCTTCGAGCTTCGGGTTCTCCAGCTTGCCGAACGCGACGCGGCGATAGAGCGAGAGGCCGTACACCGGCGCAAGGATGACGCCGATCGTGGCGAGCGCGGCAAACCAGATGCTGTATTGAAAGCCGCCAACAAGGGTGAGCAGTTCACCCGGGAACCCGGAAAGGCCGGGCAAGCCGACATTGCCGAGCGTGAACAGCATGAACACCGCCGCATAAACAGGCATGCGGTGCACCAGCCCGCCATAGAAACTGATCTCGCGCGTGTGCATCCGGTCGTAGATCACGCCCACGCACAGGAAGAGCGCGCCGGAAATGACGCCGTGCGAAATCATCTGGAAGATCGCGCCCTGCACGCCCTGCTCGTTGCCGGAGAAAATGCCGAGCGTCACGAAGCCCATGTGCGCGACTGAAGAGTACGCGATGAGCTTCTTCATATCCGTCTGCCGCCACGCGACGAGCGAGGTATAGATGATGGCGATCACCGAGAGCGTCATCATCATCGGCGTGAAGAGCGCGGACGCATCCGGGAACATCGGCAGCGAGAAACGCAGGAAGCCGTACCCGCCCATCTTCAAGAGGATCGCCGCCAGCACGACCGAGCCGGCTGTCGGCGCCTCGACGTGCGCGTCCGGCAGCCACGTATGCACCGGCCACATCGGCAGCTTGACCGCGAAGGACGCGAAGAACGCGAGCCACAGCCACGTCTGCAAACTCGCCGCGAACTCATGCTCCATGAGCGCGGGGATGCTCGTCGTGCCGGCCTCGAGCGCCATCACGATGATGGCGACGAGCATCAGGATCGAGCCCAAGAGCGTGTAGAGGAAGAATTTGAACGCGGCATAGACGCGCCGCTGCCCGCCCCACACGCCGATGAGAATGAACATCGGGATGAGGCCGCCCTCGAAGAAGATGTAGAAGAGCGCGAGATCGAGCGCGCAGAAGACGCCGATCATCAGCGTCTCCAAAAGCAGGAAGAGCACCATGTAGCTGGCGACCTGTTTCTCGATGCTCTCGCTCGCCAGAATGCAGAGCGGCATCAGGAACGTCGTCAGCAGGATGAGCGCCATGCCCAAGCCATCGACGCCCAGATGATACTCAACACCCAGCGCCCATGGGATCCGCTCGACAAGCTGGAAGTCAGGGTTCGCGAAACTGAATTGCGAAAGCGCCGCGAGATTGAGCGCGAACGTCGCCAGCGTGATGATGAGCGTGATGACGCGCACGCCACGGTCAAGGCCCGGGTTGTCTCCCGGGTTCGCCGCGCGCGCCAAGAGGATGAGCAGCGCCCCCGCCGCCGGCAGGAACGTGATGATCGTAAGCCACGGCACGGCGCTCATCGCGCGCCTCCGGCGCCGTCAAGCTGCGCGCCGCCGCCCGCCCAGAGCGCGTAAGCCCCAAACGCCACCGCCGCGATGAGCATGATGAAGCTGTAGTGATAGACGAGGCCCGTCTGCACCTTGCGCATCTGGCGCGAGGCGAAGCGTGTCGAAGCGGAAACGCCGTCGGGCCCGAGGCCGTCGATCGTCTTCTGATCGCCCCAACGCCAGAGGAAGTTCCCAAGCGCGCGGCCGCCCTTGACGAAGATGAAGTCGTAAATCTCGTCGAAGAACCACTTGTTGTAGAGGAAGGCGTGAAGCGGCCCGCCCGCGGCGGCGATGCGCGCGCCCAAGCCCTGGTTCCAAAGATAGAAGAAGACGGCGAACAAGAACCCGGTGACGGTCACGGTCAGCGGCGCCCAGATCACCCACGCTGGATAATCGTGATGCCCGCCGTGCGGAACGTGGATCACATCGCGCCAGAATTGGCCCGAGAGATCGCCGATGAAATACGGATAGAACATCCAGCCCGCGAAGATCGCGCCGAACGCCAGCACGAAGAGCGGAATGAGCATCACCATCGGCGATTCATGCGCGGGCGCGGCCCCACCGGCGGGCGCCGGCGCGTGGTGATGATCGTCGTGCGCGGCGTGCGCGTGATCGACGGCATGATCGTCATGAGCATGCGCCGCGCCGCGATACGTTCCTTCGAACGTCATGAACATGAGCCGCCACGAATAGAAGCTCGTCAGCAGCGCGGCCCCCACGCCGATCCAGAACGCATATTCCGCGCCCGTGCGCCCAGCCTCGATCGCGCCGAACGCCGCCTCGATCGCCGCGTCCTTCGAATAGAAGCCCGCGAGCCCGAAAAAGCCCGGAATGCCGAAGCCAATGAGCGCCAGCGTCCCGATCAGCATCATCGCCCAGGTGATCGTCATTGGTTTCCGCACGCCGCCCATCACGCGCATGTCCTGCTCGTGATGCAGGCCGTGGATGACGGAGCCCGCGCCCAAAAACAGCAGCGCCTTGAAGAAGGCGTGCGTGAAGAGGTGGAACATCGCGACGTTGTAGGCCCCAACGCCCGCCGCGAAGAACATGTAGCCAAGCTGCGAACACGTTGAGTAGGCGATCACGCGCTTGATGTCGTTCTGCGCGAGCCCCACGGTCGCGGCGAAAATCGCCGTCGTCGCGCCGATGATCGTCACGAACCCAGCCGCGATGGGCGCCAATTCGTAAAGCTCCGAAGCGCGGCACACCATGAAGACGCCCGCCGTCACCATGGTCGCGGCGTGGATGAGCGCGGAGACGGGCGTGGGGCCCTCCATCGCGTCCGGCAGCCAGGTGTGCAGGAAGAATTGCGCGCTCTTGCCCATCGCGCCGATGAAGAGAAGCACGGCCACGGCCTCGACGGCGCGCACTTGCAAAGCCCCGATGCCGAGCATCAGGTCCGGATGCTCTTCCGCCGCGTGGAAAATCGCGTCGAACTCGATAGAGCCGTAGCAGAAAAACGCCGCCATGATCCCAAGCGCGAACCCGAAATCGCCGACGCGGTTGACCACGAACGCCTTGATCGCCGCGTCGTTGGGCGCCTTGTTCTGATACCAGAAGCCGATGAGCAGGTAGGAGGCGACGCCCACGCCCTCCCACCCGAAGAACATCTGCACCAGATCGTTCGACGTCACGAGTGCGAGCATCGCGAACGTGAAGAAGCTCAAATAGGAGAAGAAGCGCGCGCGGTGCGGATCCTCCGCCATGTACCCGATCGAGTAGAGGTGCACGAGGAAGGAGACGACCGTCACCACCACGAGCATGACGCACGAAAGCGCGTCGATCCGGATCGACCATGTCGAGGTGAAGCCCGCCACGTCGATGAAGCGGTAAAGCTCGATGACGCGCGCTTCCGCGCCGCCCCATGTGAAATTCGCGAACGTGTAGATTGAGAGCGCGCAGGCGAGGCCCAGCACGCCCGTCGTCAGCCACATGGCGAGCCTGTCGCCCAGGAAGCGCTGGCCGACGCCCGCGATCGCGGCGGCGAGGAGCGGCGCGAGGACGATGGTCTGCTCGATCATCCTCAGCCCTTCATGAGATTGATGTCCTCAACCGCGATGGAGCCGCGGTTGCGGAAATAGGTGACGAGGATGGCCAGGCCCACGGCGGCTTCGGCCGCCGCCACCGTCAACACGATGAGCGCGAAAATCTGCCCCGAGATGTCGTTCAGGAACGCAGAGAACGCGACGAGATTGATGTTCACCGAGAGCAGCACAAGCTCGATCGACATCAGGATGATGATGACGTTCTTGCGGTTCACGAAGATGCCGAAGACGCCGATCGTGAAGAGCGCGGCGGCGACGAAGAGGTAATGCGCGAGGCCGATCTCCATCAGGTGATCCCCTGCCCGGGCCGCACGTCTTTGAGCTCAACGCCCTGCGAGCGCCGGCGCGCGACCTGCGCGGCGATATCCTGCTTCTTGACGCCCGGCCGCTCCCGCAGCGTGAGCACGATCGCGCCCACCATCGCCACGAAGAGCACAAGCCCCGCGAGCTGGAAGAGCAACAGATAGTCCGTGTAGAGCACGCGCCCGATGGCTTCCGCGTTGGTCACTTCGCTCTGCTGATTGAGCGGCAGCGCCGCGCGCCCCGCCGCCGCCTGGTTCGCCGCGCTGGCGACCAAGCCAAGCTCGGCGAACAACGCCACCGCGACGAGCGCGCCGATGGGAAGATAATTGAGGAAGCCCTGCCGCAACTCGACGAAATCCACATCGAGCATCATCACGACGAAGAGGAAGAGCACCGCGACCGCGCCCACATAAACGACGACGAGCAGCATCGCGAGAAACTCCGCGCCCATCAGCACGAAGAGCCCCGCCGCCGTGAAGAAGGTCAGGATCAGGAAGAGCACGGAGTGCACGGGATTGCGCGCCGAGATCACCGCGAACGCGGAGATCACAGCCACCGCCGCGAGCACATAGAAGGCGATCGCCGCCAGCATTCCTTACACACCCCTCTTTCCTCCCCCGCGAGCGGGGGAGAAATCAATGCGCGCCGCCTTCTAACGATAGGGCGCGTCCAACTCCAGATTCTTCGCGATCTCGCGCTCCCAGCGGTCCCCGTTCGCGAGGAGGCGCTCTTTGTCGTAATAAAGCTCTTCGCGCGTTTCTGTCGCGAACTCGAAGTTCGGCCCTTCGACGATGGCGTCCACCGGGCACGCTTCCTGGCAGAAGCCGCAATAGATGCACTTCACCATGTCGATGTCGTAGCGCGTGGTGCGCCGGCTTCCGTCCGCGCGCGGCTCCGCTTCGATCGTGATCGCCTGCGCCGGGCAGATCGCTTCGCAGAGCTTGCAGGCGATGCAGCGTTCTTCACCGTTGGCGTAGCGCCTGAGCGCATGTTCGCCGCGGAAGCGCGGTGAAAGCGGCCCTTTCTCAAACGGGTAATTGATCGTGATCTTGCGGCGGAAGAAATACCGCATGCCGAGCATGAAGGCGCCGGCGAAGTCCAGAAGCATCGCGCCCCGGATGGATTGGAGGATGCGGCTCATCTCTTAGCCTCCGAACCCTATTTGGGGCCGCCCGTACGCAACCCAACCGGCAATCGCAGCGACCGCGATGAGCGATGTCGGCAGGAAGATTTTCCACCCCAGGCGCATGAGCTGGTCGTAGCGGTAGCGCGGGACGATCGCCTTCACCATCGCGAAGAGGAAGAAGCAGAACCAGATCTTGGCGTAGAGAACGAGGAAGCCGAGGAACGAATTCTCCACCGGCCCCCACGGCAGATGCCATCCCCCGAGGAACAGGATGCTCATCAGCGCGCACATGAGCACGATCGAGAGGTATTCCCCGATCATGAAGAGGAGGTAGGGCGTCGAGGAATACTCGACTTGATAGCCCGCCACGAGTTCCGACTCCGCCTCCGGCAGATCGAAGGGCGGGCGGTTCGTTTCCGCGAGCGCCGAGACAAAGAAGATCACGAACATCGGGAACATCACGAAGATCGTCGGCCACGCGAAGGCGTGCCAGGCCCAGATGCCCGCGCTTTGATTGTTCACGATGTCGGAGAGATTCATTGAGCCGACGAGAAGCAGCACCGTGATGATGACGAAGCCGATCGAGACCTCGTAGCTCACCATCTGCGCGGCGCTGCGCAATCCGCCCAGGAAGGGATACTTCGAGTTCGACGCCCATCCGCCCATGATGATGCCGTAAACGCCGAGCGATGAGATCGCGAAGATGTAGAGAATGCCGACATTCAAATCGGCGATCACCCAGCCCGGCCCGATCGGCACGACGGCCCACGCCGCGAACGCCAGCACGAACGTGATGAGCGGCGCGAGGATAAACACCGTCTTGTTCGCGCCCGCAGGTATGACGATTTCCTTGAGCACGAACTTCAGAAAGTCCGCGAAGCTCTGCAGCAAGCCGAACGGCCCGACAACGTTCGGCCCCTTCCGCATCATCACCGCCGCCCAGACCTTGCGATCGAACAGCAGAATGAAGGCGAGCGTCAGCAGCAGCATCACCATGATGGCGAGGATCTGCCCGACTCCGAGCCAGAAGCCCCACAAGGGGCCGTTGGTTTCAATGAGCGAATTCACCCGTTGCCCTCGCCCGCCTCCGGCTCCGCCAGCGGCTCGTTGCTCATCCGCGCGCGCACATATTCGAAGCGAAAGGCGCCGTTAAGCGCCACGCCCCAGCGCGGCAGGTTCGCATCGCCCATATCCGCCGTCGGCCCGTAATAATGTTGGTTGATCGCGCCGTCGTAGAAATTGCCCCACGCGTGCATCACGCCGTTCGGCCAGATCAGGAACCAGCAGAGCAGCCGCTCGCCGCGGTCGTAAACATAGAGCGCTGAATTGTTGTCCCTTAGCTCGACGCGAAGGTCTGCGTCGTTGTTCGCGAGGCGGTGATAGATCGCGTAGGGCTCCTGGCGCAGGCCCTGCAATTCAATCGCCAATTCCTGCGCGCTCATCGGCGTCAACACGCCGTTGCGCGCGGACCAGCCCTCTTCCGGCGAGAGCCACTCGATGAAGTGAACGCCCGGCGTCCGACGCTCAAGCACGCGCGCGCCGCGCGTGAGGTCGCGCGTGATGCGCAGATCGGCCGTCTCGCCCGTGCGCAGGAAGCCGCGCTCTTCGACCGCAAACGTACGTGAGCGCCATGCCGCCGCGCCGCCCGCCTGATCGAGGATGCGCATCGCCGCGGCGACTGCTTCCGGCTCGCCGCGAACGCCGCTTTGCGCAAAGCTCACGCCCGCGAACGCGAGCCAGACAAGCGCGATGGCCTGGAGGAGCTTGAACGATCTCATGCCGCCCTCGCCGCACAACGCTGTGCTTTGAGCCGCTCGGGCCCGATCAGGTGCTCCCAATCGAACGCCTCTTCGCTCGCGCCTTCGGCCCGCAGCTTGGCGAGGCGTGCCATAGCCTCCTCAAGCGTAGGCATTTCGCCCCGCTCGATGCGCCACATGACGAAGTACCCCTCCTGCATCACTTCGAACCACTCCTCCCGCCGCGCATAGAAGCGACGGTGGAGCGTGTTGAACACGAAATGCTCGAGCGCCTCCGCCGACTCCCACACCGAGAGGTTGGCAATCATCAACGGATCGTCGCTGATCCGGAAACTCGTCGCGTTTCCCGCCTCGTCCTTCAGGCGCCATACGAAGCCCGGCGTACGCTCCGCGAGCTCGTTGATGAGGTCGAGGTTGTTCGCGAAGTCCGCCGTCCGCGGATCGTCCATCGGATGCTTGAGGCGCGCAATGTTGAGTTCGGCGATGTGCATCTCCTACTCCGCCGCCACTTTCGCCGCGGCGCGCTCATGCGCGAGGCGAGAGCACTCCGCCATCGTCACGCTCGCACGCGCGATGGGGTTGGTGAGGTAGAAATCCTTGATCGGCGACGCGAAGGGCGCAGCGTCCAGCGCGCCCTCGGCGCCGAGCGTCGCGAAATCGAACGCTTCGCCCGCGCCCGGCGCGTAATCGACATGCCCGAACGTCGGATGATCCGCGATCATCTTGGCGCGCAGCGCCGCGAGATCGTCATAAGGCAGCGTCTTGCCCACGCGCGCCGAAAGCGCGCGCAGGATCGCCCAATCTTCGCGCGCATCGCCCTTCGGGAAGGTCGCGCGCCGCCCGTATTGCACACGGCCTTCGGTGTTGACCCACGTCGCGTTCTTTTCCGTGTAGGCCGCACCCGGCAGGATGATGTCGGCGCGATGCGCCCCGCGATCGCCGTGCGTGCCGATATAGATCACCGTGCCGCGCGCCGGCAGCTCCACCTCATCGACGCCGAGCGCGACGAGCGTCTCCACGCCGCCGTCCAGCATCGCGCGCGCATCGAGCCCGCTTTGGCCGGGAACGAATCCGAGATCGAGCCCGCCCACGCGCGCGGCGCCAGTGTGCAGCACGTTGAAGCCGTTCCAGCCCTCGCGCGCGAGGCCAAGTTTCCCAAGCGCGCGCGCAATGGCGCCGCCGTCGCTCCGCGCAAAGACCGCCGCGCCGGCGATGACCATCGGCCGCTTCGCATCCCTCAGTACATCGGCGAACTTGCCGAGTTGCCCAAACGATTGCGCGCCCGCGCCGATATACTCGTACGGATAAGTGAGCTCCGCGCGCTCGCCGATCACCGCGATCTTCGCGTCGTTCGCGAGCCACGCCTTGCGGATACGCGCATTGAGCACCGGCGCTTCAAGCCGCGGATTGGTCCCAACCAATAGGATCGCATCGGCCTCATCGACGCCCATGAGCGTCGAGTTGAAGAGATAGCTCTGGCGCGCCGCGCCAAACTTCGCGCCGTCCCAATTGCAATCGGTATTCGCCGAGCCAAGCGCGCGGAAAAGATCGAGCGCCGCCTTCATGCTCTCCGCGCACGCGAGATCGCCCGCGATCGCGCCAATCTTCTTCGGATCGCCCGAAAGCGCGCGCGCCGCCGCGTTCAACGCCTCATCCCAAGAGGCCGCGCGCAGCTTGCCGTTCTCGCGAATGTAGGGCCTGTCGAGCCGCTGGCGCTTCAAGCCGTCCTCGGCGTAGCGCGTCTTATCCGAAATCCACTCCTCGTTGATCTCGTCATTCACGCGCGGCAGCACGCGCAGCACTTCCTCCCCGCGCGCATCGACGCGGATGGCGCTGCCAAGCGCATCCATCACATCGACGCTCTCGGTCTTCTTCAGCTCCCAAGGCCGCGCATTGAACGCGTAAGGCTTCGAGGTGAGCGCCCCCACCGGGCAGAGATCGATCACATTCGCCGAAAGCTCGCTCGAAAGCGATGCCTCCAGGTACGTCGTGATCTCCATGTCCTCGCCGCGGCCCGTCGCGCCGATTTCCGGCACGCCCGCCACCTCCGTCACGAAGCGGACGCAGCGCGTGCACTGGATGCAGCGCGTCATCACCGTCTTGACGAGCGGCCCCATGAATTTCTCTTCGACGGCGCGCTTATTCTCCGCAAAGCGCGAGCCGCCCCGCCCATACGCCATCGATTGATCCTGCAGATCGCACTCGCCGCCCTGATCGCAGATCGGGCAATCGAGCGGGTGGTTGATGAGCAGGAATTCCATCACGCCGTGGCGCGCTTTCTTCACCATCGGCGAGCCGGTGAAGACCATCGGCAGCGCGTCATCCTTCGCGGGGCGCTGATCCTTCACCTGCTGCGCGCAAGATGCGATGGGCTTAGGCGCGCCCTTCACTTCAACGAGGCACATCCGGCAATTGCCGGCGATCGAAAGCCGCTCGTGATAGCAGAAGCGCGGAATCTCCGCGCCCGCCGCCTCGCACGCCTGCAAGAGCGTGTAATCCGGCGGAACGTCGATCTCTTGGCCGTCGATGATGATCTTCGTCACGAGGCGCTTTCCATCAATTCCGCGCGCCAGCGCGGCAAGCGCGCCCGGCGATCCATGTTAGCGATGCTGCGCGCCACACGCTCCCCGATCTTGCGCGCGCGCAGCTTCGCGCGCAGCCAAGGCCGCGGGCGGTGCGTCCACGCGTCCGGGCGCACGCCGATGTCGGAAGCGGCCTCCGCATCGCGCACGACGAACGGCTTCAGCGCAAAGATCGTCAGGCCCAGGCGCCAGTAGCGATCGAGCATCATGTCGAACGGCAGCACGATCGTGTCGCCCGCGCGCACGATCTTCTCCATCGCCGGGCGGGTGACGAAATAGCCCTGCGCGCCGGCCATGCCGTGCGTGGGCCACACGATCTCGACCTCGCTCGTCAGCGGCGCGACGGGCAGCGAGCGGCGCGGCCGTGTGCCGATCAAGCGGACGAACTCGAACGACGCGGGCGCGCGCTCCAGCGCCGCCAGCGCCGGGGCGAAATTCTCTGTCGGATGGACGTCGTCTTCGGCGATCACGGCGCGCTCATAGCCTGCTTCGAGGCAATGCTTCAAAGCGCTCACGTGGGAGAGAAAACAGGCGATCTCGGTTGAGCGCATATCCTCCCCGTAGGCAGCGACCCGCGCGGCGCGGCCGTAAGCCGGATGCTGGGTGAGATCGGCCGCCCGCCCATCGGTCGCTTTGTGGAAAACCGGATTGATTCCAATGGCCCGATAGGCGGCGTCCGCCTGGGCGCGCCGGTCCGCGCTCCGCTCCAGATTGATCACGATGACCGGCGTCTGCATGAGGGCGAAATCGGCTCCGCGCCGGGGCGCGGCGCGGGCGCATCAATGTCCGAGTTTGATCCGCTGGCCAAGGGGCGAAGGGCCGCGCCAGAGGCGGTTTTCCCTTGGGTCAGACCTTTGTGAGCGCATCGCGCCCCGCCACGGTCGTCCACTCCCGCACGCGCCACCCGGTGGCGACCCCGTTCAGCACGTAGGGATCGGCTTTCGCGAAGGCTTCGACGGTCGCGCGATCCTCGCATTTGAACACGAGCACGCCGATGGGCGGCCCCTCATCCGTGCAGGCGCCGGCCAGGAACATCTCGCCCCGCTCCAACGCCGGCGCAGCATGCGCGAAGTGCGCCCCGCGATGGGGGCCCCGGCGCTCCATGTAATCGGGCGCATAATCGTAGAAGAGGAGGAAGTGCTTCATCTCAAGCCGCCGGCGTCAGCACGGCGTGCGCGCCGCGCGCGCTGCGGTAGCGGTCGATGCGTTGCTCGATCTCGTGGCGGAAGCAGCGGATGAGGCCCTGCACCGGCCACGCGGCCGCGTCCCCGAGCGCGCAGATCGTGTGGCCTTCCACCTGCCCCGCGACATCGAGCAGCAAGTCGATCTCTTTGTGCTCGGCTTCGCCCTTCGCCATCCGCTCGAGCACGCGCCACATCCAGCCCGTGCCTTCACGGCACGGCGTGCACTGGCCGCAGCTTTCGTGCTTGTAGAAATAAGCGATGCGCGCGATGGCGCGCACCACATCCGTCGATTGATCCATCACGATGACGGCCGCCGTGCCCAAGCCCGAGCGATGCGGCGCGGCCATCAGCGCATCGAAATCCATCAGCATGTCTTCGGATTCTTCGGCGGTGATCATCCGCACCGACGAGCCGCCGGGGATCACGGCTTTCAGATTGCCCCAGCCGCCGCGCACGCCGCCCGCGTGCTCCTCGATGAGTTGCTTCAGCGGAATGCTCATCGCCTCTTCGACATTGCAGGGCTGGTTCACATGGCCCGAGATGCAGAAGACTTTCGTGCCGGTGTTGTTGGCGCGCCCGATACCCGCAAACCATTTCGCGCCGCGCCGCAGGATCGTCGGCACCACGGCGATCGATTCAACATTGTTCACCGTCGTCGGGCAGCCATAGAGCCCCGCATTCGCGGGGAACGGCGGCTTCAGACGCGGCTGGCCCTTTTTGCCTTCAAGGCTTTCGAGCAGCGCCGTTTCTTCTCCGCAGATATACGCGCCCGCGCCGTGGCTCACGTAAAGATCGAAATCCCAACCATGGATGTTGTTCTTGCCGATGAGCTTGGCTTCGTAAGCTTCCTTGATCGCAGCTTCGAGCACTTCGCGCTCATAGACGTATTCGCCGCGCATATAGATGTAGCAAGCGTGCGCCTGCATCGCGAAGGAAGCGATGAGGCAGCCTTCGATCAGCAGATGCGGATCGTGGCGCATCATGTCGCGATCTTTGCAGGTGCCCGGCTCGGATTCATCCGCGTTGACGACGAGGTAGTGCGGCCGGTCCTTCACTTCCTTCGGCATGAAGCTCCACTTGAGCCCCGTCGGAAAGCCCGCGCCGCCGCGTCCGCGCAGACCTGAATCCTTCACTTGCTGAATGATCCAATCGCGCCCGCACGAGATCATGTCGGCCGTCGCGTTCCACGCGCCGCGCTCTTTCGCGGCGTCGAGGCGCCAATCGTGCGCGCCGTAGAGATTGAGGAAGATGCGATCCTTGTCGGCGAGCATTCTTAGTCTTCCCTCGGCTTTTGCGGCCTCAGCATCATCGTCATGCGGATCGCGAACCAGATTCCGATCGCGATCGACGCAAGCACCGGCACGGACACGAACTCATGGCGCTGCACCACGGCCATGTAGCCCGCGACGCCAAACGCGACGAGCATCGCAACGCCGTAGAGTGCGGCCGCCGCCGTCAACCCAGGATGGCGTGTGTTCGCGCGCGCGCCGCGCTCCTCGAAGGGCAAACGCCGCTTCGCGTAGAGGGACGCTTCAACTTCGCCCTGTTGCGCGGGCGGCGGCGGCGTCTCAGGCCCGAGAGGCGATTGCGGCTCGCTCATTCGGCGGGCGCCGGCTTGTTCGGCAACGTCACGGGCCGCGCGAGCGAACCGTCATAGAGCGCGGCGTCCGTCAGAGTCTTCGCGCCCGCTTCGGGCGCCGAAGTCTGGCGCCCGAGCGCGGAGCCCGGCGCGATCGCCTCGTCGGCGGCGAGCTTATCCATCAGCGCGTTCAGGTCGTCCGGCGAAAGATCCTCGTAGTAATAATCGTCAACCGCGACGATGGGCGCATTCACACACGCCCCCATGCATTCGACCTCTTCCCAGGAAAACTTGCCGTCGCGCGAGAGCGCGAATTTCTCGCCGATCCGCTTCTTGCAGACCGCTTTCAAATCCTCCGCGCCGCGCAGCATGCACGGCGTCGTCCCGCAGACCTGCAGATGATGGCGCCCGCGCGGCTCCAGATGGAACATCGTGTAGAACGTCACGACCTCCAGCACGCGGATGCGCGGCATCCCGAGTTTCTCCGCCACCGCGCGGATCGCGGGCTCGCTCACCCAGCCTTCCTGCTTCTGCACGATCCACAAGAGCGGGATGACGGCGGAAGCCTTCCGCTCCGGCGGGAACTTGGCAAGCTGACGCTCCACCTCCGGCAGGTTCTCCGGGCGGAACGCAAAGCTCTCGGGCTGCACTTCGGCAAGGCGGCGGGCGCTCATGGGGCTCTCTTAGGGCGCTCCGCCGGAAATTTCGACTGGCGATTTGCCCCGCTCCTCGCCGCTGGCGGATCGCCCCTCGATCTCGTCGAGCTTGGCGATCTGCTTCAACGCCTCGTCGCGCGTCCGGTTGAGCATCGCGCGGCGATAGGCGCGCAAATAGGTCTTGATGACGGGCGCCCTCAAGAGCGCACCCCGGCGCACCAGAATCAACAGAATGAAGGCCGGCAGGATGGAAAGGGACGCATAAGGATTGGGCGGCCCGTCCATCGCGGAACTCATCATCGTCATCCTGAGCGGCACGATCACGAAGCCGAGAATGAGGCCGATGATGAGCCCCTGGATGGCCGCGCCCGCCCGCACGCGCCCCGGATGATGGGCGACCTGCTCGGCGTTGAACAGAAAGAACGAGGACACGAAGAAGGCCAGCATCACGATGAGTGCAACGAGGCCTTCGATCCAGAGCATCATCGGCTTAGCGCGCCATCAGGGATCGTCCGGCCACTTGATGCCGTTGATGCGCCCAATATCGGCAAAGCAATGCAGGCAAAGCGGCCGCACCAGCGCAGGCGCCAGCCGGTTGCGCTCCTCGATCGATTGGAGCGAGCAAGCATCACACCATGCCGCGTACTCGCCCTCGCTGTCGCGACCCCATTGAAAGCCGCGCGGCGCACGGTCGTGCAGCGTGGAAAGCGCGTGTATGCACACGAAGGCGCGGCGCTGCTTGGCGCCGTGGCGCGGGCAATCGATCGGCGCGCGCTTCAACGGTCGATCTCCCCGAACACGATGTCGAGCGAGCCAAGAATGGCGCTCACGTCCGCCAGCATGTGGCCTTTGCAGAGATAATCCATCGCCTGCAAATGCGGAAACCCTGGCGCGCGGATTTTGCAGCGGTACGGGCGGTTCGTGCCGTCCGCGATGAGGTAGACGCCGAACTCGCCCTTCGGCGCTTCAACAGCGGCGTAGGCTTCGCCGGGGCCCAAGTGGAAGCCTTCCGTGTAGAGCTTGAAGTGATGGATGAGCGCCTCCATCGACTCCTTCATCTGCGCGCGGCGCGGCGGCGCGACCTTCGAGTTTTCCGGCAGCACCGGTCCCGGCGTCTTGCGCAAGAGATCGACGCATTGCTGCATGATCTTCGTCGACTCGTACATCTCCTCCATGCGGACGAGGTAGCGATCGTAGCAATCGCCGTTCTTGCCGACCGGAATCCTGAAATCGAGTTCCGAGTAAATCTCGTAGGGCTGCGCGCGGCGGAGATCCCACGCCATGCCCGAGCCGCGCACCATCACGCCCGAGAATCCCCAATCGAGCGCGTCCTGCGCGCTGACGACGCCGATGTTCACATTGCGCTGCTTGAAGATGCGGTTGTCGGTGATGAGCGTCTCGATTTCGCGAATAGCCTTCGGGAAATCGCGGCAAAAGATCTCGATGTCGTCGATGAGCTGAGGGGTAATGTCCTGATGGACGCCGCCGGGACGGAAATAGCACGCGTGCATGCGTGAGCCCGACGCGCGCTCGTAAAACACCATGAGCTTTTCGCGCTGCTCAAAGCCCCACACCGGCGGCGTGAGCGCGCCCACATCCAACGCCTGGGTCGTGACGTTCATGATGTGCGAGAGGAGGCGCCCGATCTCGCAGAACAACACGCGGATAATCTGCGCGCGGCGCGGCACCTCGATGCCGGCGAGCTTTTCGATCGCCAGGCAGAACGCATGCTCCTGGTTCATTGGCGCGACGTAATCGAGCCGGTCGAAATAGGGCATCGCCTGCAGATAGGTTTTGTATTCGATCAGCTTCTCGGTGCCGCGATGCAGCAGCCCGATATGCGGATCGACGCGCTCGACGACTTCGCCGTCAAGCTCCAGCACCAGCCGCAACACGCCGTGCGCCGCCGGATGCTGCGGCCCGAAATTTATCGTGAACGTGCGCTTTTCTTCTGCAGGGGCGATCGGTGAGGCGTCGTCAGCCATGACTACTCGTCCTTCGCCTTTTCATCCCCCGGCAGCACGCTCTGCATGCCTTCCCACGGACTGATGAAATCGAAATTGCGGTAGGCGGCCGGCAGCTTCACCGGCTCGTAAACGACGCGCCGCTGCTCGGGGTCGTAGCGCACCTCGACATGCCCGGTGAGCGGGAATTCCTTGCGCAGCGGGAAACCCTGGAAGCCGTAATCCGTGAGGATGCGCCGCAGATCGGGATGCCCGCTGAAGAGGATCCCGTACATATCGAACGCCTCGCGCTCGAACCAATCCGCGCACGGAAACACCGATGCGATCGACGGCACCGGCGTCTGCTCATCCGCCTCCACCTTCACACGCACGCGGATGTTCCGGCGCATCGAGAGCAGATGATAGACGACGTCGAAGCGCTTAGCCCGCTCCGGCCAATCGACGCCGCAGATATCGATGAGAGTCTCGAAGCGGCAATCCTTGTTGTCGCGCAGGAATTTCATCACCGTGACGATGTCGGCCGCCTTTGCGCGCACCGTGCACTCGCCGAACGATGCTTCGTAACCGGTGACGGCGTCGGCCATCGAGCTCACGATATGGCCGCCGATCTCGTGCGGCCCCGGCCCCTCCATGAGCGGCGTAAAGCGCATCGCGCCGCTCACCGAACAATGCTCCCTTCGCGGCGGATTTTGCGCTGCAGCTGCAGCACGCCGTACACCAGCGCCTCTGCTGTCGGCGGGCAGCCGGGAATGTAGATATCGACCGGCACGACGCGGTCGCACCCGCGCACCACGGCGTAGCTATAATGATAATAGCCGCCGCCGTTCGCGCACGATCCCATGGAGATCACGTAGCGCGGGTTCGGCATCTGGTCGTAAACCTTCCGGAGCGCGGGGGCCATTTTGTTGGTGAGCGTGCCCGCCACAATCATCACGTCGCTCTGCCGGGGCGAGGCGCGCGGCGCAAACCCGAAACGCTCCAGATCGTAGCGCGGCATCATCGCCTGCATCATCTCGACCGCGCAGCAAGCGAGCCCGAATGTCATCCACATGAGCGAGCCGGTGCGCGCCCAGGTGATCAAATCGTCCGCGGCCGCGACTAGGAAGCCTTTGTCCGCCAGCTCGTTGGAGAGCCCGGTGAAGAAGGGATCGTCCTCGCGCGGGGGATAGATCGGCGGTGCGGCCGGTGTGGTTGTCATGGCGCGCGGAAGCTAGAAGCGCCCGCTTTGGGAAGCAAGGCGGCCCTCTAGCCGCATGGCGCCCCTGGATAAGCGGCGAGCAAAACATCCCGCGCACGGCGGGACCAGCCGTCCCCCTCGGCGGGTCCGGCATGGGTGGCCGCAGCGATAATCAGCGGCGTGCCGGCCGCGCGATAGAGAATGGCGTTCGCCCCGTAGGATTCGGTCCCGCGCGTCCAGAGGAGCGCCCTCCCCGCGGCATCGCGCGAGTGAAACCAGTTGAACCCAACGCCGTCGCCCGCCCGCACGTGCGGACCGTAGAGCAGCGCGAGGCTCTCGGGTGTGAGCACGCGGCCTTCATCGAGCGCCGCCACCCAGCGATGGAGATCGGGCACGGAGCACCGCATCCCCGTTCCGCCCCGGAAGCCCCAGTTCGCGGCGCGGATCTCGGCCTCTTCAATCGGCGCCATAAGCGGCGGCAGGAAATCGCCTCCCGCGTGCGGCCAGAAGCCCGCCTGCTGCAATTCCGCCCGCGCAAAGGCCTCGCGCGCCACGACCGTCTCGAACGGCTCGCCGGCGACGATCTCGATGATCGCCGCGACGAGTGTGTAGTTGTCGTTGGAATAGCGGAAGCGCGCGCCCGGCGCTTCGCCGAGCGCGCCCGCCAGAATGCGACGCACGGCGCCGGCGCGATCGGCGACGCCGTCGGCGGCATAGACTTGCTGCAACCCGGATCGGTGCGTCATCAGCTGCATCAGCGTGATCGCGCGCTTCTCCTCCGGCGCATCGGGAAAGAAATCCGCGATCGGCTGCTCAAGCCGGAGCCGCCCCAACTCGCGCAAGCGCAAGGCCGCCGCCGCCGTGAATTGCTTTGAAATGGAGGCGACCCAGTAAGACGGCGTGCGCCCCGCAGGATCGGAAACGCCGTAGTCGCGCGCGAAGACGATCCCCGCTCCGCACGCGACCAGCACCGAACCTGTGAAACCCGCGCGCACCACAGGCGCCATCGCCGTTTCCGCTTCCGATCTCCCGCCGCCGCTGGCGCACGCGCTCACCAACGCGCCCGCCGCGGCGCTCAACAAGGCGCGTCTGTTCATCGATCGCTCCAAAGTGCGCGCGCGGCATGGAGAAACCGGGGCGTGCGCGCTATTTGACGCCCCAAGGGGCGGTTAGCTCAGCGGTAGAGCGGCTGTTTTACACGCAGCGGGTCGGCGGTTCGATCCCGTCACCGCCCACCAGCCTTCGCAAGCTTCGCTTGCTTCGGTTGGCTAGCCATCGAGAGGAGATTCAGGAATGCGCGTGGTTTTGGCGGCGGCCTTGGCGGCAGCGCTGGCGGCGTGCGGGCAGCAGCAGCCCGCGGAGAAGACGGCTTCGGTGCAGCCCGCCGCGAGCCTGCCGCCGCAAGTGGCGCCCGTCACCAGCGCGCTGCGCGCCCAGGATGGCGTCTATTACATGGATTTTGTGCGCGCTTCCGGCATGGAGCGGTTCGCCATCGAGCAGCTCGGCTTGCCGCAAGATCAGGCCGCGCGCTTCTCGCGCAGCATGGATGTGCAGACGCCCTCACGCATCGTCACGTCGAACGGCGTCGAGGCGCTCGTGTTCGTGGGCTGCATGGCGCACAATTGCCCGAACGGCACATCCGTCATCGCGATCGACACCGCGACGGGCGATCTCTTCGCCGGCGTGAAGGACGAGGAAGGCGAGACCATCCTGCGCCCCAACGCGCGCCTGCAAATGCTGCTGACGCAAACCTCGCCAACGCAAGCCTGGAGCGATCCGGTTCGAGGGTAATTCGGTTTGCTCCCCCGTTTACGGGGGAGCCGTCACGCGAATGCGTGACTGAGGGGGAGATCGCCCCCTCCGATCGCTTCGCGATCACCTCCCCCGCACGCGGGGGAGGAAAGTGACCAGCAACAAAAAAGGCCGCGGGATCACTCCCGCGGCCTCTTCTGTTCTTGAGCTCGTCCTATTGCGCCGGCGCCGGTTCTTCGATCGGAGCGGGCGTTTCAGCCGGCGTCTCACCTGCCGCGGGCGGCGCGGGCGTGGCTTGCGGCGTGGCTTCAGCCGCGCCGGCGGGCGCGGCTGGCGCAACGGGCGCAGGCGCGGTCACCGCCGCGGACGGCGCGACTTGCGCCAAGCGCGTCACGTCTCCCGTCACGAGATAATAGATCTCGCGATCGACCGAGCCGCCGGCTTGCGCCGGATCGTCGTGATAGATCTCGAACGAGCGTCCGCGCGTCAGCCGCGCCGCGGAGATCATCGATTCCATCTGGTCGTAGGTTGGGATGACGTTCTCTTCCGGCCCTTGGAAGCGCACGCGGATCGCGGTGCCGGCCGGCGTCACGCCGTTGGCGACACCAACGAGAACACGGGGCGCCTCTCCACGATACGGCACGCCCGCCTCAAACGAGTAACGGCCGTCAGGACCCTCGGTCCATCCGGTCTCCACCGCCATGGGCGGACCGTCTTGCTGCAGGCGATAGCGTGCGAGGATTGGGGCCACGAGCACCATCGATTGCGCCACCCCTTCGCGTATCGCCTCTGCGTCAATCGGAACAGAACCCGTCACGAACAGGAACGGGCGCGCATCGACCTGCACGATCTCATAGGCCAGGCCGCTGAAATTGAACGTGCCGAGTTCGTTGAGGTCGGCCGTCACTGCCGTCGAAGCGGCTTCCACGACGGGGCCGACTTCACCGCCCGTCAGCGCCTGCACGCGATCAAGCGGGTTGGGCCCGAGCGCTTGTTCGATGCGCAGCGACACTTCCGAGCCGTTTCCTTCGGGCTCGATGGTGTAAGTCGCGGTGCCGGTTGAGCCATCCGCGAACGCGACATCGGCGACGACCGTGTTGTCCGAAGCCGAGACAACCCGCGTTTGCGTGACGCCTTCGGCGAGCTGGAAGCCCTCCGGCGCGGTCGCGAGGCGCGCGAATACGGCCGCGGGCGGGCGGTCGATCGTGAAAGTTTGTGTGCGGCTGGCTGTCGGCGGCATCAGGAAGTAGCCGGCAACGCCGATTACAACCAGAACGACGACCAAAATTAGTAGAATCCGTGCGATCCCGCGCATCGGCCTTACTCCCTCGGTTAATCCCAACCAGCCCTTCCTAGCAGGTCGAAGCCCGTCGGGGCGCCCCAAAATCGACTGGCAAGGCGGCCCTTCTGCATGCGGCGGGGGTTCGCTTGACCGGGGAAGGGGCTTAGCCTATCTGCCCCCGTTCCTGCTTACGCGGGTGTAGCTCAGTCGGTTAGAGCGCCGGCCTGTCACGCCGGAGGTCGCGGGTTCGAGCCCCGTCACTCGCGCCATGCATTTTCCGCATTCGTTTCAAGCAAAAGCCGGCGTACAGCCGGAACCCGAAGCCTGCGCGGCGCATTGAACCTCCCACCAAGGAGAGGTTCGCGTGTGCTTTCGGATTGAGTTGATCGACGTGGACGGCGCCATCGACGAAACGGCTCGTCTCGCCGAAGGTGAAACGACGCTCGCGGAGATGCGCCTGCGCGCTGTCGACACGCTGCGCTTCACGCCGCCCGGGGTCATCGCCGTGCGCATCATAGGGCCGGATGGCGCTATGCTCTTCCGCTGCTACAAGGCCGAGATCGACGCCTGCGACGAAGCGCACGCCATCGCGGCGGAGTAGCGGCCCGGCTTGCCCGAATGTGCGGGCGGGGATAGGCCCTCCCCATGGGCCTCGTTCTCACCGAATATCTGCCGATCCTCATTTTCCTGGGCATCGCGACGGCGATGGGCGTGGGCTTTATGGTGGCCGCCTGGGTGCTCGCGCCTAAGAGCCCGGATACCGAGAAGAATTCCGCCTACGAGTGCGGCTTCAACGCCTTCGATGACGCGCGCATGAAATTCGACGTGCGCTTCTATCTCGTCTCCATCCTCTTCATCATCTTCGATCTCGAAGTCGCGTTTCTCTTTCCGCTGGTGCTTTCACTCGACGATGTGGGCGTCTTCGGCTTCTGGTCGGTGATGGCGTTCCTGGGCGTGCTGACCGTCGGCTTCATCTACGAATGGAAGAAGGGCGCGCTCGAGTGGGAGTAAGCGCGCGCTGACGCGGGCCGATGTGCAACGAATACAAGCTCCGCTTCATCGACGGCGAATGGCGCTGGGTGCATGTGAGCCGCGCGAAGCGCCCCATCCCCGGCCCGCAAGGCAGCTTCAATTTTGACGCCGTGCGTGAAGCCGCGAGCGATGCGCGCGAAATCGTCTATCACGTCTTCCCCGATCGCATCGCGCCCGTCATCCGCAAGAACAAGGCGGGTGAGATCGAGATGGTCGATATGCGCTGGGGCTTCCCGCCGGTGGAGCCGGGCGCCCGCCCCGTCGTCAACGCGCGCTCGCTCACATCGCCCTACTGGAAGCCGTGGCTTGGCCCGCAATGGCGCGCGCTTGTGCCCGTCTCCGAGTTTTGCGAGTGGACGGACACGGCCCCCAAGCAACGCCGCTGGTTTCGCTTGAAGGATGACGAGGCCTTCTGCTTCGCCGCGCTCTGGCGCCCATGGACTGGAACGCGCGGCACGAAATCGAATCCGGTGAGCGGCGAGCATCTCCTCTTCACGATCCTCACCACTGAAGCGAACGACGTCGTGCGCCCAATCCACGCCAAGGCGATGCCGCTCATCCTGCCGCGCCGCGAATGGATGAATTGGCTCGAGGCGCCGGAAGAAGCGGTGTTCGCCATCCAGCGCGGCGGCTTTCCGGCGGAGGATATGGCCGAACCGGCGTTGGAGCCGCTTATCCCGGAGGAATGATCCGCATCCGGACGAAACTGGAAGCCCCTCCCCTAGAGGGGGAGGGGCTTGGGGTGGGGTGAGCAGCTGTTGCGGCGACAGCCGCCAATAGCGACGGGAGCGCTCGCGATCTCACCCCCTCCCCGCCCCTCCCCCCTCCAGGGGGAGGGAGTGCTCCGCAGCGTCAGCCTCCCAACCCTTGCGCCGCCCGCCCCCGGCGCCCATACCCCGGTGATGGCCGACGCCGGGGATTTCACCGAACCCTTCTTCACGCTCGACGGGAACGTTGCGCATCCGAGCCGTTTCACCCACGGCCCGTGGGATGTGAACGCCCAGCACGGTGGCGCGCCGACGGCGCTCCTCGCCTGGTGGGCCGATCGCCTGCCCGCGCCGGCGCCGATGCATCTCTCCCGGCTCACGGTCGATCTCATGCGGCCTGTGCCGATCGCGCCGCTTGAAATTCGCACGGAGATCGTGCGCGAAGGCCGCCAAATCCAGCTCGCGCAGCTTTCTCTGTATGCGGATGGAAAAGAGGTGACGCGCGCGACGGCGCTGCGCATCCGCAAGCTCGCGGTCGATACGCCGCTCATCGTGCGCCCGCCCGCGCAGCGCTGGAAGCAACCGGAAGAAAGCCAACGCCTCGATGGCTTCGCGCCAGCCGGCCTCGCAAACAGCCTCGACATTCGCCTCGCGGATGGGCGCTTCCGCGATAAGAACGCACCGCCCATCTGGTTCAAGGTGAACCGCCCCTTCATCGGCGGCGAAGAAACTTCTCCCATCATCCGCGCCGCGATCACCGCCGATTTCTGCAACGGCATGTCCGGCGCGCTTGAGTGGGAGAAGTGGACCTTCATCAACGCCGATCTCACCATCCATTTCGCGCGCCCGCCCGAAGGCGAGTGGATGATGCTCGAAGCGACAGGCTGGGTGTCCGACGATGGGCGCGGCACGGCGTTCGGCGCGCTCTCCGATCAGAAGGGCGCATTCGGGCGCGCGACGCAGTCGCTCGTCATCGCGCCGCGCTGATGCCGCCGCGGCGCCTCACGCCGGACGAAGCAGTCATCGAGATCGCCAAGCGCGCGAAAGGAGAGCGGCGCGTCTTCATTCCCGGCGGCTGCGCCGAGCCGCTCGCGTTGCGCGAGGCCTGGCAAAAGAATCCGCAGACGGCGGCGGACCTCACTTTCTGCGGCGTCTTCCTGCCGGGCGTGAACGCGTTCGATTATTCGTCGCTGCATGAAAGCGCGCGGCTCGATCTCTTTTTGATGATCCCGGAGCTGCGCGATGCACTCGCGAAAGGCCGCGCAAGCCTTACGCCCGCGCACTATTCCCAGGTCGCGCATCTCATCATGGCGCGGGAAATGTCCGTCGCGATCCTTCACGTCTCCAAGCAGGACGGAAACAAGAAGTGCGCGTTTGGGCTCTCCGCCGATTTCGGCCCGACGCTCATCGGCCGCGCCGACTACACGATCGCGCTCGTCAACGCGCAGATGCCCGCGACGGAAGAAGCGCCGCGCATGGCGATCAATGCGGCGGACGCCATCGTCGAGATCGACGAGCCGCTCGCCACGATGGATACGCCCAAGCCCGCCGCCGGCGCCGCGGCAATCGCAAAGCGCGTTGCCGCGATGGTGCGCGACGATGACGTCATCCAGATGGGCATCGGCCGTTTGCCCACTTCCATCGTTTCCGCCCTCAAGGATAAGGAGCGGCTCAAAATCTTCTCCGGCATGGTGAGCGATGCAGTGCTGCCGCTCTTGGACGCCGGCGGCATTGCCGATGAGCCGGGCGCGATCACTACCGGCGCCGTCATCGGCTCGGAGCGTCTCTACGAGCGCATGGGCAAGGAATGGCGCCTGAAGCTCATGCCGGTGCAGCACACGCATTCCTATTCCGTCGTCAGCCGCATCGAAAATCTCGTCGCGATCAATGCGTGTCTCGAAGTCGATCTATTCGGCCAAGTGAATGCGGAGTTCGCCGGCGCCCAGCAGATCGCCAGCATCGGCGGGCTCGGCGATTATGTGCGCGGCGCGCGCGCGGCGCCCGGCGGGCGCGCCATCGTGGCGCTCCACGCGGAAGGCAAGGATGAAACCAGCCGCATCGTGCCGCGTCTTCCGGCCGGCGCGGTCACGCTTTCGCGCGCGGATGCGCCCATCGTCGTCACCGAGCACGGCGCGGTCGATCTCGACGGGATGGATATGATCGCGCGCGCACACGCCCTCATCCACATCGCCGCGCCCAAGCATCGAGACGCGCTCGAGGAAGCCTGGGCGAAAATCCGGGCGAAGCTCTAGGCCGCCTCGTCCCGCTCCTGCTCGGGAAGGCGTTCGCCGCAGGCGCGGCAGAAGCGCGCGTCCGGCTCGTGGCGGTCGAGCTTGCAATGCGCGCAATGGATGCGCCGCTTGTGCGCGGCGAACGCTTTCTGCGCCACGGCGAAGAAGAGCGAGATGCCCGTGATCATCAGCGCGATCATGAAGAGACGCCCGACTTGGGAATCGAGCGTGATGTCGCCGTAGCCTGTCGTGGTGAGGGACGTGACCGTGAAATAGACCGCGTCGATGAACGTCACGATCTCGTGGCCGGGCCCGCCGAAAAACGCATAGGCGAAGCCCGACGCCAGAAATACGAACACGACGAGATTGACGATGGCCTTGGTCAAATCCTCGACATAGGTGTCGTCCCAGCGCCCGCCGCCCAGCACGTTCCAGGTGCGCTCGCGATGCGCGAGGGACCAGAGCCTGAGGATGCGCAGGAAGCCGAAATTATAGAACGCCGGCACAAGCAATGTCGCCAGCACAACGAGATCGACCCAGGTCGTGGGGTATTTGAGCCAGCGCTGCACGCTGCCGAGCGCGAAATATTTCGCCGCCATGTCGATCGCCAGGAACGCCGCGATCGCGTAGTCCACATAGATGAACCACGGCTCCTCGCGGATGAAGTTCGCGGCGATGAAGAAGCCGATGATAAGCAGATCGAGCCACGTCATCGCGGCTTGAAATTTCAGGGCCTCGGCGTCCCGGCCGAAATAGAGATCGCGCAGCCGCGAGCGGAGAGTCATCGCCTCCCTATAGCGAGGGCGGCGCGCCCCGCGCAAATGCCGCGTCGGGAATGGCGGCGTTGTACTCCAGGGAATGGATCGTCCCGGTTTGCACCTGCGCATCGTGCGCCACGTCGCGCTGCTCCCAGGCGAAAGACGAGAGGACGCCGTTCACCGGGCGCCAGTCGCTCGCGATCGTTTCAAGAAGGCGTGTCGTTGGATCCACGTCCGGGTGGAGCGCGCGCACGTCACGCCTGCGTGTGCTGAGCCATGTAGCGGGATCGATGTAGCGATACGTTTCGAACCCATCGCGCATGACGATCTTCAACACGTAGTAATTCGTCCCGTCGATGGCCTCGCGCCCCTCCAGCGTGATTGCGTGGCCGCGCCCAGGGAATGCGTGCAGGCCGAACAGATTGAACTCCACGCCGTGATAGAGTGCGGCGCGCGCGGTCTCCGAGGCCGGCTCGACAGGCGCATCGCCGCCTTGGCGGCTCCACGCGCCTTCCGCATCGATGCCCTCGCTAAAGACGCGCTGGCCTTCCGCGAACACGTCTACGCGCATCAGCCCATCCGTGTTGGCAATGTACGTCCCCCGCACGGTGAAAGACGGCTCGACAATCGTCGCGTCGTTCCGCGTATTGCGGATCGCGTCGAGCGCCGCGGCGCCGCCGCGCGCCTGCGTATGGCGCGCCAAAACGTCGTCTAGCGTCAGCTCTTCCGTCTGCGCGCTCGCGCAGCTTGGCAGTGCCAACGCAAGCGCGCCGCCGGCCACAAGGCCGCGCCGAGTCAAATGCAGCATGATTTCCTCCCGCGCGGGGCCGTGCCGCTGGACCGAGGCCCCAATGCGGCGCGACGGCGCCGATTGCGGCGTTCGCGACGAACGGCGCCTCTTGCGCGACCAAGGGGATCAGGCCAAGTCCGCCGCCATGACTTCCGGCGCACTTCACGGCATCCGCGTGCTCGATCTTTCCCGCGTGCTCGCGGGGCCGTGGTCCACGCAAATCCTCGGCGATCTGGGCGCGGAGGTCATCAAGATCGAAAAGCCTGGCGCGGGCGATGACACGCGCCACTGGGGCCCTCCCTTCCTCAAGACGCCGGAAGGCGAGCAGGGCGACGCCGCCTATTATCTCTCCGCCAACCGCAACAAGCGCTCCGTCACCATCGATTTCACGAAGCCCGAAGGCGGCGAACTCGTCCGCGCGCTCGCGCCCTCGTGTCAGATCATGGTGGAGAATTTCAAGCTCGGCGGCTTGAAGAAGTACGGGCTCGATTTCGCAAGCATCGCCGCGCTCAATCCCGCGCTCGTCTATTGCTCCATCACGGGCTTCGGCCAAACCGGGCCCTACGCGCCGCGCGCCGGCTACGATTATCTCATTCAAGCCATGGGCGGCTTGATGAGCATCACCGGCCAAGCCGATGGCGCGCCGGGCGCGGAGCCGATGAAAGTGGGCGTCGCGGTCGCCGATCTCTTCTCCGGCATGTACGCGACAGTCGCGATCCTCGCAGCACTCCGCCACGCCGAGCGCACTGGCGAAGGCCAGCACATCGACATCTCGCTGCTCGATAGCCAGGCCGCGATGCTCGCGAACCAAGCGATGAACTATTTCGTCGGCGGCCAAGCGCCCACGCGCATGGGCAACGCGCACCCCAACATCGCGCCCTATCAAGTGTTCGAAACGGCGGATGGCTTCCTCGTCCTCGCCGTCGGCAATGACGGGCAGTTCAAGAACTTCTGCACCCACGCCGGCTGCGCCGCGATGGCGGACGATGAACGCTTCGCCAAAGCCTCCGCGCGCGTGCACAATCGCGACGCGCTCGTTGCCGCGCTCAAGCCCGTTCTCAAAACGCGCACCACGCACGATTGGATCGCGCTGCTCGAGAAGGCAGGCGTGCCGTGCGGGCCGATCAACAATATCGACGCCGTCTTCGCAGATCCGCATGTCAAAGCGCGCGGCGCCGCGCAGCAAATGGCGCGCCCGGACGGAACGGCGATGACGCTCGTCGCCAACCCGATCCGCATGAGCGCGACGCCCCCCGAACCGCGCATCGCCCCGCCCGCTTTGGGCGCCGATACGGATTCCGTCCTGCGCAGCCTCCTCTCTCTCCCGGACGCGGAAATCGCGCGCCTCCGCGCGGCTGGGGCCATCTGACGCTGCTCACCGCCGCGCGCTGCGACCGGCGGACCTTGATCGCGCTTCCCCGCCCGCTACTTTCCCGGCCAAATCACAATCTTGGGGAGCGTTCCCGTGCGCATCATCAAAACGGCGGCAGCCATTCTTCTTCTCGCGGCCATGGCCGGCTGCGCGAGCGTCGCGCCGCAAACGGACGCCGCGCCCGTCGCCGATCTCTCCGGCATCGCGCGCCCGGCGGACAATCCCTTGGTGGAAGAATGGACGACGCCCTACGCCACGCCGCCGTTCGATCGCATCCGCGAAGCGCATTTCATTCCCGCGCTCAATTACGGCATCGCCGTGCATGACGCCGAGATCGCCGCCATCACGGCAAACCCCGCGCCGCCCACGTTCGAGAACACGGTCGTCGCGTTCGAATATTCCGGCCGCACGCTTGGGCGCATCCGCAGCGTCTATAGCGGGATGACGTCGGCAAACCTCACCGAAGCGCTCGCCGCCGTGCAGACGGAAGCCGAGCCGCTGCTCGCGCGCCATGACAGCGCGGTCGCGCTCAACCAGGCGCTCTTCCAGCGCATCCACGCCGTCTACGAGAACCGCGCCGCCATGAGCATGACGCCGGAACAAGCGCGTCTGCTTGAGCGCATTCACATCGGGTTCGTGCGCAACGGCGCGCTGCTCGACGAAGCGGGCCGCACGCGCCTTGCCGCGATTGACGAGCGCCTCTCAACGCTCGGCGCGCAATTCCAACAGAACATGGTGGCCGATACGGCGGCGTGGACGATGGAGCTCACCGCGCGCGATCTCGAAGGCCTGCCGGATTCCGTCCGCGATGCGGCGCGCGAAGCGGGCAACAGCCTCAATCGCCCCGGCGTCTCGCTCATCACTCTGCAGCGTTCGAGCGTCGAGCCCTTCCTCACCTATTCGCCGCGCCGCGATCTGCGCGAGCGCGCCTTCCGCGCCTGGGCCGCGCGCGGGGACAATCAGAACCAGTACAACAACAACGCGCTCATCCGCGAAATCTCGCAGCTGCGCCTGGAGAAAGCGCGCCTGCTCGGCTTCGAAAGCTGGGCGCACTATCAAACTGCGGACCGCATGGCCGAAAATCCGCAGCGCGCGCGTGAGCTGATGATGCGCGTCTGGGCGCCGGCGGTCGAAGCGGTCAACCGCGATCGCGTGCGCCTCCAGCAAATGCTGCGCGCCGACGTTCCCGGCGCCACGCTCGAAGCCTGGGATTGGCGCTATTACGCGGAGCGCCTGCGCGCCGCCGAATACGATCTCTCCGAGAGCGAGGTGCGCCCCTATCTCCAGCTCGACAACATGGTCGCCGCCATGTTCAACACCGCCGAACGCCTCTGGGGCGTCACCTTCGTTCCGCGCACGGACATTCCTGTCTGGGCCGACGGCGTCACGGCTTACGAAGTCCATCGCGGCGGCCGCATGATCGGCCTCTATTATCTCGATCCCTACGCGCGCCCCACGAAGGATAGCGGCGCCTGGATGAGCTCCTGGCGCGATCAGTATCGCCTGCCCAACGGCGATGAGCAGCTGCCCGTCGTTTACAATTGCCTCAACTTCAACCGCGCCGCGGCCGGCCAGCCCGTGCTCCTCTCATGGGACGATGCGACGACGCTCTTCCACGAGTTCGGCCACTCGATGCACGGCCTCCTCTCCACCGTGACGTACCCGACGCTCTCGGGCACCAACGTCGCGGGCGATTTCGTCGAGTTCCCGAGCCAAGTGTATGAACACTGGCTCTCCACCGATCCGATCCTCACGCGCTATGCGGTCAATGCGCAGGGCCAATCGATCCCGCCCGCGCTCGTTGAACGCATCCGCCGCGCCGCGACCTTCAACCAAGGCTGGGAGACGGTCGAGTTCCTCGGCTCCGGCATCGTGGAGATGGATCTGGCGCTGCAAACGAACATCCCGGCGAACTTCGACGCCAACGCGTTCGAACGCCAGGATCTCGCCGCCATCGGCATGCCGCGCGAAATCATCATGCGCCACCGCCTGCCGCACTTCGGGCACGTGTTCACCAACGATTACTCGGCCGGCTATTACGGCTACCTCTGGGCCGAAGTGTTGGAGGAAGACGCGTACAATTCCTTCGTCTCGACGGGCAATCCGTTCGATCCAGCAACCGCGGCGCGCTTCTGCGAATACATCTTCTGCGCCGGCAACCTGCGCACGCCGATGCAAGCCTTCGTCGGCTTCACCGGCCACGAACCCAGCGAAGCGCCCCTGCTGCGAAGCCGTGGGTTTCCTGTTCCGGGCGAGAGCAACTGAGGCTGAAATTTCCTTCGCCCCGCGAGGGGGGGAAGGCAGCAGCGAAGCTGACGGATGAGGGGGCGCGCTCGATCTCGCTCACCCCACCCTCATCCGGCCTTCGGCCACCTTCTCCCGCCATGGGCGGGAGAAGGAAATTAGTTGCAGATTGGAGACGCCGTCCGCTCGACCCTCGCGCAAGCGAGGGTCCAGTCTCCCACCCTCACTCCAATGACCGCATCTGGCCCAAAACAGACATTCGGCGCATCGTTTCACCGTAGGTCGCGCCGCCGCGCAACTCTTTGCCAACACACTGGCGAAGGGTTGGCGCGCAACTCATCCTCGCGCCGCTGTCATCCGAAGAACTTGTCCCTCGGATAGTCGCGGTGCGCTTCGCACGCCGCACGGAAATCGTACGGGACCGCATCTGCGCAATCCGGCCATTTCTGCGTCGTGAGCCAATACTCAACGAGCCCAAGCCGTGCGCAGAGTTTGACGAAGCGCGGGTCAACCCGGATCTCCGGCATGATCTCCCAAAACAACATGCCGGTTCCGTAGGCGTCGGGCCCCATGATGTCGGTCTCGTCGCCTCGCGGACCCAAGTGAGCATGCTCCGCCAATTCGTAGGCCCGGTCAGTCATGCCGAGGTGGGCTGCATAGACCATGCGCGCAACGTCAAGACATCCAATCTTCGCGACTCGATCCTCCATGTCTGTCCGCAGGACGCCGACCGACTCCGCACTCCCCGTCTGCTTCGCGCGAATGAAGGGCACACCTGCCTCGAACTCTCGAAACGGCCGGTTGGCGTTCGGATCAAGCAACCGATCCACACCTGCCCAATCACCAGCGAACGCGTAGGCGCGCATCAGATTGGCCACCCCGAAGCTCATATCGGGAGCACGCGATACGACGTCCTCTAGGATCAGCGCCGACTCTGCGACACGACCAACGGCCATGATCGCAAGCGCGTACAGATTCACATATGACGGATCGAGCGAGTTCAGCCGGTACGCGCTCTCCGAAAGCTCTGCGGCCTTGCGCGCGCGTCCCACGGAACGCAGGAACCGGCCGACGAACATGCCCGTTCCGTCGCCCGAAGGCGCGCTCCTGAGGCGCGCCGCGATCTCCTCTGCCTGGAGAAATGCGCCGTAGTTTGGCTGGATGAGGAGTTGCGCGAGCCACGCCTCGGCATTTTCCGGATCGAGCGCCAGTGCACGATCGGCCGCTTGCTTTGCTCGAGCAGCTTCCGCAGGCCGCTCGCGAAAAGGCGAGTACATGTGCTGGAATGCACGCGCCCAGGCCAGCCTGCTCCAGGCCTCGGTGAAGTCTTTCGCCCGCGACGTGACGCTTTCCAGTAAAGCGATGCTTCGACGCATTTCCTCCGGAGCAAATGAGAACAGCGTGGCGCGGAGATAGAGGTCATAGTCGCTTGGATCGACCCCGGGAGTCGAGAAACTCTCGAACGTCCGATGCAAGGCCGTTGCGATCTGCTCCGATATCTCGTCCTGCACCGCGAAGATGTCGTCCAGCGTGGCGTCGTAGCGCTCGGACCAAAGCGTGGTGTGCCCCGCCGCCTCCGCCAGGTGGGCGGCGATGCGCACGCGCCCCGCGGCCCGCCTGATAGAACCGTCGAGAATATGAGTGCATCGGAGGGTCGCGGCCGCCTCGCCCTTGCGCTCCCCGCGGAACTGAAAGCTGGACGTTCGGCCAATCACCTTCATCTGCGCACCGCGCGACAGCCGCTGGATTATCTCTTCGGAGACGCCATCCGAAAAGAAGGTCATCTCCTCGTCGGCCGAAAGGTTATCGAACGGCAGCACGGCGAGGATCGGCTCCGCCGCCGGTGCTACAGGGGGGAAGTCCTTCGCTGTGGCCTCTTCTCCGACGAACCGTCTGACGTCGGCGAGAAACGCCAGCCATGCCTTGTCCCCGGCATCGCCGCGCCAGTGCGAAAGTTCTGCGGTCTGGGTCAGTTCGAACATGACCGGGCGTTCGCACGCTTCGATCATGGCCGGAACGAGTGTCTTGTTGCGGTCCGCAAGCGTCGCCTCGGAACGCACCCAGCGAGATTGCACGGACTTCTTCGACCAAAGGACGACTACGGCCTTCGCGCCGCGCAGCGCGCTCTCCGTCACTTCGTCATACGCTTCGCCGCTGCGCAGCCCGACATCCCACCAGACTGACAAGCCCTCGCGCTGAAACGCATCGGCAAAGAGCTTCGCACGTGCCTGATCATCACGGTTGTAGGATAAGAAAATGTCCGGCACGACCGGCCCCGCTGGAAACGATCGAAAGGGACTACAGTACAGTCGGGAGAAGGTCGATGGAGTCCACTTGGGCCGCTCTTGCTAAACCGATGTGCCGACTCGTTTGTGGGACAGACGCCGCGCTTGGCGCGCATAGTGTCCGCTATCGGCGAAAAGCGACGCCGCCGCTACCCCTTCCGCAGCGCACTGATCGTGCGCCCGGGCGAAATGTCTTCCGCGCTCGTCACCACGTGAATGAGCGCGGGCGCGCGCTTGCGCGCTTCGGCGAGCGCGGCGGGGAAATACTCCGTCTTCTCAACGCGTGTGCCCCACACGCCGAAGCTCGCCGCGAACGCGACGAAGTCGGGATTGGAGAGGTCGGTCGCGTGCACGCGCGCGGGGTATTCGCGCTCCTGATGCATGCGGATTGTGCCGTAGGTTCCGTTGTCGATCACGATGGTGACGACGCCCACGTTGTGGCGCGCGATCGTCGCCATCTCGACGGCGCTCATCATGAAATCGCCGTCGCCCGCGAAGCAGATCACGTCGCGATCGGGGTGCGCGGTCTTTGCCGCGATCGCGGCGGGAAAGCCGTAGCCCATCGCGCCGCTCGTCGGCGCAAGCTGCGTCTTCGCCGCGCGATGGCGATAGAAGCGATGCAGCCACGCCGCAAAATTCCCCGCGCCATTGCAGATGATCGCATCGTCCGGCAACGCCTCGCTCAAATGCGCCACAAGCGCCGACATATTGACCGCGCCGGTGACCTCCACCGGCTTGATGAAGTCCTCGTATTCCTTGCGCGCCTCTTTCGTCGCCGCGTTCCATGACGGCTTCACGCTCAGCGCCGCCAGCGCCTCCATCGCGCGCGAGACATGCGCGACGGCGCCGATCTTCGCCGGCCACACACGCCCGATCTCCTCCGCGCTCGGATGAATATGAATGAGCCGCTGCGCCGTCTCATCGCGCGTGAAGAGCGAATAGGCCTGGCTCGGGTTCTCCCCCAGCCGCGCGCCCACGGCGATCACGAGGTCTGCCGCCTTGATCCGGGCGATCAATTTCGAGTTTGGTCCAAGGCCCAAATCGCCAGCGAAGTTCGGATGATCGTTCGACAGCAAATCCTTGCGCCGGAAGGAGAGCACGACGGGCAGGTCCGCCTTCTCCGCGAACGCCTTGATCGAGGCGCATCCCGCTTCGTCCCAGCCCGACCCGCCGAGAATGAGCACGGGCGCCTTCGCACCGCTGAGCGCGCCTTCAATCTCACTCAACGTCTTTGCATCGAGCGCCGCTTGCGCCGGCTCGATCCGCGCGCCCACAGCCGCATCCACCGCGTCGCTCAACATGTCTTCCGTCAGCGCGATGACGACAGGCCCCATCCGCCCCTGCATCGCGACATGGAAGGCGCGCTCGACAATTTCTGGAATTCGCGCCGCGTCATCGATCTCCACCGCCCATTTGGCGATCGAACCGAACACGGCCGAGTAGTCTAGTTCCTGAAACGCTTCGCGGTGCTTGTCGGCGCGCGCGACCTGCCCGACGAACAAGATCATCGGCGTCGAATCCTGCCGCGCGGTGTGCACACCGATCGACGCATGCGTCGCGCCCGGCCCACGCGTCACGAAGCAGATGCCCGGCCGCCCCGTGAGCTTGCCCGTCGCCTCCGCCATGTTCGCCGCGCCCGCTTCGTGGCGGCACACGATCGTGGCGATGGCGTTGCGCGCATCGTAGAGCGCATCGAGCACCGAGAGATACGATTCCCCCGGCACGCAAAACACGCGCTCCACGCCTTGCGCGGCGAGCACGTCCACCAAAATTTGAGCGCCAGTCCTGGCCATCGGTTCCTCTTTGGCCGCTGGCGCTATAGGGGCGCGCAACAGAAGGCAAGCCGCCCGCTCCCCGGCCGAGCGCAAAGCGCGAGAGCCGGGGCCCATGCTTGAACAACCACCATGATGCAGCGGCAAACTGCGCGATGGCCCCCGGATCGCTCGCTCTGCTCGCGTCCGGGGAGCGCTTGACTCAGAACTTCGCGCCCGCATTTCTCCCGTGATGCCCGAAGAGAACCAATTCGAAGTCGTCAAGAACGAAGCCGCCGGGCGCTACGAAGTGCGCCTAGGCGATGACGTCGCCTTCGCGGAGTTCCGCATGGTGGGATCGGATTCGATCCTCTTCCCGCACACAATCGTGCCCGAAGCGTTCGAGGGGCGCGGCATCGGCTCACTCCTCATCCGCACAGCTTTGGCAGAAGCGCGCGCCGCGGGCCTCAAAGTCATGCCCCAATGCCCCTTCTTCGCGGCCTACATCCAAAAGCACGCCGAATGGCACGACATCGTGCACCCGATTGGCGGGAGCGGTTGGGGATCTAGCGCCCTTCTCCTTCTCCCCTTGTGGGAGAAGGCGTCACCGCGCAGCGATGACGGATGAGGGGTGACTGCTCATCGTTGCGCCAGCACCCCTCGCCCGGCGCGTTCCGCGCCACCCTCTCCCACAAGGGGAGAGGGTAAGCGGACGCGCTAATCGATCTGGCGCCACTCATAGCTCGCGTTGATCTGCCGGAACGCGGCGTCCCACGCGTCGCGGACTTCGGATTCGCTCACATTGTAGTCGCGCCCGTGCGGCACGAAATAGACGTCGAACGCCACGCCCCTGCCCGCCGCGCCGAACTCGCGCTCCACGAGCTGCGCCAAATCCTCCCCGCGCCCGGCATAGACGGAGAGCGCCTCCGAGTTCTGGCGCATATCGGAAATCAGCACGAGGCGCCGGTTCGGCACCTCCGCGTTGAAGTCGTCGCGCCCAAGCCAGCGATGCACGTATTCGACGATGGGGCTCGTCGAAGCTTCCGCGGGCTCACGCACCTCAGCCACGACACGCTCCGCCGCGCCGACGAAGCGCTCCTCGAAATCGCGCACGGTGTAACGGTGCCCGCGATAAAGATCGGTGAGGAAGGTCGGCTCGCCGGGATTGCACACGGAGAATATCGGCCGCGTCGAGAGATCGCTATCAAGCGAGACGATGGAGAATTTCTCGTATTGCTGCGTTTCGCGTTGCGCTTCTTCGATGAGTTCGCGCAGCGCCTCACCGGTCGATGGATTCCAGCGGTCGGTGCGGTCAACGACCACCACCGTATGCGCCGTGATCGGCCGCGTGGTTGGGCAGAGCGTCTCCGGATCGGGATTGGGCGGGCGGAACCACCACACCGTGAACGAAAGCGCCGCGAGCGTGATGAGCACGCCCGCCGTCATGATCCCATAGCGCCGGTTCTCCCGTGCGCGCTCGGCGGTGCTCATGGGTTCGTTCCATTGCGGCGAAGCTGAAGCACCTCGCCCTGCTCGGGCATCGGCGTGGGCGGCGGCTCAACGCTCGGGTTCGGGAACTCCGTGCGCACGCGTGTCGCTGCGCCTTCCTGCACCTTGCGCAGGAACGGCGTCAGCTCATCGTCATAGAAGCTCTGATACTCCGCCTCGAGCTGCGCGCGCGCGCCGGCGAGTTGGCTCTTGAACTGCGTGATGTTGCCCGTCGCGCGCGAGAGCGAGGTCTCCAGCGTCTGGATGATCTGCGCGCTTGTCGGCGGCGCGCGGCCCGCGAACGGATCCTGCGCGAAATAATCCGGCTCGCGCACGCTGCGCGCACCGCGATTGGCATTGCGATAGATATCAATCGCGTCGCGCCCTTCCGCGACAATCTCGGCCGCCGCTGAATCCCATTGGCCCGCATTGTCCTGCGTCTTCGCGAGCGAGCGCTTGAGCATGCCGATGGCTTCCTGGCTCTTGGCACCGATCGCGTTCATCGCTTCATCCGCCTCGGCTTTCGCTTGATCGATCTCATGCGAGAGGCGTTGCGAGAGGCCTTGCGCGCGCTCGCGCGCCTCCTCCATGCGCCGGTGGCGGGGGCCGTAACCCGGATACGGATCATCCCAGCGCGCGCCGCGCGCCACGGCGAAGATGCCGATCAGGATCGCGATCACAAACAGCATGAGCGATTCAAGCTGTTGAAACGGCGCGAACGGATTGGACGCCATCGCAGTGAGAATATTCGTCGGCACGGGTGCGTCGAGCGTCGTCGATGAAAGCGCGAAGCGATAGTGCGCGACATAGAGCGCGAAGAAGAGAAGCGCCAAGCCGCCGATCACGACGCCCGGTATCGCCCACAGGCGATGCGAGCGCCCCGCGCCGTCGACGCCGCCATAGTTCATGTACCGCCACGGCCCCATGCCCACAAGCGTGCCGGTGAGCACGACGAGCACGGAGATCATCAGCGCCGTCGTCCAGCCTTCGACGAGGCCGCCCGGCGCTGCCTGCCCGATCACCCAGCCGTTCGCCGCCACTTCGATCGTGAAGAGCAGCGCCAGCCAAAAGACCTTGCGCCAAAACACATTGTCATAGCTCGGCTCACTGTCCGTGAGCCCGTGCTGGATGCGGAAGGTGCGGTAATCGCGATACGCGCGCTCATAATCCGTGTGCGCGTTCGCGAGTTCCGCCTCAACGGCGGTCTGCGCGCGCGATTTCTTGCCGCGGAATTGCGTGAGGATCGTTTGCGGCTCGCCCGCGAGCGTTTCGAGCTCTTGCGGCAGCGTCGTGAAATCGTGCGCGGATGCGACGCCGAGGAGCGTCTTCGAATGCTGCGAGAGCGCGCCGTCCACGCGGTTGATCACGGACGCTTCGGATTCGGAAAGGCGCGCCGCTTCCGGCGGCGGTTGATTTTGGCGCCCGTCGCTTTGCCCGCGCGCGCTCAAGCGCAACTCGCTATCGAGTTGATTTGCAGAAAGATTTGGAATGGCGCCCTCCATCCGATGCATCGAACGCGGCGAACCGCGTTCGCGTGACAACGAGGAAGCACGCGAAAAGTTCCCGCGATAGGCGAGAGGCGCCAATTACATCAAGGTAAGACTGGTCATTCCGTTCGCGGAGCGATCATTGCGCATCGACGTGTTCGGCAAACGGCGCGCACTGGTCGATGCCGGCGTCGTAGCGGAATTGCGTCGCGAGCCGGCCTTCGGCGCGCGCGAGGTAGCGCAGCGAACGCGAGAAGGTCGAAGCGGCAAGGCCGACATAGGCCGGCGCGGCGCGGCATATTTCGAAATCGATCAGCGAACGCTTGAGGCGCGAGGCGGGGTAAGCGACGGGCAAGTCTGGCTTGAGCAGCACTTCCACCCCCGCTACCGCGCCCGCCTCCTTGATCGCTTCCTTGCTGACAGCGAGATCGTCCTCGTCGCAACATGCAAACACCGCCTCAAAGCGCGCGAGCGCCGGCGTTGCGCGGACTTTGCGCAGGATCGTCAGCGGATCGACGGTGACATGTCCTTGCGCGGTGCGCGCCTCGACCGCGCCAAGCCGCTTGCGGAGATAAACCTGCCAATCCCGCTCGATGCGCAATTGAAGCGTCGCCGCGCGCTTCTCGGCGAGAAAGGCCGCCGCTTCATCCGCGGTCGCGCGGAGCGGCGCGGCCGCGCGCACGCCCTCGCCGATGAATGCCTCCGCGAAATCGCCGCGCTGCGCGTTGTGGATGGCGTGGGCGCCGACGTCGAATGCAGCTTTGGCGTCCAGCGTCTCGGAGACCGCCTTCTTCGTGGTCTTGCTCCCCAAGATGGCGCGAAGGAAGCCGCCTCGATCGAACGCATCCCAGATCGGCATGAGGACATGACGGTTCGAACCCGCCTGAGGCGTGAAATCCACAACCTGCGTAGGCAGGCGCACGGCCGCGCCGCGCGCGCGGGCGATCTCGAAGAGCCCCAGCAGCGCGTAGCGCTGATTGTTGAGCCCGGCGGCAACGGGATTGAGCGTTAGAACGTCCATGATGTGGTCGGGGCGGCGGGATTCGAACTCGCGACCCTTAGCTCCCAAAGCTAATGCTCTACCAGACTGAGCTACGCCCCGACTGCGCGGGCTTAGATCACGGATGGGGAACATTCGTCCAGCGGCGCGCCTCGCCCCGGAACGGCGGCTCGCGCGGCTCGAAGGGGCCGACTGTGTAGAGCGCGCCCGCGGGATCCCACGCCATGTTCGTCACGAAGCGCTGGGGCGTATCGATCGCATCGGCGTAAGCGCCTTCGCGCGTGAAGCGCAGCACGCGGCCTTCGCCGTAGAGCGCCACATAGAGGAGCCCGTCGGGCCCGATCTCCAATCCGTCCGGCCCCGCTTCTCGGAAGGAGTCGCTGTAGCGCGTCATCGGCGGCACGATCGCGTCGATATCGACGAACACTTCCATCGGCCCGAGGCGTCCGGGCCCGACGATCGGATAGCGCAGCACGCGGCGGCGGAACGTCTCCGAGACGTAGAGCATGCGCGCGGCCTGATCGACGTAGATTCCGTTCGGGTAGGCGAGGTCGCTCGCGACCCGATGCGCAACGCCGTCCGCGCCGAGATAGACGACCGCGCCTTCCGGCTCGAACGTCTGATTGAAATGGCCGGGATCGGAGAAATAGACGCCGCCTTCCCCATCCGCATAGGCGTCGTTCGGGTCGCGGAAGCCGTTGCCCTCCGCATCCTGATAGACGGTGAATTGCTTGCGGCGCTGCGCATCGATCGCGATGACGACGCCGCGTAGATGGCAAAGCACGAGGAGACCGTCCCTGTAGGGCGCCACGGCCGTCGGCCCGCAATTGCGTTCACGCCAATACGTGGTGCGCCGTCCGTTTCGGAAATGGGAGATGCGATCGGCGCCCATTTCCGCGACGATCAAGCCGCCTTCGTGCCAATAGGCGCCCTCGGGATAGGAAAGCCGCCCGTTCAGCAATGTCGAGTGCGCTTGCGCGAAGGCGTCGCCCGTCAGCGCGAGAACGAGCGCCGCGAGAAGCGCCTTAACCCGCATCGACGGCGCCTTTGCGCCGAAGGAAGAAGAGCGCCGCGCCGCACACGATGATGACGGCGGCAAAGAGCGTCGTGATGTCGCGCGAGCCCATGATCGGCATGAGGTAGAGCGCCGTGCCGAGCGTGCCGACGATGTTGCCGATCGTGGTGATCGAATAGACCGAGCCCGCCACGCGCCCGCCATGCTGCGCATCGGCCAGCAGCAAGCGCACGGCATAAGGCGAGAAGAAGGAAAGCAGCGTCAGCGGCAGGAACATGATCGCCGCCGCGGCGAAGAGCACCGCGGGCACGCCGTCGCCCAGATTATCAAGCGTCCAATCGAGCACGGGCGTCGCCAGCGGCGGGATCGTCAGCAGGAAGGCGCCGGCGATCGCCACCGCGCCGCCCAGAACGTCCGTGCGCGGATAACGGTCCGCCACGCGCCCGCCAATGTAATAGCCCGCCATCAGCGACAGCATCACCGTCGAGATGAGGCAGGCCCACACCTCGATGCCCGATCCGAAATACGGCGTCAGATAGCGGCTCGTCGCCATCTGAATGCCCATGAGCGCGATGCCCAGCGTGAAGCCGATCGCCAGGATGGCGATTTGTACCCAACGAAGCATCAGCCCTCACTCATGGATTGCCGCGCCGGCTTATCGGCCGGTGCGGTCATTGTGCCGTTCGATCGCGCGCAGCGATTCAACCGGCGCGAAATCGTCCGTCAGCACGCGCCCGTTGACGCGCGCGGGCACCGTGCGCCGCGCGGAGAGAAGCGGCGGGATCGGGTGGCGGAAGCGGTATTGCGTCTGCAATTGCGTGGCGCGCGCGCGCAGCTGCGCATTCGTCTTGGCCGGGCCGTCATAGGCGATGGCCACGACGTTGCCGTCCGCCTGATACGTGTCCACGTTGGCGAAGACGGATTTGAGCGTCGCGATCGCGGCGTCATAGAGCATCGTCGTCGGCTCGATATTTTGCGCAACGACGCCGCCCGGCGTGAGCTTACGCTTCGCCGTCTGGAAGAATTCGCGCGTCAGCAGATGGAACGGCACGAACGTGCCGCGATAGGCGTCCACCATGATGAGGTCGTAGCGCTCGTTCGTCTGCCGGAGGAACATGCGCCCGTCGCGCTCGACGATGCGGAAGCGCTGGTTGGGCCGCACGCCGAAATGGCGCTGCGCGAGCGCGATGACGTCGGGATCGAGCTCCACGCTCGTCACCCGCAATTGCGGCATGTGCAGGTTGAGATATTGCGCCGTGCGCCCCCCGCCCAGGCCGATCTCGAGCACGTTCGTCAACTGCCGCGGATAGCAGAGCGCCGTCGTCATGTAGCGCGTGTAGGTGACCGGGAGTTCGCGCGGATCGTTGGGATTGTAGAGGCTCTCGGTGAAGAGGCGGCGATTAATGCCGAACACCATCCCGATATATTGGCCCTCGCGGACCACGTAGATCGTGTTGTAGCGGCTCTCGCGCTCCTCGATGAGGTTCGATTGCCGGCGCTGAGCGCCGGGCTGGGCGAAAGCGGGCAGAGCGAACGCGGAAACCAGCAGCCCGCCAGCCAGCGCGCGACGATTGATGCCAGACACTATTGGCCTCCCCGGCCGGAAACGCCCCTCGACGAGAGGCTTTAGTCCCGGAAACCAGTGTCGATATCAAGGCGCTTGGAAGGCAGGGAAATTTGGCCGCGCCTGCCCGATTGCGTCTCGCTTGCCTCTCAGGGCGAGCGCCTCTATATCGCCCCCTTCGCGCCCGAACCCGGCGTTTGGGGGCCCTTCGTCTATCGGTTAGGACGTCAGGTTTTCAACCTGAAAAGAGGGGTTCGACTCCCCTAGGGCCTGCCACTTCCCGCGCCAGTCGCCTCTCGCAAAGCGCGAACAATCCGCAACGCTGCGCCTTCGACTGTACTACCCACGAAGAACGCCGATCCGATAATCACTAGGTTCGTTTTGAAGTTCATCGTGTCCAGATTGGCCGTCCCATCTCCTGATGGCAACGCGACGGCTCCCACCGCCAACACCAGTCCCAAGATGGCACCTAGAGCCGGCATTTGAACCTCCTCAGCTCGCCGCCGCGACATCCACGATTTCGAGCTCTGCGCGTTCGCCGCCGCCATAGGTGTCGCGCTTCAATTTCGCCGCGACGTGCAGCACGCGGTCCCGCGCCAGGAGCGCATCGCCCGCCGCTGTCCCGCCCACGCGCCACGCGATCGCGCGGATCTTGCCGCCGCGCGCGTCCTGCAGCGTCGCGCGCACGTGCTCCCCGCCCTTGAGCGCGGAGGAGAACGCCACCGTCACATCCGGGATCGCGAACACCGGCTCCGGGTGCCCGGCGCCGTAGGGACCGATCCGGTCGATCGCGTCGAGCAGCTTCAAATCGATCGCGCCGAGCGCGCCCACCGCATCGATTGAAAGCGTGCGCCCCTCTTCGCCGGCCGCCTCGATCTCGGAAGACAGCGCTTCGGCCAGAAAATCCTTCAGCGCCTCCACGCGCTCCCACGCGACGGTGAGCCCCGCGGCCATCGCGTGCCCGCCGCCCGCCAGCGCAACGCCGTCCCGCGCCGCGGCCGCGACCGCCGCGCCAAGGTTCACGCCCGGCACGCTGCGGCCCGATCCCTTCGCCGGCTCATCGGGCGCAACGCCGCCCAACACGATGACAGGCTTGTGCACCTTGTCCTTAAGCCGCCCCGCCGCGATGCCGATGACGCCCGGATGCCAGCGATGCGAGCCGACGATCACGACAGGCCGCGTTTCCGCAAACGCAGCCGCCGTCGCCTCCTCAAGCATCTCGGCTTCGCGCTTGCGTCGCTCCTGGTTCAAATCCTCAAGCTGCGCGGCGATTTCATCGGCTTCCGCTTCATTGCTCGTGGAAAGCAGGCGCGTCGCGAGCGACGCATCCCCGATGCGCCCGCCCGCATTGATGCGCGGGCCGAGGATGAACCCGAGATCATAGACCGAAGGCACGCTCTCGCTGCGCCCGGCGTTCCGCGCGAGCGCGCGCAAGCCGATATTGTCGCGCTTCGAAAGCACCTTGAGCCCTTGGGAGACGATGGCGCGGTTGAACCCCGTCAACGGCGCCACGTCGCACACCGTGCCCAGCGCCGAGAGATCGAGATTGTCCATCGGGTTCGGCAAATCGTTCGAGCCGATGGAGCCGCGCTTCCTCGCTTCACGGTTCACCGCCGCGAGCGTCACCAGCACCACGCCCGCCGCCGTCAGCGCGCCGTGGCCCGATTGGCAATCCATCCGATTGGGATTGACGACGGCGAGCGCCTTCGGCGGCGGCCCGCTCATCAAATGGTGATCGAGCACGATCACATCGAGCCCGATCTCAGCCGCGGCGTTCAGCGGCCCTTCCGCCGCCGCGCCGCAATCGACGGTGATGACGAGTTCGACGCCGTCGGCTTTGAGTTTCTCGAACGCGCCCGCGTTCGGCCCATAGCCCTCCGCGATGCGGTCCGGCACGTAGATTTTGAGCTCGCGCCCGCGCGCGCGGAAATAGCGGACGAGTTGCGCGGCGGAGGTTCCTCCGTCCACGTCGTAGTCGGCGAACACGGCGGTCGGGCGGCCCGAGACGATCGCGTCCTCGATCGCGCCCGCGGCTTTGTCCATGTCCGCGAACGTCGAGGGATCGGGAAAGAAGTCGCGAAGCGTGGGCTTCAGAAACTTCGCCGCCGCTTCTGCGGAGACGCCCCGCGCCGCAAGCAGCCGCGCCGCGATCTCCGGCAAGCCCTGCGCACGCCGGTGCTGCTCGGCCAACGCCACATCCGCCGCCCGCTCGCGCCAGATGCGGCCCGACAAGGAGCGCTCCACGCCCAAAAACGCGCGCTGGGCCGGTTCGATGCGTTGAGGCTTGTTCACAACGGGCGACGGTAGAGAGATTCGCCAGCTCACCGATCCCCGGACGCATCCTGCGTCCGCTCCCCGGCCGAGCGCGGAGCGCGAGAGCCGGGGCCCGTGCTTCAACCAGCACAACCTAATGAGGAGAGGCGGCGCCGCGGGCCCCGGATCGCCCGCTGTCGCTCACGTCCGGGGAACGGATAGAAAAGCCCGGTCCCGGCTACGTGGGAGACTTCATCCTGATCTCGCTCACGTTCTTCGTGGCGCTGTTCATAATGAGCGTGTGTGTGTGGGTGTAGCCCCCGCCATTGCGCACGCCGGAAAGCATCGAGCCGCTGGTCACGCCCGTCGCCACGAAGATCGCATCCGCGCACACGAGATCGTTCAGCAGATATTTCCGCTTCAAATCCGTGATGCCGACATTGTCGGCGCGCTTCTTCTCATCGTCGTTGCGGAAAACGAGCCGGCCCTGGAACTGCCCCCCCACGCATTTCAGCGCGGACGCGGCGAGCACGCCTTCGGGCGCGCCGCCCTGGCCGACATACATGTCGATCCCGGTGTCCGGATTGGTGCAATTGATGACGCCGCAAACGTCCCCATCCGAGATCAAATGGATGCGCGCGCCGATGGCGCGCAGATCGTCCACGATCTGGGAATGGCGCGGGCGATCGAGCACGCAGACGCCGATATCGTGCACCTTCTCGCCCTTCGCCTTCGCCAGCGAATGGACGTTGTCTTTGATCGAGAGATCGAGATCGATGACATCGTCATCGAAGCCAGGGCCGATGGCGATCTTATCCATGTAAGTGTCGGGCGCGTGCAGCAGCCCGCCGCGCGGCGCGAACGCCATCACGGCAATCGCGTTGGCCATCGCTTTGGCCGTCAGCGTCGTGCCTTCGAGCGGATCGAGCGCGATGTCAATCTCGGGGCCTTCCTGCGTGCCGACCTCTTCGCCGCAATAGAGCATCGGCGCTTCGTCGCGCTCGCCTTCGCCGATGACGATACGGCCCTTGATCGGCATCGCGTTCAACGCCGTGCGCAGCGCATCGACAGCGGCTTGATCCGCCGCCTTCTCATCGCCGCGCCCCGCGAGCTTCGCGGCCGCGATCGCCGTCGCGATGACGGCTTGGGCGGCGGAGAAAGCGAGATCATCTGTAAGCACGGCGGGGTTTTCGACCAGGCGAAGGTCAGGTCCAGAGGCGCGGGGCATCGGTCTCCTCGATGGGCATGATGCGGGGCGGCTCCGTCACCGCCTCCAGGCTTTGAATTTGCGTCGCGGCGGCTTCGAGCGCGCGCCGGGCGCAGGGCTGAGTGGTCAATACAATGGGAACCGCGGGAACGTCACGCGAAGGCATCTGCAGGAAGCTCTCGATCGAGATCCGCTCCCGCCCCAGGCGATCCGAGACCTGCGCGATGACGCCCGGCTTATCCTCAACGAGCATCCGCAGATAGAAGCGCCCGTGCTCCTCCGGCGTGGCGCGCGCCGCTGGGGCCAAATCCTTGAGCGGCTTGCCGAAAGCCGGCCCGGCGCGGCCATTCACCAAGTCCATGAGATCGGCCGCGACCGCCGAAGCCGTCGGGCCAGAGCCCGCGCCCTTGCCCACGAACGTCAGCCGCCCGACCGGATCGGCGTCCACCACCGCGGCGTTCAGCGCGCCGCCGACGCTGGCGAGCGGATGATCGAACGCCAAGAGCGTCGGGCGCACATGGAGCGCTGTCGCGCCCTCGATCCGCTCGGCCTTGGCGATGAGCTTGATCCGGTAGCCGAGCTTCCCGGCCAAGCGGATGTCATCCAGCGTGACATTATCGACGCCCTCGATCGCGCAATGCTCGAAGTCCGGCTTCGAGCCGAACGCGATGGCCGCGAGGATCGTGATCTTGTGCGCCGCGTCGAACCCGCCGACATCCGTCGTCGGATCGGCCTCCGCGTAGCCGAGCCGCTGCGCATCCGCCAAAACGTCCGCATACGGACGCCCCGTCGTCTCCATCTCCGTCAGCAGATAATTGCATGTCCCGTTCAAGATGCCGGAGACGGCGCGCACTTCGTTGCCCGTCAAACTCTCGCGCAGCGCCTTGACGATCGGCACGCCCCCGCCGACCGCGGCCTCGAACAAGAGCTTGCCGCCATGCGCCTCGGAGAGCGCCGCAAGCTCGGCGCCGTGCATCGCGATAAGCGCTTTGTTCGCCGTCACCACGTGGGCGCCGCGCGCGAGCGCGACTTCGACGGCCTTCTTCGCCGGCCCATCCGAACCGCCGATCAGCTCAACCAGCACATCGATGTTCGGGTCCGCCGCCATCTCGACGGGATCGTCCGCCCACGCATACGCGCTAATATCCACGTCGCGCTTGCGCGTGCGATTGCGCGCGCTGACGCTGACGACCTTGAGCCGCCCGCCGCCCACCTTGGGCGCGTTGCCCTCCAGCAGTTTGACGAGCCCGCCGCCCACGGTGCCAAGGCCCGCAAGCCCAATGCGCAACTCGCTCATGCTCCCCTCCCCCTTGTGGGGAGGGGCCGGGGGTGGGGGGCGCTCAAGCACGCGCGCAACGGCGCGATCAATTCGGAACGCCCCACCTCCCCTACCCCTCCTCCACCAGGGAGGAGGGGTTTCTGCGCCAGTGTCACGCTCTCCATCACTCCGCCGCCACGGCTGAATTGCTCGCCAGGAACTTCTTCAGATTGCGCGCGGCTTGGCGGATGCGCTGCTCGTTCTCGACGAGGCCGATGCGGATGAAGCCGTCGCCGTATTCACCGAAACCAGCGCCAGGCGCGACCGCAATCTCGGCCTGTTCAACGAGGCGCTTGGAAAATTCGACGCTGCCCATGTGCTTGAATTGCTCCGGCAGCGGCGCCCAGCAAAACATCGACGCGCTCGGCGACGGAATGGGCCAGCCCGCTTTCGTGAACGTCTCCACCAGCACGTCGCGGCGATGCTTGTACGTCTGACGCATCTCCTCGACGCAATCCTGCGGGCCGTTCAAGGCCGCCGCCGCCGCGACCTGGATCGGCGTGTAGGCGCCGTAATCGAGATAGCTTTTCACACGCGCCAAAGCAGCGATCAGGCGCTCATTGCCCAACGCAAAGCCCACGCGGAAGCCCGCCATCGAATAGGTCTTCGACAGCGTGTTCACTTCCACGCACACATCGGTCGCGCCGGGCACTTGCAGCGCGGAGGGCGGGGGATTGCCGTCGAAATAAACCTCCGAATACGCCATGTCGGAGAGGACGAACATGTCGTGCTTCTTGGCGAAGGCGATTGCGTCCTTGTAGAAATCGAGATCGGCGGTTTGCGCCGTCGGGTTCGCGGGATAGCACACCACCATCGCGATCGGCGGCGGCACTGAATGGCGCACGGCGCGCCCAATCCCAGAGAGATATTGCTCCGGCGAGTGCGCCTCTATGTGGCGGATGACGCCGCCGGCCATGATGAAGCCGAAGGCGTGGATCGGATAGGACGGGTTCGGCGCGATCACCACATCGCCCGGCGCCGTGATCGCCTGCGCCAGGTTCGCGAAGCCTTCCTTGGAGCCGAGCGTCGCGACGACCTGCGTATCGGGGTTGAGCTTCACGCCGAAGCGGCGGTCGTAATAGCCCGCCATCGCCTTGCGGATGCCTTGGATGCCGCGCGAGGCGGAGTAGCGGTTCGTGCGCGGCTTGCGCGCCGTCTCCACCAGTTTCTCAACGATATGCGCCGGGACCGGCAGATCGGGATTGCCCATGCCGAAGTCGATGATGTCCACGCCTTGGTTGCGCAGGCGCGCCTTCACCTTGTTCACTTCCTCGAACACATACGGAGGAAGGCGTCGCGTTTTGTAGAATTCGGCGGTCATCGTTTTTCTTGGTTGCGCCCGGAAGCGCGGAGGCTAGTGCTGGCGGCGAGTCGTTTCGAGCGCGTCGCGCGCTCCTTGATCGAACGTCTCAGCCGCGGCTGCCTGCTCATCGGCGGTGGGCGGGGCCTCCGCGCGCGGGCTCGCCTGCATGTCGCGGCGTTCGGCCTCGAGCTCAGCCGTCACGCCGTCCCAATAGGGTTGGCGCGTGTTGGCGTCGACGCGTTCCGGCACATTGGCGAGATCGGGGTAGCCTTCCGCGTCGAGCGCGGCGCGCTCCTGGACGAACCATTCCGGCAGCGGGCGGCCCTCATCCTCCGCAGCCGAAACACATCCCGCGGCGGCGGCCGCGAAGATGACGAGGGCTGAAAAGAGGCCGAAACGCACCACTTGAAGCTCCGATGAGCGCTTTAAGCCGTCCTATACCAGGCCGGGCGCTTATGCCACTCTCAGCCGCAACGAGCCCCGCGAGAAGCTCTTGATAGGGAGAAGTTCGATGGCGCCGGATGACGCTGCGCCCGCCACAACCCCCAAGCGCAAGCGCGCGCGCAAGAAGGCCGCCGCGCCTGCGCCGGCCGCCGCAGCGCCCGCGCCCAGACCGCCGGAAAAGCCAGCCGCGCCCACGGCCACGCTGCCGGAGGCGCTGACCGCGCAAACGCCCGAGGACATCGCCGATCTCTCCCGCAACCTCGCCGAGGCGATGACGCGCGCGAACAACGTCTTCGCCACCGCCTTCTTGAATCAAGCCGCCGCGCCGCCGGGCTCGAACATGCCGTCGAAGCTCGATCCGTTCGGCGTGCAGGATGCGATGGCCGGCTTCTGGACCCAGCTTGCGCAACAGCCGGAAACGCTGCGGGACGCTTACGCCGATCTCTGGCGCCGCTACGCTGAGATTTGGGAAAAGAACGCCATGGCCTTCATGACCGGCCAGCGCACCGAAGGCGAAGCCGTGCGCGACAAGCGCTTCCGCGATCCCGAATGGAGCGCCAATCCCGGCTTCGCGATGATGCGGGACACGTATCTCGCCACCGCCTCCTTCATGCAGGATTTGGTGGAGAAGACCGTCGGCCTCGATGAAACGACGAAGCGCAAGGCCGCCTTCTTCATCAAGGCCGCGATGGATGCGGCCTCGCCCTCGAACTTCCTGATGACCAACCCCTCCGCGCTGCGCGCGATGATCCAAACGCGCGGCGAGAGCTTGCGAAAGGGGATGGAGAATTTCGCGCACGATCTCGAGCGCGGGCATGGCGCGCTCGCGATCACGCAAACGGATATGGACGCCTTCAAGCTCGGCGAGAATATCGCGACGACGCCGGGCAAGGTCATCTTCCGCAACGAGATCATCGAGCTGCTGCAATACGAGCCGACGACGGAGACGGTGCATGAGGTTCCGCTCCTCATCTTTCCGCCGTGGATCAACAAATTCTACATCCTCGATCTCCAGCCGAAGAACAGCTTCATCAAGTGGCTGGTCGCGCAGGGCCACACTGTCTTCGTCGCCTCCTGGGTGAACCCGGACGCGGAAATGGCGGAAGCCACGTTCGAGGATTACATGGAGGGCGGCGTCTTCGCGGGCGTGCAGGCCGCGCTCGATGCTTCCGGCGCGGATCGCGTCAACGCGGTCGGCTATTGCATCGGCGGCACGCTCTTGGCCGCTTGCCTTGCCTACATGGCCGCCAAAGGCGATCGCCGCATCCAGAGCGCGACGTTCTTTGCCTCGCAGAGCGATTTCGAGCTCGCCGGCGACCTTAAGATCTTCACGGATAAGACCGCGCTCGAATATTTGTCAGACCGCATCGATCAGCATGGCGGCCTCCTCGATGCGCAGGCGATGGCGGATACGTTCAATTCGCTGCGCGCCAACGATCTCATCTGGAACTACATCGTCGACAATTATTATCTGGGGAACAAGCCGCCGCCGTTCGATCTCTTGTACTGGAACGCGGATCAAACGCGCATGCCGCGCGCGCTTCACCTCTTCTATCTCAATCGCTTCTACCACGAGAACGCGATGGCCAAGAACGAGATGACGTTGCTCGGCGAGCCGATCCGCCTCAACAAAGTGAAGATCCCGCTCTATTTCCAATGTTCGAAGGAAGATCACATCGCGCCCGCGCCCAGCGTCTTCCGCACCGCGAAGCTTTTCGGCGGGGACGTGACCTACATGATGGCGGGCTCGGGCCACATCGCCGGCGTCATCAATCCGCCCGGCGCCAACAAGTATCAGCATTGGATCAATGACGAGCTGCCCGACACGCTCGAAGAATGGCAGGCCGATGCGGTTGAGCATCCAGGCTCCTGGTGGCCGCATTGGGATGCGTGGCTCAGCAAACGCGGCGGCGGCGACGTTCCCGCGCGTCAACCCGGCGATCACGAACTTGCCATTCTCGGCGACGCGCCGGGGGAGTATGTGAAGGTGCGGTCAGGCTGACCGCACAGGGACCTTCACATGACCATCTCACTCTATGACGCCACCGTTCCCGGCTGGCTGCAAATGCTTGGCGGCGTCGCCAACACGCTCGAAAAAGGCGCCAAGCACGCGAGCGAAAAAGGCGAGAACGCCAACGATCTCGTCAATGCGCGCCTCATCGACGATATGTTCGCGCTCAACCTGCAAATCGCACTCGTTCACGCCCACTCGATCGGCGCGATCGACGGCGTGAAGGCCGGCGTCTTTGCCCCGCCGCGCGATAAGCCGCCGCCGGCCGATTTCGCCGCGATGCAAGCCGCGATCGCCGATGCGCAAACGCGCCTGCGCGAACTTTCTCCCGCGGACGTCGATGCGCTCGTCGGCAAGGACGTGGTGTTCGATCTCGGCTCCATGAAGCTGCCGTTCACGGCCGAGCACTTCCTCTTCTCGTTCTCGCTGCCGAACTTCTATTTCCACGCCACGACCGCGTACGACATCCTGCGCGCCCGCGGCGCGCCGCTCGGCAAGCGCGACTTCCTCGGCCAAATGCGGATGAAGGCGGCTTAGCGAGCCGCCGTAACCGCCGCCCGCACGCGTGCGTACCTCCCAAGGCAGTGGGAGGACAGCATGCGCATGGTCTTGCTGATCGCTGGCGTCGTGGCGCTCGCGACCGGCGTTTGGTGGGTGCTGCAAGGCACGTTGGCGATCTTTCCCGCGGGCCAAATGGCCGGGCGTCTCGAATGGGCGTATGCGGGCGGCGGCGCCGTTCTTGTGGGCGTGGCCCTCATCGCGGCCTCGCGCTTTGTGAGGCGCCGTTAGAGCGATATCTCCAGCTTCGGCCGCTCCCATTGCATGACGCCCTCGGGCGCGGCGACGCCCACATCGCGCGCGCCGATGCGGCGGTAGAAATCCGCCGCCGCGGGATTGGACGTGATTATCATCCGCACAGCACCGCGCGCACGCGCCTCATCGCACGCATGCGCCATGAGCTTGCGTCCGATCCCTTCGCCCTGGCGCGCATTATCCGTGAACAGAAGATCGAGCTCCCACGCCGCATCGTCGATGCGCAAGAGCGTGTAGAAGCCCGCGATGCCGCGCTCATCCTCAAGCAAGAAGCCGAAATACTCGTCGCGCGGCGTGAGATCGCAATTGTAGCCTGTGATCATCGCGCGCTTAGGCCCGTCCGGATACCCGTTCGACGCGTGCATCATGGCATCGAGCGCGGGTTGATCGGATGGAATCGCTTTCCGAAACTGCACTTCACGCACACTCCCTCAAACCGCTCCCCGGCCGAGCTTCGCGCAGCGAAGCGAGAGCCGGGGTCTATCGACCCGCTGGCAACACGCCCGCAAGAGCAGCTGAGGCGTGGGCCCCGGATCGATGCTGACGCATCGTCCGGGGAGCGTTGTCACACCAGCCCCGCGCCCTCGTCGAGCCCCAGCATGATGTTGAGGTTCTGCACCGCCGCGCCGCTCGCGCCCTTGCCGAGATTGTCGAGCAACGCGACGAGGCGCGCCTGCTCGTCATTGCCGAACACGTAGAGCTTCATGCGGTTCGTGCCGTTCAATCCCTCGGGATCGAGCGTCTTCAACGCGGCCGCTTCCTCCAGCGACGCCACCTCAACGAAGCGCTCGCCCTCATAAGCGCGCGCGATCGTCTCATGCACGTGCTTGAGCGATGGCTTCCCCGGCAACGCCCAAAGCGCCAGCGGAACCTCAACAATCATGCCCTGCGCGTAGCGCCCAACGCTCGGCGCAAAGAGCGGCTTGTGCGCGAGCCCCGCATGCTCCGTCATTTCCGGGACGTGCTTGTGCGCGAGCCCCATCGCGTAAATGCGAAACGGAACCTCCGTGTACGCCGCGCCCGTTTTGTCCTCGAACTCGGCGATCATGCTCTTGCCGCCGCCGGTGTAGCCGGAGACGGCGTTGACGCTGACTGGCCAATCTTTCGGCACGAGCCCCGCTTCAATGAGCGGGCGCACAAGCGCGATGAAGCCCGTCGGGTAGCAGCCCGGATTAGAGACACGCGCGCTTAAGCGGATCGTCTCGCGCTGCGTCTTGCTCATTTCGGGAAAGCCGTAGGCCCAGCCCGGCGCCGTGCGATGCGCGGTCGACGCGTCGATCACGCGCGTCGCATTGTTGGTGATGAGGCCGACGGCTTCGCGCGCCGCGTCATCCGGCAGGCACAAGATCACGGCGTCGGCGCCGTTCAGCATCTCGGCGCGCGCGCCCGCATCCTTGCGGCGCGCGGGATCGATCGACACGAGTTCGATGTCGCGGCGCGCTTCCAAGCGCTCGCGGATCTGCAGGCCCGTCGTGCCCGCCTCGCCGTCGATGAAGACCTTCTGCGCCATCGCAAACCCCAAAAGAAAACGGGCGCTCCGTTGCCGAAGCGCCCGTCCATTCCGAATGGAAAGAGACCTAACGCTTCGAGAACTGGAAGCTGCGGCGCGCTTTCGCGCGGCCGTACTTCTTACGCTCGACGACGCGGCTGTCGCGCGTGAGGAAGCCGGCGTGCTTCAAGGCCGGGCGCAGCGCGGGCTCGTAATCGGCCAGCGCCTTCGAGATGCCGTGGCGCACCGCGCCAGCTTGGCCCGAAAGGCCCGAGCCCGAAACCGTCACGACCACGTCGAATTGCCCGTCGCGATCCGTGATCTTGAACGGCTGCGCGATCATCATGCGCAGAACGGGGCGCGCGAAATAGGCGTCGCTCTCTTTGCCGTTGATGGTGATCTTGCCCTTGCCGGGCTTCACCCAAACGCGCGCGATCGCGTTCTTGCGCTTGCCGGTGGCGTAAGCGCGCCCGAATTGATCGAGCTTCTGTTCGCGCAGCACTGCTTGGATTTGCGGGCCTTGCGTGGAAGGCGGCGCGCCCTCCATGTCGCGGAGCGCTTCAAAACCTTCGCTCATCAGCCGATCCTCGAATTCTTGCGGTTCATTTTCTTGAAGTCGACAGTCGCCGGCTTCTGCGCTTCGTGGGGATGCTCGCCGCCCGCATAGACGCGCAGCTTCGCGAGCTGCTTGCGCGCCAGCGGGCTTTCCTTCGGCATCATCCGCTCAACGGCCTTCTCCATGACGCGCTCAGGATGCTTGCCTTCGAGCACCTTGCCCGCGACGCGCTCCTTGATGCCGCCCGGATAGCCGGTGTGGCGGTAATAGACCTTGTCCTTGAGCTTCTTGCCCGTGAACGCGACCTTCTCCGCATTGATGACGACGACATGATCGCCGACATCGACGTGGGGCGTGAAATCCGCGCGGTGCTTGCCGCGCAGGCGGAGCGCGATGAAGCTGGCGAGGCGGCCGACGACGGCGCCCTCCGCATCCACCACGATCCAATTGTGGGTCACCTCGGCGGGCTTCGCCGAGCGCGTGACGTTCGTGCGCATTGGAATTGAACCTTCGAAACGAGCGCGGCGAGATAGGGAAAGCGCCGGAAAGTGTCAACTGATGGAGAAATTTGTCTATCTTTCAATCGATTAAACGGCGGTATTATACTACCCACCCGCTCGGCCCTCGCGCAAGCGAGGGCCGAATCGTTTGATCGACCCTCGTTTTCGCGAGGGTCGAGCGCCCTGCTCGCCGATCCCCGGATCGCCCGCTATGCGGCCGTCCGGGGAGCGATCGAAGCGGGCAGCAAGCCCGCCGCAATCCAAAGCGCCACCGCCCCCGCCTGGTGAATGAGCGAGAGCGCCAAGTGCGAGCCCGTCACCACGGTCGCGATCCCAAGCCCCGCCTGCACGAGCGCCAGCGCGCCGACCCAATGCGCCGCGCGCCGCGCCACGCCGCTCCCGCGCCGCATCCCGAAAAACATGATCGTCAGCGCGAACGCGAGCACTGCGTAGCCGAGCGTGCGATGCACGAATTGCAGCGCGGCGCGATCCTCCGTGAACGGAAGATCGAACGCCGGAATCCACGCGCCGCCGATCGTCGGCCAATCGTCATAGGCCGCGCCCGCATCGGCGCCCGCCGTCAGCGCGCCCATCAGGATTTGTGCGAAGAGCACGACGAGAAACGCCCACGCGATCCAACTTGGCGCGCCCAACGCGCCGCGTTCGCGCGGCCAGCCGAACGCGCTGAGCGCCAGGCGCAACGCAATCGCCAGAATGAGAAACGCCATGCCCAAATGCACGGCGAGACGAATGGAGCTGACATCGAGCCGGCCCTGAAGCCCGCTCACCACCATCCACCATCCGATCGCGCCTTGCAGGCCGCCGAGCAGCCCCAGGCCCAGCACCGGCCAGAAGCGCCCACGCAATCGCCCCATCGCCCAGAACGCGAAGAACGGGATCGCGAACACGAGCCCAATCATCTTGCCGAGAAAGCGATGCCCCCATTCCCACCAATAGATGGCTTGGAACTCGTCGAGGCTCATGCCCGCGTTCTGCACGCGATACTCAGTCGTGCGCTGATAGAGCGCGAATTCCTCCGCCCAGCGTTCGGCGCTCAGCGGCGGGGTGAGCCCCTTTGTCAAATCCCATTCGGTGATGGAGAGGCCGCTGTCGGTCAGGCGCGTCGCGCCGCCGACGAGGATCATCGCGATCACGCACACGCAAATCGCGACGAGCCACCAGGCGACAAGCCGGTCCGGTTTCGCTTCAGAAGCCATTGGATTTTCATTAGCGCGAAAGCTTCGCCTGCGGCGCTGCGTCCATTGGACCGCCGGCTTCCAGCCGGCAAAAGGAAAAGGCCGGCTGGAAGCCGGCGCTCCAGAGCACTCATGCCCGCCCGCTTGCGCAAACTCCTCGGCGTTCTCGCCCTCTTCGCCTACATGGCGCTCTACATCGCGCTCGTGGCGGTCATCGCGGACCACTACGTGATGAGCGCGCCGTGGTGGGCGCAGATTCCGTTCTTCCTCATCGCGGGCATCATTTGGGTCACGCCGCTGAAGCCGCTCTTCACGTGGATGAACGCGCGCGGCTAATGCCCCCGCGCCGGCGGCTTGACGAAGAGCACAAGCAAGAAGCCCGCGAGCAGCAGAATCCCGATCGAGCCAAAGCCCGCGCGCAGGCTCTGATACTCGTGGGTGAAATGCTCGACGAGCAGCGGCCCAAGCCACACGGTCGCTGAGCCCGCGAGCGCGTAGAGGCCGAAGAGTTCGCCTTCCATGCCTGGCGGCGATAGCCGCGCCATCAGCGTGCGGCTCGATGCGTAGGCGCCGGTGATCGAGATCGCGACCACCATCGTCACGCCTATGTACGCAAGCTCCGTCGCGCGGCTGAAAATCGGACTGTTCCACACCGGCCCCGTCGGCACTTCGATCACGAAGAAGATGCGGTCCGGCGTCATCGACACCATGCCGATCAAGCAGAGGAACGTGACGCCGATCTCGATCGCCACCGCTGCTTTCGGTCCGATCCAATGATCGAGCCAGCCGCCGAGAAAACCGCCAGCCACCGCGAAGACCGACAAGATCACGCCGAACGCGCACATCTCCAGCAAGCCCCAATCCATGATCCCCGCGGCGTAGACGCCCCCAAAGATAAGGATCGCGGCCTTGCCGTCGGCGTAGAGCATCCGTGCGATGAGAAAGATCGCCGCGCTCGAATGATCGCGCAGCTTGCGGATCGTGGAGGCGACGGAGGCCGCGCCCTCGCGAAACGCCTGACCGAGCTTCACGCCCGTCGACGGCTGATCCGGCGTCCAGAGGAAGAGCGGGATCGTGAACACGAAGAACCAGATCGCGACGAGCACGACGACCGCGCGGCTCGGCTCGCCAAGCGCGGGGTCGAGCCCGAAGAGCGGCGCGTCGGGGATGACGCCCGGCATGTGCACCACGCCCGGCAGCGCCAGCGCCCACGCCACGCCCGCCAGCATCAGCACCGCGGCGGCGTTCCCAAGCGAGAGCCCGAGGCCCGAGACGTGCGGCAGCTCTCGCGGCCCCGCGATCGAGGGCAGCATCGAATTATGGATGACCTCGGAATAGGCGAAGAGGATCCCCGCCGCGATGATCGTCGCCCCGATCCCCCACGTCGGAAGCCCGCCGGCGACGCCCGCGGGGGTCGCCCAATACTGGGCGAAGATCGCCGCCGTCAGCAGCGGCACGACCACGAAGAGGACGGGCTTGCGGTGGCCCATCCGGTCCGCCGCGGCCCCCAGAAACGGGGCGGTCAGCGCCACCGTCAGCCCTGAAATCTTGTGCCAGCCGGCGATGGCCGTTTGCCCCTCGATGGGGTTTTCGAAGACACGCTGGGCGAGATAGGGGGCGAACAGATAGATGAGGCAGAGGATCACGTAGGGGTTGCGGGCCCATTCGAAGACGGCCCAGGCCCACTGCCCCCGATTCAACCCGTCCGTGCGGACGGGCGCCGCGGCCATCGTTTCGGCCATCGTTTCTCTCCCCGCGGGCGACTCCGCCCATGGGGGCGTGTTCTTTTGGTCCCAACCCCGAAATAAACGCACGAACGGGCGCCAACGGCGAGCCGGATGTGCAAGGAATCGGTCGATTTAAGGAGCCTTAACACCGGTCTGTCATACGGATCGCGGTATGGTTGAGGCACGAGGGGCGTAATGGGTTCCAGCAATTCCCGCGCGGCGAGCATGTTTCTTGTTGGAATAGCGGCAGTTGCGGCTGCCGGCTCCGCGCAAGCACAGACGCTGCGCCCCGTCGCGCCGCCGGTTTACGATCGCGGGAACAACCAGGGCGTGCGGGAGCGCCCGCAGCCGGAATACGAGCCGCTGGGCATCCCGGTCGGGGCCTTCCGCTTCTATCCGCGCATCGGCGCGGCCGTTGAGTGGAACGACAACATCTACGCCACCGAGGCCTTCGAGGTGGAGGATATGGCCACCATCCTCTCGGCGGCCGGCCGGCTGACCTCCAATTGGTCCCAGCACGCGCTGGCGTTCGAGGCGGAGGTCGAAAACACCGCCTATGGCGACAATGACGCCGAGGACGGCCTCACCTGGGGCGTCGGCGTCGAGGGCCGCGTGGATGTCCGCCGCGACACCCAGCTCTACGGCTCGCTCTCCTATTTCTCGACGTTCGAGCCCCGCGGCTTCGTCGATACGCTCGATCTGGCCGAACCCATCGAATACGACGAACTGCGCGGCCAGGCCCGCCTGACGCACCTCTTCAACCGACTGCGCGCCACGGGCATCGTCGATTACAGCAGCGTGGACTATGACGACGGCATGGACGTCTTCGATGTCCCGGTCGATCAGGACTTCCGCGATCGCGACGCCCTCGAACTGACGGGCCGCCTCGATTACGCGCTCTCGCCCGACACCGCCGTTTTCGTCGCCGCGTCGCAGCGCTGGAGCGACTACGATCTCGAAACCTTCGGCGACCGCGATTTCGAGCGCACGCGCGTTCTCGGCGGCGCTGCGTTCGACATCACCAATCTGGTGCGCGGCGAGGTCGGCGTCGGCTATTCGTGGGCGCGCTTCAACAACCCGGCGGACGACGATTTCGACGGTCTCTCGCTGCGCGCCGCGGTCGATTGGTTCATCACGCGCCTCACCACAGTCAATTTCGCGGCGAGCCGCGATGTCGAGGATTCAGGCGATCCGGACGCGACGAGCATTCAGCGCACCAGCGTCGGCGTGCGCGTCGATCACGAGCTCTATCGCAACATCGTCGCCTGGGGCCGCCTCGGCTGGTCCGAAGACGAGTACGAAGGCATCGACCGGACCAACACGCGCAATTCCTATTCGCTCGGCGCCGATTGGCGCGTGAACCGCTACGCCGCGGTCAATGCGCGCTACATCCACACCGAGCAGGAAACCGAGGGCACGGACCCGTTCCGCGATTTCACGCAGAACCGCTTCCTCGTCGGCGTCACGCTGCGGCGCTAGGCCATCGCACCACGAAATCTGAAACGGGCCGCCGCATCGGGCGGCCCGTTTGCTTTCCAGGGACCGCCGGCTTCCAGCCGGCATACTGCACGAGCGCCGGCGCAAAGCCGGCGATCCAGCGGCGCGCCATTGCCGCGCCCACCTGCCCCCGCTAGAGAAGCGCCCGTTCGGAGCGTAGCGCAGCCCGGTTAGCGCACCAGTCTGGGGGACTGGGGGTCGAGAGTTCGAATCTCTCCGCTCCGACCACGGCCTCAATCGAAAGTTGCCGCCTCTCGCTCACTGCGGTTAGACTTGCGACGCGGGGAGAAGCAATGTCAACGAATCAGCGTGAAACTCAGGCGAGCATTCGCGGCGCGTTGCTGCTGTTCTCGGCCTATGCAGCGATGCTTGCCGGTATGGGCGCTAAAGCGGGATTTGACCATTACGCTGAAGGAACCACCGTTACGATTGGCACATTCATGCTCCCCTTTCTTGTTTCCCCGCTAGTGTTTGGTTTCTTCCTCCACTACATCCGCACATCCTTTGACATGCTCGCTTCGTCGCTAATTGCATTTCAGAATGGGTTTTTCTGGCAGGACGTTTTCTTGTCTGTAGCTGCGGCCAATGGCCAAGGAGGCTGACATGGACGACTTCGTTTCAACTGCCAGCCGTGTGGCCGGTGCAGTCCAACAATTGAACCTGTCGTGGGCAAATGCGACACTGCTAGTCGCGGCTATCGTTCTGGGATTCGTTGGGAACGTGGGGGTTCTCGCAAGTCGCGGCCCGACTCTCTTCCGAGGAATTAGCTCCCTTGCCTTCCTCGCCGCATCCGGCATAGCGGCGGCCGCCTTTGTTCTTGTTGTTGCGGTCAATGCCAACCTGATTGAGTTTCCGTCGGCGACGCCCAGCATTTCATCGCCAGCGGTCGACGAGGAGTCGCGTGAGGGTGTGTTGTACCAAGCTGGCGAGAATTATTCTGAAACTCCAGCTCCTGAGCAGCCTTAACGCCCCTTCCGCGGCCGGGTCTTGCCCTTCTCGACCTTATCCTTGAGCAGCTGCGAGGGGCGGAACGTCACCACCGTGCGCGGCGTGATCGGGACTTCGAGGCCTGTCTTCGGGTTGCGCCCGATCCTCTGGCGTTTCCTGCGGACGAGAAAGTTGCCGAAGCGCGAGAGCTTCACCGCCTCTCCACGCACGAGCGTCTCTTCGATCATCTCGAAGACGCGCGCGACGATCTTGGCGGCCTCCGCGCGCGGGAGTTTCGCGCGCTCCGACACGATCTCCACCAAATCCGCGCGCGTGACTGTTTTGGCCTCCGCCATGGGCCCCTCCCGGCGACGGTGGAAAACCTAGGCCCCTGCGACATTTAGGTCAATTTAGAGAACGTCCGTTACATCCGGACGAGGGCCGCGCCCCAAGTGAGCCCTCCGCCGAGCGCCTCCATCAGCACGACATCGCCTTGGCGGATGCGCCCATCGCGCACCGCCGTATCCAGCGCGAGCGGCACGGAGGCCGCGCTCGTATTGCCGTGATGGGCGACGGTGGAGACGATCTTCTGCTTATCGAGCCCAAGGCGGCGCGCGACGCCGTCGAGAATGCGCTGATTGGCTTGATGCGGCACGAACCAATCGATGTCGCCGACGTTCATCTTGCCGCGCGCGCACGCTTCGAGGATCGCATCGGAAATGTGTTCGACGGCTTGCCTGAACACCGCGTTGCCTTGCATGCGCAGCTTGCCGACCGTGCCTGTCTGCGACGGTCCGCCATCCACATAGAGAAGATCGTGCTGGCGTCCGTCCGTGCGCAGGAACGTGGCGATGACGCCGCGGTCTTCGCCGTTCTTCTCTTGCGCTTCGAGCACGACGGCGCCGGCCCCGTCGCCGAAGAGGACGCATGTGGAGCGATCCTCCCAATCGAGGATGCGCGAGAACGTCTCCGCACCGATCACCAGCGCACATTTCGCTTGCCCGCGCGCGAGATAATTATCCGCCGTCGCCAGCGCGAACACGAAGCCGGAGCACACGGCCTGCACGTCGAACGCCGCGCCCTTCGTCACGCCCAGCGCGGCCTGCACGCGCGCCGACGTCGCGGGGAAGGTGAGATCGGGCGTCGCGGTCGCGAGTACGATGAGATCTATGTCATTTGACGTGCGCCCGGCGTTTTCGAGCGCCTGCTTCGCGGCTTCGATCGCGAGGTCAGAGGTCTTTTCCCCAACGCCGGCTACGTGGCGCTGATGAATGCCGGTGCGCTCCACGATCCACTGATCGCTGGTGTCCACACGCTGGGCGAGATCGTCATTGGTCAAAATGGCGTCGGGCAGACGCGAGCCGACGCCGATCAAAACACTGCGTAATTCCATCAGGATGCGTCTCTTTGCGCCGCCGGCTCAGTCTGCTGGGCCGCATGCAGCCGCGCCAGATTGCGCGCGATCTCCTCGCGGTAATGGCTGCGCGCGAGCCGCGCGGCCACGTCAACGGCGGCTGCGTAGCCGTGCCCGTTGGCGCTGCCGTGGCTTTTGACGACGAGGCCGTTCAAGCCGAGGAACACCGCGCCGTTGAACGTGCCTGGATCCATTCTGGTGCGCAGCTTCTTGAGCGCGGGATAAGCGATCGCGGCGCCGAGGCGCGCGAAGAACCCGCCCGTCAGCGCCTCGCGCAGCAATTGGCCAACAAGGCGCGCCGTGCCTTCGCCCGCCTTCAAGGCGATGTTGCCTGTGAAGCCATCCGTGACGAGCACATCGACGGTGCCCTTCGCCAAATCGTCGCCTTCGACAAAGCCGTGATAGGCGAGATCGATGCCGCTTTCGCGGATGAGGCGCGCCGCGGCGCGGATTTCCTCGTGGCCCTTCTGATCCTCGGCGCCGACATTCAAGAGGCCCACGCTCGGCTTCTCCAGGCCGGAGACGGCGCGCTGAAACGCCTCGCCCATGATCGCGAACTCGACGAGCTGTTCGCCATCGGCGGAGACGTTGGCCCCCACATCGAGCATCACGACATAGGTGCCCTTGGCCGAAGGCCAGCGCGCCGCGAGCGCGGGGCGGTGCACGCCCTGCATCGTCCGCAGACGGAACATCGCGATCGCCATATAGGCGCCGGTGTTGCCCGCGGAGACGACGGCGTTCGCCTCGCCGTCCGCCACCGATTGAATCGCGTTCCAAAGGCTTGAGCCCTTGCCTTGGCGCAGCGCTTGGGAAGGCTTCACCTGCATCCCGATGGGCGCCGCTTCCGCGGGGCGGAGTTCAACGATGGGCGCAAGGCGCGGGTGGCGCGCGACGAGCGTTCTGAGCGCCGCTTCATCGCCATGCAGCAGAAACCGCACGCCCGGCAGACGCTGCGCCGCGATCTCAAGCCCTTCGACGACAATCTCGGGCGCGCCGTCTCCGCCCATGCCGTCGATCGAGAGCACCAAACCGTCGGCCATAAACCGCGCACATCCTGGGGGCCGGCTCGCCCCGAAAAGCGGGCGGACCATAATCCTTCCCCCGCCCGATTGCCAAACGCCGGCTTAGCCGGCCGCGACCGCCCAAACGTCCAATCGATCCAATTTGTCGACGGGCGACGCAGCAAGGCGCGCGGCGGCTTCTAGTGCGTATCGCGCAAGCGATGAGGCGTAGGGCGGCGCGCTCTCCGCGCCGAACATGTTGCGGGCGAGGGCTGCGGCCATCGCTGCTTCATCCCGCGCTTCGACGGCCTCGGCGTAAGCCTCGACACGGCCATAAAAGGAGCGCGCGAGCTTCTGCATCTGACGCGGCACGGAAAGATCGCCCACCCCCGCTTCGCGCAATCCCTCATCGAGATTGCGGAAGAAGCGGTCGGTGAAGGCCTGCGCCAGCGGGCGCGCTTCGGGCTCGGTCTTCAGCCTGTGGAGCGCCAGGGCCGCGTGCAGATAGAGGGCCTCCAGGCGGCCATCGAGCGTGTCGGGGATCTTCTCGTCCCCATAGAAATCGGGTTGGCGGGCGGCGGCGTTCACCGCGGTAAGCAGCCGGGCGGCCTGTTCATCCACTGGATTCTTGCGGAAAACCCGCCAAAAGCCCTCGCGCGCGCTCAACCTGTTGTCCCCCCTTGCCCGGCGCGGCGGGCGGCTTTACCCGTCAGCCGTCGCTAAGGGCGATCTAGCCCGGCGGAGGTGGACCATGAAGCGCGAAATCATCCGGAGCGCAGCGTTGGCGCTCGTTCTCGCGGCGGGTGCGGCCGGCTGTCAGAACGTGCAGACGACGCACGGCTTCCAGGCCGAGAACCCCGAGGCCACGCAAATTCAGGTCGGCGTCGATACGCAGCAGACCGTGATGCAGCGCATGGGTTCGCCCTCCACGATGGCCGCGTTCGATCAGAACACCTGGTATTACGTCTCCGCCACGCAGGAGCGCTTCGCCTTCTACCGCCCGCGCACGACCGAGCGCACGATCATCGCGGTGCGGTTCGACGCCAACAACGTGGTCTCCGCGGTCGATCGCTACGGCGTCGAGCGCGGGCAAGTCATCGCGTACGACGATCACGCCACGCCCACGCGCGGGCGCGAGCTTGGTTTGCTCGAACAGATTTTCGGCAACGTGGGCTCAACGCCCCCGATCCGCACGCAAGAAGCCGAACAGGGCCCGCGCCGGGATCGCTGATCCGGTTCGTCGGCTCAAAACAAAAACGCCCCGGCTCTGCGGCCGGGGCGTTTCAGTTTCCAGCGTTCGCTTCTTAGCCGCCCGCGTGCGCGAGCACCGCGAGCAGAAGCAGCGCCACGATGTTCGTGATCTTGATCATCGGGTTCACGGCCGGGCCTGCCGTATCCTTGTAGGGATCGCCGACAGTGTCGCCCGTGACGGCCGCCTTGTGCGCTTCCGAGCCTTTGCCGCCGTGGTGGCCCTCCTCGATGAGCTTCTTGGCGTTGTCCCACGCCCCGCCGCCCGACGTCATCGAGATGGCGACGAAGAGGCCCGTCACGATCACGCCGACGAGCAGCGCGCCCAGCGCCGCAAGCGCTTGGCTCGGGCCCGCAATGCCCAGCACCACCGCGAAGACGCCGATCGGCGCCAGCACCGGCAGCATCGAGGGAATGATCATTTCCTTGATCGCCGCTTGCGTGAGGATGTCCACCGCGCGCCCGTAATCGGGCTTCGCCGTGCGCTCCATGATGCCGGGAATTTCGCGGAACTGGCGGCGCACTTCTTCAACGACCTTTTGCGCCGCGCGCCCCACCGCCGTCATCGACCAGCCGCCGAAAAGGTAAGGCAGCAAGCCGCCGATGAAGAGGCCGATGATCACGTAGGGATTGTTGAGCGCGAAATCGGGCGTCACCCCTTCGAAGAAGGGATGCTCCGCAGCGTTTGCCGCATAGAAGCGCACGTCCTCGAAGAAGGCCGCGAAGAGCACGAGGGCGCCCAGGCCGGCCGAACCGATCGCGTAGCCCTTCGTCACCGCTTTCGTCGTGTTGCCGACTGCGTCGAGCGCATCGGTGGTGACGCGCACTTCCTTCGGCAGATCGGCCATTTCGGCGATGCCGCCGGCATTGTCCGTCACCGGGCCGAACGCATCGAGCGCGACGATGATGCCGCACACCGAAAGCATCGTCGTCACCGCGATGGCGATGCCGAAGAGGTTCGCGAAGAGGAAGCAAACGAGGATGCCGCCCACGATGACGAGCGCGGGCAGCGCCGTCGATTCCATGGAGACCGCGAGGCCTTGGATGACGTTCGTGCCGTGGCCGCTCTTGGAGGCTTCAGCGACGCTCTTCACCGGCCGGAAGCCCGTGCCCGTGTAGTATTCGGTGATCCACACGATGAGGCCGGTGACCACGAGGCCGATGATCCCGCAGACGATGAGATCGCCGCCCGTCACGCCCGCATAGGGGCTGTCGCCCGCGCCCTGCACGATCGGCCCGAAGCCCGTCAGGATGTAAACCGAGCCGACAAGCCCGATCGCGGAGAGCACGCCCGCGGCCGCGAGGCCCTTGTAGAGCGCGCCCATGATGTTGTTCGAGCCGCCGAGGCGAACGAAGAACGTGCCGAGAATCGAAGCGACGATCGCGGTGCCGCCGATGGCGAGCGGCAGCAGCATGAGGTTCGCCACTTCCGGCGTATCGCGGAAGAGAATGGAGGCGAGCACCATCGTCGCCACCGTCGTCACCGCGTAGGTCTCGAACAAGTCAGCGGCCATGCCCGCGCAATCGCCGACATTGTCGCCCACGTTGTCCGCGATCGTCGCGGGATTGCGCGGATCGTCTTCGGGAATGCCGGCTTCAACCTTGCCGACCATGTCGCCGCCGACGTCGGCGCCCTTGGTGAAGATGCCGCCGCCCAAGCGCGCGAAGATCGAGATGAGCGAAGCGCCGAAGCCGAGCGCGACGAGGCTGTCCACGACGACGCGATCCGTCGGCTCGTGGCCGAGCGCGCTCGTCAGCACGAGGTAGTAAACCGCGACGCCCAGAAGCGCGAAGCCGGCGACGAGCATGCCCGTCACCGCGCCCGCCTTGAACGCCATCTCAAGCCCGCCCGCGAGGCTCTTTGAAGCCGCCTGCGCGGTGCGCACGTTCGCCTGCACGGAGACGTTCATGCCGATGAAGCCGGCGGCGCCGGAAAGCAGCGCGCCGAGGATGAAGCCAACAGGAATTTGCCACGTGGGCCAGAACGCCAGCGCCAGCACGATCGCCACGCCGATGCCGACATAGCCGATCGTCGTGTACTGGCGGTTGAGGTACGCCTTCGCGCCCTCTTGGATCGCGGCTGCGATCTCTTTCATGCGGTCGGAGCCCGCATCGGCGGCGCGGATGGATTGGCTCTGCAGCCAGCCGTAAAGCGCGGCCAGCGCGCCGGAGGCAATGACGAGCCAAAGGATCACGTCGTTATTCATGTCGTTCGGTCCCAAGCGGAGAAGAGTGAAAGGCGCGTCGCGCCGGTCAGGGCCGCCCAGAAGACTGCCCCCGCCAAATCGGCGCGGACCCTGCCAAAACGGTCCCGCGAAGGCAATGCCGCACCCCGCGACGGTTTGGCGGTTTAGCGGGCCGCTGTCCGGACGGGCCTGCTGGACTGGACGGAGACGATCGCCACGCCCCGGACGGCCCGGGCGCCGAGCGCCGATTGGGCCGCCGTCCGGAAGGCCGCGATAGCCGCGGGTTGATTGAGCTGATCGTCCCGCGTGGCGTGGGCGAGCTGGCCCTGGTGGGCCGCGCGGACGAGCGCGTCGCGGAGAAAATGCGCCCGCTCCCGCGTGCGCCAGAGATCGACGCCCGGCGCGATGTCCACGCGCACGGAGACGAAGAGGTAGTTCACAAGCCGCCCCTGCCGGACGACCGGCACCGCGATGTAAGGCGCATCCATCGTCCGCGCCGATTCGGCCTCGGCGTTGGCCGCCGGCTGCGCATTGGCCGCGCTCAACCCCGCCAACATCGTCGATGCAATCAAAGCCGCCGCAATCGCGCGCCGCATGGAGCCTCTCCTGAAAGGAGGAGAGTCTCGGTTCAAGGTTTCTAGGTCGTTACCGCCGTTTTCCTCCCCCGCTAGCGGGGGAGGTGATCGCTCGGCGCGCCGAAGCGCTTGCGCGAAGGCGGGCGCAGCGATCGGAGGGGGAGCCTCGCGCACCCCTCAGTCAACTTCGCTGACAGCTCCCCCGCAAACGGTGGAGCAAAGCCGCGGGCATCACTTCCCAATACGGTGCGCGTAGCCGAACTCCCCGATCGGCAGCGTGGCGCCGTGGGAATCCACCAGCGAAAGCCCCGCGCCTTCGCCCACCGATCCGATCTTCGTCACCGCCACGCGCGCACGTGAGGCCGCGCGGCGGATCGCGGCGCGCTTCTCCGGCGGCGCGGTGAAGAGCGCTTCGTAATCGTCCCCACCCGCCAGCAATTTCAGCTGATAGGCGTCGCTCGTCTCCAGCCACCGCTGCGCAGCGGCCGAATGCGGCACCGACGCGGCTTCTATCCTCAGCGACACGCCGGAGGCCTCCGCCATGCGCCGTGCGTCGATCAGCAAGCCATCCGACACATCCATCGACGCGCGCGCCAATCGCGCGATGGAAAGCGCGAACGCAAAAGGCGGCGTCGGCGTGCGGTAATGCGCGATGAGGCTGTCGCGGTCGCGCTGCGAGAGCGCATCAAGCTCGCCTTTCGCGGCGCGCAACCCAAGATGCCCATCGCCTATGACGCCGGTGACCCACAAATCCTCGCCCGCTTTCGCATCCGCGCGCGAAGGCGTGCGCATGCGATGCGGGCGCCCGAGCGCTGTGACGGAGATCGTGAGCGGCCCCGGCGAACTCGTCGTGTCCCCACCCATCAACGCGCAGCGATAGAAATCGAGATCCTCCTTGAGCCCGCGCACGAAGCCGAGCACTTCGTCTCCCTTGCGCGCTTGCGGCCAGGAGAGATTGACGAACACGCCGAGCGGATCGGCGCCCTTCGCGATCAGATCGGAAAAGTTCACGCGCAGCGCCTTCTTCGCTACGCCCTCGATCGGATCGCCGGAATGAAAATGAACGCCCTCAACGATCGTGTCCGTCGTGATGGCGAGCGGCCCGCGATTTTTCAGAACCGCCAGATCGTCTTCAAGTTTGCGCGCCGCCGGATGCGTCGCCAGCGGCGCGAGATGTTTCGCGATGAGCGTGAGTTCATCCATCACCGCGACCCTACTCCTCCCCCTGCAAGGGGGAGGTTGGGTGGGGGTAAGCGCAACGTCGCGAACAGATGGCGCCCACCCCCTCCTTACCTCCCCCTTTCAGGGGGAGGGGAATGGCAGGCGCAGCATTCACGTCGCCTCCTCCGGCCTGACATCGCGCGCGCACGCATCGAGCGCGGCGTTGACGAACCCCGGCTCGGCGCCTTCGAAGAAATCCTTGGCGATCTCCACGTACTCATCGATCACCACCGGTGTCGGGATATCGCCGCGCGCCCAAAGCTCCACAACGCCCGCGCGCAAGATCGCGCGCGCCACCGCATCGATGCGCTCAAGCTTCCAGCCGACGAGGCGTCTTGCGATTGCCTGATCCACGCGCTCCTGCTGCTCCACCGCGCCGTTGACGAGCGCGCGGAAGAGATCGCCATCCACTTCGCCGTCGAACGGGCCCGCTTCTTCGCGCGGCAAACGCCCCGCTTGAAAATCCTCGCTCACATCCGCGAGCGTGGCGCCGGAAACCTCCATCTGATAGAGAGCCTGCACGGCTGCGAGCCGGGCGGCGCGTCGCGCGGCGTGCGCGCTCATGCGCGCAGCAATTCGCGCCTGAGCGCGACGAGCGCCAGGCACGCGCGCGCCGCTTCGCCGCCTTTGTTGCGCCGCTTCACATCCGCGCGCGCCTGCGCCTGCTCCATGTTCTCGACGGTCAAGATGCCATAGCCGATGGCGATGCCGTCCTTGACGCCAAGATCCATCAGCGCGCGCGCGCTCTCGCCGCACACATAATCGTAGTGCGTCGTCTCTCCGCGGATGACGCAGCCAAGAGCGACGTAGCCGTCATAGCCGCGCCCCGCTTTCGCGCGCCAAGAGATCGCCGTCGGCAATTCGAACGCGCCCGGCACGTCGATCACATCCCATGTCGCATCCGCGCTTTCGATCGCCGCCTTCGCGCCGTCAACGAGTTGGGAGACGATCTCGCGATAATAATAAGCCGCGACGATCAATATCCGCGCGCCGGGAACTTTCTTCGCGCCATCGGTTTGTTCAGTTTCCACGCACCACCTGCTTTGCGCTCCCCGGCCGAGCGCAAAGCGCGAGAGCCGGGGTCCAATGTTCCGTTCGCACGGCCAGCGAAAGTGATGCCGAACCGTGGACCCCGGATCGATGCTGCGCATCGTCCGGGGAGCGAATTACTTCTCCTTGAAAGCCCGCCACCCAACGAGGCTCAAGCCGTACCCCTCAAGCCCCACGATCTGCTGCGGGCTATCGGAGAGCAACACCATCTGCCGCACGCCAAGCTCGCGCAGAATCTGCGCGCCGACGCCATATTCGCGCAGCATGCGGCTGCGGCGGTCCTCAATGTGATCCTCGCCCCCGATCGCTTTGGAGAGCGAGTGCGGCCCGCGATCCCACAGGATCACCATGACGCCCGGCTCCTCTGCGCTCGCCAATTCCTTGAGCGCGCGTTCGCGCAGCGTGTGGCGGTTGTTGCCCGCTTTGGCGCCGAGCAGATCGTTGGCGACGTCCGCACGGTGCATCCGCACAAGCACGGGCTTATCCGGCTTGATCTCGCCGCGCACCAGCGCTGGGTATTCCGAGCCGTTCAGCGTGTTGCGGAAGACGACGACCTTGAAGCCGTCCCCGTACGCGCTCTCGAATTCGCGCTCGACGATCTTATCGATCATGTGATCGTGCAGCGTGCGGTAGCCGATCAGGTCCGCGATCGTGCCGATCTTCAGATTGTGCAGCTGCGCGAACGCGACGAGCTCCGGCAGGCGCGCCATCGTGCCGTCGTCGTTCATGATCTCGCAGATGACGGCCGCTGGAATGAGCCCCGCGAGGCGCGCGATATCGACGCCGGCTTCGGTATGCCCCGCGCGCACCAGCACGCCCCCATCGCGCGCTTCGAGCGGGAAGACGTGCCCGGGCGAGACGATGTCGCTCGCATTCTTGGTCGGGTCGATGGCGACGGAGATCGTATGCGCGCGGTCATGCGCGCTGATGCCCGTCGTGATGCCTTCCTTCGCTTCGATGGAGACCGTGAACGCGGTCGACATCCGCGTCTCGTTCTTCGGCGCCATCGGATTGAGGCCCAGATCGCGCGTGCGCGCGCCGGTGAGCGCAAGGCAAATAAGCCCGCGCCCGTGTTTGGCCATGAAGTTCACTTTGTCCGGCGTCGCGAATTGCGCGGGGATGACGAGATCGCCCTCGTTCTCGCGGTCCTCCGCGTCCACCAGGATGAACATCTTCCCTTGGCGCGCTTCCTCCACCACCTCCTCGACGGGGGAGATGTAGCGCTTCAGATCTTCAATCGCGGACAAGCGCGCCGTCACGCCTCGCCTCCCTTGTACTGCATCATCCGCGCAACATAGCGCGCGATGAGATCGGCTTCGAGATTGACCTTATCGCCAGGCGCCAGCGCGCCCAAGGTCGTGGCCTGCGCCGTATGGGGAATGATCATCACCGAGAACCGGTCCTCGCCAACCTCATTCACCGTAAGCGAGACGCCGTCGATCGCGATCGACCCTTTTGGCGCAAGGTAAGGCGCAAGCGGCCCCGGCAATGAGAAGTCGAGCCTGAGATAGTCGCCCTCGATCCCGCGCGAAAGGAGCGCGGCCATCCCATCGACGTGCCCGGCCACGATATGGCCGCCCAATTCGTCCCCCGCGCGCGTCGCGCGCTCTAGGTTCATCCGCGCGCCGACGCCCCAAGCTCCGAGCGTCGTCACGGAAAGCGTCTCCGGCGAGCACTCCACGATGTGCTTCATGCCGGAATTGATTTTTTCCGTTGCGACAATCGTTAGGCAGCAGCCGGCGTGATTGATCGAAGCGCCGATCTCGACGGTCGCAGCGTCATACGTGGAGGCGATTTCGAAGCGCGCTTGGGCGCCGGCGCGTTCAGCGCGCGTGACTTCCCCGATCGCGGTGACGATGCCTGTAAACATTCAGGCTCGTACGTAACTCTCCCAGAGATCGTCGCCAAGCTGCCGCGCCGACACCCTCTTGTAGCGCGGCGCATCGCCAAGCGCCTTGAGCATGAGCGGGCCGACAGCGGCGCGCCCTTCTTCGCCGAGCAACATCGGCGCGCGGAACCATTCGATGCGGTCGGCGAAGCCGCGCTTGATGAGCGATGAGGCCAGCGAGCCGCCGCCTTCGATCAGCAGCGCGTTGACGCCCCAGTTCGCTTTCAAATCCTCAAACACCGCGTCGAGATCGACGCCCGCCACCGCGCGCGGCACGTGCACGACATTGGCGCCCGTCGCCGTCATGCGCGCGACGGTCATCGGCTCAAGGCCCTTCGCCGCGTAGATGACGACGACGCCCTGATCGGCCGTGCGTGCGAGTTTCGATGTCGAAGGCAGGCGCAAATCCGTATCGAGCACGACGCGCACCGGCTGCTTCTTCGAAGGCGGCGAGAGCCGCGCCGTCAGTTCCGGATCGTCCGCCAGCGCGGTGCCCGAGCCGATGAGCACGCCGTCCGCCTCGGCGCGCATCTTGTGCACCTTGGCGCGCGCCTTCTCGCCCGTGATCCACTTGCTCTCACCGCTCGCGGTCGCGATGCGCCCGTCGAGGCTCGTCGCGAATTTGAGGATGATGAGGGGGCGGTTGGCCGGTGTTCCCGCTTCGCTCATGACCGCTTCTTGGCGCCGGCTTCTCCGCCGCCGAGTTGAGGATCGTCCAGAATGTCGGCGAAGTCCCGCGCGTTGGAGAAATCGCGATAGACCGATGCGTAGCGCACGTACGCCACGGAATCGAGATTGGCCAAAGCCTCCATCACCATCTCGCCGATCTCGTTGGACGGGACTTCCGCTTCGCCGCTGCTTTCGAGCCGCCGCACGATGCCGCTCACCAGCTGATCCACCTGCTCGGCATCGATCGGGCGTTTTCTGAGCGCGATCATGATGGAGCGCGTGAGCTTCTCCCGGTCGAACGGCGCCCGGCGCCCCGAGCGCTTGAGCACGGTGAGTTCGCGCAGCTGCACGCGCTCGAACGTCGTGAAGCGCGAGCCGCACTTATCGCACTGGCGCCGGCGGCGAATGCACGCGCCGTCCTCGGTGGGACGGCTGTCCTTCACCTGGCTGTCTTCATGCTGGCAGAAGGGACAACGCATCTAGAGGCTAGGGCTTAGGGAAGAGGGATTAGGGATTGGTGTAGCGGCCACCCATTCCGTCATCCCGGACGCGCTGAAAGCGCGATCCGGGACCCAGATGGTGAAAGGCGAACTCACCACATCGTCACGAATAGATTGGAAAGCGCGCGGTCAGCGCCTCAACTCTTGCGGCCACCGCTGTTTCGGTCGCTGTGTTATCGCCGTTCGACCGCGCATACCCATCCAGCACTTCGCACATGAGATCCGCGATCTGGCGGAATTCGGCGGGGCCGAAGCCGCGCGTCGTGCCCGCAGGGCTCCCGACGCGCAGGCCGCTCGTCACCATCGGCTTTTCGGGATCGTACGGGATCGCGTTCTTATTGGCGGTGATGAGCGCGCGCTCCAGCGTCTGCTCTGCGGCCTTGCCCGTCACTTTCTTGGGGCGGAGATCGACGAGCATCACGTGGCTGTCCGTTCCGCCGGAGACGACCGCGAGGCCATTCTCGATCAGGCGCTCCGCCAGCGCCTTCGCGTTCTCCACGACGCGCCGCGCATAGAGCTTGAAATCGGGCTCCAGCGCTTCCTTGAACGAAACCGCCTTCGCCGCGATCACATGCATCAGCGGCCCGCCCTGCAGGCCAGGGAACACGGCCGAATTGATCTTCTTCCCGATCTCCTCGTCGTTGGAGAGGATCATGCCGCCGCGCGGGCCCCGCAGCGTTTTGTGCGTCGTCGTCGTCACCACATGCGCGTGCGGCAGGGGCGATGGATAGACGCCCGCGGCCACCAGGCCCGCATAGTGCGCCATATCCACCATGAAGACCGCGCCGATTTCGTCCGCGATCTCGCGGAAGCGGCGGAAATCGATCACCCGCGAATAAGCTGAAGCGCCGGCGAGAATGAGTTTCGGGCGCTCGCGCCGCGCAATCTCCGCGACTTCGTCCATATCGATCAGGTGGTCGTCCTTGCGCACGCCGTACGCGACCGGATGGAACCACTTGCCCGAAATGTTCACCGGGCTGCCGTGCGTGAGGTGGCCCCCGCACGCGAGGTCCATGCCGAGGAATTTGTCGCCCGGCTGCAAGAGCGCGAAGAACGCGGCCTGGTTGGCGTTGGCGCCGGAGTGCGGTTGCACGTTCGCGAACTTGCAGTCGAACAGCCGCTTCGCGCGCTCGATCGCCAAGCGCTCGACGACATCGACGTGTTCGCACCCGCCATAATAGCGCCGGCCCGGATAACCTTCCGCGTATTTGTTCGTCAGCAGCGAGCCCTGCGCTTCAAGCACCGCGCGCGAGACGATGTTCTCCGAAGCGATGAGCTCGATCTCGCGGCCCTGGCGTTTGAACTCGGCCTCGATCGCGTCCGCGATCTCGGGATCGGCGCGTTCGAGCGTCGCTTCGAAGAAACGGTCGCGTTCGGCGGCGGCCCGCTCACTCACTTGGGTCATGCGTCCTCGCGGCTTTTGCGTGGGCCCTAAAGAATAAGGTGCTTCGACTCCTATTGCGAGAAGCCGCGTTTGCGACACGTTCGCGTCAATTCTCGTATCCGGCGCGTCTTCACCTAGTCCTCATCCCTATTCGGGGGCACGGATACAGTAGCTATCGCTTCAATACTTGCTTTCGATGGTTTTCGCGTCGTATATCAAAGGTTGAGGGCGATGGGACGACTAGGGGCAGAAGGCAAGTTGTATGAATGACGAGGTGGAGGAGGCGCATGCCGCCGGGGGTGACACCCTGCGGATGACGGCGGACATCGTCGCATCGTTCGTGACGAACAATCCCGTCCAGCCTGACGAATTGCCGGAGCTGATCCGCACGGTGCATCAAGCGCTGGGCTCGTTGGGGCGTGGCGGAAGCGCGGCCTCGCCCGAGCGGCCGAAGCCGGCGGTGCCGATCAATAAGTCCGTCCACAACGACTACATCGTCTGCCTGGAGGACGGGAAAAAGCTGAAGATGCTCAAGCGCTATCTGCGCTCGACCTACGATATGTCGCCCGAGCAATACCGCAAACGCTGGGGCCTCCCCGCCGACTACCCGATGGTCGCCCCATCTTACGCGGCCCGCCGGAGCGAGTTCGCCAAGCGCATCGGGCTTGGCCGCGGCGTGCGGCGCCGGGACGGCTAGGGATTTTTCCTTCTCCCCCTCGCGGGGGCGAAGGGAAAAGATCAGATCACCAGTCCAGGCTTTGCCGGCTTCAAGCGCTCGACGGCGTCGGATAGCAGCCGCTCGAGCTTCTTCGTCGCCAGCAATTCAAGATCGCCCTTGGCCGCGTTGGCCGGGCCCAGAACCGAAGCCTCGGCCCCCGTCTCGCCGTCGATCGCGGAAACGCGCACAACGTCCCCTAACCGGGCGATCTCTATGAATATTTCTCGCGCCACAGCCCCATTCTCCCCCGCCAACCTCTATGGCCGGTTAAGGGACGCGGTGAAAGCGTCGGTCACATATCGTGCGCAGTTTGGGCAATGCGGCGTCGAGCCGTCGTCGGAGGCGCTCGGCCCTCGCGAAAGCGAGAGCCCAGGACGCTGACTCGACCCTCGCGCTCGCGAGGGTCCAGCATGTTTGAGGCGCTACTGCCTAATCTCAAGCCGCCCGTTCGAGCTTGAACTCCGCCCACACCGCGATGAGCGCCTTCACCAGATCCGCCATCAGCGCATCGTCGTGGAAGGGCGAGGGCGTGATGCGGAGCCGCTCCGTCCCGCGCGGGACGGTCGGGTAATTGATCGGCTGCACATAGATGCCGTGCCGGCAGAGCAGCACGTCCGAGATGTCCTTGCAGAGCGCGGCATCGCCCACGAGCAGCGGCACGATGTGCGTGGTGGAGCTCGCCATCACCGGCAGGCCCGCATCCTTGAGCATGTCCTTGAGCTTCGCCGCGCGCTCGGCCAGGCGGTCCCGCATGTGCGGGCAGGCGCGCACGATGCGCACGCTCTCAAGCGCCGCGGCTGCAATCGAGGGCGCAAGCGACGTCGTGAAGATGAACCCGGGCGCCATCGAACGGATCGCATCGATCGCCGCGGTCGGCCCCGTCACGTAGCCGCCCATCGTGCCGAACGCTTTGGCGAGCGTCCCCTCGATGAAATCGACGCGATGCATCACGCCGTCGCGCTCCGCGACGCCGCCGCCTTGCTCGCCGTAGAGGCCAACGCCGTGGACTTCGTCGAGATAAGTCATCGCGCCATATTGCTGGGCGATGTCGCAAATCTGCTCGATGGGCGCGGTGTCCCCGTCCATCGAATAGACGCTCTCGAATGCGATGAGCTTCGGCGCATCGGCCGGCGCTTCGTTCAACAGCGCTTCGAGATGCTGGATGTCGTTGTGGCGGAAGATGCGCTTCTCGCACTTGGCGCGCTTGATGCCTTCGATCATCGAGGCGTGGTTCTGCGCGTCCGAGAAGATCCAGAGATTGGGGAAGAGCTTCGCCAGCGTGGAAAGCGTCGCGTCGTTCGAGACATAGCCCGACGTGAAGAGGAGCGCGCTCTCCTTGCCGTGAAGCGCGGCGAGTTCGCGCTCCAGATCGACGTGATAGCTCGTCGTGCCGGAGATGTTGCGCGTGCCGCCAGCGCCTGCGCCCACTTCATCGATCGCGGCGTGCGCGGCGGCGAGCACTTCCTCGCTCTGGCCCTGCCCCAGATAATCGTTCGAGCACCACACCACGATGTCGCGATAGCCGCCGCCTTCTTGGCGCAGGCGTGCATGCGGAAAGCGCCCGCGCGAACGCAGGATGTCGGCGAAGACGCGGTAGCGGCCCTCGCCCTTGATGGCGGCGACGGCCTCTTCGAAAACCTGGACGTCTTCCTGGCGCATCTCGGTCTCGCGTGTTGCGAATAATTCTCAGTTAGGCCAAGCGCCTAGAGCGATTTCTATATCAGCGTTTGCGCCCGCGTTGGAAATAGGGCGTTAGCGCACACGACGCTTTGACGAGGATCAAGATGGAATTTCCGGGCCGCTTCCCCGCATCGCGCCCGCGCCGTTTGCGCCAGGCCGATTGGGTGCGCCGCTTGGTGCGCGAAACGCGGGTGAGCGCGGACGATCTCATCTGGTCCGCCATCGTGCATGACGGAAAGGAAGCGCGCATCCCGATTTCCTCTATGCCCGGCATAGAGCGGCTGAATGCGGACGAAGCCGCGAAAGCAGCGCTCGAAGCCAAGCGCCTCGCCATTCCGGCGATCGCGATCTTCCCGCACATCGACGGCGCGAAGAAAGACAACGCGGGCTCGGAAGCCACGAACGCCAAAGGCATCGTTCCCGCCGCGATCAAGGCGATGAAGGCCGCGGCGCCCGAAGTCGGCGTGATGGTCGATGTCGCCTTGGATCCCTTCACAGATCACGGTCATGACGGCGTGCTGAAGGACGGCCGCATCGTGAACGATGAAAGCGTCGCACGCCTCGTCGATCAGGCGCTCATCCTCGCGGAAGCCGGCGCCGACATCATCGCGCCGTCAGACATGATGGACGGGCGCGTCGGCGCCATCCGCAACGCGCTCGAAAAGGCCGGCAAGCACGACACGCTCATCATGAGCTACGCCGCGAAGTACGCCTCGGCCTTCTACGGCCCCTATCGCGACGCCATCGGCTCAGCGAAAGCGCTGCAAGGCGATAAGAAAACCTACCAGATGGATTTCGGAAACTCGGACGAGGCGCTGAAGGAATGCGCGCTCGATATCGCCGAGGGCGCCGACATGCTGATGGTGAAGCCTGGCATCGCGTATCTCGATATCATCCGCCGCGTGAAGGACGCTTTCGGCCTGCCCACCTTCGCGTTCCAGATCAGCGGCGAGTATTCGATGATCAAAGCCGCCGCCGCGAACGGCTGGCTCGAAGAAGACCGCGCGATTTTGGAAACGCTCCACGCCTTCAAACGCGCGGGCGCGGACGGCGTCATCACTTATTTCGCGCCGAAGGCGGCTGAGCTTCTCTCCTGAGCCAATGCCCGCGCGACAGGCACAAGCCGCGCACTTGCTGACGCGCGCGCGACCTCGATCCCTTCGGCGTCGAACAATCGCCCCTCGATGAACGCGATCGATTTGCCGAGCTGCACGACTTCCGCCTCCGCCGTGAACGCCCCGGCGCGGGCGGGCGCGAGGTAGCGCACGTGCATATCGATCGTTGGGCTGTAGAGCGCGCCGCCGCTCTTCACCCAAACAGCAGGCCCCATGGCATCGTCCAGCATCGCCGCCAGAAACCCGCCCTGCACGAAGCCGGCAGGATTGAGGAAGGACGCGCGCCCCTCGAAACCGACGCGCACCCATCCGCGCGCCGCGTCGTGGTCGAGCAACCGCCAGCCCAGCAAATCGGCGCAGGGCGGCGTGGGAATGCGCGCGAAGGGATCGACTTTCATAAGCATCTCATTGCCTCTCAACGGAGGTGAGGCTACCAATCTCCTCCTGACACCATTCTGTCAGGAGTGTTCATGCGCCGCGCGGATCGCCTGTTGGAGCTTGTCGCTTGCCTGGAAGAAGGCGAGTGCGTGACAGCCGATGCACTCGCCGCGCGGCTCGAAGTGGCCGTCCGCACGATCTATCGGGATATCGCCGCGCTTCAGGCCCAAGGCCTTCCCATCGATGGGCAGGCGGGTGTGGGGTATCTGCTGCGCGCGCCGGTGCGCCTGCCGCCACTTACATTCGATCACGATGAGATGGACGCGCTGACGCTCGGCCTCGGCTACGCCAGCGGCGTAGGCGATGCGGCTCTCGCCGCCGCCGCAAAAAGCGCGCTGACGAAGATCGAGCGCATCTGGCCGGGCGCGCGCGACACGCGCCGCCTTCGCGCCGTACAACAACCGGAGCGGCGCGCGCCTGACTTCACGCACAATCTGCGCAAGGCCATTCGCGCGCGCCGGATCGTTTCCTTCCGTTACATCTCTGCCGACGGCGCGCGCACGAGGCGCAGCGTCCGCCCGCTGGCGTTGACCGCGTTCTCGGAAGGATGGCTGCTCATCGCCTGGTGCCCGCGCCGTGGGGACTTCCGCAATTTTCGGCTCGACCGCATGAAGGCGCTCGAACCGAGCGCGCTGCGCTTCGAGGACGAACCCGGCAAAACGCTGACGGATTATCTCTCGCTGCGCGCAACGCCAGCGGAGAAGCGGGGATAGAGCGCCGCCAATCCAACCATTTCCCCCGCCCAAACCCTTGATCCTCCGCGCCCGGAGCAAAATCTTGCGCTGCGCAATCCGACGCATTGCGCGCCATGCGATCATGGCCGTTGATGCAAACGCGCCAAGGGCCTCCGACATTTGATCCAAACCTCCTCCCGGAACTCTGGGAGGAATTGCGCGTGATGATCGAGACGGCATTCCGCTTCATCATCGCGCCGGACGAACTCTATGAGCGCCAAGCCGTCACGCCGCTCTTCAAGAAGCGGCTGCTGCACTGGCTCCGGCCCATCGAATACATCGCGCGCCTGCTTCTGCTGCTCATGGCGCGCGACATTGAGGTCACGCCTACCCAGGCGCGCTCCGCAAAAGGCCAACCAGAAAGAGAGACGCCGCCCTTCCGCCCGCGCCTTCACTGGCCGCAGGATCGCGAGACGAGCGAGGCTCGAACGGCGCGATCGAAACCGAAGCGCCGCTGGGACCCTGTCGTTGTCGCGAGCAAGAGCCTCGCCGAGCGGTTTGAAGGCGTCGCGCGCGTCATCGACAATCCAGCCCGCGCCGCCAAACGGCTCGCACGGCGCCTTCAGCGAGAAGCGGCGCGACCGGCCGAGAGCGAGACGCGAAAGCGCCTCCTCAAGCGAAAGCCGCCCGATCGCACAGCGGACACGCCGCTCCGCGATCTGGCGCGCGAGGTTTACGCGTATGTCGAGGCGGCCTTCCCGCCGCCGCAGCTGGATACGAGCTGAGGCCGCACGCGTTCCGCTTACCAGATCTCAGCGCCGCGTTCCGGAACCCCTCCGGGACGATGCGGGCGCTTGATTTAAAGCAAAGCCGGCACAGAACGCCTCCCGCATAGAACAGCAAGGAGGTCGCCATGGACGCTCGGCTCCGTTCTATCATCCTCGACGTGATCGCCAGCCATCGCATTCTGACTCTGGCGACGATCCGGCCAGACGGTTGGCCCCAGGCCACGACGGTCGGCTACGCGAGCGAGGGCATGACGCTCTATTTTCTCTGCGGCGCGGATAGTCAAAAGGCCAAGAATCTCGCCGTGTGCGACAAGGTCTCGCTGACCATCGATCGCGACGCCGACAACGTCATGGAGCTCAAGGGTCTTTCGATGGCCGCCACCGCTGAGTTCGTGACAGACCGCGCCGCATGCGCGCACCTCTTCAAGATGTTGATCGCGAAGTATCCCGGCGCGGAGGCTTTCCCCGAACCCGATCAGACGACGGTCCGTTACGTGCGCCTCACGCCGAAAGTGATTTCGGTGCTCGACTATTCGAAGGGTTTTGGCCACACTGATCTGGTGGAGATCGCGCCCAGCGATTTGGCGGCCGCCGCTTAAGCCGCTCTGCGGCTCGCCGCGCGCGCCACGGCCTGGCGCATTTCTTCCGCAACGCTTTCGCGATCCGCGCCGTCTTCGTTGGCGGCGAGGCGCGTCATGCCGTCCATGCACGCGCCGAGCGCTGCGCGCCCCACGCCGTCGAGCTTGCCGCTATTGGCCAGTTGCAGCGAGAATGCCGCGCACGCGCGCATCATCGGGCCATCGCCCGCGGACACCGCGGCCTGCTGCACGGCCTGCAACGCGCTTTCGCATTGCGTGGTTTTCTGCGTCTTGCCGGTGATGAGTTCTTCGATGCGCCCGCGCAGCGCGGCGACCATGTTGTCCATCGGCGGGGCTTCGCCGCCATCGCGCAGGCGATCGGCCTCGCGCCGGCCGGTCAGCGAGTTCGCGGTGACGATGCCGGCGCGCCGGCAAGGGCCGACATAGTTTTCGACCTCCACGAACGGGCGCGGATTGGCGAGCACCTTCTTGATCACGCCCATCAGCGTCGAGCCCGAGATGGGCTTGCCGATCAACGCATTGGCGCCGGCAATGCGGCACGCCTCGGCCACCGCGCGGCTCATCTTCTTCGTCACGATGAAGACGGGCGCCTTGCGGCAATTGATTTCGTGATCGCGGCGCAAGCGGCGCACGAAGGCGAGCCCGTCGATCGGCGTGGAATCGAGTTCCATAATGATGATCGTGGCGGGATAGAATCTAAGCAGATCGAGCGCGTCGGCGCTGTCGGTCACGGTGCGGATGCGCTGGACGCCCGAAAAGCGCAACAGATCGGCCGCGATCTGCCCTTCGTACTTGTTCGGATCGACGATGCAGACAGCCCAGTCCCGCATGTCCATGTGCGCGCATCCCAGCAATGGAAAGCGCGTCGATAACCGATAACGCGTTAAAACGAGGTTCCAGAGCGCGCGCTACGGTTTGTGAAATGCTAACTCGACGCTCGACCCTCGCGAAGGCGAGGGTCCAGGTCGTTGCTTCTGGGCTCTCGCGTTCGCGAGAGCCGAGCGAGCTAGCGCTCCAACCGCGCGATCAAGCTCGACGTATCCCAACGCCGCCCGCCCATCGCCTGCACTTCGGCGTAGAATTGATCGACGAGCGCGGCCACTGGCGTGGAAGCGCCGTTCGCGCGCGCTTCCTCCAGCACGAGGCCCAGATCCTTGCGCATCCAATCGACCGCGAAGCCGAACTCGAACTGCCCCGCATCCATCGTCTTCCAGCGGTTCTCCATCTGCCAGGATTGCGCGGCGCCCTTCGAGATCGCCGCGATCAATGTCCCGGCGTCGAGGCCCGCGCGCTTCGCAAAGTGCAGCCCCTCCGCCAGGCCCTGAACGACGCCAGCGATGCAGATTTGGTTCACCATCTTCGCAAGCTGCCCCGAGCCCGCGGGCCCGATGCGCGTGATCGCCGCGCCGTAGGCTTTAAGGATTGGCTCGGCCCGCGCGAACGGTTCTTCATCGCCGCCGATCATGATCGTGAGCCGCCCGGCTTCCGCGCCCGCCTGCCCGCCCGAGACCGGCGCATCCAAGAAATGCGCGCCCTTCGCCTTCGCCTCTTCATGAAGAGCCCGCGCGATCGATGCGGACGCCGTCGTGTGATCGATGAAGAGCGCATCCTTCTTCAAGGCGCCCGCCGCTTCGAACACCTCGCGCACGTCTCTATCCTCGCCGACGCACGTGACGATCGCATCCGCGCCCTTCGCGGCCTCCGCGACCGACGAAACGATCGCGCCGCCATGCTTGGCCTTCCACGCCTCGGCCTTCTTCGGATCGCGCGCGAAGGCGCGCACCTCATGGCCTGCCTTGACGAGATGCCCCGCCATCGGGGCGCCCATCACGCCCAGGCCGACGAATGCAATCGTGCTCATGGCGTCTTCGCTTTCCCGTAAGCGCTGCGAAAATAGGTGAGCCCGTCGCCCCCGTGCGTATCGAACGCGAGCACTTCCCCGACGATGACGAGATGATCGCCCAGCACCCGCTTGTCGAACGTGCGGCAGGCAAGGCGCGTCAACGCCTTCTTAAGAACTGGAGAGCCCGAGAGCATTTCGACGTGCTCGTCCGCCAATTCCTGCTCGCCCTGTTTGGAGCAGAGCGCGGCCGTTTCTTTCTGGTCGGCGCCGAGAAAGGAGACGCCGAACCGCTCCGTCGCCGCGAATTGATCGTAGCGCTCGGATTGATCGCCCAGGCTCCACAGGATGAGCCGGGGCTTCAGCGAAACCGACGCGAAAGAATTGATCGTGATCCCCGCGAAGCCTTCCGCCTCTGTCCCGGCCGTCACCACCGCGACGCCGGTGGCGTAAGCCCCAAGCGCTGCCCTGTATTCCCGCTCGCTCACGCCGCCCCCTCTCGCACACCTGATCTTAAGAGCCTTCGTTCACCATGGCGGCCCTCGCAACGGTCGTAAAAACACGGACGGAGAAAAATGGCGACCGCAAACGCCCGCCCCATCATCATCAAGAAGATCAAAAAGGGCGGCCATGGCGGCCATCACGGCGGCGCCTGGAAGGTGGCCTACGCGGATTTCGTGACCGCGATGATGGCCTTCTTCCTGCTCATGTGGCTCATCAACACGACGAGCCCGGATCAGCGCCGCGGCATCGCGGAGTTCTTCGCGCCGGCCTCGGTCTCGCGCACGTCATCCGGCGCGGGCGGGTTGCTGGCGGGGACCTCTTTCTCGGAAGAAGGCGTCCGCCACGGCATGAGCGCGCCGGTGACGCCCCCGGCGGATCCGAATTACACGAGCAACGAAACGGCCGAGCGCTCCGACCAAATGAACGGCCAGGAGACGCCGACCGACAGCGCGCTCAATCATGCCCGCACGATCCGGGAGAACGCCGAGTTTTCGCGCGCCGAGATCGCGATCCGCCAGGCGATGCAGGACATGCCAGACGTCGCGGAGCTTTCGCGCCAAGTGCTGGTCGAGCAGACGCCCGAGGGGCTGCGCATCCAGATCATCGATCAGGAAGGCCGCTCGATGTTCGCGGAAAACTCGCCCGAGCCGAACGCGCGGGCGCGCCGCCTGCTGCAGACGATTTCCGGCGCCATCGCGCAATTGCCGAACCGGCTCACGATCTCCGGCCACACCGACGGCGATCAGAGCCGCTCGGGCGATTGGGAGCTGTCCGCGGCCCGCGCGAACGCAGCGCGGCGTGTTCTCCAGGCCCAAGGCATCCCGGCGGACCGCATTTATCAGGTGGCTGGGCGCGCCGACGCCGAGCCGCTCTTCCCGGACGACCCGACGCTTCCCGGCAATCGCCGCATCGCCATCACGCTCCTGCGCGAGGCGCCGCCCCTGCCGCCCGGGCACGAACTCACCCCATGACGTCGCAGCGCCGCCCTTCGCTGCGCAAAAGCGCGAGCGCCCTTGACGCGGGCGCGGGCGCCGCTGAACCTTCCAAGTCCAAGGCGGCAGCCCAAGTCGAGAATGTGACGCGGCAATTTCCCACCCGGAACCTGCGGTTCTATCTGACCGCCCCCTCCGCCTGCCCCTATCTGCCGGGCCGGCGTGAGCGGAAAGTGTTCACTGGGCTCGATGGGCTGGAGGCGACAGGCCTCAACGATGCGCTGACCCACGCGGGCTTCCGCCGCTCGCAAAACATCGCCTACCGCCCCGCCTGCGACGGCTGCGACGCCTGCGTCTCCGCCCGCGTGCGGGTGGAGGATTTCCAGCTCAACAAACGCTGGCGCAAAGTGCTGGCCAAGAACGAAGACCTCTCGCGCAGCCTTCGCCCCGCCGAAGCGACGGAAGAGCAATTCTGGCTGCTGCGCCGCTATCTCTCCGCGCGCCACGCCCAAGGCGGCATGGCGGATATGACGCTGCTCGATTACGCCGCGATGGTGGAAGAGACGGCCGTGCGCACGCACATCGTCGAGTACCGTTTCACCACCGGGCCCGACAAGGGCGAACTCGCCGCGGCCGCTTTGGTCGATGTGCTCAAGGACGGCTTGAGTCTCGTCTATTCGTATTTCGATACGCGCGATCCGAAGCGCAGCTTGGGCGCCTTCACCATTCTCGATCACATCATGCAGGCGCGCGCCGCGGGTTTCCCGCATGTCTATCTCGGCTATTGGGTCCGCGGGTCGGACAAGATGGGATACAAAGCCGAGTTCCAACCGCTCGAGCTTTTGATCGCGGGATCATGGACGCCCTTCCGCAAGACTGGCGAGAGCGGGTGACGCGCGTCACCGATGCTTGCCGCCCGCGCTTCTAAAAAGCGTGCATGACGACGCCCGCGCCACTCGTTGAATTCACCGTCACGCTCGATGACGTGCTGATCCGCAAAGGTGTCGTCGCGCAATTGCGTTGGGCCTACATGCGTTGGCACGTCGCCGCGATGCTCCTCGTTCTTATCGCGCTGGCGATCTCGCCGATCGCGTCTGGCCCGATCGACGCCGAAACGCTGACGTTCGCGGCCGGCCTGGCGCTCTTTCTCGTCGTGATGTTCACCGGCGTCTTCTTCGTGACCGGCATGTTCGCCGTTCAGCGCACGCTCAAAATGCCCGGCATGAAAGATCCGGTGCGCTACGCGCTCTCCAACAAAGGCATCGCGGTTGAAGCATCCAGCGGGCAATCGCAGCTTTCGTGGGCGCACTATGTGCGCGCGAAAGAGACGCCGGAATTCTTCCTCATCGCGCTTGCTTCGCGCCAGGCCCACATCATCCCGAAAGCGCAGCTGAGCGAAGAACAAGCCGCGCGCCTGCGAGGTGTGCTCGCGCAATTCATCAAGAGAGCGGATTTAGGCGCTTAGCTCCAAGGCCCGCGTCTGCGCCGTCCGAAGCTCTGATTGTCCCGCGTCTTCGGCGTGCCCGGATCGGGCGGCGCGCGTTCGGCGAGCGCTACGTCATGCCCGCCTGCATATTCGATCAGCACCTGCACGCGCCGCTCGATCGGCGGGTGCGTGGCGAAGAGGCCGGCGAAATTGGCGTGCGGATTCTCGATGAACATCTCGCGGACCTCGGCAGGCGCCTGCTCGATATGAGCGTGGCCCTCGATCTTGCGGAGCGCCGAGATCATGGCGTCTGGATTCTTGGTGAGCTCCACCGCGCCCGCATCCGCCAGATATTCCCGCCGCCGCGAGAGCGCGAAGCGGATGACGATCGCCAGAGCGTAGGCGATCGCGATGATGACGAGCGCAACGATGATCGCCAGCAGCTGCGCGCCGCCGGAGCTGCGCCCGCGCCCCGAGCCGCCGCCGCGCACGCCGCCCCAGCGCAGCCCGCGGAACGCCATCTCGCCCACGAACGAGAATATGCCGACGAAGATGACCGCGATGACCAGCAAACGAACATCGCGGTTTCTGATGTGCGTCAGCTCGTGAGCCAGAACGGCCTCGATCTCATCCTTGTTGAGCGTATCGATGAGCCCGCGCGTCACCGTGATCGAATATTGCCCTTCGTGCAGGCCTGTCGCGAAGGCATTGAGCGAGGACGTCTCGATGATGCGCAGCGCCGGTGTGGTGATGCCGCGTGAGATGCAGAGGTTTTCGAGCAGATTGTAGAGTTCGGGATTATCGCTGCGTTCGATCTTCTGCGCGCCAGTCGCGGCGTCGATCATGCCTTGGTAGAATGCGTAGGCGATCGCAAACCAAAGCCCCGCGCCAATCAACGCATAGGGCCAGGATCGCGCGAGCGCATCCGCGGCCCAAATGAAGGGCCCCGAAAGATCTTGCGAGTAATTGTAGGTCTCGCCCGCGAAGCCCGCGTAGAGCAGAAAAAGCCCATATGTGAGCAAGAGCAACAGAATTGGAAATCCGAGCAGCAGGAACCCGGATTTCCAATTGTTGTTCCAGATGTGCGTGGCGAGGCCGAATGCGCCCATGGGAGTGAATGGCGAATAGTGAATAGCGAATAGCGGAACGGCGCCTCAGCGCGGTCACTCACTATTCCCTATTCCCTACTCCCTATTCCCTTCTCTTCTAGCTGAAGCTGACCTTCGGCGCCTGCTCCACCGTCGCACGGTCTTCGCCGAGATCGAAGAATTCGCGCGGCCCGAAGCCGAACATGCCCGCGAAGATGACCGCCGGGAATTGTTCGCGCGCCGTATTGTATTCCTGGACCGCGTTGTTGAAGAAGCGCCGCGCCGCCGAGATCTTGTCTTCAAGGTCGGAGAGCTCGGTCTGCAGCTGCTGGAAGTTCGTGTTGGCCTTGAGGTCCGGATAGGCTTCCGCGAGCGCGAAGAGCCGGCCGAGCGCGGCGCCCAGCGCGCCTTCAGCCGCCCCCATCGCTTTTGGGTCGCCGGAGCGCTCCGCTGAAACCGCGCCGTTGCGCGCTTGGATGACGGCGTCGAGCGTCGTCTTCTCGTGCGCGGCGTAGCCCTTCACGGTCTCGACGAGGTTCGGCACCAGATCGTGGCGCTGCTTCAGCTGCACGTCGATGTCGCCGAAGGCTTGGTTCGTACGCTGACGAAGCGCGACCAGCCGGTTGTAGATGCCGACCAGGAGGAAACCTAGGACGACGATGACAGCAAGCAGGATCCAGAAACCGGTCATGGCTCTCCCCGATGAAACTTGTGGTTATGTAAGTGATCCGCAGCCCCGTTGCGAGCGCCTTTCTGCGCGCACGCTCTCCCCTCTCCCGCGGCAGCGGGAGAGGGGCCGGGGGTGAGGGAAGGCAGAACGAAGCCAGGCAACGCCAACGCTTGTCATCTTCACCCCCACCCTGCCCTCCCCCGCTGGCGCGGGGGAGGGTTCAGTCCAAAGTCTCGTCATCCTCATCCGGGTAAGGAGGCAGCCCTTGTTCAATTCGTCGCCCGACAAAATTGATCCAAGCCAACGCATCCGAAATGCGCTCCCGCACGACGCGCTCATTGATGCGCACGATAACGAAACCGAGCGTTTCTAAAATCCGATCCCGTTCCGCATCGCGCGCCTCGTCGTGCAGCGCGCCGTCAAGCTCCACGATCAGTTTCGGTGCGTGGCATAGGAAGTCGGTGACGAAGCGATCGATGGGAGCTTGCCGGCGAAACTTCCAACCGTTGAGCTTCTTGCCGCGCAATGCCTCCCACAAGGCGCGTTCGGCGATCGTGCCTTCGTCTCTGAACGCGCGCGCAAGCCCCAGCTTCTGGCCCGCTCGCATCGCCTAACCCAGCGCGTCCCTGAACCGTCCGCTCCGGGAGAAGCCGCGCGGCGCGACGCGCCCGGCGGACGCCCTCTTACCCACGTGCTCCTTCCATTCCGGCACGGCGCGCACGCGCCCAGCGCTGTCGATCCAGTTCAAGCCATCGGCGGCGGCGAACATGATCGCGTCTGAGAGCCCGCCCTTCTGGTAGCCCTGCAGCTTCACGCCCCGCCCGCGCGCCATCTCAGGCAGTTCGTCGCGCTTGAAGATGAGGAGCTTGCGGTTCTCGCCGATGACGGCGACGCGGTCCCCGTCCGCCGGCGCGGCGACGCGGGCTTTGCCGCCGCCAGGGTTGAGCACTTGCTTGCCCGCCTTGCGCGCCGAGAGCAGTTCCTCCTGGGCGACGATGAAGCCGTAACCGTCGTCGGACGCGACGAAGCGCTTGGCGCCCTCTTCGAACGCGAAGACCGCGATGATGGAGTGCGTCTCCTCCAGTTCGATCATCAGCCGGATGGGCTCGCCCGCGCCGCGCCCGCCAGGCAGCTTGTGCGCTTCGATCGTGAAGGCCCGCCCGTCTGACGCGAAGAAGATGATCTTGTCAGTCGTCTGCGCATGCACCGCGAACGCGGGATGATCGCCTTCCTTGAACTTAGTCGCTTCAAGATCGTCCACGTGCCCACGAAGCGCGCGAATCCAACCCTTCTCCGAGAGTACCACCGTGATCGGCTCTTTCGCGACGAAGGCCTCGACGCTCACTTCCGCTGAAACCTCGGGCGCGGCGTCGAGCTTGCTCTTCCGGCGCCCCCACGCCGTCTCCGGGCCAAAGAGCTTGCGCGTTGTGCGGAGTTCCTCGCCGATCTTGCGCCATTGCTTGCGCGTATCGTCGAGGAGCGCGAGGAGGCCCTTCTGCTCTTCCTTGAGCGCGGCATCCTCGCGGCGGATTTCCATCTCTTCCAGCTTGCGCAACTGGCGAAGCCGCGTGTTGAGGATCGCCTCGGCCTGGCCGTCCGTCAGCTTGAAGCGCTTGATAAGAACGGGCTTCGGCTCATCCTCGTTGCGGATGATGCGGATCACTTCATCGAGATTGAGGTAAACGATGAGAAGCCCGGCCAGCACTTCGAGGCGCGCGGCGATCTTCTTCAAGCGGAATTCGCTCCGGCGCTTCAGCACGTCGCGGCGGTGATCGAGGAAGCAGGTCAGCGCCTCCTTCAGATTCATCACACGCGGAATCTGCTGCGCATCGAGCACGTTCATGTTGAGCGAGATGCGCGTCTCGAGATCGGTGATCTTGAAGAGGCTCTCCATCAGCACGGCGGGTTCGACAGCGCGGCTCTTCGGCTCGATCACGAGGCGGATCGTTTCCGCGCTCTCGTCGCGCACATCGCCAAGGATCGCGGATTTCTTGCTCTCGATGATGTCGGCCAACTGCGCGACCAGCTTGGCCTTTTGCACGAGGTGCGGAATCTCGGTGACGATGACGCGCCATTGCCCGCGCCCGATCTCTTCGACTTCCCATTTCGCGCGCACGCGGAAGCCGCCGCGGCCCGTCGAGTAGGCGTCGAGAATGCTTTCCGGCGGCTCGATGACGATGCCGCCCGTCGGGAAATCCGGCCCCGGCATAATCTTGAGCAGATCCGCGATCGTCGCGCTGCGATGCTCGATCAAATGCAAACAGCAATCGATGAGTTCGGCGGCGTTATGCGGCGGAATGTTCGTCGCCATGCCGACCGCGATGCCGGAGGCGCCGTTCGCCAGCAGGTTGGGGAAGGCCGCGGGAAGAACGGCCGGCTCTTCATCCGAGCCGTCATAGTTCGGGCGGAAATCGACCGCGTCTTCGTCGATGCCTTCAAGCAGCGCTTCCGCCGCGCGCGTGAGGCGGCTTTCCGTGTAGCGCATCGCGGCGGGGTTATCGCCGTCGATATTGCCGAAATTGCCTTGCCCATCGACGAGCGGGTAGCGCGAGTTGAAATCCTGCGCGAGCCGCACGAGCGCGTCGTAGATCGCCTGATCGCCGTGCGGGTGAAACGTGCCCATCACGTCGCCCACCACCTTCGCGCTCTTCTTGAACGCGGCGTCCGGCGAGAGATTGAGCCGGCTCATCGCGTAGAGCACGCGGCGGTGCACCGGCTTCAGCCCGTCGCGCACATCCGGCAGCGCACGCGACGTGATCGTGGAAAGCGCATAGGCGAGGTAGCGCTTCGAAAGCGCCTCCCCGATCGGCTCCTCGATGATCCGCCCGCCTTCGTCGGGCGAGAGCGTTCCAATGTCGTCGGCCATGGTTCTCCTCGACCTCCCGACCTCCCCTCGATGGGGAGGTCAGTTTCGGCTTCGCCGAAACCGCGTGGGGTGAGTGCGCACCCGAAACGAACGAGCCGCCAGAGGCTCTCCGTCATCGTCGCGCGCGCACCCCCTCCGGCTGCGCGTGCCGCGCAGCCGCCTCCCCCATCGAGGGGAAGGCTAAGCGGGCTCTGCTATGTCAGAGTCGCCCTGCAAATCCTAAACGCTCGATCAGCCGCCGGCGCGCATCAGGCATGCCCTCGCCGCGTTGGTCGAAGACGCGCCGCTCAAGGAAAAAGCCAGCAAGCGCCAAGGCATCCGCCACATCGCCCTCCTCGATCGCCGCGCCCGGCGCGGCGAGAAACGGCGGCAAACGCAGCAGCTTCTCCGCAAACGGCGCGCCCGCCTCCGCGCTCGCTGCGCGCCCCGTGCGCGGCGAGACGAACGCCAAATCCTCCGTCGCGCCCGTCACCGCGCAGCGCGAAAGATCGAGCCCGTAGCCCATCTCCGCCAGAATCCCGATCTCGAAGCGCGCATAGAGCGCCGGCCACACTTCGGCCTCCGGCAACGCTTCGATCAGCACGAGGAGGGCATCATAGAGCCCAGGATAAGCTTGCCGCTCCGGCGTCGCCGCGCGGATGAGCGCGATGGCCGAGGAAAGCCCCGCGAGCCCGTCAGGATTGTCGAACAAGCCGCTCGCATGCGGCGTCAGCAGATCGAGCGGCGAGTAGAAACCAAGCTGTTCGCTAAGCCGCGCCTTCCATCCCGCGCGCACCAGATTGCCGGCCTGCAGCACCGGGCGCATCGTTCTGCTCATCCCGCCATGCACGACGCCGCCGAACCGCCCATGGCCGCGCGAGAACACCTCCGCGATCGCCTTGGACTCACCAAACGGCTTCGCGCCGAGCACGATGGCGTCGTCGAGCCATTCCATCAGTTTGCACGCTCGTTGGGTCGCTCCGTCTCCAGGGACTCGGCGCCTGGTGGTAGATAGTCGCTCCATCGCCCGAGGAAGCGTCCGTCCGAAGCATGCAAGCCATTCAAGCGATCAATTTCGGCAAGAAGGAACGATTCAAGCGAGGCCCACTTCGCAAGAGAGTGGAATGGCGCTTCGTTCGGCACGACGTGCACGACGCCATCCGGTAGAATCACCAGCTTGCCTTCACCGGACCAAGCGGTGACGCCGCCAAACACCAGCGCCCCCTCCGGACGAAGGATATTCTCGGCCCAGAGGTCGATGGGTTGCTCAAGCTTTCGATTGAGCGCGGGAACGCTCCCAAAGATGCTGAGCGAGTCAAACAGACGCGCGCCGTTCGAGCAGCTGAGGAACGAGCGAAAAGTGTCGGGGACACGCACGCCGATCCGCGCCTCAGCCATCGCGATTTCCGCGCTGCTGAGGCCTGGGTAAAGCGTGATGAGCCACCGTCCGTTCGCAAGACGGCCGATGTGCTGAACGCTGCTGCTCGTCGTCTCGTCACCCAATGCACGCCATCGATCAATGCGTTCAAGAAGCTCGGGCCATCGAATCCAAACGCGCTCACGCATCGAAATCCAACCCGAGCGCGGCGTAGCGCGCGCGTTCTTCGCTCCAATTCTCCCGCACCTTCACGTGCAAGAAGAGGTGCACGCGCCGCCCGAGGTTCGCTTCCAGCTCCTTGCGCGCGGCTTCGCCGATGGCTTTGACCGTCTGACCCTTTTCGCCGATTGCGATCTTCCGCTGGCTTTCGCGCGCGACGAAGATGGTCTGATCGATCTTCACGGAGCCGTCCTTGCGCTCCTCCCACGCCTCGGTCTCCACCGTCGTTTCGTATGGCAGCTCTTCGTGGAGGCGCAGCATCAGCTTTTCGCGCGTCACTTCAGAGGCAAGCACACGCGCGGGCGCATCCGCGATCTGATCCTCCGGAAAGAGCCAAGGGCCCTCTGGCGCCAGCTTCACCAAATGCGCGGCCAAATCCTCCACGCCGTCGCTCTTGAGCGCCGAGATCATAAAGACGTCGCCGTAGCCCTCGGCCAAATCCTGCGTCACCGCGAGCAAAGCCTCGCGCGGCATCGCATCCACTTTGTTGAGCGCCAGAATCGCTTTCTTGCCGAGGTCGCGCAGTTTCGCCGCGATCCGTTCCACATCCTCGCGCACGCGAACATCCGCAGCCGGCGCTTTCGCCTCCAGCGTCTTCGAATAGCTCGCGGCATCGACGAGATGAACGATCGCGTCGGCCCCATCGAGGGCCGCCCACGCGCTGCGTACCATCGCGCGATCCAAACGCCGCTTCGGCGCGAAGACGCCAGGCGTATCGATCAGCACCAGCTGCGTTTCACCACGCACGGCGATCCCGCGCAGCGGCGCCCGCGTCGTCTGCACTTTGTGCGTCACGATCGCGACCTTCTCCCCAACGAGCGCGTTGACGAGCGTGGATTTGCCCGCATTCGGCGCGCCAAGAATGACGACGACGGCGCAACGCTTCTCAGACATTGACCTTTAGCTTCTTCAAAAGAGCCGCCGCCGCCGCCTGCTCCGCTTCGCGTTTCGAGCCGCCCTTGCCTTGCACGGGGTTGGCGTCATCGAGCAACGCCTCCACGATGAACACCGGCGAGTGCTCCGGGCCCGAGCGTTCAACGACGTGGTAGCGCAAGCCTTTGTGCTGAGAGGCCGCGTATTCTTGCAGTGCGGATTTGGCGTCGCGCCCGCCGCGTTGGCCGCTGCCCAGATCCTCGGCCCAGAAGCGATGGATGAAATCCTCGGCGGGCGCCATGCCGCCGTCGAGATAGAGCGCCGCGATGATGGCTTCGCACGCATCCGCCAAGAGTGAGTCCCGGTCGCGCCCGCCGCCGATCTCTTCGGATTTGGAAAGCGTCACCGCCGCGCCAAGATCGGCGCGCCGCGCCGCGCGTGCGCAGGCGTTGCGATCCACCAGACGGTTGAAGCGGCGCGCCAGCGCGCCCTGATCGGCTTCCGGCATCGCTTCGAAGAGCCGGCGCGCGATGGTGAGGTTGAGCACGCGGTCGCCCAGAAACTCCAGGCGCTCGTTGCTGTGCAGGTTTTTTCGCTCGCCCAGCACGCTGCCATGGCGCATCGCTTCCTCGAGCAATGCGCGGTTCTTGAAGCGCCAGCCGATGCGGTCCTCCAGGGCGGAGAGGGCGTCCGCCCGTCTCGCGCCCTTCGCACTCATTCGTTCACGCTGCGCAGGAAGCGATCGCCGCGGAAGCCTGTGATGAGCGTCCATGGGCGAAAGATCGAAGTCGAGCCGTCGAACGAGGCGAACACGAATTGCGCGGGGCCGATCAGATTGTCGTCGGGCACCATGCCGACGAACACCGTGCGGCTGTCCTGGGAATTGTCGCGGTCGTCGCCCATCATGAAGTAATGCCCCGCGGGCACCACGAACACGCGCGTGTTGTCCAACTCCCAATCGGGATAGCGGTCGAACGTCGTGTAGGAGACGCCGTTCGGCAGCGTTTCTCTGAAGCCGGGGATTTGTTCGATCGTGCCGTCGGGCTGTTCGAAATCGATGAGGCCAAGCGGTTCGCGGCGCACGGGTGTTCCGTTGATGTGCAGCACGCCGTCGATCATCTGAACGCGATCGCCCGGCATGCCGATGAGTCGCTTCACGAAATCGCGCGTCTCGCCTTGCGGGCGGAAGACGATGATGTCGCCCCGTTCGGGCGGCGTGCGAAAGAGCCGCCCTGCCGGCAGCAATCGATCGAGCGGCGCGAAGGAGAAGCGGCTGTAGCCGTAGGACCATTTCGTCACGACGATATAGTCGCCGATCTCCAGCGTCGGCTGCATCGAGCCCGAGGGAATGCGGAACGGCTGCGCCACCGTGAAGCGAATGAGCATCGCGAGCGCGAGCGCGTAAACGATCGTGCGGACATTCTCCCAGAAGGAGTCCAGTCCGCTCGTCGGTGTTTCGGTCGTGCTGGTCATGCGGTTCTCGCACCTGTGGCGGACCGCTCACTCGAGGCGGACTCGGCCGAAATGATGACGAAGCTCTGCGCGAGCGGGAAGTCGTCGGTCAAGCTCACATGGATAACCGGTCTCATCCCCTCTGGGGTGATCTCATGCAAGCGGGCTGCCGCACCGCCGGTTAGCGCCATGGTCGGCTGGCCGGAGCGGAGATTCACCACGCCCATGTCCCGCCAGAAGACGCCCCGGCGGATGCCCGTGCCCAGCGCCTTGGCGCAGGCTTCCTTGGCCGCGAAGCGTTTGGCGTAGGAGGCCGCCCGGTCATGTTCGCGCCGGTCCGCGCGGGCGCGTTCGGTCTCGGTGAAGACGCGATGGGTGAAGCGGTCCCCGAACCGCTCGAGCGAAGCCGCGATCCGCCGGATGTCGATGATGTCCGAGCCGATGCCGAGAATCATGAAGGTTTCACGCGCGCGCGGCGTCCATCCGGCGGCGCATTTCCTGGATCGCCTCTTTCCATCCCGTGAAGATGGCCTCCCCGACGAGGAAATGCCCGATATTCAGCTCCCGGAGCTGCGGAATGGCGGCGATCGGGGCGACGCTGTCGAACGTGATCCCATGCCCCGCATGGACTTCGAGCCCCCGCTCGGCGCCATCGGCCGCAGCCTCGTGGAGCGCCTTGAGACCCGCTTGAGCGCCCGCCTCATTCCCGTTCTCCACAGCCTCGCAAAATGCGCCAGTGTGAAGCTCCACGACCGGCGCCCCAAGCGCCTGGGCGACGGCTGTCTGCACCGGGCTCGGGTCGATGAAGAGGGAAACCCTAATGCCCGCATCCGCCAGCCGGCGAACGAAGGGCGCGACATGGTTGTGCTGGGCCGCGACGTCCAGGCCCCCCTCGGTCGTGCGCTCCTCGCGGCGCTCCGGAACGAGGCAGCAGGCGTGCGGCTTAACCGCCAGCGCGATCTCCAGCATCTCCTCGGCGCAGGCCATTTCGAGGTTGATCGGCAGGCCGATTGCGTCCTTGAGCCGCAGCAAATCCGCCTCGCGGACATGCCGGCGATCCTCCCGCACGTGAAGCGTGATGCCGTCGGCGCCCGCCTCCGCCGCCAGCAGCGCGGCGCGCACTGGATCGGGATGAGCGCCCCCGCGCGCGTTCCGGATGGTCGCTACGTGGTCGATGTTGACGCCGAGACGCAGGCGGTTGGGGATCATGGGCCGTCCTTAGCCCGTCGCAAAAACAAATGCGAACGTCCGCCCTCGCTTGCTTCGCCGCCTCCGCCGCCTAGTCTCGCGATGAGGGCATTGGAGCGGACGTATGAGAGCGTTGAAATTCGCCGCCGCGGCGGCAGCCTTGGCCTTGGCCGCAAGTTGCGAAACGACGAGCGGCGCGCCGGGCGGCGCGCAATCCTTCACCGGCGAAATCGACGCTTTCCTTCAACCGCTGCGCACAACGCCCGCATCGCCCGCGGCTTTCACGGCCTATTGCGACGAGGGGCTTGCGCTCGCCGGGCGCGTTCGCGCCGCGCTCGAGACGCGCACCGGCGCCGCCGCCATCGAGACGGATTTTCAGACCTTCGACGATCTCTACAATTTGACCGGCTCACTCGGCTCCGACGCTTCGCTCGTCACCGAGACGAACCCGAACGCGGAAATCCGCGCCGCCGCAGAGGCGTGCACCGTTCGCCTCTCGGAGTTCGTCACCGAGATCGGTCTCTCGCGCCCGATCTACGATCGTCTCGCCGCGATCGACGCTTCCGCGGCCGACGAATCCACACGCTACATTCTCGATCGCCGCCTCGCCGCCTATCGCCGCGCCGGCGTCGATCGCGACGAAGCCACGCGCACCCGCGTGCTCGCACTGCAGAACCAGATCACGGAGCTCGGCCTCGCCTTCGCACGCAACATCCGCGACGACGCAAGCGAGGTGACGTTCGACAGCGCCGCCGCCCTCGAAGGCCTGCCGCAAGACTATATCGACGCGCATCGCCCCGGCGCGGACGGGCGCATCCGCATCACGACGAACTACCCCGACGTCTATCCGGTTCTGACGTATGCGCGAAACGAAGAGACGCGCCGGCGCGTGTGGGAGGCGTTCCGCAATCGCGCGCACCCGCAGAATGACGCCGTGCTCTCGCAATTGCTCGAGCGCCGCTACGAACTCGCGCGCCTGCTCGGCTACGAGAATTACGCGGCGCTCATCACCGAAGACAAAATGATCCAAAACCCCGCGCGCGCCGCGGCGTTCCTGGAGCAACTCGCCACCGCCGCGCGCCCTGCCGCGCAACGCGACTATCAGCGCTCTCTCGCACGCTTGCAGCGCGACAATCCGCAAACGCGCGAAGTGCCGCTCTGGAGCGCGAGCTACGCGCAACAGCTCATTCGCCGCGAAGAATACAACGTCGATCCCCAGCAGGTGCGGTCATACTTCGCCTATGACCGCACACGCGACGGCATCCTGGCGCTCGTCGAGGAGATGTTCGGCGTCGATATCCGCCCGTGGGAGACGCCCGTCTGGCACGAGAGCGTAGACGCATACGAGATCGTCGAGAACGGCCAGGTGATCGGGCGCTTCTATCTCGACATGCACCCGCGCGACGGCAAGTTCAGCCATGCGGCGAATTTCCCGATCCGCGGCGGCATCGAAGGGCGGGTGCTTCCGGTCGGCGCGCTCCTCTGCAACTTCCCCGACGGCTTGATGGAGCACGGCGACGTCGAAGTCTTTCTCCACGAGTTCGGGCACATGCTGCATTCGATGTTCTCGGGCCGTCAGCGCTGGGCGCAGGGCAATTACGGCGAGGTCGAGTGGGACTTCATCGAAGCGCCTTCAACGCTGCTCGAGGAGTGGATCTGGGACTACGACACGCTCTCGCGCTTCGCGCGCAACGCCGAAGGCGAGGCAATCTCGCGCGATCTCGTCGATCGCATGAACGCGGCGCGCATGTTCGGCGAAGGCGAAGCCACGCTCGTGCAACTTGGCTATGCGTCGGCTTCGCTCAATTACTACAACCGCGATCCCGCCGGCCTCGATCTCGCCGCCGCGTTCCGCGAGAATTACGAGCGCTATGCGCCCTACCGCATGCCCGCGGCCGTGCACCAATACGCCAGCTTCGGGCATTTGGACGGCTATTCGGCGATCTACTACACGTACCAATGGTCCACCGCGATCGCGGTCGATCTCTTCAGCGTCTTCCGTCAAAACGGCATGCGCGACCAGGCGACGTTCCGGCGCTACCGTGAAGAGATTCTGGCGCCCGGCGGCTCGGCCTCGGCCAACACGCTCATCCGCGAATTCCTCGGCCGCGACACGACCGTGGACGCTTACGCGCACAGGCTGAGGCAAGAAGACTAGGCCGCCAGCCCTCTGCTCCCCGGCTTCACCGCCGGGAGCTTCGCCAATTCCGGGGGCAACGCGTCGGCGGCGTAGGAAGGCGCGTCAACGCGCGCGAGCGCGACGAGCGGCGCGCCGACATCGGCTTTCCCGTTCGAGCGATCGATGAGGCACGCCGCGCCGACGAGTTCGCCCGGATGGCCGCGAATGGCGTCCAGGCACTCGCGCGATGAAAGGCCGGTGGTGACGACGTCCTCCACCATCAGCACGCGCTCGCCCGGCTTGATCTCAAAGCCCCGGCGCAATTGAAACGCGCCCTTCTCCCGCTCGACGAACATCGCGCGCGCGCCGAGGTGCCGCGCCGTCTCGTAGCCTGGGATGATCGCGCCCACCGCCGGAGAGACGACTACGTCGATCTTTCCGAACGCGGCGCGCGCCTTCTCCGCCAGCGCGCGGCATAATTTCTCCGTACGCGCGGGATCCTGGAAGACGATGTTCTTCTGAAAAAAGACCGGGCTGTGCAGGCCGGAGGAGAGAATGAAATGCCCTTCCAGCAACGCACCCGCCGCGCGGAATTCATCGAGAACTTCGGATTCGGTCATGCGCGGGGTTTAGCGCGCGCGCCGAAGCGATGCTAGGAGGCGCGTATGACCGCCGCACCTGCCCCAACGCGTTGGATGCCTCTGCTGATCGGCCTCTCGGTGCTTTACGCGCTGCTGCAATGGCTGGCGGCGGAGTTCAACAGCGTGCGCGGCGAAGCAGGATTGATCATCGCCGGCTGCGTTCTGGCCGCGGCGATCTTCCTACAGGTCATCCTCTTCAAACAGGGTTTCCGCGAGGCGGCGCTGAGTTTGGGGCTCGGCAGACCGGCGCCGCGTGGGCTTCTTGTCGCCGCAGCGTTCTTTGCATTGCTGCTCGTCTATCCGATCTACGCCGCGAGCCAGAACGCCTCGCTCTCGCTTTATCCGAACACGGCATGGCTTGCGCTGGGCATCCTCGCGCAAGGCGGCGTCGCGGAGGAGGCGGTCTTTCGCGGCTACCTCTTCGGGCATCTGCGGCGCACGAACTCGTTCTGGCGCGCCGCACTCATCTCCATGGCGCCCTTCGCGTTCGTGCACCTCTTCATCTTCTTGATTATGCCTTGGCAGATTGCACTCGCGGCGTTCGCGCTCTCCGTGGCCATCTCGTTTCCCCTGGCGCATCTTTATGAGCTGGGCGGGCGCACGATCTGGGCGGCAGCGCTCGCGCACGCGCTCGTTCAAGGCGCCGTGAAACTCATCGTCGTTGAGCCGATGGGCGCGTTTCCGATTGTGTGGATGGTTGTCTCAGCAGCGGCGCCGTGGCTCGTCTTCCTGGTGAAGCGGCCTAGCTCCCCTTGAACGTCGGCTTGCGTTTCTCGAAAAACGCCGAGACCGCCTCACGCATATCCTCCGACTGGCTCGCCAGCAGCCACTGATCCGCGTCCATGTGCATGATCGCGCGGTCGAGCGCGCCGGATAGATGGTTCAAACTCTTCTTGATCATCTGCACCGCGATGGGCGGGAGCGCCGCATACTCCTCCGCCCACGCCCGCGCACGCTCCATGAGCGCGCCTTCCTCCACGACTTCATCCAGAAAGCCCCAGCGCTCCATCGTCGCCGCATTGTAGAGCTTGCCGGACATGATCATCTGCTTGGCGCGCGACGGGCCAACGAGGTGGAGGCACAAGGGCGCAGCGTTCCACATGAGATTGATGCCGATCTTCACCTCGCCATAGCCGATCCGCGCGTTCGTCGCGCCGACGCGGAAATCGCACGCCGTCGCGATGCAAGCTGCTCCGCCTGTCGCCACGCCCTGAATGGCGCAGATCGTCGGCTGATGAATCTCCAGGATCGCGCGCATCAGCTGCGAACCCAGCTCCGTCTGGCGGCGGCGCAGCAGCAGGGACGGTTGGTCCGTCCCCTGGAAGCGCGGCTGCTTCAAATCGGCGCCGACGGAGAAATCGCTTCCCTTGCCGCACACAATGATCGCGCGCGTCGCTTCATCGGCGGCGAAAGCGTTCGCAACGCCGATCAGCTCCTCCATCATCTCGTTCGAGATGGCGTTGCGGCGTTCCGGGCGGTTGAGCGTGACGATGGCGATTGCGCCGTCGCGCGAGACCTCGATGAGCTTGCCCCCGCTCAACCCCGCACGCGCTCGGCTTCGCGCACGGCCTTGCTGGTGCGCATGGCGGCGAGGATGTTGGTCAAATGGCGCGCATCCGCGACTTCGATGTCGAACACGAGATCGAAGAAATCCTCGCTGCGCCGCTTGGTGTGAATGTTGAGGATGTTGCCCTCGTTCTCCGCGATGATCATGCAGAGATTGGCGAGCACGCCGCGCCCGTTCTCAACCGTCGCTTCGATGCGCCCAACGGCCAGCGCATGATCGAGCGCCGTCTCCGTCCACGATAGATCGATCCACTCGTCCGCATCGGCCTCGGCGCTCTCCAGCGTCTCGCAATCGATGGTGTGGATGACGACGCCCTTGCCCGGCTCCACGACGCCGACAATGCGGTCCCCCGGAATGGGCGAGCAACATGGCGCGAAATGGAGCGCCACGCCCGGCGTCAGCCCACCGCCGCGCACATAGAGCCGCGCTTTCTTTTCCTCGATCGGGCGGCGGTCCTCGTCCTTCTTGATCTTCTCCGCGAGGCCGGGAAATGCAGCAGCCGCCACCGCCGCCGCTTTCAAGCCGCCCTGGCCAACGGAGATGAACACGTCATCGACGCTCTCTTCATTGAGCCGCGCCGCCGCGGCATCGAGCGACGTTTCCTTCAATTCGTGCCCATAGCGATGGAGCGCATGCGCCACGAGTTCACGCCCGAGCTTCAGGAATTCCTCACGGCGTGCGATGCGCTCCAGACGGCGCTGGTGCGATTTGGCGCGGCCCGTCTTGGTGAGCGCCTCCCAGCCGGGAACCGGAGCGGGGCGATCCCCGACTTCGATCTCCACCACATCGCCGTTGTTGAGCGGCGTGCGCAGCGGGCGCTCTTCGCCGTTGACGATCGCGCCGATGCAGCGATCGCCGACGTCGGAGTGGACTGCGTAGGCGAAATCCACCGGCGTCGCGCCCTGCGGCAGCGCGATGAGCAGGCCCTTGGGCGTGAAGGCGAAAACGTGGTCCTGGTACATTTCGAGCTTGGCGTGCTCGATGAACTCGCCGGGATCGCCGCCGTGCTCCGCAATCTCCATAAGCGCGCGCACCGCCTCGCGCGCGTCGATGCCGGCATTGATGGCGCCGCGTTCGTCAAAGCCGTAGGCGCTGTTCTTATAGCGCCAGTGCGCGGCGACTCCGTTCTCCGCGAGAAAATCCATCTCCTCGGTGCGGATCTGAATCTCTGCGCGCACATTGCCCGGGCCGATCACGATCGTATGGATCGAGCGATAGCCGTTCGGCTTCGGATTGGAGATGTAATCCTCAAGCGCCTCCGGCACGCAGCGCCATGTCTGGTGCACGAGGCCAAGCGCGCGATAGCAATCGTCCGCCGTGGGCACGATGACGCGAAACGCGTAGATGTCGGCGAGATCGGAGAACTGAACGCTTTTGCGCTGGAGCTTGCGCCAGATCGAATAGGATTGCTTCTCGCGCCCGAAGACGCGCGCCTCAATGCCGGCCTGCGCAAGCGCCTCGAAAATCTTCTGCGAAATGATGGCGACGTTGGCGCCCTTATCGGCGCGCAACGCCTCAAGGCGCGCCTGGATGGCCTGTTCCGCCTCGGGAAACGCGACGTGGAAGGAGAGCGTCTCCAGCTCCTGCGCCATCTTCTCCATGCCGATCCGGCGGGCGAGTGGCGCGTAAATTTCCAGCGTCTCCAGCGCGATGCGCTGGCGGCTCTCCTGCTTCGGCACGTGCTGGATCGTTCGCATGTTGTGCAGCCGGTCCGCCAGCTTCACGATGAGGACGCGCACATCCTTCGACATGGCGAGGATGAATTTCTGCAGGCTCGCCGCTTGGCGCTCCTGCTCGGCCTGCATTTCGAGCTTGGAAAGCTTGGTGACGCCTTCGACCAACTCGAGGATCGGGCGTCCGAACTTGGCCTCGATCTCTTCGGGCGTCGCGACGGTGTCTTCCAGCGTGTCATGCAGCAGCCCCGCCGCGATCGTCGCGGCGTCGAGCTTGTATTCCGTGAGGATGCCCGCGACCTGAATCGGATGCGCGAAGTACGGGTCGCCGGAGTGGCGCTTCTGGCTGCCGTGCATCGCCGTCGCGAACACGTAGGCGCGGTTGATCAACCCCTCGTCCGCATCCGGATCATAGGCGCGCACACGCTCAACGAGTTCGAACTGCCGGAGATACTTTGCACGCGCCGGTGCTTGCCCGTTTGGGAGGGGCGGCGCGTTGGCGGGCGCCGCGCCTCCTGCCGGCGGCGCAGGCGCAATGGCGGCGCCGTCGCCGCCATCCATGGCTTAATACCGTTCGTCGCGCTGGGCTTCGGCTTCGGCCTGCAGCGCACGCAGGACTTCGTCTTCCGTCGTCTCGACCGGCGCGGCGAGCGCGAGCTTGTCTTGCTCGTCCTCGGCTTGGGCGGAGGGCTGCACGTCCTGATATTGCAGCACGAGGCTGTCGCGGATCTCGTCGGGCGAGATGGCTACTTCAGCGATTTCCCGGAGCGCTAGAACCGGCGGCTTATCCCGTTCGAGATCGACGAGCGGCGCGGCCCCCGACGTAATGGCGCGCGCCCGGTGCGCGGAAAGCAGCACGAGCGAGAACCGGTTCGGGATTTTATCGACGCAATCTTCGACTGTTACGCGGGCCAAGGCGTGATCCTTTGGGCTTTGGGGAAACAATCAAGATATGGGGATTGGGGGCCTTTCGCAACCGCGAACACCCGCTGGAGGCCGCCTTTCCGCTCGTCTCTCGCGAAGCGAGAGCGCAGAAGCCCCCCTTAGGCCCTCGCTTTCGCGAGGGTCGAGCAAGTCCCGGCTCAGCCCCTAACGGCCATTATCCAAACGGCGCACCGAAGCATCCCCGAGCCCCGCCAGCAGCTCAGCGGCAGTGCGCCGCAGGACCGGGTGACACCAATCTGGCGCTGCCTCCGCCAGCGGCGCCAGCACAAACGCCCGCTCATGCGCCCTTGGGTGCGGCAGGGTGAGCCCCGGCTCATCCAGAACGAGGCCCGCGAAATCAACGATGTCGAGGTCCATGGTGCGCGCGGCCCAGCGCTCGCGCCGGTCCCGCCCGAAGCGGCGCTCGATGGCCATGAGCGCTTCAAGCAGAGCGCGCGGCTCAATCGCGGTCGCATCGATCTCCACAATCGCGTTGGTGTAGTCCGGCTGATCGGAAGGCTGCGGCCACGCCGGGCTCGCCCACACGCTCGAGCGGCGCAGCACGCGCAAGCCGGCTTCCTCCGTCGCCGCGACCCCGGCGGCAAGCAGCGCGGCGCCCGCCAGACCCTCGTGCGGCAGATTGGCGCCGAGCGCCACGATAGCGCGGCGATCAGAAACGGCGTTAGAAGCGGCCAATACTTTGTTCCGATTTCACGAGGCATCCATGGCGTCGCCGCCCACGATTTTCGAACGCGTCATCCATCCCGACGAGAAAGTCATCGTCTTCATCGACGGCGCCAATCTCTATTCCGCCGCGCGCGGTTTGAATTTCGACATCGACTACAAGAAGCTCCTTGAGGAGTTCAAGAAAAGCGCCCGCCTCATCCGCGCGAACTATTACACCGCTCTGCTCGAGGATCAGGATTTCTCGCCCATCCGCCCGCTCGTCGATTGGCTCGATTACAACGGCTATTCCCTCATCACCAAGCCGGCGAAGGAATACACCGATCAGATGGGCCGGCGGCGCGTGAAGGGCGACATGGATGTCGAGATCAGCGTCGACGTGCTGACGGCGGCTGAATTCGCAGACCACATCTTCCTCTTCTCGGGAGACGGCGATTTCACCGCGCTCGTCGCCGCCGTGCAGAAGAAGGGCGTGCGCGTTTCAGTCGTCTCCACCGTCCGCTCCAACCCGCCGATGGCGTCGGACGATCTGCGCCGCCAGGCGGACAATTTCATCGACCTCACCGATCTTTCTTCTCTGATCGGGCGCCCGCCGCGCGAGCGCGATGCAGCGCCGCGCCGCTATGAGCCCGCGCATGAGGATGAGGAATGATCGCGCCCGAGGCGCCGCGCGATTGCGCGCTCTGCCCGCGCCTCGTTCAGTACCGCGAAGCCAACAAGCGCGCCGAGCCTGCTTGGTTCAACGGCGCCGCGCCCTCGTTTGGCGATGAAGGCGCAAAGCTGCTCGTCATCGGCCTAGCGCCCGGGCGCATGGGCGCAAACCGCACGGGTCGCCCTTTCACCGGCGACTACGCAGGCGAGCTGCTCTACGGCACGCTCAAGAAGTTCGGCTTCGCCGCGGGCGAGTATCGCGCCGATCCTGCGGACGGGCTTACGCTCCAACAAGCGATGATCACCAATGCGGTTCGCTGCGCGCCGCCGGAAAACAAACCAACGCCGCATGAGATTGCGACGTGCCGCCCTTATCTCGCCGCGCGCATCGGCGCCCTTCCTAAGGTTCAAGTTCTCATTGCGCTGGGCTCGATCGCGCACGAAAGCGTGCTGCGCGCGCATGATCTGAAACCGGCCTTCTCAAGGTTCGGCCACGGCGTGGAGACGCCGCTGCCGAGCGGGCGCGTCATGATCTCCAGCTATCATTGCTCCCGCTACAACACGCAGACGCGGCGGCTCACCACCGAGATGTTCGAGGCGATCTTCGCGCGGGCGAAAGAGCTTCTGGCTTAGCCCCGATCCCGCAGCAGGCGCGCCTGGTTGCGCTTCCATTCGCGATCCTTGGTGGCTTCGCGCTTGTCGTGCGCTTTTTTCCCGCGCGCCAACGCGAGCTCCATCTTCGCGAAGCCGCGCTCGTTGAAATACATCTTCAGCGGCACGATGGAGCGCCCCTCGCGCTCGACGCCGATCAAGAGCTTCGCCAATTCCTTCTTCTTCACGAGCAGCTTTCGCGGCCGGCGCGGCTCATGATTGAAGCGCGCGGCGGGCGCGTATTCGGGAATGTGCGCGTTGACCAAGAAGAGTTCGCCCTTCTCCGGGCTCGCATAGCTTTCGGCGATGTTCGCGCGCCCCGCGCGCAGGGACTTCACCTCGGAACCAAGCAATTGGATCCCCGCCTCGATCGTCTCCTCGATCATGAAATCGAACCGCGCACGGCGATTCTCCGCGATGAGCTTTCTGTCAGTCATTAGGCGTTCAGGAGCCCCGCCTTCACCATCGCGGCGCGCACCTGCTTTTCGCCCGCTTCACTGAGCGCCACGAGCGGCAAGCGCACGTCCGCCGTCATCCCGTCGAGCAGCGCGGCGCCATATTTCGCCGGCGCGGGGGACGGCTCGCAGAACATGGCCTTGTGCAGATCCGCAAGGCGAACATTGATCGCGCGCGCCCTGGCAAAATCACCCGCCAGGCAGGCGTCCTGCATCTCCGCGCACTGCGCCGGCGCGACGTTCGCCGTCACCGAGATGCAGCCGGTTCCGCCCATCGCGTTGAAGGCGACGGCCGTGTCGTCCTCGCCCGAGAGCAGGATGAAATCGTCTCCGCAGAGTTCGCGGTGCTTGGCGACGCGCCCAAGATCGCGGCTCGCGTCCTTGATCCCGACGACGTTCTTGAGCTTCGCGACGCGCGCGACCGTCTCCGGCAGCATGTCCACTCCGGTGCGGACCGGCACATTGTAGAGAATGATCGGCAGCACATCGGCGTCCGAAAGCGCTTTGTAGTGCGCGAAGAGGCCATCCTGACTTGGGCGGTTGTAGTAGGGTGTCACCACAAGCGCGGCGTCCGCGCGCGCGGCCTTGGCGCTTCGCATCAACGCGAGCGCATGTTCAGTCGAAGCCGAACCACAGCCCGCGATCACCGGGCGTCCGGCCGCCGCCTCCACGCACGCCGCCACGACGCGTGCATGCTCCTCATCCGTGAGCGTCGGCGATTCGCCGGTGGTGCCTGTGGGGACGAAGCCATGTGTGCCCGCCGCCGCCTGGCGCGCGACGTGGGCTTGGAATGCCGCGTAATCCACTTTTCCGCCGCGCAGCGGGGTGATCAGCGCCGGGATCGAGCCTTGAATCATGACATTCGCGCCAGCAGCGCTGCTCCGGGTGGAATTGGCGCGAATCCTGCCGCAAATTGCAGGCAGAAACCGAGAGCGTCGCCCGCCAAAAGCCGGGCTCGTCCCAGTTTGGGGCGGGGCCGGAGAGGAGATGGGAGTCGCATCGAACGCGGGGTGACCTTAGGCTCCGGCCCGAATGATCCGCAAGCGGAGGCGGACCGAATGAAGCATTGGCATCGGGTGTGCGGGGCCGTCGCGGTCCTCGGGCTGATCGGGTTGATCGCCGCGGGCGCCTCGCGCCAGATCGCGCTCGCGCAGCAGGCAGAGCCGGTGACGTTCAATGTCGGCCAGCCGATTCCCCGCCCCTCGCCGACCGAATATTCCCGCCTGCGCGACGGCATGACGGCCGCCGCCTCGAACAATTGGGCGGCCGTGCGCCAGGCCCGCGACAGCGCCACCGATCCACTCGTCCGGCGCACGCTGCAGTGGCGCTACGCGGCCGCGCCGGAAGCGCCGGCCGACTTCTACGATCTCTCGCGCGCGCTGCGTGAACTGGAGGATTGGCCCGGCCGCGCGACGATGCGTCAGCGCGCGGAGCAAGCCATCTTCGATTCCGGCCTCTCCATGGGAGACCGCGTGGCCTTCCTGCGCGGAGATGGAGGCCCGCAGACCGGAGATGGCCGCGTCGCGCTTGCGCAAGCGCTGCGGGCAACGGGGCAAAACAGCGAGGCGGTTCAACTCGTCCGCCAAGCATGGCGCACCGAGGCGCTTTCCTCGCGTGCTGAAGCAGTCGCTCTCGCGGAGTTCTCGGGCGCGCTCTCGGAGGACGATCACGCCGCGCGCCTAGACATCTCATTGTGGCGCGGCGAACGCGGGGCGGCGCAGCGGCTCATGCCGCGTGTGAGCGCGGCCGATCGCGCTGTTGCGCAGGCGCGCATCATGCTGCAAACGCGCCCGCGCCGCGGCGTGCAGGCGGCGGTGGATGCGGTGCCGGCCTCGCGTTCGGACGATCCGGGCTTGCTTTACGATCGCGCGCGCTATGTGCGCCGCGCCGGCCGGCCGGAGGACGCTTATCAAATCGCGTTGCGCATCGTGCCAACGCAGGCGCCGCTCGCAGCGCGCGACGACATTTACGACGAGCGCCGCCTTTACATCGGACGCGCCATGCGCGCGGGGAACCGCCGCGACGCTTATCGTTTCGCCAACGCGCACGGGATGAGTTCGGGCGAACAATTCGCCGACGCCGAGTGGCTCGCGGGCTGGCTCTCGCTGCGTTTCCTCAATCAGCCGCGCGAAGCGGCCGCGCACTTCGCGCATCTTGACGAGAACGTCTCGACGCCGGTTTCGCGCGCCCGCGCACTCTATTGGCGCGCGGAAGCGGCGCGTGCGCTGGGCGACACGGCGGAGGCCGATCAGCGCCTCGCCGAGGCGGCGCGCTACGATTACGTATATTACGGGCAGCTTGCCGCGGCGCGGCGCGGCGGCGTCATGCGGCTCGCGGACAATTCTCCCGCGCCCACCCAAGAGGTGAGGCAACGCTTCCAGCAGCGCGAGCTCGTCCGGGCGCTGAGGCTCATTTCCGAGTTCGGCACGCAGCGCGAATTCGAGATGATCGCCTACTATCTCGATGACACGCTGGACGATCCCGCCGAACTTGAGCTGCTCGGGGCAATGGCGCGTGAGTCGAGCTACACGCGCACGGCGCTTCGCACAGCGAAGGCCGGCATCCGGCGCGGCATTCTCGCGGTGAACGCCGCCTTCCCGCTGCTGGATTTGCCGGCGGAGGTGCGCTCGATGTCGCGGCCTGAACCGGCGTTGGTTTACGCCATCATCCGTCAGGAGAGCGAGTTCGATCCGCGCGCCATGAGCCCGGTCGGCGCGCGCGGGCTCATGCAGCTCATGCCCGCCACCGCGCGCCTCACCGCAAACCGCTACGGCCTGCCCTACCAGCTCGCGAACCTCACCGGCGATCCGCAATACAATATCCGGCTCGGCGCCTCGCACCTTTCCGATCTGCTGGACGAGTTCGGCGGCTCCTACGTGCTCGTGATCGCCGCCTACAACGCAGGCGGTGGGCGCGCGCGCGAGTGGATCCGCGATTTCGGCGATCCGCGCTCTTCCACGACCGACGTTGTCGATTGGGTTGAGCTCGTTCCGTTCGCTGAAACGCGCAATTATATTCAGCGTGTGCTGGAGAACGTGCAGGTGTACCGGCACCGTCTTTCCGGCCAGCCCACGCCTATTCAGATCCAGCAGGATTTGCGCCGCGGCTCGACCTAGGCGATCGCGGCGGCGTAAGCCGCCGCATCGACGTTCCCGCCGCTCGCTACGATCGCGACCGTCTTGCCGCGTGCATCGACGCGCCCGGCCATGAGCGCCGCCAATGCGGCAGCGCCTGAAGGCTCCAGCACCAGGCGCAATTCTGTGAACGCATGGCGCATGGCCGCGCGCACCTCGTCGTCGCTCACGGTCAGCGCGCCGGCCAAGTTTGCCCGCGCCAACGCAAAGGGCGCCGCGCCCATGCGATCCACCAGCAGCGCGTCGCAGATCGAGCGTACGCCTGGCTCGTTCGTCTGGATCGATCCCGCCGCCAGCGAGCGTGCGATATCGTCGTGGCCTTGCGGTTCGACGGCATAGACGACCGCGCCCGGATGCAGATGTTTGACCGCTAGCGCGATGCCCGTCGCCAGGCCCCCGCCGCTTGCCGGCGCCATGACGATGTCCGGCTCGATCTCCTGCGCGATTTCGAGCCCGGCCGTGCCTTGCCCAGCGATGATGTATGGATCGTCGAACGGCTTCACTATCGGCAGCCCGCGCTCCGCCGCGATCTTCGCGCCGATCGCTTCGCGATCCTCAGTCACGCGATCGTACGGCACGACCTCGCCGTCCAGCGCCTTCACGCGCTCCATTTTCGCGCGCGGCGCATCGGCCGGCATCACGATCGTCGCGGAGACGCCAAAATGCTTCGCCGCCGCCGAAACCGCGATGGCGTGATTGCCGGAGGAAAACGCCAGCACGCCGTTCGCGCGCACATCCTCCGGCATCGCAGCGAGCTTGTTGAAAGCCCCGCGCAACTTGAAGGCGCCGAAGCGCTGCAGGCATTCCGCTTTTACGTAGATGTCGGCTTCGAGGCGCTCGGAGAGCGCGTCATCGCGGAAAAGCGGCGTGCGGCGAACGGCGTGTGCGATGCGATCCGCGGCTGCTTGGACGTCCGCAAAGGTCGGCAGGATCATGAGCGGGGCTTGGCCTTTCTTGTCGGCGGCGCGGCGAGCGGATCTTCCGGCCACGGATGCTTCGGGTAGCGGCCGCGCATCTCGGCGCGCACCGCTGCGTACGAGCCTTTCCAGAAGCCAGGCAAATCACGAGTCGTTTGCACCGGCCGATGCGCGGGCGAAAGGAGACGAATGAGCAGCGGCGCGCGCCCGCCGGCTACCGTGGGATGCGCGCTCATCCCGAAGAGCTCCTGCAGGCGCACATCAATCGCGGGGCCATTCTCCGCCTCATAGTCAATGAGCGCTGAACCGCCGGCCGGTGTTTCGAACCGCACCGGCGCGAGTTCGCCAAGCGCCCGCCGCTGCTGGTGCGTGAGCGTCAGCTCTAGCGCGCGCGAAAGTTTGCCGTGCGCCAGATCATCAAGCCGCGAAACGCCGCCGACCGCGCCGGGCAGCCAAGCGTCGAGCGACGCATGAAGCGCCTCATCGGACCAATCCGGAAACGCCTCCCCATTCAAACCGCGCAGGAGCGCAACACGCGCGCGCAATTGCCTGTCCGCATCGCTCCAGGGCAGAAACGCAACGCCTTCCTCGCGCACCTTTTCCAAGAGCGCCGCCTCGATCTCCGCCGCGCTCACCCGCTCGACCGGACCTTCGCTCAGCACCAGGCGCCCGTAACGCCGCGAACGCCGTGCGCGCACGGCGCCGCTGTCAGCGTCGAAGAACATCTCGGCGCTTTCGCTGATCTCGTTCGCAAAAAGCGTCTCAATTTCCTCTCGCGCGATCGGCGCGGCGAGCAGAATCTGTGAGCGATCCGCCCGCCCCGCGATTTCCGCGATCGCCAAATAGGGTTCGCGCGAGAGCACGTCGATCGCGTCGAGCGACGCGGCCCGCCCGTTCGCCATGAGAAAGGCGCCGTCGGCGCCGCGCGCCTTCGCCACGCGATCTGGATAGGCCAATGCCAACAGCGCGCCCGCGCGCTCCGGGTCGCTTCCATCGCCCGCCGCATCCGCTAAACGCGCGATACGCTGCGCTAGGCCGCGTGCTGCATTTGCGCGCGGTGAGCGTTCCTGCGCGAAGCGGCGCAACCGTTCGCGTAAGTCCGCGTCGCGACCGCCCAACCCTTGCTCCGTCAGCAGCACCGCGATCCGCGCCGCATCCGCGCGCGCCTCGGGCGCCGCAGCCAGCACCATGCGCGCCATGCGCGGCGGCAAAGGCAGGCCCGCGAGCGCGCCGCCGTGGGGCGTCAGCCGTCCATCCGCATCGAGCGCGCCGAGCGAGGCGAGAAGCGCAATCGCCTCGCTCCACGCCGCGCGCGGCGGCGGATCGAGCCAAGTCAGCGACGTGGGCTCGCCGACGCCCCAACTCGCGAGATCGAGCGCGAGGCTTGAAAGATCGGCGTCCAAAATCTCCGGGCGATCCGCCGGCGGCAGCGCGCGCGTCTCTCCCTCGCTCCAAAGGCGCACGCACACGCCCGCCTCGAGCCGCCCCGCGCGCCCGCGACGCTGCTCGACCGAGGCCTGGCTCGCGCGCACGGTCTCCAACCGCGTGAGCCCCAAGCCCGGCTCATAGCGCGGCCGCCGCGAGAGCCCGCTGTCGATCACGACGCGTACGCCTTCGATGGTGAGGCTCGTTTCCGCGATCGATGTCGCCAACACGATCTTGCGGCGCCCCGGCGGCGAAGGCGCGATCGCGGCGTCCTGCGCGGCCCCCTCCATCGCACCATAGAGCGGGCGTACATCAACGTTTCTATCGTGAACGCTCTCGTTGAGCAGCGCCGCCGTCCGTTCGATCTCCCGCGCGCCTGGCAGAAAGATGAGCTGGCTTCCCGCTTCGGCCATCAGCATCGCGCGCGATGCGGCGGCGACATCCTCCTCCAAGCGCTTTGACGCGTCGCGCGGGCGATGCACGAGAGAGACTGGAAACATCCGCCCTCGCGACTCAATCACCGGCGCATCGTCCAGCACCTTCGAAATGCGCGCCGCATCGATCGTCGCGGACATCACGAGAAGTCTTAGGTCATCGCGCAGTCCTCTTTGCGCATCGCGCGCGAGCGCGAGGCCAAGATCGCCCTCAAGGCTGCGCTCGTGAAACTCATCGAAGATCACGCTCGACACGCCGTCGAGGGCGGGATCGCTCAAGATCGTGCGCGTGAACACGCCTTCGGTGATCACTTCGATCCGCGTCTTGGCGCTCACGCGCGTTTCAAGACGCACGCGGAAGCCGATCGTCTCGCCCACGCGCTCGCCAAGGCTCGCCGCCATTCGCGCCGCCGCGGCCCTCGCCGCGATCCTGCGCGGCGCCAGCAGGAGCGTCTTCCGTCCCGCCGCCCACGGCGCTTCCATGAGCGCCAGCGGCGCGCGCGTCGTCTTGCCCGCGCCGGGCGGGGCTACGAGCACCGCCTCCCGGCGCGCGGCGAGCGCGGCCAAAAGTTCGGGCAAAACAGCGTCCACCGGCAGCATGAGCGAGGCTTATCCACCACGCGCGCGCGCGCCAAGCAGCGCCGCGGCGCTCTCTTTATTGGCGAGCGCCGCGCCAGCGGCTAAGGGGGAGGCGGGTAGATGGGGCATAGCGATCATGAACCGCACTCCGCTTCGGCTTGCCGCCTTAGGACTTGCCGCGTCGCTCGCGCTCGCTGGCTGCGCCTCCGGCGACCGCGCGAACAACGACGATGATACGCGGATGGACCGCACGCGCCGGGGAATCGCCGGCGCCGCGACCATGCCGCTTCGCGACGTCGGGCTCATCCGGCCGGACATCCCGGAGATTCTCGAGAATCTCCGCTACCCATACTCAGTCGCCAACCTCGCGGGCGGATGCCCGAATGTGCAGTACGAGATCGGCCAGCTCGACGCCGTTCTCGGAAGCGAAAGCTATCAGCCCGCCGGACAGCGCTCACGCACCGATCAGGGCCTCGACGCTGCGTCCAACGCCACGGTGAACGCCGCCGAGGGACTGGCGGGAGACGTCGTGCCGTTCCGCGGTTGGGTGCGCCGCCTCTCAGGCGCGCAGCGCGCCGAACGCCGCTATGCGCAAGCCATCGAGATGGGACAAATGCGGCGCGCCTTCCTGCGCGGCTACGGCTCTTCGCTCGGCTGCCGCGCGGTGGTGCCCGCGCCGCCTCCGGGCATGACACGCGCACCGAACAACACCGAGACCAATCGTCCGCCGCAGCCGAGCGTCGGCGCGCCGCGCTAGACGCGCAAGCCCGCGTGGAATGAAGCGCGGAAGTCCGCGAATGAGCCCGCCGCGATCGCATCGCGCATGCGCTGCATCAGGCGCTGGTAGTAGGCGATGTTGTGCCAAGAGAGCAGGACCTGCGCGAGCAACTCCTCGGCCTTCACGAGATGATGCAGGTAGGCTTTTGAGTAATCCCGGCTCGCGGGGCAATCGAGCGAGGCGTCGAGCGGCGCCAAATCCTCCGCGAACCGCGCGTTCTTCAAATTGATCGGGCCTTCGTCGAGCCACGCTTGTCCATGCCGGCCCGCGCGCGTCGGCAGCACGCAATCGAACATATCAATGCCGCGCGCGACGCTTTCGACGAGATCGACCGGCTTTCCCACGCCCATAAGGTAGCGCGGACGCTCCCGCGGCAGATGAACGATTGTCGCGTCGAGCGCGGTGAGCATCGCTTCATGCCCTTCACCTACCGCGAGCCCGCCGATCGCGTAGCCGTCAAAGCCTTCCGCCACGAGCGCTTCGGCTGAGCGGCGGCGCAGATCGGCATCCGTGCCGCCTTGAACGATGGCGAAGAGGTTCTGCGCCTCACGCGAACCGAACGCGCGCTTGCACCGTTCGGCCCACCGGAGCGAGAGCGTCATCGCCTTTTCGACGGTTTCAACGGGCGCCGGCAGCGCCGGGCATTCATCGAGCTGCATCACGATATCGGCGCCCAAGAGATCGGCTTGAATCTCGATCGCGCGCTCCGGCGTCAAACGATGCGATGAGCCGTCAATATGGCTGCGGAATGTCACGCCTTCCTCGGACAGCGCCCGCAATCCAGCGAGCGACATCACCTGATAGCCGCCGCTGTCGGTCAGGATCGGCCCGCCCCAACGCATGAAAGCATGCAAGCCGCCCAAGCGATGCACGCGCTCCGCGCCGGGGCGCAGCATGAGGTGATAGGTGTTGCCGAGGATGATGTCAGAGCCCGCCGCGCGCACCTGATCGACTGTCAGCGCCTTCACCGTCG
>JBFWVZ010000002.1:0-673545 GCA_050246475.1 Hyphomonadaceae bacterium | reverse complement strand
GGGAAGCGGGCAGGGCTACAAGGAATTGTCCCTAGAGACATTTGAGAGAAAGATAGCGAAGAGACGTGACGCGCTCATCTTCATCGCTGCGCCGATCCGGTGCGGGCGCGCCGCCCGAGCCGCCGACACGGCGCGCAACGATCAACGACATAGCGCGCCTCGCCAACGTCTCGAAGAAGACCGTTTCGCGCGTCATCAACCAATCGCCCTTCGTGAAGGAAGATACGCGCAAGCGCATCGGCGAGATCATGCGCGAATTGGGCTACGAGCCCGATCCCCAAGCGCGCGGCCTCGCCTTCCGGCGCTCGTTCCTCATCGGCCTCATCTACGACAATCCGAATGCTCAGTTCGTCGTGAACGCGCAGCAGGGTGTACTGAACGCGGTGCGCGGCTCCGGCTTCGAAGTCGTTGTCCATCCGTGCAATCGTTTGGCGAAGAGCTTTCTGTCGGACGTCGCTTCGTTCGTGGATCGCCAGAAGCTCTACGGCGTGGTTCTGCTGCCCCCAATCTCTGAGAACGACCAACTCGTCCAGCTGCTAAAGGACCGCGGATGTCATTATGTGCGCGTCGCTTCCGCTGTTCTCGACGGCCCGCGGAATCTTGTCGTTTCAAACGACAAATTGGCCACCGCTGAGGCGGCGCGTCACTTGGCCGATCTTGGCCACAAGAAGATTGGGCTGATCCTTGGCCCGCCGGGCTATCGCTCCCGAAAGGAACGCCGGGACGGGTTCACGGAAGGCCTCAAGGCGCGCGGCATCGATTTGCCAGCCGCCTACTGCGTCGATGGCGCCTATACCTATGAGTCCGGCGTCGCCGCTGCAGAAAGGCTCTTGAAACTGAAGCCGCGGCCCACCGCGATCTTCGCTTCAAACGACGAAATGGCCGCGGGCGTCTATCAGGTCGCCCGGCAAATGAATCTGTCCATCCCTGGGGATCTCTCGATCGTGGGGTTCGACGATACGCCGGTCTCTTCACGTCTTTGGCCGCCGCTCACGACGGTGCGCTGGCCCATTCTTGAAATGGGCGAAGCGGCTGCCGGCAAATTGCTTCGCGCCAATGAATCCGAGGCCACGATGGAAGATGCGCGCACGTACCCGGCGCACCTCATTGTGCGGGATTCAACAGCGCCGCCGGCTTGATCGCCAGAAGCGCGATGCACCCCAAAAAGTGTATTGACACCGGTTACCAACAGGCGCGGAGTTAAGCCGTGTTCAAAAAAACCTATCACGCTACGCATCCCGATATGATGGCCGGCGCCAGCAATGATGATTTGCGCGCGCGCTACCTGATCGAGGGCTTGTTCCTCCCAGGAGAGATCACCCTCGTCTATTCGCACAACGAGCGTTTTGTCGTTGGCGGCGCCGCGCCTGTCTCAAAGGCCGTTTCGTTGCCGCCGCAGACCGAACCGGCATCCGCCGCCGGCAAGCCATTCCTCGAGCGCCGTGAGCTCGGGATCGTCAACGTCGCTGATGGGGCAGGGCGCGTCACCGTTGACGGAGAAAAAGTCGAACTCGCGGCGCGCGATGGCCTCTACGTGCCGATGGGATCGAACAATGTGCAATTCGAGAGCGTAGATTCCACAAACCCCGCACGCTTCTATCTGGTCTCCACGCCAGCGCATGCGCGTTTCGATTTGAAGAAGATCTCCATCAATGAAGCAACGCCTTTGCAGCGCGGCGCGCTCGAAACGTCGAACGAGCGCACGATCTACCAATACATCATCCCGGGCGTATGCCAGTCAGCGCAATTGCTCCTGGGGCTGACGATCCTGAAAACCGGCAGCGTCTGGAACACGATGCCGCCCCATCTCCACGATCGCCGCAGCGAGGTCTACTTCTACTTTGGCCTCAAGGATGATGAGCGCGTCTTCCATTTCATGGGCGAGCCAGAGTCTGCGCGCCATATCGTCGTTGCGAACGAAGAAGCGGTCGTCTCGCCGCCTTGGTCGATCCACATGGGTTCGGGCACGTCGAACTACGCATTCATTTGGGCGATGGGCGGCGAAAACCTCGATTACACCGATATGAACGTCCTCGATATCTGTCAGTTGAAGTAGCGCGCGATGGCCAATCCCTTCAGCCTCGAAGGCAAGGTCGCCCTCGTCACCGGCGCCAACACGGGTCTGGGGCAGGGCGTCGCGCTCGCGCTTGCGCAAGCCGGCGCCGATATCGCCGCCGCCGGCATTGTGCCCGCTGACGAAACCGGCGCGAAGGTGAAGGCCCTCGGGCGCCGCTTCCTCAACATCGACGCGAATCTCATCTCGCTCGAACCGCTCCCGCGCATCGTCGATGAGACATTAGAGGGCCTCGGGCGCCTCGACATTCTCGTCAACAACGCCGGCCTCATCCGCCGCGCCGATTCCGTCGACTTTTCCGAGAAGGATTGGGACGACGTGATGAACGTCAACATCAAGGGCGCGTTCTTCATGGCGCAGGCAGCCGGGCGCCACATGATCGCCAATGGCGCCGGCAAGATTATCAACATCGCGTCGATGCTATCGTTTCAGGGCGGCATCCGCGTGCCGAGTTACACGGCGTCCAAAAGCGGCATCGCCGGCATCACGCGCCTCCTCGCCAATGAGTGGGCCGACAAAGGCGTCAACGTGAACGCGATCGCCCCCGGCTACATGGCCACCGACAATACGGCGCAGCTGCGCGCCGATGAGAAGCGTGCGAGCGATATTTTGGGCCGCATCCCCGCGGGGCGCTGGGGCGAGCCAAGCGATCTCGGCGGCGCGGCGGTGTTTCTTGCCTCGCACGCGGCCGACTACGTCCATGGCGCAATCATCCCCGTGGACGGCGGCTGGCTCGCCCGCTAGGCGAACCCAAATTGTCTCCGGGACTGCGCCTTTCAGGACACACTGACGGTGCTTGCCGTCGCCTCCCGCGCGCTTTTGGTTGTCATTCCCTGCTCCCTTGATAGTCTCGCTCGTTGTCACCGGTGTCATGTCGCGAATTGACACCGGTGTCAGACAAGAGATCCGAGCCGGCGTGCTTGCCAGAAGCGGCGCGTCAGGGTGAAGGCGGACCGGGAGGAAAAACATGGCGCGGGATTCTGGGCGCAGGAAGAATCTGTTCTTTGGTTTGTCGTTCGCGGCTTTCGCCGCCGCGAGTGCGGTGAGCGGCGCGGCTATTGCGCAGGAAGCCGCCGGCGTCGAAGCCGAGACCGACGAGATCGTGGTGCGCGGTTTTCGCGGCTCGCTCGCTGAGGCCATCGACATCAAGCGCGACAGCGTCGTCGCCATCGACGCCATCGTGGTGGAAGACATCGCCAACTTTCCAGACTTGAACCTCTCCGAGTCCGTTCAGCGGATCCCCGGCGTCGCCATCACCCGCGACGCGGGCGAAGGCCGCCAAGTCACGGTGCGCGGCCTCGGGCCGCAATTCACCCGCGTGCGCATCAACGGCATGGAGGCGCTCTCCACGGTCGGCGGAACCGACGCGGCCGGCGGCACCAACCGCGATCGCGGTTTCGACTTCAACGTCTTCGCCTCCGATCTTTTTAACTCGATTATGGTGCGCAAGACCGCCTCCGCGGAAACGGAGGAGGGCTCGCTCGGCGCCACCGTCGATCTGCGCACGGCTCGCCCGTTCGACTACGAGGGCTTCACCGCCGCCTTCAGCGGCCAAGTCGGCTACAACGATCTGTCTGAATCGCGCGATCCGCGCCTTTCGATGCTGATTTCGAACCGCACGGACGATGGCCGCTTCGGCGCGCTCTTCTCTATCGCCTACGCGCGGCGTTCTCAGATCGAAGAGGGCGCCAGCACTGTGCGCTGGGCGCGCGGCGGCGCGCCATCCGCTTGCGTCACCGGCGCCGGCCCGGATTTCGGCCTCGGCTCTGCGTGCTTCGGCAACGTGCTCGGCCAAACGGAGGATACCGATGTCTCCTTGCGCGGTGACTTCGATGCGGTGAACGGCGCATTTCGCCCGCGCATTCCGCGCTACGACATTTACGAGCATGAGCAGGAGCGCTTGGGCGCAACCGTCTCGTTGCAGTTCCGCCCGACGCAGGACTCGCAGCTCAATTTTGACCTTCTCTACTCGCGCTTCGACGCCACGCGCGCTGAACATTTCCTTGAAGTGCCGGTGTTCTCAACGACTGGCGCCAACGGCATCAACGCTGTTGACGTTCTGGACTATGAGATCGACGGCAACACGCTCGTCTATGGTCTCTTTGACGATGTGGATGTCCGTTCGGAATCGCGCTTCGACGAACTCTCCACCGAATTCGTGCAGACCACGCTCGACGGCCGCTTCGACTTGACCGACCGGCTGACGCTGCGTGGCCTCGTCGGCTACGCGCGCTCCGACCACGACAATCCCGTGCAGACCACTTTGCTGTTCGACCGCAACAACATCGACGGCTTCAGCTACGACTACCGTCCGAACAATCGCCTCCCCATCATCGACTACGGCAATTTCGATGTGGAGACGGACGTCACCGGAATCAACACGGGCTGGCAGCTGTCGCAGATCCGCCTGCGTCCGCAGACCGCGCTCAACACCTACGCAACCGCCTATGGCGATCTCGAATATGAAGCCGCCGATTGGCTCACGCTGCGCGGCGGCGTGAGTTGGCGCCGCTACGAGTTCGAGACGACCGAACAGCGCCGCAATCCCTTGGCGCCCGGCTCCGGCTGCCCCAACACATCGACTGCCGCGAGCAATGCGGAAGGGTGTCTGCCCGCGGGTTACGCTGCGATCCCGATCGCGGATTACAGCCGGTTGATCTCAATTTCAGGCAGCGGCCTCGATATCCCGCCCGGCAACACCAACACATGGCGCATTCCCGATTATCACGCCGCGGTCGCCGCGTTGCAGCTCTACACCAACCCCGCGCTTGGCTTGAGCTTCCTGCCGTCTCTGGCGAACAACCGCGAAGTCTCGGAAGAGAATATGGGCGCCTACGTCCAGGCGGATTGGGATGTGGAGCTGCTGGGCCGGCCTCTGCGGGGCAATATCGGCGTGCGTTATGTGCAGACCGATCAGAACTCGGTCGGCTCGCTCTTCGTGCCGCCGATCCCGCTGCCCCCGGCGGCCCCGACGACGCCGGCCTCGGTGCAATTGTTCGATGTCGATCACTCGTATGACGATTGGCTTCCTTCACTGAACGTCGTTTACGAACCGATCGACGATTTCTTGATCCGCTTCGCCGCCTCGCGCGTCATGTCGCGCCCGGGTCTCGGCAGCCTCAGCCCAGCGCCGTCGATCTCGGTGTCCGGCAACAACCGCACCATCGCGGTCGGCAATCCGGAACTCGATCCCTTCCGCGCGACGGCATACGACCTGTCGTTCGAGTGGTACTTCCACGACGAGGCGCTGCTCTCTGTCGCGTTCTTCTACAAGGACATAGAATCCTTCGTGACGACGCTGCGCGAGACGCTGCCGAATTTCCAGGCCAACCCGCTCAGCCTGCCGGATTCATACGGCATCGCAGCGTGCGGCACGGTCGCCGGCTGCAATGTCGGCGCGACGACGACATGGAACTTCGATCAAGCGCAGAATACGCCTGGCGGCACGGTGCAGGGGTTCGAAATCGGTCTCCAGCTGCCGTTCTATTTCCTGCCGGGCATCCTTTCGAACTTCGGCTTCGCGGGGAATTACACGCAGGTCGAATCCGAGATCACCTACCTCAATTCATCAGGCGCCGTGACGGCGGTCGCCGATCTGCAAGGCCTCTCGCGTGAGAGTTGGAACGCAACGCTGTACTACGAGGACGACCGCTTCGGCGCACGCGTCTCGGTCGCGCATCGCAGCTCCTATCTCACCAATATCCCAGGCCGCGACGGCAACGATACGGAGGAGACCAACGGCACCACCAATGTGGACGCCTCCGCCTCCTACGCCATCAACGATAATTTCCGGCTGACTTTTGAGGCGCTCAACCTCACCGACGAGGTCAACGATCAATACCTCACGCCGGACGATCGCTTGTCCTTCTATCACCATTACGGGCGCCAATACTTCCTCGGCTTCCGCTACACCTATTGATGACATCACCCTCCAGGCTCGAGGCGCCGCGCTGAGCGGCGCCTCTTTTCTTTCCGGCGCGACGCGCGCTATCCATTCGTCGCGCGTCTAGGAGGCAAGCGTGCGCAAGGACGGCGCGGTCACCTGCTTCGGCGAAGTGTTGCTGCGCCTTTCGGCGCCCGGCGCCGAACTCATGCTTCAGACGCCGCGTCTTGATGTTTGCGTCGGCGGCGCTGAAGCGAACGTCGCCGTCTCGCTGGCGTGCCTGGGGCATGATGTTCGCATGATGAGCGCCGCGCCGGATAACGCGCTCGGCCGCGCCGCGATCGAGGAATTGAGACGTTGGGGCGTCGATGTCACACGCATCGAGCATCGCGCTGGCCGCATGGGGCTTTACTTTTTGACGCCGGGCGCGGGGCCCCGCGCCGCGGAGATCATCTATGATCGCGCGCATTCGAGTTTCGCGGATCAGGATTTCACCGCCATCGATTGGCGCCGCGCGTTAGAGGGCGCCGCGTGGCTGCACATTTCAGGCGTCACCGCCGCGCTCAATCAGAACGCCGCCGACGCCGCCATCCGCGCCGCCCAAGCCGCGCGCAAGGCGGGCGTGACGCTCTCGTTCGACTGCAATTACCGCGCAAAGCTCTGGGACGCATGGAGCGGCGATGGCCGCGCCATCCTCGGCGCGATCCTCGGCGAGGCCGATCTCCTGTTCGGCGATCATCGCGATATCGGCCTCATCCTCGGCAAGTCGTTCGAGGGCGAAGGTCGCGCCGCCGCCGATGCAGCCTTCGCGGCGTTTCCAAATTTGCAGTGCTTGGCCGCCACCCGGCGCGTGCAGCACAGCGTCAACCATCACGAACTGGCCGCCGTCATGCACGCGCGCGATCAGTCGTGGGCCGCGCCCGCGATGGATCTGACGCATATCGTCGATCGCATCGGCGCAGGGGACGCCTTCGCCGCGGGGATCATCCACGGCATTCGCCGCGCGATGCCGGAGGAGAAGAGCGTTCGCTTCGCGCTGGCCGCGGCTGCGCTGAAGCACGTCACGCCCGGCGATTTCAATCTCGCGCGCGAAGCCGATGTCGAGGCCGTGCTCTCAGCCGGCCTCGACATACGCCGTTAGATCTTGGCTGGCGCCAGCTTCGGAGAGAGCAGGTGGATCGCCGCGATCGCCAAAAGATAGGCCGAACCCGCGACGATAAAGATTGGCGTGTACGTGCCCAGTGTATCGAGCACCCAGCCGGCATAGCGCGCCATCAGCATCCCCCCGATCGCGCCGATCGTTCCGCCGATCCCGATGACGGATCCGACCGCCGCCTTCGGGAACATGTCGGAAGGCAATGTGTAGAGATTGGCGGAGAAACCTTGGTGCGCCGCGGTCGCCAAGCCGACCACGAACACGGCAAGCCACAGATTTTCGATATACATCGCAAACATCACCGGCGTGACCGCGATCGCGCAGAGCAGCATCGCCAGCTTGCGCGCGTAATTGGCGCTGCGCCCCTTCTTCATCAGATTGGACGAAAACCAGCCGCCCCAAATGCTGCCGATGTCGGACATGATGTAAACGGCCACGAGCGGCGGACCGAACGTCCTCAAATCGAGCCCGTAATTCGCGACAAAGAAACTCGGCAGCCAGAAAAGGAAGAACCACCAGATCGGATCGATCAGAAACTTGCCGATCGCATAGGCCCACGTCTCACGCTTCGCGAGCAAAGGCGCCCACGGAATCTTTTCGGTCGTGGGCTCCGGTGGATCGTGCTCGATGTAAGCGAGTTCTTCCTGCGAAAGCGCTTTGGTCTCGCGCGGACGCCGGTAAAGCCAGAGCCACGCGGCGAGCCAGAGAAAGCTCACCACGCCCGTCGCGATGAACGCCATCTCCCAGCCATAAGCGATCGTGATCGCCGGCACGATGAGCGGCGTGACGATCGCGCCGATATTGGAGCCGGCGTTGAAAATCCCCGTCGCCAGCGCGCGCTCGCGCTTCGGGAACCATTCGGCGACGGACTTGATGCCGGCCGGGAAAACGCCCGCTTCCCCGATGCCGAGCGCGATGCGCACCAGGATGAATTGCGTCAGCCCCCGCGCGAAGCCGTGCGCGATGTGGGCGAGGTTCCAGATGATGAAGGCAACCGCATAGCCCCAGCGCGCGCCGACGCGATCGACGAAACGGCCGAAGAAGAGGTAGCTCGCCGCGTACGCCGCCTGAAACCAGAAAACGATGTCGGCATATTGCGTTTCGCTCCAGGAGAATTCCTCGCGAAGCGTCGGCGCCAGCACGCCGAGCATTTGCCGGTCCACGTAATTGATGACGAGCCCGGTGAAGAGGAGGGCGCAGATAAGCCAGCGATAACGCCCGACAGCGGGGATCGCGGGCGCGGCGCGCGCGCTTTCAGAACTCATGCGGCACTCCATCCCTATCGCGCATTTTTGCGCATTAGCCGCTCGCGGCGGCCTTCTTCTTAACTTTGCGCGGCTGCGCCTCGACGGCGCGGCAAAGAATTTCCCCATAGGCGGCGAAATCGCACCGCGCCGTCTGCCCCGCTTCGATGAGATGCACGCCCGTCGTGGCGCCGGTCGAGATCAATTGCCCACGCCGGACCGGGCGCCCGCGCGAAGCCGCGTGCGCGAAGATGAAGGCAAGCGCCGCGAACGGCCCCCCGGGCACGATTGCGGCTGAACCGCGCCCAACCGATGCGCCGTCGACGAAGCTTTCCGTGGTCAAGAGCGGCCACGGGATCGCGCGCCAATTCTTGATCTCGCCGCCGAGCACGAGCCCGGCATTGTTCCCGAAATCCGAAACCGTCACAGCGGGGCCTAGATCGTTGATCGCCCTGAGCGGGCTGCCCGCGAGTTCGACGCCGATATGCATCGCGTCCACGCAAGCGGCTGCTTCATCCGGTGTCCAGACATGCTTGTCCGCCGGCGTATCGCGCGCGACCCGCAGCACGAACTCGGCCTCCACCGCCGCAAAGCCGCCGGCGATGACCGCCAGCGAAGCCGGCGCGCCCGCGCGCGCCGTCTGAATATTCTTCTTGAAGATCGGCCCCGCGATCCGCGCCTCGCCGAAAATCGCGCGCTGCTCGGGCGCCACGAGCCCGATCTTCCATCCGGCGATTTCATCTGGCCACTGATCGATCGCGGCGTCCTGAACGCCATAGGCTTCCGCGAGATCGCCTGGCTGCGCGCCGGGATAGGCGGCGAGCGCCTGGGCCGAGAGCCGCGCCGCGACGAACGAAGCCGCCCGCATGTCCGGCGTCTCTGGAGCGGGCGATGCGTCCCTCAAGGCGGCCGATCCTCCTAAGTGGCGCGCCCTCCGCGCCAGGGGCCTATTGAAGCGAAATGGAAACCGGTGTCAATTTCCAAAACAAAAGGAAAAACGGGAGCGCGGAGCGGGACGCCGGACGCGCCCGGCGACCGCCGAAAACGCCGAGGAGAACGCCATGATAAGAGCCTTCGCCGCGCTTGCCGCCTCGCTGGCGCTTGCCATTGCAGCCTCTTCGCCCGCGCAGGAGACGCCGCCCGCGGCGCCCCCGCTCGCCTTCCCTGGGGCGCTCGGCTGGGCGGCTGCGACGCCCGGCGGGCGCGGCGGGCAGATCCTGCGCGTCACCAATCTGAACAATGACGGCCCCGGCTCGTTCCGCGCCGCGCTCAACACGCCAGGCCCGCGCATCATCGTCTTCGAAGTCGGCGGCGTCATTGATCTCGATCGCCAGACGCTGCGCTTGACCGAGCCGTTCGTCACCATCGCCGGGCAAACCGCGCCGTCGCCGGGCGTCACGTTCATTCGCGGCGGCATGGACATCGCCGCGCATGATGTCATCGTCCAGCACATCCGCATCCGGCCGGGCTCGGCTGGGCAGGCGCGCGCCAGCGGTTGGGACGAGGACGCGATCTCGACGCAAGCGGGGTGGAACGTCATCGTCGATCATTGCACGCTCACTTGGGCGACGGATGAAAACCTCTCTGCGTCAGGCCCGCGATTCACTGGAAACACCCCGGAAGAATGGCGAAACGGCACATCTCACCGCATCACCTTCTCACATAATATCATAGCTGAAGGGCTGTCGGATTCGACTCATTCGAAATTGGAGCATTCCAAAGGCTCGCTCATTCACGACAACATCACCGACATCCTGATCTACGGAAATCTCTACGCGCACAATTATGAGCGCAGCCCGATGTTCAAGGGCGGCGTGCGCGGCGTCATCGTCAACAATTTCATCTACAATCCCGGCCCGCGCGCGCTGCACTACAATCTGATGTCCCAGGAATGGGGCGATCGGCCTTACCAAAACGGCCAGATGGTTGCCGTCGGCAACGTCTTGCGCGCCGGGCCGTCAACGCCTGCGCCGCTCGCCTTCATGATGATCGGCGGGCAGGGCGATCTCGAATATTTCGCGCGCGACAACATCGCCGTCGATCGGATCGGACGCGCTTTGCCGATGCTCGGCAGGTACACCACGTCCAACGCGCGCATCATCGAGCTGCGCCGCCCGCCGCTCTGGCCGGAGGGCCTCGTCGCCATACCCGCGCACGAGGTTGAACGCTACGTGCTCGCCAACGCCGGGGCTCGCCCCTGGGATCGCGACGCCCACGACATCCGCGTCATCGCCGACGCCGCCGAGGGCCGGGGCGCCATCATCGACAGCGAGGAGGAGGTCCGCGGCTATCCCGTCCAGGCCATGACGCGCCGCCCCTTCAACCCCGCCGATTGGGACCTGACGACCATGACGCCCCGCCGCCCGGACGTTCTGGATGCCGGCGCGCGGGCTCGCGGCACCTGACGCAGCGGCTTTCCCAACAAGAATTGTCGCGGAACTGACTGAAATGCACGCTACACGCGTTGACGGCGCCCGTTTCGCCACAGTGTGGATAAAAGCGCCGAACTGATTCGCTTTTCGGTTGCCCGCCCCCCGCGCGCGAAACTTAACTCATCGTTAACCGGAAGAGGGCGCGGGGGCGCCGAGGGTAGAGGCCCTCGCGCCGCGTTTCCATTTGCAGCCCTCCCGGCGCTGGGAGCGGCGCGCATGTGGGGCAAGAAGAAAGACAAGCCGGGCAAGGCCAAGCCGGAAGCCCGCTCGATTAATCCCTCGCTGCTTGCGATCGCCGCGGCCGGCGCGGCGGCTTCCCCCGCGCAAGCGGACGTGTTTGACGGCGTCGCCACATACGTCTTTGTCGGCAGCTGGCGCGTCTCGGACGGCCCTCACTGGACCACGAACCCGCCCGTCTATTCAGGGCGCGAAGCGGCTGCGTTTCTGTTCGGCGGCGCGCCGACCGACTACGCGATCTCGACGCTCGGCTCGAACCCGGCGCTCATCAATTTCAGCGCGTTCTACGATGGCTGGGGCGACAACCAGTACATGACCAACCCGCAGTCTCAGGACTTCCGGGTGGATATCGGCGCGCCGGGCTACAACAGCAATCCGGGTTTCGCCTCCGCGTACTCCGCGTACGTCGCCGATCACGTCAATTTCAGCGCGATCAACTATGCCTTTGAACTCTCGCTGACCAACATCTGCCCCGGCACCGCCGGCGCCGACACCTGCAACGTCGACTCGGATACGACGTTTAGCGGTCAGACAGACGGACTCGGCGGCACCGATACGATCGCGCTCGGCGGCACAGTCGATTTCACCTTCAACGGCAACACACTTGGCAACGAATTCGTCAATTACGAACGGCTGACCAAATCCGGTTCCTCCGTCGCGACGCTCACCGGCCTTCCGGAATCCATTCAAGAGGTCGAGCCGCTGAACAATGGCGGCGTGCTGCGCCTCGCCGGCGGCAACGCGATTTCCGACACCGCCCGCATCCTCATGCACTCGAACGTGACGCTGGCGATTGCCGACGATGAAACCGTCGGCTCGATCCAGGGCACGGGCGGCGACATCGACATGAACGATCACACGTTCACTGTCGGCGGCAACAACCTCGACACCTCCTATGGCGGCCTCATTCGCGGCGACACCGGAATCGGCCGCCTCCGCAAAGTCGGCACGGGCGAACTCACGCTCTCCTTCAACAACACCTATTCCGGCGGCACGCTGCTCGAAGGCGGCTCGCTGCGCGTGCTGCACAACAACGCGCTCGGCACGGCCGGCGTGACAATGAGCGCGGGCACGACCATCGATTACGGCGCGGGCATCACGCTTTCCAATCCGATCACGCTGCTCGGCCAAGCCAGCCTCAATGTGGACGCCGGCAGCGCGGCGCAGAACGGCGCCATTTCCGGCATCGGCTTCGGCATCGACAAGACGGGCGCGGGCACGCTGACGCTCGGCGGCGCCAACACCTTCACCGGCCCCACGAATATCCAAGGCGGCTCCCTCATCGTCACCACCGACGCAGGGCTTTCCGATTCAACCGCCGTCACCATCAGCCCCGGCGCGAACCTCACGATTCAAAGCGATCAGCGTATTGGCTCGCTGGCGGGCGACGGCACGGTCTCGCTCGGCGCCAACACGCTCTTCACCGGCGGCGACGGCTCGTCCACAAACTATGCGGGCGTGATCGACGGAACCGGCGGCCTCACGAAAGAGGGCGCGGGCAATATGACGCTCGCGGGCGTCAACACCTATTCGGGCGCAACGAACGTCAATGCCGGCACGCTGACGCTCGCGGGCGGTTCCGCGATCGACAACAACGGCGTCGTCAATGTCGCCGCCGGCGCGACGCTGGCGCTCAACAATTCCGAAACTGTCGGCTCGGTCGCGGGCGCAGGCGACATCGCGCTCGGCCTGAACGTGCTGACGACGGGCGGCAACAATGCCAGCACAGAAGTCTCCGGAAACATCAGCGGCGCCGGCGCGATCATCAAGAACGGGACGGGCGTCTTCACGCTCGCCGGCGTCAACACGCACGGCGCCACGTACATCAATTCAGGCGTCGTCGCACTCGACGGCGGCGACGCCATCGGCGATGCGAGCCTCGTTCAAGTCAACTCAGCCGGCACGCTCGAACTGCTCGACAGCGAGACAATAGGCACGCTGCAGGGCGTCGGCGCCGTCGATCTCAACGCCAACACGTTGACTGTCGCCGACGGCAATTTCTCCGGCGATATCGGCGGAACCGGCGGCTTGAATAAGGTCGGCGCCGGCACGCTCGTTCTGAGCGGGACGAACACATATGGCGGCCTGACCGACGTTCAAGGCGGCACGCTCCTCATCGGCAACGGCCAAGCCATCGCCGATGCAGGCGCGGTCAATATCGCCGCCGGCGCAACGCTCGATGTCGGCTCGAGCGAAACCATCGGCTCGCTCGCCGGCGCCGGTACGGTTCAGTTGAACGGCCTCTCGCTCACCACGGGCGGGAACGATGCATCGACCACTTTCTCCGGCGATATCCTTGGCGGCGGCGCGCTCACGAAAGAGGGCGCGGGCGTCTTCACGCTCTCGGGCGCGAACGCCCACGTCGCTACCTTCATCAACGATGGCGTGCTCGAAGCCGCCGGCGGCGCCGCGCTCCTCGACACCGGCGTTGTCCAGATCGCAGCCCCAGCCACGCTGCGTCTGCTCAACAGCGAAGCCATCGGCACGCTGCTCGGCAGCGGCGCGCTTGAGCTGAACGCCAACACCGTGACGATCACGGACGGCGCGTTCTCGGGCGTGATCTCCGGCGCGGGCGGCGTTGATAAGACGACAGGCGGCGCGCTGCTGCTGAGCGGCGCGAACACGTTCCTCGGCCCGCTGCACATCCAAGCCGGCGCGGTCAATGTGCAAGGCACGCAGGCGATCGCCGACGCCGTCGCTGTGACAGTCGACGCGGGCGCGGCGCTCAATCTGGTCGACAGCGAACGCGTCGGCTCCATCGCGGGCGCGGGCACGATCGATCTGGGCGCCAACACGCTGCTCGCGGGCGGAAATAATTCCGACACCGCCTTCAGCGGCCTCATCACTGGCGCGGGCGCGCTCTGGAAGGAAGGGACGGGCGAACTCACGCTCTCCGGCGCCAATGATTATGCAGGCGGGACGGTCATCGCGGGCGGCACGATCCGCGTCGAGAACGATTCCGCGCTCGGCACGGGATCGCTGACGACTCTCGGCTCCGTCATCGACTACGCCGATGGCGTCACCATCGCCAATCCAATCGTGCTGATGAGCGATCCGGATCTGAACGTCGATGTGGGAATCGCCGAGCAATCGGGAGATATCTCCGAATCCGGCGGCGTGCATGGCGTCCAGAAAACCGGCGCCGGCGAACTCATCCTCTCGGGAACCAACACTTACACCGGCTTGACCGACGTGCAGGAAGGCACGCTTGCGCTCGCGGGCGGCGCCGCGCTCGATGACGGCGGCGCCGTCAACATCGCGGCCGCAGCGACGCTCCGGCTCGACGCGAGCGAGACGCTCGGCGGCGTCTCCGGCGCGGGCGATCTCGAGCTTGGCGCCAACACGGCCACGTTGACCGGCGCGTCCGATTTTGACGGCCTCATTTCCGGCGAGGGCGGGCTCGACATTGAACTGGCCGCCACCGTCGAGCTTCACGGCGCGAACACGTTCGAAGGCGGCATCGTCAATGACGGCCTGCTCGCGCTCCATGAAGAGGGCGCGGCCGGCACGGGCGCCATCGCCAACGAAGGCATCCTCTTCTTCAGCGACAATTTGGGCAACGACGTCTCCGGCGCGGGCGGCATCGTCAAATTCGATCCGACCTTCGCGGAGCTCACCGGCGCCAACACCTACACCGGCGGCACGCTCGTCGGGGAAGGCACGCTGCGCGCGGGCCTCGCCAACATCGGAACCGGCGCGCTCGATATCTTCTCCGGCGCGCGCTTCGAACTCAATCAATCGACCGATGCGACGCTCGCCAACGCCGTCACCGGCGCTTCCGGCTCGGTCTTCGCGCAGATAGGCTCGGCCACGATTACATATGGCGGCGAGCAATTCGGCGCCTTCGACGTCGAGGACGGCACGGCGCATCTGGCTGGAAACATCACGGCGTTGAACGGCGTCACGATCTTCACCGGCGCTTCGCTCACCGGCGTCGGCACGATCACCGGCAACGTCGTCAACAACGGCACGATCTCGCCCGGCAATTCGCCCGGAACGATCAACATCGCCGGCAATTATACGCACAACGCTCCCGCGACGCTGACGATCGAGTTCAACGGCGCAAGCCAGATTGATCTCTTGAACGTCTCGGGCACAGCGACGATCAACGGCGGCACGCTGGAGCTTGTCTCGCTTGGCGGCGCCGACGGGACGGGCTTGACGTTCCTCGCCGCGGCCGGCGGCGTCAGCGGCGAGTTCGATTCCATCGTCGTGCCGTTCGGCGGCGCGGGCTCCGTCATCTACAACCCCAACAACGCCCAGATCGGCGCGACGCTCATCACCGCGCGCCCCTCGACCGCCAACAGCCAGCTCACGCTCGCCGGCCATGCGCTCGGCGGCTTCGTCGATGTGATCGGCGAAGAGGTGGAGTCCGCGCGCGGCGACGGCATCGTCTGGGCCCGCGCGCTCTTCGGCGAAATCGATCGCGAGGAGGCGGACGGCTCGCTCGGCTATTCCTACGAGAACAACGGCGTCGCCGGGGGCGTGCGCACGCGCCGCCACCAAGGCTTCGCCGTCGGCGCCGCAATCGCATCCACCGAAGGCGAAGCGGAACTCGCGCTCAATGCGGGCGATACGACCGCCGAGAGCCTGCAAGGCGCGGTCTTCGCCGATTGGCGCGGCGAGCGCTGGGCCGCTTCGGTCGGTGCAACGCTCGGCGGCCACGATTTCGAAACCCGCCGCCGCGTGCTGTTGAACGGCGTGCCCACCGATTTGAGTGCCGACACCAGCGCCGAAACGGCCGGCCTCTTCGCCAGCGTCGCGCGCCATTTCTCCGCCAATGGTTGGGAGATGTCGCTCTCCGCGCGCGCGGCGTGGCTCTCCACCAACGTGGACGGCTACCGCGAAGCGGGCTCAAGCGTGCTGCGCCTCGACGTGGACGATTTCTCCGCGGAGACGGCGCGTTTGGGCGCGCGCTTCCGCGCCGAGCGGCGTTTCAACGCGGGCGAGGGCGTCGTCATGGCGCCGTCGATCACGCTGGGCGTGGTGCATGAGGCCGCGCTCAACGATCGCGAGGCCGAGGCGGTCTTCGTCTCCACCGGCGATCCCGTCACGCTCGCGCTCGACGATCAGAACCGCACGCTCGGTGAAGCCCAGCTCGGCATGACCTGGTATCTGGGCGAACGCTTCGACGTCAGCCTGACCGGCAGCCTCGCCGGCGGCGACGGCGACGAAGCCTCCGGCGCCTCGATCGGCGCGCGCTTCCGCTTCTGACGGTTTCGCCTGTCGCATCCTCTGCGCTAGGCTCCGACTCGTTGAACGAGCGGAGGCGCAGAGCGCATGAGTGAAACTCCAGCCGCCCCGGCGGGCATCGAGGCGCGCTTCGATATGGGCCGCGTCATCGCGCGCACCTTCTCCGCGGTCGGCGCCAATTTCCTCGTCTATTACCTCCTGGGCCTCGTACTGGCGGGCGCGCCGCTGCTGGTGATGCAGTTGCCCGGCCTCAACCTGCTGACGAGCAACGATCCCGCCGCCTTCGCCAATCCCTTCGCGGTGTTCGGGCCGGTCTATTTTTCCGGCCTCGCGCTCTATGTGATCGGCGCGTTCGTGCTGCAGGCCGCGGTCACGCACGGCGCCGTCGCGCACTTCAACGGCCAGCGCGCATCGTTCGGTGAATTGCTCGCCACCGGCGGGCGCTTCTTCCTGGTCGCGCTCGGCATCGCCATCGTGGCGGGCATCGGCATCGGCATCGGCTTGGTGTTCTTGTTCGTCCCCGGCCTCATCCTGATGACGCTCTGGGCCGTCGCGGTGCCTTCCGCCGTCATCGAGCGGATGGGCGTGTTCGGCGCGATGGGCCGCAGCCGCAATCTCACACGCTCGCATCGCTGGGCGATCTTCGCGCTGCTCATCGCCATCGGCCTCTTGACCTACATCATCTCGCTCGTCGCGCAGGTCGTGGGCGGGGCGGTTGGCCAGGCCGCTGGCGGGCAGGTTCTGCTCGGCATGGCCGTGGCGGGAACCTTGATCGCGCCCGTCGCCTCCGTGATCGGCGCTGTCAGCGCCTCGGCCATCTATTTCGAGCTGCGCAGCGTCAAGGAAGGCGTCGGCCCCGCGCAACTGGCGTCCGTGTTCGATTGACCAAACGTATCCGCTCCCCGGACGCGAGCTTGCGAGCGATCCGGGGTCGATCTCTCAGGTTCTCTTTCAATTGAAAGTGCGTGCGGGACCTTGGGCCCCGGACTTGCGCGTGCCGCGCAATCCGGGGATCGGTGACTTAGCTTGAGTCATCGCGCGGCGGCGGGTGCGCTTCGCCAAGCGGCGTCTGCGGATCTTCGCCGGCGTTTCGCTTGAAGAGCTTGCGCACGTAATCGTGCAGCTCGCGCCAGAGATCGCGGAGCGGGATGTCGGCGGTTGGCGCGGGCGGCTCTTCTTCGAGCGGGAGCGGAATCTCGTCGGGCTGCGCCTGAAGCTTCCGGGCCAATCGCGTCGCGTACCGCTCGGGATTTTCGATCACGCGCGCGACGCCTTCGAGGCGCTCGGCGATTCCCTTGCTCGCGACGACCACGCGCGCCCAGCGGCGCGGCGTTTTGGGCGGTTTCTGCGTTTCCTCCGTAGGCGGCGCTTTTGTCTTGCGCCGCATCGCCCAGTTGAAGCGCGGGATGAAGTCGGCGCGTTGGCTTTGGCGTTTCGCATGCGCGCGCCGCGTGGGCTCGACGTGCATCGCCTTCGCCATCGCCAGCAGCAGCGAGCGCACGATCGCTTCGAGTGGGCGGAGCCAGCGCAGCAGCTGCGCGCGGAAGAGCGGCGTGATCGCCTGGCGTTCGATGAGCTCGGCGGGATCGATCGTGTAGCGGAGGTAGGTGGAGAGAATGATGCGCGCCTCCTCCCAGGCTTCTGCCAGGAGGGAGGCGGGTGGTTCTAACGGGGTTCCTTGCGCGTGAGACATGAGCGGCAAGTATCGTCGAGGGCGAACGCCGTCGGATTGCGGAGCGCGATTTTTCGCTGCGGGCCGGAAAAATAGCGGCGTTCGGCGATTGAGATGCGGGGATAGAGGCGGTCGGCGTCCCCCTTTTCCTTCTCCCGCATGGGCGGGAGAAGGTGGCCGAAGGCCGGATGAGGGTGGGGGCGTGCAGATTGAAGCGCGCCCCCTCATCCGTCAGCTTCGCTGACACCTTCTCCCGCCCATGCGGGAGAAGGGAGGTTCGATTAGTTGGGCGCCGGCTCCTGTTGCATTGCGATCCAGGTGCGGACGCGTTGTTCGACGAGGTCCATCGGCAGCGGGCCGCCGAGCAGCAAGGTGTCGTGGAATTGGCGGACATTGAAGTTCGCGCCCAACGCGGCTTGCGCTTCCTGGCGCAGCGCGCGGAAGCGCAATTCACCGATCTTGTAGGCAAGCGCCTGGCCTGGCCATGAGATGTAGCGCTCCAACTCAGTCTGGATGTTGTGCTCGGCCAAGGCGCTGTTCTCGGTGAAGCAGCGGCGGGCGCGCTCGATGTCCCAGCCCATCCAGTGGATGCCGGTGTCGGCGACGAGGCGGCACGCGCGCCACATCTCCATCGAGTAGCGGCCGAAGAGTTCGTAGGGCGTGCGGTACATGCCCATCTCTTCGCCGAGGAATTCCGCGTAGAGCCCCCAGCCCTCGACGAAAGCGGTGGGCGAGACGTTGCGCCGGAAATAGGGAAGGCCCGTCAGCTCCTGCGCGAGCGCGATCTGCAAATGATGCCCAGGCACCGCTTCGTGCAGCGTGAGCGCGGGAAATTCGTAGAGCGGGCGCTGATTGAGGTGGCTGGTGTTGACCATGTAGCCGCCCGCTTGGCCCAATTGCGGCGAGCCCGGCCAATAGCGCGCAGTCGTGTAGCCCTCCGCGACATCGGCCGGCACGGGGCGCACGCCGTAGGGCAAACGCGGCAGCGTGGCGAAGAGCGGCGGCAGGCGATCGTCGGCGCGCTTGGCGATCTCGGAGGCGTGCATCAGCAGCGCTTCTTCGCTCTGCACGTAGAATTGCGGATCGGTGCGCAGGAAGTGGAGGAATTCGGCGAACGTCCCTTCAAAGCCGGTTTGCTGGATCGTCGTCTCCATCAGCGCGCGGATGCGCGCGACTTCGGAGAGGCCGAGCTGATGGATTTCCTCGGGCGTCATGTTGGTCGTCGTCTCGCGCCGCACGAGGTAGCGATACGTGGCTTCGCCGTTCGGGGTTGAGCGCCAGCCGATCTGGCGGCGCGCGGCGGGTAGATACTCTCGCTCCAGGAAGGTCACGAACTCGCGCATCTTGGGCTGGATGCGGTCGCGCACGATGGCGGTTGCACGCGTGCGATACTCGGCCTGCTGCGCGGCGGAAATCGTCGCGGGCATCGAGGCGAACGGCATGAGCAGCGCGGATTGCTCGATCGGCGTCTCCGCTTGCCGGCGCGCGATGGCGATGACGCGATCGACGACGATGCGCGGCTGCGTGAAGCGTGTGCGAATGCCGCGGCGCATATTGGCGAAGTTCTGATCGTAATAGGCCGGCACCGCTTCGAGGCGCGCGATCCAGGCTTCGGCGTCGTCCGGCGTGGCGATCGGCGTGGAGCGGCCGAGATAATCGGGAAGGCCGAAGAAGCCGTCATCGTTCTCGAACGCGATGCGCTCGAAATCGTAGCCGGCCTCCTCGACGCGCTGATCGATGATGCGGGAAAGCAGCGCGTGGTTGAGCTGGGATTCGGCGTTGAGCGAGGCGGCGTTCACTTCGCCGAGGCGCCGACCGAGCGTGCGCAGCGCATCGGCGTTGGCGCGTTGCGCTTCGGGGCTCACGTCCGGAAGGCGTCGGAGCGCTTCGCGATCGCCTTCAAACCCCGCGCTGACGGGATCGCTTTGGCGCTCAAGCCGCTCGAAATCGGCGATGACGCGGGCGAGTTCGCTTTCCGCTGGGTTCGCGCTCTCCTGCTGCGCCGAGGCGGCGAGCGGGAGCGCGATGATGAGCGCGGCGACAAGCGCAAGGCCTTGACGGATCATGAATCTTCCTCCGCGCGCGACTTAAGCCCGCACGGCTAAGGCTCGCAAGGCCGCGCGCGTTGACTTGCGACGGACGGCGGCTAAATCTCCGCGCACATCAAATCAGGACGCCGCCATGGCAGGGCCCGCCGCGCCCCAGAGACCGCTTTCGCCGCATCTGCAGATCTGGCGCTGGCACGTGACGATGGCCTCGTCGATCCTGCATCGCGCAACGGGCGTTGCGCTCTATGTGTGCCTCGCGCTTTTCGTGGTGTGGCTCGCGGCGCTGGCGATGGGCGGGGAAGCGTATGCGTGGATCGATGCGCTGTTTCATTCCTGGTTCGGACAATTGAAGCTCTACGGCGCATTCGGCGTGCTGGCTTATCATTGGGCGAACGGGCTTCGCCACCTGCTGCTGGATTCGGGCCGGCTCTTTGAGCTGAAGGCCGCAAACAGCTCGGCCTGGTATGCGATCCTCTTCGCCTTCATCGCGCCGGCGGCGCTTTGGGCCGTGTTGAATTTCGGAGGCCTCTCATGAGCGGCTTCCGCACGGCGCGTTCGCGGATTGCGGGGCGCGGCTCGGCGCGGGAGGGCGCGGGGCACTTCATCGCGCAGCGCGCGACGGCGGTGGCGCTCTTCTTCCTGGCGCCGTGGTTGGCGATTTCGGCGGCGCTCTCGATCGATTCCTACGATGACGCGATCACATTCTTGCGGATGCCGTGGAACGCCATCGGCGCCGCTCTTCTCATGATCGCCGCCGGCGCCCATATGCGGATTGGCATGCAGGTCGTGATCGAGGACTACATCCACAAGACGGGCACGCGCACGGCGCTGCTGCTCCTCAATTCGTTCTTTGCGATCGCGCTCGTCGCCGTTGGGCTCTTCGCGATCCTGCAGATCAATTTCGGATGGTAGATGTCCACGACGTATAAATGGATCGATCACACGTTCGATGTCGTCGTCGTCGGCGCGGGCGGGGCGGGGCTGCGCGCCGCGCTCGGGTGCGCGCAGGCGGGTCTGCGCACGGCGTGCGTGACGAAGGTGTTCCCGACGCGCTCGCACACCGTGGCGGCGCAAGGCGGCATGAGCGCTTCGCTCGGCAATATGGGCGAGGACGATTGGCGCTGGCACATGTACGACACCGTCAAGGGATCGGACTGGCTCGGCGACCAAGACGCGATCGAATATCTCTGCAAGAACGCGCCCAAGGCGGTTTACGAGCTTGAGCATTGGGGCTTGCCGTTTTCGCGCACGGAAGAAGGCAAGATTTATCAGCGCGCGTTCGGGGGCATGACGAAGAATTACGGCGAGGCGCCGATCCAGCGCACCTGCGCGGCGGCGGACCGCACCGGCCACGCGATGCTGCATACGCTCTATGGGCAATCGCTGCGGTACGATGTTGAGTTCTTCATCGAGCACTTCGCGCTCGATCTCATCATGGATGAAGATGGATCGTGCCGGGGCGTGACCTCGTGGGCGCTGGAGGACGGCACGCTGCATCGCTTTCGCGCGCAAGCGGTCGTGCTGGCGACGGGCGGCTATGGGCGCATCTACGCAACGTGCACGGGCGCGCACACGCAAACGGGCGACGGCAACGGCATGGCGCTTCGCGCCGGCGTGCCGCTGCAGGATATGGAATTCGTACAATTCCACCCGACGGGGATTTACGGCGCGGGGTGCCTCATCACGGAAGGCGTGCGCGGCGAAGGCGGCTTCCTCACCAATTCAGAGGGCGAGCGCTTCATGGAGCGCTATGCGCCAACCGTGAAGGATCTGGCGCCGCGGGACATGGTCTCGCGCGCGATGACGATCGAAATCCGCGAAGGGCGCGGCGTCGGGGAGAAGAAGGATCACATCTTCCTTCATCTCGATCACCTCGATCCCGCGATCGTGCATGAGCGTTTGCCCGGAATTTCGGAAAGCGCGCGCATCTTCGCGGACGTGGATGTCACCAAGGAGCCGATCCCGGTGTTGCCGACGGTGCACTACAATATGGGCGGCATCCCGACGAACCATCACGGCGAAGTGCTGACGAAGGCGAACGGCGATCCCGATAAGATCGTGCCGGGGCTCTTCGCTGTCGGGGAAGCGGCGTGCGTCTCCGTTCATGGCGCGAACCGCTTGGGCTCCAACTCGCTGATCGATCTCGTGGTGTTTGGGCGGGCTGTGGGCCTTCGCTGCGGCGAGACGCTCGCGAAAAATTCCGCGCAGCGCGATTTGCCGAAGAATGCGGGCGAAGCGCACCTCGCGCGCTTCGACCGCATCCGCAACGCGACCGGAAAGACGCCGACGGCGGAGCTTCGCCACACCATGCAGCTCGCGATGCAGGAGACATGCGCGGTCTATCGCACGGGCGAGACGCTCGATGAGGGCGTCAGGCGCGTCGCCGATGTGTGGAAGGCGAAAGGCGATGTCTCCGTGACGGACCGTTCGCTCATCTGGAACAGCGATCTAGCGGAGACGCTGGAGTTCGAGAACCTCATCGCGCAGGCGCTCGTCACCGTGACGGCGGGCGCCAACCGCACCGAGAGCCGCGGCGCGCACGCCCGCGAAGATTATCCGGACCGGGACGATCAGAATTGGATGAAGCACACGCTGACGTGGCTTAACGAAGCGGGCGAGGTGCGCATCGATTTCCGGCCCGTGCATGCGAACACGCTGACCAACGAAGTTGAGAGCATCCCGCCGAAGAAGCGGGTTTATTGAGCGCGCTTGCGTTTCGCTTGAATCGCTCGGCTCTCGCGCAAGCGAGAGCCCAGTGTGCCTGAGACTGGACCCTCGCTTCCGCGAGGGTCGAGCAGTGAGGCGTTTGAAGCCGGATGCCATAGTGCTCGACGATCTCACCCCTCCCCAACTTCACCGGCTTGGCTGTTTTCCTCCCCCGCGTGCGGGGGAGGTGATCGCGCAGCGATTGGGGCGCATGGTCCCCCCTCAGTCCGCTTCGCAGAGACAGCTCGACCACATGCGGGTTTCGACCCAGCAAGACGCAGCTGACTCATCCACTGATCAGTAGTACGTGGCACAAGGCGCTCGTGGCTTCAAAGGAACAAGAGCCACTGCATAAGGGGACAGCCGCTCAGGATTGCGAAGATACAGTAACTAACCGCACGACTCGTTGTCGGGAGCCGGTTGGGACGCGCGAAGTCCCAGCCAAACGATCTCATTTCGTGATGTAAAGCCCACTCGAATACATCTACCCGACAGGTTCGGGCCGCCGGCGGTCACCGTATGATGAAACGCGGCAGTATGTTCAGCTTGCCACACCTCGAATCTATGCCCCGATACACTGAACGTCTGAGGACCGTGTTGGCCAACCGGCGGACGCCTGAAATCTTCTGCCACGCCCACCAAGAAACGAACTTCCCCATTTTCGAGCTGCGCGCGCAGCCGTCCGTACTCATTCCAAAGAGATACGACAATTGTCGTACAAACGATGACAGCTGACACAGCGAAAATCGCTCCCAACAGTCGAGTGCCCCAATGCTCAGCCAAGAACACAAGCGACAATCCCACAGCCACCATTGCCGCGCCAAACAATCCGACCCCCCAACCTGGGAGCGGCTCTCTTGAGACATCGAAGAGGACAGTGAAATCGCCAGACATACTCGTAAGTTAGCGACACGCGAGCGGCCGACTAGCCGTACCAGGCAGTTGACGCGTAGAATTGAGTAGAATTGAATTGTGCGGTGCCTAGAACTCCCAGGCCCGCTCCGACTCCGCTCCGAACTCCCCATCCTGAGAAGGGTGACTTCGCTATTCCGCATCCGCATTCCGCGCGCTAACTGCCAAGCGTGACCTTCTTCGACTCCCTCTTCGCTGAATTCACCGCGCGGCGCCGGCGCATGCGCCGCGCGCTTGGCGAGCGGGTGCATGGCATTTTCGAGATGGTGGTGATCGGGTGCCTGGGGGCGGGCTCGCTTGGGCTCTTCCTTGCGCCTTACATGCCGGGCGCGGCGCCGTGGGGGTTCGCGATCCCGTTCGTGTTCGCGGGCGGCTACGCGCTCATCGATGCGCGAAGGCAGGCCGCGCTCGCCGCGGTCGCGGGCGAACAAGAAATCCCGGACGAGGAGGGGCTTCCGCACGCGCCGCGGGCCAAGCGCATCACGCGCACGCACGATTTGTTGGCGGCGGCGCTCGCGCTCCTCTGCGCCGCGCTCGGCGCGTTCGCCTTCTACGTCGCGTACAACGCCGCCCCCGCCGATCCCGCGCAGGTGGAGGAGGATTGGCAGCCCCCGGAAACCGCGCTCGAGATCGATATGGCGCCGGTGCAATAGCGCTTCCGCTGACGCGCGCCGTGGACGCGTGTTTCAGTTCGCCCTAAGGTCGCGCCCGCATGACAGCGCCGCGCCCGGTCAACCGCTCGCTTGGGCTCAAATTGCTCATCGTGTGCGCGCTGGCGCTGACGATGAGCCTGCCGGCCTTCGCCATCTTCGGCCTCATCTACGACCGCACCAGCCGCGCCCAGCAGGTGATCGCCGAAGTGGGCGAGCGCTATGGCGGCGAGCAGAGCTTCATCGGCCCGATCGTTGTCGCGCCCTATCGCGTGACGCGCACGGCGCCCAATCCCGCGGGCGGCGCCGCGGTGCAGAGCGTGGAGGACGGCTGGTATGTCGTCTTCCCCGAAACCGGCGAAGCCGACGCCAACGCCGACACCGACATCCGCTCGCGCGGCGATCTCTTCAAGGTGCGCACCTATACGGCCGACGTGCGCTTCCGCGCGCATTTCGATCTGACGGGCGAGCCGTCCGCAGCGCCCGAAGGCGCAATCATCAATTGGGAGCGCGCGCTCATCCTCGTCGGCGTCGCCGATCCGCGCGGCACGCAGGGGCGCGCGGAGCTGACGATCGAAGGGCGCGATCCCATTCCGTTCGAGCCTGGCACGGTGTTCAGCGGGTTCGCTGGCTCGCCCACCGCGCCCGTCGTCACGCCGCAAGGCCGCCCGATCGGCCAGATGCAATGGCTGGCGGCCGATGCGAGCGGCATCGCGCGCCCTGGCGCGGAATTCGACGCTTCGACCGCGCTGCGCTTCACCGGCGTTGAATCGATGGGCGTGGCGGCCTTTGCGCGCAACACCGACATCCGCCTGCGCGGCGATTGGGGCAGCGTCGGCTACGCCGGCGCCTTCCCGCGCGCCGACAGCGAGGAAGACGAGGAGGGCGCAGCCGAGCGCAACGCCTTCGATGCGCGTTGGAGCGTTCCCTATGTCGCGCGCGGCGTCGCGGCCTCGGGCGCGGCCGATACGCTCGGCATGCTTGCGAACGCCGATGCGCGCGTGCGCTTCATCGATCCGGCCAACCCTTATCAATCCGTGACGCGCGCGTTGAAGTACGCGCTCTTGTTCATCGGCGTCGTCTTCCTCGCCTACTTCATGTTCGAGGCGACGAGCGAGCGGCGCGTGCATCCGGCGCAATATGTGATGGTGGGGCTGGCGCAGATCATCTTCTATCTGCTGCTCTTGGCGATCGCGGAGCGGATCGGCTTCGATTGGGCGTTCCTGATCGCGGCGGGCGCGACGGTCATGCTCATCTCGGCCTATCTCGGCGCGATCTTCAAAAGCCGCACGCGCGGGCTCATCGCGCTTGGGGGCTTCTCCGTGCTCTACGCGCTCATCTATCTCTTGATGCGGATCGAGGACTACGCGCTGCTGGTCGGCGCGGTGGCGGCCTTCCTCACCATCGCGGCGGTCATGTGGTTCACGCGCAATCTCGATTGGTACGAGTTCGCCGAGCGCGCCAAGGAGCCGCAGACGCCGCCTCAGCCTTGACCTCAGAGCCGGGCGCCCGCAGGTAGAGAGCGGAGGCCCCGATGGTTCAGCTGACTCTGCCGCGCAATTCGCAAGTGAAGCAGGGCAAGAAGTGGCCGGCGAAAGCGGGCGCCAAGCGCGTGCGGCGGTTCAAAGTCTATCGCTACGATCCCGAAAGCGGCGACAATCCGCGCTGGGACACTTACGATCTCGATCTCTCGACCTGCGGGCCGATGGTGCTCGACGCCATCATCGCCATCAAGAACACGATCGATCCGACCTTGGCGTTTCGCCGCTCCTGCCGCGAGGGCGTGTGCGGCTCGTGCGCGATGAACATTTCCGGGCGCAACACGCTCGCATGCACCAAGGGGATGGATGAATTGCCGGCGGGCGAGATCACCGTCGCGCCGCTGCCGTCGCAGCCGGTGCTCAAGGATCTCGTGCCGGATCTCACCAATTTCTACGCGCAATACGCGCTCATCGAGCCGTGGCTGCACACCAAGACGCCCGAGCCCGCGAGCGAATGGAAGCAGAGCGAGGAAGAGCGCAAGAAGCTCGATGGGCTCTATGAGTGCATTCTCTGCGCCTGCTGCTCGACGAGCTGCCCGTCTTATTGGTGGAACGGGGATCGCTTCCTTGGCCCCGCGGCGCTTCTGCAGGCGCGGCGCTGGCTCTCCGACAGCCGCGATGAAGCCATGGGCGAGCGGCTCGACGAATTGGAGGATCCGTTCCGGCTCTATCGCTGTCACACGATCATGAATTGCGCGCAGGTCTGCCCCAAGGGCCTCAATCCCGCGAAGGCGATCGCGGAGATCAAGACGGACATGGTGGAGCGGAAGGTCTAGTTCGGGATTAGGGAGAAAGCTTCCGCTCGGCTCTCGCGAAAGCGAGAGCCCAGAAACATCTCCTGGACCCTCGCTTTCGCGAGGGTCGAGCTGAGAGGGCAATCCCTAATCCCCAGCCGGATTGAGCTGGCGCCAGGCGTGCCGGGCGCCAGCGATGATCATCAGGATGAGCATGATCGCGATGGCCGCCATCCCGGCGATCGCCTTGAGGCCCGTGCAAATGCCCGCAAGCGTCGCGATCCAGGCGGGCGCGCCGGGATGGGTGAGCAAGAGGCCGGTGAGCAGGCCGTTTTCGATGAGATCGAACGCGCCGGACGCCAGCGGCAAGACGAGCAGCCAGCGCCAGGGGCTCGCTTCGATGTTGAGGCGCCTGAGCGCATAGCCCATGAGCGCGGCGATGGAGAGCGCGAAGAGGAGCGCGTTCAGCACGTCGAGCGCGTAGAAGGAGAGCGCATCTTGCCGCGTGGCGGCGTCGAACGCGGCGAAGGCCGCGTTCAGGCGCTCGGCGCTGAAGAAAGGCGTCGCCTGCAATTCGCGCCCGCTTTGCGCTTCCGCCATCGCGCTCCAGAACGGCAGCAGCTGGAGCAGGAAAAATCCGTAGAGAATCGAGGCGGCCGCCAGAATGAGGACGAGCGGGCCTCGGATTTGCCGGATGATGAAGCCGATCATGGGAGCGCGATCCTGGCCAGAAGCGGAAAGCGCGCCTAGGCTATTCGTCGCGCGGGAGAGCTTCAATGGCGGCGACGTTTCCTTCTGGGTTTCTTTGGGGCGCCGCGACCGCGGCGCATCAGGTCGAAGGCGGCAATTGGAATTCCGATTGCTGGGCGCTGGAGCACGCCAAGCCCTCGCTCTTCGCGGAGCCGAGCGCCGACGCGTGCGATCAGTTTCATCTGTATAAGGACGATATCGCGATCCTGGCCGGATTGGGGTTGGGCGCCTATCGTTTTTCGATCGAGTGGGCGCGCGTCGAGCCGGAGGAAGGGCATTTCTCGCAAGCCGCGCTCGATCACTATAAGCGCGTGATTGCGGCGTGCTGGGAGAAGGGCGTTCAGCCTATCGGCACGTTTCATCATTTCACCAATCCCCGCTGGGTCGCGCGTGAGGGCGGCTGGGCGGATGACCGCATCGTGCCGCGCTTCGCGCGCTACGCGGAGCGCGTCGCGGATGCGCTGGCGGGCGAGCTCGCATGGGCGTGCACGATCAACGAGATCAACATCCCGGATGCTGTGCGCGCGCAAGGGCGGATGCGCGCGTTCGATGGGCCCGAAGCTTCGGCGTTGCGCGCCGCGGGCGAAGCAGCGCTCGGCGGACCCGTCGAGGCGTTCTATCTCTTCGCTGGCAATGACGGCTACGCGAAGCGCGCCATCGCCTGCCACGAAGCGGCGCGCGACGCGATCAAGGCCGCGGCGCCGCATGTGCCTGTGGGAATGACGATCTCGATCCAGGAGGATGAGGCGGAGGACGCGGACACGGCGCGCGCGGCGCTCAAGGCGTTCCGCGATGTGGTCTATGCGCCCTACTACGCCGCGACGAGCCAAGACGATTTCGTCGGCGTGCAGACCTACACGCGGATGATCCATTTCCGCGACGGGCGCCCGGGCCGTGCGAAGGGCGCCGAGAAAACGCAGATGGGCTACGAATATCGCCCCCAAGCGCTCGGCTTTGCGTGCCGCGATGCGTGGCGCGAGACCGGCAAACCCATTCTCGTCACCGAAAGCGGGATCGCGGCGACGGATGACTGGAAGCGGTGCGCGTTCATCCGCAGCGCTTTGGAGAGTGTTGAGGCGGCGATCGCCGACGGCGTGGACATTCGCGGTTACGTCTATTGGACGCTCCTCGACAATTTCGAATGGCTCTTGGGCTATCGCCCGCAATTCGGCTTGGTCGGCGTCGATCGCGCGACGCAGGCGCGTTCGATCAAGCCGTCCGCGGCGATGCTTGGCGCGATCGCGCGCGCGAACGCGCTCGATTGGGAGAGCGAAGCGGAGAGCGTGCTGGGCAGCGGCGCCGCCGTGGGGCTTGAGAAGCGGGCTTAAACCATCTTCCTTCTCCCCTTGTGGGAGAAGGTGTCTTCGCGCAGCGAAGACGGATGAGGGGTGGCGGCGCTTCGATTGCGAAGGAGGCCCTGACACCCCTCACCCGGCGCTTCGCGCCACCCTCTCCCACAAGGGGAGAGGGTGAGCTCCCTTAGCCCTGCACGAAGCCTTGCGTCGGCGCGTCGCGCCAATCGCATTCGGGCCCGGCGGGATCGAACGGCGCGTCCGGATCGGCGCCCAGCTCGCGCTCGACATAGCGCTTGATCCTGCGCGTGACGGCGTTGGCTTCGCCGTCGAGCGCATCGGGCGCGATGGGCTGGCCGAAGGTGAGCCGATAGGTGCGGCCCTGTTTGTTCAAGAGCTCGTGGAAGAGCGTCATGTCGCGCAATTCCTTCGAGACGCGGTCGAAGGTGTGGAACCAGAACGCCCACGGCCCTTCGACGTGACAGGGGATGATGGGCAGATCGTATTTGCGCGCGATGGAGACCGCGCTCGCCATCCATTCGGGATCCGTGAGCTGGCCGTCGGGCCTGACGCGCGCCAAGCGGCCCGCGGGAAAGACGACGATGGGGCGGCCTTGCGCGATGGCTTCGCCCGTCATTTTGAGCGTGACGCGCGTGCGTTCGCGCGTGCGCTTGGCCAGCACCCATTCGACCGGGATGAGCACGTCCTCGAAGCGCGGACACACGCGATGCGCGTCGGAATTGGCGTAAAACATCACGTCTTCGCGAAGCGGGCGGATGGCGTCATAGACCGCGACGCCGTCTGTGATGCCGGTCGGATGGTTGGCGAGCAGGATGAACGATCCGCCGCGCGGCACACGCGTGAGGCCCTGCGCCTGCACTTGCAGCTTCAGAATATCGCTCACGTGATCGAGCGCCTGGCCCCCCGGCATCGGCGCGATGGCGTCGGCCATGGCGACAGCCTTGCGGTAATTGAGAATGGCGTAGAGCGGGGGCCGGAGCACGGGCCACGCCGCGCTCTTGGAAAGCCGCGGCGCGCGCTCCTCGATGAGCACGTCAACGATGTGCGGCGCGTGCGCGCTCGTGCGGGCTTCGGGAGCGGCGGCCAGGGACTCAACCATGAATGGGCGAAATACACCGCCCGGGGCGCGTCGCGGAAGCCGGTTGCGCGGGCGCGCGCATCGCGCTTCACAAGGCGCCGTGGCGCAAGAGCATTCTCCCGGGCGGACGGGCGCGGCGGTCAAGCGGCCGGGCGTGCTGGCGGCGCTGGCGCTGGCGGCGTTTCTCGCGGCGGCCGCCGCGATCGGCGGGCTTGCCCAGCTCGCCGCGGTGCGCGCCGCCGGGCCGGTGACGGTGGCGAGCGGGCCCGGCGCGCTCGCCGACGCGCTGGAGGACGCGCCCTGGATCGAAACGGGCGGGGACGGGCCGGTGGTCTGGGCCGTCGCAAGCGCGCAATGCCCAGGCTGCGGAGCGTTCTTCACCGAAGAGCTTGAGGCGCTGGAGGAAGAGGGCTTTCGCGTGCGCGTGATCGTGGTTTCGCCGCGCGATGAGCGCAGTGCGCTCCGCGCGGCATGGATCGCCCAGCTTGCCGAGATCCGCACGCCCGAAGCGCTTGCCCCGCTCACCGAAGGGCGCGCTTTGCCGGCGCCGCGCGCGGGCGATGCGGCCGCGCGCGAAGGGCATCTGGAATGGACGCGCGCCTCCTACGACCGCATCGCCGCGATCGTCGCGCGCAATGAGCGGCGCATGGCCCTGCCCGCGCTCTTCTGGCGCCGGGGCGCCGATTGGCGAGCGCTGATCGGGGGCGCCCACGCGCATGAGCACGCGCGGCGCGAATTGGCGAGTGAGGTTTGATGCGCGCAGCATACGAAGCGCGCCTCGAGTCCGGCGCCATCAGCGAGGATCGCGCGCAGGCCCGTGTGGCGGCGCGCCTGGAGGCGCTGTCCGATGCGCTGGCGGCGTGGCGGCCGGATGCATGGCTGGGCTCGAAGCGCGCGCCGCGCGGGCTTTACATCTGGGGCCCGGTCGGCGGGGGCAAGAGCATGCTGCTCGATCTCTTTTTCGAGACCGCGCCGGCGGCGAAAAAGAAGCGCGTTCATTTTCACGAATTCATGCTGGCGCAGCACGCCTTCATGCGCCGCGCGCGCGCGGAGACGAGCGCGGGCCAGGACGATCTCATCGGGCGCGCGGCCAAAGCGGTCGCGGAGGAGGCGCGGCTCCTCTGCTTCGACGAACTGCAAGTCACCGACATCGCCGACGCGATGATCTTGGGACGCCTGTTCGAACGCCTGTTCGCGGCGGAGGTCGTGATTGTCGCAACCTCCAACCGCGCGCCGCGCGATCTCTACAAGAACGGGCTCAACCGGCAGCTCTTTTTGCCGTTCATCTCGCTCATCGAGGAAAAGCTCGACATCGAAGCGCTCGATGCGGCGCGCGATTACCGCCTGGAGCGGCTGATGGCGGCACCGGTCTATTACTTTCCGCTCGGACCCGCCGCCGACGCCGCGATGGAGGCCGCATGGCGCCGCCTCACGCACGACGCGGCCGCCCATCCGCTGACGCTCGAAGTGCAGGGCCGTTTGCTCCCCGTCACGCGCCAGGCCGCCGGCGTGGCGCGCTTTTCGTTCGACGAATTGTGCGCGCGCGCGCTGGGCGCGGCGGATTATCTTGAGATTGCGGAGCGCTTTCACACGATTTTTCTCGAAGACGTGCCGAAACTCGGCCCCGCGCAGCGCGAAGAGGCCGCCCGCTTCCGCATCCTGATCGATGCGCTCTACGAAGCGAAAACGAAACTGGTCATGAGCGCGGAAACGGAGCCGCTAGGAATTTATCCCTCCGGCGATCAGAGCTTCGAGTTCGAACGCACGGCTTCGCGCCTGATGGAAATGAGATCGCAATCCTATCTCGCGCTCGCGCGGCGCGACGCGGCGTGGAAATCGGGCATCGTTTCAGGTTGATGCGGGCATTCGGCGCATCCGGCGGCGATTTTCGCGCCGCCGGATGCGCCTAGCCCACGCGCTTAATGAAGACGGCGCGTCCCCGGCGCGATCCAAGCGCGAAGAAATTCACGGTCAAGAGAGAACATCGCGTCTTGTGCTTATAGTGATGTGCGTGTGCGCGCGTTTCGTGGTCTTGGCGCCGCAGTGAAGCATGATCGCGCACGCCGCTGTCATTCGCTGTTGACCGGCAAACCACGCCTTGCGCCTTTTGAAGGAAATGCGACAGGCGCGCCGGACGTGAAGGCGTTCAGCGGCGCGCGCCAAAAGACGAGGGGATCGCGATGCCGACAGTCTGGTTCGACAAGCAAGCGTTCAAGGTGTTCAGCACGATGCCGCGAAGCGATCGCGACGCGTTGCTGAAGATCGTGGAGGAGACCTTCATCGATCTAGGGCCTCTCGCGAAGCGCCTCGCACGCGACCCCGCCGCCTATGAGGGTGCGGCGGCGTCACGCACGTTTTGGATCAAGCGGAACAATTTCCGCCTGCGCCATGACCCGCGCGCCGATCTTTGGGTGCTGAACCGGGTGCGCGGCGAGAGAAATCCCGCCGCGCCGCCAGACGAGCCTCCCCCCGCCGCGCCAGGGGGCGCTCGTGCGCGCGGCGCGGGGCCTGCTTCCGCCGCCGGGCGCGGCGCGCTGCGGCGCGGAGGCCGCGGGCCCCGGGCGCAGACACGCGCGGCAGGCGATTTCATCAGCGCAAAGCTGCATCATTTTGTACAAATTGCGCTGCGAATCGCGGCTAGGTTGAACTTGCGTCCGCGCCGGCGGGAGCTCGAGATGGAGGACGGCATCGCCAGGCTCGAATATCTGCGGATGCGCTCGCTGGAGACGATGGGCTTCAACAGCGATGGATTGACGCCGGTCCGTTTTGGCGAGGCCGGGATAGAAGTGCTTTCAGCAGCGCGGCCATGTGAGAGCCCTATTTGGCTGAGAGATGTACAGAACGGACGACTTCAAAAGAACAAGATGAAAAGCAGTACATTTGATCTTCGCGCCAAGAAGCGTTTTCTAAGGTCTCCGCCAGGAAGCGGCCAGCGAGACGCTCGATTTGCTTCCACAGCTTTTGACGCATCGCCGGGCGAGGATAGGCCATTATCAATCTTTTCACGGCACAAGCCGCCGCAACGACGACGCACAGGACATTGATATCATGAAGGCGGTCAAGGAATTGCGCGAGAAAGAACTCGGGCGCGGAAACGAACGGCCCGTTGTTTACTCCACATCCGAAGGCCGCGCGCACTTTGCCGACGTCCTGCAAGCCACCAGCATGGACAAGGCGATCATCGGCTTTGACCGCTACGGCCGCTCCGTCGCCGCGCTGGTTCCGATCGAGGCGATCAGAATGCTCGCCGGACGCGACGACCAGGTCAGCCAGGACGAGAAGCGCCGCATCAAGCGCATGGCCCAGCTTCTTTTGAGCAATGTGCCGGAGCGCACCGCATTGGTCCCCGTTGACGTCTATCGCGAGAAGGAGGCGCCGCGCGCCAAGCGGGTCGTCAAGAAGAAGCGGACGCGATCGACGCTCGCGGCCAAGAAAGCCAAGGGCGGCGCCAAAGTGAAGCGCTGAGGCGCGCCGCTAGCGCCTCGTTCTGCGCCGCGGCGTGCCGAAAATGCCGCGCATCAACTCGCGCGTGACGGTGTTGAGCACATTGGAGGCGACGCGCCCGCCGACGCGCTCGGCCGCGCTCGTGCGTGAGCCGCCCGAAGTGCGCGGGCGCGCTGTTTTCGCCGGCGTGCGCGCCGCGCGCTCGCGCTCTTTTTCGCGTTCGGCGCGGGCGGCTTCGGCCTCTTCCTCGGCCTGAGCCTCCGCGGCGCGCGCGGAGAGAATTTCGTAGGCGCTGCGGCGATCGACGGCGGCGGCGTATTTCTGCGCGAGCGGGCACGCATTGATGATCGCGGCGCGCTCGCCGGGCGTGACGGGGCCCACGCGCGAGGCGGGCGGGCGGATCAAAGTGCGCGCCACGGGCGTGGGGGCGCCCTTGTCATCGAGAACCGAGACGAGCGCCTCGCCGACATGGAGTTCCTGAATCTCCTTGGCGACATCGACGCCGGGATTGGCGCGGAAGCTCTGCGCCGCGGCGCGCACGGCCTTTTGATCGGCGGGCGTGTAGGCCCTGAGCGCGTGCTGGATGCGGTTGCCGAGTTGCGAGAGGACCATGTCCGGCACATCGCTCGGTGATTGGGTGATGAAATAGACGCCCACGCCCTTCGAGCGGATGAGCCGCGCGACCTGCTCCACGCGATCGAGCAATTCCTTCGGCGCGTCGTTGAAGAGGAGATGCGCTTCATCGAAGAAGAAGACGAGTTTGGGCTTGGGCAGATCCCCGGCCTCGGGGAGGGATTCCCACAATTCCGAAAGCAGCCAGAGCAGGAAGGTCGCGTAGAGCCGGGGGCTCTGCACCAGTTTGTCGGCCATCAGCACGTTGACGACGCCCTTGCCCTCGGGCGTGGTGCGGATGAGATCGGCGATCTCAAGCGCGGGCTCGCCGAAAAAGATTTCCGCGCCGTCCATTTCGAGCTGCAGCAATTTGCGTTGCAGCGCCGCGATCGTCGTCGGCGTGACGAGGCCGTATTTCTTGCCGATCGCCTCGGCGTTCTCGCTCATATGGGTGAGGAGGGCGCGCAGGTCCTTCATGTCGAGCAGGAGGCCTTCCTGCTTGCCCTCCTTGAGCCAATCGTCGGCAAGCTTGAAGGCGATGGTGATGGCGCCTTCCTGCGCCTCGGTGGCGTCGAGGATGCGGGCCATGAGGATGGGCCCCATCTCGGTGACGGTGGTGCGGACAGGATGGCCCTGCTGGCCGTAGAGATCCCAGAAGACGACGGGCGCGGCTTCGGGCGTGTAATTTTCGAGCTTGATCTCGGCGGCGCGCGCGGCCGCCCATGCGGGCGGGGGTTCGCCGGCGGCGGCGATGCCGCAAAGATCGCCTTTCACGTCCGCGCAGAAAACGGCGACGCCTTCCTTGGCGAGCTGCTCGGCGAGCACTTGCAGCGTCACGGTCTTGCCCGTGCCGGTCGCGCCGGCGACGAGGCCGTGGCGGTTGGCGCGCTTCAAGGCAAGGGTCTGCGGCCCCTCGGGGGCCACGCCGATCAGGACTGAATCCGCCAAACTACGCTCCTTCTTTTCGCGCGCGGACCATGGCGCCGGAGCGGCCCCGCGCCAAGCGGGCGACCGCCCTTGCCCGGGCGCCGGGCCCGGCGCATGTCCCTGATTCATGGATACCTCGTTGCGCGCCGCGATCTGGATCATCGCCACGGGCGTCGTCGTTGTGGGGCTCTATTGGTTCCGCGACGTGCTCACCCAATTTGCGCTGGCGCTGATCCTTTGGCTGGCGATCGACAGCCTGACGCGCTTTCTGGACGAGAAGATCCCCGCCATGCCGCGTTGGCTGGCGCTGCCCATCGCGCTGGTTCTCGTGCTGGCGCTGGTGACGGTGGTGATCAGCGTCATCGCGTTCAACGCCGCCCAATTCGGGGAGAGCGCGGGCGGCTACGAGGCCCGGCTCAACGCGCTCATCGCCGAAGGCCACCGCATGCTGGGGCTTTCCGGCCCGCCCGCCACGGTGGGAACGCTCCTTGCCGAGACCGACCCGCGCCAGCTCGTCTCTCAGATCGGCGCCGCGCTGCAGGGCGTCGCCTCCGACACCGTGTTCATTCTCATCTATCTGGGCTTTCTGTTTTCAGCCGCGGCGGTCTTTCCCGAAAAGCTCGACCGCATCTTCCGCGACAAGCGCAAGCGCGAGGGCGCGCGGCGCGTCTTCACCTCGATCCGCTTGTCGATGCAGCGTTATCTCTGGGTGCAGACGATCGTCTCGCTCATCATCACCGCGTTCACCTACGCCACGCTCACCGTGATCGGGCTCGACAACGCGCTCTTCTGGGCGTTCGTGATCTTCTTCCTTAATTACATCCCCACCATCGGCTCGATCATCGCTGTGGTGCTGCCCACGGCCTTCGCGCTCGTGCAATTCCCGACGCTCGCGCCGGTGCTCGCGGTGGCGGGCGGCGTGGGCTTTTGGCAATTCGTGATCGGCAATTTCGTGCAGCCGCGCATGACCGGCGAGACGCTCAATCTCTCCGCCGTCGTCGTGCTGCTCGCGCTCGCGGTGTGGGGGTTCATCTGGGGGATCACGGGCGCCTTCCTGGCCGCGCCCCTGACCGTGATGATCATGATCGTCCTCGCGCAATTCCGCGCGACGCGCTGGATCGCGATCCTGCTTTCGGCGGACGGCAAGCCCACGCTCGCGCCCGCGCAGGAGAGCGATGCGGAAACGGCGCCCAAAGAGTGATCGCCGGCCATTGCTTCCCGCGCGCCAAGGGCTAGGTTCGCGCCAAATCATTCTCCCGAAGAAACGGGTCTCACAAGGGGCCATGCATGGACAGCGGCGCGCGCGGCGATCTAGCCGTCACCGTTGAGGATTTTCTGGCGCGGGCGGGGGCGAAGGATCGTTGGAAGGCGTTCAAGGCCGGCGGAAGCCTGACGCCCGCGGCCGCCTCCTTTCTGCGCGGCTTCTACGAAGACGCCTCCGACGACGAACTCGGCGATCTGGGCATCGACGATCTGATCGAGCTGGCGCACGGCTTCTGGCTTTGGCGCGCCGAGCGCGATGCGGACGGGCAAGCGGTGCGCATCCGCCACGGGCAAGGCGCCGACGCCCGCGCGCTCAGGCGCGACATTCTGGAAATCGCGGGCCCCGACATGCCGTTCCTCGTGGACAGCATCATGGGCGAGCTTTCCGAGCAGAGCGTCGCCGCGCTCGCCATGTTCCACCCGATCGTGCGCGAGGACGACAAGGCGGAATCGCTGATCCAGATTCACCTGCCGGCGCTTTCGCCCGCGCGCACCCAGGCGCTTTACGACGGCGTGCGCGCCACGCTGCAAGACGTGCGCACGGCCGTGGCCGGCTATACATTGATGAAGCGGCGCATGCTCGATTGCGCCGACGAATTGGCCCGCGCCAAGACCGCCACCCCGCGTGAGACGATGGCGGAATCGGTCGCGCTGTTGCGCTGGCTCGCCGCGGACCGCTTCACCTTCCTGGGCGCGCGCGACTATCTCTATGCGCGCGACGGCGCGGGCCATTTCATCGCCGATGAGCCGGTGATCCTGGAGGAATCCGGCATCGGCCTGCTCGCCGATCCCGAGCGCTACGTGCTGCGCACCACGAACGAGCCTTTCCTGCTCACCCCTGAAGTGCAGCGCATCCTGAAGGACCCGACGCCGCTCATCGTGGCGAAATCGACGATGCGCGCGCGCGTGCACCGCCGCACCACCGCCGATTATATCGGCGTCAAGCGTTACGACGCCGACGGGCAGGTCGTTGGCGAGACGCGCTTCGTCGGCCTTTTCGCGGCGGACGCCTACACCGAGATGACGCGCGAAATTCCCGTCATCCGCCGCAAGGTCGAATGGGTGCTGGAACACGCGGGCTTCACGCCGGGCGGCCATAACGACAAAACGCTGCGGAACATTCTGGAGACCTACCCGCGTGACGAGCTCTGGCAGATCAGCCAGGACGAATTGCTGCGCATCGCCAAAGGCGTGCTGCATCTGCTCGACCGGCCCCGCGCGCGCGTCTTCAACCGGCGCGATCCATTCAACCGCTTCGTCACCGCGCTCGCCTATCTGCCGAAGGAGCGGTTCAATTCCAAGCTCCGCGAAGCGGTCGGCCATCGTCTCGAGGCCGCTTATGGCGGCAAGGTGGACGCTTATTATCCGCTTCTCTCCGACGGGCCCCTGGCGCGCGTCTTCTATGTCGTCGGCGATATCGACAAGAGCCTCCCCGATCCCGATCAGCGCACGCTCGACGATGAGATCGCTTCGCTCACGCGCACCTGGGAGGATCGCTTCGAGGAAGCGCTGATGCTCGCCGGCGAGTTCGACGAAGCCGCCAAGGAAGACATCCGCACCCGCTTCAGCGGCGCCTTCTCCGCCGCCTACCGGGAGCGTTACGGCGTTGAAGAGGCGCTCATCGACATCGGCGAGATCAACCGCGCCGGCGATGACGAGACCGTGGTGGTGCGCGCCTACCGCCTGGCGAAGGATCCCGCCGATGTGATGCGCTGCAAAATCTACGCGCGCGATCAGATCCTGCCGCTCTCCGCGACGCTGCCGATCCTGGAGAATCTCGGCCTCTTCGTGACTTCGGAAGTCAACGTCGCGGTGCGCATCTCGCCGCCCTTCGAGACGCCCGAGCGCGTGGTCCATGTTCACGAGATCAAGATGCGCGACGCCGCCGGCGCCGCGATCGATTTCGACAAGGTGGATGAGAGCTTCGAGAGCGCGTTCGCCGCGATCTGGACGGGCCAGGCCGAGAATGACGGCTTCAACCGGCTCATCTTGAAGCTCGGCATCCATTGGCGCGACGCCGCGCTGCTGCGCGCGCTCGCGCGCTACCGTCAGCAAACCGGGCTCGATCCTTCGCAGCTCGTGCAGGAAGAGGCGCTGGCGGACAATCCCGCGATCGCGTCGCTCATCCTCGCGCTTTTCCGCGTGCGGTTCGATCCGGCGCTGCCCGAGCCCGTGAACGAGCGGCGCGAATGGGCGGCCCAGCTTGAGGCCAAGATCGACGAGGCGCTCAATGACGTGACGAGCCTCGACGCGGACCGTGTGTTGCGGCGCATGACGAAGCTCGTCGGCGCCATCCTGCGCACGAACATCCATCAGAAGGGCGCCGATGGGCAGCCGAAGAGCTGGATGAGCTTCAAGATCGACTCGCGCGCATTGGAAGATTTGCCGCTGCCCAAGCCCTATCGCGAGATTTGGGTGTCCTCGCCGCAAGTCGAAGGCGTGCATCTGCGCTTCGGGCCCGTCGCGCGCGGCGGCCTGCGCTGGAGCGACCGGCGCGACGATTTCCGCACGGAGATCCTGGATCTGGTCAAGGCCCAGCAGGTGAAGAACGCGATCATCGTGCCGGTCGGCGCCAAGGGCGGCTTCTTCCCGAAGAAACTGCCGGCGCGCGGCGCGCCCGGCTTTCAGGAAGCGGGGATCGAAGCCTACAAGACATTCCTGCGCGGGCTCTTGGACATCACGGACAACATTATCGGCAAGGACGTTCGTCCGCCTACGGATGTTGTGCGCTGGGACGATGACGATCCCTATCTCGTCGTCGCCGCGGACAAGGGCACCGCCACCTTCTCCGACATCGCCAACGGCATTTCCGAGGAATACGGCCATTGGCTTGGCGATGCGTTCGCCTCCGGCGGCTCGGCCGGATACGACCACAAAGCTATGGGCATCACCGCCAAGGGCGCATGGGAGGCGGTGAAGCGCCACTTCCGCGAGATCGGCAAGAACATTCAGGAAGAGCCCTTCACCGTCATCGGCGTGGGCGACATGAGCGGCGACGTGTTCGGCAACGGCATGCTGCTTTCCCAACAGATCAAGCTCATCGCCGCGTTCGACCATCGCGACATCTTCATCGATCCCAATCCCGATCCGGCGGCGAGCTGGGCGGAGCGCAAGCGGATGTTCGATCTGCCGCGCTCCTCATGGGCCGATTACGATAAGAGCCTCATCTCGCCGGGCGGCGGCGTCTTCTCGCGCGCGACGAAGGCCATTCCGCTGTCGCCGGAAATGAAAGCGATCACGGGCTTGTCCGCGCAGACCGCGGCACCGTCCGAAATCCTCTCCGCGCTCCTGCGCGCCAAGTGCGAGCTGCTGTGGTTCGGCGGCATCGGCACCTACATCAAGGCCAAGAGCGAGAGCCACGCGCAGGTGGGGGACAAAGCCAATGACGCGCACCGCGTTGACGGCGAGGATGTGGCCGCGCTCGTCATCGGCGAGGGCGCCAATCTCGGCCTCACCCAGGCTGGGCGCATCGCGTTCGCCAGGAAGGGCGGGCGCATCAACACCGACGCGGTCGACAATTCAGCGGGCGTGGACACCTCCGACCACGAGGTGAACATCAAGATTCTGCTGGCCGACGCTATTCAATCGAATGCGCTCAAGGCCGAAGCGCGCAACGCGCTGCTTGCCGAGATGACCGGCGAAGTCGGCGCGCTCGTGCTTCAGGACAATTACGATCAGACGCTGGCCCTGACGCTCGCGCAAGCGACCGCGATGCCCGATCTCGACGCGTGCGAGCGGATGATCGAGCGGCTGGAGCGCGCCGGCAAGCTCACGCGCAGCGTCGAAGGGCTGCCCTCGGCGGAAGAATTCCGCACGCTGCGCGGCGCCAAGCAGGGGCTGACGCGGCCGGAGCTTTCCAAGCTCATCGCCTACGGCAAGATCGATCTCTTCGATGCGCTCGTGGCGTCGAACGTGCCGGACGATCCCCATTTCGAGACCCCGCTCGTCTCGTATTTCCCGACGCAGCTGGCGAAATTCGAAAAACAGATGACGCGCCATCGCCTCAAGCGCGAGATCATCGCGACCTATCTGGCGGACGATCTCGTCAATATGGGCGGGCCGCTTTTCGTGGAGCGCGTGCGCGAAACGGTGCGGGCCGAGCCCGTCGTCATCGCCTGCGCGTTCGAGGCGGGGCGCGCGATCCTGCGGCTCAACGATGTGGCGGATCGCATCAACGCGCTCGATAACGCCGCGCCCGCCGCGCTGCAGACCGACCTGCACATCGCGCTCACGCACACGCTGCGGCGCTTGGCGACCTATCTCGCGCGCCGCGGCGGCGTGGGCGTCACGCGCACCATCGCGGATGCGATCGCGTTCTATCAGCCCGCCGTCGATGCGCAGCGCGATGTGCTTTGGGCGACGCTGACGACGCTGGAGCGCCGCCGCGCCGACGCCAAACGCGGCGGCTATGTGGAGGCGGGCGCCCCGGCCGATCTCGCCGCGACCGTCGCTTCGCTCGGGCCGCTCACGGCCGCGCTCGACGTTGCCGACATTGCGCACAAGCGCGGCTGGCCGGCGCCGGCGGCGGCGTTCGTCTATCGCGCGGTGGGCGCCGCATTCGATCTGGATCGCCTCATCGCGGCGGCGGGTTCGCTGACGCTGGATCAGCATTGGGACCGCCTGGCGCTTCGCCGCGCGGTGGAGGATCTCTATGCGTGCCAGGCCTCGCTCGGCGAGGCCGCCGTCGCCGCGCTTGGCCAAGCGCCCGCGCAGCCGTCGGCCGTGTGGGCGACGCAGGCCGTCGAGGAATGGGTTGAAGGGCTTGGTCCCATCGCGACGCCGGCGCAGCGCGCGCTGGCGGAGTTGGAGAGCCAGGGGCCGTGGACCTTTGCGAAGCTGATGATCGCGGCGGCGGAGATGCACGCGCTCGCGTCAGCCGTGACGCACTGAGGCGAGCAGCTCGCGATAGAGCGCGGCGGCGCGGGCGGTTGCGTCCGCGTCATAACGGCAGCGGAGATCGCGCGCGCCTTCTTCGTCAAACGTGTGCGTGGCGTCGGCGAAGAAATGCACGTCGAGCGGCGTTCCGGATTCCTGCACCTTGGCGAGCGTGCGGCGCGGCACGACATGCCCGACGACATGATCCTTGCCGCAGAGGATGGCGGCCGTCTTCGGCGCGATGCGCCAGCCCTTGAGGCGCGCGATCGAGCCGCGGCCCGCATAGGGATAGACCAGGAAGGCGGCGCCTACGCCCGCGTGCAAATCTTCCGGCACATCGAGGCGCGTGGCGATTTGGGCGGCGTTCTGCGAAAGCGAAAGCGCGTCGAGGATGGTCCAGCCGCCATGGCTCCAGCCCGCGAGGGCGATGCAATCGGGATCGGCCCAAGATTGACGGCGCGCCCAGGCGTGCGCGGCGAAAAGGTCGCCCGCGCGCTCGCGGCCCCAAAGGCGCAAGCCGGTGCAGACGGTGGCGTAGGCTTCGAGGCGGCCGATGGAGCGATGCGCGTAGCTATCGACGATGATGGCCGCCCAGCCGGCTTCGCGCGCGGCGTTCGCGTAAATCATCTGCACGGGCTTGACGCCGCCGCAGCCGTGAAATTGGAGCGCGACCGGGAAGGGGCCGGGGCCCTCGGGCTTCACGATCGTGAAGTGCGGCGCGAGCGCTTCGATGCGGGCTTCGAACTTTCCCATGCGGCGCTCCCTAGCGCGCCGAGCGCTTCTCGGCCAAGCTCATGCGCAGGAGGATGACATGCGGATTTTGATCGCGATCGCCGCTTTGGGCGCGCTCTTCGCCTGCTCGCAGCCCGCGCAGCAGGGAGAGAGCCAGACCGTTCAGGCGGCTTCGGACACAAGCGCCCCGATGAGCGATCCCGTTTCCGTCGTGCGCCCGCTCTATGACCGCTACTTGACGCCCAATTCGCAATTCGCCGCGTTGGAGGATTCCGCGCCGTGGACGGACGAAATGCGCGCTGAGATCGTGGCGATGAATGCGCGCTCGGAAGCGATGGGGGAGCCCATCCTCGATTTCGATCCGTTCATCAACGCGCAGGATTGGCAGATCGCAAGCGTCAACGTCACGGCCGATAGCGTGGTGCGCGACAGCCACGCAGTGGTGCGCGCCAGCTTCGAGAATATGGGCCGGCCGACCGAAATCGTGTTCGATCTCGAATGGCGCAACAATGGCTGGCGCATCGCGAACGTGCGCGGGCCCGAATACGATCTGCGCCAGATCGTGAGCGCGCCGGGGTGATCCCCGCGCCCCGGACGATTGCGCAGCAATCGATCCGGGGTCCATGGATAGTCTCGCGCAATCGTGCGGCGGAGAGATGGGCCCCGGACATTCCGCTCCGCGGAATTCCGGGGATCGGTGAAACGTTTCGCTTAGTGCCTGAAATGGCGCATGCCGGTGAAGACCATGGCGAGGCCGGCTTCGTCGGCGGCTTTGATCACTTCATCGTCGCGGATCGAGCCGCCGGGCTGAATGATCGCGGTCGCGCCCGCTTCGGCGGCTTGAATCAAACCGTCCGGGAACGGAAAGAAGGCGTCGGACGCGCAGGCTGAGCCTTGCGTCAGGGCTGCGGGGAGCTTTGCGGCTTCGGCGGCTTCCTTCGCGCGGATGGCGGCGATGCGGGCGCTGTCCTTGCGGTTCATCTGGCCCGCGCCAATGCCGGCGCTTTGGCCGTCCTTCGCGTAAACGATCGCGTTCGATTTGACGTGCTTGCAGATGGTGAAGGCGAAAAGCATGTCCGCGATTTGCTGTTGTGTCGGCGATTTCTTCGTCACCACCTTGAGATCGTTTGCGCCGATGCGGCCAGTGTCGCGGCCTTGCACGAGGAAGCCGCCGGCGAGCGTTTTGAACGTGAGGCCCGGCTGCGCGGGATCGGGCAAGCCGCCCGTCAGCAGAAGGCGAAGGTTCTTCTTCTTCGCGAAGAAGGCGATGGCGTCCTCGTCCGCATCGGGGGCGACGACGACTTCGGTGAAAATGTCGGCGATCAATTCGGCGGCGGCTTTGTCGAGCTTGCGATTGAGCGCGACGATGCCGCCGAAGGCGGAGACGGGATCGCAGCGCAGCGCTTTTTCGTAAGCCTCGGCAAGCGTTGCGCCCAGAGCGACGCCGCACGGATTGGCGTGCTTGATAATGGCGACCGCCGCGCTTTGCCGCGGATCGAACTCGGCGACGAGTTCGAAGGCGGCGTCGGTGTCGTTGAGATTATTGTAGGAGAGTTCCTTGCCCTGCACTTGCCGCGCGGTGGCGACGCCGGCGCGCTCATCGGCCGTGGTGTAGAACGCCGCGCTCTGGTGTGGGTTTTCGCCGTAGCGCAGCGATTGGCGGAGCTTGCCGCCGAGTGCGCGCCAAGCGGGCGTCTCCTCGCCGATCTCGTTGGCGAACCAGGTGGAGATGGCGGCGTCGTACGCGGCGGTGCGCGCATAGGCTTTGGCGGCGAGGCGCTTGCGCAGCGCGAGCGTGGTCTGGCCTTTGTTGGCGCGCATCTCTTCGAGAACGGCTTTCACATCGTCCGCATCGGTCGCGACCGCGACGTACGCGTGGTTCTTCGAAGCGGCGCGGATCATGGCGGGGCCGCCGATATCGATATTCTCGATGCACTCGTCGTAGGGCGCGCCCTTCTGAATCGTGGCTTCGAACGGATAGAGATTCACGTAGAGCAGATCGATCGGCTCGATCTTGTGCGCCTTCATCGCATCCGTGTGCGCCTTGTCATCGCGCACGGCGAGAAGGCCGCCATGGACGGCGGGGTGAAGCGTCTTCACCCGGCCGTCCATCATTTCGGGAAAGCCGGTGACGTCGGCGACATCCGTCACCGGAATGTCGGCGGCGGCGATGGCGTTCTTGGTGCCGCCCGTCGAAAGGAGCGTCACGCCCGCTTCGTTGAGTGCGCGCGCCTGTTCGAGAAGGCCGTTCTTATCCGAAACGGAAATGAGCGCGCGGCGGACGGGCGCGAGATCGCTGGGCATGCTGACTCCGGTATTTCGGCCCCAATAGCAGGGATTCGCTGCAAATCGCCGCGACGTTCAGTCCATCCGCGTCAGCGCCCAGCGGAGGCGGTTGGGGGGCGCATCGCCCGCGCCGTTGGGATCGGCGGCGCCCGCGAGCACGATCTGCGTCGTTTCGCGGGCGGGCTTATCGGCGTAGGCGCTCGATCCCGAGAGATAGACCGAGTTTTCGAAGGCGACGCGCGTTGCGTCCGTGCGCAAGCGCCACACGGCGCCGGAGGGCGTGGTGAGTTTGGGTTCGCGCGGGGCGGACCATTCGGCCTTGACGCCCGGATGCAAATGAAAGCGCACCGCGAAGGGGATCGCCGCGGTCTGCGCGCTTTTGCCGTCCGCGAAGGGGCGGCCGAGTTCGTCGGCGCCGCGGAGATTGCGGCCGGCTTTATCCATGAAGATGAAGCGGCGATGCACGAAGCCGAATTCATCGCGATAGCCTTCGTGGCGCGCTTCGATGTGGACGCCGTCATCCTCTTCCATGCGTTTGGAGTGGACGGTGAAGTCGAGCGGATAGGCCGCGCCCTTGCGCGGGCGGGCGAACTCGGCGGAGAGCGCGTCATCGACGACGAGGGTGGAGTGGCCGTTGGTGGCGCGCGCGGCGGCGCGCCAATCGGGCGCAAGCTCGCGCGCGGCGCCGACATTCACGATCAGCCGGTCCTTGCCGCACGACATCTCGAAGGCCAGCGCGCTCGCGTGCGCGCGTTCGCCATGCGCGGGAGGGGGCGCAGCGCCGACATCGAGCATGAGCAGCGCATCGCCGCCGCTCAGCAGCTGATAGCCGGATTGGGTGGCGAATTTGAACGTGGGCGTTTCGCCGCCCGCTTCGTTGATGGCGCGCGCGAGGGTTTCGGCGTTGCTTTCGGCGCCGCCGTGGAAGCAGGTGAGCGCGCCGTCTCCCAAGCGGAAGAGGCGCAGCATGGTCGCGGCGCGGGGCATGGCGTCGCGAATGAGGCTCGGCGTTTCGTAGCCGCCGCGCGCGAGCGCATCGTCCACCGTCAGCAAATCGTAGAGCGCTTCGGCGAGCGCCTCGGGCGCGCGCGAGAGATGGCCGCCATCCGGATGGAATTGGGAATCGCAGGCTTCTTCGAGAAGCTCGACGCCTTGCTCGGCGATGCGTTCGCCTGCGTCGCCAAGCGCTAGGCCGGAGAGTGCGAGCGCGGCGCCGGCTTTGAAGCGATGAAAAGGAATGCGGAGATCCTTCCACGCGGCGAACAGGTGGTTTGCCTGCCACGCAAAGCTTTGAAGCATGGCGGCGCGCTGCGCGGGCGCGGCGGAATCGAAGGCGGGGCGGCCGTGGCAGAGCCACGCGTACAAACGCTCGGCGGTGAGTTCCGGCGCCCAGGCGTTCTCGTGCCATTGCCCAAAACCGGAGACCCAACGCTCAACCAGATGAAGAATGCGCGGATGGGATTCCTGGCCGACCGAGGCGAGATCGCCCAGCCATGAAAACGAATGCAGCCGCGAGGTGAAGTGCGGCGAAGGATGGCCGGCGCTCCAGGGCATCGGGTGCGAACCGGCGAGCTTCTCGGTCGCGATGCGCCATTGGCCGTTCAGGATTTCCTTGCCGCGGCGTTGATCGCCGATGCGCGGATCGTGTCCCCAGAGCGCGATGCGCTCGGCGGCGTCCACGCGGCTTGCGCGATAGAAAGGGGTGGCGCGCCACTCGTCCGGGGCGGCGGAGAGGAGCGGGCGCCAGAGCCTGGATGAACTCGCGCGCGCCAAGTGCCTAGGCGCCTCTGAGTTTTTTGATGTTGGCGGCGTAGCCCGCTTCGTTCTTGCCGGCGAAGACGGCGGTGCCGGCGACGAGCGCGGTCGCGCCCGCGGCGATGGCTTGCTTGGCGGTCTCTTCATTGATGCCGCCGTCGACCTCGAGAACGATGTCGCGGCCCGTTGCGTCGATTTTCTTGCGCAGCTGTTCGATCTTCTTGATCTGCGAGGCGATGAAGCTCTGGCCGCCGAAGCCGGGATTGACGCTCATCACCAGGATCAAATCGAGCTGATCCAGGAGATTGTCGACCGCTTCCGCCGGCGTGCCGGGATTGAGCGAGACGCCGGCTTTCGCGCCCGAGGCTTTCACCGCTTGCACGGTGCGGTGAACGTGCGGGCCGGCTTCGGGATGCACGGTGATGATGTCGGCGCCGGCGTCGCGGAATTGCTGAATGAAGGGATCGACGGGCGCGATCATCAAATGCACGTCGAACGGAATCTTGGCGTGGGGGCGCAGCGCCTTGATGACGCTCGGCCCGATGGTGATGTTGGGCACGAAGTGGCCGTCCATCACATCGACATGGACCATGTCGGCGCCGGCGCGCTCGATGGCGGCGACCTCTTCGCCCAAGCGCGCGAAATCGGCGGATAAAATCGAAGGCGCAATGAGCGGGCGCGTCATGCGTCGCGGGTAACAGGGGCGCGGGGGGCGCGCAAGGCGGCGTTCAGGGCGTGCGGATAAGGCGCGCGGCGTAGAAGCCGTCGAGGCCGCCTTCGGCGGCGAAATGACTGGGGAGAGTGCGCAGTTCGCCGCGTGCTGTGAGCAGCTGTGCGTGGCCGCCGATTTCTTCCGGCGCGATGGGCGAAAGCGTCCAGGCGCCGGATTCGAGCGCTTCGGAAACGATGGCTGGGCCTTCCTCCGGCTCAAGCGAGCAGACGGCGTAGACGAGTACGCCGCCGGGCTTCACGAAGTGCTGTGCGCGGGCGAGCAGCGCGCGTTGCTGCGCGGCAAGCGCTTGGATGTCGCTCGGGCGGCGGAGCCAGGCGATGTCGGGGTGGCGGCGCATCGTGCCGGTGGCGGTGCAGGGCGCATCGAGCAGCACGGCGTCGAAGGGTTCGCCGGGGGACCATGTGAGTGCATCGGCGGCGACGATCTCCGCGGCGAGGTTCGTGCGGGCGAGGTTTTCGCGCACGCGCTCCAGGCGTTGCGCCGATTTATCGAGCGCGGTGACGATTGCGCCTGCGTTGGCGAGCTGGAGCGTCTTGCCGCCGGGCGCGGCGCAGAGATCGAGCACGCGCTTGCCCGCGATATCGCCGAGGAGCTTCGCGGGAAGCGCGGCGGCGGAATCCTGCACCCACCACGCCCCTTCGGCGTAGCCCTCAAGCGCGGCGACGCCGTGCGCATCGGTGAGGCGCACGCCGCCGGTGGGGGAAACGACGCCGCCGAGCTTCGCGGCCCGGGCTTCCGCGTTGTCTTTGACGGTGAGATCGAGCGGCGGTTCGGTTCTGAGCGCCGCCGCGATGCGCTCCGCTTCATCGCCATAAGCGGCGCGCCAGCGTGTGTAGAGCCAGGGCGGGAGATCGGCGCCCGGCGGCAGCGCGGCGAGAAGCGCGGGCCCATCGCTCGCGACCTTGCGCAGCACGGCGTTCATCAAGCGCGCGAAGCCGCGCGCGGCGCGTTCGGCGTTGGCGGCGTCCACGGTTTCGGAGACGGCGGCGTGCGCGGGCGTTTCGAGAACGAGGATTTGCGCGGCGCCGGCGCGCAGCAGCGCTTGGCCCAGATAAGCCGTTTCAGGCAGCGGCGTTTGCAGGAAATTGGCGAGAACCGCGTCTATCGAACCGAGCCTGCGCAGGGTCGCGGAGACGATGGCGCGGGCGAAGGCGCGGTCGCGCGGCTCGAGATCGTCCAGGCGCTCCGTGCGCGCGAGCGCATCGGCCATGGTGCGCTTTTCCCCGAGCACCAGCGCCAACACTTCGCCCGCGGCGAGGCGGGTGGCGGCGGAAGAGGACAAGCGGGGCACGCGCGCTTCCTGCGCGGCCCCGCTTCATCCGTCAAACCACGCCCTTCGCGGCCAGGCGCGCGACTTGCAGCTCCAGGCGCTTCACCTCGCGCACGATGGCGTTCTTCTCCAGCTCCAGCCAGAACCAGATCTTGATCATGACGAGCATGGAGACGGCGAGGCCGCCCGCGCAGGCCCAGATCAGCATGTCGCGCACCTCTTGGGCCTCCCAGAAGCGGAAGCCGCAATAAACGGCCGCGCCGAAGGCGGCGAAGCCGGCGAGCCAGCCAATGCCGTTCAGCCACGCGAGATGGCCTTGGAACGTCTGGAAGACTTGCGGGAAGAGCGGCTGATCGGCGCCGAAGCGTTCGAGCGCGCGGGCGTCTTCCTCCGTCAAGGCTTGGCGGATGGCGTCGTCGATATTCTGAGTCATGGCGTTTCTCCTTCCATGATGCGTTTCAAGGTCTGGCGCGCGGCGTGGAGGCGCGATTTGATCGTGCCTTCGGGCGCGCCGGTGATCGCGGCGATCTCGTCCAGCGGCAGATCCTCGCCGTAGTGCAGGCTCACCACGAGGCGCTGATCGGCCGGCAGGCGCGCGATGGCGCGGGAAAGGTCGAGGCCCGCTTCGGCTTCGCTCGCCGGCGCGATCGAAGCGCCGTTCAAAGCGGCGTCGTGCGCGGCGCTTTGCGCGATGCGGCGGCCTTTGGCCTTGGCGCGGATCGCATCGGCGCATTTGCGTGTCGCGATCGCGTAGGCCCAGGCGGGGAAGCGCGCCGGATCGTCGAGCGTGCGCAAGCCCCGTGCGATGCCCGCCCAGGCATCCTGCACCGCATCCCTTGCTTCATCCGTCGCGCCCAGCAGGCGCGCGGCATGGCGGATGAGACGCGGCGTCCAACGCGCGGCGAGCTGCTCGAACGCGGCGCGCTCGCCCGCCTGGGCGTGGAGGACGAGGAATTCGTCCAGGATGCGATCGGGCGAGCGGGTCATGGCCCCACGCGTTTGCCTTTCCGCATCTATAGTCGCGCCGCGCGGGCGCTTGGTTCATTCCTCCGGCGCGGGATCGGGCGCTGGCTGCGGCGGCGTCTCGAAACCCTCGGCAAGGGCGCCGCGCTCGACGAGGCCGCGCAGATAGGCCCCGTCATGCGCCGGTACGATGACGAGCGCGGGTTCGGCGGCGCGCAGATCGTGCAGCGCGCGGACTTGGGCGAGCACGGCTTCGCGATCCTCATTCGGATCGAACATCAAAAGCTGGAGGATGCGCGGGCGCGTGCGCAGATTGTCGATGTTGCGCATGGCCCAGACGATGTCGCCGATGAAGAGATATTCGCGCCCGCCCTGCGTGCGCGCGTAGATGACGATCGACCCGGGCGAATGTCCGGGCATGGGCGCAGCGACGATGCCGGGCGCGATGCGGGTGGGCGCATCGAGCGCGAAGGGCGCGAGGTTCTGCAGCGCCGGATCGAGCCCGGCGGCGGGCGCGTGCCGCGGCAGCGCCGCGATCTGCGGCGCGGTCAATTGCAGATGCGGCGCGATGGCGGCGGCGTTCGGATGGCGCGCGATGCCCATCACGTGATCGAGGTGCTCGTGCGTGATGAGCACATGCTCGGCGCGCGTCACCGCATCGAGCACGCGGGAATAGCTCTCAGCGTCAAAGCGCGCGGCGTCGCCTTGCGCCATTTCCTGCGACGTCTGCTGATCGATGGCCGCATCGATGATCGTTACGCCGCTCGGGGAGACGAGTTCAAAGGCCGTGTACGCCATTTGCACGCGGCCCATGCCGGCGCCGGCTTCGATGGCGAAGAGCGGCGCTTCATCCGTGCCGACGAATTCGACGCGCGCTTCGGTGGGCAGGCCTTCGAGATCCTGCGCGGTCAGAGCGCGGTAGGCGGCGATGTCAAACACGCCGGGCGCAGAGGCCGGGGCGCGCGCATCGAGGAAGTACCAATAGACGACTCCCAGCACCGCGACGATCGCCAACGCCGCGCCAATCAACCACCGCATGTCGTTCCCCTCATTGTTCGCTCCTAGTCTAGCGCTTGGCGAGCACGCTGTAAGGCGCCTAAAGAGTGGGCATGGAGATCGCGGCCATCCTTGGCGTCAACGCAGCCATGACTGCCGCGGCGTTTCTGCTGCTTTGGCGCGTGGCCGTGGTCATCGAGGACGCGAGCTTCGTGGATGCCTGGTGGGCGGCGGGGTTCGTGCTCATCGCGTGGACGACGTTCATGCTGACGGGCGGGCGCGGGCCCCACGCGCTCATGCTGCTCGCGCTGACGACGCTCTGGGGCCTGCGCCTGGCGATCTATCTCTTCGGGCGCTGGCGCGCGCACGGGATCGATCGGCGCTATGCGGCGATGATGGGCAAGGCCAAGCGCGACAAGGGCTGGAGCTTTGAGCGGGCGTCGCTGCTCTACGTGTTCGCGCTGCAGGCGCCGCTGCAATTTCTCGTCTCGCTGCCGGTGCAAGCGGGCATGGCGCCGGAGACGGAGGCGTTCGGGAATTTGGCGTGGGCCGGCGTCGCGCTCTGGGCGCTGGGGTTTGCGTTCGAGAGCATCGGCGATTGGCAGTTGGCGCGGTTCAAGGCGGACGAAGCGAACGCCGGCAAGGTGATGGATCGCGGCCTGTGGCGCTACACGCGGCATCCGAACTATTTCGGCGACGCGTGCGTGTGGTGGGGGCTCTATCTCATCGCTGCGGATGCGGGCGTGCCGCTTTGGGCGCTCAGCGGGCCGATCGCGATGACGCTGCTCCTCGCCTTCTGGAGCGGCGCGCCGACCATCGAAGGGCATTTGAAGCGCACGAAGCCGGATTACGCGGCCTATGTCGCGCGCACCTCCGCCTTTATTCCGTGGCCGCCGAAAACGCGCTGAGCCTCAACCCCAAGGGCCGGGACGCCGGCCCCACGGGCCGTTCGATGGGCCTTGCGTTTCGTAGGCTGGCTCACGCGCGCGCACGCTCGATCCCATCTGGCCGGCCAGCTGGGTGAGCGCGGCGATGCGGTTGCGCGTGGCGGGGTGGGTGGAGAAGAGATTGTCCGCGCCGCGGCCGTTCAGCGGATTGATGATGAAGACGTGCGCGGTCGCGGGATTGCGCTCAGCGTCCATGTTGGGGATGCGGCGCGCATAGCTCTCGATCTTTTCCAGCGCGCGGGCGAGCGCCATCGGATCGCCGGAGATTTCGGCGCCGCCGCGATCGGCCTCGTATTCGCGCGAGCGCGAGATCGCCATCTGCACCAGCGCGGCGGCAATGGGCGCCAAGAGCATGATGGCGATTGCCGCGATCGGGTTGGGGCGATCGCCCGATCCGCCGCCGAAGAAGAGCGCGAAATTCGCCAGCATGCCGATGGCGCCGGCGAGCGTCGCGGTGATCGTCATCGTCAGCGTGTCGCGGTGGCGGACGTGGGCGAGTTCGTGCGCCATGACGCCGCGAATTTCATCGCGCGAGAGCATGCGCAGAAGGCCGGTCGTGGCGGCCACGGCTGCGTTCTGCGGATCGCGCCCGGTCGCGAACGCGTTCGGCTGGTCGTTCTCGATGATATAGACCTTGGGCGCGGGCATCCCGGCCGCGCGCGCCATCTCCAACGTATCGGCCGCGTAGTTGCGCACGGCGGGATCGGCGAATTGTTCGGCCGGCTGGGCGTGATAGTGCGAGAGCACCATCCGATCCGAGTTCCAATACGCGAAGGCGTTCAACGCCACCGCGACCGCGAAGGCGATCGCCATGCCCGTCGCGCCGCCGACGAAATAGCCGACGGCCATGAAAAGCGCCGTCATGGCGGCGAGCAGCATGAAAGTCTTGAGCGTGTTCATCGTTAACCACGGTCCTCCGGTCGCGGGATGATATGTGGCGCGCCGGACGCAATTTCCATATCCGCGCTCGCGCGTGAGGCGGCGCTTGCGCCGATATGCAACGCATATGTTGAACGCGATGGACGAAACGCCGCGCCCGCCCCACTCTCGCGTTGCGCGGGAGACGGGCGGACCCTGCGAGAGAGTTCCGGCGGCGGCGGCGTTAGAGGCGGCGGCACGAAGGATTTCATCTCCGACGCCCTCGCCGGGCGCTTCGCGCGGGGTAGGGCAGCCCATGCAGGCCCCCACGCAAAGCGTGCCTGAGCCGTTCGGAGGGCCTGGCGCCCGCGCCAATTTCTCGTGTGTTGCGACGCAGCAGGAAAGGGCGTACAGGCCGCGCCCATTGACCGGCTCGCGGCCGGCCGCTGGGGATGATCGCCATGGCGAAAGCGGACGCTGAAGCGCCGCAGCCGTCGCCGGGGGGGCCGCACGACAAGGCCGAGGGACACGCCTCCCGCCACGGCGGCTTCTGGCTTCTCCTGGTCGGCGCGATCGGCGTCGTCTTCGGCGACATCGGCACCAGCCCGATCTACGCGTTCCGCGAATCCATCCGCCATGTCGCGGAGGACGGCGTCGCGCGCGGCGAGGTGATCGGGATCATCTCGCTCATCTTCTGGTCGCTGACGATCCTCGTCACCATCAAGTACGTCATCATCGTCCTCACCATGGACAACAAGGGCGAGGGCGGCACCCTCGCGCTCATGGCGCTGGTGCAGCGCGTGCTGACGCGGCGCACCGCGCTCATCTTCGGCCTTGGCGTCTTGGGCGCTGCGCTCTTCTACGGCGACGCGATCATCACGCCGGCGATCTCCGTGCTCTCCGCCGTCGAAGGGTTGCGGCAAGTGCCGGGGCTGGAAGACAGCATCTCGCAGCAGCTGGTGCTGGCGATCGCGTGCGGCATCCTCATCGGCATCTTCTTCATTCAAAGCCGCGGCACCGGGCGCGTCGGCGCGTTCTTCGGGCCGATCACGCTCGTCTGGTTCATCGTGCTCGGCGTGCTGGGCGCGATGCACCTGGCGGACGATCCCGAAATCCTGCTGGCGGTGAATCCCTATTACGCGTTCGCGTTCATCGCCTCGCATCCCGGGCTTTCGTTCGTGGTGATGGGCTCGGTCTTCCTCGCGGTGACGGGCGCGGAGGCGCTCTATGTGGACATGGGGCATTTCGGCAAAGCGCCGATCCGCGCGGGATGGCTGGCGATCGTGCTCCCGTGCCTGATGCTGAATTATTTCGGGCAGGGCGCGATGGTGCTTGCGCATCCCGAAACCATCGAAAACCCGTTCTTCCTATTGCCGCCGGATTGGGCGCGCCTGCCGTTCGTGATCCTGGCGACGGCGGCGACGATCATTGCGAGCCAGGCGGTGATCTCCGGCGCGTTCTCGCTGACGCAGCAGGCGATCCAGCTGGGGCTCTTGCCGCGCATGGAGATCCGCCGCACCAGCGAGACGCAATACGGGCAAGTCTACATGCCGCAGGTGAATTGGCTGCTGCTGGCGGGCGTGCTCATTCTCGCGCTGGCGTTCGGCTCATCGAGCGCGCTGGCGGCGGCTTACGGCATCGCGATCACGGGCGTGATGATCGTCTCCACGCTCATGGCGTTCGTGGTTGTGTGGCGGCTGTGGAAGTGGCCCGCGCCTTTGGCCGCGCTCTTCGTTTCACCATTCCTGCTGCTTGAGATCGTGTTCTTCGCATCGAACATGACGAAATTCTTCGAAGGCGGGTTCGTGCCGCTGCTGCTGGGCCTGGGGCTCGTGCTCGTCATCTGGACGTGGATGCGCGGCACGCGGCTGTTGAGCGAAACGGTGCGGCGCGACGAACCGCTCTCGAAACTCTTTGAAACGCTATCGCTGCATCCCCCGCACCGCGTGCGCGGCACGGCGATCTTTTTGACGGGCGATCCCGACGTCGCGCCCGCGGCTCTGATGCACAATCTAAAGCACAACCAAGTGCTGCACGAGACGATCATCATCCTGACGGTCAAGACGCTGGAGACGCCGCGCGCGCCGGAGAGCGAACGTATCAAGATCGAGGACTACATGCCCGACGTGCGGCGCGTGACGCTGACGTTCGGGTTCATGGAGACGCCGAACGTCGTCAAGGCGCTCACCGCCGCGCGCGCGCAGGGGCTCAAGTTCGACATCATGAAGACGAGCTTCTTCCTCTCGCGGCGCACGATCGTGCCCAGCGAGCGGAGCGGCATGCCGCTCTGGCAAGACCATCTCTTCATCTTCCTGGCGCGCAACGCGACCAACGCGACGGACTTCTTCCACATCCCGAGCGGCCGCGCGGTGGAACTTGGGAATCAGGTGATGGTTTGATGGCGGCGGACGATGAGCCTACGCAGCGCACGATCAATTCCCGTCTCCGCGCCCTTTGCGGCGCCGTTCTTCTCCTGCATCTCGTTGCTGTGATTTTCGTCGTCGCGCCCGCAGTTTTGTGGGCTGTGTTCACCGCTCAAGTGTTTGAGAGCGGCGACGACGGCGGATTTCGTGCACTCTTGTTGAGCGGTACGATTCTCATTTTTGGCTTTCTGCTCGTCGGGATTGGAACGTTGTTGTTCTTTCCGATTGGTCTCACCCTATCGAAGAACGAGTGGAAGCTCAGCGGCATGCGCGTGGATACGGTCGCGGCCCAGACGAGTGCAGGATTCACGCTCTTGCTCATTGGTTTGCCGATCGTTCTTTTGGAGCCGCGGAACATTCTTGCGGTTGGATTCGTGGCGCTCGCGTCGATGATCCTCGCTTGGGCAACGGGCGCACTTTATTGGCTCATACTCGGCAGGCATGTGCCGCGCGCTTCCGATGTTCTAGTCTGAGCCAAGCAGCGCCGCGGCGCGCTCGGCAAAGGCGGCGAGGCTTTTCTTCGATTCACGGCCGCGCGCGCGCAGCGAGAGCGAGTGAATGATCCCCGTCGCCATCGGCGCGCGGATTTCGATCTGCGTTTTCGAGAGGCCGGCTTTCTTCATGCGCGCGGCGAAGGCGGCGTCGAGATCCTCCGTGATGCCGCGCAATTCGGCGCGCACCTCTTCGTCGGATTCCGCTTCGCTCGGCGCCGAGCCCAGAATGAAGCAGCCGCGCCCGCGCGGCGGATCGCGCAGATAAAGCGCGATGGCGGCGTTGAACACGGCGCGGAGCCCGTCGCGCAAGTTCGGCGCGCGCTCCAGCAACGCGCGCGCGCCGGCGGCGTTCACGCGGCGATAGTCGCGCAGCGTTTTGAGGAAGAGCGCCCGCTTATCGCCGAAGGCGGCGTAGAGGCTCGGGCGATTCATGCCGGTGGCGGCGGTCAAATCGTCGAGCGAGGTCGCCTGAAAGCCTTGGCGCCAGAAGGCGTCGCGCGCCTGCGCGAGCGCTGCGGCGGCGTCATATTGCGGGGGGCGGCCCCGGCGCGCTGCTTTTTGTACCATTTTGGAAATAATCCTTGCCTCGCCCGATTTGTGTCCGCTATGGTACAGAAATAGATTAAAAGATCGAGAGGACACCATGGACGTTTATTTCGCGCCGCTCGCCTGCTCGCTCGCCACGCGCATCGCCCTCTATGAGGCGAACGCGCCCGCGCGCTTCATCTATGTGGATTTGCAGGCCAAGCGCACGGAGGCGGGGGAGGATTTCCTGGCGATCAATCCGGTGGGGCAGGTGCCGGCCGTGCGCCTCGAGAGCGGCGAAGTGTTTACCGAAAACAGCGCGATCCTCTCTTATCTAGCGGATCGTTTCGGCGCCGCGGGCGATGCGCTTTCGCGCGCGCAGCTGGCGCGGTGGATCGGCTTCATCAATTCCGAACTGCACACGGGCGCCTTCACCGCGATCCTCGATGAAAAGAGCCCCGCGGAGGCAAAGGCCTATGCGCTGGAGCGCGCGGCGTCGCGCATGAAGCTCTTGGACGCGCATCTCAAGGGGCGGGAGTTCCTGCTCGATCACTATTCCGTCGCGGATGGTTATCTGCTGACGATCATGAATTGGACGCAGGTGCGCGGGCCCGCGCTTTCCGATTATCCGGCGCTCAACGACTATATCGCGCGGCTGCGTGCGCGCCCGGCGATCGCCAAGGCGCTCGGCGAGGAATTGCCGCTCTATTTCGAGGAGCAGAAGCGGCGCGCGGCCTAAGCCGCGCGTTCAGGCCCGGAACGAGCGGGCGCGCGGTAGAGATAGTTCGCGGGCAGGCCGAGGCGTTCGCACGCCTGGGCGGGCGGCGCGCTCTTCATCACGACGCGGTCGGCGGCGGCGCCCATGGCGCGGATCGCTGTCTCGGCGCCCCAGGGCAAATCCCACTCGCGGCCAAGCCCGATGATGGCGCGAATGTTCTCCGGCACGAGCGCGATGCCGGCGCGGACGAGCAAACGCTGCACGCCGCGGAGCGGCGCGGGCGCGACATCGACGCGGCGCATGATGTCGAGAAACTCGAAGATGATCTCGTGGCGCTCAAGCTTCGGCGCGATTGAAGCGAAGAGCGCTTCGGCCTCCGCTTGCGATTTGGGCGCGCCGACAGCGCCGTAGAGTTGCGCCGCCGCCTCGCCTTCGGCGTAGAAGCGGTCGCGCTCGCCATCCGTCAGTGGGCGGACGAAACGGTGATAGGCCTCCATGAAACCGAACCCGGCGGTGACTTGCACCCAATCGAGCAATTCGGGATCGGCGGCGGTGTAGGCTTGGCCCGCGGGCGTCACGCCCGTGACGCGCGCGTGCATGCGGGAGATGCCGGCGATCATCCTCTCGGCGGCTTCGCGCGGGCCATAGATTGTGACCATCGCGGCGTAGCCGGTGCGGCGCATGCGGGCGAGCGGATCGGTGCGGAATGTGGTGTGCTCCCAGACGCCGGTGCGCACGCGCGGCTCGGCGAGCTCCAGGAGCACCGCCGTCACACCGCCGATGAAGAGCGCGACGGGATTCTTGAACACGCGCCAGGAGACGGAGTCTGGGCCGACCAACGCCGCCGCGCCTTTCGGTTCGCGAAAGTCGATCTTCGGGGCGCCGGCGGGGGCGCCCATCAATTCCTTTGCGGAAAGGCTCATGACGCGCGAAGGCTAGCATCGGCGCGCGCGCGCCGCTATGCGTGCGCGCCGTTGGCGCAAGGGCAAGAGACGTGGCGAAATCCGGCGTGAAGAAGGTCGTGCTCGCATATTCGGGCGGGCTCGACACATCGATCATCCTCAAATGGCTGATGGATGAATATCAGTGCGAGGTCGTGACGTTCACGGCCGATCTCGGGCAGGGCGAGGAGCTTGCGCCGGCGCGCGAGAAGGCGCTCGCGGCGGGGGTGAAGCCTGAGAACATTTTCATCGACGATCTGCGCGAAGAGTTCGTGCGCGATTTCGTCTTCCCGATGTTCCGCGCGAACACGCTCTATGAGGGGCAATATCTGCTCGGCACGTCGATCGCGCGGCCGCTCATCGCCAAGCGCCAGATCGAGATCGCGAACTTGGTGGGCGCCGATGCCGTGTGCCACGGCGCGACGGGGAAGGGGAACGATCAGGTCCGCTTCGAGGTGGCGTATTATGCGCTGAAGCCCGATGTGCGCGTGATCGCGCCGTGGCGGGAGTGGAGTTTCGAGGGGCGACCCGATCTCATCGCGTACGCCAAGAAGCACGGCATCCCGATCGCCAAGGGCAAGGAGCAGGAGGCGCCGTTCTCGATCGATGCGAACTTGCTGCACACGTCTTCCGAAGGTCTGGTGCTCGAAGATCCGGATGTCGAGGTTCCGGATATCGTCGCGAAGCGCGCGGACCGCCGGACGATCACGCCGGAGGAGGCGCCGGATCAGGCGGAGAGCGTGTCGCTCGAGTTCGAGCGCGGCGATCTCGTCTCCATCAATGGCAAGAAGATGAAGGCGCATGAGCTGCTCGGCGCGCTCAACGCGCTTGGCAAGAAGCACGGCGTGGGCGGTCTCGATCTCGTGGAGAACCGCTATGTCGGGATGAAATCGCGCGGCTATTACGAGACGCCGGGCGGGACGATCCTTTGGCATGGGCACCGCGCGATCGAATCGATCACGCTCGATCGCGGCGCGATGCATTTGAAGGATGAGCTGATGCCGCGCTATGCGTCGCTCATTTATAACGGCTTCTGGTGGACGCCGGAGCGGCGCATGCTGCAAGCCGCGATCGATGCGAGCCAGGAGAGCGTCACGGGCAGCGTGCGTTTGAAGCTCTACAAAGGCGGCGTGCGCACGATCGGGCGCTCGTCGCCGTACTCGCTCTATTCAAAAGCGCTCGTCGGCTTCGATGAAGCGGGCGGGTACAATCAGGCGGACGCGGAGGGCTTCATCAAGCTCAACGCACTGCGCTTGCGCATCGCCGCGGAGCGGGACCGGAAGCTGGGGAAGAATGAGTAGGCACAATCCGCTCTGGGCGTGGGCGCGCACGTCTCGCGTCTTGATGGTGTGCGCAGGCATCATCGCGGCGGGCGCCCCGATATACCTTTACTTGGTATTCCCCATGATGATGGAAATGATGCGCCTCATTGCAGAGAGCGAAGTCACGGCGGCGCCAAGCGTTCTCGGCGTGAGCCCTGCATTTGACGACTACTTTTTCTCAATGATCCTGATGTGGTTCATCCCGATTTGGATTGTGACCGCGGCGGTGCTCATACTGAATCGGGCAGTTCATCGCACGCCGAAGCGATCGCACGAGGGAATAGGCGGCACTAAGCGCCGCTGCGTGCTTGACCTTCGCGTCAACTTGCATGACGCGCATAAGCTTCTATCCGTGGCGGCGCATAAGAGGACACGCCATGACCGCCAATCGCCAAATCCTTCTCGTCGAGACGCCGAAGGGCAAGCTCGCGCCGGAGCATTTTCGGTTGCATGAGGGGGAGACGCCTGCGGCGAAGGAGGGCGAGTTGCTGGTGCGGACGCGGCTCGTTTCGCTCGATGCGGCGAACCGGGCGTGGATGCAGGGGGCGACGTATCGCTCGGCGGTGGAGGCCGGGGGCGTGATGGCGGGCGGCGCGGTTGCGGAAGTGATCGAGGCGAAGGCGCCCGGCTATGCGGCGGGCGATCTCGTGTTCGCAGACACCGGCTGGCAGGAATTCGCGGCGATCCCGGCGAAGCACGCGACGAAGCTGCCGAAGATGGAGCCCATCTCGCATCTCTTGAGCGTCTATGGCGTGGCGGGGCTCACGGCCTATTTCGGCTTGCTCAATGTGGGGCGGCCGAAGGAAGGCGAGACGGTCGTCGTCTCCGCCGCGGCGGGCTCAGTCGGCTCCATCGTGGGGCAGATCGCGAAGATCAAAGGCTGCCGCGCGGTCGGCATCGCGGGCGGGCAAGAGAAGTGCGATTGGCTGGTGAAGGAATTGGGGTTCGACGCGGCCGTCGATTATAAATCGCAGCCCGTGTTCAAGGCGCTCAAGGAAGCCGCGCCCAAGGGCATCGACGTCTATTTCGACAATGTCGGCGGCGATATTTTCGAAGCGTGCCTCTTCCAGATGAACAATCGCGGGCGCATCGCGTGCTGCGGGGCGGTCTCGCAATATGACGGCGCGCCTTCGCCGCATGGGCCGCGCGGCGTGCCGGGGCTCATCGTTGTGAAGCGGCTGCGCGTCGAAGGCTTCATCGTGATGGATTTCGATGCAGAGCGCGAACGCGCGATCGGCGAGCTGCAAGGCTGGGTCGCGAGCGGGAAGCTCAAGGTGCAGGAAGACATTCTCGACGGGATCGAGAGCTTGCCCGGCGCGCTCATCGGGCTGCTGGCGGGCGAAAACCGCGGCAAGCGGATGGTGCGCGTCAGCTAACGCGCACTGGCATTGCCTCCATGCCCCTGAAGAACGGGAGCGTGCGCCAGCGCGGCTGCATGGCGGGGTCGGCGAGCTTCAAATCGGGGAAGCGTGCGAAGAGCTTGAGCAACGCAACTTGCGTCTCTTGGCGCGCAAGGGGCGCGCCGATGCAGATATGCGCGCCGCCGCCGAACGCCATGTGGGGCTTCGGGGCCCGCGTGATGTTGAAGGCGTGGGGATCGTCATAAGCGTCGGGATCGCGGTTGGCGCCGCGCAGTGAGAAAACCATCGCTTGGCGCTCTCTCACCGGGCAGCCCTGCACCTCCATATCGCGTGAGGCGACGCGCGCGGTGATGTCCACCGGCGGCTCGAAGCGGAGCATCTCCTCGACGGCGGGGCCGATGAGTTTCGGATCGGCTTTGAGCTTGGCGAGTTCTGCGGGGTTCTTGAGCAGCGTGTAAACGGAATTGCCGATGAGATCGGTGGTGGTGAGATTGCCGCCGACGAGGAGCGCGGAGAGATTGACCGCAAGCTCGGCGTCGCTGATTTGCGCGCCGTCGGCCTGGAGGCGCACCATGTCGGAGACGAGATCGTCGGCTGGGCGCTTGCGCCGCTCCGCCATCAGCGCGTGCATGTATTCGTTGAGCGCGTTGCCGGCGCGCACGAGGTGGGCGGTTTCGGCTTCGCTGCGCACGGGGTTGAGCGATTGGATGACGCCTTCGGACCAATCGCGGAACTCGACCAGGCGATCGTGATCGACGCCCAGGATGGCGGCGATGACGTCGATCGGGATCGGCAGCGCGAAGCGGGCGACGAGATCGAATTCCTGCGCATCGCCGATGGCGTCGAGCGTTTCATCCACCACGCGCTCGACCGCGCCGCGCGATTTCGCCACGCGCGCATAGAGCGCTTGGGCGAGGGGCTTGCGAATGCGGGCGTGATCGGGATCGTCCAGCAAGAGAATGCTGGTGACGTTTTCATCGCGCGTCAGCCCCTCGACGCGCTGCTGGCGCACGGCGCGGGCAAAGACCGCGGCTTCCTCCGCGTTCAGCGGATCGCGCCACATGGTGAGATCGGAGACAATGGCGCGCACGTCCGCGTATTTGGAAATGAAGAAGGAGCCGCCCGTCTCATCGCGCATGACGGGGCAGTTCGCCCGCACCTCATCCAGCATGGGATGAGGGTCGTCGCGATAGACGGGATTGAATTGCGAATAGGCCAGGAGGTTGCGCGGCGGGGCGTGCGGTTGGTCTGCCATGGCGTTTCTCCGTCGCGCCTGCCTAGCACAGGCGGGAAGGCGGCACACGCTTAAGTCGAGGACAGAACCAGGCCCAGCAGCACCGCGCCATAATGCGCGGCGGCGCCGACGACCACGCAACCGTGCCAGATCGCGCGGCGGAAGGGGATCGCATGGTTCAAGTAGAGCAGCACGCCGCCGGAATAGGTGAGGCCCGCCGCGATCAAGAAGCCGAGCGCCAAGGGAGGGAGCTTGGAGGCGATGGGGCCTAGCACGAAAACGGCAAGCCAGCCGAAGGCGAGATAGACCAAGCACCAGAAGCGGTCGGAGAGGTGAGGCCAGAGCACTTTGCCCCCCGCGCCCGCAAGCGCCATCGCCCAGACGAGGAACGTCACCGCGAAGGCGAGCGCTGGCGGGAGGAGCTGAATGGTGAAAGGCGTGTAGGAGCCCGCGATCATCAGGAAGATGCCGGCTTCGTCGATGCGGCGAAGCAGACGGCGCGCGGGCGAAGGCTTGGTTAAATTGTAGACGGCGGAAGCGGCGAGCATCGCCATGAGGCAGAGCGCGTAGATCGCAGCGCCCGTCGCGAGCGGCACGCCGCCGCGCTCAAGCGCCATCGCGAGGAGAATGCCGCCGCCGATCGCGGCGCCCAGGAAGCCAAGTCCGTGAACCCACCCATCCGCGGCGCGCTCGGCGCGGTTCGGATAGTGCTCAGCCAATTCCTCGGCGTTCGGCGCGAGCAGTTGGGCGATCGTCACGTGTGCAGCTCCCTCTGCGTTCCTCAACGCTCAAGACCGCCGCCTCGGTTCCTCGCTGCATTATGCATAAGAGACGCCGGAGCGCTTTCCTTCACGTCCGCCGCGCGATCTCCAGGCGGATTGCCTTGCGCGACGTGGGAATAGTTCGTGCCAAGAGGATGAGCGGTTCCTGAACAGCGGATGCAGAAAACGCATCGAGGCGATGCCCGCGCCCGCGGTGTTGCGGGCAGGGCACGCTTTCGCCTGCCGCGATTCCTCGCTTATGCTCGCCGTGAGGGGAGAAACGCATGAGCGAAGAGACGGGCGCGAACGCGCAGGCGCCGGCCCTGGGCGCGCCGGGGCTTTCGGGCTGGCGCCGCCTCAAGGCGATCCTCGGCGGCTCGGCGGGCAATCTCGTCGAATGGTACGACTGGTTCGCTTATTCTTCGTTCGCGCTCTATTTCGCGCCGGTCTTCTTCCCCGAAGGCGATCAGACCGCGCAGCTTTTGCAGGCAGCGGCGGTCTTTGCCGTGGGCTTTCTCGCGCGGCCGGTGGGCGCGTGGCTCATGGGGCTTTACGCGGATCGCGCCGGGCGGCGCGCGGCGCTGACCGTTGCGGTGGCGATGATGTGCCTGGGTTCGCTCATCATCGCGTTGACGCCCGGCTTTGCGGAGATCGGCGTGGCGGCGCCGGCGATCCTCATCGCGGCGCGTGTGCTGCAGGGATTGTCCGTGGGCGGCGAATACGGCGCCTCGGCGACCTATATGAGCGAGATGGCCGGGCGCCATCGGCGCGGCTTTTGGTCGAGCTTCCAATACGTGACGCTCATTCTCGGGCAGCTCATCGCGCTGGGCGTCCTCATCCTCCTCCAGCGCACGATGGACGCGGACGCGCTGCAGGAATGGGGCTGGCGGATCCCGTTCTTTATCGGCGCAGCGCTCGCCGTCGTCGTCTTCTGGATCCGCATGGGGATCGAGGAGAGCGACAGCTGGAAAAATCGCGGCGAAGAGCGCGCGCGCACGATGTTGCTCTTTGCGAAGCACCCGGGCGAGACGCTGATGATCATGGGGCTGACGGCGGCGGGCTCGCTCAGCTTCTACGCCTACACGACCTATATGCAAAAATACCTCGTCAACACGGCCGAGTTCTCACGGCCGCAGGCGACCGAGATCACCGCGTACGCGCTTATCTGCTTCATGCTGGCGCAGCCGGTGTTCGGCTGGCTTTCGGATCGCCTTGGGCGAAAGCGGATGCTGATCGGCTCCTTTGGGCTCGGAGCGCTGGCTGCCTATCCGGTGTTCACCGCGATCGGGCAGGCGGGGGATTTCTGGACGGCCTTTCTGCTCGTGCTGACGCCCCTCATCATCCTTTCCGGCTACACCTCGATCAGCGCCGTGGTGAAGGCGGAGCTTTTTCCGGCGCACGTGCGCGCCCTTGGCGTGGCGCTGCCGTACGCGCTGGCGAACGCGGTGTTTGGGGGCACGGCGGAATACGCCGCGCTTTGGTTCAAGGATGCGGGCGTGGAGACCTACTTCTTCATCTACATCGCCATCATGGCGACGATCGCGCTCCTCATCTCGATCTTCATGCGCGACACGCAGAAAGCGAGCCTGATCCTGGAGGATTAGCGCTTCTTGGCGGCGGCGCGGCGCTTGCGGGTCGCGGCGGCCTTCTTGGCGGAGGCTTTGCGCGCGGCCTTCGGGCGTGCGGCGAAGGCGCGCCCGCCCAATCGGCCGCCTTTCTTCGAAGAGACCTTCGTATCCGGCACGCAGCGGCCTGAGCCCGATTTGTTGCCGCCGCCTTCCTCCTTGTTCACGGTGGCCCACGCGCGCGCGGCGGCTTCCTTGCGCGGCACGCCGCGCTTTTCGTAACCCTCTTCGATGTGACGGGCCTTGCGCTTCTGGCGATCGGTGTAGGCTGACTTGTCTCCGCGCGGCATCGCATTGCTCCTTCGATTCGGCATGAGAACAGCGCACGCGGGCGAGAGTTCCGGTTAAGGCTAACGCTTCGCCTGTTGCACGATTTTCGCATGCGCTTCGCTCAAGGAGCATCGCTCTTGGCGAAGATCGTGAACGAGATCCAGGCGCTGCGCGCGGAGGCGCGGTTCGCGCTCATGTGCGGGGCGATCCTGCTTGCGCTTGGCGTCGTGCTCGCCGGGTTCTTCGCCGCGCTCGCCTGGCCCGCGGAGAGCGCTGTCTCGCCGGTGTTGGGGCTCTACGTTGCGGGGCCGCCCGTGCTGGCCGGCTGGGGCGTCTGCGTTTACGCGTCCGTGCGGCTTGAACGTGCGCGCAAGCTCGAAGCGGGGGAGAGTGTGGCCCGCCCGCTCTTGGCGATGACGCGCCTCTCCGGCATAAGCCGCGCCATGACCGGATTCGTTCAGAAGCTGCGACAGGGATGGCGACAGGCCCGTTAAGCCTCGCCGCCGCGCGCATGCGCGCGTTCACTTCCCTTCTGTCTGGACCTTTCCGATGCTTCCCGTCGATCCTTCCCGCTACGCGCTCTATCTGGGCGTGATGGCGGCCATGGCCGTCACGCCCGGCCCCGCTAATCTCTTCGCCATCGCCACCGGCATGGAGCGCGGCGGGCGCGCCGCGCTCATCGGCGTCGCCGGCATGAATGCCGCGATGGCCGTTTGGTATCTCGCCGCCGGTCTCGGGCTCTCGGCGCTCATTCTCGCCGCGCCGGAGGCGTTTCGATACGTCGCGATCGCGGGCGGGCTTTACGTAGCCTGGCTGGGCGCCAAAGCGCTCTACGCCGCTTGGGTGGGGCAATCCTCGCTCGGGCGCGGCCGCGCCGCCGATGCGGGGGCTGCGTTCCGCGACGGCTTCGCCGTGCAGATATCGAATCCCAAAGCGCTCCTCTTCTTCACCGCGGTGCTGCCGCCCTTCATCGATCCGGCGCGCCCGATCGTTCCGCAGCTTGCGATGTTCGCGGCGGCGACGTTGACGCTCGATGCGATCGCAATGTCGGCCTACGGCGTCGCCGGCGGCGCGCTTTCAGCGAAGATGAGCGACCAGCGATTCCGCCGCGCGTTCTCCTTCATCGTCGGCGCGCTGCTCATTTCAGCGGCGGCGCTAATCCTCTTTCGCCGCTAGTTCGTGCAGCGCGCGCGCAGAGCTTTGTGCGTCGCGCGCATAGCTCACGCGCGCATCGTGCGATTTTTGCGATGGAATAAGGAAATCTGAATGAGCGGTGAAGTTTTGGCAGCGCTTCTATTCAGCTGCTAGCAGAAATCATCCTTGAACCAAGAAATGGAACTGAATTGACTTCTTAACACTTCACCCGGCAGCCTTCTAACCACGCAGCTTCGCGAAGACAAGCGGTGGGGTTAGATCGGAGGATCAACCATGGCGTCCATTGTCGAAGAAAGTGAGTTCGAGCTCCGCCTCAAAGGCTGGCGGCTGACGACGGCGGAAGTGCTTTACTACATGCCGGATCATCCCGCGCTCATTCAGAGCTTCGTGTGGCAGACGCTCGATCTCGCGCCTGAGTTTCCGCGCATCCGGCAATTCCTCGATTTTTGGAAGCGCGAGATCGAAGCGGTGATCCATTCGGTGCGGTTGGCGAGCGGGGAGACGCTGGCGCCGGCGGTGGTGCGCCGCGTGGACGCGATGTTCCACCACTAGGTCTCATCATCACTTGGGCGCGAGCGTGCGCCGATTGGATTGGCCTTTAGCGGCCTCCCGCTCCATATTCCGCCTCGCGAGGACGTGATCGAGCGGACGGGGCAGGGAGAGGCCCATGAGATTTGATCTAAGACACATCGCGGCGGGCCTCGCGCTCGCTTTGCTTGCGGCGTGCGCGACGCCCACGCCCTACGCGCCCAGCCAAACCGCGCGCGGCTACGGCTACACGGAAACGCAGATCGAGCAGAACCGCGTGCGCCTCGGCTTCCGCGGCAACACGCTGACGGACCGTGAAACGGTGGAGACCTATCTGCTCTATCGCGCCGCGGAACTGAGCCTCGAGCGCGGCTACGATTATTTCGTGATCGTGGATCGCGATACGGACGCGGACCGGCGCGTGCAGCAAGTCGGCGGATCGCGCTACTATCCGGGCTTTTATCCGAGCTGGCGCTATTACTCGCGCCGCTTCGGCTGGCGGCCTTGGTACGATCCCTTCTTCGACGATCCGGTCTCGTTCCGCGAAGTGACGCAATACGAGGCGAACGCGGAGGTGGCGATGTTCCGCGGCGAGCGGCCGCGCGATGACGCCAACGCCTTCAACGCGCGCGAGGTGGAGAGCAACCTGCGCGCACGCGTCGTGCGGCCCGCGCCCGCCCGCTAAAGCGAATTCGCTTGCGCACGCGTTCCGCACGGGGCGATGCCTCGTGCGGAGGGACACGCATGCTCACACGCCTGCTTGCGATCGCCGGGGCGCTCTGCGCATGGACGGGGCTCGGGCTTCAACTCTATTTGATCATGACGGGGGAATTGGGCGCGCTTGGCGGGCTCTGGCGATTCTTCGCGTTCTTCACGATCCTGACGAACATCATCTGCGCGGCGCTCCTTACGCAGACGGCGCTTTCCGGCGCGATCAGCGAAGCGGGCGCGCGGCTGCGCGGCGCGGCGGCTGTGTACATCGTTGTCGTCGGCATGGTGTACGTCACGGTGTTGCAGGCGACGTGGAATCCGCAGGGCTTGCAGCTCATCGCGGACCGGCTGCTGCACTACGGCACGCCGATCCTCTTCGTCTTGTTTTGGCTCTTCTGCGTGCCTAAAGCGCCGCTGCGCTGGCGCGATGCGTTCGCGTGGCTCATCTATCCGGCGCTCTATCTCGGCTATGTTTTGGCGCGCGCGCAATTCGACGGCTTCTATCCGTACTTCTTCATCAACCTGCCGGAGATCGGCTGGACGCAGTTTGCGATCAATGCGGCGGGATTGCTGGCGGCGTTCTTTGGGCTTGGGTTGTTGTTGATCGCGTTGGCGAAGGCAATCAGGCGCCCTTAAGGCCCCTCGACCGTCACGCCTTGCTCGCGGAGAAGATCGACGACGCTGTCCTCGCCGACGAGGTGCGCGGCGCCGACGGCGATGAAGATGCGCCCGCGGCCTGCCAGCATGGCGCGGATTTCGCGCACCCAGCGGGCGTTTCGGTCGGTGAGCAAGGCCGCGCGCACTTCTGGGCCGGCCTCATCGACTGCATCGTTCAAGAGGCTGGAAAGACGCTCGGTGTCTCCATTGACCCAGGCCTCGTCCATCTCTTCGATGTTGGCGTCTTCCTCTTCGATTTGGCGCAGAGTCGAGGTGAGGAAGGCGAGTTCGATCTCCGGCGGCAAATCGGCGAGGAAGCCGATCTGCTCTTCCGGCGTCTCGAAATAGACGTGGCGCATGTTGCGGCGTGCGCCTTCGCGCCCGAGCACCGCTTCGACGCCCGCTTCTGGTTCCTGCCCCTGGGCCTGCACGAAAAGGAGCGAGAGCTGCATCGCCGCGAACCAGGGGCGCATCGGCTGCATCGCCGCGACGTTGAGCCCGAGCTCGCGCGCGACGCGTTCGAGGCGCGCATTCTCCGCCGCGCTCAAGCGCGAAGAGAGCGTCTCCCCCGAACGATCCATGCCGCGTTCGAGGAAGAGCGCGCGCAGGCGCTCCGCATTGGCGCCGGATGTGTCCGTCTCCAGCACGAGCGTATCAGCGGACGCGAAAGCATCGTTGATGCGTTGCGTGCGCCATTGAAGATCGGGCGGCAGAATGTGCACCGTGCCGAAGAGCCAGATTTCACTGTCCGCATCGGCGATGCGCCAGAGCGCGGGGCCGTCGCCGCGCGCGGCGGGCGTGGTTTGCGCGCAGGCGGAGAGCGGAAGCGTGAGCCAAGCGAGGAGGAGAAGCGTGAGGCGCATGGCAGATGTTCTAGGCGCGCCCGCACGCCGCGCCAATAATCGCCGAGCACATCGAATATTGTGAGTTTGGGCTGGCGCACCCGACAGGATTCGAACCTGTGACCTCTGCCTTCGGAGGGCAGCGCTCTATCCAGCTGAGCTACGAGTGCTTTTCGCGGGGGCCAGTCTCTAGCGCCTCGGGCGTGACGAAGCAATGAATGGCGGCGCTCGCCAGCGGCTTTAAGGCCGCGCGGGCGGGCGTTGCGTGCGCAGGCGCGCGGCGAGGGCGGCATTGGCTTCGGGCGTGCCGCCGAGCGTTAGGGCGATGGCGGTTTGTGCGCCGACGCGCAGGGTCGTGTGGGTGGCGATGGCGCCTTGGCTTTCGCTCCCGCGCCGGCAGAGATTGCCCTCCGGCCGGGTGCCGTTTCCGGCGGATGCGAGCGTGCGGCGCCCGCGCGCATCGACCAGCGTTGGCGGCGCGAAGATTGCGGCGGAGAGCGAAACGCCGCCGCACTGCGCCGCGGCGTTTCCCCAATACTCGCTGAAATTGTGAATGCCGGCCGGATCGATCAGCGGATCGCCGGAGGCGGCGCGGATTTCGCCGATCGTCCGTTCACGGAGCGTCCCGTTCGCTTCGCGCCATTGGACGCGCCCCGCCCACCAGCCCGGCGCGGTGCGCACGAGGCGCAGGCGATAGAAGCGATCGGGCGCGATGGCGAGCGGGAGTTCGCAGGTGCGCCCCACGCCCTCGCCGTCGAACGGGCGGCAGTTACCGTTGCGTGTCTCCGTCGCGTTCCAGACGGAGAAGCGCGCATTGCCGGCGCCGGCCGCGTTGCTTTGCAGGCCGAGATAGGCGCCGTCTCCGCCCGCGAAAGTCCAATTGATCGTGAAGAAGGAGGCGCGCGCGATCTGCGGCGCCCAGACATCCTGTTCGAGCCCGGCGCCGGAGGGCGTTGCTTGCGCGAAGGGCCAATCGACATAAGCCGCGGCCCATTGTTGTTGCTGCGCGTGGGCGGGCGCGATCAACAAAAACGCCGCGATCAATGACGCAACGAACCGCATGGCCGCCTCCACCCTTGGTATCTAGGCGGCTCTTCTATCACCTTCCGGGCGGGGGCGCGCCAGGCGGCTGCTGATTGTCGTTGCGCTGCGGCGGCGGCATGGCCGGATCGACGCGCCCGCGCCGCGAGACGAACTCGGCGCGCGTCAGGCGTCCGTCATTGTCCGAATCCAGACGATCGAAGCTCTCGTTGAGTTCGGCGGCGAATTCCTCGCGCGTTACGGTGCCGTTGAAATCGGCGTCGAAGCTCGTGGGAGAAAACGCGAAGCCGTCCGCGCCCAGCACGCGATGCAGCCATTCGCGGATCGCGAGCTGGCCGATCGCGGCTTGATCGCCGGCCGCTTCGCTCCATGCCGCGCCGATGCCGGCCTCGAGCTCCGCGCGTTCGACGATGCGGTCGCGGTTGGCGTCGAACTCGTAATAGAGCATCGCTTCGGGCGCGATCGTTTGCGTCGGCGGCGGCGCGCCAACGGGGCCGCGGCTCGGCCCGCCGCCGCATGCGCTCAAGGCCAGGGCGGCGAAGATGACGGCGGCTCTCATGCGATTCCCTCTTGTTCTGCCCGAAGCGACGGGGCCTTGCGTTCGCGGCGCCAATGCGGCGCGCGCGAGGCTATTCGCCGTGCCTAGCGCATTTCCAGTGCGATGTCCGCGCGGCGGCGCATGACCTGATCGGGGGCGTTCTCCGGCGCGTTCGGCGCATAGATTCCACGCACGCGATCGGCCGGCATGCCGGCTTCGATCAGCCCGCGCAGCACCGTCTCGGCGCGGCTGACGGCGGCGCGTTCGGCCTGCTCGCCGGTTTCGCCTTCATCCGGGAATGCATGGATCGTGGCCATCACCAGATCGCCGCCTTGCGCGCGGCAGGCCTCCACGATCTCGACGGCTTGGCGCACGATCGGCTGCGCCGTTGCAGGAAGCGCCTCGCTGTCCGGCTGAAAATAGACCGTCACGCTTTGCGCCGCGCATGCGGGGCGCGCCGGCGCTTCCTCACCCCCGGCGAAGGGGAGGCTCGAACAGCCGCCAAGCAGAATGAGCGCGCCAAGAGCGGCGGATTGCAGCGTCGTCATGATGATTCCCTCCCGCGAACGCCCGATCAAAGCAGAAGCCTCTAGCTTACGCCAGGGAGGAGCAGCCACGCGCCGCCCCATGCTTCGAGATCGAGCGCGCCGTTCTCGAACTTGGCGGCTAGGCCGGTGGGGAGGAGGGCGGAATCGGCAAAGAGATCGTGCGTGAAGCGCGCGGGCGCGCCGCTCATGTTGAAGATGCACAGCACGCGCTCATCTTGCGTCGCGCGTTCGTAGGCGAGGATGTGCGCAGGCGCTTCAAGCGCGCGCCATGCGCCTTCGCGGAGCGCGGCAAGCTTGCTGCGCAGCGCGATGAGGCCGCGCGTGAAAGCGAGCATGGAGTTTGGCTCGTTCTCTTGCGCGTCGGCGGAGATTTGCGTGTGGCGCGGATCGATGGGGAGCCAGGATTCGGAAGATCGGGAAAACCCTCCGTCCACGGACCATGGCATCGGCGTGCGCGCGCCGTCGCGCCCGACGCCCTTGGGCCAGAAGCGGATCGCTTCTGGGTCGCGGAGTTTTTCGAAGGGCACGTGCGCGTCGGGGAGGCCCAGTTCATCGCCCTGATAGAGAAAGATCGTGCCGCGCAACGACAAAAGGATCGCCATGAGTTGGCGCACGCGCCCGGGATCGTCGCCCGCAAGGCGGGAGGCGAAGCGCGGCACGTCGTGATTGGAGAGGCTCCAGGAGGGCCAGCCTTGCGCGTCCTCCCAGCCTTGCATCGCCGCGATGAAGGCGGCGGGCGTTGCTTCGCGGATGCGCAGCAGGAAGAAGGAATAGGCCGTATGCAGACGATTGGGGCCGTCGGTGTATTCAAGCTGGCGCCGCAGCGGCTCCTCATCCTCGATTTCGCCGACCATCATGCGCGCGTCGTAGCTGTCGGTTAGCGCGCGCAGGCGGGCGATGAAATCGAGCGTTTCGGGCTGGGAGCGATCGTAGAGATGGCGTTGGAATTGGAGAGGGCGGGCCGGCGGCTTGGCGTGCGGGATCGCGGGATTGTCCCTGAGCTGCGCGTCCTGGACGAAGAAATTCACGACATCGAGGCGAAACCCATCGACGCCGCGATCGAGCCAGAAACGCGCGACGTTCAAGAGCGCATCTTGAACATCGGGATTGCGGACGTTGAGATCGGGCTGCTCGATCAGAAAATTGTGCAGATAATATTGGCGCCGGCGCGCGTCCCACTCCCACGCGGTTCCGCCGAACATGCCTTGCCAATTGTTGGGCGGCGAGCCGTCCGGCTTCGCGTCGGCCCAGACGTACCAATCGGCTTTCGGATTGTCGCGGCTTTGGCGGCTTTCCTTGAACCACGGGTGCTCGTCCGATGAGTGCGAATAGACCTGATCGATGATGACTTTGAGGCCAAGCGCGTGGGCGCGCGCCAGAAGCGCATCGAAATCCGCGAGCGTGCCGAACAGCGGATCGACATCGGTGTAGTTCGCGACGTCGTAGCCGAAATCCTTCATCGGCGAGGTGAAGAAGGGCGAAAGCCAGATGCCGTCGACGCCGAGACTTGCGACGTAATCGAGCTTCTCGATGATGCCTTTGAGATCGCCGACGCCGTCGCCCGACGCGTCTTTGAAGCTGCGCGGATAGATCTGATAGAGGACGCCGCCCTTCCACCACATCAGGTTTCGCTTTCGAGCATACGCGCGGTTTCTTCGCCGATGGCGAGCGACGCGGTGAGGCCAGGGCTTTCGATGCCGAAATGCGCCACGAGGCCTGGCAATCCGTGCACGGACGATCCCATCAGCACGAAATCGTCCTGCGGTTCGCCCGCGCCGTGGAGCTTCGGGCGGATGCCGGCGTAGTCGGGGGAGAGCGCGCCATCGGGCAGCGCGGGCCAGAAGCGGCGGACGGTATCGTAGAAGAAGCCGATGCGGCCTTCGTTCACGCGATAATCCTCATGCTCCACATATTCGAGATCGGGGCCGAAGTGCGCGCGCCCGCCCAGGTCGCGCTTGTAGTGGATGCCGAGCGCGCCGGGGATGGGCGGGGGGTAGATCAGGCGCTTGAACGGGGCGCGGCCCGAGAGCGCGAAATAATTGCCCTTGCCGAAGTGAAGCGGGGGGATGTGCGCCGCTGGGAAGCCCTCGATTGAACGCGCGCAGACTTGCGCGCCGAGGCCCGCGGCGATGACGAGTTGGCGCGCGTTCAAGCTCATTGGGCTTTCGCCGCCGATGCGGATTGCGAAACCTTCGGCAAGCGGCGTTGCGCCTTCGAAAGGCGCATTGAGGGCGATCGCGCCGCCAGCGCTCTCAATCTCGCCCTGCAACGCCAGGAGAAAGCCGTGTGCGTCCATGATGCCGCTCTCGGAAGAGAGGAGCGCTGCGGCGCAGTGAAGTTCGGGCTCGAGCGCCTTGGCTTCGGCGGCGGAGAGCATGCGCATGCCTTCAACGCCGTTCTCCACGCCGCGCTGATGCAGGCCCTCGACGCCAAGGACTTCGCTTTCTTCCGTGGCGACGATCAGTTTCTCGCATTTGTCGAACGCGACGCCGTGCGCGGGGAGGAAATCGTAGAGCGCGCGGCGGCCTTCGAGGCAGAGGCGGGCTTTCAGCGATCCCGGCGGATAGTGGATGCCGGCGTGGATGACTTCGGAATTGCGCGATGAGACGCCTTGGCCGATGCGGGCTTCGCGCTCAACGACGATGACGCTCTTCCCGCGCCTCGCCAGCGCGCAGGCGGCGGATAGGCCCGCCACGCCCGCGCCGGCGATGAGGACGTCAACGTCAAAATCCATGTGCGGGAGCTAGTGCGGTTTGAGCGAAAGCGCAAAGCACGCTGCGTAACAAAAGCCCTCTCCCGCGCCAGCGGGAGAGGGTTGGGTGAGGCAAGGCCGGTGCGTGAGAATCGGCAAGTTTTGCGATGCCCTCACCCCCGGCCCCTCTCCCGCTGGCGCGGGAGAGGGGAGACGATCAAGCCGCGTTCTTTGCCGCCGTCTTCTTCTGCACGTCCTCGGCGCGCCGCCCGGTGACTTCAACCATGTGATCGAACGTGCTTTCGAAGGTGGCGAGGCCCTGCGTCATCGAGCGGAGCTCGGTGATGAAGTCCTGACGCTCCGCATGCGGAAGATAGACTTCAATCTTGTCCCAGCCCGGCCAATCGGCGCGCGCCTCGAAGCCCAGAATCTGCCCGTTGCGGCTCGACACCGCGGAATTGATGCGCGGCGTGCCGGAATTGGGGGTGAAGATCGTGAGCTTCTCGATCGGCTCCAAGAGAACGGGATCGCACGCGGCCAGAGCTTCGCTCATGCCGATGCGCCCGGCTGTCCGGAACGCCATTTCCGAGGAATCGACCGTGTGATAGCTGCCGTCGATCAGGTTGACCGCGACATCGACGACCGGGTGGCCGAGCGGGCCTTTTTCCATCGCGTCCTTCACGCCGTCCTCGACCGCCGGAATCCATTGGCGCGGAATGGCGCCGCCGGTGATCTTATCGACGAATTGGAAGCCTTCGCCGCGCGCGAGCGGGCGCACTTCGATGACGCAATCGCCGAACTGGCCGTGGCCGCCGGTTTGCTTCTTGTGCCGGCCGCGTTGGGTGGCGCTTTTGCGGATCGTCTCCTTGTAGGGCGTCGAGGGCCGCGCGGTTGAGACATCGACATTGAAGCGCTTGCGCAAGCGATCGAGCACGATGCGGAGATGCGAATCTCCTTGGCCGTGCAGCACGATCTCGTGGCTGTCCTGATCGTGATGGATGGCGAGGCCGGGATCTTCCTCCGCCAGTTTCGTCAGCGCGCCGGAGAGACGGACATCGTCTTTCCGATCCTTAGTAGCGATGGCGAGCTGATAGACGGGGAAGCGCGGCAACGGCGCGACGCGCGCTTCCGGCGAGGAAGCGCCCGTTGAGAGAACGTCGCCCGCGGCGACGGGATCGAGCTTGCCGATCGCGAGCACGTCGCCCTCATCAACTTTCGAGACCTTCTTGGTTTGCGCGCCGTTGACGGCGAAGAGGGCGCCGGCGCGGCCGCGATTGCCGTCCGACAACGCGAACTCGACGCCGTCCGACAACGCGCCGCCGAACGCGCGTGCGTAAGCGAGTTTGCCGGCTTGGCCCGCGTGGGAAATCTTCATCACGTAGGCGCCGGGGCCTTCAAGCCCCAAGCGGGCGGCGGCGGCTTCAGGCTCGGGCGTGTCGTGGCGGAGCGCCTTGAGCAAGCGGCGCACGCCGAAGCCCTGGGTCGCACAACCGAAGAAGACGGGCGCGATCAGGCCTTCCTTCGTCTCGCGCACGAGATCGGCGAAGACGGAATCCTGGCTCGGCGTCACGTCGCTCAGCAATTGCTCCATCAGCGCGTCGTCGTGATCGGCGAGCTGCTCCAGCATATGGAAGCGCGCTTCGACTTCGCGTTCGGCGAGATCGGCGGGGATGTCGATGCGTTCTGAGGGCTTGCCCGGCTGGTAGATGAAGGCGCGCTCGAGCGCCAAATCGACGAAGCCCTGGACCTTCTCGTCTTTCCAGATCGGAATCTGGCGCGCGACGAGCGGGATCGAACTGACTGGTTGCAGCGCTTCCAGGAGATCGCGCACGCGCCCGTGCGCGGTGTCGATCTTATTGACGAACAACGCCCGGGGGATGCCCAGGCGTTCGATCTCTTTCAGAAACGGATGCAGGAGGCCGGCTTTATCCGGCTCGGGATCAGCCACAACGAGGGCCAGATCGATGGCGGGCAGGGCGAAATCGGCTTCGGCCTGGAAATCGACGCCGCCGGGCGTGTCGATGAGGGCGTAGCGATCGTCCATGAATTCGATGGAGACGATGTTCAATTCAGTGGATTGGCCCGCGGGCTCTCCCGCTTGGCCGTCGCGCCCTGATGCGGCGGATTCCAACGCTTTGATCAATGCTGTTTTGCCCGACCCAGTCGGGCCGACTACAGCGATCGCGCGAACCTTGTCTGTCTTGCGGGCGGCCATCAACACCTCCACCATCCATGGCGGCGGCGATCGCCCGCGGCGGAGGCCGCCGAAATTGCCCGCAGCCTTCGGCCGTCAGGGACGATGATGTTCCGCCTCCGCGCGGCGAAGCACAAGGCCCCCCGCACGCTTAAAGCGGAATTTCGTCAGCCCATCGTGGTTAACGCGCGGCGATCCAGGCTTCGACGGCGGGCATGCGCTCGCGCACGGTTTGCGCGCGGAGCGTGATCTGCGCGACCGCGCCTTGCACCGTGGGCTGCGCGCCCGCGGGGAAATCGCGCGCATAGGCTTCTAGCTCCGCCGCGATGGCGGGATCGGCGCTGACGGCGGCGATTCCTGGGGGATATTCAAGCCGCTGCAGCGGATCGAGCAGCGTCTCGATCGCGGCGCGGTTGGCGACCAGGAAATCCCAGGCCAAGCGCGGATGCGTCGAGGCCACGTTCTGGATGACCTGCGTGCGGATTTGGCGTGGGATCGTCTCGCCAAGCGTCAGTTGCAGCGTGCGCTGCGCGAGCGCGGGATCGCGCGCGAGCGCGATGATGTTCCACAAGCGCCGCTGTTCGACGAAATCCTGCGCGGCGCGGACGCGGGCGAGGAGATCGTCATAGTGCGCCGGCGTTGCGTTCTGCGCATAGACTGTGAGCACGGCGTTGCGGATGGCGGCGGGAAGCGCCTGCGGGTTCGCGGCGGAGGCCGCTACGCGCCGGCGCGCTTCCTCGATGACGGCGCCATCGCCCAATTCGCCCAAGGCGATGATGAGCGTGCTTCTCAAGAGCGCATCGTTGGGCGCTTCGTTGGCGCGCGTCTCCCAACCGACGCGACTGAGGAAGGGCGTGAGCACGCGCCGGCCATAGGCGCGCACGACTTCTTCGCTTGGGCGCCCGCGCGCGTAGTTCGCGAACGCGCGCATGGAGCCTGCGGTGTCGAGCGCGATATAGGCGTCGGCGTTCTCGGGAATGCGGCTGACGAGCTCCAGATAATCGGTGAAGGGCGCATGGCCGCTGCGGCCGAAGGCCCAGTAATCGGTCAAGAGGCCGAGTTGATCGACGGAATCGAGGCGTGGCAGCGCTTGGGCGAGGCGCGTGAAATTCGAGCGATCGTAGAGCACGCGGAAGAAGCCGGTTTGGCCGGTGTTGAGGATGTAGGCGGTGTCGCACGCGCCGGGTACGTCCATCGCGGCGCTCGGCTGCGCGGGCAGCACGGCGCGCACCGTCTCGCCGCCGACGCGGCGCGCCATCACCGGGATCTCCCAACGCTCGCCGGTGCGGGAGGCGTCGTCCATGGCGAAGCGCGTCTGCGTAAGCGCGACGCGGCCGCTCGTTCCGCAATTCTCGCCGCTCGCCGTGAGGATGGGGAAGCCGTTCTGGCGCGTGAAGCTGCGCGCGATTTCAAGCACGGGCTGGCCGGAGGCGGCCTGAATGGCGCGCCAGAGATCCACGGTGGCTGCGTTGCCGTACAAGTGTCCGTTCAAATAAGCGCGCACGCCGTTGCGCCAATTCTCTTCGCCCACATAGGCTTCCAGCATGCGGATGACGGAGAGGCCCTTGTCGTAGGTGATGGCGTCGAACGCGAGGTTGGCTTCGTCGATGGTGTTGACGGTCTGCACAACGGGATGGGTGCCGGCGCGGGAATCGAGCGCCATCGCAGAGGCGGTCGAATCCGTCAGCACATCGAGCCAGGGCGACCAGTTCGGATGCAGCGCCTCGGCGGCTTTCGCGGCCATCCAGGAGGCGAAGCCTTCGTTGAGCCAGAGATCGTCCCACCACGCCATGGTGACGAGATTGCCGAACCATTGGTGCGCGATCTCGTGCGCGACGATGCCGAAGACGTTGCGGCGGTCCGCCTCCGAGGAGGCCTCCGCGTCGAGCAGGAGATATTGGTCGAAATAGAGAATGGCGCCCCAATTCTCCATGGCGCCGAAGCCGCCCGCGCCGGGGACCGCGATCATGTCGAGCTTCGGAAGCGGATAGCGGATGCCGAAATACTGGGTGAACCACCGCAGCGATTCCGCGCCGTATTCGAGCGCGACGCGCCCGCGTTCGCTTTGCCCACGGCGCGTGACGACGCCCAGATCGACTCCGTCCACATCCATCGAGATGCGCTCGATGTCCCCGACGGCAAGGAACAGGAGATAGCTCGGCATCGAGGGCGTCGGCTGGAAACGGATGCGCTGCGCGCCGCCGGAAAGCCGCGTCGTGCGCTCGACGGGCATGTTGCCGACAGCGTTTTGCCCTGCCGGCACATCGACCGTCACTTGAAAGACCGCGCGGCGGTTGGGTTGATCCCACATCGGCGCGAAACGGCGCGCATCGCCCGGCTCGAATTGCGTGGCGAGCATGCGCTGCTCGCCGCGCTCGTCCTGATAGGTGACGCGGAAGAGGCCGTAGGCCTCGTCATAGATGCGCCCCGAATAAGCGATCTCGACGCGGTGATTGCCGGGGCGGATGGGGCGCGCGGGCGTGAGCGTCGCGGTTTGCGCATTCTCATCGAACGTCACGGCCGCGGGGCGCCCGTCGATGGTCGCGCGGGAGAACTGCATGTCGAGCGCGTTCAGAGTGAGCGTCGCCATCTCCACGGTGTTTGAGAAGTGCGCGCGCACGGTGCCGGTGAACGTGCCGCCCTCCGCGTTTGGCGCCACCTCGATCTCATAGCGCGAGACTCGCGTATAATCGTCGATCCATTGACGCTGCGCGACGGCCGGGCCGGCGGCGGCGAGAACGGCGATGAGTGCGAAGGCGCGCAGAGCGCGCGGCAAAGAAGGGCGCATGAAAGCTCCGAAAGCGAGGCTTCGCTTCTAGGCCGGGGGCGCGGGGCGCGCCACGCCCGCTCGTCGCGAAAAGCAGCCCTGGCGTCGCGCAATCCACGCGGATAAGGGTTCGCCCATGAGCTGCGCACGCACCGGCCGCGCATGAAGAGCCAAGCGCTTGGGCCATTGACGGCGACCATGCTGGTCGCGGGCAACATGATCGGCTCGGGCATCTATCTCTTGCCCGCGACGTTGGCGGCGTTCGGCTCGGTGAGTCTCGTCGGGTGGGCCGTTTCGGGCGCCGCGGCGATGCTGCTGGCGCTCGTCTTTGCCGGGCTCTTCCGTGTACGGAGCGAAGCGCACGGCATGATCGCGCAGGTGCGCGCCGGGCTTGGGCCGTTCGCCAGCTTCCAAACGACCTTCTTTTATTGGACGGGCGGATGGATCGGGAATGTGGCCATCGCGGTCGCGGCGGCGGGCTATCTGGGCGCGCTCTTTCCTGCATTGCGCGGGGCAGGCGCGGCGACGACGCTGGCGATCCTGTGGGTGCTGACGGCGCTCAATTTCTTCGGCGCGCGGCGGGTGGCGCAATTCCAGGGCCTGACGCTGGCGATCGGGATCGTTCCCATCGCCATCGCGATTGCGCTCGGCGCGGTGCGCTTCGACGCGCAGGTGTTCATGGAATCTTGGAACGTCAGCGGGCGCAGCGACGCCGCGGTCGTGCCGGCGATGTTCGTCTCGATCTTCTGGGCGTTCCTCGGCCTGGAGAGCGCGGCTGTGTGCGCCGCCGTCGTGCGCAGTCCCGAGCGCAATGTGCCGATCGCGGTGATCGGCGGCGTGGCGCTGACGGCCGCGATCTATGTCGCGGGGTGCGCGGCGCTCATGGGGCTCATGCCTGCTTCGCAGCTTGCGGCGTCCTCGGCGCCCTTCGCGGATGCGGTTGCGCGCGTCGTGGGCGTGGGCGCATCCGCGCTCGTCGCGGTGTGCGCCGTGCTGCGCGCATCGGGGGCGTTGTCCGGGTGGATTTTGGCGACGGCGGAATCCGCGCGCAGCGCCGCGGAGACACGCGTCTTTCCCGTGTGGTTTCTGGAAAAGAGCGGGAGCCTCGCTCCACGCAAGAACATCCTGATCGTCGCGGCGCTGATGACGGCGTCGCATCTTTTGTCGCTGTCGCCGACGCTCGGGGCGCAGTTTTCGATCCTGATCAATGTAGCGACGGTGCTCTTCCTCGTGATCTACGCCTATTGCTGCGCGGCGCTTTGGCGTTTGAGTGCGCGCGCGCCGGGGCAGTGGGGCTGGCGGACGCTTTCCGTGCTGGCGGCGGCGTTCTGCGTCTGGGCGATCGCGGCGAGCGATCCCGGCCAGCTCATTTATGCGGCGGCGATTTTCGCGCTGACGCTGCCGCTTTATCTCTTCGCGCGGCGCAGCGGCGCTTCGGAGCAACAGGCATGAGCGCATTTGTGTTTCCCGCGCCGGACTTTCCCTCCGTCGCGGTGCGCGGGGGCGGGCGCTATCCGGTGCGGCGGATTTTCTGCGTCGGGCGCAATTACGCAGAGCACGCGCGCGAAATGGGCGGCAACGATCGCGAGCCGCCCTTCTTCTTCACCAAGGCGACGGATTCGCTCGCGCCAAGTGGCGCGACGATTGCCTATCCGCCGGGCACGGCGAACTTGCATCACGAGATGGAGCTGGTGCTGGCGCTTGGGGCGGATGCGTTCGAGATCGAGGCTGCGGACGCGCGCGATGCGATCTGGGGCTATGCCTGCGGGCTCGATATGACGCGGCGCGATTTGCAGAATGCGTCGCGCGAAAAGAAGCAGCCGTGGGATCTCGGCAAATCGTTCGAAGAGAGTGCGGTTCTCTCCGAGATCGCGCCTGCTTCCGCTATCGGGCATCCGCGCGCCGGCGCGATCACGCTCGCCGTCAACTTCGTGGAGAAGCAGCGCGGCGATCTCTCGGACATGATCTGGTCTCCCGAAGAGATCGTGGCGGCGCTGTCGCGCTTCTATCATCTCCGCGCGGGCGATCTCATTTTCACCGGGACGCCTTCTGGCGTGGGGCCGGTCGTGCGCGGCGACGCGCTCGCCGGCGCAGTGGCGGGCGTAGGCGATCTCGCGGTTACATACGGCACGTAATGGTTGTGCCAGCGCCACGCCGCTACCTTTAGTTAACGGAAATCGGGTGTTACTCGCACCGGTTGCATAGCCGGAGGTAGCGCCTTGTCCCGTTTCGGATCCGTGACGATGCTGAAGACGGCCGCGCCGGGCGCGGCGCGCGCGCAGGAGAGCGGCGGCATCGTCGCGGCGATCAACCGTTCGCAGGCGGTGATCGAATTCTCCTTGGACGGACGAATTCTCTCCGCGAACGACAATTTCCTCGCCGCGCTCGGCTACAGCGCGGAGGAGATTCTCGGCCAGCACCACGCGATGTTCGTGGAGCCCGCGTATCGCTCGAGCGCCGAGTATCGCGCGTTCTGGGAGAAGCTGGCGCGCGGCGAGTATGATTCCGGCCAGTACAAACGCATCGCGAAGGGCGGGCGCGAAATCTGGATTCAAGCGACGTACAATCCGGTGTTCGACGAGGCCGGCAGGCCAGTCCGCGTCGTCAAATTCGCGACCGACATCACGGAGCAGCGCAAGCGCACCGCCGATTTCGAAGGCCAGATCCAAGCGATCTCCAAATCGCAGGCCATGATCGCGTTCTCGCTCGACGGGCGGATTTTGAACGCGAACGAGAACTTCCTGAAGACGCTCGGCTATTCGCTCGAGGAAATCCGCGGGCAGCATCATTCGATGTTCGTGGCGCCGGAGGAAAGGGCGAGCGCGGCCTATCGCGCGTTCTGGGAGAAGCTCGGGCGCGGCGAATACGACGCGGGCAAGTATCGCCGCGTCGCCAAGGATGGGCGCGAGATCTGGATTCAGGCTTCCTACAATCCGATCATGGATGCGAACGGGCGGCCGATGAAGGTCGTCAAGTACGCGACCGACATCACGGCAGCCGAGGCCGCACGGCGGGAATCGCTCTTCAAGAGTGCGGCGTTCTCGGGCGCCTCGGTCGCGATGATGATGGTCGATCGCGATCTCAAGGTGATGTACGTCAACGACGCGACGAAGAAGCTCTTCACGGAGAACGCGGCCGCGTTCCGCGCCAATTGGCCGAGCTTCAATCCCGACGCCATCGTGGGCACGTGCATCGACATGTTCCACACGAACCCGGCGCATCAGCGCGCGCTGCTCAACGATCCGTCGCGGCTGCCTTACAAGACCGACATCACGATCGGGGATTTGAAGTTCGCGCTCAATGTAAGCGGCGTGTTCGATGAGAACCGCGCCTATGTCGGCAACGTGCTCGAATGGGAGAACGTGACGCAGGCGCGTTCGAACGCGGGGAGCTTGGCGGCGCTCAACCGCTCGCAAGCGATCATCGAGTTTACGCTCGAAGGAAAAATTCTCGGCGCGAACGAGAATTTCCTGAAGACGGTCGGCTATTCACTGGAGGAGGTTCGAGGCCAGCACCACTCGATGTTCGCGCCGCCAGAACTGCGCGCATCGGCGGAGTATCGCGCGTTCTGGGATAAGCTCGGGCGCGGGGAATACGATGCGGGACAATACAAGCGCATCGGCAAGGGCGGGCGCGAGATTTGGATTCAAGCGAGCTACAATCCGATCCTCGACGGCAACGGCAAGCCGTTCAAGGTCGTCAAATTCGCGACCGACATCACCGACCAGATGAACATCGCGTTCCGCGTGAAGGAGATCGCCGACATCGTGGCCTCGGCCTCCACCGAAATGCGCGCGACGGCGGAATCGATGGCGCGCATGGCGGAAGAGACGACGCGGCGTTCTTCGGAGGTTTCGTCCGCGGCCGAGCTTGCGTCAGCGAACGTGCAGACGGTTTCAGCGGCGGGCGAGGAGCTTTCGGCCTCCATTTCGGAAATCGCGCGGCAGGTGGCGGAATCCAATTCCGTCACGCAGCGCGCGGTCGCGGAGGCGGATCGCACAAGCGTTTCCGTGCAGGGGCTCGCGGATGCGGCGCAGAAGATCGGCAATGTCGTCACGCTCATCAACAACATCGCGGGGCAGACGAAGCTCCTCGCGCTCAACGCCACGATCGAGGCGGCGCGCGCGGGTGAAGCGGGCAAGGGCTTTGCGGTGGTCGCCTCCGAAGTGAAGAGCCTCTCGGATCAAACCGCGAAGGCGACGGACGAAATCTCCTCGCAAGTCTCGGCCATGCAGGCGGCGACAGCGACCTCCGTGGGCGCGATTCAAAGCATCGCGGAGACGATCCGCAAGGTCGCCGAGATCGCCACGGCGATCGCCGGCGCGGTGGAGGAACAATCGACCGCCACGCGCGAGATCGCCGTCAATGTCGCGCAGGCGGCGGATGGGACGAGCCAGGTTTCGGCCAATATCAGCGGCGTCTCGGATGCGGCGCATCAATCGAGCGCCGCCTCGGGCGATCTGCTGCAGGCATCCAACGAACTGTCGCGGCAGTCTGAGGAGTTGCGCCATACGATCGAGCGGTTCGTGAACCGCTGAGGGGTCGCGGCGATGGCGCCCGTCGATGTGTTCGTGGTGGACGATTCCGCGGTGGTGCGCGGGCTGATCGCGAAGGGCATCGCGGACGATCCCGAGATCCGCGTGATCGGCTCGGCGGCGGATGGGCGCTCCGCGCTAACGCTGATGAAGGCGCTTCACCCGGATGTCGTGCTGCTCGACGTCGAGATGCCGGTGATGAACGGGCTTGAGGCGCTGCCGCAGATTCTGGCGGCGCATCCGGAGGCGTCCGTCATCATGGCTTCCGCGCTCACGCGCCGCCATGCGGGGATGAGTTTGCGCGCGCTGCAGCTCGGCGCGGCTGATTATGTGCCCAAGCCGGATGCGGCCGACGGTGCAAGCGCGCTGCCTGCGTTTCTCGACGAGTTGCGCGCGAAGATCAAAGCGCATGCGCGCTCGCGCCGGCGCGTGAAGGCAGCGCCTGCGGTGAGCGCCGGGCTCAAAAAATTGAAGCCTGCGGCGGTGGCGATCGCGGCGTCCACGGGCGGGCCGCCGGCGTTGCTGAAAGTGTTCACGCGCGCGAAGGGGCGGATTCGCACGCCTGTCTTCATTACGCAGCACATGCCGGCAAGCTTCACGGCGATGCTGGCGGAGCAATTGGGCGATGTGAGCGGCGCGCGCGCGTGCGAGGGCGGCGAGGGGATGATGGTTGAGCCGGGGCGCATCTATGTCGCGCCGGGCGGCAAGCACATGCTGGCGGAGCGCCTGGGCGCACGCGTGGTGATCCGCTTGTCCGACGAGGCGCCTGAGAATTTTTGCAAGCCGGCGGCCGATCCGATGCTTCGCAGTCTCGCGCGCGTCTATGGCGCGGGCTTGCTCGCGTGCGTGCTCACCGGCATGGGACGCGACGGCGCGGAGGGGTGCGTCGCGGTCGCGGATGCGGGCGGGCATTTCTTCGCGCAGGACGAAGCCACAAGCGTCGTGTGGGGCATGCCGGGGGCGGCGATCCGCACGGGGCGCGCGATGGGGCAGCTTTCGCTCGATGACGCCGCGGTCTATCTCGCCGATGCGATGGCCGCATGATCGGCAACGCGGATTTCCTCGCGCTGCAGAAGCTGTTGCAGGAGCGCGCCGGCATGGCGCTGACGAGCGACAAGCTCTACCTCGTCGGCTCGCGCTTGAGCCCGGTGGCGCAGAGGCTTGGCTTCAGGAGTGTGATCGAATTGATGACGGCGCTTCGCGAAAAGCCGCGCGAGAACATCGTCGCGGCGGTGATCGAAGCGATGGTGACGCACGAATCGCTCTTCTTCCGGGACGAGAAGCCGTTCGAGCAGCTGACGCGCATCGCGCTGCCGGAACTGATGCGGGCGCGGGCGGCCAAGAAGGTGTTGCGCATCTGGAGCGCGGCGTGCTCCAGCGGGCAGGAGCCGTATTCGATCGCGATGCAGCTTTCCGAAACGCTCGCGCACACGGCGGGCTGGCGCTGGGATATCGTCGGCACGGATATCTCGGCGCCGATCGTTGAGCGCGCGCGCACGGGCATCTTCACGGATTTCGAGATGAAGCGCGGGCTCTCCCCTGAAAGGAAACACCGGCACTTCCACCCGCTGGACGCAACGCGCTTTCAGGTAAACGAGAGTCTGAAGCGCATGGTGCAATTCCGGCTGCACAATCTCATCGAGCCGGCGGCGCATCTGGGGACGTTCGACATCGTCTTCTGCCGCAACGTCCTCATCTATTTCGACGCGCCGACGAAAGCGCGCGCGCTCGATCTCATCGCGCGCCAGCTCGCGGGCGACGGCTTCCTCTTTCTCGGCAGCGCTGACAGTGTGATCGGCGTTTCCGATAAGTTCGAAGCGGCGGGCGGCGAGCGTGGGCTTTTCCGCCCGGTGCAGGCGCGCCAAGCCAAGATCGCCTAGGCGGCGCGGCGTTCGGCGGTCTGAACGCTTTCGAGCAGCGGATCGACGTCAAGCAGCAGCAGCAAGCTCTTCTCGCGCCGGAAAAGGCCCAAGCAGACGCTTGCCCAATCCTTCGAGAGTGTGACGGGGTTAGGATCGAAGGCCGAAGGCGGGAGCGTCAGGACTTCGCCGACTTCATCGACAAGGAGCGCGTAGGGTTCGCCCGCGGGCTCTTTCGCGCGCTCCACGATGACGCTCATGCAACGGCCGCCTTGTTCACGCGCAGGCATGCCAAGGCGCGTGCGCAGATCGATGGCGGTGACGATGCGGCCGCGCAGATTGATCGAGCCGACGATCGCGGCGGGCGCGAGCGGCACGGGATAGATGACCGGGGTATCGAGCACATCGCGCACGCGCATCACGGGCACGCCGAAATGCGCGCCGCCCGCGCTCATCGCGACGAGTTCGACAGGCGATGTGGGCGGGATCGTCAACGCGCTCATGCGGCGCTCCTCTTGGTGACGCTTTCGAGCGTGGCGATGAGTGCGTCGCGATCGAAGCGGCAAGCCATTTGCGCAAAGCCCGCCGCATCGCTTTGGCGGATGGCCAGCGGATCGTCGTAAAGGCCGATGACGGGTGCGGGCGCGCCGACAAAAGCGTCGCGTTCGCCGAGCGCCGCATCGGAGAGGATGACGTCGAATGTTTCTCCGCGCTCGATGAGGGCGGCGGCGGCGCTCGCGCTCTCCGCACTGGCGACCTCGAAGCCCGCGAGCGCGAGGAGCGGGGAGACGAGATTGCGTTGGAAGGGGCTTGGGTCGACGATGAGCGCGCGCTTCTTGGCTGCTTGCTCATTCTTCGCGGCAGGGGCGGCGTCGAGCGCGGCGAGGCGCCAATAGTGCGCGATGTCGATGATGTCGGTGACGCGATCGGCGACGACGAGGCTGCCCAGGGCGCCGGGCGCGCCCGGCCTGAACTCCTGCTTGAGCGGCGCCTCCACCACGTCCACGATCTCATCGACGACGAGGCCGATGGCGCGCTCCTCGTTGTCGAACACGATGACGGGGCGCGTCGCGCCCTGCGGGAAATCGGCGGCGCCGTCCAACGCCACGAGCGGCATCAGCCGATCGCGATACTGCAGGACGGGGCGGCCGTCGGCGTGCTCGACGCTCGCGGCGGAGACTTCCTCGATGCGGGAGACGAGTTGCAGCGGCGTGGCCTTCAACGCATTGGCGCCGCCGCGCACGATGAGGAGCTGGGTGACGTCCTCGCGCGGTTTGGCTTCGCGGATCGCATCGTCCGCTTCGCTCGCTTCGATCGAGCCGATTTGCGAAGCGATGCCCTTGGGATCGAGGATCATGATGACGGCGCCGTCCCCAAGGATGGTCGCGCCGGAATAGAATGGAATGGCGCGCAGCGCGCTCGCGGCGGGCTTCACCACGATCTCCTCGGTGTCGAACACGCGATCGACGATGATGCCGTAGCTGAAGGCGCCGACGCGCGTGACGAGGATGGAGCGCTCGTCGTCGCGCGCATTAGGCTCAAGACGCATCATTTCCTGCAGTGAGATGAGCGGCAGCAGGCGATCGCGCAGGCGCAGGACGGGCGCGCCGTTCACATCCTCGATCTCGCGGCCCGAGCCGCCGCCGACGCCGACAAGCTCCACGACGCTCGATTGCGGCATGGCGAAGCGCTCGCCGCAGCAATCGACGATCAACGCGGAGACGATGGTGAGCGTCAGGGGGATGCGGATGGTGAAACGCGTGCCGCGGCCTTCGACGGAGGAAAGCTCGACCGTGCCGCCGATCTTCTCGATATTCGTGCGCACCACATCCATGCCGACGCCGCGGCCGGAAACGCCGGTGATCTGCGCGGCGGTGGAAAAACCCGGATGGAAGATGAGCTGCTGAATCTTTGCGTCGGAGAGGCTTTCGGCCTCGGCGGGCGTGATGAGATTTTGCGCGAGCGCCTTGGCGCGCAGCTTGGAGCAGAGGAGGCCGCGGCCGTCATCGCCGACTTCGATGACGATGTGGCTGCCCTCGTGGCGAGCGGACAAGAGGATCCGGCCCGTCTCCGGCTTGCCGGCTTTGGCGCGTTCGCCCGGGCTTTCGAGGCCGTGATCCGCGGCGTTGCGGATCATGTGCGTGAGCGGATCCTTGATGAGTTCCAGCACTTGGCGATCGAGCTCGGTCTCGCCGCCTTGCATCACCACTTCGATGCGTTTGTTGAGCTCCAACGCCAGATCGCGCGCGAGGCGCGGCAGCTTGGCCCACGCGGCGCCGATCGGCTGCATGCGCGTGGTCATCACGCTTTCCTGCAACTCGGTCGTCACATGATTGAGGCGCTGGAGCGGCCCGGCGAACGGGCTTTCGGGCTGCGCGCGCAAGGTTTGCAGAAGCTGATTGCGGATGAGCACCAACTCGCTCGCGACATTCATCAACTGTTCGAGCGATTCTACCTGCACGCGGATCGTTTGCGCCGCGATGGCGGAGGGCTGGGCCGCGGCCGTGCTTGCGCCGGCGGCGGCCTTTGGCTCCGCGGGCGCGGGGTTCAGAAGTTTTTCAGTCTCCGCGATGGATGCGGCGTCGGTTCCAAGCTCCGCCAGCGCGTCGCGCAGAAAGGCGACGACGATCGTTGCATCCTCGGCGCGCGAGAGGCCGAGCGCGCCAAGCGCCGCGCCGAGCGTCTGGCCAGGATCGCCGGAGATCGCGCTCCAGGCCGCATCGCGCACGGCGGCGTGCAGCGCGTCCTCTTGCACGGCCTCAAAGCGCAGGCCTTCGGGCTTTGCCTTCGCGTTCTTGAGCGCGATCTCGACGGCGCAATCGATCGTGGAGAGGCCGCCCAGGCGCGCTGCGAGCGGTTCGTTCGATGCGGCGGGGGGCGCGCTTGGCGCCTCTTCGTGCGTGACGGCGTTCAGGCGCGCGATGAGGGCGCTATCATCGCCGGCGGGCTCGCCGCCTTGCGCCTCAAGCTGCGCGAGCAGCGATTTGATGAGATCGACCGCTTCGAGGATCGCGGAGACGGAATCTTGCGTGGGCGTGAGCGCGCCGTCGCGAAACTGCCCGAGGATATTTTCGCCCGCATGCGCAACCGCGGCGAGGCGCGCGAGGCCAAGAAAGCCGCACGTGCCCTTGATCGTGTGCATGACGCGGAAGATTTCCGAGAGAAGCTCGGGATCCTCCGGCTCGCGCTCGAAGCGCACGAGGGCGCGGTCGAGCGCGTCGATGCTTTCGTTCGCTTCCGAAAGGAAATCGCGGAGGATGTCGTCCATCGCGGCTCAGGCGCTCCCTCGCGCACAATCTGTGCGCGAGTCAGAAGAGCCGATGCCTACTTAAAGGCGTGTTAACCGCGCACATGCTACCTGGGGTAGAAATTCGGGGGGCGGTTCATGGCTGTCGGGCGCGATCTCGCGATCCTTATCGTCGACGATTACAAGACCATGCTGCGCATTGTGCGCAGCCTCCTGGAGCAGCTTGGCTTCCGCAACATCGACGAAGCCACGGACGGCAAGTCCGCCTACGACATGATCTGCGGCAAGCAATATGGGCTCGTCATTTCCGATTGGAACATGCAGCCCGTCACCGGGCTCGATCTGCTCAAAAAGGTGCGCGCGACGCCGCAAACGGCGAAGCTCCCCTTCATCATGGTGACAGCGGAGGCGCGCACGGAGAACGTCGTCGCGGCGCGCCAGGCGGGCGTCAACAATTACATCATCAAGCCGTTCACGCAGGCGGTTCTCAAACAGAAGATCGCCGCCGTTTTGGGCGAGTTCTGAACATGAGCGATCCTCATCCGAATACGGACGAACGCGAGACCCTGCTCAAATACGTGATCGCTGTACGCAAAGCGATCGCGGAGCTGCATCCGAACGACATGCGCGTCCATCGCTTGCCTTCCGCGATGAACGAAATGGGCGCGATCGTGGAGACGACTGAAAGCGCGGCCAATCAGATCATGGCGGCCGTCGATGAAATTCTGGAGCTCGAAGCGGCGGAATTGGCGGCGTATCGCGCCGCCGTGGAGACGAAATGCCTCGCGGTGCTTGAAGCGTGCGCATTTCAGGATTTGACGGGCCAACGCATCACCAAAGTGGTCGAGACGCTGCTGACGCTGGAGGACAAGCTCGCGGGCCTTTCGGTTCTTCTGGGCGATGCGGGCGAAGAGGCGCCCGCGCCTGAACCCACGGGCGATGTGCTGCTGAACGGCCCCGCTCTGCCGGGCGAGGGGGTCGATCAGGATGAGATCGACCGGCTCTTCGCGGCCGGATAGCCGCCGATGGGCGTCAACTGGCCGGCGCTTTCGATCGCGATCGTCGATCCAGCCGGCCATTTCGCGATCATGCAGAAATCCATCCTGCGCGGCGCCGGCGTGACGAAATTCTCGGTGGCGGATGGGCTGGCGATGCTCACCAAGGATCTCATCATCGGACGCGACGTCGTGCTGCTCAACTGGACGCGCGCGGACGATGGCTTCGCCGAGATCATCGCGGGGGTGCGCGCGAAGGACACGTCGCCCGATCCTTTCGCGCCGATCGTCATGATCGCGGCGCTCTCGCACAAATCGCGCGTGAAAACCGCGCTCGATGCGGGCGCGAACAGCTTCATCGCCGCGCCTTTCCGCGCCAGCGACATTTGCCGTCATGTCGCGCGCGCGGTCGCCGCCCCCGCGACGTTTGTCGATGCGCCCGGCTATTTCGGGCCGGAGCGGCGGCGCAAGGCCGATCCCCTGTTCGAGGGAGAGGAGCGGCGGGTGCGCGAAGCGAAACTGCTCACCGGCGCTGAGCTTCAAGCTGAGCGCACGCGCATGCGCACAACCGCGCTGTCGGCGCTGGAGATCAAGGTGAGCTTGGGGGCTTAGTCCATGGCGCCGTTCGCAAAAAAAAGAGCGGCCGTGGCCGCCCTTTTGAGTTGGGAGGTTTGCGAGGGATCCGAGCCTGCGGCTCAGAACTGGTAGCGAAGGCCGACTTGGATCTGCCAGAAGCCGGCCGCGCGGCAATTGTTGACCTCCGGACATTGATCGAAGCCGGGCTCGCGCACGTTCCGGTAGATATAGGTGTATTCGCCGTCCGCGTTCTGCGGCCCCCGCACGACGTCCGCGACAGTCGCGGTGCGCGGGAAGGATGGGTATTCGATCAGGCCCCAATCGGGATTGATCAGATTGCCCACATTCTCGATGTCGAAGAAGAAGATCGAGCGGTGGCCGTCGAAGAAGCCAGGCAGCTCTTGGCTGAACCGGAAATCAAACGTGGTGATGTCGGGCGATGTGCCGATGTTGCGCGCCGCGTAGGTGCCGCGATAGCCGGCGAGCACCGATGAATTGATGATTTGCTCCAGGAGATCGCGGGCTTGATCGGCGGTCTGCGAGCCGGAGGCCTGGTACGAGACGTTAGGATCGCTCGGCCCGGTCGGCACGTACATCAAGCCTCGCGCGGAGAAGCCCGCCGCGCTCACCTGTGTCGCTGTGCCGTTGTTCACGTCGAAAAAGGTGTAGCTGAACGGGGTGCCGGAGCGGTGTTCGCCGAAGAGCGAGAAAAGCGTCTGGAAGCCTGGCACGAACTCGCGCCGCCATGTCGCGCCGAAGGTGAAGCGGTCTTCGGTCTCGTAATTGGAGCGCGAATTCTCTTCGTCGTTTGGATCGAAGACGGCGCGGTTGGTGAAGTTCGAGTTGGCGACCGAGGACGTCATCGGATTGACCTCGGTCGCGTCCTGATAGGCGTATCCGAGATCGAAGGTGAGTCCGTTCTCCATCTCCCAGCCGAAATCGACGGTGACGACGGTCGCGTCGCCTTCGCCGGTGTTGGTGAGAACGAGATCGCGCCCCGTGCTCGTGCGCAGGAAGACCGGGCGCCCGTCAACGAATGTCTCCGTCGAGCGCGCGCCGGGCTGCTCGAGGCGGAGATCGACGTAGGTGAGCGCGTTCTCGACCTGCGCGTACATCACTTCCGCGCGTGCGCGGAACGTATGTCCTTCCCAGGGGGAGACGCGCGCCTCGCCGCCCAGCACGTAGCGCCAAGTCGAGGGCACTTCGAAATCGGGATCGAGCGCATTGATGGTGACGCTGTCGGAAACGACGATCCCGTTCGCGGGGTCGCGCAGATAGTCGAGCAGTTGGGATTCATCGAGGATGTCGGCGTTGTTCAAGATGCCGATCCCCGCCGCGTTGGCGTTCGATCGGTTGAAGCTGACCGAGAGAATGCGCAGGCCGTCGTTCTGGTAGTTGTTGGAGAGCCACACATTAGGCGCGCCGCCGCCGAAGAGGCCCGTGCCAGCATAGAAGCGCAGCGGTTCGCTCGGGCGCCATTCGAGGCTCAAGCGCGGCGAGACGAGATCGAGATTCTCGAGCTGCTGCGCATTGGAGAAGCCGTTGCGCGCAACGAATACCGGGTTCTCGAACGTGACGCCGTCGCTGGTGTAGGTGTCGTAGCGAAGGCCCGCGGTGAGCGTCAGCGTGTCGGTGATGTCCCACGTGTCCTGCAAATAGAGGGACCAAGTGTCGAAGCCCCAATCGGCGGCCGCGACACTCTCGTCCGAGGTGCAGGTTGTCGCGTCCGGCAGGCCGCCCGCGCCCGGCAGGCACGCGGCCTGGAAGCTCACGGAAAAGGCGTCCCGCGCTGCGAACGCGTCGAGCGACCGGAAAACCCAGCTGCCTTCGGCGTTCTGGATGAAGACGTTCAAGATGTCCTGGCGATCGTACTCGACGCCTGCCAGCAGCTGGTGAGCGCCCAGCGTGTACTGGCCGGTGAGGCGCACATTGTACCCCGACGTTTCGAGCGCGTTGGCTTGGCGCGAGGGATCCGTGCCGGCGAAGAGGCGCCCATCGCTGCTGGCGCAGGAGCGGGCGGGATTGGCTGTGATGTCGATGGCCGTGCAGATGTCGAACTGCCCGGTCTCCGGTCCGGCGACGGGCGCCTGGTCGTTGATCTTCTCGCGCCAGGAAACGGCGAACTCGGTCGAGAAACTGTCTGTCCAGTCGCTGTAAACGATGAGGGCTGTGGTGCCGACCTCTTCGTTGGTGTTGTAGAAGTTGTCGCGCAGCGAGAGCGTGTTGCCCGAGCCGGAATGGTTGCCGGAACTGCCGGTGCGCGGATCGACCGTCGTTGCGTCGGTGTAAGTCAGCACCGCGCGATGGTCGTCCGTGATGTTCCAGTCGAAGCGGATAAAGAGCTTTTCGTCGAGCTCGTCGAACGACTGCGCAAGCCCCGCGCTGTCGTATCCGTAAACGCTGCTCAACGTCGAAAGGACGGTCGAGACCTCGTTGTCGAAGACGCCGGCCGGCGTTTGAAAGTAAACCGGATCGTTCGGATCGTCCGCGACCGGGCCAAGCAGATTGGCGAAGTCGCCTGAGAAGTCTTCGTAGGAGACGAAGAAGAAGAGCCGGTCCGGAACGATCGGGCCGGAGAGTGTCGCGACCCAGGTTTCGTTGGAGAAATCGACGCCTGTCTCGCGCTGCGGCTCGCCGGGGAGGCGCAGAACCGGCACGCGCGAGGCGGCGAGGTGCTCGCTGTCGCCCATCTGGTAGCTCAGCGATCCGCGGAAATCGGCGCCCCCGCCGCGCGTGACGACATTGATCGCGCCGCCGAGGAATTGGCCGTTCGTGACGTCGAAGGGCGTGGTCGAAATCGTGAGCTGTTCGATGGCTTCCAGCGTGATCGGTGAACGCTGCGTCGGCAGGCCGGAGGCATTGAGGCCGAAATCGTCCTCGAAGGCGACGCCGTCCACCGTCAGGGTGTTGAAGCGGTTGTTGTTGCCGGCGATTTGCGGCGCGGCCTGGTTTTGATTTGTGACGTCGAGCGTCACGCGCGGATCGCGGCGCGCGATGTCGCGGATGTCGCGCCGGACCGCCGCAATCGCATTGATGTCATTGGCGTCGTAGCGCGTGGCGCCTGGGCCCATGCCTCGCCCGGGCGGCGCCGCGACGACGACGATCTCGCCCATCGAGGCTTCGAGATCGACATTCAACCGTGCTGTTTGCCCAAGATTCAAGAAGACATTTTGTACAGTCTCGCCCGTATAGTCCGCGGCGGAGAAGGTCACGGAATAGGGCCCGCCGACACGAAGTCCGCGCGCATCGAAAACGCCGTCGGCGCCCGTGCGCTCGACGGAGCGCGTGCCGCTGGGGCCGTGGGTGATGACGACTTCCGCGCCCGCGATGGGCGCGCCGGCGTCATCTGTCACCGTTCCGCGCAGCGAAGACGACGTGTCTTGCGCAAAAGCGCCTGTAAAAGCGCCGGAAAGCGCGAACGACAAAACGGTCAGAGCGGCGCCGCCGCTCAGTTTCGGCTTCAACATCAGAGTCCCCCACTGCGCGGCGTTTTTCGCGCGCGTTCATTCCACTAGGGGTGCAGTCGGAAGGTTTGATGATGCTGCGATGAACGTTTGTTGTCGCACGCGCGCGCTGTGCGCCGGTGCAACAGCGATCGACGATGCAAGACTTGCGGCGTTGAATGTACAGTTCGCAATAAATCGCTGATCGCGCGATCGGCGGTCAGCCGGACTTGAATCCGATCTTGGCATGCGTGCCATCGCAGAACGGCTTCGTGTTCGAATGCCCGCAGCGGCAAAGCCGCGCCGCCTGCATGCGCGCCACGACGCGGCCCGTGCCGGAGATGATTTCGAGATTGCCGCGCACCATGAGCGGGCCGTCCGTTTGCGGCGCGACCTCGACCGGCCCGTCGCGCACGGCGAGCATGTCGGTCTTGTCGCCCGTCGGCGGCTCGCCCGAGGCGTCGAAGTGCGCGTCATGGTGGGACCCGTCGCAGAACGGCTTGTTCTTCGAAGCCCCGCACCGGCAGAGCGTGGCGCGATAGCCGATGGGCTTGCCGTCGAGCCGCAGATCGCCGCGAAAGCCGTAGGGGCCCGCCTCGCGGATCGAGATGAGATTGACAGGCGGCGCTTGTTCTTCGCGCCCGCCGTCCTTGCGCCGGTATTGAATGGCGCCCGACGGGCACTCTCGCGCAACCGACATCAATTCTTCCGCGTCCATGTCGTCGGGATGAATCCACGGGCCTTGCACGTTGGCGAGAAACACCTTCGGCGCGCCTGTCACGCAAAAGCGCGAGTGGATGCAGAGTTTGCCGTTGAATGTGATCTGAACTTTTTCGCCTTCGACCACTTCGGCGCCATCGACCAAAGTCGTCGGCGGCGCGGGATGCGCCGCCGCCGCCGCGGCGACAGCCGGCGCCCGCGCGGCGTCGCTCATCTCCGTGAAGCGCTGCGCGCGAACCGCGAGCGTTTTCAGCAAACCCGTTGCGCGCGCCACGCGCTGGTCTTCCTGATCGAGCCGCGCGGCGTACCGCGCGAGTTCGTTCATGCGCTCGGTGAAGAAGCGCCGCGCGCTGGCGCCGCGTTGGAGGGGCGCCGAGTCGCGCAGCGCCGTGAACGACATGCCCGCATTGCATCCCTCGTTCGACGGCCCCGCCGGGCGGCGCGCGGCGCTTTCGCCCAAGAGCGTCATCGCTTTCATCAGATCGATGCCGAGATCGACGGCGAGGCTTTTCTCCGCGCTCGGGCCTGGCACGGCATAGGAATAGGCGATGAGCCGCAACATGGTTTGATAGGCGGCGTTTGCGACATCCACGATCGCGGCGGAGGCTTCATCTTCGAGCCAGACGCGGCCCTCCGCGATCGGCGGGCGGCGCAAAACCGGATTGACCGCGGCCGGGTGCGCCGGCGTGAAACTCGGATTCCGTGCCAAGATCTCTTGGTACTCGTCTCGGATCGTTCGGAAGCGGCAATAGTGCGAGTTCGCGCTTTCGGCGCTCGCGCCTTCACCCTCCGTGACGATCGCCGCGCACGCTGCGATCGCGGTCTTCGAACAGAGCACGGGCTTTGCGCCGTTGAGATCGATTTCGTTCGGCGAGAGCTGGAGCGCGGGATCGCCGCAGAAAAGATCCTTCTCGCCCAGCCGCTCGGCCATGAAATTGAGCACCATCTGCATGGTTTGATAAAATTGCCCGACCGTCTCGTAGTCGATCGCCATCGGCGTCAGCCGCGGCTTCGGCGCGCCGCGCCTGAACGAGACGTGCTCGAACCCAGCGCCGTCCGGTTCGTCCGATCCTTCAGGGCGCTCGAGATGAATAAAATGCTGCAGCACCTCCAAGTTGAAGGGCGCGAGCTTGACGACGACGCCGCCCGGCAATCCGCCGGGATCGAGCGGAAAGTTGTCGCGCCCGAAGGCAGGGCTCCCGCCCAGCGCCGCGGTGATGTTCCACACCGCCGCGAGGTGGCCCATCTCATCGATCGCGACATCGATGATCGCGCGCCGCCAACGCGCCACCGCCGCTGTTTCTTCCGCGCTCAATCCGTCGCTCTCGTCCTTCAAGCTGAAGGCGGCGTAGAGGTAGGTGCACATGAGATTGTGCTCGAGTTCGGCCGCCTCATAGAGCGCATGGATGAGCTGCTCGCGCGTCGGCGCTAGGATCGGGTCGGCGCGGGTCACGTTTGTCTCCACCTGGGCCATCGCACACCTCCCGCGCCGCTTGCGCGGCCTCAATCATATCAAGGTATAGTCGCGCGCAGGAAGGGAAGGGCTAGTGTGACTGCGATGGTTGAGCCGGTGGTGCACATCATCGACGATGACGTCTCCCTGCGCGGCGCCCTCGACAGCCTCTTCCGCTCGACGGGACTGGCCGCGCGCCAATACGACTCTGTCGCCGCGTTCATGGCGGCGCCCCCGCCGCCCGAAGCGCCAGGCTGCCTCGTGCTGGATGTGCGCATGCCGGGCATGAGCGGTCTCGATTTTCAGCAGCGGCTGGAGGAGCTGGGCGTGCGCCTCCCTGCGGTGCTGATGACAGGCCACGGGGATATCCCGATGAGTGTCCGCGCTATGAAAGCGGGCGCGATCGATTTCCTCGCCAAGCCCTTCCGCGATCAGGAAATGCTGGACGCCGTCTCCGCCGCGCTCGCGCGTGATGCGGCGCGGCGCGCCGAAACAGGCAAACTCGATGCGCTGAGATCGGCCTATGCCGCGCTCAGCCCGCGCGAGCGGCAGGTGATGGCGCTCGTCGCCGCTGGGAAGATGAACAAGCAAGTCGCCGGTGATCTCAATCTGAGCGAAATCACTGTGAAGATTCATCGCGGCGCGGCGATGCGGAAAATGGGCGCCCGGACGCTCGCCGATCTCGTCCGCATGGCCGAAGCGCTGGGGCTGCGGCCGGACAGCGCATAACACCTGCGTATAATTTGAGCGGCGCTCCGCGTGGCCCAGACTGCCCGGCGTGTCCCAGGAGAGACTTATCGCCATCGTCGATGACGATGACTCGCTGCGCGCCGCTCTGGTCGGATTGGTGCGCTCGCTCGGGCATCGCGCGGCGGGCTACGCCTCCGCCGAGGATTTTCTTGAAGCGGGCAAGACCGGGCAATGCGCCGCCATCGTCGCCGACATCCAGATGCCCGGCCTTTCCGGGATCGAGATGAAGGAGCGGCTCGCAGCTGCGGGCTGCACCGCGCCTGTCATTATGATCACTGCCAGGACCGAAGCGGAGATCGAAACCCGTGCGCGCGCCAGCGGTGCGCTCTGCGTGCTGAAGAAGCCCTTCGCGGCCGAAGCGCTCATCGAGTGCTTGGAGCGCGCGCTGGCGCGCTAGGCGGCGCTGCGATAGGGGGTCGATGATGAGCGGCGTCGATCATTCGGGCCAAACCGCCGAGCAGGCGCTGCGCGAGAGCGAGTATCGCTATCGCAATCTCTTCCAAGCCATGGCGGCTTCCTTCTGGGAGCTCGATTTCTCGCCCGTCGGCGCCATGCTGAGGGGCTTGAGAAAAGAAGGCGTCGCAGATTTCGCCGCTTACTTTGCAGCCAATCCTGAGTTCGTGCGCGCCATGATGCGCGCAACCCGCGTGTTGGACGTCAACGAACAAACCGTCACGCTCTTTGGAAAGGGCGACAAGGCCGAACTCCTCCAATCGCTCGATGTCTATTGGCCCGATGAAAGCAACCACGTGTACGCCGCGAGCGTGATCGCGGCCGTATCGGGCAAGTCGAGCTATGCCGCCGAGTGCAAGCTCCGCAAGCTGAGCGGCGAGAGGTTCGAGGCGCTTTTCACCGCCTGCTTCGCGCCGGAGAGTGTGGCGGCGGGCAAGTTGCTCATCGGCGTCATCGATATTTCCGAACGCGTCCGGGCGCAGCAAATGTTGCGGCAGGTCCAGGCCGAGTTCGCCCACGCCGCGCGCGTCTCCATGCTGGGCGAGTTGACCGCCTCCATCGCCCACGAGGTCAACCAGCCGCTTGCCGCCATCGCCACGAACGCCTCGGCCGGTCTGCGCTGGCTCGATCGCCCCGAACCCGATGTCGGCGAAGTGCGCGCCCTGACGGAGCGGATCATAGCGGACGCCCAGCGCGCAGCGGACGTGATCGCACGCGTGCGCGCCATGGCGGGTCATCGCACGCCGGAGCCTGCGCTGGTCTCCGTCAACAACGTGATCGAGGAAGCGATGCTCTTTCTCGCGCACGAGCTGCAGGGCCAAGGCGTGACGCTCTCGCTCGACCTCGCAAAGGATCTCCCGCCAGTACGCGCCGATCGCATTCAGCTCCAGCAAGTCATCGTCAATCTCGCCGTCAATGCGATGCAAGCGATGGCCGGCGCCGAAGCGCGCCGCATGATGATCCGCTCACGCGTGGGCGATGGCCTTGTGAACGTCAGCATCGAGGATACCGGCCCCGGCGTCGATCCCGCCAGCGCCGCGCGCCTCTTCGAGAGCTTCTTCACGACGAAGAGCGGCGGCCTGGGCCTCGGGCTTCCGATCTGCCGTTCCATCCTCGAAAGCTATGGCGGCGCCATCGAAGCGCGCAATAGCGATGCAGGCGGCGCTTCTTTTTCGTTCACGCTGCCCGCGGCCGCGATCCCTGCTCATACGTAAGTATGAAGCGCGTCAGCCCGATGTAGAATGGCCGCGGCGGGGCTTTGAGGCGCAGGATGCGTCATCGGGAAGAAGGAGCCCCTCCCATGACCAAGACCATCGTTCTCGTGCACGGCGCCTGGCTGAACTCGAAGGCCTGGGAGCATTGGAAGACGCGCTTCGAAGCGCGCGGCTACACGGTCATCGCGCCCGATTGGCCGGGCGATGAGGGCGATCCCGTCGATCTCAAGGCCAATCCCCGCCGCGAACTCACGAAATACGGCCCCAAGGAAATCGTCGCGCACTATGAGCGCATCATCCGCGCGCTGCCGGAAGAGCCGATCATCATCGGCCACTCGGCGGGCGGCGTCTTCACGCAGCATTTGCTCGATCGCGGCTTGGGCGTGGCCGGCGTCGCCATCGATCCCGCGCCGACGCCCGGGGTCGGCCTGCCGCTCGACGCGGTGATCTCCGCGCTGCCCGTGCTCGGCGATCCGCTGAGCGGCGGCAAGGTCGTCTCCATGACCAAGAAGTTCTTCGCCGAGCGGTTCGCCAACGGTCTCCCGCGCGAGTCCGTGGACGAGCACTTCGCCCGCTACGTCGTTCCGACGGCCGGCAAGGTCTATTGGGATGGCGTTCTCTCCGGCGGCGCCGGGGCGATCACATGGGCGAGCAAGACGCGCGCGCCCTTGCTGCTGATCGGCGGCGGCATTGATCTCATCGCGCCCGCGAGCATGACGCGCGCGATCTTCAGCAAGCAGAAGCGCGCCAAGTCCCTGACCGAACTCCACGTCTATGAGGATCGCTCGCACTACCTCTGCGCTGAGCCCGGCTGGGAAGAGGTCGCCGATTTCGCGCTCGCCTGGGCCGAGCGCAATCAGCGCCAATCGAACGTGACGCCGCTCAAATCGCAAGCCGCCTAAGTGGGGACGAAGGAAAGGAGCAATGATATGCCGTACGTGACCGCCAAGGACGGCGCCCAAATCTTCTACAAGGATTGGGGCCCCAAAGCCGCGCAGCCCATTCTTTTCTCCCACGGCTGGCCGCTCTCCAGCGACGATTGGGACAAGCAATTGGTCTTCTTCGGTGAGCAGGGCTTTCGCGTCATCGCCCATGATCGCCGCAGCCATGGCCGCTCCACCCAAACGTGGGAGGGCAATCATATGGACCAGTACGCGGAGGATCTTTCCGGGCTGATCGAGACGCTCGATCTCACCAACCTCGTGATGGTTGGGCACTCGACGGGCGGCGGCGAGGTTGCGCACTATCTCGGCCGCTATGGAACGAAGCGCGTGGCGAAGGCTGTGCTCCTGGGCGCCGTGCCGCCGCTGATGTTGAAAACGCCGGACAACCCGGAAGGCACGCCCATCGAAGCGTTTGACGGCATCCGCGCCGGCACGCGCAACGATCGCGCGCAATTCTACTACGATCTCACCATGCCATTTTACGGCTACAACCGCGATGGCGCGAAGGTGAGCGAGGGGCAGCGCGAGAGCTTCCGCCTCCAAGGCTTGCTCGGCGGCATCAAAGGCCAGCTCGATTGCATCCACGAATTCTCCGAGGTCGATTACTCGGAGGATCTGAAGAAGATCGACATCCCCGTTCTCGTCGCCCACGGCGATGACGATCAGATCGTCCCGATCGCCGCGTCAGCTTTGAAGAGCGTCAAGCTCCTGAAGCAAGGCGTACTCAAAATCTACAAGGGCGGCTGCCACGGCTTCGCCGCAACGAACGCGGACGAGTTCAACGCCGACGTATTGGATTTCATCCAGGGCCGGAAAATCCGCGCCGCTGCGTAGACCGGGTTGAAGAGCGGTCGCCCGGCGCCGCCCGTCCGGCCGCTCTTCATTGTGCCATTGCGCGCAAGGGCGCCGGCGATGGAAACCGCCGGGCGGCTAAGCCGACCACATGAATCATGGGATGAATGGTGCCGCCTAGGTGACTCGAACACCTGACCTACGCATTACGAATGCGCCGCTCTACCGGCTGAGCTAAGGCGGCTTGCCCGTTCGGGGAGCCGGGTTGATACAGAAGGCGGGGCGGCGCCGCAAGGTCCGGCGCCTGGGAGGGGCGATGGCGGACGCGCCGGCGGCCAAGCGGCCATTTTACCGGATTCTCTACGTCCAGGTGCTGATCGGCGTCGCGCTCGGCGTGCTCGTCGGCGTGCTCTGGCCGGAGACGGGCGCGAGCCTGCGTCCGCTGGGCGACGGCTTCATCAAGCTCGTCAAAATGATCATCGCGCCCGTCATCTTCGTGACGGTCGTCTCCGGCATTGCGGGCATGGCGAGCCTCGAAGGCGTGGGGCGGATCGGCGCGAAGGCGCTGGGATATTTCCTCGTCGTCTCGACGTTTGCGCTGATCGTCGGGCTCATCGTCGCGAACGTCGTTCGCCCAGGCGACGGCATGAACATCGATCCCGGCACGCTCGACGCCTCCGCGGTTGCGAATTACGCGCAGGCCGCGCACGACCAATCGATTACGGCATTCCTGCTCGACATCATTCCCGACACGTTCGTCAGCGCCTTCACCGAAGGGCAGATCCTGCAAGTGCTCTTCATCTCTATCCTCACGGGCGTCGCGCTCGCGGTGATGGGCGAGCGCTCGAAGCCGGTGAAGGATTTCATCAAGTCGCTCGCCGATGTCGTTTTCATGCTGGTGCGCTTCGTGATGTACGCGGCGCCCATCGGGGCGTTCGGCGCGATGGCGTTCACGATCGGGCGCTATGGGCTCGACACCTTGCTCGGGCTCGCGGGGCTGGTGGCGACGTTCTACATCACGTCGCTCCTTTTCATCATCGTTGTGCTGGGCCTCATCGCGGCGGTGGTGGGTTTCTCTATTTTCAAGTTGATCGCTTACTTGAAGGAAGAGCTGCTGCTCGTGCTGGGGACGAGCTCGTCGGAATCGGCGCTGCCGCTGCTCATCCAGAAACTCGAGCGCGCGGGATGCCCGAAGCCGATCGTGGGGCTCGTGGTGCCGGCGGGCTATTCGTTCAATCTCGACGGCACGAACATCTACATGACGCTCGCGGCGCTTTTCATCGCGCAGGCGACGAACACCCCGCTCTCGTTGGAGCAGCAGATATTGCTGCTGCTGGTGGCGATGATTTCATCGAAGGGCGCGGCCGGCGTGACGGGCGCGGGCTTCATCACGCTCGCGGCGACGCTGCAAGTGGTGCCGACAATCCCGCTCGTCGGCATGGCGATCATTCTGGGCATAGACCGCTTCATGAGCGAATGCCGCGCGCTCACCAACTTCATCGGCAATGCGGTGGCGACAATCGTCGTCTCACGCTGGGAGCGCGGCGTGGATATGGATCATCTGCGCGCCGTGCTCGATGGGCGCGCGCCGCCCGAGGCTGTGCCAGCGGACGCTTAAGCGCGCGCTTCGACGATGGTGTCGTGCGGCGGCGTGGGCGCGGGCGCATCCGACGCGGGCGGGAGCGCCAGCAGCGAGCCCTGGCTCACGTCGGCGCCGCGGTCCAGGCGCGGATGGATGAGCTGGCCCGCATCGCCATAAACATAAACGAGCCGCGCCCAATCCGTGTCGTCGTACATGAAGGCGGGGCCTTCCGGATCGAGATCGGACCAATCGGGTTCGCGCGGCGCCGCGGCGGCTTGCGTCATCCAGGTGCGCGCCGCGTTCTCGTCGCCGCGGCCTTGCGCGACGCGCGCGAAGAGCGAGCAAATGCGCGAGGAGGGAAATTCGCGGTAAGCGTCCTCTAGCGCGGCCTGTGCGCCGTCCCAATCGCGGCGCTCCATGGCGATCTCGGCGGCAAGGATGCGGCTCTCGCGGCTGTCGCGGCGCTTGTCGATAAGCGTTTGCATGCGTTGCGCGCGCGCGACGACGCTCTCGCCTGTCTTGAGATCGCGGTAAGCATGCGCGATGGCGGGGTGGGGGCCGTTCTCCCACGCTTCTTCGAGGATGGACGCGGCGCGCTCATCCTTGCCTTCCATCACAAGCAGGCGCGCCGCGAGCGCGGCGGCGGGCGCGAAACCCGGGGACATGCGCACGGCCTTCTGCGCCATGTCGGAGGCTTTTTCGCCGCGGCGTTCGCGATCGGCTTTGGCGGCGGCGGCTGTGAGCAACACGGCGCGGCGTCGGCGCGCGATGCGATCTTCGACAAGGCGGCGCTTCTCGCCCTGCTCAAGCGCATCGACGGCGCCGTCCCAATCGGCGGCCTGCACTTTGAGTTCGAACAGAGATTGGAAAGGCCACGCGGCGGTTTTCGAAATGCGCAGCGCCGCTTCGGCGTGCGCCATGGCGGAGGTGCGGTCCCCGCGCTTCAACGCCGCCTGCAGCAGACCTTTGCGGCCGAGGAGTTCGGTATCCTCGTGCGAGAGCATGCCGGAATAGGCGCGCTCGGCGGCGGCGACATCGCCCGCGACTTCCGCGGCGCGCGCCTGCAGCAGGTTCGCGAGGCGCGGCTCCTCGATGAGATCCTCGGCTTTATCCGCGTGGCGGCGCGCATCGTCGAACTCGCCGGCTTCGGCGGCGATCAAACCCAGCGCCAGCGCTTCCTGGCCGCGGCGGATGCGGGCGCGCTCGCCCGATTTGCCGATGCGGCCCGGCGCATCCATCAGGAATGTCAGCAGACGGAGCAATGGCAGCGCCACCGCGATCGCGGCGACGAGCGCGAGCAGCGCGAAGAAGGCGCTGGTGTCGATGCGCCAACCGCCCCATTCGATGCGCACGGCGCCAGGATCGGTCGAGGCCTGCATCGCCGCGAGTGCGGCGAAAACGGCGATGATGAGGAGAAACGCGATCCGCAGCATCAGCCTCTCCGCGACAATTCGGTGCGGATGGCGCCAAGGCGCGTGTCGATCTCCAAGCGGCGGCGCGCGCCGTTGAGCCATGGCTGCGCCACGCGGGCGGCGGGCCCAGTCAAGCGCGCGAGCAAGCGCACCGCGCCGGCCAGATCGTCCGCGGCGAGCCGCCGGCTCGCCTGCTCGACAATGCCGGCGGGCGTATTGCCTTCGCCCTCGCGCCGCACGGTCACCCATTGCGCCATCGCGGCTTGCACGCGGCCCCAAAAGCCCGCGCCCGCCTGCGCCTGGCGCGCGGCGCGGATGATGTCATTTTCCAAGCGCGCGAAGCTGTCGCGCAATTCGATGCGCGTGGGGGCGCCGGTGCGCGCGAGCGGCGCGAGCGCGCGCACGTTGGGATCGTCCGGCAAGAGTGCTGCGAGCGCCTGATAGGATTGTTCGAAGGGGCCCGAAGAGCGCGAGGCTTCCGCAGCCGCGGAGACGGCGAAGGCGGCGCGCGCGGCTTCGCCCGCGGTGCGCGATTGCTGCTCGACGGCGGGAAGCGCGGCTTGCAGGCGCTGCACCTCCGCCGTCATGGCCGCGACCTCTTGGTTCGACGGCAATTGTTGCAGGCGCGCTTCAAGTTCGCGAATGCGCGCTTGCGTCGCCAGATCGCCGCCAGCGCCCGCCGCTCCCGCGCTCGGATTCTGCACGAGGGTCTCGATGGAGCGCACGCGTTGATCGAGGCCCGCGAGTTGGCCGCTGTCGGCGGCGGCTTCGACAGCCGGAGCAGCGGCTTGATCGGGAACGATGTCATCCAGCGCGGCATCGACCGCCGGCACGCGCGGCAGGATGGCGCCGGCGGCCGCGCCGCCGATCGCGGCCAGCAATGCGAGAAAGGCCGCGGCGCCGAACGAGACGCCCTCGCGCGCGCGATAGTCGCGGCGCGCGCGGCCGCGATCGGCCGGCTCGAAATCGACGTCTATCGGCTCGGCGCGTCCGCGCTCGGAAGAATCGGTCGCGCTCATTCTTGACCCCGTCTTCAAACCCGCCGGGATTTCTTTCCCGGGCCTCTCGCCCGCGGCGCAAAGGAGGCAGGAAGGTAAGCCCCGCCTGGGGCGCGCTCAAGCCTCCCGCGCTGCAAGGCTCATGAGCGTTTCGAGCAAAGCATCCTCGCGCGGCGCATCGGCGACGCGCACTCGCTTCCAGGGCGAGGCGGCGGCTGCGGCTGCTACGTCTTGGCTCAAACAAACAGCCGTCAGCGCGGAAAAGGCTTGCGGAGCATGCGAATCGAGCAGTGCGCAAAAGACCGCGGCGCCGCGTGGGCTGTGGAAAAGAATGGCGTCGAAGCCGGGCGGGGAGTCGCCGAGGCGCGCCGCGATTGCGTTGGGCAGCGCATCGGCGGCGATTGTGCGGTAGAGGATGCGGCGCTCGGCCTTGAAACCATGCGCGGCAAGCGCCTGTGCGAGATCGAAGGCGATGGCTTCACCCGCGATGTGGATGAGCGCGCCGGCGTTGGGATCGAGCGCTTCGATGACAAGTTTGGCGAGCGCTTCGCCGTCCCCGTTCGCGGACTGTGTTTGCGTGAAGCCCGCTTCTTGCGCGGCGAATTGCGTCGCATCGCCGACACAAAGAGCGGGGAGCGCGCGCTCGGGCGAGACTTGCGCGAAAGCGCGCACGCCGTTGGTGCTGGTGAAGAGGAGGGCCTGCGCGCCTGCGAGATTGAGATCGGCGGGCACGGGCTCGACGCGCAGCACCGGCGCGACGATCGCTTCGCCGCCCTGGGCGCGGATGCGTTCGGCGGTGAGCGCGGCTTGCGGTTCGGCGCGGGTGACGAGAACGCGCAGCATCAGGCGCGCACGAGCGCTTCGCCCGCTTCTTCGATGATCGATTGCGCGAGGCGAATGCCGAGATTGTGCGCTTCGGCAACGGGATCCATGCCGAAAGTCAGCGTCTCTTCGCGCCGCCAGCGCTGCTTGCCGTCAAGCGTCAGCGTTTCGCCAATGAAAGAGAGCGTCGCACTATCGCCCTTGCGCGCGAGCGCGGCGATGGGCGTGCGGCAGGAGCCGTCGAGCGCGCCGAGAAAGGCGCGTTCACAGGCGGTTTCGATGGTCGCACTCACATCGTCCAGCGCTTGGAAGTTTTCGACATCCGCTTCGCGCGTAGTGATGGCGAGCGCGCCTTGGCAGGCGGCGGGCGGCATGTCGTTTGGATCGACAAGGCTTTGTGCGTGCGCTTCGAGCCCCAGGCGCTTCAGGCCCGCGAGCGCCAGGAAGGTCGCGTCGAACTCTCCGCTTTTGAGCTTCTTGAGACGCGTCTCCACATTGCCGCGCAGCACGCCGCATTGGAGATCGGGCCGCGCGCGCAGCGCCTGCGCCTGGCGGCGGACGCTGGCGCTGCCGAGGCGCGCGCCATGGGGCAAGTCCGCCAATGTCCGTACGCGGAGGGAAATGAATGCGTCGCGCGGATCTTCGCGCTCGGGCACGCCGGCGATGACGATCCCGGGCGGCAATTCCGAGGGCAGATCCTTCATCGAATGGACCGCTAGATCGATGCGGCCGTCGAGCAGCGCTTCATCGAGCTCCTTGGTGAAGAGGCCCTTGCCGCCTGCTTCGATCAGGGCGCGGTCCTGGATGCGGTCCCCGCTCGTGGTGATGGGGACGAATTCGATGCGCTCTTCTTCGATCCCCTTCGCCCGCGCCAGGCGCATGCGGATGCGCGCGACCTGGGCGCGCGAGAGCGGCGAGCCGCGCGCGCCGATGCGGAAGAGGATGCTTGTGTTCGACACGTTTCTTCTCACCCCTCTCCCGCGCCAGCGGGAGAGGGGCAGGGGTGAGGGAAAGCAGGCAAACTCAAGAACAGCAACGCGGCTCTTGCGCTTCGGCCCACGGACCCCCACCCCTAACCCCTCCCCCGCCGGCGCGGGAGAGGGGAATTGAGCGCATGGATCGCGCGGTCACCGTGTTGGGCATCGAGACGAGCTGTGACGAAACGGCCGCCGCGGTGGTGCGCGTCGATGACGATGGCGCGCGCGTGCTTTCCGACGTCATCCTCTCGCAGGCGGCGGATCACGCGCCCTACAAGGGCGTCGTTCCGGAGATCGCGGCGCGCGCGCATGTGGAGGGGGTGGACGGCGTCATCCGCGCGGCGATGGCGGATGCGGGGCTCTCGTTCGACGCGCTCGACGGCGTCGCGGCGACGGCGGGGCCGGGCCTCATCGGCGGCGTGATGGTGGGGCTCGTCACCGGCAAGGCGATCGCGCTCGCGCACGATAAGCCGCTGATCGCCGTCAACCACCTCGAAGGCCATGCGCTGTCGCCCCGGCTCTCGCAAAGCGTGGCCTTTCCATATCTCCTGCTGCTGGTTTCGGGCGGGCATTGCCAATTCATCGCGGTCAAAGGCCTCGGGGCCTACACGCGCCTCGGCACGACGATCGACGACGCGCTCGGCGAAGCGTTCGACAAGGTGGCGAAGCTCCTGGATCTCGGCTTTCCGGGCGGGCCGGCCGTCGAGGCGCTGGCGGCGGAGGGCAATGCGGCGCGGTTCGATCTGCCGCGGCCGCTGCTGGGGCGGGACGGGTGCGATTTCTCGTTCGCGGGGCTCAAAACGGCTGTTTTGCGCGAGGCGCAGGCGATTTCGCCGCTGACGCGGCAGGACAAGGCCGATCTCTGCGCCTCGTTTCAGGCGGCCGCTCTCGACGTAATCGCGGACCGCACGAAGAATGCGATGCGCGCGTTCGACCCGATTTGGGGCGCGCGGGGCCGGCTGGTGGTGGCCGGGGGTGTGGCGGCGAACAAGGCGGTGCGCGGCGCGCTCGAGGCGCTGGCCAAGGACCGGGGATACGATTTCTTCGCCCCGCCGCTCCGGCACTGCACGGACAACGCGGCGATGGTCGCGCTCGCGGGCGCGGAACGATTGCGGGCGGGATTCAGTGATGGATTGGACGCGCCGGCGCGGGCGCGATGGCCGCTCGACGAGGCGGCCGCTGCCTTGCGCCCGACCCATATGGCCGGGCGCAAGGGGGCGAAAGCCTAGGCCGCTACCTGCGCTGCAAGCGTCAGGAGCGGGGTCGCCGCCGCGGTCACCAAAGCCACGGCGACGATGATCGCAGCCATGCGGCTGACGAACGAAAGTTTGGTCATCGTTGCCTCCTATTTCACGGGCCGATGCTGCACTTGCGAACACCGGGGTCATAGGTAATGGCGTGCGCCGGTCGTTAATGTAACGGCACGTTTGTTTCGCCCAGCCATGCGGAACGGCATGCATCTAAGTGCAATTACGCCACATGACGCAAAAATTAGGCGCGAGGTTTGTGGAAAACCTCGCGCCTGCACAGTTCCGGACGAGGAAGCGCCGCAAACGGGGAGGCAGCGGCGCCCTCTGGCGGTCCGGCTAGGCGATGATTTGCGCCGCGACGTTCATCAGCGGGGCGGCGGCGAGCGCGACGACGAGCGCGGCGGCGAGGATGAAACCGGTGAAGGCGGCGGGGGAAACTTGGGTGGTCATGGCGGCGTCTCCGTCTGGATCAAGCTGACGAGACCTATATGCCAGAGGCCGGACCGTTGATCAATGAATAAATCCAGAAATCTTCATTCTTCACGATCACGAAACCGTGATCAGACTGACGCGCCCTCGACGACGCGGCCGGCGGCCGGCGTGCGCTTTGCGCCTTGGGCGTAGAGCCCGTTCAGAATGAGGCTCAGCACGCCGTCGAGTTCGCGTTCGAGCTTGGGCAGCGTGAGCTTGGAGATGAGCTGGGGAATGGCGAACTTGACGGTCGCCGATTGCAGCATCTCTGCGATGAAATTGTAGTCGCCGGCCGGTTCGAAAATGCCTGCATCCGCGCCTTCTTCGAGCAATGCCGAGAGAAACACGCGTTCCGCCGCCAGGTTCTCGTTCGCAAACAACGGACGCTCGCGATTAAGGACCTCCGCGACTTCAAGAATCTTGTCGTTTTCCTCGAACATTGCGTAGGAATCGCGCATGCGCTTGAAGAACATTTCGCGCAGGCGCTTGTCGGCGGGCCATTCCTTCCGGCGCGCTATGGCGGCGAGTTCGGCTTGCTCTTCCGCGAAATGTTTGCGCGCCATGGCCTCGGCGATGTCGATCTTCGCTTGGAAGAAGCGATAGATGTTGCCGGGGGACATGTCGCAGTCCGCCGCGATCTCGGCCATGGTGGTCTTGCCGTAGCCGTAGTGCTTGATGCGGTTGACCGCCGCCATGAGGATGCGGTCGCGCGTGGCTGTCTTTTCGTCCATCTAAGGACCCTATCTTGCAACAGCTGAACGTTCAATGAAGGATTCAGTTCCTTGAGCGGGGCGTCAACCCCTATCCGATCGACGGCCATCCTGGGGGGCGGGGCCTGGGGCACCGCGCTCGCCCAGGTGGCGGCCGCGGCAGGGCGGACGGTGACGTTGTGGGCTTTTGAGCCCGAAGTGGCCGATTCCATCAACAAGGACCATGAGAACCCGCTCTTTCTGCCGGGGATTGCGCTCAATCCCGCGGTTCGGGCGACAAGCGATCTCGCCGAGGCGGCCGGCGCGGACGCGATCCTGGCCGTGACGCCGGCCCAGCACATGCGCGCGGTTCTGAAGCGGCTCGCGCCGCTCGTTCCGGCCGGCAAGACCATCGTGCTCTGCGCCAAGGGGATCGAGCAAAGTTCGCTCGCGCTCATGACCGAGGTGCTGGCGGAGGAAATCCCGGCGGCAAACGCCGCGGTGCTTTCAGGGCCGGGCTTCGCGAAGGATGTGGCGCGCGGGCTGCCGACCGCGACGACGATCGCGAGCGCGAATGCGGCCCTCGCGCAGAACTTGGTCGAGGCGATCGGATTGGCGACGTTCCGGCCTTATGTGACGGACGACCTCATCGGCGCCGAGATCGGCGGGGCGGTGAAGAACGTCATCGCCATTGCGTGCGGGATCGCGGAGGGTCGCGGGCTTGGCGAAGGCGCGCGCGCGGCGCTCATCACGCGGGGCTTCGCGGAGCTGACGCGGCTTGGCGTTGCGCTCGGCGCGCGGGCGGAGACGCTATCGGGCCTCTGCGGCTTGGGCGATCTCGTCCTCACGTGCGTTTCGCGCTCCTCGCGCAACACCTCGCTCGGCGCCGCGCTCGGCGAAGGGCGGGCGCTCAGTGAGATTCTTGCGGAGCGGCGCTCGATCGCGGAAGGCGCAGCGAGTGCGCCCGCTGTCGTTGCTCTCGCGGCGAAGCATAATGTGGAGATGCCGATCTGCGCGGCGGTGGACGGCGTGCTCGCCGGCAAGCTCAGCATCGACGAAGCAATCGGCGCGCTTCTGTCGCGCCCCTTCCGCGCGGAAGGCGCGTGATGCGCGCCGCCGCGTTCACGCTTTTCGCGCTGCTGGCGGCGGTTCTCCTGGGCGTCGTTGGCTTCATGTGGTGGAGCCAGCGCGCGATGATGTATTTCCCGCACGCCGCGATCGAGGCGCCGAGCGATGATGACGTGCACGCGGTTTCGATTGAAACGGAGGACGGCGAAACGCTCATCGGCTGGTGGCTGGCGCCGGAGGAAGGCCAGCCGGTCTTTCTCTATTTCTTCGGCAATGCGGGCATGCCGGAAGGCGAGGGCCGCCGCATCCGGGAGATCGAGCGGCGCGGCGCCGGCTATTTGAACGTCGTCTATCGCGGCTATTCCGGTTCGACGGGCGAACCCAGTGAAGCGGGTTTCCACGCCGATGCGCGCGGCGGGTACGATTGGCTGATCGCGCAAGGCGTTGCGCCGCGCGACATCGTGATCAACGGTTTCTCGCTGGGCTCCGGCGTTGCGGTGCGGCTCGCTGCGGAGCGCGAGGCGCGCGCCCTTATTCTGGAAGCGCCTTACACAGCCGCTGTCGATGTCGCGGGGCGGCGCTACCCGTGGGCGCCGGTCTCGGTTCTGATGCGCGATCAGTTTCTCTCGCGCGAGTTTATCGGCGGCGTGAACATGCCCGTCCTCATCGTTCACGGCACGGACGACGGCGTCATCCCGTTCGACATGGGCGAGCAACTCTTCGCCCGCGCGCGTGAGCCGAAGCAATTCGTCCGCATCGAAGGCGGCGAGCACGGCACGCTGATCGAGGATGGGCTGTTCGACCACGTGTGGCCGTTTCTCGAGGCGCATCCGCCGCGATGAGCGAAACGCTCAGGCTTTCACGCCGCCCATCTTGGAAATGGCGGTCCATTCCGCGTCGGTCACCGGCTGCACCGAGAGGCGCGAATTCTTCACCAGCACCATGTTGGCGAGCTTCTTGTCCGCTTTGATGGAGGCGAGCGTCACCGCCGTTCTGAGCGGCGCGACGCTTTTGAGATCGACGCACACGAACGCGCCCTTCTCATCGGTCGGATCGGGATAAGCGGGCTTTAGAACCTCGGAGACGCCGACGATCTCTTTGGCGTCGCCCGAGTGATAGAAGAAAACGCGGTCGCCCTTGGCCATATTCTTCAGATGCGCCTTGGCCTGATGATTGCGCACGCCGGTCCATTGATCGCCTTTGGCGCCCTTCTTGACGTGTTCATCCCAGGACCACGTCTCGGGCTCGCTCTTCACCAGCCAATACGCCATGCGCCGCTCCTCTGCCCGCTAGATGCAGGCGAAGGGCGGCGCGATCAAGCTAGCGTGCGTCTTCGAAGCCGAGCGCCTCGATCTGGATTTGGATCTCATCACCGATCAGCTGCGGCGCGGTGAGAAGCCCGAACGCGCTACGCGAGAGCGTGCCGGTCGCGGAGAAGCCGGCGGCGTTGCGCTGCGTGGCGGGATCGGCGCCGGTGCGGTTGAGCGTGACGTCGAGCGTCACGGGCGCGGTCACGCCCATGAGCGTGAGATCGCCCGTCACTTGCGCGCGCCGCTCGCCCGTGATGCGCACGGCGGTGGAGCGAAACGTCATCGCCGGGAAGCGCGCGGCGTTCAGCCAGCGATCGCCGGTCAAATGCCCGTTGCGCGTTTCGTTGCCGGTCGAGATGGAGGCGATTGCGATCTCGGCGGTCACGCTCGAATTCTCCGGCCGCGCCTCGTCGAGAACGACCGCGCCCGACACCATGTCGAAACGCCCGAGCACGCGGTTGAAGCCGAAGCGCTCGGCGGTGAAGCCGACTTGCGTGTGCGCGGGATCGAGCGTGTAGCGCGTCTGCGCAAACGCGCTGGGCGCAGCGATCAGAAAAACGAGCGCAATGAGCAATGCACGCATGAGAGCCTCCTCACGCGTGTGTGCGGCCTCCAATGCGCCCCGCCAAGTAGGATGCGATGAGCGTCACGGCGATCGCCGCGGCCCACATCCAGATCGGGTGCGGGATCATGATCATGGTCCAGGCCGCCATGCCGAAGAGGATCGCGCCGATCCACCAGGCAGGATAGGGCCCGCGCCGTGCGATCAGCGCCGCGACGAGGCCGCCGACAAAGACGCCAAGCCCCCACGCGACGACGACCGCGACTTTCGCTTCGAGCGAAATTTGATCCATCACGGAGCGAATGCTCTCCGGGTCGGCGGCATTGAGCCCCGGCGGCGGCGGGAAGATCATGTGGCCAATCGTTTCCACGACCCCGACGGTGACGCCGCCCGCCAGCACCCCCGCGACCAGCGCCAAGATCAGCCGAACCATCGCATTCCTCCCGATTCTTCGGCCTTCAGCCTCGCGCGAAGGACGCTTCCGCTCAAGCCGCCGCACGCCAGCCGAGGAGATAGATCGGCCGGCCCTCCGGATCGCGAAAGGGACGCAGGCAATGCTCGCGCTTGTCTTCCTTCTGCACGATCATCGCCTCGCGGTCGAACTGCACGCCGGCCGCTTCAAGCCTGGCTTCCGCGGCGCTCCAATCGTCCGGCTCGAAATAGAGGATGATGTCGCCGCCTTTGGCCGCCTCGCCTTCGCCGATCATCAGGCTCGTTTGGCCCGCTTGCAGGAACGTCATGCCGTCCGCCGCGAAGCGTACGGGAAAGCCGAGCGCGTCGCGATAGAAAGCGATGAGCTTTTGCGCATCGGCGCTCACGATCCCGACTTGCCCCACGCCTTTGAAAAGATCGCCCGGCATCACAGCCTCCATCGCTGACGCGAGATAGTTAGTTTGACTAACTAAATATGTCAAGCGAGAGTGCGCCCATGCCGCAAGCGCCAAACCCCACTCACGTCGCCGAGCGCATTCACGCCGCCGCCATCCGGCTTCTGCGCAGCGTGCGCGCCGCGGATGCGGAGACGCCGCTTTCTTCCCCCAAGCTCTCCGCGCTCTCCGTGCTCGCGTTCGCTGGGCCGCAGAGCCTCAAGAGCCTCGCCGCCGCCGAACAAGTGAAGCCGCCGACAATGTCGAAGCTCGTGGCGGCGCTCGAAGCCGAGGGGCTGGCGATCAAGCGGGCCGACAAGGAGGACAAGCGCGGCGTGCGCATCGAAGCGACGGCCAAGGGGCGCGCGGTGATGGAGGAGGGGCGCAAACGGCGCCTCGCGCTCCTCAAGAAGAACATGAAGGGGCTGAGCGAGCGCGAGCTTCAAACGCTCGACGCGGCGGCGGCGCTCATGCTGCGCGTCTCGGCTTAGGGCCCAGACAAGCAAAAGCGCCGCGCGGGTCCTGACCGGCGGCGCCATGCGTTCGGCAATGAAGGCAAGCCCTACTTCCGGGGCAGGAGGCCTTCGCGCTGCGCGCGCTTGCGCGCCAGCTTGCGCGCCCGGCGAACGGCCTCGGCCTGTTCGCGCGCCCGCTTCTCGGACGGCTTTTCGTAGTGATTGCGGCGCTTCATTTCGCGGAAAGTGCCTTCCCGCTGCATTTTCTTTTTGAGCGCTTTCAACGCCTGATCGACGTTGTTGTCGCGGACGAAAATCTGAACGATGACCTGTCCTCCTGTTGGCGCGCAAAAGCAGACCGGAGGGCTTCTGGGCCCTCAAGGCTCGATTTCGCGTCGATGGCGAAGGGGCGCAGATAGCAAAAGGGGCCCTTAAAGTCCACCTGGGGAAAGGGCTTTCCGCCGCCCTGACAGAATGGGCGGGCACGCCTATTTTAGGCCTGTGAGCGGCCCCCAAACCCCCACCGAACGCTTCCGCGCCCAGCTTCTTGAGGCCTTCCCGGCGAAGGCCGCCGAGTTGGGCTGGACCGAGGCGGCGCTCCGCGCGGCGGCGGAGGAGGCGGGGCTTTCGGAGGGCCAGGGCATGATGGCCGCGCCGCGCGGCGTGATCGACCTGGCGGATGCCTTCGCCGCGCGCGCGGACGAAACGATGCTGGCGGCAATTGCCGGCTTCGATCTGCCGTCGATGAAAATCCGCGAGAAGGTGCGCGAGGCCGTGGCCGCGCGGCTCGAAGCGCAGCGCGGCTACAAAGAAGCGGCGCGGGCTATGACGCGCGCACTGGTGCGCCGCCCGCAAGAAGCGGCGCGGCTCTTGTGGCGCACGGCCGATCACATCTGGCGCGCCATCGGCGACACCTCGACCGACGGCAATTTCTATTCGAAGCGCGCGATCCTCTCGGGCGTGCTGGCGAGCACCTATGCGCGCTGGTTCTCCGACAGCGACGAGGAGATGGCCGATACGCTCGCCTTCCTCGATGCGCGCATCGAGAACGTGATGCAGTTCGAGCGGTTCAAGGCCAAGCGCCTCACGCCGCTCGGCGGCGTCGCCGAGGATGCGGTGGGCTTTCTCGCGCGCTTGCGCTACAGCTGATGCCGTCGAAAGCGACGCTCGATGCGTTCGTCGCGCGCGTCCTCTCCGGCGATCATGCGGGCGCGATCGAGGATTTCTACGCCGAAGACGCCTCGATGCAGGAAAATTTCGATCCCCCGCGCGTGGGGCGCGACAAGCTCGTGGCCGGCGAGCGCGCCACGCTCGCGCGCTTCGCGGAGGTGCGCACAGAGCTCATCGGCAAGCCGCTCGTTGACGGCGATACAGTCCTCATCAATTGGGCCTTCGAGTTCGTGGACGAGAAGGGCAAGACCACGCGCCTTGAGGAAATCGCACGCCAGGAATGGAAGGGCGAGAAGGTCTTCCGCGAGCGCTTCTATTACGATCCCAAGCAGATGCGCTCTTAGTTGAGCCCGGCGAGCGAGAGCGCAACGCCCGCTGCCGCCGAACCAAGCACCAACCACACGACGCCTATCTTCAGCCGGAAAAGCGCGAAAGCCGCGATGGCGGCGAGCGCGAACGCGTAGGGATCGAGCGTCGCCCAGGCTGGCCAGAGCGTGGAAAGACCGGGTCCGATGGGCGCGCGGGTCACGTTCGCGAAGAGCACGTGTGCGGCAAACCAGATCGAGAGGTTCGCGATGACGCCGAGCACGGCGGCCGTGATGCCGGCGAGTGCAGCTTGAGCGAGTGCGCTCGCGCGCAAACGCTCCGCATAGGGCGCGCCCGCGAAGATCCAAACGAACGACGGCGCGAATGTGCACCAGCTCGCCATCGCCGCCGCCGCGATTGCGAGAAGAAGCCCCTCCGCTTGCCACCCCGCGATGAAGCCGACGAACTGATTGACGAGCACGAGCGGCCCCGGAGTCGTCTCCGCAAGGCCCAGCCCGTCGATCATTTGCGCCGGCGTCAGCCATGCATGCACATCGACAGCTTGTTGCTGAAGGTAGGCAAGCGTCGCGTAGGCGCCGCCGAACGTGACGAGCGCGAGTGTCGAGAAAAGCCGCCCCACCTCGGTCAGCACGTGCGTTGGCCCGAGGAGCGCGAAAGACAGCCCAAGCGGCGCAAGCCATGCCGCCCCCCAAATCGCCGCGCTGGCGAACGCGCGCGCCGTGGATGGGGTTTCGATTGGCGCGGTCTCTTCGTCGTGGGGTGCACGCACGAAGAGAAGCCCAGCGGCGCCGCCCGCCGACACGACGAGCGGGAAGGGCGCTTGCGCGAAAAAGAGCGCCCCGAAACTCGCGACGGCGATCGCCCACGCCGCGCGGTGCTCAAGCGCGCGCCGTCCGATGCGCCACAGCGCCTCAACGACGAGCGCGAAGACCGCGGCCTTGATCCCGAAGAACGCCGCCGCGACGAGCGGCGCGTGGATCGCGAACACATAAAGCCATGAGAGCGCGAACACGACGAACGCGCCGGGCAGCACGAAAAGCAATCCCGCGATCACGCCGCCTTTCACGCCGTGCAGCAGCCATCCGACATAGGTCGCGAGCTGTTGTGCCTCCGGCCCGGGCAGCAGCATGCAATAGTTGAGCGCCGCGAGATAACGCCGCTTATCGATCCATTTTTTCTCATCGACGAAGATGCGGTGCATGAGCGCGATCTGCCCCGCGGGGCCGCCGAACCCCAAGCAGCCGATCTTGAAGCAAGCACGCGTAAATTCGGCGAGAGATGGCTGCGCATCGCCCATGGACAAACGCTCCGTCTTCGGCGCAACGGCCGGCGAAGCGGGGTCTTGCACGACATCGTCTGATCGGGCGTCCCGCGTTGCCCGCGCGCGCTCCATGGCATGAATTTAAGCAGCGCGGAAGCATCGCGCGCTTGGGCGCGTGCTTCATTATGCGCTAAAGTGCGCGCCGACCTTCTTGAGTTGCCTCGGAGGGATTGATGCAAGCTGTGCAAATGCGTCTCATCGCGGTTGCGCTTTGGCCGCTCGCGATCTGGACAAGCCTTACTCATCTCGATGAACATCCCGCCGACGATTATGTGGAGATGACGAGCCCCATTGTGGCTGTCGCTGTCGGCTTTTGGATCGTGGCGGCGTCGCTCACGGCGCTCTGGTTCGCCAACGGCCCGCGCTCGATCTGGGATGTGCTGCTCGTTTTCCTGCCGGTGATCTATCTCATCGGCATGGGGCTCTATTGGGCGCGGGAGAACAAGTTTCCGCGCTAGCGGAGCGCCGTCACGCCCGCGCCAGGAGACGCGTGACGTGGCCCATCTTGCGCCCTTCGCGCGCGTCGCGCTTGCCGTAGAGATGGAGCTTGGCGCCGCTCTCGGCGGCGTAGCGCGCCCAATCCTTCGCGTCGTCGCCGATGAGATTGATCATCTCGATCGGCGCGATCATGCCGGCCGCGCCGAGCGGCCAGCCCGCGATGGCGCGGATGTGCTGCTCGAATTGCGAGGTGAGCGCGCCTTCGATCGTCCAATGCCCGCTGTTGTGAACGCGCGGGGCCATCTCGTTCGCCACCAGCGTTCCATTGGGCATCACGAAGAATTCGATCGTCAGCACGCCGACATAATCGAGCGCGGCGAGGAGCTTCTTGGCCGCCCCGCGCGCGGCGCCGGCGATATCTTCGCTGACGCGCGCGGGCGCGACGGTGCGAGAGAGAATGCCGCCCTCGTGGTCGTTCTCGCAGATGTCGTACGCGGCGAAACGCCCATCCTCCCCGCGCGCCGCAATCACTGAAATTTCCTTCTCGAACGCGCAGAACCCTTCAAGGATCGCGGGCGCGGCGATGCGTTCGTAGGCGCCCTCGGCTTGCTCCGCTGACGCGATGCGGATTTGTCCGCGCCCGTCATAGCCGAGCCGGCGCGTTTTGAGGATCGCGGGCGCGCCGATCTCGGCGATGGCTTTCGCAAGATCGGCTTCGCCCGAAACCGCCGCGAAGGGCGGCGTGGCGATGGCGTGCGCGTTGAAGAAGCTCTTCTCGTCGAAGCGGTCCTGCGCGATGGCGAGCGCTTTGGGATTGGGCTTGACGACGGCGCCCGCTTTGACGAGCGTTTCCGCGGTCGCGGCCGGCACGTTCTCGAACTCGGCGGTCACGACATCGACGCTCTTCGCGAACGCGCGCAACGCATCCGCGTCATCATAAGCCGCGACCGTGGTGCGCGCGGCGACGCGGGAGGCGGGGCTGTCGGGCTCGTCGGTGTAGATGCGCACATCGAAGCCGAGCTGCGCGGCCGCGATCGCCAGCATGCGCCCGAGCTGCCCGCCGCCAAGGATTCCGATCGTCGCGCCGGGCGCGAGGGCCGTCATTTCCCGTTCGGCCCCGGCGTTTCGCCGACAGCTGCGGTCTGCTTGGCGCGATAAGCTTCAAGGCGCTTGGCGAGCGCTTCGTCGGAAAGCGCGAGGATCGCGGCGGCCATCAGGCCGGCGTTCGCGGCGCCCGCCTCTCCGATCGCCAGCGTGCCGACCGGCACGCCCTTCGGCATTTGCACGATGGAGAGCAAGCTATCGATGCCGTTGAGCGCCGCACTCTTCACCGGCACGCCCAGCACTGGCAGGCTCGTCATTGAGGCGGCCATGCCGGGCAAGTGCGCCGCGCCGCCCGCGCCCGCGATGATCACCTTCAAACCGCGCACGCGCGCACTCTTGGCGTAATCGTAGAGCCGCTCGGGCGTGCGGTGTGCGGAGACGATCTTCGATTCATGCGCGACGCCCAACTCATCGAGCACGTCCGCAGCCGCGCGCATCGTCTCCCAATCGGAGTTGGAGCCCATGATGAGCCCGACGAGCGGTGCGGTTTGGCCGGCCAATGCGTGCGACTCAGATGTAGGGGCCGAAAAAAGAGCGCGCACTATAGGCGCCGCGCCCGGCCCGTCCAGCCGGAATAAAGCCAATGGAATCCGCGCCGAACGCGCTCCTTAAAGCGGCCTTTACGGCTTTGGCGGCTCTATCCGCGTGACAAGCGATGTTGCGGTTTTCACGCCCCAAGAAGCCGGCCGATCCGCTGCGTGAGCGGTTTGGCTTGAAGCGCGAAGGCCTGCGCCCCGGCGTGCGCGCCGCGTTCGACGCGTTGCTGGATGAGAACGCGGACCTGCGCCGCCGCCTAGCGGAAGCGGAATCGCTCGCCGATCACGACACGCTGACGAGCGCACTCAACCGCCGCGCCTTCATGCGCGCGCTGCACGGCGCGATGAGCTACGCCGAGCGCTATAAGACGCCGGCCGCCGTCCTTTATATCGACTTGGACGGCTTCAAAGCCATCAACGATAATTTCGGCCATGCCGCCGGCGACGCGGTGCTGAAGCACATCGCGAACCTGCTGCGCGCGCAGGTGCGCGAGAGCGACACCGTCGGGCGCATCGGCGGCGACGAGTTCGCGCTCATCCTCGTGCACGCCTCGCTTGAGGAAGCGAAAAAGAAGGCGGCTTCCTTGGAGGAGGCGATCCGCGCCAACCCCGCGACGTTCGCGGGCGTCACGCACCGCATCGCCGCCTCCGTCGGCGTGCATGGGCTGACATTGGTTGAAGATCCCGAACACGCGCTCGCCCGCGCCGACGAGGCGATGTACGCGGCCAAGCATGCGCGCAAGCGGGCGCTCGAAGAACGCTGATCTCAGCTCGATGACCTTGGAGGTAATTGCCGCCGCTCACGCTTGAGCGGAATTCTGCGCGCGTTCTTCAAGGAGCAAGTCCATGAGCGCCGCCTTAGCCCAAAACGCCCCTTTGCCAAGCGACATCGTCAAGACATTCATCGCCGCCATTGCCCGCAAGGATTTCGACGCCGCGCTGCGCTTCGTCGCGGAAGATGTCGAATACGAGAACATGCCCATGGCCAAGGTTCACGGCCACGCCGGCATGCGCGCCGTGCTCGAACCGTTCCTCGCGCCGACGCTGGAGAACGACTTCATCGTGCTGCGCGAGGCGGCGCACGGCGAGACGGTCTTTCTCGAGCGTCTCGATCGTCATCGGCTTGCCGATCGCTGGGTCGAGCTTCCGGTGACGGGCGTCTGGGAAGTGCGCGGCGGCAAGATCACGCTTTGGCGCGACTATTTCGATCTCGCGACCATCATGAAGGAATGGCCCACAGCCTAGAACCTGAACTGTAGAGCAACGGTGCCGAAATCCTGCGGCGCCGATTGCGTCTCGAATTCGTCGGTGCGCACCACGTACGTGTAGGCGAGGCGCGCATCGCCGAATTGCAGTGTGAAGCCGAGCTGCCCGTCCACGACCAGCGGAATGCGCTCGACGCTTGGGCTGTCCACGAAGGTGTTGCCGTCCAGGAAGAGATTGCGCGCGACCGCGCGGCCCTGCACGCCGGCAAAGAGGCTCCACGAGAAATCGTGCCGGTCGAAATAGCCGGCGCCGGAAAGCGAAGGCCGCACGCGCGGCGGGCCTACTTCGTAGGAATTGATGATCTGATAGCCGATCTGCGCGGCGAGCCCGACGCGCGCTTCGGTGCGCAGCGTGCCGACGGTTGCCCCGATGCTGGGGGAGAGCACGATCTCCATGCCGCCGGGCACGTAGTCGGTGAAATAGCGGAAGCTCGACCAGCGCCGCTCATAGGAAAGCGCGAACGCGAACTCGTCGTGGAGCTGGCTGTCCCAGCCTTGCGGATCCGGCGCGCCAAGAAGCTGGTGGATGCCGCGTTGCGCCTGGCGCCCCTGCGCGGAGGGGCCGACCATGCCGAACTCGAACTCGTAGAGATCGGCGTAGCGGGGAAAGAGCCCGTCCGGGCGGTTCTCGACCGTGCCGAGCAATATCTGCGCGTAGAGCCAGCCGGCATAGGGATGCTGATCGGGCGGGGCGGGATCGGCGGAGATATCCTCCGGCGTGAAGATCGATTGCCCGAGCGCTGCGCCCCAGAAGGCGGGCCGCGCGCCGGTGATGTCCTCGACCAAGGAGGCGCCGCCGGAGAGCCAGCCGGGAATGTCCCGCGTCGGGCGGACGTAAGCGAGCTTGATGCCGGACGTGTAATTGCGGTCCGCGCCGGAGGAGAGGCTGTCATTCTCCAGCACGATGGAGAAGACGCCCTCGTCCTCGGCGCGCTCCTCTTGCGCTGCGGCGATGGAGGGCGCGAGGAGCGCGGCGGCCCCAAGCATCAGAGCGGATCGAAGATTCGTGGTCATCCCGCGCCGAGCAGGGCCATGAGCGGCGCCGTCTCGTCAATCGCGCAAAGCCGCAATAGTGCAGTGTCTTAGGCGATGATGTCGGGCGTGATTTGGTTTTCCGCCCAGATGATCTGGTCCTTGAGCTGCAGCTTGCGCTTCTTCAACCGCGCCACCTGCAGCGCATCGCCCCCGCTTTGGGAGGAGAGCGCTTCAATGGCCGCGTCGAGGGCGCGGTGCTCCTCACGGAGCTCCGCCAGCCGCGCCTTCACCGCCCGCTGTTCGGGCGTGTCGTGTATTGAGAAGCCGTCCCCGTCCGCGCCCATCAGCGTGCCTGAAACCGGGTGAAAAAGCGCCCGCGAACGCGCGGCGCGCACCTCAAGCTAAGCCACAGGGCGGCGCCCTTTTCAAGCGAACCGGCGCGCCGGCGGGGCCCATTTTTCGCCTTATGGTGAATGACCCGAAACTTGATTTTGGCGCTGTAACGAGTTGTGATCTGACAATGAGGGAATGACGTGTTCACCTAGCGGGGTCAGCCAAGAAGGAATCACTTCACATGGCTTCTGAAGCGCGAATTCGCGAACTGGACGCCCGGCATCGGGACCTTGACGAAGAAATCGAGCAGGAAGTGCGCCGTCCCGGCGCCGACGGCCTGCACATCACGGAATTGAAGCGGCAAAAGCTGCGCATCAAAGAAGAAGTCGAAGCCCTCCGATCACGGATGGCGCACTAAGGAAGCCTCTCCGGGCGCTTTCTCGGATTGAGGTTTGAGCCCGGCGCTGCGGCGCCGCGAATGACACGCACGCCAAATCGGCGGAGGCGCGGCGCAGAAATGCGGCCGCGCTTTTGATTTTTCGCCGCCGCGAGTCGCTGCGCTTCATTCATCTCCCCCTGAAAGGGGGAGTAAGAGGGGGTCGGCGCTTCCTCATCAAGGTTGAGCTTACCCCCACCTCACCTCCCCCTTTTAGGGGGAGGGGCGGCGTGCGGACTGCCTAAAGCACGAAGCGGGAGCGCGCGCTCGTGCGCATGAAGAGCTTCATCTCCTCGAACACCAGCCGCTCGAACTGGCGCATCGCCTCGAACTTTTCCGCCGGCGTCTTCGCCTCCCCGAAGCGCTCGCGCACGACCCGGCAGCCGTAGCGGTAGGTCTCGTAGCGCTCCACATCCCGCTGCGGCTGAAAGCCCTCCTCGAGCGCGCGGATGGCGAGCGCCGTCACCGCGAACGCGATCGTCAGGAAATGAAAGAAGCGGTCCCAGTTCGAATTGAAATCGAAAATCGCGCCGGGAAGCGTCAGTAGATGGACTGAGAAGAGCAGCCCGACCAGGATGATCGTGCCGACGGCGAAGACGCCTTCCTGCCGCCGGATTGGAAAGTCGAAGAGTTTCGTCGAGTTGCGCAACTTGTGCGTCACATAGCCGATCTGGTGGTTGATCCGCAGGTGCTCGTAGGCGCGGAAGAGCTCGTCGGCCTTGGCGGGATCCATCGCGGCGACGGCGGCTTCGTCGGGCGCGGAGGCCAGCCAACAAGCCTGATCGCCCTCGCTTTCTGTGATGTCGGCAAACTCGGCGTCGATGCGCGCTTCGTGGCGGATGGCGAAGGCGTCCCGCAAGCGTTGGCGCTCCGCGAAGAACGCCTCCTGCTTCGCGGGATCGCCGATCGCGTCCACGATCATCGGCGCTCGGAAGATGAGGATCTGAAACTGAAGTTCGCGCAGCCGCTCACACACAAAGCGCTTCAGAAGCCATTTGCGCTTTGCGCCGGAATGGAGGCCGAACCAGACGCCCACAACGAGGCCGGCGAGCCCGGTGAACGCGGCCAAGGGGCCAAGCCACGCTTCGGTGTCGATGTGGAGATTGTAGTGGATGACGGGCTCGGCCGCGACCAGCAACAGCGAAGCAAGCGCCAGCATGATCGCGATGAAACCGGCATAGCGCCCGAGCAGCTTTTCCCTGTTCGCCTCCGCGTCGAGCGGATCGAACATGGCGCGCAATTCGGGATGATCGAGCGCGAAATAGATGTTGGGGAAGGCGCGCTTGGCCTTCTCCCGGTCGCGCTCGCCCGTCAGCAGATCGTCGTTGAAGACGTGTTCGTCATGGATGGAAAGCACGGCCGCCGCCCCTTGGCCTTTCGCGCACTAGGGCGGCGCCCAAAGGCCGGCGTCAAGCGTCCTGGCTTTCCTCGCTGGCGAAGCTCTCGCCGGGCGCAGTTTCGCTCGCTGGGCGCAGCGTCGCGCTCTCTGCCTTCTTGGCGCGCGCTTCCGCGCGGGCCTTGGCGGCCGCGGCTTCCGACACGACTTTGTCGAGCTCGATCTGCGTGCACAGGCCAAGCGAAACCGGATCGACGGGCTTCAGATTGTTCGAGTTCCAATGCGTGCGCTGGCGCACCTGCTCGATCGTGGCCTTTGTCGTGCCGATGAGTTTCACGACTTTCGAATCCGCGATCTCGGGGTGATTGCGCAGGAACCAGAGGATGGCGTCGGGGCGGTCGGAGCGGCGCGCGATCGGCGTGTAACGCGCGCCCCTCTTTTTCACTTCCGGAATATCGACGCGCTTGGGGGCCATCGGCTTCATCCGGTATTTCGGATCCTTCTCCGCCTTGTCGATCTCCTCGCGCGAGAGGAAGCCGCCCGCGATCGGATCGACGCCGCGAATGCCCTTGGCGACGTCCTCGTTGGCGATGCCCTGCACTTCGAGGGGATGGAGCCCGCAGAAATCCGCGATCTGATCGAAGGCGAGGGACGTCTGCTCGATGAGCCACACCGCAGTGGCCTTGGGCATGAGCACGTTGGACATGGGTTCCTCCAAAACAATCGCGCCCGGCGTCGTCGCCGGGCGGGAAGGCCCAAGGAGCGGGACGGCTAGCGAGCGCAGGGCGCAGTCAAGCCAGCTGAGGCGGGATATAAGCAGCCCGGGCTGAAAAGAACAGGCCGAAAACACCGCCGGGCCGCCGATTAGGCGTTTTGGGCCTGGCTATGTTAAGCCTCTGTCACACACGATTTCGCGGCGCGCTCCCCGCGCCGCCTCGTATCGCCGCGCCCTTGCGCGGCCGGGAGCGTTTTTGATGAGCACGCGTCAATTCGAAGTGGGCGAGCGCGTCCGCTATGCGCCGAGCCGGCGCAACCCCGCCAAGATCGCGGACATGGAGTTCGTGATTTTGAAGGCGCTGCCCGACACGGCCCCGCGCGCGCTCTACCGCATTAAGAGCGAGACCGAAGCGTGTGAGCGCGTCGCGGCCGCTTCTCAGCTCGAATCGATCGGCTAACCCGCCGCCGCGGCGGCCGTCTTCTTCTTCGATTTCGCGGGAGCGCGCTTCGCCGGCGCCTTCACGGCTTTCGGCGGCGCCTTGGCCTTCCGCTCCGCTTGCTCGGATTGAATGAGCGGCAGCAGCCGTTCAGCTTCGTTCTTCTGCTTGGGTGAGCCTGTTTCGAGCAGGCGCTCCGCATTGGCCTTGAGCGTCGTCAGCTCCGCGTCGTTAAGCGTGGGAATGCGTTCGTCGATGCTCATTGCAATCTCTTTGGAACTGGCCGGCGTCCATCGCCGCATGAAATAACGATCGCGGCCGCCAGAGGACGGCTCAAAAACTTCGATCGAGTGCGCAAGCAATCCGGCGCGCCGGCAAAGCAGCAGCCAAGCGGAGCCAGAACTTCTTGAAGTAAATATAGGTCCTCGGGCCGGTTGCGTCCAGGCGAGGATTTAATTGGGCCGATTCACGCGCCATTCGCGGCGCGCATAAAGCGGCGATTGATCGTCGTAATGCGGCGAGTTGGGCCGCCCAGTCGCGGCGCCGAATTGGTGGATCGAGCGCACGGTGGCGCGGCCCTCGCGGTCCCAATCGACGACGATCATCAGCCCATCGCCGAAATTGGCCGCCATGCGCCCGTCCTGGGCCGTCTCCCAGCCGATGGCGTGGAGCAGGTCGGGCCCGCCTTGCAGCGCAAGATCGTGGCGCCCGCGGCGCAATCGCAGCATTTCGCCGAGCGGGGGATCGATGCGGCCCGCGGCGTCCGTCAACTGCGCAATGGCGTTTGTGAACGCTTCGCGCGCGTCGGGCATCTCCTGGCCGAGACGTCCCGCCTCGTAAAACGGAAGGTAGGTGAGAAGCGCGAGCGCCGCGGCGCGGGACTCGCGCGTCGCGGCGCGATCCCACGTGCGGAGAAGTTCCTGCGCTTGCGCGAAGCGCTGATCGCCGCGTGCATCGAGCGCGACGACGCGCGAAATCAATTCCGCCACACGGGAGTCCGCCGAATACGTCACATCAAATTTCGCGTCGATCAATTGCGCATCGCTGATGCGCGCGAGCGGGGAGAGCAATTCCATGGCGCGCAGCGAGCGGTTGGTGCGGCGCGTTTCGATGCCGAGCTCAGGCGCGAAATCGTCCGGATCGAGATCGTGGGCCTCGTCCGTCGCGGAAAACGGCGTGGCGTTGGAATTGTAAAGCCAGCCGCTCGCAGGATCGATGAGATGCGGGATCTCCTCAATCGGCACGAGCCCTTCCTGCAGCAAGCGCGATGTGTCTCCGGCCACGCAGCCGCGCCAATTCTCACCCGCCGCGCGGCGCGGGGAGGCGGAATTGTAGAAATAGGCGATACGGCCCGTGCGATCCGCATAGACGAGATTGGTGGAGGGGATCGCGCGCATCTCCAGTGCGGCGCGCCATTCCTCGAAGGTGCGCGCGCGGCTCATGCGATAATATTGCTCGACGCCGCGAAGATCGCCCGCGCCCGCGTACCGGACGGCGATCCACCCGTCAGCGGTGCGGAACGCTGGGCCGTGCACGCTGAAGCTAAGGGTGCGCGGCACGGGCAGCACGATCGGCCCGACGCGCACGCCAAGCCAGATCAAACGCCGCTCGAACGGGCGCCACGCGCCGTCGAAGAGATAGCGGCCGGGATGGGCATCGTCCGTGGTCAGTCGATAAAGATCCGCGAGGTCGGGCGTGTTGACGGTCGCGGCGTAGCCGATCGATCCGTTGGTTCCGAGCAGCGGCACCGGCGAGCCTGGAAAGACGCCGCCCTGCATCGTCCACCCCGCATCCGATCGCACGCGCGCCTCCCACCACGCGACAGGCCCGCTCCACGGCTGATGCGAATTGACGATGAGCCGCGTGTGCCCATCGTCCGAGCGTGAGGGCGCGACGGCGAACGCATTGGAGCCGCGATCTATGAGCGGCGCCTGCGCCGTTTGCTGCGCGCACGGGTGTGAATTCTCATCGACAAGCTGCGAGAGCACCGCGTCGAAGCCCCAGAAGAGGGGCGAGGTGAGCGCAAAGCCCGCCGCCACGTCGCGCCCGCGCACATTCTCCGCGCCAGGCAGCACTTCATGCGGGTGTGCATCCGCATACGCGTTGAGCCCCGCCGCGTATCCTTCGATCAGCGCACGCGTCTCTGCCGAGAGTTGCGTCTCATAGCCGTCGCGCACCGCGTCCTCCACGCGAAGGACATGATAGAAGAAGTCGCTGGCGGCGCCTTGCTCACCCAAGCGTGCGCCGAGGCGCCCGCGCGCCGCGAGCACGACGAGCTGAATCGTTGGAAAATCGTCCTCTGCATGCGCGTAAGCGAGGCTGAAGGCCGCCTCCGCATCGGTCGCGCCGAGCGCGGTGGGCACGCCGTATTCGTCGCGCTCGATGCGCGGCTCGAAAGTGAGCGGCGGATCGCGCTCCTGCGCACAGGCGCCGAGCGCACACGCCAAAACCGATGCAATGAGTATCCGCACGCTCGCCCCCGCGTTTCAGGAGCGATGTTAGGCAAGCGCGGGCAAGGCGCAAGCGAACCGCCGCCGGGTTGGCCCGGCGGCGGCTGCTTGGCGTTACGCGAGTTTAGCGTGCGCGCGGGCCGCGATGCTCGCCGTCGCCGCGCGGGCCGCGCCCATCGCGCGGGCCGTCATCATCGGCGCCGTAATCGTCGTCGTTGTCGTAGCGGCGATCCCACCCATAGTCGCGGTCGCCATTGTCGAAGCGCCCGTAGCCGCGCCCGTCGAAGAATTCGCGCCGCATCTCGTGGCGCACGCGGTTGATGCGTTGCTCGAGATCGCGCGCCTCCCATGCCGACAGGCCGCGCGTGCGGATGTATTGGGTGCGCAAGGCGTCGAGGCCGTTGAGCTCGCCGAAGAAATAGCGCGCTTCGCGCCGGTCCAGCATGCGCGCCTGAATCCCTTCGCGGAGCCTGAGCCGGAGCCGCTCGATCTGGCGCGCGCTCTGCGCCACATAGGAATAGCTGTGTTGCGGTCCGTTGTAGCCGTAGCCTTGGCCGTGGCGGAAATCCTGCGCGCCGGCCGGCGCGGCCAAAGCAAGCGCGCCAAGGGCGGCCATGGAAGCCAATAGCGTCTTCATTCTCGTCAAGCTCCTCATCCGCCTTGAGCGGCGGTGTGAGCGGAGAATTGCGCACGGGCGCTGAGCCGTGTCTGAAAACGGCGCATTGCTTTGCGTTCAGCTTGGCTTCCATGGCCTGGAACGCGCGGCCACGCGCATATCCGTCGCGAAAACTTGCGCGGACGCGTTGGTTCTGAGAGAGCGCGAGCGTGTCCGATCCCATCAAGCTCTCGCCCGTGCTGGCGCGCCGCATCGCGATCGCCGCGCAAGGGCTGGACAAGCAGCGCCCCACGCGCGCCACGCGCGCGCATGTGGAGCGCGTGATCGCCCGGCTCGGCGTGCTGCAAATCGATGCGGTCAATGTCGTCGCGCGCGCACACTACATGCCGCTCTTGTCGCGCCTGGGCGCTTATGATGTCTCTGCGCTCGATGCGGCTTGGCTCGGCAAGAAGCGCTCGTGTTTCGAATATTGGGGCCACGAAGCCTCGATCCTCCCATACGACGCGCATCACCTCTTCCGCTGGCGCATGCAGCGCGTCGCCAACGGAGAAGGGCGCAAGCACTGGACGGCCTATCAGAAAGCCGATCGCGGCTTTCTGGACTCAGTCGTGGATGAATTGCGCGAGCGCGGGCCGCTCTCAGCCTCGGAGCTTTCCGAGGCGGGCGAGCGCAAGGGCCCCTGGTGGGGCTGGAGCGAGGGCAAGCTCGCGATGGAATATCTCTTCATGGTCGGGCGCGTGACGACGCATTCGCGCCGCGGCTTCGAACGCATCTACGATCTGCCCGAGCGCGTGCATCCTACGCATGTGCTCGAAGCGCCGACGCCCGATCCGCAAGAAGCAGTGCGTGAGTTGGCGCGCCGTGCGCTCTGCGCGATGGGCGTGGCGACAAGCGCCGACATCGCCGATTATTATCGTTTGCCGCCCGAACGCATGAAGCAAGCGATGAGCGAGCTTGTTGAGATGGGCGCCGCGCTCCCGGCAAGCGTGCCTGGCTGGAAGAACGCGGCCTATCTCGATCCGAATGCCCGCATGCCGCGCCGCGTGAACGCTGCGGCGCTCCTTTCTCCGTTCGATCCGCTGGTGTGGCGGCGCGAGCGCGTGGAACGCTTGTTCGGTTTCGACTATCGCATCGAGATCTACGTGCCGCAGGAAAAGCGGAAGTTCGGTTATTACGTGCTGCCGTTTCTCCTGAACGATGCGCTTGTCGCGCGCGTCGATCTCAAGGCCGACCGCGCCGCATCGGCCTTGCTCGTGCAAGCATCGCACCTCGAGCCAGGCGCGGACGAGGCGGACGTCGCCCCCGCGCTCGCTGAAGAGCTACGGACGATGCGCGATTGGCTGGGGCTCGAAGAGATCAAGGTGATGAGAAAGGGCGATCTCGCGAAGGCGCTTGCGCGCGCGCTGGCTTGACCGCTTCCGCCCCGCATGGGCTTGATGCGCGATCAACAAGAAAGGGAGGGGAGGCCATGGGCGCCATCCGCATGCAGACCATCGCCGCGGCAGCGATCGTGAGCGCGCTTTTTGCCGGCGCCGTCGCCGCGCAGGACAACGAAGCCGTCGCGCCGCCGCCTTCGCCTTTTGGCGCCGAGGATTCAATCGGCGCCTCCAACCATTTATCTCCTGAAGGCGCGCGCCGCGCCGCGCGCTTGGTGCGCACGGGCCAAGTCTATGCGCTGGGCGTCGTTACCGGGCGCCAGACGCCCGTGGGGCCGGGGCGCTCCTACAGCATCGCCGTGCTGCCGATCGACGATGGCGGCGGTTCGCCGATGGGCGAAAATCAGGTCACCGGCCATGACGATATTCTGATGACGAATGTCGGCATCGGCACGCAACTCGACGGCTTCGCGCATATCGGCGCCAACCGCGTCCATTATAACGGCGTGCATGCGCGCGACCTCTATCGCCCGGACGGCGTCGTTCGCTTCGGCACGGAAAACATCCCGCCGACCGCGACGCGCGGCGTGCTCCTCGATATGACGCGGCAATTCGATCAAAATCCTGTCGCGGCGGGCACGGCGTTCAACCGCGCCGAAATCGTCGCGGCCGCGCGCGCCGCGCGCGTCACGATCCGCGCCGGCGATGTCGTGCTCTTTCACACCGGCTGGATGGCCGCGCACGCTGAGAGCAATCCGCAAGGCTTCGTGGCGACGCAGCCTGGCCTCGGGCGCGAGGGCGCGGACTATCTTGCCTCCCTCGGCGTCGTGATGGTCGGCGCCGACACCGCCGCGCTCGAAGCCATCCCGTTCGAGAACGCGAACCAGCCCTTCATCGTGCACCAGACTCTGCTGACGCGCCGGGGCGTTTACATCCTGGAGAACATCAACACGGCTGAACTCGCGCGCGACGGCGCAACGCAATTCATGTTCGTGCTCGGCCAGCCGCGCTTCCAGGGCTCGGTCCAGGCGGTCGTCAATCCCATCGCCATCCGCTAAAGATGGGGCGCAGAAATCCTCCGCGCTTGGCGCGGGGGATTCTGCTAGCCTCTCACGCGAAGGAGCGCCCCCATGAACGCCATCCCCAAGCGTCAGGATTTCGCAACGGAAGAGGCCGGCGTGGTCGTCACGCCATCGATCCCGCTTCTGGGCGCTGAGATTTCCGGCGTCGATCTGCGCGAAGAGCTTTCGCCTGCGCAGGTCGCGGCGATCCGCGCCGCGCTCCTGAAGCACAAAGTGATAGTCTTCCGCGATCAGGATATCTCGCACGCCGATCACGTGCGCTTCGGCCGCTATCTGGGCGAGCTTGAAGGCCACCCGGTCACGAAGACAGTCCCGGGCTTTCCCGAAATTCTCTACATCGAGGGCGCTGACGGCACGAAGGTCGCCGACGAGCATTTGCCGATCATGCGCCCGGCCAACAAATGGCACACGGACGTGACGTTCCGCCCTTCGCCCTCGCTAGCCGGGGTGCTCCGTATGCGGAAGATGCCGCCCTTGGGCGGCGACACGCTCTTCGCCGACACCGCCGCGATCTATTCCGACCTGCCGCCGAAGGTGAAGGATCAGCTCGAGGAGCTCGAAGCCGAGCACGACATCATTCAGAGCTACGGCTACCGCATCGACGATGAGAAGGCCGCGCAGCTGAAGCGCGATCATCCCCCGCAAGCCCATCCCGTCGTGCGCACGCATCCGGAGACGGGCGAGCGGCACCTCTTCGTCAACAAGGTCTTCACCACGCGCATCCTCGGCATTCCGGAAGAAGAGAGCAAAAGGCTGCTCAACTACCTCCTCGATCGCGTGAAGGCGCCGGAATATCATTTCCGCCATCGCTGGAGTGAGAACGCCATCGTCGTCTGGGATAATCGCGCCACCCAGCACTACGCGATCTACGATTATCACCCGCACGATCGCGTGGTGGAGCGCGTGACCGTGATGGGCGACAAGCCGTTCAGGAAGCCTCTGTGATCCCGTTCTCAGTTCTCGATCTCTCACCGATCATCGAAGGCGGCGATGTTCGCGGCGCGCTGGAGAACACGCGCGCTCTGGCGCAGCACGCCGAGTCGCTCGGTTACAATCGCTTCTGGGTGGCCGAGCATCACAACATGCCGGGGATCGCGAGCGCCGCGACCTCGCTTGTCATCCAGCATGCGGCGGCCGCGACACGGACGATCCGTGTCGGCGCCGGCGGCATCATGCTCCCGAACCACGCCCCGCTCGTCATCGCAGAGCAATTCGGCACGCTCGATGCGCTCTTTCCTGGCCGCATCGATCTGGGGCTCGGGCGCGCGCCGGGAACGGACCGCTCCACCATGCAGGCGCTGCGCCGCGCCTATCAGGGCGAGGGCGATCATTTTCCGCGCAACGTTCTCGAATTGATGGCGTTCCTTGGTCCTGAAGAACCGGGCCAGCGCGTGCGCGCCGTGCCAGGGCAGGGCTCGAACGTCAATGTCTGGATATTGGGATCGAGCACCTATGGCGCGCAGCTCGCCGCGATGCTGGGCTTGCCCTACGCGTTCGCCTCGCACTTCGCGCCGCAACAGATGAAAGAAGCCATCGCGATCTATCGCGCGCGCTTCAAGCCCTCGGAGTTTCTCGCCAAGCCTTACATCATGATGGGCTTCAACATCATTGCCGCCGAGAGCGACGAGGAGGCCCAATTCCTCTCCACCTCGGTTCAGCAAGCAATTGTCAGGCTTCGCCGCAACGCAGCCGCCAAGCTCTCCCCGCCGCGTGAGGATCTCTCGTTCACGCCGGAAGAAAGCGCAATGATTACCAGCTTCTTGGCCGGCGCCGCGATTGGCTCACACGAGACGGTGCGGCAGAAGACGGCCGATTTCATCGCCGCGACGGGCGCCGATGAGCTCATCATCAGCGCGCAGATCTACGATTTCGAGAAGCGCAAACGCTCGTTCAAGATCGCCGCCGACGTGCGTGACGAGATCGGCGCTCTGCGCGCCGCCTCCTAGAGCGTCAGCACAATTTTCCCGGCGTGCGCGCCTGCCTGCATGCGCGCGTGTGCAGCTTCAGCCTGCGCGATCGGAAAGGTCGCGTCGATCACCGGCTTCACTTTGCCCGCCGCGATCCAGGGCCAGACGTTGGCTTCCACCTCGCGCGCGAGGCGGGCCTTTTCCTCGACGGCGCGAGCCCGCAGCGTCGAGCCCGTCACGACCAGGCGCTTGCGCATGATGAGCGAGAGATCGATTTCCGACTTCGGCCCTTGCAGGAACGCGATGATCACCAGCCGACCGTATTCCTTGAGGAGGGCGAGGTTCTTAGTCGTGTATGGCCCGCCGACCATATCGAGCACGAGATCGCCGCCGCCGGCCTGTGTCAAAACGGCTTCGAAATCCTCGTCTTTGTAGTTGATGCCCCGCTTCGCGCCGAGCTTTTCGCAGAGCGCAACCTTCGCGGCATCGCCCGCTGTTGCGTAAACGACGGCGCCAGCGGCTGCGGCCATTTGGATCGCCGTGGTCCCGATGCCCGAGGCGCCGCCATGCACGAGAAACGTCTCGCCGCTCTTCAAGCCCCCGGCCTCGAACACGTTGGCCCACACCGTGAACACGGTTTCAGGCAGCGCGGCGGCCTCGATCATCGAGAGGCCGGCGGGAATAGGCAGCGCCGAGCCTTCGTGCGCCAGCGCGTATTCCGCATAGCCGCCGCCTGGCAGCAGCGCGCAAACCGCGTCGCCGGTTTTCCAGCGCGAAACGCCGGCGCCCACGGCCGCGACTTCGCCCGCCGCTTCGAGCCCCATCGTGTCGGGCGCGCCCAGCGGAGGCGGATAAAAGCCCGCGCGCTGGATCAGATCGGGCCGGTTCACGCCCGCCGCGCGCACGCGGATGAGGATTTCGCCCGCGCCGGGGGAGGGGCGCTGAAGCGCGCCAAGTGTTAACGGCGCGCCCTTCGCGTGCATCACCGCCTGCATTGTCTCGCTCAAACTTTGTTCCTCTCGCGCAACGGGCCCGCACACGGTAAGATGTGCGTGGAGATTAGGCCATGATCGAAGACGATCCCTTCGCGCCGTTGCAGAAGAAGGCGCAAACCCTCGATCTCATGTCCATTGAGGAATTGGAGGAAAAGATCGAGGCGCTCACCGCGGAAATCGAAATGTGCCGCAAGGCGATCGCGGCCAAGCGCGCGCAGCGGAGCGCGGCCGATTCACTTTTCTCCCCGCGCGGCTCTGCTTAACGGCATAGGCGCGGCCCGGCTCTTGCGATCCACACAGCCAGCATGAAATTCGAACCGACCTCCTTCGCGCCGGACGCCCAGCGCATTTTGGACTTCGCCAAGTCCGAGATGTTCGACCGGACGTTCAAGGAGGGCATGGCGCTCGTCGAGGAGACGGCGGCCTATCTCGACGGCCCCGGCCGCGCGGCGGCCAAGCGCCTTTCCCGGCTTGGCGCGCTCGCTTACGCCGGCGAAAGCATGCGGCTCACCACGCGGCTGATGCAGGTGGCGTCCTGGCTTCTTGTGCAGCGCGCGGTGCGCGACGGGGAACTTGGGCTCGCGGAAGCGTCGCACGACAAATATCGCCTCACCAACCGCACCGCGGAAGGAAATGACGCGATGGCCGGGATGGAAGAATTGCCCGAGGCGCTCAAGTCGCTTGCCGCGCGCGGCGCCGCCATCCACGAGCGCGTGTCGCGCCTCGATGCCGACATGTACGCCGGGCGCAGCGACGTGCAAAACCGCGTCGGCGAACAGCAAGCCATTCTCGAAGCCGCGTTCGGCGCGCGCGCGTAAACCGCGTTCGCGCCGCGTTCATGCGGCGTTTCTCTTGCAAAAAAGAATCTTCGTGCGACTCGCGCGCGTGCTCTCGATTTAATTTGTGCGCCCGTCATCAGCATGCAGCAATCGCGTGCAGGGGCGCCCGGCAAGGAGGTCCGGGCCAAGCTGGGCGAGGGCAGTGTGATTTGGGACGAGGACAACGTCGCTTTGCTGCGGCGGCTTTGGGCTGAGGGCTATTCAGCGGGCGAGATCGCGCGGCGTTTCGGCGCCGGTTGCTCACGAAATAGTGTGATCGGCAAAGCCCATCGCATGGGGCTTTCGGCGCGAACGAAGCCGACTTTGGCCGCGTTGGAGAAGCGCGTGCAGAAAAAGGTGCGCCGTCTCGCGCGCAAGGCGGCCGGCGCCGCTGAGCCGCACTATGTGCAGGAAACGCTTGAACCGTTGCGGCTTGAGGATGGCACGACGGCGAGCGTGCTGACGCTGGGTCTCTTCATGTGCCGCTTTCCGATCGGCGATCCCGAAACGCCGGGATTCTCGTTCTGCGGGCGATCGACGGAGTTTCCCGGACCCTATTGCCGCTTCCACGCGCGCGTCGCCTACCGCGGCGGCCCGCGCAACGGGGACGACTCGCACTAGAAGGAGGCGATGCGCGTTCTTTTCATTGCGCTCGCGATCTGCGCGCTGGCGTTTCTGATGAATGTCGCGGGGGATCTCTCCGCGCCCCAACCAGCGCGCGCCGCGCCCGCCGCAACAGCGCGGATCAGCGTCGCGATACCGCCGCCCTTGCCAGAAGTTCTGCGCACGCAGACAGCAGCAGCGCAGCCGGCGCGTGCGCCAAGGCGGTCGCGCACGCCAAGTTCCGCCGCGCGCCGCGCGCACGCGGCGCCTTTGACGCCGATTGCACTTGTAGGCCAGCCGTCCGGCCCGCCGTCGTCCGGCGCTCGGCCCGCCACGGTTGACGAAAAGTCAATCTGAACGACTGCATCCGTTCATTGCCTGTCAGCATTGCGGCTGCAAAATAATCCCATGGGATGGGCGCGATCTCTGCTGGCGGCGGGATTGACGGGTGCGGCGCTGGCCGCATGCGCGCCGATCGAATACGCGTCGGTCCCCCAGCCGGGCCTGCCGCGCAATGCCCCGCCGAGCTACGCGCGCCCACAGCCCTTGCCGAACTTCGATCCCAACGGCGCTCCGACGATCGTGCGCGATGGCCCGCGCCTTCAATGCGTGCCGTTCGCGCGCGGCCTCTCCGGCATCCAGATCTACGGCGACGCCAACACCTGGTGGGCGCAGGCGGCGGGTCGGTACCCCCGCGGCGGCATCCCGTCTCCCGGGTCGGTGTTCGTTCTGCGCGGCTACAACAATCCCGGCCGCGGCCACGTCGCTGTGGTGACCGCGATCGTCGGTCCGCGTGAAATCCGGGTGGATCAAGCCAACTGGCTGAACGGCGGCGAGGTCACGGTGCGCGTGCCCGTGCTCGACGTGTCGCCGAACAACGACTGGACGCAGATCCGCATGTGGCACATCCCCACCCAGGCGTGGGGCGCGCGCATCTACGAAGCCGAGGGCTTCATCCATCCCCTGCCATTGACCTACGCGGCCGCCTCGTAAGCTCTCTTCGGAGAAGGGCGAGTGCAGTGCAGTCGAACGCGCCGCGATTAACCATTGCGGCAGGTCGTTAACCAATCTCGCTCATCAATACGAATAGATCTTAAGCATAAATGCTAGTCGAACGCGCGTTTTGTTTCAGATTGCGACGCTCCCGGCGTTCCAGGTTAGGTGTTCTTTAACTCCGCAGGGCGTTTTTTAGGGTTCCTGACGCGTAAAGCTTGATGGGCGCTATGACGAAACGTGCGATCTACCTCGCGGCGGCCGCCATGACGACCGGCTTGGCGGCCGGCGAAGCCGCTGCCTTGACGCCGCTTGCAATCGACGCCGCCGCCGCGCCCGAGCGCGGCAGCGGCTTTGCCTCCGAACACGCAACGCTGCGCCCCACGGCGTTTGCGACGCCGGCGGCCGACGAGGCGGCGTTCCGCCCCACGCTCAATGCGCGCGGCCCGCGCTTGCAGTGCGTGCCGTTCGCGCGGCGCGAAAGCGGGGTCGAGATTTACGGCGACGCCTACACATGGTGGCGCCAGGCGCGCGGGCGCTATGAAACCACGGACACCCCGGCCGAGCGCTCCGTCATCGTCATGCGCGGCTACGCCAATCCCAATCGCGGCCACGTCGCCGTCGTCCGCGAGATCGTCAATGACCGCGTGATCATCGTGGACCACGCCAATTGGCTGAACCGCGGCGAGATCACCCGCAACGTGCCGGTGCGCGATGTCTCCCCGCGCGGGGACTGGAGCCAGGTGCAGGTCTGGTATGTGCCGGGCGGGCACTGGGGCGCGCGCACCTACAACGTGCAGGGCTTCATCCTTGCGCCCGAAGAGGGCGCAGGCGCCGAAGTTGCGGCAGCGGCGGCCGCCCCGGTGGGCTGACCGGCCTCCGCGCTTCGATTTCAGGGAATCCTCGTCTAATCTCGCTTGAACGCCGGTTGCGGGGCCGGCTTGCGGGACGAGGCTCATGGGGAACGAGGCCGCGCGCGCGGGCGCGCAACAGGAATTGCCGCTTCGCCAGCAGGGCGGCGTCCGCTTCATCGCATGGCTGACCGAGAGCCAGGTCTTCAAGGTCTTCATCGTGCTCTGCATCATCGCCAACGCGGCCGCGTTGGGGATCGATGCGCATTACGGGGAGAACAATCCCTGGCACGCCTACATCGAGCAGGCCGACACAGTCTTCCTCGCGATCTTCACGGTCGAGATCATCCTGGAATTCCTGGCGCAGGGGCCGCGCGCCTATGTGCGCAACGGCTGGAACATCTTTGACGTGCTGGTCGTCGGCGTCGCCTACATCGCGACCAATCCCGCCATTTCCGCATTGCGCACGCTGCGCGTCGTGCGGGTCTTCCGGCTGATCAGCGCCGTGCCGCAGATGCGGCGCGTGGTGGAGGCGCTGTTTGGCGCCATGCCCGGAATTTTGGCGACGTTCGCCGTGCTCGCGGTGGTTTTCTACATTGGCGCCGTGATGGCGACGACCCTCTTCAACAACGAGGAGGGATTCCGCGATCTCGGAGAAAGCGCGCTCTCTCTGTTTGCGCTCACGCAATTCGACGGCTTCGGCGAGACGATCCAGCGTTTGCAGGATGCGGGCTACACGTACGCATGGGCCTTCATCATGGGCTTCACGATCATCGCCGCGTTCGCGGTGCTCAATCTCTTCATCGGCGTCATCGTCGATGCGGTGCAGGAGACGCGCAACGTCGTCACCGAGGAGATCCGCGACGAGGTCGCGGACATCGAGGAAGAGGTCGAGGAGATGCAGGAGGCGCAGGAGGACGCGGCGGTGGTCCAGCAGCGCATCCTCGATGAGGTGCGCGCGCTCCGCGCGGAAGTGGCGGCGCTGCGTGACAGCCGCCCATCGTAAGCACGTGCGGACCCGCGCCGCCGCGCGGGCCCGCATGCTTGCACTTAAGCAGTAGCGGCCGAGCGCTTCACACCCATCCATTCGAGCGCCGCGAAGAAGGCGACGGCGAGCGCCTGGGCGATGATGAAAGCATAGCCGAGCGGCGTGGGCGCCAGGAATGCGAGCAGCGCAAAGCTCGCCGCGACCCAGATCAGATTTATGCCGATGGCCGCGTTGACCATTGCGAGCGGCAATGCGCGCCGCGTGCCCATCCAGACAAGCCAGATGACGAACGGCACGATGGCCGCGCCCGCGCCGTGCAAGAGCGCGATCGGCAAATTGAATAGGGGCGCCAACGCATTCGCGCCGACGAGAACGAGCGCGCCTGTCGCGGCCGAGCCGGCGGCGTCGATCAAGAGCGCGTTGCGCAGGAAAGGCGAAACTTGGATGCGAGACATGGAAACTCCTCTTGGCTGATGAGCCAGCATCGCCGCGGGGAGGGAGGCGTCTCAATTACGCGTCAGGTAATGGGAAAGCGGGCGAGGCGCGTTGACAGCGCGCGCGGGCGGCCTTCGATGGGGCGCAATGGGATTCACGCGGCGCAGCTTCGCGGGCGTTTCGGCGGCGGGCCTCTTGGGCGCGTGCAGCGCGGCCGCGGGGTTGCGCGCGCCCGCGCCCAACGTTGCGCTCGCGCCGGTATTCGTTTCGCGCGAGCGGATGATCCGCATCGATGTCGGCTTGCGGCCGTTCCGGCCAAGCGGCTTCCGCGTGGAGCGCGAGCAGCGCGGCCAAAAGACAATCGTGCACAATTACGGGCATGGCGGCGGCGGGATCACGCTCTCGTGGGGCACGTCGCATTTGGCGGTGGAGTTCGGCTGGGAAGGCGCCGGGCAGACCTATGCGGTGCTGGGCGCCGGCGCCGTCGGCCTGGCGACAGCGCGGCTGCTGCAGGAGCGCGGCGCGCGTGTGCGCATTTATGCGAAGGCGCTTTCGCCGAACACGACCAGCAATGTCGCGGGCGCGCAATGGTGGCCGGCGTCTGTGTTCGACGAGGACCGCATCAGCGATGCGTGGCGCGCGCAATTCTTCGAAGCCGCGCGATTTGCGTTCCGGCGCTATCAATCGCTGGTGGGGGACGATTACGGCGTCGCCTGGGAGACAAATTACAATCTCTCCTCGCGGCCGATCCGGAATTACCCGTCCGCGGAAGCGAGCCCGATGCGCGCGCTCGTCGTCAATCAGCGCGATCTTGCGCCGGGTGAGCATCCGTTCGCGGCGGACTATGTCCGGCGGTTCGACACGATGATGATCGAGACGCCGCTCTATCTCCGGCGCATCGAACGCGACGTACGGCTTGCGGGCGGAGAGATTGTGGTGCGCGAGTTCCGTGACGCGAGCGAACTCGATGCGCTGCCGGAGACGGTGCTCTTCAATTGCACGGGGCTCGGGGCCGGCGCGCTTTTTCGAGACAGTGAGATCACACCGGTGCGCGGGCAGTTGGCGATCCTGCTGCCGCAGCCGGAGGTGGACTACAACGTCATCGCGCCGGAGGGGTACATGTTTGGGCGCCGCGACGGCATCGTGCTCGGCGGCACGTTCGAGCGCGGAGAATGGTCGCTTGAGCCCGATCCGGCGGCGATCAGCCGGATCCTCGCCGGGCACCGCTCGATCTTCGAGGGAATGCGCTTACCCCGCAGGTAATTGGATTGCGGCGCTGGGCGCCGTTAAGTCCCGCGCATGAACACAGCTCAAGCCATCCGCCCCGTCGGCGATCACATCCGCGATTGGCGCCAGCGCCGGCGCATGAGCCAGCTCGATCTCGCGCTGGAGGCGGAGATTTCGGCGCGGCATCTTTCGTTCGTGGAGACGGGCCGCGCGAGCCCCTCGCGCGACATGGTGCTGCGCCTCGCCGAGCAGCTCGACGTGCCTCTGCGTGAGCGCAATCAGCTGCTGGTCGCGGCGGGGTTTGCGCCGGTTTACGCGGAGCGCGCGCTCGACGATCCCGCGCTCGACGCCGCGAAGAAGGCGATCGATCTTTTGCTCAAGGCGCATGCGCCGTTTCCCGCGCTGGCGATTGACCGGCATTGGACGCTCATCGCCTACAACGAGCCGACGCGGCTGCTGATGGGACTGATCGCGCCGCATTTGCTTGAGCCGCCGGTCAATGTGCTGCGCGCGAGCCTGCATCCGGAGGGGCTTGCCCCGCGCGTCGCCAATCTAGGCGAATGGCGCGCGCACATCTTTGGGCGCTTGGGCCGCCAAGTGGCGGCGACAGGCGATCCCACGCTTGCGGCTCTGCTCACAGAATTCCGCGCCTATCCCGGCGACGATTCCCACGAACCGGCGAACGATCTCTCGACGGTGGTGACGCCGCTCATCCTCAACACGGAGGGGCGCGCGCTCTCCTTCCTCACCACGACCACCGTGTTCGGCACACCGGCGGACATCACGCTCTCCGAGCTGGCGATCGAGACGTTCTTCCCGGCGGACGAGGCGACGGCGAAGGCGCTCGGCGCGCTCAAATGAGAAGGGGCGGATCGCTCCGCCCCTTTAGAACCAACCCAATGTGTTGCTGCTTCAAGCCGCCTTGAGCGCCCGAGCGGTGAAATCGGCCAGGGCCTTTTCGAACGATTCCTGCGTCGGCTGATCGATGGGCTGCGGCTCGCGCCCGTCATCGAAATAGGCGACGCCGTTGAGGCCGGTGAACACGCGGCACTCCGCGATGGCGCGGCCTTCCGATTCGAGACGGAGATTGAGTTCGAACGGGCCGTCCGCCGCCATCGTCTCCGATTCGCAGAGGCTCAAATTCTCGGCCTTGAGCTTACGGGCCACCGAGCCGCACGCCTTGCGCACGCGGTCGGAAATTTCGGACTGCGCCTGCATCTGCTCCTCAAGCAGGCGCTGCATCTCCCTGACGGGATTTGATTCTACTGACATGCGAGGCACTCCTCGTAATCGGTGCGCTCAGCGAGCGTGGGCGCTTCAGGTTCCGCTGTGGCAGATTCTTCGCCGTTGGCGAAGCCCGCGCGCTGCACGCTCTTGGAGCGGCAATAATAGAGGCTCTTCACGCCGCGCTCCCACGCCATCCAGTGCAGCATGTGGAGATCCCACTTATCGACATCGCCCGGCAGGAAGATGTTGAGCGATTGGGATTGGCAAATGAGCGGCGTGCGATCGGCCGCCAATTCGACGATCCAGCGCTGATCGATCTCGAAAGCCGTCTTGAAGACATCCTTCTCGTCGTCGCTGAGGCAATCGAGGTGCTGGACGCTGCCTTGGTTCTTGAGGATCGAGGACCAGACCGTCTCGGTGTTCATGCCCTTCTCGGTAAGCAGGCGCTCGAGATAGGGGTTCTTCACCGCGAACGAGCCCGAAAGCGTCTTGTGCGTGTAGATGTTGGCCGGGATCGGCTCGATGCCGGCGCTGGTGCCGCCGCAGATGATCGAGATCGACGCCGTCGGCGCGATCGCGAGCTTGTGGGAGAAGCGCGCCATGATGCCGGTCTCTGCCGCATCGGGGCAGGGGCCGCGCTCTTTCGCGAGCTTCACGCTTGCGGCGTCGGCGCCGCGGCGGACGTGCTTGAAGATCCGCATGTTCCAGACCTTCGCCATCGCCGATTCCATCGGGATCGACTTCGATTGCAGGAAGGAATGGAAGCCCATGAGGCCAAGGCCCACGCTGCGTTCGCGGTAGGCCGCGTAGGTCGCGCGGTCCATTTCCGGCGGCGCGCGCTGGATGAAATCCTCGAGCACGTTGTCGAGGAAGCGGAACACGTCTTCGAGGAATTGCTCTTCCTTCTCCCACTCGTCGAACTTCTCGGCGTTGAGCGAGGACAGGCAGCAGACGGCGGTGCGCTCCTTGCCGTTATGATCGAGCCCGGTGTGGAGCATGATCTCCGAGCAGAGGTTCGATTGGCGCACTTTGAGGCCCAGCTCGCGCTGATGCTTCGGCAACTGCGCATTCACGGTGTCGGAGAAGATGATGTAGGGCTCGCCAGTCTGCAGGCGCAGCTCCAGGATCTTTTGCCAGAGCTTGCGCGCGCTGACGTGCCTCAGCGGCTCCTGATTTTTCGGGCTGCGCAGCGCGAACGGAAGATCGTCGCGCACCGCGATCATGAATTCGTCTGTGATGTTGATGCCGTGATGAAGATTGAGGCTCTTGCGGTTGAAGTCGCCGGCAGCCTTCCGGATTTCGAGGAATTCCTCGATCTCGGGGTGATGAATGTCGAGATAGACGGCGGCCGAACCGCGGCGGAGCGAGCCTTGGCTGATGGCGAGCGTCAGAGAATCCATGACCCGGATGAAAGGGATGATCCCGGAGGTCTGCCCGTTCTGGCCGACCTTTTCGCCGATGGAACGAACGCCGCCCCAATAGGTGCCGATGCCGCCGCCGTTGGAGGCGAGCCAGACATTCTCGTTCCAGGTGTCCATGATCGCGTCGAGGCTGTCGCCGACGCTGTTCAGGAAACAGGAGATCGGGAGCCCGCGCTCGGCGCCGCCGTTCGAAAGAACGGGCGTCGCGGGCATGAACCAGAGCTTGGAGATATAATCATAAAGCCGCTGCGCGTGCTCGATGTCGTCGGCGTAGGCGGTGGCGACGCGGGCGAACATGTCCTGGCAGGTCTCGCCGGTGAGCAGGTAGCGATCCTCGAGCGTCTTGGCGCCGAAGTCGGTGATGAGCGCATCGCGGGACGGGTCGATGACGACCTTTTCGACCACTTTCAACGGGCGCAGCGGCTTCGGCTTGCCGCGATGTGCTTCCGCCATTCTCACGGTCTGCGCCGTGTTGTTTCCCGCCCTCATGTCATCGCTCCTTCATCCCGTCTTAACCAGACTCGTTTCTGGCCCGAACCGCAAGGTCTGGTGTTCGTTTCGCGAACCGTACCGCTAAATATAGTGTCGCGAGAGCCTAACAGGGCGTCAATGCGGGCGGTGGAGCGAACGAATTTTTTCCGTGAGCAAGCTGTTAATGACGGTGTTTCACGGCAACACGGCGTTAAGCATATGGGGGCTCGGAGGCCGATTTTCGGCTTCTTCCTGAAGCCTGGACGCGAACGAGCGAGGGGGATCGCCATGAAGGTGCAGCGCGCCGGCACTCGGGTCAGGGCCGGAAGGCGCCGCCGAGACGCCGATTCCCGTCTCCGGCTGGGCCGGAGCGGCCGATGAGCGAGAATCAGGGGGCGCCAAGCCGGGCGATCGCCATTGCCTCGGTGGCGGGCGGGGCGGCGCTGCTCGGATTCGCGCCGATCGGGGTCCGGCTCTCGGAGATCGGCCCTCAGGCGACCGCTTTCTGGCGCTTTGCGTTCGCGCTGCCGCTGCTTTTTCTTCTCTGCGCTGTTCAGCGAAGCGCGCCGCCGCGCAATCGGCTCGCCATTCTGATCGTCGCGGGAATCTGCTTTGGGCTCGACATCGCGTTTTGGCACTGGGCGTTGGGGCTGACGACCGTCGTCAACGCAACGCTGGCCTCCAACATGACGCCGATCATCGCGGCAGCGGCGGGATGGCTCCTGTTCAAGGAGCGGATCACCGGCGCTTATGCGATCGGCGCAGGCGTGGCGCTCGCCGGCGCGATCCTGCTTTCATACGCGCGCGCGATGGGATCCGGCGTCGCGAGCGGGCAAGCGGGGCTGACCGGCGACGTGCTCGGGCTCGTCTCCGCCGTTTGGTATGCGGCCTATCTCATCATCATGCGCGGCGTGCGCGCGCACGTTTCAGCCGTCGCGGCGATGTTCGCGACGACGGCCGCCGCGGCGCTGTTCGCCCTCGCGCTGTCGCTTGCGGTGCATGAGGCCTTGCTGCCGCACAGTCTGAACGGATGGCTCGTTCTCATCGGGCTTGGAATCGTCGTGCATGTCGGCGGGCAGGGCCTCATCGCCTACGGCCTCGGGCATTTGCCGATCGCGTTGTCGACAATCCTGCTGTGGGTGCAGCCGATCGCGGCGGCGGCTTTCTCGTGGATGCTTTTCGGCGAAGCGCTGACGCCGCTGGCGTTCGCGGGCGCGGCGCTGCTGTTGACGGGCGTCTGGGTCGTTCAGCGGTTCGCGCGGGCCGCGCCTTCAATCGTGGAACGGCCGTAGGAAACGCTGGCGCTCGGGGCAATCGGCGCGATTGCAGCGCGGCGCGGCGAAATAGACGGTCTCCGCGCGCCCGATCAGATTTTCAGCCGGCACGAGCCCCATGCCGGACCAGCGGCTGTCGAGCGAGTTGTCGCGATTGTCGCCCATCATGAAATAATGGCCGGCTGGAATCGTGATTGGTCCGAAATCGTCGAGTGCATTGGCGCGCGGCAATTCGTGGATGAGGTGACGCACGCCGTTGGGCAGCGTCTCCTCGCTTTGCGTGAAGGATTCCAAGCCCGCCTGATGCGCCTCGCGCACACGCGTCCGCGAAGCCGTCAGCGCAACGGGCGCCCCGTTCACGATGAGCCGCCCCGCGCGCACCATGATGGTGTCGCCCGGCAGCCCGACGAGGCGCTTGATCATCGTCACGCCTGTGCGCGGATGGCGGAAGACGACGACATCGCCGCGCTCCGGCGCTTGCGCGAAGAGGCGTTGCGTTGAAGCGGGCAACACTTGGCCGATGCCGAGCGGGAGCGAGTAGCGGCTGTACCCGTAGGCGAATTTGGAGACGATCACGCGATCGCCGACTTCGAGCGCCGGCACCATGCTCTCTGACGGGATGACGTAATTGCCGAAAGCCGCGGTCGTGAACACGAAATAGAGCGGCACGAAATAGAGCGCCGAGCGCAGCCAATCGAGCGCTTCGCTCCACCAGGTGCGCGGCGTTTCTTGAGCCTCGTTTTCGGCGTCGGCCATGGTTATTCTCTCCAGCGGGCGCGAGTGTCCTTCGGGCTTTGCGCGTCTTCAAGCGGCGGGGGCTGAAACGCAATGCCACAGGGAAGAGCGCGCCAGAAAAGCGAAGCGCCAGCCGCGCCGCGTGCGCCGCCGCGGCCGTTTGAAGCCATCGGCGCCGGGCTCAAGGACGTCTTCCTCGGGCGGCTGACGGCGCTCGCGCTCATCAATCTGTTGATCGCGGGCGTGCTCGTCGGCGGCGGCGCATGGGCGGCGGTCACGCAGTTGCCGCCGCTCATCCCCGACGGCGAGGGATGGGTGCGCTACTTCTCACGCGCTGGAGAATGGGTTGCGGGCATTGGCGGCGTCATCGTCGCGGCCGCGCTCTCGCCTGGCATTTCGATGATGGTCGGCGGCTGGCTCTTCGACATCGCGGCCGAGCGGGTGGAGCGCGCGATCGGCGCGCCGGGCGCGCGGCGCGTTGGGCTGATCGAAGGTGTGTGGAACGGCTTTCGCATCGCGATCCCGGCCTTCTTTCTCAATCTGATCGCGCTGCCCTTTTATTTCACACCCGTGTTCGGCGCGGTGCTCTTCTTCTCGCTCAACGGCTATCTGATGGGGCGGGAATATTCGACGCTGGCGGCGGCGCGGCGGATGAAGTTCCGCGATGCGAAGAAGCTGCGGCGCACTGCGCGGATATCGGTGTTTCTCTGCGGAATTGCGTGTTCGCTCATTCCGTTTCTCGCGCCGCTCGTCGCGGCGAGCGTCATGACGCGCCTCGTCAACCAGCTTTGCGCCAGAAACGGTACGACGTGAGCGGCGCGAAGCCTTCGCGCTCGTAGAGCGTGACGGCGGGGGCGTTGTCGGCCTCGACTTGAAGAAACGCATTCGTCGCGCCGAGTGCGGCGGCGCGATCGACCAGCGCGCGGAGGATGCGGCGTGCGCATCCTTTCCGGCGTGCCGCCTGCGTTGTGCGCATGAGGAACACGCCGGCGAGCGGGCCCGCGAGCGCCGTCATGCCGACGGCGATGGGCGTTGCTGCTTCTTCGATGAGCGCGAAGGCGGCCGGAGACGGCGCGCGCGCGGCGATGGAGCGGCGTTCGTCGAGTTCGCTGGGATCGGGCGTAGAGGCGGCGAGCGCGGCGTCGAAGGCGGCCGGCATGGATTCGAAGAGCGCCACGCCTTCGTGCGTTTGGCCTGACCGTTCCAGCGCGCGCGTCATGATGAGCGTGTGCATGGTCGGCGCGTAGCCGCGCGCGGCGAGGCGATCGGGGAGATCGGCGGGCGCGTAGGCGCCGTCCGTCAGCTTGAAGCGCGGCGGGAGTTTGTGCGCGTCATACCAGCGCTCGGCGTGCGTGATGGCGGCTTCAATGTCATCGCCGAAATACTCGATCGGCCAGACGGCGTTGACGCGCCCCGTGACGCCGCCGGCCGCGAGATAGAACCAGCCCTCGTGTTCTTCGGTGATCGCGGCCGGCCACGTGAGGATCGTGGCGCGTTCGATGGCGCGGGGATTCAACACGGCGTCGCGCGCCGAAGCAGCGAAGCGGACTCCACCTCGATACCGTAGGCGTCCAAGTCCGTTCCGCAATTGTCGCGAAATGAATAGGCCTCGTAGAACGCCGGGGCTGCGGGAGAGTTTGTGTCTCGAATGCGGTACCTCACGTGAACTTGGCGTCTGTGCCAAAGCCAGTTCAACCAATCTTCGGAGCGCGCAATGCCTGGCGCTTGTATGATGCTGCCGCTGACGCTGCAGCAGTCTGGATTTCGTCGAAGCAAGTCTTCGGCCGATCGATAGACGATCTCTCCGCGTTCGCGCGCCAGCAAGTCGGCGACGGTGATGCGCAACAGTTCCTCATCGCTGACGAAGCGCAGGCGCGTGAAGCAGAAGTTGTTGAGATTCAAAATCAGAAATAGCGCAGCGGCGAAGAGACATATCGTGGCGAGGCGCCTCATGCCGGCTCGAACGCCTTCGTCTCCACGAGCTTGACGATGTCGCCCATGATGGACGTGATCTTGAAATCCTTTGGGGTATAGACGCCCGCGACACCGATTTGCTTCAGCACCAGCGCGTCCTGCGGCGGGATGATGCCGCCGACGACGACGGGGACGTGATCCAAGCCCGCTTCGCGCATGAGGCGCACGGTTTCGCGCACGAGATCGAGATGCGAGCCGGAGAGGATGGAGAGCCCCACGGCATGGGCCTTCTTCTCTTTCGCCGCGGCGACGATTTCGGCGGGCGTCAGACGGATGCCTTCGTAGATCACGTTCATGCCGGCGGCGCGGCCGCGCGCGGCGATCTGTTCGGCGCCGTTGGAGTGCCCGTCGAGGCCCGGCTTGCCGACCAGGAAGGTGAGCTGGCGGCCGAGCTTCTCGGAAAGCCTGGCGACGTCGGCTTTGACGGCGTCGAGATCCTCGCCCTCGCTTTGGATGACGAGCGCAACGCCCGTCGGCGCGCGATATTCTCCGTATACGGAGCGGAGCGTTTCGCCCCACTCGCCCGTCGTGACGCCCGCTTTGGCGCACGCGATGGAGGCGGGCATCACGTTCTGGTTTTCTTGCGCCGCCGCACGCAACGCCGCAAGTGCCGCTTCCGCTTCGTGTTCGTCGCGTTGCGCGCGCCAGGCTTTGAGTGCGCGGACCTGCGCATCCTCAACGGTGAAATCGACGGTTTGGATGATGCCTTCGCCGGCGGAGAGGGGCGAAGGCTCGGCATCGGTGAAGGCGTTGACGCCGATGACCTGCAATTCGCCCCGCTCGATCGCTTCCGTGCGGGCGCGGTTCGATTCGACGAGCTGCTCTTTCATGTAGCCTTGCTCGACCGCGGCGATGGCGCCGCCCATCTTCTCGATCAGCGCCAATTCGCTGCGCGCTTCGGCTTTGAGCGCTTCGACTTTGGCCTCGACGACGGTCGAGCCGTCGAACAAATCCTCGAATTCGAGGAGATCGGTCTCGAAGGCGAGAATTTGCTGCATGCGCAGCGACCATTGCTGATCCCAGGGGCGGGGGAGGCCAAGCGCCTCGTTCCACGCGGGCAATTGCACGGCGCGGGCGCGCGCGTTCTTCGAAAGCGTCACCGCAAGCATTTCGAGCAGAATGCGGTAGACATTGTTTTCCGCTTGCTGCTCGGTGAGGCCCAGCGAGTTCACCTGCACGCCATAGCGGAAGCGGCGCGCTTTCTCATCGGTCACGCCATAGCGGTCGCGGCCGAGTTCATTCCACAATTCGGCGAACGCGCGCATCTTGCACATCTCGGTGACGAAGCGAATGCCGGCGTTCACGAAGAAGGAGATGCGGGAGAAGACGCGCGCGGTTTCCTCCTCGCCGACTTCGCCGGATGCTTTCACCTGATCGAGCACGGCGATGGCGGTGGCGAGCGCGAAGGCGAGCTCTTGCGCCGGCGTCGCGCCAGCTTCCTGCAAGTGATAGGAGCAGACGTTCGTCGCGTTCCATTTCGGCGTTTCGGTGAGGCACCAGGCAATCGTGTCAGCGGTCAGTTTCAAGCTCGGCTTCGGCGGGAAGATGTAGGTGCCGCGCGAGAGATATTCCTTGATGATGTCGTTCTGCGTCGTGCCTTGCAGCTTCTTGCGGTCCGCGCCCTGTTCGTCCGCCAGCGCCACATAAAGCGCCATGAGCCACGCCGCGGGCGCGTTGATCGTCATCGACGTGTTCATCGTTTCGAGGGGGATGCCCTCAAAGAGCGCGCGCATGTCCCCCAGGTGGCCGATCGGCACGCCGACCTTGCCGACCTCGCCGCGCGCGAGCACGTGATCGGAATCGTAGCCCGTCTGCGTCGGGAGATCGAAGGCGACGGAGAGGCCGGTCTGCCCGCGCGCGAGATTGGCGCGGTAAAGCTTGTTCGATTCCGCCGGCGAGGAATGGCCCGCATAGGTGCGGAAGATCCAGGGCGGATCGGGGGCGTGCTGGAAATCCTTCATCCGCGCCTATGCTGCACTGCAACGGGCAAATCGGCTAGCCCTGGGCGGCGCGCCAAAGACGCACGACGTGGGCTTCGATGTCCACATAGGCGGCGGCCGCGCCTTGCGCGCCAATGGCGAATTGCGGGACGCCGAGCGCGCGGCTCAGACCGCGCGCAAGGCTCGGCGGCGGCGCGAAATCGGGATGGACGTCCAGCGCGAGGAAGCGCTGACCGCGGATTTCGAACGGCCGGAGGCTGACGATGGCGCGCCAAGGCAAGCGCCATTTGACGCCGGCGAGGCTCTGAACGCCTTCCGCATCGAGCCGCCAGAGATCGGGCGATCGCGTCGCGCGCCACAACAGATAGAGCGCGCCGAAGCCAAAGAAGATCGCGCCCGCCCACGCGATGACGGCCACGCGCCAATCATTCTCCGCCGCAGCCATAGTCGCGATCATCGGGCAGGCGGCGGCCATCGCGGCGCCGGAGAGGCCCAGAACGACAAAGCGCGCGCGGCTCCCGCGCACAACGATCGCGCCGTCAGGTTCGGGAACGAGGGGGCGCTTGGGCAGCAGGTCCAGCGCAAAGACGATCGCGCACGCGCCGAAAAGCGCGATGCAGGCGAGCGCGAGGCCGGGCCGCTCCCCGGCCGTCAGCAGAAGAATCCCAAGGCCGACGAACACGAGCGAGATGAGAAGAAGTCCGATCGTGCGCAGGCGGCTCAGCATGAGGCATTAGCCGGCGCTGGCGCCGGCGCGTCAAACGCGGGCGCCGTTCTATTGCGGCGCAGCATAAGCGACCCTCTGTATGCGCGGGAGCGCAAGAACCTTGCTGGTAATCAAGCGTTTGGGGGCGCAGAAGCACGGTTAATCCGCAGCGGCGCCCCTGGGCGGGCGGCTCTTATTGCGCAGTGCAGCAAAAGCCTGCATCTTGCATGGCCTAAATTCTGGACAGGAGCGCACCCATGGCCGGGGCGGCGAAAGCAAACCTCAAGGGCGTGAAGGACCTTTACGAGATCGGCGAAATTCCGCCCGCCTATCACGTGCCCAAGACGATGTACGCGTGGGCCGTTCGGAAGGAGCGGCACGGGCGCCCGAAAGACGCGATGCTCGTTGAAGTCGTGCCGACGCCGGAGCTTGGCGAGGACGAGGCGCTCGTTCTCGTGATGGCGGCGGGCGTCAATTACAACGGCGTGTGGGCTTCGCTCGGCGAGCCGATCAGCGTGCTCGACGTGCATAAGCAGCCCTATCACGTCGGCGGCTCGGATGCTTCGGGCATCGTGTGGGCCGTCGGCTCCAAGGTGAAACGCTGGAAGCCGGGCGACGAAGTCGTCATCCACTGCAATCAGGACGACGGCGACGACGAGGAGTGCAATGGCGGCGATCCGATGTTTTCGCCGACGCAGAAAATCTGGGGCTACGAAACGAGCGACGGCTCATTCGCGCAGTTCTGCAAGGTGCAGGCGCGCCAACTCATGCCGCGCCCCAAGCATCTCACGTGGGAAGAAGCGGCCTGCTACACGCTGACGCTCGCGACCGCGTACCGGATGCTGTTCGGATGGCGCCCCAACATTCTTCGCCCCGGTCAGAACGTGCTGGTGTGGGGCGCATCGGGCGGGCTTGGCGTCTTCGCGGTGCAGCTTTGCGCGGTCTCTGGCGCGCACGCGATCGGCGTCGTCTCCGACGACGACAAGAAAGACTACGTGATGAGCATGGGGGCGAAGGCCGTCATCAATCGCACGGAGTTCAATTGCTGGGGCCAGCTGCCGAAGGTGAACGGCGAGGGCTTCGCCGAGTACATGAAAGAGGTCGGCAAGTTCGGGAAGGCCGTGCGCGCGATCACGGGCAACAAAGACCCGGATATTGTGTTCGAGCATCCGGGCGAGAGCACGTTCCCGGTCTCGGTGCGAATCGTGAAGCGGGGCGGCATGGTCGTGATTTGCGCCGGCACGACGGGCTACAATCTCACCATGGACGCGCGATATCTCTGGATGCACCAGAAGCGCGTGCAGGGCAGCCACTTCGCGCATCTCTATCACGCAAGCCAGGCCAACCAGCTGGTGATCGACCGGCGCATCGATCCGGCGATGAGTGAAGTGTTCTCCTGGGAGAAGATCCCCGATGCGCACGAGAAGATGCTCGATAACAAGCACGCGCCCGGGAACATGGCCGTGCTCGTGACGGCGCAACGCAGCGGCTTGCGCACGTTCGAGGACGTGCTGGAGCTGAGCGAGGCGCGGGGCTAGCGTGGACCGCCGGCTTCCAGCCGGCTTTTCGTTGCCGCCTGGAAGGCGGCGGTGCAGGCAAGCCCCAGATTCGCCAAAGATCGCGCGTGTGATCCCTTTCGAGGGAGGCATTCATGCGCGCCGTTTTTCTTGCCGTGATTTTGTCAATTTTCGCGTCGCCGGCGCTCGCGCAGGGCAACGCTGAGATGGACGCCGCCGAGCAATCGTTGCGGCGCGAAATGGCGCCGGCGGGCGTCTCCGTCGAGCGTGCGGCGCCGAATGAGATCGTGGTGCGGATGCCGTCCGACATCACGTTCGATTTCAACCGCGCCGACATCCGGTACGAATTCTATCCGCGCGTGCGGGAGCTGGCGCGCATCCTCAATTCGCATCCCTCGATGTACGTGGCCATCATCGGCCATGCGGATGCGATCGGGTCGGACGCGTACAATCAACGGCTCTCGGAGCGGCGAGCGTATTCTGTCGGGAACGCGTTGCTCGATGAAGGCGTGCGCCGCCGGCGCATCGACGCGCGCGGCATGGGCGAAAGCCAACCGATCGCCTCGAATTACACGGATTGGGGCCGCGCGCAGAACCGGCGCGTCGAGATTCGCGTGCTCGGGGACCGCCGCTTCGAGGAGCCGCGTTTCGGCGATCCGCGCTTCGAATAGTTATTCGAGTTCGAACGGCGGGCGCGCGATCTCAGCGACGCAAGAGGCATCGAGCGCGGCGGGATCGCGCGTATCGTAGAACGCGGCCTGCAGCCGTGTGAGGCAATCGAGATTGGTCAGGCCGCCCGCGCCGTGGCCGCCTTGCGCGACGAGGATGTGACGGCTCACCGGGAAATGCGCTTGCGTTTCGATCGCCCAATCGGGCGGCGTCGCGGGATCGAAATCGCCTGAGAGCAGCACGACCGGAATGTCCGCGTGCGTGCGCGGAACCGGCACGGGCGCGGGCGGCACGCGCCACACGTCGCACGCGGCGCGCTGCCGGCGCAGCCGATAATCGTTGAAGTAGGTTTCGCGCGAGGCGCGCGCGGCCGTCTCGTAGTCGAAATAGGGGAAGCTTTCAGCGCAGGTGATGGAGAGGTAGAGCCCGTGCGCGGCGGTGCGTCCCGAGCCGCCTGGCGGCGCGCTCATGAAACCGGAAAAATCGCCTTGCGCGGCGCGATGAATGACGAGCGGCAAACGCCGCGCCGGGCCGGGCTGATACATCCGCTCGCGCAGGCGCTCCATGAAGATTTCGAACGCGAAGGGCGCATCGGGCGCGCTCAGCCGCGCGCGCACGCGCTCAAGATCGCCGCGCAGATCGGGGAACGCGGCGGCGCATGTGGGCTCGCGCGCGCAGGCGTCGATATACATGAGCAGCGCGCGTTGAGCGCCGATGGCGTGCGCGCGCGGCGGCATGGCGCTCGCGGGCGCGAGACCCGAAAGCCATGCGGAGCGAACGTGCTCAGGGTAGAGGCTGATGTAACTAAGCGCGAGCGTCGAGCCGTAAGAGCCGGCGTTCAGATCGATCCGTTCGTAGCCAAGCGCGCGGCGGACGGAATCGATGTCGCGCGCGGCGTTCGCCGTTGTGTAGTGGCGCGCCTCGGCGCGCGGCGCGATCTCGGCGGCGCATGCTTCGATCAATTCCGGCGGATAGAGCGGGCCGTTGCGGTTGCGCGCGCGCTCGGCGTCGAGCGCGGTGCAGACCAGCGGATTGGAGCGGCCCGTGCCGCGCATGTCGAATAGGACAATATCGCTGCGGCGCCGGAGCGGCGCGAGGAAGCCGGAATAATCGCCGGCGTTGTCCGTCACGCCGAAGCCGGGGCCGCCTTCCAGTTCAAAGATCGCGCGGCGCGGCCTGGCCGCCTCGGCGGCGCGGATGACGACCACGCTAAGTGCGATGCGTCGGCCCTCCGGGTTCGCGTAATCTTCTGGAACCGAGACTGTGCCGCATTCCGTGTCGAGGCCCTCGATCGCTCGTTCGCAGGGCGCGACGGTGAACATGGAGGGCGGCGCGGCTTGCTGGGCGGAGGCGCACGCGCACAAGGCGGCGAGGCCGAGACAAAGTGAGATCATCCGCTTCATCGCCGCGAGGCTCGGGGAGCTTCAGGCCCCGTGCAACGCTTTTTCGATGGAAAGCCGCGCCGCCAGGCGGCTGAGTTAAGTATTTCTGGGGTGGCGCGCACTTGGCGAAAGCGCCCCCAAGGCTCCACATTGCGCCCAAACAGGAGTTTGGCGCATGGCTGACGGAGCGGAATACGTCCCGCCGAAAGTGTGGACGTGGAACAAGGATAAGGATCTCGGGCGCTTTCAGGCGATCAACAGGCCGATCGCGGGCGCCACGCACGATAAGCCGCTGCCCGTCGGCAAGCATCCGCTGCAGCTTTATTCGCTGGCGACGCCGAACGGCGTGAAGGTCACGATCATGCTCGAAGAGCTGCTCGCAGCCGGGCACAAGGGCGCCGAGTACGATGCGTGGATCACCAACATCAATGCGGGCGATCAGTTCGGCTCCGGTTTCGTCGAAGCCAATCCCAATTCGAAGATTCCCGCGCTCGTCGATCATAGTGGGCCTGCGCCGATCCGCGTGTTCGAGAGCGGCGCCATTCTCCTGCACCTCTCCGAGAAGTTCGGCGGCGCGTTCGTCCCGAAGGATGTGAAGAAGCGCGCCGAGACCTATTCCTGGCTCATGTGGCAGATGGGGTCCGCGCCATTTCTCGGCGGCGGGTTCGGGCACTTCTACGCCTACGCGCCGACGAAGATCGAATATGCCATCGATCGCTACGCGATGGAGGTGAAGCGCCAGCTCGACGTGCTCGATCAGCACCTGGCGAAAAACGAATATCTCGCGGGCGACGAATATACGATCGCCGATATGGCGACGCAGCCTTGGTACGGCGCGCTTGCGAAGGGCGTGCTTTACGATGCCGCCGAATTCCTCGCGGTCCACGAATACAAGCACGTGAATCGCTGGAGCGATCAGATCGCGCAGCGGCCCGCCGTAAAACGCGGGCGCATCGTCAATCGCGCGTGGGGCGATCCCGCGAGCCAATTGATCGAGCGCCATGATGCGAGCGATTTCGACACGAGCACGCAGGATAAGGTTCAAGCGAAGGCGAGTTAGGCGGCGAGCAGCGTCCAAACGCCGAGGCCCGCGAAGAGTGCGGCGGCGATCCAGCGCATCAGCTTGAGCGGGAGCACGCGCGTCGCGGCTTCGCCGAGATAGATGGCCGGGATGTTGGCGAGCATCATGCCGAGCGTCGTCCCTGCCGTGACAAGCGCGATCGAGTCGAACCGCGCCGCGAGCGCTGCAGTGGCGATTTGGGTTTTATCGCCCATTTCGACCAGGAAGAACGCGACGAGGGTGGTCAAGAACGCCGAGCCGCCGGCGCGAACAGGCGCATCCTCTTCCTTGTCGGGGATGAGCGCCCAGAGCGCCATGGCGACGAAGCCGGCGGCGATCGCGTAACGAAGCCAAGCGCTCTCCAGCAAGTCTCCCGCAAGCGCGCCGAGCGTCGCGGCGAACGCGTGGTTCGCCAATGTTGCGATAAGCACACCCAAGATGATCGGGACGGGCCGCTTGAAACGCGCCGCGAGCACAATGGCGAGCAACTGCGTCTTGTCGCCGATCTCGGCGATCGCGACGAGAAGCGTGGAGGTGAGGAAGGTTTCCAAGACGCACCATGGGGCCGGACGAGCATGCCAACAGCGCACGATCCTCCGCCCGGCCCGGGCTCAAGGCTCGTTCGCCATTGGTCTCGCCAAGGAGGATGCTCCTCCCGCGTGCGCCACAGCCGAAGCCGAGTGTGTTGACGCGCGCGCCTCTTCGCCGAGGCCGGCTACTCCCCAAGGGATGACGCGTGGTAGGCGCTCGCGCGCGCGGGCGTCAAGCGCTAGAAAGCCGCATGAGCTTCTACCGACGCTACATCGTGCCGCCATTGATCAATTGCGCCTGCGGGGCGAAGCCCATCCGCTATCAGCGGCGCAAGATCGTGCCGGAGGCGGAGGGCGTCGTGCTCGAACTCGGCTTCGGTTCGGGACTCAATCTCGCTTATTACGACGCGGCGAAGGTTTCGAAGATTTACGCGCTCGAGCCGGAAGAAGGCATGCTCGTCCGTGCACGGAAGATCGCGGCGAACGCGGCGCTCCCCGTCGAGGTGCTGGCGGAGAAAGCGGAGGATTTGTCGCTGCCGGCGGCGAGCGTGGATACGGTGCTCGTCACCTATAGCCTCTGCACCATCCCGGACGGCGCCGCGGCGCTTGAAGGCGCCAAACGCGCGCTCAAGCCGGGCGGCAAGCTGCTGTTTTGCGAGCATGGCCTTGCGCCCGACGAAAAAGTCGCCCGCGGGCAAGCCTCGATGGAGCGGTGGTGGAAGCACATTTCGGGCGGCTGCCATCTGACGCGCGACATTCCGGCGATGATCCGCGGTGCAGGCTTCACCATCGACAGGCTGGAGACGATGTACCTGCCGAGCACGCCCAAGCCGCTTGGGTACAATTTTTGGGGCGCCGCAAGGGCGGCGTGACGCCCGTCGCAAGCCCGCTTGGCCCGGCGCGAAGAGATCGCTAGCGTTCTGGGCAGAGCACACGAGCGGGGAATACGGCATGAAATGGGTGTGGCGGGGGCTTCTGGCGCTCCTGGCGGTCGTTGCGATCCTGGCGGTCATCGTTGTGGTGCGGACGAACTCCGCAACGCAGGCGGCGAACGCGGGGGCCGCCATTGAAATCGCGGAAGCGCCCGCGATCGATGCCGACGCCGCCGCCCAGCATCTCTCGCGCGCCATTCAGTTTCGCACGATCTCGATCACGGAAGGCGTGGTCGACAACCCGGAGCAATTCCAACAATTCCAGGCTTGGCTCGCGGAGACTTATCCGCTGACGCACGCCGCGTTCACCCGCGAAATGGTGGCGGGCCATTCGATGCTCTACACGCTGGCGGGGAGCGATCCTTCGCTCGCGCCGGTGCTGCTGATGGCGCATCAGGATGTCGTGCCGGTCGAAGAAGGCACGGAGGGCGATTGGGATGCGCCGCCGTTCGACGGCATCATCCGCGACGGCGAGATCATCGGGCGCGGCGCGATGGACGATAAGGGCTCGCTCATCGGCATCTTTGAAGGCACGGAGGCGGTGCTGCGCGCCGGGTTCCAGCCGCGCCGTGGCGTCATCCTGTTTTTCGGCCACGATGAAGAGACGCTTGGCGGCGGCGCGCGCGCGGCGGCGGCGCTGCTGCGCGAACGGAATATCCGGCCCTGGTTCGTGCTTGATGAAGGCGGCGCGGTCATCCTCGACAACGACACGGTCGGCGGCCCCGCGGCATTCATCGGCATTGCCGAGAAGGGCTATCTCACCGTTCACCTCACGGCGCGCGCGGAGGGCGGGCATTCTTCGCGCCCATTGCGGGATAGCGCGGCGGAGCGGCTGTCGCGCGCGATCCTGGCCGTGCGTGGCAATCCGTTTCCGGCGCGGCTCGACGGCGCGCCGCTGGCGATGACGCGCGCGCTTTCGCGCGATGCGGGCTTCGTGGAGCGCGCCGCGCTGGCTAATCTCTGGCTCTTCCGTCCGCTTGTGGAGCAACGTGTCGGCGCCACGCCCGAGGGCGACGCCATGCTGCGCACCACGATTGCGCCGACCATGATTCAGGGTGGGACAAAGGAGAACATCCTCCCGCAGCAAATGGTCGCCACGGTCAATCTGCGGCTCCATCCGCGCGACACGATTGACAGCGCACTCGCGCATCTGCGCCGCTCGGTGGCCGGGATCGAGGGCGTGACGGTCGAGGTGCATGGCACGCCGACGAACCCGAGCGCCGTCTCCGATGTGGAAAGCGATTCCTTCCGATTGATTGAAGCGATGGCGCAACGCCATTCCCCGGAGAATGCGCCGGTGACGCCCTATCTCGTCGGCGGGGCGACGGATTCGCGCTATTTCGCGGACGTGGCGGAGAACGTCTATCGTTTCGCGCCGGCGTGGGCGCGCACGTCCGAACTCTCGCGCGCGCACGGCACCGATGAGCGTCTGAGCGTTGAGAATCTGGAGCGGATGGCGCGGTTCTACGCTGAGCTGTTGATGACCAGCACGCGATAGGAGGTTCGCATGCGGCGTTTCATGGGTCCCGCGCTCGCGTTGGCGTTGATCGCGTGTGCGCCTGGGGAGGAGATGGCGCCGGAACAACCAGCGATGCAGCAGCAAGAAGACGCCGTGTCCGCGCCCACGCCTGAGGGCGTCGCGATCAGGGTCGGCGCCGATCAGGCGGGACAAACGATCGCCGTGCCGGCCGGCCAACGCTTCGCGGTGGAGCTCGTCGGCGTGCCGACGGCGGGCTACGTTTGGGCGGCCGTGAGCGTGCCGGATTTCCTCGCCGCGAGCGGCGAAGCGAGCGGGCCGACCACCGAGGCGCAGCGCCAGCCGGGCTTCACGGGCGGCAACCATTGGGAAGTGTTCGTGTTCGAAGCGCGTGCGGCGGGGCGCGGCGAATTGCGCTTCGAGCAGCGCCGGCCGTGGGAAAGCGACGAGCCGCCGAGCGCTACGTTCGCGGTGACGATCGAGACGCAATGAACGGGCTCGTCTTGCTGCTTGGGCAAGTCGCGATCTTTCTCCTCGCGCTCGGCGGCATCTTTTTGTTTTCGGTTTTGACTCTGCGGTTCGCCGCGCCGGCGCTCTCCAAAGCGCGCGCGCCGCTCTCCCGGGCCGCGCATGGATTCGCCGCATTGGCGTCCCTGGCCGGAATTGTCGCATGCGCGGCGGGCGGATTTCTCGGGATCGCCTATCTGCTCTATATCGCGCAGCAATGAGCGAGCTGCTTCGAGACGCTTGGTACTTCGCCGCGACATCGGCGGAGCTGAAACGCGGGCGCCAGTTCCGGCGTGAGATCCTCGGCGAGCCGGTGATGCTGGCGCGGGGCGCCGACGGGCGCGCGTTCGCCCTTCGCGATATCTGCCCGCACCGCGCGGTGCCGCTCTCCGCGGGCAAGCAATTCGATACGGCGGGGCAGGTCACGATCGAGTGCCCCTATCACGGCTGGCGCTTCGGCGCGGACGGCGGATGCAAACTCATCCCCTCGCTGGTCGACGGGCAGCCCTACGAAGCGTCGCGCATCAAGGTGCGGCATTATCCGACGCATGAGGCGCACGGCATCGTGCTCGTCTATGTCTCGTCCGATCCGCGCTTCGCGGGCGAGCCGCCGCCGCCGCCCGAACTCGATGCGCCGGACGCGAAGCCGAAAATGATCACGGTGCGGACGTTTTCGGCGAACATGGACAACGCTGTCGTTGGGCTGATGGATCCCGCGCATGTGCCGTACGTGCATAATCAATGGTGGTGGCGTCCGCCTTCGGCCGGCAAGAAACTCAAGGAGAAGAAGTTTGAGCCGCGCGAGCACGGCTGGGCGATCGCGCGGCATGCGCCGGCCTCGAACTCCCTTGCCTACCGCGCGCTCTTCGGCGGCGATGTGACGACCGAGATCGTGTTCAAGCTGCCCGGCTATCGCTGGGAAGTGGTGGAGAGCGGGAAGAAGCGCCTCTACACCCTGACGTGCCTCACGCCCGAGAACGAGCACGCGACGCGCATCACGCAGATCACATATTGGAACGGCGCGCCGTTGCTCGATTTGCTGAAGCCGATCCTGGAGCCCGCCGCCGGCGAGTTTCTCGATCAGGACGGCCGCATGGTCGATTTGCAGAACGAAGGGCTCAAATACACGCCCTCGATGCTTTGGATCGACGATATCGACGTTCAGGCGAAATGGTACCTGAGCTTGAAGCGCGAATGGGCGAAGGCCCATGCCGAGGGACGCGCGTTTGTGAACCCAATCCAGCCGGCGACGCTCCGCTGGATGAGCTAAGCGGCGTTTCGCCCGCCTTTCGCACGTGCACAAATCTGTTATCCCTGGGCGCGGCAGGAGCAGGGATATGGGCGCGCAAGCGGCGGCGGTTGAAAACGGGCTGATCGAGCGGCTGGAAGCCGGCGCGCGTGCGGCGGAGGACTACGCGGCCGCTGCGCGGAGCGCCGTCAAAGCCAAGGTCTCGCGCGAGGGGCGCATCGACCGCGCCAAGCTCGATGCCGAGCAGCATCTCGTTCACGGCTTCGCCTGGGTCGCGACCTATGCCGAGGCGCTCCGGCAGATCGCGGAATGGGCGCGGCGATTGGGGCCGGCGTTCGGCGAAGTCGAGGCGCTCCTCGCGGAGCGTGTGTTCGCCGAATATGGCGCGCAGCTTTCGGGCGGCGTGATGATGACGCAGGTCGAGTTCATCCGGCCCGCGGATTTCGGCGTCGCCGCGCCGGCGATCGATTCTTCGTTCGATGCGAGGAAGCGCGCCCGGCTTGCGGAATTGCTGCGCGCATCGCGCGGCAAAGCGACGGTCGAAGTGACGGGGCTGGATGAAGAGTTCGAGCTGGTGCGCGATCAGTTCCGCAAATTCGCGGACGACAAGATCATGCCGCACGCGCACCAATGGCATTTGAACGACGAGCTGATCCCGCTTTCGGTGCTTGAGGAGATGGGCGCCCTCGGCGTCTTTGGGCTGACGATCCCGGAAGAATATGGCGGCGCGGGCATGGGCAAGACGGCGATGTGCGTCGTCTCCGAGGAATTGTCGCGCGCTTGGATTGGAACGGGCTCGCTCGGCACGCGCAGTGAAATCGCGGCGGAATTGATCTTAAGCGCCGGCACGGATGAACAGAAGGATCAGTGGCTGCCAAAAATCGCCAGCGCTGAGATTTTGCCGACGGCCGTGTTCACCGAACCCAACACAGGCAGCGATCTGGGGAGCCTGCGCACGCGCGGCGTGAAGGAAGGCGAAGCCTATTCGATCACAGGCAATAAGACGTGGATCACGCATGCGGCGCGCGCGGATCTGATGACGCTTCTGGTGCGCACAGACCCGAACACGACCGGATTCAATGGCCTTTCGATGCTGCTCGCGCCCAAGCCGCGCGGTGACGAGAACGGCCCGTTTCCCGCGGACGGCATGACGGGCGGCGAGATCGAAGTCATCGGCTATCGCGGCATGAAGGAATACGAAATCGGCTTCGACGGATTCAAGGTGCCGGCGGCCAATCTGCTTGGCGGCGTCGAAGGCCAAGGCTTCAAGCAGCTCATGGCGACGTTCGAGAGCGCGCGGATTCAAACGGCCGCGCGCGCCATCGGCGTGGCGCAAAGCGCGCTGGAGCTCGGCTTGGCCTACGCGCTCGATCGCAAGCAATTCGGGCAGGAGATTTTTCTCTTCCCGCGCGTGGCGGACAAGCTCACCATGATGGCCGCGGAGATCATGGCCGCGCGCCAGCTCACCTATTTCTCCGCGCGGCGGAAAGATTCCGGCAAACGCTGTGACCTTGAAGCTGGCATGGCGAAGCTGCTCGGCGCGCGCGTTGCGTGGGCGGCAGCGGACAATGCGCTGCAAATCCATGGCGGCAACGGCTTTGCGATGGAATACCCGATCAGCCGCGTGCTGGCGGACGCGCGGATTCTCAATATTTTCGAGGGTGCGGGCGAAATTCAAGCAATGGTGATCGCGCGCCGCTTGCTGGAAGAAGGCGCGAATTAGGCCACAAGGGTGGACATCGCGGCCCCGCGCTTTAGGTTACGCGTGTGCAAGACGCTAGCGGAGCGTCTCGCGCTCAACCAACCCACGGGAGCACGTCATGCATCATCATGCGCGTGCGGCCTCGTTCGTTGTTTCGAGCTTGGCCGCGCTTTTCCTTCTCGCTTCGTGCGCAACTTCGCCTGGCGGCGCCGCGCGCGATCAGCTTGCCGGCACCAGCTGGACCGCGCGAAGCATTCAAAATGAATCGCTCGCGCAGGATGCCGGCGTCACCATTCAATTCGGCGAGCAATACCGCGTGTCCGGCAACACCGGGTGCAACGATTATTATGGCGTCTATGTCGTACGCGACGGCCAGTTCGTCGCGCGCAACATCGGCGCCACCGAGCGCGCCTGCGAGGATGCGGCCGTCATGGCGCGCGAGGGCCGCCTCCTCGAAATCCTCAACCAGTCTGAAAGCATGGTCGTGGACGCCAACGGCCAGCTTGTGGTGACCGGAGAAGAGGGCCGCCAGATCGTCTTCGCACGCGCGGCGAGCTAATCGCCAAGCCGCCCCATAGAGGGCTCGACATTCCATCGCCGCCGCGCAATGGCGCCGGCCGGCGATGGAGTGCGCGTTGCAGCGCGGCATTGGTTGGGAAGTGCAGGCTTTCAGCGCTCGCCGGTGGAAACGGCTGCGCCTGGCGTCGCGCGGCCTAGTCATCGGCGCGGAAGGGAATATCGTGAACCTGCACACGGCTGATTCCACAGCCGCCCAGAGGGCCGCCGATGCGCATCCTCATTTCTCTTATGGCGCTCGCGCTCGTTTCGTGCGGTCAGGGCCAAGCCCATCCTTATCCGGAAGCGGCGCACGCGGAGTTCAACCGCTCCTGCCCGCCCAGCGATGCTGTGTGCGCTTGCACCTGGGAAAGCTTGACGCATCGGTTGGCTTACGAGGAATACGACGCGGCCATGCGGCGCTTCCGCAGCGAAGGCTTGATGGATCCGCGTATCACACGCGCCCGCACCGAGTGCATCGAGCGCAGCCACTAGGATTAGAGCAGGCGCCTGCTTGAGAACGCGGCGAAGAGCGTGCCGTCGTCCAGCAATTCGAGTTCGCCGCCGACGGGCACACCGTGCGCCAGCCGCGAGACCGCGACGCCCAGCGGCTGCAGCCGCTCGGTGAGATAGTGCGCCGTCGTCTGACCATCGACGGTCGCCGAGAGCGCGATGATGACTTCGCGCACGCCTTCGCGGCCCGCGCGCTCAATCAATTTCGCGACGCGCAAGTCTTCCGGGCGCACGCCGTCGAGCGCAGAGAGCACGCCGCCCAACACGTGGTAGCGGCCCTTGAACGCGCCCGCGCGTTCGAGCGCCCACACGTCTCCGACTTCAGCCACGACGCAGATGAGCCCATCGTCGCGCCCCGGCGCGGTGCAGAGGGCGCAAGGGTTCATGGTGTCGAGCGCGCCGCACTCGGTGCACGTGGTCACGCGCTCGGCGGCTTCGGCAAGCGCTGCCGCGAGCGGCGCCATAAGCTGGTCGCGCTTCTTCAGAAGCTGGAGCGCGGCGCGCCGCGCCGAGCGCGGGCCGAGGCCCGGCACCTTGCCGAGCAGTTCGATCAGCCTCTCGAGTTCGGGAGAGCCGGTAGGGGTGCGGGGCGTGCGCATCGAAGCGGAGATAGCGTGCGCGGCGCGCACTTGCGAGGGCGCCTTGTTCTAACGCCGGGGAAGACGGGATAGTCGCGTCCGCGGAGGCAAGATTGCGCGAATCGGTTCTGGTCGTCGGCGCCGGCATGGCGGGCCTGTGCGCGGCTTTGGCGCTGGCGCGGAGCGCTCGCGTGATTACGATTCTCGATCGCGATCCCGCGCCCCCGGATGCCGATCCGGACGCGGCGTTCACCGATTGGCAGCGCCGCGGCGTCGGGCATTTGCGCCATAGCCACGCGTTTCTCGCGCGCCTGCGAGAATTCATCCGCGAGGAGCATCCCGGCCTGCTGGCGGCGCTCCTAGAATCGGGCGCGCGCGAAATCCCATTCGAACGTTCGCTGACCGAGAGGCAGCGCGCTTCCTATGCGCCCCAGCCCGGCGATGCGCAGCTGACGTTTCTCACCAGCCGGCGCACGACGCTGGAGCTCGTGATGCGCGCCTATGTGGCGAATCTCGGGAACGTGACAATCAGGCCGGACGCGATGGTGCGTGGGCTCGTCACCGATCGTGTTGACGGCGCTTTGCGTGTGCTCGGCGTTTCGGGCGACGAAGCTGGCGCGCCATTCGAGGCGCGCGCCGATGTTATTGTCGACGCTAGCGGCAAAATCGGCGGGCTTGCAGATCATCTCATCGCGCAGGGCGCTTGCATAAAAGAGGAAGGCGAAAGCGCGGGGATTCTCTATTACACGCGTCATTATCGGTTGCGGGACGGCCAGATCGAACCGCCGCGCGAAGGCGCGCCGCCCGCGACGGGCGATCTCGGCTATCTCAAGTTTGGAATCTTTCCGGCGGACAACAATTGCTTCTCCGTGACGATCGCCGTGCCCGAGATCGAGATGGAGTTGCGCAAAGCGATCGTCGATCCCGACGTCTTTCAGCGTGTGTCGATTCTCATTCCGGGCCTCGTGCCGTGGATCAACGAGGATCGCGCAGAGGCGGTGAGCAAAGTCTTCGGGATGGGGGAGCTCAAGAGCGTGTGGCGCGATTTCGCGCCAGACGCGCGCCCTGCCGCGCTCAATTTTTTCGCGCTCGGGGACGCACATGTGCGGACCAATCCGCTCTACGGCCGCGGCTGCTCGTTCGCGGCGGCGGGCGCGCAGGCGCTGCGCGCCGCGCTCGACGGATCAAGCGATGCACACGCGCGTGCTTTAGCGTTTGAAGCGGGGCTGCGCGCGGCGCTTCGGCCCTATTACGACGCGATGCTCAAGCAGGATCGCGGCGCGATCCGGCGTGCGCGCCAAGCGCTCGATCCCGCGCACACGCCGTCGCTCCGTGGGCGGATCATCAAAGGTTTTGCCGAAGATGCGGTGGGCGTCGCGTTGCGCGGCGATGTCGATCTGCTGCGCCAGGCGCTGCGCGCGTTTCACATGATCGATCCGCCCGATGCGTGGATCAAGAAGCCCGCCGTCATGGCGCGCATTCTCGGCTATTGGGCGCGCGGGAAGCGTGCGAACGCCGCGCTTTATCCGCCGAAGGCCGGGCCTGAGCGCGCCGCGCTCTTCGCGGGCGCGGGGCTCAACGCGCGCGCGGATCTGATCGCGGCGTAGCTCAAAACGGCATCTTGAACCCAGGCAAAATCCCCAACCCGCCCGACACGCCCTTCATCTCTTCGTTCTGCGCGTCTTCTAGTTTGCGGCGGGCGTCGTCGTGCGCGGCCTTCACCAGATCCTCGACGATCTCGCCTTCGTCTGGCTTCAGCAGCGAAGGATCAATGCTGATGGAGATGAGCGCCGTCTTGCCCGAGAGTTTCACCTTCACGAGCCCGCCGCCTGCCGTGCCTTCGACCTCCATGGCTTCGAGCTTCTTCTGCGCCTCGGCGATCTTGGCCTGCATGGCCTGCGCCTGACGCATGATCTGGGAAATATCCTTCATCTCTCTTCCTTGGCGCTGCGTTTGCGCATGGGCACGATCTCGGAGGGTTCGCCGTTTTCTTCGCCCGTCTTGCGCACGGCTTTGATTTCGGCGCCGGGAAAGGCGGCGAGCGCTTCGGCGACGTAGGGGTGGCGCTTCAATTCGTCGAGCGTCTTCGCCTGCTCCTTGAGGCGGCGTTCGGCAAGGCTCTCAATGCCTTCGACCGCGTCGGCGCGCACGACCCAGCGTTCGCCGGTTTCCTCCGTGAGGAAGCGCGCGATGCGGCGCGGCAATTCCTCCGGCATGTTCGGCGCGGGCTCGAAGACGATTTCGCCGGGCGCGAAGCTCTTCAAGCGCACATAGCGCTCCATCGCGACTTCGAGATCGATGTCGCGGAAGGAGGCGACGAAGGCGACGACGTCTTCGAAGGAGCGAAGCTTCGGACCGCCGACATCCTGCCGGCTTTCGGCGCTGCTTTGCCGGCCGGAAGCCGGCGGTCCGCCGTCGCGCAGCATGCGCGCGGCTTCCTCGGGCGGGGGCAGGCTCGCCGCGGCGCAGAGGCGCACCATCGCCATTTCGGCGCTGGCGACGGGATCGGGCGCCTTGTTCGTCTCTTCGAGCGCTTTCAGCAACATCTGCCACAAGCGCGAAAGCTGCGCGGGTGTGAGGCGATCGCCGAGCGAACGGATGCGCGCTGTCCAATCGGCGCCGCCGATCAAGCGTGCGTCGGCGCCCAGCGCTTGGGCGCGTGCAGCGTCGTGGCCGATCTCCAGGAGATCACGCAGGATGAGCGCGGGATCGGCGCCGCTGTCGTACTGGCTGCGGATTTCGGTGAGCGCGGTTTTCGCGTCGCCCTTGGCGATCGCTTCGAAGAGATCAAGCACGCGCGCGCGATCGGCGAGGCCGAGCATGTCGCGCACGTTGGCGGCGGTGACGGCTTCTTTCGATCCGGCCTTTTGCACGATGGCTTGGTCCAGCAACGACAGCGCATCGCGCGCGGAGCCTTCAGCCGCGCGCGCGATCAAGGCGAGGCCATCCGGCTCGACGTTGACGTTCTCCTTCGCGCAAATGCCGGCGAGGTGATCACGCAGGCGCTCGCTGTCGATGCGTTTCAAATCGAAGCGCTGGCAACGTGAGAGCACGGTGACGGGGACTTTGCGGATTTCGGTCGTCGCGAAAATGAACTTCACGTGCGGCGGCGGCTCTTCGAGCGTTTTGAGCAAGCCGTTGAACGCGGCCTGCGAGAGCATGTGCACTTCGTCGATGATGTAGATTTTGTTGCGCGCCATGACGGGCGCGTAGCGGACGCTGTCGAGAATTTCGCGAATGTCGTTGATGCCCGTGCGCGACGCGGCGTCCATCTCGAAGACGTCGGGATGGCGGCTTTCCATGATTGCATCGCAATGCACGCCCGGCGGATCGAGCTTGACGCTCGGCGCGTCGACCGCATCGGTCTTGTAGTTGAGCGCGCGGGCGAGGAGGCGCGCCGTCGTCGTCTTGCCGACGCCGCGGACGCCCGTCAGCATGTAAGCGTGCGGGATGCGGCCCATGGCGAAGGAGTTCGCGATGGTGCGGACCATCGCCTCCTGGCCGATCAAGTCCTCGAACGTGCGCGGGCGGTATTTACGCGCCAGCACGAGGTAGCCGCTTTTCTGCGGCTCATCGCCAAAAAGGCCGGGGGCGGGTTCTTCCGACATAAGATTCTCAGCCCACCATATTGCGTCCCGGCAAGGGGAGGAACAGGGGTGAGGCTGCCCAAGCCGCCGCCGCTGGCGCGGATTGCGCGTGACCATGGTAACAGACCGGCTCGGCCCGCGACGGCAGAAGAGCGGCCCCTTTTCAAACACCAGCGAGGCTCACCATGCTCAAGGACCGCTATGGGAATGCGCTCTCCACGCAATCGCGGGAGGCGGCGGACAAGTTCGACGCAGCGGCGGAGCTCATACGCCTCTATCGCGGCGATCCAATCGGCGCCCTCGACGCGGCGCTTGCGGCCGATCCTGATTTCACAATGGCGTGGGCCGTGCGCGCGGGCCTGCTCGCGCAGCAAACGGACAAGGCCTATTTCGAGGAGGCGGCGCGCTCGCTGCGCGCAGCCGAGTCACATGCGGCGCGCGGCAATGAGCGTGAACGCGCCCACATCGCGGCGGCGCGCGATTGGGTGGAAGGCCGCTACGATGACGGCACGGCCGCTTACGCGCGCATCGCGCAGGAGCATCCGCGCGATCACCTCGCGCTTCAGTTCGCTCACCTCGGCTGCTTCTTCGTGGGCCGCCAATTCGAACTGCGCGATTGGCCGCTGCAGGCGTTGCGCGCGTGGTCTCCAGGCGAAGACGGGCGCGGCTGTATTCTTGGGATGGCGGCTTTCGGGCTCGAAGAATGCGGCGATTATGCGCGCGCCGATGCGCTAGGGCGCGAAGCGGTCGAAGCCGATCCGCGCGACGGCTGGGCCGTCCACGCGGTCGCGCATGTCAACGAAATGCGCGGAGACCGCGGCGCGGGCATCTCATGGTTGCGCGATAGCGCGGCAGCGTGGGCGCCGGAAAGCGGCTTCGCCTATCACAATTGGTGGCACCTCGCGCTCCTCTACTTGGATCAGAACGATCACGCCGAGGCGCTCAAACTCTACGATGAAAAGGTGCGCCCACAGGCTTCCGACATTCTCCTCGAATGCGTGGACGCCTCGGCGCTCCTGTGGCGCCTTCATCTCGAAGGCGCCGACGTCGGCGCGCGCTGGGCGAATGTCGCCGATACGTGGGCGCGCACGACCGAAGATGGAATCTACGCGTTCAACGATCTGCACGCGGTGATGGCGTTCATCGGCGCAGGCCGGCGCGCAGAACTCGCCGAGGTTCTCGCCGCCATGCGGCGCGCCGCGTACGGCGAAGGAGACAATGCGCTCATGACGCGCGCCGTCGGGCTGCCGCTCGCGGAAGGGTTCGCCGCCTTTGGCGAAGGGCGCTACGCGGAAGCCGTCGAGAAGATCGCTGCGGTGCGCGGCATCGCGCAGCGCTTCGGCGGGAGCCATGCGCAACGCGATGTGCTGACTCTGACGGCGCTCCATGCGGCGATGCGCGGCGGGATGAAGGAGACGGCTGAAGCGTTCGCGGCCGAGCGGCTCGCGCACAAGCCGGCGAGTCCTTGGGCGCTCAAGCTCTCCAAGCAGGCGGGCGCGATCGAGGCGCGTGCGGCGGCCTAGGCTGTCGCGGGCGCCGCGTCTGGCGTTTCGGTGCGTGCGGCGGCCTTCGCCGCGCGCGCCTGGCGCCAGCGATCGACCGGGCGATCGATCAGCAGATAGAGCGCGATGGAAAGCGCAAAGGCAAGTCCGATTGTGATCCACGCGGCTTGCGGCGGATTCCATGTCAGGACGATCGCGACAACGACGAGATGGCATAGATACATCGGATAGGAGAGATCGCCGATCCAGCGATCGAGGGTGAAATTCTTGAATGCGTTGAAGATGAAGGGGGCCGCGAGCGCGATCGCCGCATAGATGATCCAACGCTGCGCTTCGCCGTCGAGCTGCGTCATCGGCAGACACACCACCGCAGCGAGCAGGGCCGCGTTCGCGATCCAGCCGAGCGCCTTCGGCAAGCGCGCCGCGAGCGGCAGCAGGCGATGCGCGAGCATGCCAAGCAGGAAGAGAAAGAGCGCGGTCGGGAAGAAGCGGCCCTGCCAGAGGCCGTAATCGACGGGCAGCCAATGCCCCGCAAGGCGCAGCGCGATGCTCGCTCCGGCGAGCGCGGCGAGCCAGCGCCAGTTCAGCCGCGCCAGGAACGGCGCCAGCGCATAGAACATGAGCTCAAGCGAGAGGCTCCACGCTTGCGGCACGAGCAGAGGCTGCCATGCGAGCGTCGTCGTTTCGTTTGGCAGCGCGCCCGAGGGTTCGAAATGCAGATTGCCGGCGGGATCGAGCGTGAACCAGAAGAGCAGATCCTGCCCGACGAGAATGGCGTTCTCGATGATGAAGAAGATTGCCGTGGCGGGATTTTGATAGGCCTGAATCATGCCGTCGCGCGAGAACGTCGCTGTAATTCCGAAGCCGAAGAGCACGATGGCCGCGATCGCCATCATGGCTATGTACGTGGGGAAAAGGCGCAACAGGCGGTTCGAATAGAAGAGGCCGCGATTGTCGTATTTTCCATCGAGCACGAGCGCCATGTAGAAGCCCGAGACGATGAAGAAGGCCTGCACGGCGAGCCCGCCGCCAATGAAATGAAACGTCGCGACCGGCAGGTGCGAGAGCAGGACCGCCAAAGCGAGCGCGATGCGCAACAACCCCATGAACGCCTCCATCGCGCGCATGCGCGCCGTTCATGTGCGTTGGGTCGCTTCAATTGAAGGAAGGTTCAAGGCGTGCGCGGCCTGGTTCGTCGCATCGCCGCCGAAAGTTCGTCAGCGACGAACGGTGCAGACAGGACGGCGACCCGTACGCAACCCGTTACGGCTGCTTCCTTCCGGACCTGACCGGGTTGGCGGGGCGGCCGTCCGCCGCCTGCCTGCGCGGCCGATATGCTTGCGTCTCGCGTTCAGTGCAAGGGTTCGCGCCGCAGAAGGGCGAGGCCGGCGCAGAGAAATCCGCCGCCGAAGAGCGCGCCGGCGAGGGGAACGCCGTAATTCGGCAGGGGCGCGGGCAGGTAACCGAGAACGCCCCCGGCGATGAGGCTCGCGAACCAGAGGAGCGGCGCCAGGATCGGCTTCTGACCGCGCGAGATCCACGCGATGGAAAACGCGCCCATGGCGATGGCCAGCGTGATCGCGCCTTCTTCATAGGTGGAGAAGCCGAACGGATCGGCGTCCGGCCCGCCGATGAAGGAGAGCGCCGCGGCGCCGACAGCGAAGCTGGCGAGGCCGAGGAAGCCCAGCGCGCGGGCGCGGTCGAGATAGAGTCCGATCAGGCCGAAGAGCAGCAGGATATCGATCGCGGTGTAGAGCGCCTCGGCCTGCACGCGCGTGAGCGGCAGCGGGAAGGCTGCGGCGATGCGCAACGCGCCGGCGAGGATGGCGGCGATGGCGGCAAGGCGAAAGAGTTGGGCGGGTTGCATGCGCGCCTCATAGCGGATTGCCGCGCTGGACTCACTAGACCGATCGGTCTAGTGTCTCCGCATGCGGGACAATGACGGCAATCCGGTCGGGGCGGCTCGGTTTGGCACGCCGGAGGCGGCGCTCGAAGCGTTCACTGCGGCGCGGGTGACCAGCGGATTTTCCACGCTGCTTGGCGCTAAGCCGCTTAAATGGTGGGGCGGCGAGGCGGAGCTCGTCATTCCGCTCCGCCACGAACTCACGCAGCACCATGGCTATGCACACGGCGCTGTCGTCGGCGCCGCGGCGGACAATGCGTGCGCCTGGGCCGCCGCCTCGGTTGCGGGGGATGTGGTGACGTCGACCTACACGCTGCAGCTGCTGGCGCCCGCGAAGGGTGAGCGGCTGCGCGCGCAGGGCCGCGTTATCCGCGCGGGCAAGCGGCAAGTTTCAGCGGAAGCCCAGGTGTGGGCCGAAAGCGAGGGCGCTGCGCCCAAGCTTGTCGCCACGGCGCTCGCGCTCATCGCGCCCCTTTCATGAAGGCGGCGGCGAAGCGCGCGCCGACGCGCGAGCGGCTGATCGAAGCGGCGAAAGCGCTCTTTCAGGCGCGCGGCTATCACGGCGTGGGGCTCGCGGAGATTCTGGCGGCCGCGGATGCGCCCAAGGGATCGCTCTATCATCACTTTCCCGGCGGCAAGGATGAACTGGCGGCGGCCGCCGTCGGCGAGATCGCGGCGGATGTGAAGGGCTACATTCTCGCGAAACGGGATGCGGGGCTCCCGGGCCCCGCGATCGTGCAGGCGCTGGCGAAGACGATGGCCGCGTGGATGGCGCGCGGCGGCTTTCGGCAAAGTCCGCTCATCGCGGCGTTGTCGCACGCGGCGGACGCCGATACGCCGAAGCTCGCGGGCGCCGTGATCGAGGCCTACTCAAGCTGGCGCGCGGCGCTCTCGGAAGCATTCGCGGCGGACGGACACAGGCCCCAGGCGGCGCAGGATCTGGCCAACGCGGCGCTCGCTTCGCTGGAGGGGGCGGCGGCGCTGGCGCGGGCGGCGCGCTCGGGCGCGCCTTTGCTGCGGGCCGGAGAGCACGCGGCGCGCCTCGCGGCTGCGTTCGCTTGACGTTCCAGGCGAAGATTCATACCTCACGGCCATGGCCATTCGCCCCATCCTGACCGTGCCGGACCCGGTCCTGAAGCAGGTCTCCAAGCCCGTCGAGGGCGGCGTCACGGACGCGCACCGCGCGCTCATGGATGACATGCTGGAGACGATGTACGCCGCGCCCGGCATCGGGCTTGCCGCGATCCAAGTGGGCGAGCCGCTGCGCATCATCGTGATGGATCTGGCGCGCGAGGGGGAGCCGCCCGCGCCGCGCTATTTCGTCAATCCGGAAATTCTCTGGCGGGCGGATGAAACCAAGCCCTACGAGGAGGGCTGCCTCTCGGTGCCGGACATTTACGATGAGGTGGAGCGGCCCGCGCAGGTGAAGCTGCGCTACCTCAATTATCAGGGCGAAGAGATCACCGAGGATGCGGAAGGGCTCTTCGCCGTTTGCATCCAGCATGAAATGGATCACCTCGAAGGCGTGCTCTTCATCGATCACCTCTCGCGGCTGAAGCGCGAGAGCGCGGTGCGCAAAGTGAAGAAGGCGCTGCGCGACCGCGAGGATGATGCGCTCCCGGCGCGCCTCTAAGGCGCACGCTTAAATCGCTGAAATATGTCAGCCGCTTTACGCGGCCTTAGCCACGCGTGTGCTAGCGCCAGGTCATTGTTGCCGGGCGCCCCATGCACGAAAGCGACGCCGCCTTCGACGAAGTGATCGCCAAGCTTAAGGCTGCCGCGCGGGCGAACCGAACGGTCGAGGCCGCGCAGGTGCACGTCGTCAATATCGCGGAGATCATCGCGCAGGCAGGGCGCTATTGGCCGAATGTGCGCGAGCGCATCCGCGCCGGCTCGATGAGCTTCCTCAAGGGCTGCGTCGATGAGGACGACATCGTCATCCCATGCGGCGACGGCTTCCTGATCGTTTTCGCGCGCGGGGAGGGCAGCGAACTGGCGCGCCGCAGCGCCGATATGCAGGAGCTTTTGACCGCGTACTACACTGGCGAAGAGGGGCTCGAAACGCTCCGCGCGCGCATCGAGCCCAAGACGATCAATCAGGAAAATATCGCCGAACTCATCGCGTCGCCGCCGACGCCGCCGCCCGCGCGCGAACCCGCGCGCGAAATAGGCCAGCATCGGATCGCATTCGCGCCGGTCTGGTCGGCGCAGGCCGAAATGGTCGCGGCGCATTTCTGCCTGCCCTCCTATTGCGAGCAGGGCGTCATGCGCATGGGCTATGACAGCGAATACCGCCGCACCGGGCGCCACCAGCACATGCACTACGATGCGCTCGATCAGCAAATTCTCGATGTTGCGCTCAACGGCCTCGCCGACATGGAGCGCCGCGGCGCGCGCGGAATCGTCGGCGCGAGCGTTCACATCTCCACGCTGCGCCGCCAGGACGCGCGGATCGCCTATCTTTCTAAACTGGCGTCCGCCGATCCGGCGCTCTTGGCGCGCCTCGTCATCCGCATCGCCGAGATCGAGGCCGCCGCCCCGCCTTGGACGCTCGGCGAATGGACGGGCTATCTGAAGCAGCACGTGCGCGAGGTCGCGCTGGAGCTCCATCACAGCGAACGTTTGCTTGACCGCGTGTCGGAGGCCGCGCCCTGGGCGTTCGGCTTCCATCTGCCGCCGCATCGTCGCGATGCGCCGGAAAGTGCGGTCCGGCTGTTGAAGGAGAGCGTCGCCCACTGGGCGCGCGCCGCGCACAAGCAGAAGGTGCGCCTCTTCGTGGACGGGGTCCGCAGCGGCGAGGTCCTGCACGCGGTCCAGGCCGCAGGCGCCGCTTTCGCGACGTCCGAGCTTTTCTGGCCCTCCCGTCATGATCCTGCCGGCGCCTATGCCGCGCCCGCGCCGCCCCGTCCCCCACGCGGCGTCCGCGCGATTTGACGCGAACGCGCGCCCCAGGCTTTTGCGGCGCACGCAAACTCGCTAGAGACTCGCTTCGCCCGCGCCGCGCCCGGCGCCAGAAGAGAGAGTCTCATGGCTGAAGGATTTAGCGCGATCAGAGCAACCGCCGCCGCCATTGACGCGGCCGTTCAATCCCGTTCGATGCTCGCGCATCCCTTCTATCAGGCATGGACCGAGGGCAGACTTTCGAAAGAGACGCTCAACGCCTATGCGCGCCAATATTTCCATCATGTCGAAGCGTTTCCGCGCGCGGTGAGCGCGGTGCATGCGAATTGCACGGATGTGTCTGGCCGGCGGATGCTTGCTGAGAACCTCGCCGAGGAAGAGGGCCTGGGCGAAGGCAAGCAGGATCATGCCTCGCTCTGGCTTCGGTTTGCCGATGCGCTCGGCGCCGATGAGGCCGCCGTGCGCGCGACGCCCCTCAACGCGGAAACGCAAGCGCTGATCGATGCGTTCCGGTCGCTCTCGCGGCGCTCCTACGCGGCGGGCCTCGGCGCGCTCTACGCCTATGAGAGCCAACTCCCCGGCGTCTCTTCCACGAAGATCGAGGGGCTCGTGCGCTACGGCGTCACCGAGGACGATGCGATCCGCTTTTTCCGTGTGCACGAGGCCGCGGACGTGGAGCACGCCGCCGTGTGCCGCCAATTGCTTGACGCGCTTCCGGAAGATCAGCGCGCCGAAGCAGTCGCGGCGGGCGCCGAACTCGCGGATGCGCTTTGGCGCTTCCTCGACGGTGTGGAGCGGACGACGCAACTCAATTGACAGCGCCCCCTCCCCCCGTGTGGGGGAGGGCAGGGTGGGGGGGCGAGCAGGAGCGAGCGCGAAGCGTTCGACTGACTGTTCCGCCCTTTTCTGCACGCCCCTCACCCCCTACCCCCTCTCCGCAAGGGAGAGGGGGCTAGATGCTGCGCATTGCCTTCATGGGATCGCCGGCCTTCGGCTTGCCGGCGCTTGAGGCGTTGATTGCGGCGGGCCATGAGATCGCGTGTGTCTATTCCCAGCCGCCGCGCCCCGCTGGGCGCGGCAAGCAAGAGCGCAAAACGCCGGTGCATGCGTTCGCGGAAGCGCGCGGCATCCTTGTGCGCACGCCAAAATCTCTGAAGCGCGCGGAAGAGCAGCAAGCGTTCGCCGCGCTCGAACTGGATCTGGCCGTCGTTGTCGCCTACGGCCTCATTCTGCCGAAGGCGATCCTCGATGCGCCGCGCCTGGGCTGCATCAATCTCCACGCCTCGCTCTTGCCGCGTTGGCGCGGCGCCGCGCCCATTCAGCGCGCCATCATGGCCGGTGATCGCGTCACCGGCGTGCAGGTGATGCGGATGGAAGAGGGCCTTGATACCGGGCCGATCCTCCTGAGCGCGGAGACGCCGATCGAATTCGACGATGCCGCGCAGAGTCTCCACGATCGCCTCTCGTCGCTCGGCGCGCCGCTCCTGGCCGAGGGCGTGTCGCTCATCGCCGGCGGCCAAGCGCATTGGACGCCGCAGAGCGAGAAGGGCGTCACCTACGCACACAAGATCACGCCCGCCGAGACGCGCATCGATTGGGCGCGCCCGGCGCGGGAGATCGACTGGCGCATACGCGGCCTCTCGCCCGCGCCGGGCGCGTGGTTCGAGATGAACGGCGCGCGCATGAAGGCGCTGATGTCGCGGCTTGGGCAGGGGCGCGGCGAGCCGGGCGAGGCGCTCGATGACAATTTGCTCATTGCGTGCGGGGAAGGCGCGGTGCGGCTCCTCTCGGTTCAGCGCGAAGGCAAGGCGGCGATGAGCGCAGCAGACTTCCTGCGCGGCGCGCCCCTCGCGGCGGGTTCGCGCGTTGCATGACGCATATGGATTTGGCGGCTTATGCCCGCTAGCGTCTGCGCGCAGTCGGAGCCGCAGATGAAGCAATTCCTTCTCATCGCCGCCCTCTCGTTCGCGCTTGGCGCGGCCGCATGCGAACAGCAGGTCCAGAGAGCGGACCAGCCGGAGGGGCCGCGCATGGATGCGCCGACGCCCGAGGCGGAGCCCGCGCGCGTGTTCGCGCCGGAATCGGAAAACGCCCGCACGGTGACCGGCCGGCTCACGCTCACGCTCACCACGCGCATGCCGGACGCTGAAAGCGCGCAATCGGGGCCGACGGATGTGCTCTCGCTGCGCACGCAAACAGGGCTCGCCGCCGAGGCGACGCTTGAAGGGACGAGCGCGCCATCCGCGACCGTGGAGGGCCAAACGATCCGTGCACTGATGGAGCTGCCCGTCGATGCCTCGCAAACGCTCGTGTATCGCGTAACGGAGGAGACCGCGCCAGGCGGTCGCCGCTTGTGCGGCGAGCGCGAGACGACGCGGCTGGTGATTTGGGAGCCCGAGGCGCCGGGAGCGGACGGTTTGCGCATGCTTGCGCTCGCGGGCGATGCGCCAGGGCAAGCCGGCGCCGTCGCCTGCGGCGCCTTTGCTTATACGCGCGCCGAATAGGGGCCCGTGGCGCGCTTCAAGCTCACGATCGAATATGACGGCGGCGCGTTTCTCGGCTGGCAAAGGCTGTCCGAGGGTGCGAGCGTGCAAGGCGCGCTTGAAGAAGCTGCGTTCAGGCTCACGGGTGAGCGCGCCGAATGCGTCGGCGCCGGGCGTACGGACTCGGGCGTGCATGCGCTCGGACAGGTCGCGCATCTCGACATCGAGAAGTCCTTCACCGCGCATCGTTTGAGCGAGGGCCTCAACGCGCATTTGCGGCCTCATGCGATCGCCGTGCTCAAGGCGGAGGACGCGCGCGCGGATTTTCACGCACGGTTCGATGCGGTGCGCCGTGTCTATCTCTATCGCATCGTCAATCGCCGCGCGGATCTCACGTTGGAGCGCGGGCATGCTTGGCGCGTGCCGCAAAGGCTCGATCACGACGCGATGCACGCAGCGGCGCAAGCGCTCGTCGGGCAACACGACTTCACGACATTTCGAGACAGCCAGTGCCAAGCGAAGAGCCCAGTCAAAACGCTCGACCGTTGCGATGTGATGCGCGCGGGCGAGGCTGTAGAGATCGTGTGCGAGGCGCGGTCGTTCTTGCACCGTCAAGTGCGTTCAATGGTGGGGTCGCTCGTCGAGGTCGGTCTCGGCAAGTGGTCGCCGCGCGGCCTTGCGGATGCGCTCAAGGCCGCCGATCGCGCGCGCTGCGGGCCGGTGGCGCCGCCTGATGGGCTCTATCTCGTGCGCGTGGACTACTAGTTGAACGCGCGGCGCGCGGCCGCGAGGCGTTCGACGCCCTTGTCGAGCGTCTCGTCCCGCTTGGCGAAGCAGAGGCGAATGAGCTGCCGCTCCGGCGGCGTCGCATAGAAGGGCGAAAGCGGAATTGAAGCGACGCCGTGCTCCTTGACCGCGCGGATCGCGAAGTCTTCGTCCGTCAATGATATGCCCGATGCTGTGAGATCGACGTTCAAGAAATAAGTGCCTGCGCAGGGCAGCACCGCGAACCCCTCTTGGGCGAGGCCCTTCGCCATGCGGTCCCGCGCTTTCTGAAAGTCGTCACGCATGGCGTCGAAATAGCTCTTCTCGCGCGAAAGGCCGTAAGCGGCGGCGCGTTGGAGGTTGGGCGGCGTGGTGAAGGTCAGGAACTGATGCGCCTTCGCGACGACCTCGGTGATCGCGGGCGCCGCGCAAACGAAGCCGATCTTCCAGCCGGTCATGGAGAACATCTTGCCGGCGGAGCCGATCTTGATCGTTCGCTCGCGCATGCCCGGGCGGGCGATGAGCGGCTCGTGTAAGCGGCCGTCGAACGTCACGTGCTCCCACACCTCGTCGCAGATCGCGATGAGATCGTGGGCGACGCAGAAGTGCGCAATAAGCGCGAGATCGTCTCCGCCGAGAAGGCTGGCGCTTGGGTTTAGGGGTGAGTTGAGAACAATCGCCTTCGTCTTCTCCGTGATCGCGTGGCGGAGCGCCTCTTCCGGCACGCGCCAGTCCGGCGCCTCGAGGCGGACAAATTTGGCCACACCGCCCGCGCGTTCGACGAGGGGGCGATAGGCATCGTACATCGGTTCGAAGAGGATCACTTCGTCGCCCGGCTCGACCACGGCAAGGATCGAGGCGGCGATGGCTTCGGTGGCGCCGGAAGTGATGGTCACCTCGTTCTTCCAATCCAACGCAAGGTTCTGCATGCGGCCGTAATGCTCCGCGACCGCTTCGCGCAGCAGCGGCAGGCCCATCATCGGGGGATATTGATTCGACTCTTCGAGCGTCGCGCGCGCGGCGGCTTCGCGAATGTCGCGCGGGCCGTCCTCCTCCGGAAAGCCTTGGCCCAGATTGACGGCGCCGGTGTCGCGGGCAAGCCCGCTCATCACATCGAAGATCGTGCGCGGCAGGCTCGCATAGGTGCGGTTCATGCGAAATAGCGCTTGAGGATCGCTGCATAGATGCGCGCCAGCGTACGCACGTCTTCGACCTTCACCTGCTCATCGACCTTGTGGGCGGTGGCGTTCTGCAGGCCGAGTTCCGCGACGGGGCAGACATCCTTGATGAAGCGCGCGTCTGACGTGCCGCCCGAGGTGGAGAGTTCAGGCGCGTAGCCTGTCACTTCTTCACTCGCGGCCGCGACGAGGCGGATGAAGCGCTCGGGCGCCGTGTAGAAGGGCGAGGCGCCGGCGGTGATGCGCGTTTCGATCTTCACGCCGCGCGTTTTGCGGACCTTATCCGCTTCGCTCTCGATCCAGCGGACGAGATCGGCGCCGGTGTGGGCCGTGTTGAAGCGGATGTTGAACTTGGCCTCCGCCCGCGCGGGAATGACATTGTGCGCGACGTTGCCGACATCGAGCGTCGTGACTTCAAGGTTGGATGGCTGAAAGCCCGGCGCCCCGTCATCCAGTTTGCGCGCGCGCAGCGCGGCGAGAAGATCGAGCAATGCGGAGACCGGATTGTTGGATTCGTCCGGGTACGCCACATGCCCCTGCACCCCTTCGATCACGACGACGGTGTTGACGCTGCCGCGGCGGCCGTTCTTCAGTGTATCGCCCACGCGCGTGACGCTCGTGGGTTCGCCGACAAGACAATGGTCGAAGCGCTCGCCCGCCTGTGCGAGTTGAGCAAGCACGCGCTTTGTGCCGTCGATGGCGGGGCCTTCCTCGTCGCTCGTGAGCAAGAACGAGATCGATCCCGTCGGCGCGCCTTGCGTTGTAAGGTGCGTCTCCACCGCCGCGATCATCGCGGCGATCGCGGTCTTCATATCGGCTGTGCCGCGGCCGATGAGCCGACCGTCTCGAATCTCGGCGGCGAAGGGATCGGCGCTCCAGGCTGCTTCATCGCCCACGGGCACAACGTCGATGTGGCCGGCGAAACAGAGGTTCGGCGCCGCGTCGCCCAGGCGCGCATAGAGATTGGAGACCAGGCCGAAATCGTACCGGCGTGTTGCAAATCCGAGCGCTGTGAGGCGCGCGTCCAGCAAATCGAGCGCCCCGCCTTCCGCGGGCGTCACGCTTTTGCAGCGGATGAGGTCCCGCGCGAGCGGAATAGGATCGATGTCGATGCGGGCGTCCATGCTCCTGCTCTAAAGGCAAGGGGGCGGTTTGCAAGGCGGCGGCGGACGGCTAGAAAGCCTGCCGAGCGGGTGGAACCGATCTGGGAGGAAAGACATGAAGAAGCTCATCATCGCCGCCGCAATCGCCGCCGCCTCGGTCGCGGGCGCGGCCTATGCCGGCACGATCGAGAATGCGGTGGGAAACACCATCACTGTGACGACGCCGGACGGCGCGCAGGTGCGCTATCACTTCGAGGCGGACGGCACGTTCACCGCGCACATGGCGGATAATTCGACGGTTTCCGGCACCTGGGCCAACCAGGACGAGAACGTCTGTCTGACGCCGGAAGGCGGCTCCGCGCAATGTTATCCGGCTGGCGATTACAATGTCGGCGACACCTGGACCTTGCCCGGTCCGGACGGCTCGGCGGGCGCTTCGCTCACGATGACGGGCGGACGCTGACGGCCAGCTTGTAAGAGAGTAGAAACTCGGCCCTTCGCACACGCGGAGGGCCGAGTTTGTCTCAAGCGGATCGCATTCAAAGCCTCGACGTGCTGCGCGGCCTCGCCGTGCTCGGCATTCTTGCGGTCAACGCCGCTTACTTCGCCGCACCCTGGCAGACCGGCGTCAACCCATCGCTGCCGCCCCTTGCGGTGACGGGGGAGACGCTCTGGTCCTGGTACGCGATGCACGTCTTCTTCGAGATGAAATTCATCACGCTTTTCTCGATGCTGTTCGGGACGAGCGTTTATCTCGTGGGCGGCGAGCGCAGCGACAAAGAGAAGGGCGCGGTGCTGGGGCGCCGGCTCGCGTGGCTGCTGCTCTTCGGCGTCATCCATGCGACGCTCATCTGGGCGGGCGACATTCTTTTCACCTACGCTCTGTGCGGCTTCATCGTGCTCTTCGCGCGGTCCTGGCGGCCGCGGACGCTGCTCATTTGGGGCGGCGTGCTTTTTGCGCTCTCCGTTGTGCTCACGGCCCTTAGCGGCTTGGCGTTCTCCGCCATGCCGGAAGAGGCGCTGGCGGAATTGCGTGCGTTCGTCTGGGCGCCCGAAGAGGCCGAACTCGCGCGCGTGATCGCGGCGATGCAGGGCGGGCTCGCGAGCGCGACGTGGGAGAACACGTCGGAATGGCTGCTCTTTCTGCAATTCACGCTGATTGGGCTCGTCATCCGCACTGTGGGCGTGATGATGATCGGCCTTGCGCTCTTCAAAATGGGTTTCCTGTCGGGCCGGCTGAACGCGAACGTCTATTGGACGCTTGCCGCGATCGGCGCGGCGGCGCTGGCGCTGGTGGCGTGGCAGGCGTGGATCAACTATCGCGGCGGCTTCGACTTTCTCCAGATGCAAGGGCCAGGCGCGATCGCAAACGTCGCGCTCTCGCCGCTCATCACGCTGCTCTACGCCAGCGTGCTCATCCTGATGGTGAAGGCGAATGCGTGGCGCTGGCTCACGCGTGCGCTTGCGCCGGTGGGGCGCATGGCGTTCACCAACTACATCGCGCAGAGCCTCATCATGACGACGATCTTCTGGGGCGGGCGCGGATTTGGCCTTTTCGGCGAAGTCGATCGCGCGACGCTGATGATGATCGTGCCCGCGGTGTGGGCGCTGCAGCTCATCTGGTCGCCGCTTTGGCTCGCGCGGTTCGAGATGGGGCCGCTCGAGTGGATCTGGCGGCGGCTGTCGTACGGCAGGCCGGTGCAGTTCGTGCGCGCTTAGGGAAGGCCGGCCCCGGGCGCATCGACAGCGACGGCTTCGATGCGCCCGGTGCGGTTTGCTTTGCACACGGCGGGATCGGCGCTCTCGGCTGTCAGAATGAAGAGCGTTTTGCGATCCGCGCCGCCCAGCATGCAGGCATAGGCGCCGCATTCGCACGCGACGCGCTCAAGCGCTTCGCCGCCTTCGCGGAAGCGCACGGCTTCGTTGGTTGGCGGCGACGCGATCCAGATCGCGCCTTCCGCGTCGAGGCAGATGCCGTCGGGCACGGCGGGCTGCGTATCGGCCCAGACGCGGCGATTGGAAAGCGCGCCATCGGCGGCGATGTCGAATGCGCTGAGCCGCCGGCCCCAGCTTTCGCCGACGATGAGCGTCTTGCCGTCCGGCGTGATGACGCTGCCGTTCGGGAACATCATGTCCCCGGCTGCGACGTGCGTGCGTCCGTCCGGATCGACGCGCGCGAGCCTCGCGGGCTTTGGGTCTTCTGGCGGATGGAGCGAGAAGCCGAAATTGCCGACATAGGCGCGGCCCTGCGCGTCCACCACCATGTCGTTGGCGTGCCAAGTCGCGACGCCGGAAAGGTCCGCGTGCTGAACGATTTGGCCGCCTTCTTCGCGGCGCATGAGTTTGCGATCGTCCATCGAGACGAACAGCAGGCGCCCGTCCGGTAGCCAGCCGAGGCCTGAGACGGGATGATCGTGTGTGAGGATGGTGCGGCGCGATCCATCCGGCTTCATCGCGACGATTTCGTGCGCGTGCATGTCGGAGAACCAAAGTTCGCCCGCGCGCCATCGGGGACCTTCCGGAAAAGCCAGGCCTTCGAGCACAAGGCGGGGCGTGCGCGTCATAGATCAATCCCGCAGGAGGTCGTTGATCGAAGTCTTCGAGCGCGTCTGCGCATCCACGCGCTTGACGATGACGGCGCACGCGAGGGACGGCGCACCGGCGTCATGCGGATCGGGCATCGTTCCCGGCACGACGACGGAATAAGCAGGCACCTCGCCGCGAAACGTCTCGCCGGTCTTGCGGTCCACAATTTTTGTCGAGGCGCTGATGAAGACGCCCATCGAAAGGACGGCGCCTTCGCGCACGATGACGCCTTCGGCCACTTCGCTGCGTGCGCCGATGAAGCAATTGTCTTCGATGATTGTGGGATTTGCCTGGAGCGGCTCCAGGACGCCGCCGATGCCGGCGCCGCCGGAAATGTGGACGTTCTTGCCGATCTGCGCGCAGGAGCCGACCGTCGCCCACGTATCCACCATTGTGCTCTCATCGACATAGGCGCCGATATTGACGAAGCTGGGCATCAGCACGGCGTTCTTGGCGATGTGCGCGCCGCGCCGGACGATCGCGCCCGGCACGGCGCGGAATCCGGCGGCGGCGAATGTGTTTTCGCTCCATCCTTCGAATTTCGATGGAACCTTGTCCCACCAATGCGCGCCCTGCGGGCCGCCGGGGATCAGGGTGTTCGGCGCGATGCGGAAGGAGAGCAGCACGGCTTTCTTCAGCCATTGATGCGTTGCCCACGCGCCGTCGGCGCTGCGTGTTGCGACGCGTGCCTGGCCGCTGTCGAGCAAGTCGATCGCGGCCTCAACGGCCTCCGCGTCGGCGCCCTTGCTCTGCGGCGTTAGCGTGTCGCGCCGCTCCCAGGCGCTTTCGATAGCTTGTTCCAGGCTCATGGCGGCGGCTTTGCTCAAACGCCGCCGCACGTCAATTGCGCTGGCGCCGCCACCGCTATGATCCGGGCCATCGCGCCGTTGATTTCGTCCTGCGTGTAGCCCTCGCCGAGCAATCCCTGGAGGGCAGCCTGCATGCCCGGAATGTCGGACGCGAAGGGCGCGATGCGCGCGAAGATCGCGAACTCACGATCATTCATCGACGCGGACGTGTAGCCCGCGCCGCAAGCGCAGATGCGTTCGCGGTTTTCTTCGCGCTCCATCGCCCGCGACGCGACGCATGCATTCACCACAGATTCCGTGAGGCGCCCGCGGCTCGGCGGTGCGCTTTCTTGCGCGGCGGCCGAGGCCGCCCATGCCAGCGCGAACGCCGCAACAAGATGGAGCCTCATCCTTGCCCCCTAACTGGCGCGCCTTAGCGCAGGCGCCACATGATCGCGCAGAAAGGCCTTAATGCAATCGGAAGCGTGATGGATGTGCTCGGGAAAGGTCTCGTCCGCGCGCCATGCGGCGTCGATGAGGACCGTGCGAAAGCCGAGCCGGTGCGCGGTTTCGAGATTGCGGGGCGTGTCCTCGAAGAAGACCGTGCGGCGCGGATCGAGGTCTAGTTTTTCGATAAGGCGCTCAAACGCGGCGGGCTCGGGCTTGGGTGCGAAGCCGGCGGCCTCGATGTCGAAAAGATCGTCGAAGAGGCCGCCAAGCCCCAGGCGCGCCGTGATGCGCTCAGCATAGGAGCGCGCGCCGTTGGTGAAGATGTAGCGCGGGCCAGGCAGCGCCGCGATCAGCGCGGCCAGCTCCGGATCTGGATCGACGCAGGAAAGATCAACGTCGTGGACGTCATCGAGAAAGTGCCGGCCATCGACGCCGTGATGCTTGATGAGGCCCGCCAGCGTAGCGCCATATTGATGGAAGTAGCGCTCTTGCAGGTCGAGCGCCGCCTCCGGCTCCAGCCCCGCCACGCGGCCGACATAGGCCGTCATGCGCGCGCCGATCAGATCGTAGATCGTCGAGCCCGTCGGATAGAGGGTGTTGTCGAGATCGAACACCCAGGCGCGGATGTCCGCGAAGCTCATCGCGTTTGTGTGTCGTCGCCGGCCGCGGCCGGAGGCAGGCCGCGGCGCGGGCCGTCGCCGTCGCCGGCGTCGCCCGCGACGCCGGCGCCGTCGAGCCGGCGCGGCTGCTGACCCGCGCGCATGAAATCTCGGGTCAGGAACTCAACGACGAGTCCTTCGCGCCCGCCCGCCGAGATCGGGCTGAAGAGTGCGGTGTCGTAATAGCGCTCGGCGCAGCTTTCGCGCCCGAGGATCGCGAAGCGCGCGGGGCTGGTGCAGAAGGGGATGCCGCCAGCGGCGAGATAGCGGTCTCCTTCTGGCGTCTGCAGCGCCGCATACACATAATAATTGGTCTGTAGCAGCGCTTCATCGATGGCGCGCGCGCATCCGCCCGGGCCAAGCGGCCACCAGCCGCGGCTCTCCCAGCCCTCGCCGCGCCGGCGCGCGACTGCCGTCCAGACGCGTCCCGTGGTGCGATTGCAAAGCGTCAAACCCAGCTGGTCGCCGCGGCGGCGCGCGGCAGTCTCCAGCGCATCGATCAATTGATCGTCGCGCGCGTTGGCGGGCAAACGCGCGGCGGCGCGGAATTGCGCGATCGCTTGCGACGTACGGGTGATGTCGATGCGCCCGCGCGGATTGCGCGTTTCGTAGCCCGCATCGTTCAGCAGGCGCTGCATCCCGCCGGCCCGCGCGCGGGAGAGCGAGAATTGCTCCGCTTCCGCGAAGCTCGTGCGCCACGTTTCGCGCCGATTGATCTGCACGCGGCGGAATTGGCGCTCCTCAAGCGCCATCTGCTCACACCGCTCCGGGTTCTCGTTCACGAAGGACGAGTTCGGATCGACGCAGAGCGTCGCGTCGCCGCCCCATTGCCGGCGCCCGCCGCGATGGGCGCTCGATGTGCGCGCGTAGAGATAGTGCGTGCCGCGCGTCAGCGGCGCTGCGACCGCGACGCGGCATTCGCCGGGGCGCAGGCGCAGCCAGCCTTGCACGAGTACGGCGCGCCCGTCCGGCCGGCCCGTCGCGGCTTCGAGCACATAGCTTGTCTCGTTGCAGAGAAGCCAACCTGGGGGGCGTCGCTGCTGCGCGCCCGCGCGCTCCGCCAGCGCCCAGAATGCGAGCGCGCAAGCGAGCACGGCCAAGCCAGCCAGCAATGCCTTATTGAATGAGCGTGCCGGCGCCATGTTCCGTGAAGAGCTCCATGAGCAACGCGTGCGGCTTGCGCCCGTCTAGAATGACAGCCGCTTCGACGCCCGCGTCCAGCGCGGCGATGCAGGTTTCCAGTTTCGGGATCATGCCGCCCGAGGCCACGCCCGTCTCGATAAGGCGGCGCGCGTCCGCTTTGCTCATCTCCCGGATCAGTGTCTTTTTTTCGTCGAGCACGCCCTCGACGTCGGTCAGGAGCAAAAAACGCTTTGCCTTCAACGCGCCCGCCATGGCGCCCGCAGCCGTGTCGGCGTTGACGTTGTAAGTCGCGCCCTCCGCGGAAACGCCGATCGGCGCGATGACGGGAATGTAATCCTCCGGAGCGCTGATGAGCGCTTCGATGAGGGTTGGGTCCACTGAGCTCGGTTCGCCGACAAAGCCCAGATCGACGACCTGCTCGATCTTGCTTTCAGGGTCTTTCTTGGTGCGGCGCGCCTTCTCCACCGTGATGAGGCGCGCGTCCTTCCCGGAGAGACCGACGCCCCGGACGTCGGCTTCAGCGCCCGCGACCGTGATCAGATGGGCGAGCTCTTTGTTGACGCTGCCGGAGAGCACCATTTCGGCGATCTCCATGGTCGCGGCGTCGGTGACGCGCAGCCCGTCCACGAATGCGGATTTGACGCCAGCGCGGTCCAGCATCGCGGAAATCTGAGGGCCGCCGCCGTGGACGACCACCGGGTGAATGCCGACGAGTTTCAGAAGCACGACGTCGGCGGCGAATTTAGCGGCGGTCTCGCCGTCCCCCATGGCGTTGCCGCCATATTTCACCACCACCGTCTCGCGGTCGTAGATCTGGATGAAGGGCAGCGCTTCAGCGAGCGTCTTCGCGGTGGCGAAGCCGTTCTCAAGAGCCTGGGCGCGGTCAATCGGTTTGGACATCGGGCGGTCCCAATAGGGCGATTGGGCCCGCCGCGCAAAGCGGCAAATGCGGGCCTTTCGGGTCAGACGATCACCCGCTGTTAGCGTCGTCAGATTAGGCTGCGGGGCGTGCCCGGCTTCGTTTACATCCTCGTCAGCGCCTGCGGGACGCGCACCTATGTAGGCTGGACGAACGATCTGGAACGCCGGCTCGCGGCCCACAACGCTGGGCAAGGCGCACGCTCCACGCGCGGTCGCCAGTGGCGCATCGCCTATGCTGAGCGCTGCGACGGGCGGATCGAGGCGATGCGGCGCGAGTGGGCGTTGAAGCGGGACCGGAAGATGCGCGCCCGTGTGCGGGGCGCGTAGCCTGCGCGCGGAGAGACACTCGCCTCCTTGTTGAGCGTTCGCCGCCGCGCGCACGCCGGTTGAAACGTCCGGACGCGGCAAGAGTTCTTAACGCTTCGCCCCGAAGGTGCCCTTCGGCCTTGAGGCGAAGGCATGAGCGTCGGTTTCAATCTCGATCGGCAGCGCGATCTCATCGACGAGAACGCGGCGCTCCGGCGCCAGCTCATAGCCTTGCGCGCCGAGATCGCGCAGGTGCGCGACGCCAAGGACGCCGATCCGGTCACGGGGCTGCAGGGGCGCGGCTCCTTCAATGCAAAGCTCGCAGCCGCGGTCGAAGAGGCGGTGCGCGGCGGCGCGGCGAGCGGACTGGTGCTGCTCACGCTCAGAAACTATCGCGCGATCGTCGATACGATGCCGGCCGACGACGCCGACGATGTATTGCGCCATGCGGCGGAACGCTTGCTGCGCGCGGCGGGCGATCGCTGCGCCGTAGCGCGCCTTTCCAGCGAAGAGTTCGGCGTCCTTGTTCCGGAGGCGGACGAACGGCTCCTCAAGAGCGTGATGAATTCCTGCGCGATGCGCTTGTCGGCGCCGCTCAATGTCGGCGGAAAATACATCTCGCTCGCTGTGGCGCTCGGCGGCGCGCTTGCGCCGGCGCACGCACGCGGACTCGACGATTTGAAGAAGTGCGCTGCCTTTTCACGCGATGCGACGACGCTGACCGCGCAAGGCGGGTGGGCGCTCTACGACGCAGCGATCCGCGAAATGCGCGAGGATCGCCAGGATTTGGCGGCCGATCTGCGCGAGGCGATCTCCGCGGATGCGATCGAGCCTTGGTTTCAGCCGATTGTCGACGCCGCGACCGGTAAGTGGCGCTCGCTTGAAGTGCTCGCGCGCTGGCCGCATGCCCGGCGCGGCTACGTTTCGCCGAGCGTGTTCGTGCCGCTCGCGTGGGAGTTGGGCGTCGGCGAGGCGGTGCAGCGGCGCACGCTGCTGCGCGCGTGCCGGAGCGCGGCGCCCTGGATCGTCGAGGGGCGCCTTGAATCGATCGCGTTCAATTTCTCGGCGGGAGAGCTGCTCGCGGCGGATTTTGTCGATACGCTGCTCGGGCGTCTATCGCGTCTCGAGTTTCCCACGCAGGGATTTGTCGTGGAATTGACGGAGAGCGCAGTCGTTGAGAACATGAAGTCCGCGAACGATGTGATCCGCGAGCTTGCGCAGGCAGGCATCAAGGTCGCGCTCGACGATTTCGGCACCGGCTACTCGAACCTCCGCTCGCTTATCGGGCTGCCGATCTCCAAGCTGAAACTGGATCAATCGCTGATCGCCGACATCTGCGGAGACCGGCGCGTCTCCGCGCTTGTTCATGCGCTCATAGATTGGTCGAACGGGATGGGCATCAGCGTTGTTGCCGAGGGCGTTGAGACAGCGCAGCAGGCCCGGTTGGTGCACTCGTTCGGCGCTGCGAAGATTCAAGGCTTCCACTACGCGCGGCCGATGCCGGCCGAGGCAATCGCGCGCGCGCTCGGCGAGCGCTGAGGCTTGCGGGCGCGCCGGGGCGCGCATACGTCCAGACTATGGAGCGACTGCCCGTCATCGGAATGGCGCCGCTGTTTGGCGCGGATCGGGCCGCGCGTGCGCGTGTCGCGGCGGAGATCGGCGCGGCGTGCCGCGATCTCGGTTTTTTCTACGTCGCGGGCCATGGGATTGACGAGGCGCTGCTCGGCCGCTTGCGCGCCGCGAGCGCGGATTTCTTTGCGCGTCCTGAAGCGGAGAAAATGGGCATTGCCATGGCGCATGGCGGGCGCGCCTGGCGCGGGTTCTTTCCAGTCGGCGGGGAGCTCACATCCGGTCAGCCGGATTTGAAGGAAGGGCTCTATTTTGGTGAGGAATTGTGCGGCGAGGACCGGCGCGTCGCGGCGGGCTGGCCGCTGCACGGGGCCAATCTCTTTCCGCAAGCGCCTGCCGACCTCAAAGCGGCCACGCTCGATTTCATGGCGGCGGCGACACGCGCGGCGCATGCGCTGATGGAAGGCGTGGCGGAGAGCCTGGAGCTTGCACCTGCATACTTCTACCAACGCTACACGCGCGACCCGACTGTGCTCTTTCGCATCTTTCACTACCCGCCCGCGCGGGATGAAAGCTGGGGCGTAGGCGAGCACACCGATTATGGATTGCTTACGCTGCTCGCGCAGGACGATGTCGGCGGCCTGCAAGTGAAGACGCCGCAAGGCTGGATCGAAGCGCCGCCCATCGCCGGCACGTTGGTCTGCAATATCGGCGACATGCTCGATCGGCTGACGGGCGGGCTCTACCGCTCGACGCCGCACCGCGTGCGCAATGAGAGCGGGCGGGAACGCTATTCGTTTCCATTCTTCTTCGATCCCGCGTTCGATGCGGAGATCGTGCCGTTGCCCGATCAGGCGACGCGCGCGGGCGAGGCGCGTTGGGATGGGCAGGATCTCGCGCAACTCTCAGGGACGTACGGCGATTATCTCATCGCCAAGGTCTCGAAGGTCTTCCCGGAGCTGACGCGCGAAATCGCCTAGAGCCAGGGCGGCATGCGTGGAAGCTTCTCCTCCTGCGCGAGGCGCTTCAACAACGCGGCCGTCACGGGCTTGCTGTCCAATTGCGCGACAGTCGCCAAAACGCGCGGCGCGGAGGCGAGCGCTACGTCGATCTCGCCATAGCCCCGCCCCGGTCCGGCAAGGCGTCGCGCGGCGCTCTCCGCGAGATATCGCAACGCCGTATCCTTCACCGCCGGTTCGCCTATGGCTTGCAGCCGCTCATAGAAACGCTTCTGGAGGGAGGCGCGGCGCGAGACGAAAAAGGGCCGCTTCCTCTTGGTGTTCATTCCCCACTTCCTCCGCCGGGCCGGCAGATTAGCACCCTCCCGGCCGCGTGGGCGCCCGGTTCGCCAGGAAATCGCGATGCAATCGTGCAGAGCCGCGCTTCAGGCGCGCCTCGCCTAAGCGCCGGCCTAATCGCCGGGCGCCCGGGAACCCCAAGGCCGCTCTCCGGTTCTAGTCGCATGCGCGATTTCCGCCGGCGCCGCCGGCGGCGTTTTTCGGAGAGCAGAAAATGAAACGCCTTCTTCCTTTGATCCTTGCGGCCGCCATCGCCGCGCCGGGCGCCTATGTCGGCAGCGCCGCCGCGCAAGATAGTTACGTGAAGCAGGAAGACGAAATTGTCGTCTATCCCTACGGCGTGCGGCGTGAGCGGATGGGCCGCGGCCCGCTCGGCGCGCGGATGCAAGAGATTTCAGTGTCGCGGGTCGTGACGACGGACGGCCTCGATCTGCGTTATGACGGCGATGTGAGCGCATTGCGCGCGCGCGTGCGCGATACGGCCTTCGAGGCCTGCGCGATCGCGGAGGACATGTTGAACGATTTGACGCTCACCAGCGACCGTGAATGCGTGCGCGACGCGGTGCGCGGCGCTGAAGCCGACATCGACGCGGCCGTGCGCCGCGCGCGCTACACTTACTGATCCAACAGCGCCGCAATCTCAGCGCGGAGAAGATCGATTCCATCGTTCTTCTCCGCGCTCGTTGCGATGAGGGCGGGGTGCGCGGCGGGACGTTTGGCCAGCGCAGTGAGCGTCTGTTGGGCGATCGTTTCTCGCTCCGAGGCTTTAAGCTTGTCCGTTTTCGTGAGGACGACCTGATAGACAAGCGCGGCTTTGTCGAGCGCGCCCATGATCTCCAGATCGTTCGCCTTCAATCCATGGCGCGCATCGATCAGCAGAAACACGCGCCTGAGGCTCTGGCGTCCGCGCAGATAGTCCCGCATGAGGCCCGTCCAGCGCGCAATCTCGGTCTTCGGCGCGGCGGCGTAGCCGTAGCCGGGCAAATCGACGAGGCGCAGGCGCCCATCGACGACGAAGAAATTGAGTTCGCGCGTGCGGCCAGGCGCAGAAGAAGCCCGCGCTAGTTTGTTGCGGCCCGTCAGCGCATTGATCAATGAGGACTTGCCCACATTGGAGCGTCCGGCGAACGCGATCTCTGGCAGATCGGCGCCAGGCAACGCATCCATGCTCGTGACGCCGCGCTCAAACGTCACTTCCCGCGCGAACAGCAGGCGGCCTCGTTCGATGGCTTCGGGCGCGCCGCTCATGGGGCGCTCACTCCACCAGCGCGTTCGTCTCTCGCTTGCCGAAGCGCTTGGCGAGCCATTTGTCGAACTCGGTCTCCACGCCCATGCGCCGCATGATGATGTATTGCTGGAGGATCGAGAGCGTGTTCGACCACGTCCAGTAGATCACCAGCCCAGCGGCGAAGCCGGCGAAGAGGAAGGTGAAGAGGATCGGCAGCCACCGGAAGATCGCCGCTTGCGTCGGATCCGTCGGCGGCGGCGACAGCGCCTGCAGCGCCATCATGGACACGCCATAGAGACATGCCCACGCGCCAACCCACAGGAATTGGCCGACGAACGGAATCGTCTCCGGGTGGAAAGGAATGCCAATCGCGGGGAGGAGGCCGAAGAGATTGAAGAGGTTGGTCGGATCGCGCGCCGCGAGATCGTTGATCCACCCGTAGAAGGGCGCGTGGCGCATCTCGATCGTGACGGAGAGCACCTTGTAGAGCGCGAAGAAGACTGGGATCTGAAGAAGAATCGGCAAGCAGCCGGCGACGGGATTGATCTTCTCGGTTTGGTAAAGGCGGATCGTCTCCTGCTGCAGGCGCTGTTTGTCGGCCGCGAAGCGCTCCTGCAGGTCTTTGATCATCGGCGCGACCTTGCGCATCTTCGTCATCGCCACGTTCGATTGGAAGACGAGCGGGAAGAGCAGCAGCTTCACGACAATCGTCGTCGCCAGAATCGCAAGGCCGAATGCGCCGAGGAGGCCCCCGAAGAAATGCATGACGGCAAACAGCGGGCGCGTCAGGAACCAGAAAATGTTGCCCCAATCGATGGCCTTGTCGAAATCGGGGATGTTCAGCTGGCGCTGATATTCGCGCAGGATTTCGTAGCGCTTGGCGCCGGCGTAGAGGCGCTGCGTGTAGGTCGCTTCCGCGCCGGGCGCCAGTTCGCGCCATGCGCCGCGATAGGCGGCGCGAAAGTCGGTCGCCTCGGCCTCGTTGCGGCTGTCGAACCATGCGGAAATCCGCTCGCCCTGATCGGGCACGAGCGCCGTGAGCCAATAGTGATCGGAAAGGCCGAGCCAGCCGCCAGGGCCTTGCAACTCGCGAATGCGCTCGCTTTCGCCGACGCGTCCGCGATCGCGGTCGCGCGCGTGGTTTTGCGCATCGCGGTAGGAATCGAAGCGCAGCACTTCCTCTGGGCCGAACACGCCGGCGAGGCCCTGCTGCACGTTCATGTTCGGCGCGTAATCGGGCGGCGTGCCTTCGCGCCGCACGACGCCGTAGGGGCGCACGGCGCGCGCGCCGCTCCCCGTGTTGCGCACGCGATCCGTGATGGTGAACATGTAGTGCTGATCGACCGCGATGGTGCGCGTGATCTCGATGCCGTCGGCGGTCGTGTGCGTGAGCGTCACCGGTGTGTCGGGCGTGAGCCGCGCGCCTTCCTGCGCGTTCCATTGCGTGTTGGAATCCGCGACGTTGGCGGCGCCCTCGCGCGCTTCCCAGCCGAAGAAGGCATCGGCGCCGCCTTCGCCCTCGCGCGGGGAGAGCAGGCGCACTTCCGGAGAATCCTCCTCCACCGTGCGCCGATAATTGCGCAGCGAGAGATCGTCGATGCGCGCGCCGTTGAGCGCGATCGAGCCGTCGACTTCGGGCGTGTCGATCACGACGCGGCGCGTTTGCGTGCGCGCAACCACCGTCTCGCCGGGGAGCGCCGCCTCCGCACGCGGCGCTTCCGCCTGGCGCTCCGCCTGCGCGCGCTCGATCGCCTGCTGCTCAAGCCGCTGTGGGCGGGCGAAGAAATACTCGAAGCCAAAAAGCACCAGCATCGAGAGGCCGATGGCCAGGATAAGGTTGCGCGTATCGCCCCGTTGCGGACCGCCTGGGCTCGTCATGTGTCCAATCGCTTTCTACGGGGATCGTCGCGCGGCCGTTGCGCCGGTTTTTCCGCGTCTTGGCCCAAGTCGGCGCGGACGCTTATCAAGGCGTTTCGGACATCGTCAAGCAAAGCGGCCCATGGAGCGGCAGGCGTTTTGGCGCGGGCGACGAGCACATAATCGACGCCCTTGAGCCCATATTCGGGCAGAAGGGCGCGGGCGGCCTCCCGCAGCCTGCGCCGCGCACGGTTGCGCACCACGGCGCCGCCGATCTTCTTGGTCGCTGTCAGCCCCAGGCGAATGGGCCCCTTGGCGGCGCGGCGGCGGGCCTCGACAAGAACGAGTGGGCGGGCGCACTTGGCGCCCTGACGCACAAAAAGGAATTCGGATCGTTTGCGGAGGGGCTCAAACGGCCCCCGGGCTAGGCGCTGAGGCGCTTTCTGCCTTTGGCGCGGCGGCGCGCCAGCACCTTGCGGCCCCCGGCGGTCGCCATGCGGGCGCGGAAGCCGTGCCGGCGCTTGCGAACGAGCTTGCTCGGCTGATAGGTCCGCTTGGTCGCCACGTCGGGCCTCGTCCATGGATCAGTTTCTGAAAGAGCGGGGCTGATACCGGGCGGACCCCTAAAGGTCAAGGCGGGGCCAACCCCTAAAATAGGGCAGGAAGCATGCGAAGCGCCAAGTTCGGTGTGCTGGGCGAGGTGAGCCGCCTCACGCTCGGCGGAGGCGGGATCGGCCAAATCTGGGGCGAGACCAGCAAGGAAGAGGCGCTGGCGACGCTCCACGCAGCGCTCGACGGCGGGATCGACCTTATCGATTGCGCGCCGCTCTACGCCAATTGCGAGCGCTTCGTGGGGGAGGCCTTCGTCGGCGCACCGCCCTCGCATGTGCGCTTCACCACGAAGTGCTTCTTGGGCACGCCGCCCAAGGGCGAGGCCGTCGAACGCCTTGAGACGTCTCTGAACGCGAGTCTGGACGCGATGCGCCTTCCTCGCATCGACATCTTTTTTCTGCATTCGAACATCTGCGCGGACGATTACGTCTATGCGCGCGGGGCCGATCAGCAGGATCAATTCGCGACCCGTTGGAGCGCCTACGCCGAAGAGATCGTTCCCGCGATGGAGGCGTTGACGCGCGATGGGCGGATCGGCGCGTGGGGCATCACCGGTTCGGGCGTGCCGGACGCGATCATTCGCGCACTTAAGCATGAACCCAAGCCGCGCTTCGTGCAGGCGGTGACAAATTTGCTCGACAGCGCGGGGAGCCTCCGCCGTTATGCGGAGAGCGCGAAGCCGCGTGCGATCATAAGGGCGGCAAACGAAGCAGGCGTGCCCGTTCTCGGCATTCGCGCCGTGCAAGCCGGCGCGCTGACGGCCTCGATCGACCGTACGCTTTCGCCCAACAATCCCGACACCAAGGACTATGAGCGCGCGGCGCCGTTCCGCGCGCTCTGTGCGCAATGGGGCGAGGACCCGGCCTATGTCGCTCATCGCTACGCGCTTTCGATGGAAGGCCCGGCCACGATCATCCTGGGCGTGAAGAACCGCGCCGAGCTTGCCCAATGCCTCAAGGCCGAGACGGACGGCCCCTACTCGCCTGAAGAGATGGCCGCGATTGACGGTTTGGGCCTTCGCGCCGCTTGAAGCGTTTGTGCGTATAGGAAGACGGAGGGCGCGCGAGCGACATGAGCGTAACAAGCGAAACAACCCGGTTTCAACGGCGGCGGCTCATTCCGCTCGCGCTCATCGCGATCGCGCTCGTTCTCTTTTTTGTGACTGGCCTTCACCGGCAAATCTCGCTGGAGAGCCTGCGCGAGAACCGCGCTTTGCTTGTGGGCTGGACGGAGGCGCATCCCATTCTCTCCGGCGGCGCCTTTTTCCTTGTCGCGACCGCGCTCATGGCGATCGGGTTTCCGAGCGTCGCCGTCATCATGGCCGCCGGCGGCGTGATTTTCGGCTTGGTTGAGGGCGGCCTGCTCGCGCTGCTTGGAACGACTCTGGGCTCTTTCATCCTCTTTCTGGCGGCGCGGGGCGCACGCGACGCCGCACTTGTCACGCGCTTCGGCGCAATCTTCACGCGCATCGAGCGCGGCATGGCGCGCGACCCGTTCCTCTATTTGCTGCTGATGCGGATCACGCCGGTCTTCCCAACGGTGGCGGTGACGCTCGCGGCGGCGGCGGCGCGGATCAAGGCGTGGCCGTTTCTCGCCGCGACGCTCATCGGGCTCATTCCAGCGGCCGTCATCTATACGGGCGTCGGCGCCGGCGCCGGCGCACTCATCGATTCCGGAGAGACGAGCCTTTCGCGCGCCTTCTTCAGGCCAGAGGTGCTCCTGCCGCTGGCGGGCCTCATCGCGCTCGGGATCGCCGCGGCGTGGGTGAGGCGGCGCACGTCGCGCACGGAATGAATCTGGAGGCGCTCCGTGCGCGCCTCGTGCGCTTCTTTCAGGGACTGGCGGGCCGGCTCCTCGCGCTCACCGTGCTTGTCGTGCTCGCCTCCGCGCTTCTCGTCTTCCTTCCCGCCATCGCGAGCTTCCATGAATTGCGCGTGCGGGACCGCATCAATCTCGCGCAGACGGCGGCGCTGGCGCTTGAGGGCGCGCCAGATCTCACGCCGGGGCTTGAGCGGGAATTGCTTGAGAACGCGGAGGTTCTGCGCATCGCGCTGCGGCGCGACGAGGTGCGCGAATTGCTGCTTGAATCGGCGGAGGAGGCGCCGGCGGCCATGCCGCGCACGTTCGATCTGAGAACGGCGAGCGACTTTCAGCGGTTCAATTGGGCGTTTGAGACGCTGTTCGCGTCGGATGGGCGCGTGCTGCGCGTAATCGCCGAGCCGCGCTTCGAGAGCGGGGAGTTCATCGAGATCGTACTCAACGAAGCCCCGCTCAAGCGCGAAACTTGGGCCTACGCGCGCCAAACGGCGGCGGCTGTCTTGATCATCTCGATCGTGACGGGCGCCCTTATCTATTTCATGCTGTCATGGCTTTTCGTGCGCCCCGTCACCGCGCTGACGCATCGCATTGAGCGCTTTCGCGATGCGCCTGAAGACGCCACCATCTTTACCGAGCCGTCGCGCCGCAGCGATGAAATCGGACGCGCCGATCGCGCCGTCGCCGATATGGCCGGGCATGTGCGCGGCAGTTTGCGCCAGCGCGAGCGCCTCGCGGGCCTCGGCGCCGCGGTGGCGCGCATCGCGCACGATCTGCGCAACGCGCTCTCCACCGCGCAGCTGATCGCCGATCGCCTGAGCGCGTCGGACGATCCGCGCGTCGTGCAGGCCGCGCCGCGTTTGGAACGCGCGCTCAATCGCGCCGCGAGGCTGGCGAGCGAATCCCTAAAATTCGGAAAGGCCGAGGAGGCCGCGCCCGTTCTCACGCGCCTCAATCTCGGCGAAGCCGCCAACGAAGCGGTCGCGGATGCGCTGGCGGCCTATCCGTCCATGGCGCGGCGCGTGGAGATCGCAGCCGATCTATTCGTAACCGCGGACGCCGAACATCTGCATCGCATCCTCGTCAACCTCATCCGCAACGGCGCCCAGGCGGTGGAGCGCGCGCGGCGGCAGGGCGCTCCCGACGCGATCGCGCTGCGCGCCTTCAGGCGCGGGGCGCTCGTCGTGATCGCGGCCGCCGATCGCGGCGCCGGCTTGCCCGAGGCGGCCCGCGCGCACTTGTTCGAGCCCTTCCGCTCCGCCGATCGCGCCGGCGGCGCGGGGCTGGGGCTTGCCATCGCGCGCGAACTGGCGCGCGCGCAGGGCGGCGACGTGACGCTCGCCAAGACGGACGGCGAAGGCGCGGTGTTCGAAATTAGTTTGCCGGCGGCATAGCCGGAATGCGTGCGACGCGGCCTTCGCGGCGCGGATCGGCGCCGGCGTCGATCGCACCGTTCACAATGCGAAAGCCGTGCAGGCCGCTTGCTTCGCTTTGTGTCTCCGCCAGGCGCCAGCCGCGCGCGGTGAGCGCCTCAGCCAGCGCGCCTGGGACGCGCTCAGTCTCGCTGCGCACGGTCGCGCCCGCAGCGATCAAATGCCCGAGATCGATCGATTGCTGCGTCGAGAGGCTCCAGTCCGTCATCCCGATCAGTGTGCGCGCGACATAGGCCGGGATCGCGGGCCCGCCGGGCGAGCCCATCACCGCGTAGGGCCGCCCATCTGCGCCGAACATGATCGTGGGCGCCATCGAGGAGCGCGGCCGCTTGCGGGGCGCGACCGCGTTCGCGACCGGCGCGCCGTTGATTTCGGGCCGGAAGGAAAAGTCCGTGAGCTGATTGTTCAGGAAGAATCCCCCGGCCATACGCTGCGAGCCGAATACGTTTTCGACGCTCGCCGTGAGCGCGGCGATATTGCCTTCATGGTCGATGACGGAAAGATGCGTCGTGCCCGGCGCGTCGATCGTGGCGTCGCCGCCCCAGCGTGCGGCGCGCGGGGTGGGATCGCCGTGGGTGACTTCGCCCGGCGCGCGCGCAAGATCGATCAAGCGCGCGCGCTCGTCGAGATAGGTCGCCGAAACGAGCGCGTGCGCCGGCACGGGCGCAAATTGATCGTCAGCGCCGAAATAGTCGCGATCCGCGTAAGCCAAGCGGCTCGCCCAAAGCAGGGCGGCCCAATCGTCCACGCTTTCGACGCCGCCCGGCGTTGGGCGTGCACGCTCGAACAGCGCCAACGTCTGCAGCACGGCGAAGCCGCCCGCGCTCGGCGGCGCCATCGTGCAGACGCGATAGACGCGAAACGCGCCGCACAGCGCATCGACGCGGCGCGGGCGCACTGCTTGCAGATCCGCCAGCGTCAGCGTGCCGGCGCGCGGCGCACGCTGCGCGGCCGCCACGATCGCTTCCGCGATGGGCCCATGGGTGAGGGCGCGGGGGCCTTGCCGCGCCAGTGCGCGCAGTGTCGCGGCGTAGTCCGGATTGCGCAGGATATGGCCGACGGGCAGCGGCTCGCCTTCGGGCGTCAATAGATAGCGCGCCGCATCGGGCTGATCGCGCAATCGCCCACGCGCGGCATAACCGGCGATCAGCATGTTGAGGCGCGGCGAGACGGCAAACCCGCCCTCCGCCAAACGGATCGCGGGCTCGAACAAGCGCGCCCAAGCCAAACGCCCATGCTGGCGATGCGCCATGTAAAGCATCGGCGCGAGCGCCGGCGCGCCGATGGAGCGCCCGCTCTGCTGCGCGTCGAGGAATTGCATCGGCTGGCCGTTGACGAGGAACATGTCGTTCGTTGCGCCCGCTGGCGCGATCTCGCGCCCGTCATACGCATCGAGCGAAGCGTCGCTCGCATCGTAGGCGAGCAGGAACCCGCCGCCGCCCAAACCCGCCGATTGCGGTTCGACCAAGCCCAGCACCAGCATCGCGGCGATCGCGGCGTCCGTCGCGTTGCCGCCGGCGCGGATGATCTCTTCGCCGGCCGCGACCGCGTGCGGGTTCGCCGCGACGACCACCGCTTCGCCGCGCGCTGTTTGCGGCGCCGAAGCGCATGTCGCCAGGAAGAGCGTGAGCGCAAGCGCGGCCAGCGCGCGCGAGAGGGAGGCTGTGTTCAAACGCATCGGCTTCGTTCATATGGGCGCGAGCGCCGCGGCGCAAACAAGGGAGTTCGCCTTGCCGGGCCCGGGGCCGAAGAATTCGCTGACGGATGTGGCGGGGCTGAGCGTCGGCTGCGCGCACGACGCGCACGTGATGACAGGCGTGACCGTCATCGTCGCGGATCAGCCCGCGGTTGCGGCGGTCGAGGTGCTGGGCGGCGGGCCAGGCGTGCGCGAGACGGATGTTTTGAAGCCCGGCAATCTCGTCGAGACGGTCAATGCGATCGCGCTTTCGGGCGGCTCCGTTTATGGCCTAGCGGCGGCGGATGGCGTTGCGACGGCGCTTGGCGCGCGCGGCGTCGGGTTTGGGCTCGTTCAGGCGCAAGGCGTGCCGCTCTCGCCGATCGTGCCGGCGGCGATCCTCTACGATCTGGCTAATGGCGGGGACAAATCCTGGGGCGAAGATCCGCCCTATCGAGGCCTCGGCATGGAGGCCGTCCGTATGCTGAGCGATCACGTTTCGCTCGGCAATGCAGGGGCCGGTTATGGCGCACGCGCCGGCGCGCTCAAGGGCGGGCAGGGCAGTGCGAGCTACGTGACCGAAGATGGCGTGACGGTCGGCGCGCTCGCGTGCGTCAATGCATTCGGCTCAACGACAATCCCAAACTCGCGCGCTTTTTGGGCATGGCCGTTCGAGATCGGCGGCGAGTACGGCGCCGTTGCGCCGCCCCAGAGAGCGGTCGCTCTTGACGATTGGGGCGGAACGAAAGCCGCGCCGCAGCCGCGCGCCAACACGACGCTTGCAGTCATCGCGACGGACGCCGCGTTCACACAGAGTGAAATGAAGCGCATTGCGCAAATGGCGAGCGCCGGGTTCGCGCGCGCCATCCGGCCGGTCTTCGCGCCGTTCGACGGCGATGTGCTGTTCGCGCTCTCGACGGCGCAGCGCGAAGCGCCAGGCCCGCGCCCGCTCAGCGTGGCGCGGATCGGCGCGCTCGCCGCCGACTGCGTCGCGCGCGCGGTGGCGCGGGGCGTCTATGAGGCCGAGACCCTCGGAACCGCGCGCGCGTGGCGGGACGCATAACCTAGCCTTAGGGCGCCCTTTGCCGCCCGCGTGCAAAGGAGGAATGGCGCGCCCGAAGAGATTCGAACTCCTGACCCCGAGATTCGTAGGAAATTTTCAGCAGAAGCCGCTCGAATTCCCTCACTTGCCGTGAGTTGATCTATTTGCTGATTTGAAACGATTTATGTGCAAATTTGTAAAGGTGCCAATCGCCTCGGATTGCCTCGCTTTCCGATAGATTGGTATCAGTGTGGTAGCAGCGCGCGACCCTGAGATTCCGCTGCAGGCCTTTGGAGAGGGGCGCCCCATGGCGGACTCACGGCGTGGAAAGATCATCAAATCGGCGGTCGAACGCCTGCCCATTCCGTCCGAGGGCGAGACGCGTCTCTGGGACACGCTCTTGCCGGGTTTCGTGGCGCGGCGCTTCCCGACGGGGCGTATCAAATATTACCTCAAGTGCCGCGTGGGGCGTCGGCAGCGCTGGGTGAAGCTGGGCGAACACGGCGCCCCCCTCACCGCCGACCAAGCCCGCGCGCTGGCGCATAAGACGACCGTGGCCGTTCACAATGGCGAAGACCCAATGGCCGCCAAAGAGGCCGACCGCTCCGCCATCTGCATCGACGAATTAGCCGCGATCTATTTGGCCGAAGGCCGCCAATCCAAACCGGCCAAGCGGGAGAGTTCATGGGCCACCGATGCCTCTCGTCTGAAACGCCACGTGCTTCCTCTCATAGGCAGGCTGCGGGCGCGGGACCTGACGAAGCAGGACGTCGAGCGCATGCAAGCAAAGATCGCCGCGCGCGGGACCGCCAAGGATGAGCGGACGCGGAGGCGCGGACGCGCGATCGTGCGCGGCGGCCCACTCGTCGCCTCCGGCTGCGTCACTAGCCTGTCCGCGATGCTGAACTGGGCCAAAGAGCGTGGCCTGGTGACCTTCAATGCCGCGCAGGGCGCGAAGAAGGTGAAGCCGCGGCGCCGGCTCGATTTCTTCTCGCGCGACGAACGCCGACGGCTCGTCGCAGCGCTGGACAGTCTGGAGGCAGAACGCGCCGTCCCCCCATCGCACTGCATCATCTTCCGGCTGTTGATGCTGACCGGGTCCCGCAAGACTGAGATCATCGGCTTGAAGTGGAGTGAGATCGATTTCGAGAACAAGCGCATTCACTTGCCGCCCGAGCGCTCCAAAGCCGGCGCCCGATCGATTGCGCTCTCAACAGAGGCGGTCGCGATCCTCGCAGGGATCCCGCAGGTTGGTCCGTGGGTGTTTCCGAGCCTGAAGGGCGGCGAAGGGCACACAATCGGCGTGCAAAAATCGTGGACGAAGGTGCGCGACGCCGCACAACTCGGCGCCAAGCGCATCCACGATCTTCGACACACTTGGGCGACAGAGGCGCTCAAATCCGGGGCCAACATCCGCGAAGTGCAGCATGCGCTCGGGCACGCGAGCATAACGACCACGGAAATCTACACGCACGTGCTCGATCAAGACATCACCAACGTCGCCGAGGCTGTCGCGACCAGAATGGTGTCTTAGCGGTTAAGCCGCTCATCCATCGGCGCACCAAGAAGTTTCTGAGGTATCGCCGCAAAGTCGTTTTTACCGAGATTAATTCGGTCGCAACCTTCTTGTGATACAATTATGATGTGTTCGGATTATCCGTACACGCTGCATGAAGACATGCCGGCCCACACACTCGGGTATGGATAACATGAAGTGAACCTTGATCTTCTCACCGCGGCAGAGGCCGCGGACTATATGCGTCTCTCCCCCCAGTATCTAGCGCGCTTGCGCTGTCAGGGTGGAGGTCCGGGCTATCTCAAGCCCAATCGACGCAAGATCCTCTATCGCAGGGAAGCGCTTGATGTTTGGCTTCTAGCCACGGAACGCGCGAACACCACTCATCCGGCCGCGCTGAACTAAGCGCCGTCTAACGACTGGAAATGCGAATGCGCGCTGCCGTCATACTGCGGCGCGCGCAGGCGCATCCATCTTCAGGAATATAGGTACAATGCATGAGACAAACCAAGCGCCGCACGGCGCAACCCTGGAGTCTGCCTCCAGCAACGTGATTGCCGGCGCAGAAAAAGTCCCCGGCCCGCGAAGTCTGCTAGACCTTGCATATCTGCCACAAACGGACTGGGGCAACGGCGAGCGCTTCGTCGAACGCCTGGGCGACCGCTTCCGCTTTGTGCCAGCTGCCGGTTGGCACTACTTTGACGGGTCACGGTGGACCAACGAAAATTCCGATATCGTCGCTTTGCGAGCTGCAGCGGGAGTTGCGCTCAGCATTCGCGACGAAGCGCAGGCAATAGGCCACACGAACGACAGTGATGACGCCGACAAGTTCGTCGCTTCTTTGCGGCGCTGGTCGAAAACATCACAGAGCGTGACCCGCTGCCGGGCCATGCTGGAAATGGCGCGGGCGCGGTTGACGGCGAATCTGTCCGAGTTCGATCGCGATCTCTATGCGCTCAATACGCGCTCGGGCACGCTGCGCTTCAGGAAGATAGAGCCAGGTCACTGGACCATCGGCCACGATCCGCACGAAGCGAGCGACCTTATCACGCGTATGGCAAGCGTTGAGTATGACCCTCACGCGCAAGCGCTGCTTTGGGAGGCTCATGTTGAGCGCGTTCTCCCGGATGTGGAAGTGCGCGCCTTCGTCCAACGACTCTTCGGTTATTGCCTGTTGGGTCTTCAGACGGAACAAGCCTTCATTGTCTTCCAAGGGCGCGGCGGAGACGGCAAGTCTACCACCGTCAACGTGTTGCGACGCATCCTTGGCGACTACGCGAAGTCTGCAAGCATCGAAACGTTCCTTGAGAAGACGGGCCGCAGCGGATCGGGCGCCACGCCCGATCTTGCGCGCCTCAGCGGCGACGTCCGGATGGTTTCGACGGCTGAACCGCCTCGTGGGGCCAAGCTGTCGGAAAGCCTCATCAAGACGATCACCGGAAAAGGCGAGCTCACCGCGCGCTTTCTCAATAGGGAGTTCTTCGACTACGTGCCTCGCTGGAAACTCATCATCGAGTGCAATGCGAAGCCCACTATCTCAGGCAGTGATGACGGCATTTGGCGCCGCGCCGTTCTGGTGCTGTGGCCAAGGCAATTGCTTCCTGAGGAAATGGATCGTGACCTCGAAGAAAAGCTAATGCGCGAAGCCTCAGGCATTCTGAATTGGCTTATCGAAGGTGCGATCTCTTACTTGGAGGGCGGTCTCATGATCCCGGATGCGGTGAAGGCCGCGCTTGAGGACTACCGCTCAAACGCGAGCTCATTCCGCGAATGGTTCTTTGAACGATGTGTTCTCGACGAAGCGGCTGAGGTCGAAGTGAGAGTGCTGATTGAGGACTATAAGGATTGGTGCGCGCGCGGCGGAATAGACCATCCACTCGGCGAGCGCGCATTTCAAACCGAGTTGTCCAATATGCAGGTTATCCGCATCGGGAAGCGATCTCATCCGGATCGTCGCGCCATGCGGCGCGGGGCGCGGTTGAAGCTGCCTGGCGGGGGGGCTTGGCGTTCGGCGTCGGGCGACAAGTCCTTCGAGATCGCTGCCTGATCCTCCCGCCCTCCTTCCGTTCCTTCTTTGCCAAAAGAGCCAGAAATGAACGGCTGTAGAAGAAGAAGGAGGGAGAGGGAGGGTGAGTTCAGGCGGGACCTTGAACATCAACTCGATGGAGCCCGAGCACGATCTCGGGCTCCACCTTCTCTGGCTCGAAGCCGCGAGCAAGAGAACCTCGCGCCTCCCAAAAAAAGTTTCTCTCGAAGTGCGGGCGAAAAAAAATCACTGTGCATGCGGTTCAGGGAGGGTCTTTCCAAAGATTGACCCCCCTATCCCCGGGGGAGGTTACTCAACTCCATTCCTGCTAAACGCACCCGACAGTCGCGTCGTCGGCCTGGCGAGACTTCTCTGTGTGCTCAACGTCGTACGTGATGGAGAGTTCGCCTTTGCGCAGCCGAACCCTCCTGAAGACGACGCGTCCCACCTGACCGGTATGTGCGACATGGGCACCGGAACACGGGCGATAGAAGTTCGGAACCGGCGAGACCAAGCGAATTGGCGTGCCGTTTGGCAAGTGGTCGAGCGACTCCAGCGGACACAAGCGCCGCACTTCGGCGTGAGGAACATTGAGGTAGGTTCGCACATCATCGTCGCGTTCAATAATCGCTGCGATTGCTCCCTCTAATTTCTGTGCAAAAGCGGTCGTGTCCGCCTCTGAAAGGTCGGGCGCAAGAAACGCAACCCTCGACTGACCAGGCACGTGGCCGGCGGCGCTCACCACCCATCGCTTCCCGAGCTCGTGGACAGCCGCACAGATTATCTCGCCTCCCGTATGTGTGCGTGACGTGAGCCAACGGTGTTCATGATCTACGCTTGCCCAAACGGTGGTTCCGATGGCTGGGACCTCGCCAGCGTTTACGATTCCTCGGTGAACGACCTCCCCGGCATCGAGAGCCACTTGCTCGACCCTCATTTTGAAGTCTGGGCCTTCAATTTGTCCAACGTCGCCTGGCTGTCCGCCACCCTTAGGAAAGAACGGAGTTTCATTGAGCACGATAGAAACTCGTGACGGCTCGGTGAAGATGATCTCCAGCACCTCGCTCCGCCAAGTCAAGATTGATGGGTTCTCAAGATAGAGAAGTCTTGTTTTCACGGCGCGCCTCCTATGAGGGAAATCATGTTGGGTCCTGCCAAGAAATGGGCCTGTCGTTCCTTGCGAAGCTCATCCGTGTGCCGAAGCCCAGTGCCGCTGACGCCGCCTGTGGGCGCAACCCCAAGTTTGGTTCGTTCCTCATCGCTAAGCTTCGCGACCGGCTCAGTAAGATTCTTGTTGATCGCGCCCCAGTGAACGCCGACTAGCATCGCTGTCGCACGTGAGAGTCTCGCAGCCTCGAGGAATGCCCGCGCGCCGCCGCCATTTAGCGTAGAGGTCCCGCGCACTTGGCCAGGGGTCGCCGAGCGAATGGCGCTCCGATCAATGCCGAGAAGATCGGCCGTCAAATCGGCGATGGATGGAAGTGCAACAGAGTCTCGAATTGCTGCCGCATCATTCGGGCACATATGGGAAGCGCGCTTGAGCGCAATTTCCGCAAAAGTGGGTTTCACAATGCCAACAGCGAGATCGAGGCCCGTCCATCCCCTGGTGTAAGTTGCGTTCGGTCCTTCGTAGTCCCTTCCGCCAACCCGCAGCGTTCCCAGGAAGTTTCTCATCATCAAGAAATCCTCCGGGAATGGATTTCTGTTCAGTTCTATTTGAACTCTTGTGTAGGCCTCTACCTGCTCAGCGCAGAAGCGAAGAACATCGGCACTGTCTTTGAGCTGAGCGAGACCCTGCCTGATGGGCAAGAGCGCTTCTGCGGCCGCGCCTAGACAGCGCTCCGCTTGCCGGACGGCGTTGCCAAACCTCGCTTCGCCAACCGAATTCGTCCAGTTCCATGGAGGGTCAATGAGCCAAGCGGTCTCGGCGCTGTCGCGCGGCGCACGCCCTGTACGCTCTCCGAAGGCCAACAGAGCCATTTCCAGTCCCGGTAGGTTGGCCATGCCGAAGCCGCGTCGGCCGGACCCGTTCGCGAGACGATCGTGACGCTCCAACGAAGAAGCCAAGACACCGAGAGCACCAAGCGCAAAGAGTGCGTCATCGTCGCCCAATCTGTCCGCCACGCGGACAAGGGCCTCAATATCACGATCGTCCACGATGCTCTTGATCGACGCGGCTGCCTGCAGCGCGGACAGACTGCCATTCTCCACAGCCATATTGAGAGCCGCGAGTTCGACACCCCAGAACCGCTCAGCCGCACGGCCGACACGGATTGGGAATTTCAGTGGGCGAGGATTTGCCCTCGCATCGGGTGGCGGGGGCCGCGGAACGGGGAGCGCAATAGCTCCAGCCGGCCGATGTGGCGGCGGGCGATTGCTCGGGCGGTTGGACCGACGCGCGGTCGGCTGAACCACATCGCGAACTCGCTCCGCCATCTTCCGCTCTCCTCTTCTTGGGCGTGTGCGAAGAGTAGCGCACCCAAAAGAAAAGAAAAGACATCAGGGACGAATATGCCGCTATTTATTTCATTTGTGACAGTATTATGTTACGTCAATACCGGCAAATATAGACAAATATTGAATCAACATTGTTGATTAAGGAAATTTTTACTATCTTTTTGCGTCGCCCAACTAATGGAGAATGTGGATTTTCTGGACAAGGCAAAGAGTCGGGTGGGCTTTTACCGCTCGGGCAAATTTGTAGCGTTCTCTTGGTGCAACTCTTAATAGACCAGCGGCGGGGGCAGGCCGTGGGCGAAATCGTCAATGCATTCTTGCGACTTGATGCTGAAGGGCGGGCGGACGCGTTCGAGAAGATTATTCAGCGAACGACTGCCGACCCCGACGTAGCGGCTTTCCTGTCTACACTTTGGCATCTGGCGGCAGCTGATAAGGACGGCATTTCCGGTTCAACAACCGGAACAGATATCGCGGAGCGGCTTCGGGCGCTCCACGGGACGTTGTTCGACAACGTCGACGGGCCGCCGCTGCCGCAGTGGGACGCAAAGACCCTTACTCTTTTCAAGCAAGGAAGGTCTCCAACGCCGCGGTGGCTCCAGCTGCCGGCTCTCTTCTGGATCTGGCTGTGCGAAGAACACGAAGCGGAGCGATTTGCAGACTCACTCATCGAGAGTTTTCTGCGTGCGTCGGGCCTATGCGAACGTTTGGCCAAGCACCTGCCGATGACAGGCCCACCCCGGTCAACGAACTACGCGTTCTTCTATGGTGGCTACAACGATCTCGAGTACACGAAGGAAGAGCTCGACCTGATCGCGTCACGCATACGGCACCAGTATGGAGACGACCCGCGACGACCAGAGTATCCTATGATGAACCGTCGGTTTCCTGCGACACCCACACACGAAATCTCGATCGATGGTCGATCCATTCTGCTGAAAGACGAGAGCGCACGAGGTACCGGCACGCACAAGGAGAGGATGGCACATGAGGTCATCGTCGAGTACGCACAAAAACATATTCCCAATGCGCTAAGGACAACTGGACCTAAGTATTATCTGCCTCGCTACTCAATGATTTCAACTGGTAGTGCGGCCGTGGCGTTGCAGATTCAATTGGACCGCTATCGTTTGCCGAACCTACACGTCGTCGTGGACCATAAGAGAACGCAAGAAGAGGTGAAAGAGCACCTGAGGAGATGGGGTGCCGTGATCTTCGAGGTCGATCTCGATGAGAAACCCCTGAGCAAAGACGACGTGTTGGCGCTGACTTTCAACGAGAAGAATGGCCTAGATCTCACCATCCGAGAATTCGATGAGCACAGCGATAGAAAATTCTATGATTGGCTCAGCTACGAAATCCTCAATTTGAAACCGAAACACGTCTTCGTACCTGTCGGCACAGGTGAACTGTTCGCCAGCCTTATCTACACGATGTTGAATGACGACGCAGATCCACGCTCGGTGGTAGCTCGCCCCGAGGGCGTTACAATCTGGGGCGCGTTCACTAAAAAAAAGGACTCGGCGATGACGTATCTTTACGCCAAGCATCGCCCGTCCTTGGTGGGAATCGAAGCGGCCATTGCCACAGCGATCGAGCGTGGCAAGATAGGCGAGAGATCAAAGATTGTCGAAGTCAACAACGATTTCGCGCAAACCGCCGTGCAACTGATAGAAGACTATAGCGTCGGTCGCAGGAACTTCACATCAATGTTTAGCATCCGAACCAGTCCATCGGGCGCTGCCGGCCTTGCCCTCTTTCTGCAAGAAGCCAACGATATCGAGGATGATGGTCGGATTGTGGTCGTCAACACCGGCGGGCTTGATCTCCCGTGATAGTGGCGGGTGGCATTCCAGTGCTTAGGAAACGACGCGATAAGGCGACGCTGCTCGCGTACCGGTGGTTTGGTGAAGAAATTCTTCGCGTTCATTGAGCGTACTTGCGCCCACACGCTGGCCGAGCACGGCAGTGCGATCGGCTTTTGCCGCACGCTTCTGAAGACAAACGGTTCCGGAATCTTGCCTGAGGGGGTGGCGCAGGAGTTTGCATCAGCGGACTATGATGAGCGCGACTACGCCGTAGCGAGCGCCTATTCTCTCCTAATCGGCAGTGAAAGGCGAAAGGCGTTGTCGGCCTATTTTACGCCACCGGTCCTCACTCGCGCCGTACTCAAAGCGACCCTTCCGTTGTTGAAGGACATCGCCGCGCCCTCTGTCCTCGATCCTGCATGCGGTGGCGGTTCGTTTCTTACGCCGGTCGCGCGCGCGATCATCGACAAACAGGTGCGCAAGGGCGTTGACGCCGAAGCTGCGTGCCGCGCCGTGCTGAAAAATTTGCGCGGCCTTGAGATCGACGCGGGCCTTGCGGAGTTGTCGCAAACGCTGCTGCGCGCCATGCTCGCGCGTGAGTACGGCTTCAAGGCACGCGGGCGCTTTGGCGTCGTGCGCTGCGCGGATTCCCTCACCACGCCGGTGCGGCCCGAGTTCGATCTCGTCGTCGGCAACCCACCTTACGGCAGGATCGGCACAGGGAAAGCGGGCGCGTGGCTGGCAGAGGCCGGGCAGGCCAACATGGGCGGCCATACGAATCTCTACACGTTGTTCCTGATGCGCGGGCTGCGCTGGACGAAGCCTGGCGGGATGCTTGTTTATATCGTGCCCGCGAGCTTTGTAGCCGGTCCCTACTTCACCGGTCTGCGCGCCGAAATCGTTGAGCGCGCGGAAGTCGTGCGGATTGACCTGCATGAGCAGCGCGAAAATCTCTTCCTCGGCGCGGTGCAGGACATCTGCATCCTCACACTGCGGCGGCGTGTGCCTGATGCTGTCAAGGAAGCGGAGAAGGGCGTGATCGCAAGCCACGACTACGCGCTCGGCATCATCGACGCGCAGGGCGGGCGCCGCGAGACGGGCAGCGCGGTTGCTCTGGGCGGCGGCGAACCGTGGACGCTGCCCGCGCTGACACCGGTGAAAGCCCTTTTCGATCCGAAGAAGGCGCAGCAATCCGCGAAAACGCCCAGCACGCTCGCCGATTACGGCTACCGCGTGCGCGTGGGAAAAGTCGTGCCGACGCGGGAGCGCAAGCGCCTGCATGACAAGCGCGAAAGCGGCGACCTGCCGCTGCTCTGGGCGTCCACAATACGCCAGGACGGCAGCTTTGATTTCGATGCGTCGGCGCGCCTTGGCAATGCGCGTTGGTATGCGCCGCCGGAAGGCTCGGACGTAAAGTACAACACGACGATGCCCGCCGTCGCCGTGCAGAGAACGAGCAACCGCGATCAGGCGCGCCGCCTGAACGCGGCGGCGATTCCGTCCGCGTTCCGGGAAAAGCACAAGCGGGGCTTCGTCGCCGAAAACCATGTGATCGTCATCGAGGCGCTGAGCGCGCGCCCGCGCGTCGCGCCGGGGAAAATTGCGGCGCTGCTCAACGCGGCGGTGGTCAATGAGCGCTTTGCGGCGCTTTGTGGGAGTTTCAGCGTGTCGGCAAAACTGCTCACGCGCCTTGCCCTGCCGGATCCCGCCGACGTGGCCGCGCTCACGATGGGCGAAGTCGAACACGGGATGCGCAAGCTGTTCGCCGGGATCGACGACCTGATCGTGCCGCTACAGCCTGCGGGCAACGCGCAGGATGGCGTCGATCAGGCGCGCGACTTGCGCGGCGGCGCTGCCATCGACAAGGACGCCCGCCTCAAGCGACGTGCCGTCGCCTGAGCCGAGGAAGTTCGCAGAGCCGACATAGGCAAGCCGCTCGTCGGCAAGCACGATCTTCGCGTGAAACGTCTCAAGCGGCAGCGCCCTGACGCCCGCCGGATGCGGAAGATGATAATCCCACACGCCGACACGGTGCGCGCGCAGCCATTCGGCCTGGTGGACGGACAGATCGACCGCGTAGCGCCCGGCGTCGCGCAGGATAAGAATCTTCTGCGCGGCGGTCGAGGCTTCGAATATGGTGCGCAGCCAGCCGAATCCGAAGCTGTCGATGAACGGCGTCATCGCGACGACGCGCTGCTGCGCCGACTGCGCGATTCGCCTGAGCGCGTCGCCCGTGGAAAGATAGCCGCCGGGCCTGCCGGGGCGCTCGGGAAGTTCGCCCGCAAGAAAGCTCGGCGTCATCGGCATCGTGATGACAAGCTCGAGCTGCGGCGTGTCCTGCCTCAGCCTGCGGAATTGTTCCGCGCCGCGCAGCAGCGTTGCAAGCCGCAGCAGCTCCGCGCGGCTCAGCTCCGTACTCCAGCTTTCGCCCTCCTCGCTGCGCGCGCAAATGCCGATGATCTCAAGGCCGCAGAGAATCTGCACGGCGTCGCCGGGTACGACGCTCGCCCCGGCCGCGCTGCAAACGCGCTCGGTAGGCCAACCGCCGGCGCCAAGCTGCGCCAGTCCTTCAAGAAGCTGTGCCGCCATGCCCGGCCACGGCGAAGCGCAGCGCACGACATCGGCATCGCTTGTCATCAGGGGCCGCCCGCCGCTTGCGCGCGTAGGTCGCGCACGATCTCGTAATAGCCGCGCAGGGGCGCGGTGTTCATGTCCCAGAGCGGCGCGCGCCCGCCCGCAAGCGCGGCGCGGGAAAGAAGCTGGTTGCCCGCGATGCAGGAAGTTTCAGGGACCATGACGCAGGCGGGGCACGCGCCGCCGCGATGATCGCAGAGCGTGCCCGAACCGCAGCGCAGCTCGCGGCGGGCCACGAGATAGTCGAGGAACGCGCCGTTATGGTCGCGCCACATCGAGGAAATATTGCCAAGGTCTTCTGTCATGCCGCGGCGGTGAACGAGGAACGCAAGATCGGCGGGGAAGATCGCCTCGCTCATCGAGCCGAGATCGAGGCCCGAGAAGCGCGCGATCCCGTGCATGACCTGGTGCGCCATCGTGTGCAGCAGCATGTAGACAAGGGAGGGCACGTCGCGCGCCCGTTCACGCGAGGCTTCGTCCCGCGCGGTGAAGGCCTCCATGAATAGGCCGAAATCGGCGTATTGCTCAATGACCTGAGAGCCGAGCGTTTTGGGCGCGGGCGGCAGTGCGGTAAGCGCGCCGTTCGCGATCAGGAAGGTGCCGACGGCGGCGGGATCGAGCTTGATATAGAGCGCTTCGTTCTGTTGTTCGATGACATAGATCGGGCGGCGGCCGTTCTGCAGCGCCGGAAAACCCTTGAGCCTGACGGGCATCCGCAGGGTCTTTTGCACGGTGGTCGGCGTCGCCGACACGCGCGTGAAGCCGAACGAAAACTCCACCATGTCCAGATTGCGCACGAGGAACGCGTCCGAGATCCCCGCGCGCGCGAGGTCCTGCGCGATGCGCTGCCGGTAGGCGTTTTCAAGCTCGGGCACGCCGAACTCCGCGCAAAGCTCGCCGTGCGGCTGGCGCAGGTTGCTCGCCTCGGAGGCAATGTCGATCTTGCGCCGCCGCAGCGCGTCGTGTTCGACCGTGCTGCGCATCGGGTCGAAGCGCTTTGCGTAATCGAGGCGGTGGCGGTTTCGCACCTGCTCTTCGAGCGCGGGCGTCGCGACAGGTTCGATGACAAGGTCGCCGGAGGCGTACCAGCTGTCCCGCATCATGCGCGCCGCGTCGGCAAAGACGCTGGCATCCTGCCCGGCGTCGCGCAAGGTTTGCTCTTGCCTGCGCAGCGCTTCATAGGGCGTCCACAGTGCGCCCCGGCCTTTCGCGTCAAGCTGCTGGCGTATGCGCTCATCGCTCGGGTCGCTGCCGCCATAGCCGTGCAGGCTTGCGAGCTTCGCGGTCAGGTCGTTCGCGCGCGATGATTGCATCAGCGCGACGACTTCGGGATCGTTGTCATAGACGATGAAGCGCGCCGACTGCACGTAGAATACCGGCGAGGCCCGGTACGAAACCGGGATCATGTTGATCTCGCTCCACTGGTGCGGATCGCCCGCGTCCATGCGCGGCTTGAGCAGCGTCAGCGAAAACGGGTCGGTCTGGTAGACTTCCCGTTCGGCCTGACAGCCGGTGCATTTGAAGCGCCACAGGCCGAACTGGTTGCCGCGCTTGATCAGACGGAAATCGGCGACCCCGCACGAGCAGCGCGGGATTTTGCGTATCTGACCGTCGCGGCCCATCGTGTTGCGGTACGGCGAGAGCCCTTCAAGTTCGCCGGACCAGTGGACATAGACCACATCAAGCTGCCGCCAGCGGCATTCCTGCCCGTCGCCGGACGGGCAGGCGGTCGGCAGCGGCTCCGCGAATTGCTGGGCCGAAGAAACATATTCGCGCACGCGCTCGCAGTAATCGCAGCGGTATACGAGCGGCCCTGGCAGGTAGCCCACCTTGTCCGGGCGCATGAACTCGAACCTGTCGAGCGCGATTTCGACGTTGTTGCGTACGGTGTTGTAGAAGCAGTTGTCGAGAAGCTGCACTTCGTAGACGCGCGCATCGCGGTTGATCGTCATGCCGCGCGCGAGCCAGCTATCGCAGGATTCTTCGAGATTCTCGATGATCTGCGCGCGCCGCGTCGGCCGCGCGCTGAAGTCGATCGTCGCCCCTTCGACCGGGACGGCCATGCAGGCGCCCTTGCCGCCCTCCCATGTGAACATCGCGCCGGGCGCGTAGGACGTTGCGAGCTGCGGCTGCGAGCGCGTCATACGCGGCGGAAAAAGCCGCGCCGGGCTGCGCCCCCCCGCAGTGCGGCTATTGCCCTGATCCTGATCGGTCATGTCAGCGGTCCTCCGCGTCAATCGGGGCGGGATCGGCGTCCATGTCCGACCGAGCGGCCACGCGCTGGCCGCGTATCACGCGCATGACGTGGCGCACCGTTTCAAGATGGACGCCGCGCCCGCGATAGGGATCGCGCGTCGCGCCGAGGATGACGCCGCCCGCGTCCACGTCGCGCAGCGAGGTCATCGGTTTGCGGAAGCCGGGCGATTCATTCATCTGCCAGAAATTCGAGAGCTGGCTGGCGTCCGAGCGTTCCGTGAATTTCTGCACGACTTCGCGCATACGGTCTTCGACAAGCCGCTGGTAGTGGTCGGTGTGCGTGGTCGCGCCGATGGCGTCCTCCCCGCGCCCGTCGATGCCGATGGCGTCGATGGCGAAATCCCGCACGGCGCGGATCGCCGCCGTTTCGCCGCCGTTGTAGCGGGTCGCCCACGCCCTGATCGACGCCGCCGTCGTGAAGGTCTGCGCGCTTTGCTTGTCGTTGTCAGGCGCGCGGGCGAACTGCTCCTGTTCGACGACGGCGCAGAGATAGGCCTGCAGCACGCTCGGGATGACGCGGCGGATGGCGCGGTCGGCCCATCGCTGCACGGCGGGCGGCGGGATCATCCGCTCAAGGAAGCGGTGGAACTGGTCGTGCGTTTCGACGACATAGCGGTCGCGGCGGCTGTGCGGCGTCGGCACGAACATGCTGAAGCCGACATGCGTGCGCCCGACGCGGCTCGACGCCTGGATATATTCGGCGATGTCGGCGGGAAGGCCCGCGAAGAACATCGCGTTGAATTTATCGACATCGACGCCGTGGCTGATCGCGGAGGTCGCGACGATGTTGCGCAGCGCCTCGGCGAGCGAAGGGAACGGCGTGCCCGGCTGCGCGCTGTCCTCGGCGCGCGCCATGATATCCTGAATTTCGGCGATGGTGACGCCCCCGGAAATCAGGTCGGTCGTGAACGGAAGGTCGGTGATGCCGTCGCCCCGCTGGTCGCGGTCCACCTGCGCGGCGAGCGTTTCGATGATCTGGTCGCCGCCCTTCTTGTTCGTGACGTAGGTGAGCGAAATCCGCAGCAGGTCGAGAAGCGTTGCGAAGGTCGCATCGCCGCCCGGCTGCGCGAGCAGCACGCGGAGCGCGTCGGCGCGCAGCGGGCTCAGCTCGTCTCCCGGCGTCAGCGCCTCGATCATCTGCGCCGCCGCATCGCCGCAGCGCCCAGCCTCGACAAGCTGCCAGAGCCGCGTGAAGGCAAGGTGATAGGCCGAAACCACGACCGATGTGGTCATGGTATGCGAGCGCCCGTTCGTCATCATCGACACGTAAATGCGCATACGCGGCGCGGACAGCTCGGGGCGGCGGAAAGCGGGGAGCGTCTGAGCATAGGCAATGCGCGCGTGATTGAGAGGCGCGCGCGGCGCAGCATAGAACGACTCGTAGAGGTTCGGGCCGGGATACGGAAAGCGCAGCGGGTGGCGCTGGTAAAGAACGCGCAATTGCCGGTCGGGATCGGAGATCGTCGCGGTGGCCGCGATCACTTTCGCAAGGCGCGGCTTGCTCGCCGCCCCGCCGGGGGCGGGCCAGCGCGCAATGCCTTCGCGCAGCAACCCGTCGCCAAGGCGCGTCAGGATGCTCTCAAGCGTCGTCTCGAACAGCCCGGAGAACGTGCCAAGGCTCTCGTCGAGCAGGTGGCCTTCGTCCTGAATGATCAAGCTGGGGAACGGGTCGGTGAACACTGTGCTGCCGCCCGCGAACGCGGGTTTGAGCCTGATCCAGCCGTCATCCTCGGCCTTGCCGAGCGCGCGCGTGCCGCGTGGCGTGAACAGGTGGCGGCTTTGCGGGTCCATATAGCGCGCGGCGCCGAACATGCCCGCGATCGCGTTGATGGTCCGGTCGTGCTGGCCGATCAGCGCGAGCTTGTCGATCGTGCCGAGAACGACGGAAGGCGCTCTCTGATAGATCGTGTCATCGGTGAGAATGAACGGCAGCGGGACGCGGTGCGGCTCGGGCGGATTGGCCGCGTTCCACGCGCAGCTCGTGTCGTTGAAGCAGACGATGCCGATCCTGCCGTGCTGCAGCGGGAAGCGCCGCATCCCGGTCGCCTCGCCGCAGCAGGGGCATTTGCGCAGCTTGTCGTAGGATTCGAGCGCTTCTTTGTAGCGCGCGGAACGCCTGCGCTCCTTCTTCGCCTGTTCGCTCGCGCCTTCGGGCGGGTTGAGGAGCGCGCTGTCATCTGCATGCGCGGCGACCGTGACGGCGGGAACGCCGCCGAAACCCTGCGCAGCGCGGTTCGGCGTATTGCCGGAACCGACCCAGAAGCCGATCTCGAACGGCCAGCCCGGAATGCCCCGCTGCAGGCGCACAAGCTCGGCCTGAACCAGAACGCGCGTAAGGCGGCGCGCCTGCTGCAGCGTCAGAAGGCGCAGCGGGTACCGGACCAGCGCGGTGACGCCGCGCTCCTTGCCGCGCAGGCGGTCGAAGAACAGGTTGAATATGAGAAGGCCGAAGAACGCTTCGGACTTGCCGCCGCCCGTCGGGAAATAAAGCAGGCTCGCGGAGAGCTCGTCGCGGAAGGCGTCGAACTCATCCTCGTATTCCGGCAGGCGCGAGGCGAGCGTGGGAATGTGCGCGAGAATGAAAGCCAGCTGGAACAGCCGCCAGTCCGTGTAGCGCGTGCCGCCATAGGCCGCGAACGCTTCGTTCGTGCGAACCCACGCAAGCCAAGGCGCGGCGCGGCGCGCAAGGGCCGCGCGCCGCGGCGATCCCGGCGGCAACGTCCGCAGTTCGTCGGATGCCGCGCGCGAGCGCTGCAGCAAGGTGATGCCCGCGCGGATGTAGCGGGACTCGCGGAAATACGCCTCGATATCCTGCGCGTGGGCGCGGCGCTCCTGTTCGGCCCCGTCGGCATCGAGATTCGCGCCCGCGTCGAGGCCGCGCTGGCCCTCGATCCAGCGGTCGTATTCGTCGGACAGCGCGAAGAGAAGCGCGGGGTCGGACGTTTCGCTGGAAAGCGTAGCGTATGATGTCGGCACGCCTGCGACGGAGCGCGGCTCGATGCGCGGCTGGTAATAACGCGGCGTCCATGTCGTGCGCACGGCGACCGTGTCCGGATCGGATGCGAGCTGCTGCACGCCGCAGTTCAGGCCCATCGCCGGGTATTCGAGCCAGTCGCTGAAACGGTAGGATGGTTTGACACGGTCAAGGCGCAGCGGCTTGTGAAGCGCGCGGGGCAGCGTGACCTGCAGCGCGACCTGGAAGACCGCGTGTTCAAAGGCGGACGGATCGCGCCCGCCCGGCATTTCGGAATCGTTCTGGAGCGCAACGCGCAGGTTAACGCGCGTCGCGTCCGAAAAATCCGCGTCCAGATCCGCGATCAGCGCAAGCCCGCGGTCGTTCCTGCTGATATCCGGGCGCACGTCGTCAAGAACGGCGGCCCTGCGCGCGCGCAGAGCGGCAAGATAGCTGTTCCAGCTTTCTTCGCTTGCGAAATGGCCGGGTAGCACGCGCTCGCCGGGACGGTAGGCGTCGCGCTGTCCTTCGGGCGTGGCAAGCCACGCGGCGAGCGTTTCCGAAAGGCGCGCGCGCAGGGTGTCCGTGAAGGACGCAATCGCCTGTTCGCGCGCGGCTTCATCGCGGATATCGAAGCTGAACGTGCCGAGATCGAGCTGCAAGCGCCGCCATTTCTGCGGAATGGGCTGTGGCGCGGCGAACTGGTCTGCAATGCGGCCCGTGCCGTCTCGCAGGGCGCTGATCGCGCCGGATGCGGGCGGCGGCCCTTCCTCGTCGTTGTCCGCGCCGGCTTCCGGCTGCGCGGCGGCTTCGCTGTCTTCCGCGTCCTCGATGCCGCTTTCGATCAGCGCGCTGCGCGGCGCTTCGTCCATGTCGCTCGCGGAGAGGGGACGCTGCGCCTGTCCGCTCGCATCGACGACATAAATGCCGAGTTCCTGGAAAGCGCGGTCGAAGGCTTCGCGCCGGATCGCGGACACGGCCGCGTTGCGCTCGTTGCGCAGCGCTGCGCGGCGGCGAGAGCGGTCCTGATGCTGGGCGGCGGCGCGTTCGGAGCGTTCGGCGGCTTCCGCGTTCGCTCGCGCCGTTCCGCGCTCATCGCCGGTCGCCGGCGCGTCGGGAGAATCGTCCGGCACCTCAGCGAGTTCATGCGCGCGCTCGGCCTGCGCGAGCGCGTTGCCCGCGCGGTCGAACTCATCGTCCTGCGGCTCCTCCTCCAGCGGCGGCAGCGTGGCGACGCGCTCGTCTATATATTGACGCGCGCGCTGTTCGACGGCCTGCCGCGCCTCGCGCGAGAGCTGGATTTGCGGCATCATGTCGTGGCGCGGGTCTGTGATTTCCTCCCAGCTCGGCAGCTCGCGGATATAGACGGAGAGCGTGGGCGCGATGGCAACCGTGCCCGGCGTTCCGGCGGCGACCTGCAGATCCACGCCCGTTGTCGCGATATGAATGTCGCTGGTTTCGTCCTCGCCGCCGGTGCGGTCGTAGCGCGGGAGCAGGAATGCACTGACAAGCCGCGATGACGGGCGCACGCCATAGATGACAGCGCCGCCGGGGCCTTCGCCGCTGCAATGCTGCTCGGTGAGACGCAGCAGCGCATCCACCATCGCTTCTTTCGCTTCGGTGAAATCAAGCCCCTGCGCGCTGCGGTAGGCGTCTTCGACGGCACCGGGATTGACGGCGCGCGGCGCCGCGTTGTTGCTCTCGGTCATAGCGCCGCCTCGTCCTGTTGTTCGCGTGAAGTTACCTGGTCGAGGTGATCGAGAGCCTTCTTGCGAAGCGCCTTGATGTTGTTGCGCATGTCGCGGCTAAAGCCCGAGGCCGTGCCGTGCGGGTCGATCAGAACGGAGACGAAGGCTTTCGCCATGCGCTGCCCGGCCTTGCGCCGGTCGTTCCGCAACTGATCGACGCCCTGCTTCCACATTCGTTCGGCCATTCCTTCATCAATGCCGAGCGCGCCGAGAAACCCGGCGAACTCGCGCCAGCGCTGCGGCGCGTGCGGCCGCCTTTGTTCGGGCGGCAACTGTCGATGCTCGCTCACCTTCAGCCAGTCGATCACGGCGGCTTCGCTCGGAGTGCGCGCGCCATGCCGCTGCATGTGAGCGATGATCGTGCGCGCCTTACCGCGCATCGTGCCGCCCGCGATGTTCGGAATCTGCGCTTCGACCATCGTATGGTACACGTCCACCCAGCTCGCGGCGAGAACCGTGATCGGCAGGATTTCGCGTGCTTCGGCGACGAAGGTGCGGTCCGGGACGACGATGCTTTGCAGTGGCCGGATATCGCGCGCTGCCGCCCGCTCGAACGGGTTGAACTCGGCGTCGGGGTTGTAGCGGATGATCGCCGCTCCGGGCCGCGCGCGCAGGCGGCGTCCGCTCGCAAGATTGAACGTGATGACCGGCCCGTCATCGTCGTCATCGTCATCAAGCAGGTCGATGAGGTCTTCATCCTCCTCGGGGGCCGTCGCCGCCGGCGTCAGCTCAAGGTCAATGGAGGCCGCCCCGCGCGCGTTGATTTCGGCCTCCGCAGCGGTGGCGATAGCCGCGAGCCGCGCGCCAAGCTGGCCGGGGCCGCTGAGATCAGCGTGCGTGGACAGGCGCCGGTAGTTGTCGGCAATGCGCGAGGCGAGCGTGCGCTCGCAGATTACGATTAGTTCGGCGGGCAGCCAGCCGCGCATGATCGTCGCGGCGAGCTGGTCCGCGCCCGGCGCGATCAGGATCAGGCGTTTCCAGCTATTCCGGTCGCGGTCATTCTCGACGGCGGCGAGCACGCCGGGAAGCTCGTCCATCGCGGTGAAGTGGATGGCCTTCCTCTCAAGCTTGCGGCTGAGCCGCTGCCCTGCCTCGCTGTCGTCGGCAAAACGGTATTGGGCGAGCAGCAGTTCGGGTTTCGAGGCGAACGCGACGATGCTGCGGCTCGATTTGGGGATGATGGCCTCGACGACTTCCGCCGTCAGCGAGCCGATGGGCGTTTCGTCGTCGAGCGTGCGGAACGCCTTGTCCACAGCCGTCCGCGCCTGTGCGATTCGCGCGCGTTCGGCACCTGTGATCTCGGAAGCAAGAGCATCGTCGATGGGCGCAAGAAGTGATGCCGCCGAGCGCGTCGCGAGAAAGGTTTCAGCCTGCGCCTGTCCCAGCTCCGCGCAAAGCAGGTCGTAAGCGGCGGCGTGCCCGCAGGGCAGGCTCGCGGCCTTGCGCAGCGCGCCCATTTCCCGGCGCAGCGTGGCCGCGAGCACTGGATCGGAGCTGCCGCGCGCCGCTTCCGAAAGCGCCGCGACGGCATCGGCGGCGAGGCCGCCCGTTGTACTGAAACGCGCTTCGACCGGCGGCCAGCGCTCCGGCAGCGGGTCCACGCTCACAAGGTCCTGGGTCGTGCGCACGATGATTTTCGAGGCCGGGCGCTTGGGACGCAGGCGACCGCGCAGGATGTTCTCGGCCTTGCGATGCACAAACGGGTCGTTCGTGACAGCGAGAAACGGGATGTCGAGAAAGCGTTTCATCACCTCAGTGATGAATTGTTCTGTCCGCTCGGCCCAGTCGCGCCCGAGATGCTTGAGGCCGGGCGCATTGAGATCAAGAACGCAGATTTGCGGCGTGCGGCCCGGTCCGGTGATGCAGCGCGCGCCGAGCGCGCGGCGCAGATCGGCGTCGTGCGCAACGCCATAGAGTCCGTAGGGCGCGTCCGCCGGCGCGGCGAGCGCCGGGCGGTGATCGGTCATTCTGCCTAATGCCGCGCCAAAGCTGACACGGCCGAACAGCTCGTTCTGCACGCGGGCGAACGCCTGACCGTCCTTCTGCGCCGCGAACACGGGGTAAAGCTCGCTCAGCGCCGGGTGCGCGAGATGCGGTTTTGTTGTTTCCCGCGCGCGCAGGCGGTCAAGGTGGCCGATCGTTTCGTGGAGCTTGTCGGTCAGCCCGGCGGGCGTGCCGAGCGCATTAACTTGCTGGCGCGTCAGGTGATACTTGTTCCAGTCCGTGAGGTCGGTCCGCCTCAGCAGGTAGCGCTGACCGGCCAGATTCGCGCCGCCGCGCCACGGGAAATAAAGCGTGCGGCAGCACGGTGCAGGATCACACCACGCGAATTTTCCGGTGGTCTTCTTTTCACTGACGCGCAGCAGCACGGCCATCGCAAGCGGGTGAAGAACCGAAACGTCGCGCAGGCCGAGCGGCCATTGCAGCACCGACGCCGACTCGCCCGTCAGCACCGCGTCGAAGAACGCACGCAGCAGGGCAAGCGCAGGGCGGCTGAGCGCCGAGGGATCGCCGACGCTCGTATCGAAGGTCATCAGGTGCAAGTGCGCGGCGGCGGCGAGCGCCGCTTCGATATCGAACGCTGGCGCGGCGGCGGAAGGCTCGCTCGCGGGAGGCTCCGCCATAGCGGGGGCGGGAGCGCGGGACTTCAGGCGCTGCGCCAGCTCAATGCGGCGGGCCGCAGCCTGCGCCTGGTTCTTTCGTATTTCGTCGAGCGAGCCTTCTCGTTTTCTCAATGAGCGCCTCGACGAAAATGTGCTCAGCCGGACTGCCCGTTTGAACGAAGCCAGCTTCGCTGCCTCCAAACGAGCTCGGTTACATAGGGTGCGGATGGCTTGGTCGCACCCCTCTCGAGGCTAAGCGTCCAATGATCCGAAATGGGATCACGAATCCGAGCACAGCAACTCAGTTGGTATCAGCGCGGTAGCAGCGCCGTTGGCAGAGCTCACGGATACCGTTTTAAAGCATTGAAATCCCTGGCGCGCCCGAAGAGATTCGAACTCCTGACCCCCAGATTCGTAGTCTGGTGCTCTATCCAGCTGAGCTACGGGCGCGCGCGGGAGGCGCCGCTATAGCCAGGGAGGGAGGCGGGTTCAAGGCCGCACGAGCGCCTCCCGGGGCAGCAACGCCACGACCCGGCCCACAGCTAGGCCGCATCCGGGCGCCGGATGCATTGGCCGGTCCTCGTCTACGGCTTTCGCGTTCCGCTCAGGTTGTCGAGCTGCTTCTGCATCGCCTCCATTTGGCGGCGCAATTCTGCGACGGCGTCTTCGTTGGCGGGCTCATCGGCGTCATCGCCGCCGCGCGCGACGTTGGGCACGCCCCCGGCCGAGAGCGGGCTCCACATTCTGAGCGCCTGCTCGAACATAGCCATGTTCTGGCGCGTCTGCTCTTCGAACGCGGCCATCGGCGTGCGGCCGCCGAAAGCGCGGCTCATCTGCTCGCGCATCTGCTCTTGGTGCTTGGCGAACGTCTCCATGCTCATTTCGAGATAGGAGGGGACGAAGCCCTGCATCTGGTCGCCGTAGAAGCGGATGAGGCGGCGCAGGAATTGAATCGGCAGCAGCGTCTGGCCGCCTGAATTCTCCTGTTCGAAGATGATCTGCGTAAGCACGGAGCGGGTGAGGTCTTCGCCGGTCTTGGCGTCTTGCACCGTGAAATCCACCCCCTCGCGGACCATTTCGGAGAGGCTGTCCAGCGTCACGTATTGGCTGGTCCTGGTGTTGTAGAGGCGCCGGTTCGCATACTTCTTGATGACGACCGTCTCGGGCTCGCCGCCGCGCCCGTTTTCCTTCGCCAAGGCCGCTCTCCCAGGCCGCGCTTTCGCGCCGCAACATGACTTTACCGGCCAAACTCGCTTGTCCGCCGCTGCAATGCAAGACGGCGCACCCGTTGGCGTTTCGCGCCCGCTTCCAAATTCCCTTCGCTCGTGCAACTTGGGCGGCTGAAGGCCCGAAAATCTCGAGAAGCGCGTGAGGGAGAGCCCATGGCCGCCAGTGAAATCGTGATCGCCGCCGCCGCCCGCACCCCGGTCGGCTCGTTCAACGGCTCGCTCGCGGGCGCCCCCGCTCACGAGCTCGGCAAGACCGCCATCATGGCCGCGCTGCAGCGCGCCGGGGTGGACGCCAAGGACGTGGACGAAGTGGTGCTCGGGCAGGTGCTCACGGCCAACCAAGGCATGAACCCGGCGCGCCAAGCCTCGCGCGCGGCCGGCGTGCCGGATGAAAGCCCGGCCTGGGGGCTCAACCAGGTCTGCGGTTCGGGGTTGCGTGCAGTGGTCACCGGCTATCAGCAGATCCGCAACGGGGACGCCGAGATCGTCGTCGCGGGCGGGCAGGAAAATATGAGCCTCTCGCCGCACGTCGCGCACTTGCGCAACGGGCAGAAAATGGGCGGGCTCGATTTCGCGGACTCGATGATCAAGGACGGGCTGACGGACGTCTTCTACGGCTACCACATGGGCATCACCGCCGAGAACGTCGCCGAGAAATGGCAGATCACACGCGAAGAGCAGGATGCGTTCGCAACAGCTTCGCAGAACAAGGCCGAGGCCGCGCAGAAAGCCGGCAAGTTTGTCGATGAGATCGCGCGCCACACCATCAAGGGCCGCCGCGGCGATACGACCGTCGATCGCGATGAATATATCCGCGTCGGCGCCGTGCAGGCCGACGCCGCCAAACTTCGCCCCGCGTTCAAGCCGGACGGCAGCGTCACCGCGGCCAACGCCTCTGGCATCAATGACGGCGCCGCGGCGCTCGTGCTGATGACGGCGGCGGAAGCCGAGAAGCGCAAGATCGAGCCGCTTGCGCGCATCGCGTCATGGGCTTCGCGCGGGTGCGAGCCTTCGGTGATGGGCACGGGGCCGATCCCCGCTTCGAAGGCCGCACTCAAGAAGGCGGGCTGGAAGGCGACCGACCTCGATTTGATCGAAGCGAACGAGGCGTTCGCGGCGCAGGCCATCGCGGTCAACCGCGACATGGGCTGGGATCCGGAGCGCGTGAACGTCAACGGCGGAGCGATTGCGATCGGCCACCCGATCGGCGCCTCGGGCGCGCGCGTGCTGACGACGCTGCTCTACGAGATGCGCCGGCGCAAAGCGGCGAAGGGCCTCGCCACGCTCTGCATCGGCGGCGGCATGGGCATCGCGGTGTGCGTGGAGCGGTAATGGTCGCGAAGAAAGCGCCCGCCGCGAAGGCAAAAGAGGCTGCGCCGAAGAAGCATCGCATCTATTCGATCAGCGTCGCCAGCGTCTATCCGCACTACATCGCCAAGGCGGAGAAGAAGGGGCGCACGAAGGCGGAGGTCGATCAGATCATCCGTTGGCTGACGGGCTACACGCAGCCCGCGCTGACGGCGCACTTCAAGAAGAAGACGACGTTCGAGGATTTCTTCGCGCAGGCGCCGAAGCTCAATCGCAATAGGTCGCTTATCACCGGCGTCGTTTGCGGCGTGCGCGTGGAGGATATTGAAGAGCCGCTGATGCGCGAGCTTCGCTATCTCGATAAGCTCATCGATGAATTGGCGAAGGGCAGGGCGATGGAGAAGATTCTCCGCAGCGAGGAAACCGCAGCGCCGCGCCGCGCCAAGCAGTAGCGTGGGCCGCGATGTCCCAGGTCCAGCGCAAACTCACGACGATCCTCGCGGCCGACGCGGACGGTTACAGCCGCGTGATGGAGGCCGACGAGGTGAGTACCGTGAGCGCTCTCCGGGCCGCGCGCGGCGTGTTCACGCAATTCATCGAGCGCCATCACGGGCGCATCGCGAACACCGCCGGCGATGGGCTCATCGCGGAGTTTCCTTCCGTGGTCGAGGCGGTGCAATGCGCCGTCGAGGTGCAGCGCGAGCTTTCGGCGGATGCGGAGAACAGTCTGCGCTTTCGCATCGGCATTCATCTGGGCGACGTGCTGGTCGATGGAGACGATTTGCTGGGCGAGGGCGTCAATCTCGCGGCGCGTTTGCAGAGCATGGCGGCGCCCGGCGGCATTCTTATTTCGCGGCAAGTGTATGATCAGGTGCAGAAGAAGCTCTCGATCGATTTTCAATATGTCGGCGAGCGTCGCCCGAAGAACTTCAACGAGAGCGTCGCTGTTTACAGCGTCGGCGCCGGCCCGGGCGCGCAACCGGACAAGGGCGCAAGAGGCCGGGCGCAGCGCGCCGCGCCGAGCAATGCGCAAGCGCGCGCCCGCTTCATCGCACGCGCGCAACGCTACGGTGTTGTCCTCGCCGTTCTCTTCGTCATCGACCTGATCACGGGCGGCGGATGGTGGGTGCACTGGCCTGCATTGGGAATCGCGCTCCTGTTGGCGCTTGGCTCGCGGCCGATGTTTGAGCGCGACTGACCTGCGCAAGAGCCGAGAATTGGCTCTGTCGCGGCGTCGAAATTGGACCTTTCCTCCAGCGCTGAATCCGTTTCGCAGGATTGTGGAAGCTGTGCGTCGCATCGCGGCGCCGGGACGAGCGGCGAACGCCGTATGGCTTTGCGTGAAATGCGGAGGAACGACGAATGCGATTGTTTTTGGCGGCGGGCTTGGCGCTCGCTCTGATGGGCTGCGCTTCAACCGACGCGGGCGCGCAGCAACAGGCGCAGCCGGCGCCGCCCGCTCATCCGTGCGCCGCGCCTGAGTTCCGGCAGATGGATTTCTGGGTCGGCGTCTGGGATGTGCGCTGGGAGGCGATGTCCGGCATTCCCGCCGGCAGCGGCACGAACACAATCACACGCGAATACGCCAATTGCGTCATCCAAGAAGCGTTCGACGGCGGCCCCTCCACGCAAGGGCTGATCGGGCACTCGGTCTCGACCTATCACACGGCGATGCAGCGCTGGCGCCAAACCTGGGTCGATAATCAGGGCGGCTATTTCGCGCTCGTCGGCGGCCCAGAAGGCGACGACTTCATCCTCGTGAGCTCACGCGTGTCGGACAACACGCCGCTCCAGCGCATGGTGTTCACCGACATCACGCCCGACAGCCTCACCTGGCGCTGGCAGCGCACGCCCGACGCAGGGCAGACGTGGCAAGATCAATGGGTGATCCACTACACGCGCCGCGGCGCGTGATTGCTTCGCGTTGACGGACGAACATGCGCCGGTGAGAACCGGCGCATGGACATGCTCATCCCGATCGCCGAACGCATCGCCGCTAAGCTCAAGGCGCGCGGCGAGAAAGTCAGCGTCGCGGAATCTTCCTCCGGCGGGCTCATCTCCGCGGCGTTGCTCGCCGTGCCCGGCGCCTCGGCGTACTTCATTTCCGGCGCGGTCGTTTACACGCCGAAGGCGCGCGCGACGCTCATGGATATCCCGAAGGAGGCGCTCGCCGGGATGCGCAGCGCCAGCGAGCCCTACGCGCTCCTCCTGGCGCAGACGGCATGCGCGCGCTTTGGCACGGATTGGGGGCTCTCGGAGACGGGCGCAGCGGGGCCGACAGGCAACCCCTACGGCGACGCGGCCGGGCACAGCTGCGTCGGCCTCGCCGGACCCGGAACCGAGATCGCGCTCACCGTCGAGACCGGGCAGGCCGATCGTGCGCTGAACATGCGCGAATTCGCGCGCGAGGCGCTTTCGCTGCTGGAGCGGGCGCTCGCGTAAGCGCGGCGGGGCGCCGCCTAGCCAAAGCTGACGCAGCGCCGTAACACTCTCGCACCGGCCAAAGAAACCGGGATCGGAGGAAGTTCGTGGCGAAAGGGAACGGTCAGCGCGTCGCTTTGGTGACGGGCGGCACGCGCGGCATCGGCAAGGCAATCTCAGAGCGGCTCGTGGATGCGGGCTATAAGGTCGCCGCGAATTATGCGGGCAACGACAAAGCCGCCCAGGACGTGGCCAAGGCGCTCAAGATCAACGTCTATAAGTGGGACGTGGGCGATTGGGAGGCCTGTCAGGCGGGCATCAGGCGCGTCGAAGAGGACCTCGGCCCGGTTGACGTGCTCGTCAACAATGCAGGGATCACGCGCGACGGCTTCTTCCACAAGATGAATGTCGATCAGTGGCGCGAAGTGATCCGCGTCGATCTGGATTCGCTCTTTTACATGACGCGCCCGGTGATCGACGGCATGCGCGCCCGCGGCTTCGGGCGGATCATCAACATCACATCCATCAACGGCCAGAAGGGCCAAGCCGGCCAGGCGAACTACTCAGCCGCCAAAGCCGGCATGATCGGCTTCACCAAGGCGCTCGCGCAGGAGAGCGCCAACAAGGGCGTGACCGTGAACTGCATCGCGCCGGGCTACATAGACACCGACATGGTGGCCGCCGTGCCCGAAGCCGCGATGAAGGGCATCATCGCCACCATCCCGGTCGGCCGGCTCGGCAAGGCCGAGGAAATTGCCGAAACCGTCGCCTTCCTCGCCAGCGACAAATGCGCCTTCATCACCGGCGCGACGCTGACGGTGAACGGGGCGCAATACATCGCGGGCTAAGTTTCGGCCCTAAAGCGTCGCTGTGTAACCGCCGCTGAAACGCAAATTTGACGGGCGCGGGCGCTTTATGGCCCGGTGCGCAGCATTGCCGCCCTCCGAGCGCTGTTGCCGTTTCGCCACAGGGGTGTGAAGGAACGGCTACACCGCCCAAAAAGCGCCCCTATGTGGGGGCTATTCCGGCGCATGAGCCAGGGCGGCGCACAACCTCGTCCATTGAGCCTAACCGGCGCAATCGCCGCTGCCCTGGCTCTGTCGGGGGCGCCGGTCGAAGCGAGCGCACAGCAGATCCAGCCCTTCATGCCTGGCGTGCGCAATGACGTGCGCCTCGGGCCGTCCACGCAATATGCGACGGCCGACGGCGAACTCCGCTTCGTATTCGATCGCTCCGGCGGACGTGTGGCCCTGCTTCGCTTTGAAGGGGATCCGGAGGTGCATGTGCTGCGCTCGATCGGCGGCGGCGCGGGCGGCAGCGAGCTCTACCGCAACGACACGAACGACCTCGCATTGCGCGTGACGCCGCAAGGCGGAGTCACGCTCTACACGCGTAACCACCGCGCTGGCGCGGCCGTCGCTGAGACAGGCGCGGGCGCGCCGATCACGCCGCAGGCGCTCGCGATCGCGCAATATCAAGCGCGCATGCGCCAATTGCAGGCCGCCGCGCAGCGCTCGCTTGGCCGCCCGGTCATCTTCGTTGCGCCGGCCAATGTCATGGGCCCGAGCGCGGGTCTGGTGATCGATGCCGCGGAGCGCGCCGCGGCGGGGCTTATCGCATCGCCGGGCGTCACGGTGCAGCGCGTGATCATTCGTGTCGGCCCATCGCCTGGAGCGCGGATCAACGGGCGCGATCTCAACATTCAGGTCGCGCCGAACCTCGGCTATGCCGGGCGGCCGTCCACGACGGCGATCCGCTCGGTTCTGATCGGGCCGGAACAATAATCCGGACACGGATGATGAAACGAAAAGAGCCCGGCTTTCGCCGGGCTCTTCGTTTGAGGGCCCTTGGTCAGCGTCAGTAGAAGCTGATGGTGACCGCGGTGCGGCGGTTGAGCGGCTCGCGCACGCCGTCCCGGGTCTCGCGGGCGAGATCCGTCTCGCCGCGGGCCTGGGTCGTGATCGAGGCCGCGGGAACGCCCCGCGCCACCAGAGCGTCCGCAACCACCGAAGCGCGGCGTTGCGAGAGGCCTTCGTTGTATTGAGTCGAGCCCGAGGTGTCGGTGTGGCCGACTACCACGACGCTGCCGAGGTTGCACGAGCGCGCCCGCGCAACGGCGGAGTCGATCGTTTCCAGCGCCGCCTGGTTGAGGTTCGAGCGATCCCACTCGAAGTACACAACGAAGTCTTCCGCCGGGCACGCCACCGGAGGCGGCGGGGGCGGAGGCGGCGCGGGGGGCGGCGGCGGAGGCGGCGGAGGAGGCGGCGGTTCGGCGCCGCCGAACTGCCAGCGAAGGCCGATCATCGCGGCTTGGTTCGTGTATTCGAGATCGCCGCCTTCGTTGTCGTCGAGGCTTGGCATCGCGAAATAGCGATAGCCGACATCGACGGCCAAGCGGTCGCTCAACGGGAAGGCGACGCCTGCCATGGCCTGCCATGCCCAGCCGCTTTCATCGTAGTTGAAGTCGTCGATGTCGAGCGTGCCCCAGCCCGCGCCCGCGCCGACATAGGGCTCGATGCCGCCGCCGCGATTGAAGTCGTAGTAAAGGTTCAGCATGCCCGCCATGGCGTTGGCATCGATGTCGACGGCGTTCTCCTGCTGGTCGAAGCCCTCGAACGAATTGTGCCGGTACGAGAACTCGCCTTCGAGACGGAAACCGTTCTGCATCGCGTAGCCGAGGCCAAGCGAGCCGACCCACCCATCGTCGAGATCGACCTCAAAGCCATTGTCGGCGTCGATCTCGGCGTCGAAGCTCCAGCCGCCGTCGATGCGCCCGTACCAGCCTTCGGTGGCGTGGGCTGAGGCGACGCCGCCAATGCCCGTCATCAGCGCCGCCGCAGCGACGGTCTTCGCGATGCGTTTCATGATGTGACTCCCGCTAATCCCAACGCGCCAATGGAGCGGGACCGAGGCCCGTCCCCACGACGGCCCCATGAAGCGCTTTCTCGCGCTCACCATTGCGTGAAGAGAGCCTAGTCCGATGGCGCAAGGCTTCAATGACAATCGAAGCCTTCTCCATGAATTATATGCAAAACTTGTCGCGCTGCTTTGTTCGCGCGCGCTTCTAGATTCAGCGGAAATTGTCCTTACGCTTTCGAAGCTCGGCGAACGCTTCGGCGTCGTTCGCGGCGTCGAGATTAAGCTGACGCCTGAGCACGGGCGCGCGCAGGAAGGGGTTCGCCGCCTTCTCCGCCGCCAGCGTCATCGGCACCGTCGGCTGTCCCGCCGCGCGCAGCCGCTCGATCTCGGCCGCGCGCGCCTTGAGCGTGGGATTGTCAGGATCCACCGAGAGCGCGAAGCGCGCGTTCGATGCGGTGTATTCGTGCGCGCAATAAAGCGTCGTCTCGTCCGGGAGCGCTGCGATGCGTTGGAGGCTGTCCCAGAATTGCGGCGGCGTGCCTTCGAACATGCGCCCGCACCCGAGCGAGAAGAGGCTGTCGCCCACGAACGCGACGCTCTGCGACGGCACATGATAGGCGATGTGCCCAAGCGTATGGCCGCCCACATCGATCACGCGCGCCTCGGTGCTTCCAAGCGTCACGGAATCGCCGTGGGCGATGATGCGATCAGGCGCCTGCCCAATGCGCTCGACTTCCGCTGGCCCCGTGACGCGGCACCCGGTTTTCGCCTTCAACTCCGCATTGCCGCCAGCATGATCGGGATGCCAGTGCGTGTTCCAGACTTGCGTCAGCCGCCAACCCTTCGCGTCCAGCTCGCGCAGGATCGCGTCGGCGTCGGGCGTGTCGATCGTGGTCGTCTCGCCGCTTTGCGGATCGTGAACCAGGAAGCCGTAATTGTCTTCGAGGCAGGGAAACTGGTGAATGATGAGCATGGGCCGCACTATCTCCGAACCTTGGCGAGAGACATAGCCCCTTGACCGGCCGCGTCGATATTCAGGCGCTCCAGCGCTTCTACGCCGCGCCCCTGGGCGCGGCCGCCGCACGCATGATCGAGCGGCGGCTCAAGGCGCTTTGGCCCCACGCGGGCGGCCTCGATGTGCTCGGCATCGGCTATGCGACCTCGTTTCTGGAGCGGCTGCGCGCCGATGCGCGCCGCACCGTCGCGCTCATGCCCGCTGCGCAAGGCGCCTGCCGCTGGCCTGACGCGGGCAATACGCTCGCGGCGTTGGGCGACGAGTCTCGTCTCCCGTTTGCCGACGCGGTGTTCGATCGCGTGCTCGTCGTCCACGGGCTGGAGGAGGCGGAGAGCCCGCGGGCGTTTCTGCGCGAGATCTGGCGCGTCACCGCGCCGGAGGGGCGTCTTGTTGTTGTCGCCGCGAACCGGCTGGGGCTCTGGAGTCACACGGATGCAACGCCCTTCGGGCATGGCCGGCCCTACACCAAGGGACAGCTCGGTTCGCTTCTGGCCGATTGCCTCTTTCAGCCATGCGCGTCGGCCCGCGCGCTCTATCTGGCGCCGGCGCGATGGATGGCCGGCATGGCGACGCCGGCCGAACGGGTGGGCGAGCTGCTGTTTCCGGCCTTCGGCGGCCTCGTGCTGATGGAGGCGGTGAAGCGGCTCTACGCGGAGCCGAACGCCGGCGCGAAGCAGGAGGCGGCGCCGGCCGTCCAACCCGCGGGCGCCTTGCCCGCCGCGCCCGCGTGAGCTTATGACACATCGTTACTTCGCAGGCGCCGCATGAAACTGATCACAGCCGTCATCAAGCCCAGCCGTCTCGATCCCGTGCTCGAGGCGCTGAAGGAGGCTGGCGTCGCCGGCATGACGGTGACGGAAGTGCGCGGCTTCGGCCGCCAAAAGGGCAAGACCGAAGTCTATCGCGGCGCCGAATACGAAGTGAAATTGCTGCCGAAGGTGAAGATCGAGATCGTGGTCTCCAAGGATGCGGCCGAGCGCGTTGCCAACGCGCTTTCGGAGGCGGCAAAAACCGGCAAGATCGGGGACGGCAAGATCTGGGTCTCGGACCTCGACAGCGTGCAGCGCATTCGCACGGGCGAGCGCGACATGGCCGCCATCGAGGGTTGAAGCCGCCCGCCGCGCCGGCGCCGCCGCCTGTCGCACCCTGGATGTAATTGTCGTTGCGCGCGCTAGATTGCGACCCGCTGAGCGCCTCCGAGCGCGACAGATTTCATCGATCGAAGTGGGGAATTCACATGCAGATGACGCGCCGCGCCATGCTCGCGACGACCGCCGCCGCCGTGACCTTGGCCGCCTGCCAGCGCCAAGCCGCCGCGCCCGACTTGAACGCCGTGCTGGACCGGCTGGTCACCAACATCCTTCGAGATTCACCGGAATACGCGACTGCATTGGGCGTTCCGGAGGCGCAGGCCGGCGGGCCTTATATGGCGCGCTCCAGCGATCTCTCCCGCGCGGGGCTCGAAGCGACGCGCGCCATCAGCCAGACCGGCCTCAACGAATTGCGTGCGCTCGATCGCGAGCGGCTGTCGGACGCCGATAAGGTCACCTTCGATGTGGTGACGACCTCGCTTGAAAACGGGCTCAACAGCTCGCGTTTCGGGCGCGGCGCCAACGCCACGAACCCCTACGTGCTCTCGCAAATCAACGGCGCCTTTTACAACGTGCCGGATTTCCTCGCGAGCGTGCATCCGGTGACGGACCGCGCTCAGGCGGATGCGTACCTGACGCGCCTTTCCGGGCTCGCGCGGCAGATGGATCAGGAACTCGAGCGTTTCGCCGAAGACACCGGCGCGGGCGTCATCCCGCCGGACTTCGCCATCGATCGCTGCCTTGAGCAATTGCGCGCCTTCGCCGGGACCGCGCCCGCGCAAAGCGTGCTCGTCACAGCCTTTGCGCAAAAACTCGGCGGCGTCGAAGCGATCGCGGCGGCCGATCGCACGGCGCTCACGCAGCGCGCGGAGACCGTCCTGCGCGACGAGGTTCTTCCGGCCTATCAACGGCAGATCGATGCGCTCGTCGCCATTCGCCCGCGCTCCGTTCACGACGCCGGCATTTGGCAGCGCCCGCAAGGCGCCGAGATGTATCAGGCTTCGCTCGTCGATCAGACGACGACGTCGATGACGCCTGACGAAATCCATCGCATGGGCGTCGATCTGGTGACGCAGCATCAGGCGGAGATGGACGCGATCCTGCGCGCGCAAGGCATGACGCGCGGCTCCGTGGCCGAGCGCGTGCAGGCGCTCTATCGCCGGCCTGATCAGCTCTATCCGAACACGGACGCGGGCCGCGCCCAATTGCTCAGCGACCTCAACGAACTGACCGAACGCGTGCGCGCGCGCATGCCGGAAGTGTTCGGCCGCCAGGCGCGCGCGCCTCTCGAAATCGTGCGCGTGCCCGAATACACGCAAGCCGGCGCGCCGGGCGGGTATTACAATCCGGCCTCGCTCGATGGCTCGCGTCCGGGGCGCTACTACATCAATCTGCGCAACACCGCCGAGGTGCCGCGCTTCACGCTGCCGACGCTCACCTATCACGAAGGCATCCCAGGCCATCACTGGCAGATCGCGCTGCAGCAGGAATCGCAAGAGATTCCCTTCATCCGCAGCGCGCTCCTGGGCTTCAATGCCTACGCCGAAGGCTGGGCGCTCTACAGCGAGCAATTGGCCGACGAATTGGGCCTCTATGCGGAGGATCCGTTCGGGCGCCTCGGCTATCTGCAATCGGCCGTCTTCCGCGCCTCGCGCCTCGTGGTCGATACCGGCATGCACCATCTGCGCTGGTCGCGCGAACAGGCGATCGACTCGATGATGGCCGCGACCGGCGATGCGCGCTCCAACGTCGTCACTGAAATCGAACGCTACGCGGTGTGGCCGGGCCAGGCGACGGGTTACATGGTCGGCAAGCAGGCGATCATCCGCATGCGCGCCGCCCAGCAGCAGGCGTTGGGTGACCGGTTCGATCTGCGCGGCTTCCACGATGCGGTGCTCGCGAACGGGTCGGTCCCGCTGTCGGTGCTGGAAGGCATTGTCGGCCAATGGGCGGCCACACGCGCGGCGTAAGTCGTTCAAGCGAGGGAGCAGCGGGCGCGGGGAGAAATCGTCGCGCCCGCTTTGCGTTCAGCGCGCCAGCAGGAACACCGCTTCCTCCGCGAACCAGTTCGCGCGCCAGAGTGTCTTCGCAAACGGCGCGCCCGGCCGGTTCTTGCTGATGGGGATCGCGCGCTCGATGCTGAGGCCGATTTCCCCGGCGAGTTCGGCGAAATCGCGCACGGTGCAGAAGTGGAGATTCTCCGTCTCGCACCAGCGCGTCGGCAGTGCGGGCGTATCGGGCATGCGGCCGCGCGAAAAGAGCTGCCAGCGTACGTTCCAGTGGCCGAAATTTGGAAACGAGACGATGACGCGCTCGCCGATGCGCGCGAGTTCCTCAAGGACGCGGCGCGGGAACCGCACCTGTTGGATCGTGTCGGAGAGAATGACGTAGTCGAACGCCGCGTCTGGAAAATGCGAGAGATCGCGGTCCGCGTCGCCCTGGATGACGGCGAGCCCTTTTTTCACGCAAGCATTCACGCCTGCTTGCGAGAGCTCCAGCCCGCGCCCGCGCACCTGCTTGTCGCGAATGAGCACCTGCAGCAGGGCGCCGTCCCCGCACCCGATATCGAGCACGCGCGCGCCCTCGCGCACCATATGCGAGATGACGGAGAATTCCGCGCGCGCCGGGCGCGCATGTGGGCGCGGGGGCGCTTCCCCCGAAACAGTCTGCGTCAGTTCGATCACGGCCATCGTTCAAAAGCCGAGCGCCAGCCCGCGCGCGGCGGCGGCGGCGTCGATGAAGCCCGTGAGCGCGGCCTCGAAGTCGGGTTCTTCGAGCAGGAAGGCGTCGTGGCCCTTGTCCGTGTCGATCTCCACGTAGGAGGCTTCCGCGCCCGCGGCGATCAGCGCCTTGGCGATCTCGCGATTGTCCGTAGGCGGATAGTGCCAATCGGAGGAGAACGCAAAAACGCAAAAGCGCGTGGCGCTGTCCTTGAACGCGTTTGGCAGCGCGCCGCCGAAATCCGCCGCCAGATCGAAATAATCAATCGCCCGCGTGATGTAGAGATACGAATTCGCGTCGAAACGATCGACGAAGCTCTGCCCCTGGTGGCGCAAATAGCTCTCCACTTGGAAGTCCGCATCGAATCCAAAGGAAAACGCATCGCGGTTCTGCAGCGCGCGGTCGAACTTCCTGCGAAGCGCGGTTTCGGAGACATACGTGATGTGCGCCGCCATGCGCGCGACGGAGAGGCCCTTGAGTGGCCGCACGCCCTCCGCGAGATAGGCGCCTGCGCGCCAATCGGGATCGGCCATGATGGCTTGGCGGCCGACCTCGTAGAAGGCGATGTTCTGCGCCGAGTGGCGCGCCGCGGTTGCAATGGGGGCGCACGCGAACACCCGCTTTGGGTACGCGGCCGCCCATTGGAGCGCCTGCATGCCTCCAATGGAGCCGCCGATGACGCAGAAGAGCGATTGGATGCCCAGCGCCTCGATGAGCTTGGCCTGCGCGCGCACCATGTCGGCCACGGTGATGCCGGGAAAGCGCAAGCCGTACGCCGCGCCGTCGCTCGCATTCGAGGCAGGCCCTGTCGTGCCCATGCAGCCGCCGAGAATGTTTGCGCAGATCACGTAGAAGCGGTTGGTGTCGATCGGGCGCCCGGGGCCGACGATGCGCGGCCACCAAGCGGGGCGCCCCGTCACCGGATTGGGGCTCGCGACATATTGATCGCCCGTCAGCGCATGGCAGACGAGCACGGCGTTCGATTTTTCCTCGTTGAGCGCGCCATAGGTTTCGTAGGCCACCGTCAACGGCGCGATGAATTGCCCGGAGGAAAGCTGCAGCGGCTCCTCGAACGTCAGCGTGCGCACGCCGCCGCTTTGGCTGAGGCGTCCAGGCTGTTGAGAGGCGCTGGCGGGAATCATTCCCTTAATCATAGGCGCGCCGACTCAGCGGCGCATCCCCTTGGCCGCGCTTCGGATTGGCGCGGGGGCTGCGCGCGCGGTATCAGATGTCATGGACTCACAAGCGAGCCCCGCCCCGCCAGCCGCCGCCGCGATTGAAGCCGCGCGCGCCGAGATCGACCGGATCGACGAGGCGATGCTCAAGCTCATCGCCGATCGCCAGCGCGTGGCCGATCAGTTGAGTCAGGCGAAGCCTGCCGAGGGCTTGCCGCTCCGCCCCGCGCGCGAGGTGCAGCTGCTGCGCCGCCTGCTCGCCGCTTCGGAGGAGAAACTCGAGCCCGAGGTGGTGGTGGAGGTGTGGCGCGCGCTGATCGCGGCCAACATCCGCCGCCAAAAGCCGGTCGACGTGATTGTCGGCGCCGGGCCGGGCCAGGATGCGCTCCGGCTCTTCGATCTGGCGCGTCGCCATTTCGGCGCCCGCACGCGCGTTCAGCGCGGTGAGGATATCCGCGCGGCCCTCAACAAGGCGACGGACGCCGCGAACGTGGTCGCGGTCGTTCCATGGCCGGGCAAAACCGGCGCCGGCATGTGGTGGCACACGCTGACGGAAAGCCGATATCATCGCCTCCACGTCATCGCCGCGCTGCCGATCCGCGCCAACGCGGCGGGCGAGGAGCCGGAGGCCGCCGTCGTCGCGCAGGGCGTGGCGCTCGAGCCCGCAGGCGGAGACGCCACCTTGGGCATCGCGTTCGACCGGCACTATAAGGTGCAGCGCGCCATGAACGAGGCGGGCATGACCGGCCAAGAGGTCGCGCGCTCGGACAACAAGGTGCTCATCAAGCTCGATGAATTCCTCTCGCCTGACGATCCGCGCGGCGGATTGCTCGTTCGGGCGGGGCTTGACCAATTCCGCGTCGTGGGGTCCTTCGCGCGGGTCTGAAAACCCCGCGCGATCAATGCCTCTCACCCCCCTCAAGACCGTCTTCGATATCGAGCCCTACAAGGGCGGGGAGGCTACGCTGCCCGGCGTCGCCAAGCCCATAAAGCTCGCGTCCAACGAAAATCCGTTCGGATGCAGCCCGAAGGCGAAAGCCGCCGCGATCGCCGCGCTTGAGAATACCGCGCTCTATCCTGAAGGCCGGGCGACAAAGCTGCGCGAAGCGATCGCGATGCGTTATGGCCTCGATCCCGAGCGCATCATCTGTGGGGCGGGATCGGATGAGATCTTTCAACTTCTGCTCCGCGCCTATCTGGCGCCAGGCGATGAGATCGTTCAGTCCCAATACGCGTTTCTGATGTACCGAATTTTCGCGCGCCCGATGGGCGGCGTGGTGCGTACAGCAAAGAATGACGGCATGCGCGCCGATGTGGATGCGCTGCTCGCCGAGGTGAACGAGAAGACCCGCATCGTCTTCCTCGACAACCCGAACAATCCCACCGGCACGTATCTCCCGTTCTCCGAAGTACGCCGCCTGCACGCGGGCCTCCCGGATAATGTGATGCTCGTGCTCGACGCGGCCTACGCGGAGTACGTGAACCGCAACGACTATTCCGCCGGCGTCGAACTTGTCAGCGAGTTCGACAATGTCGTGATGACGCGCACGTTTTCCAAAATTCACGGTCTTGCGTCGATGCGCGTCGGCTGGGCGTATGCGCCCGTCGATGTGATCGATGCGCTCAACAAGGTGCGGCTGCCCTTCAACGTCGCCACCGCCGCGCAAGCCGCCGCCGCCGCCGCGATCGAGGATCAGGACTTCGCGGAGAAGAGCCGACGGCACAATGAGGCGGAGATCGAGCGTGTTGCCGGCGCGGTCCGCGCGCTCGGCTATGAGGTGACGGAGAGCGCCGGCAATTTTGTGCTCGTGCACTTCCCGCTGGAGAAGCGCCGCGCCGCGGCGGATGCGGACGCGCATTTCCGCAAGAAGGGCTTCATTGTGCGCGCCGTGGGCGCTTACGGATTGCCGGGCGCGCTGCGCATCTCAATCGGCACGGTGGAACAGAACACCGGAATGCTCGCCGCGCTCACCGAATTCGCCAAGCAATGAGCGCTTACCCGCGCATCGCAATTCTCGGCATCGGTCTCATCGGCGCCTCGATCGCGCGTGCCGCGAAGGAGACCGGCGCGGCGGAGAGCATTGCGCTTTTCGACGTTGCCGACTCCGTGCGCGCCCGAGCGCGCGAACTCGGGCTCGGCACAGTTTATGACACGGCGCGCGAGGCCGTCGCCGGAGCGGACCTCATCGTGCTCGCCATTCCTGTCGGCGCGATGGGCGCCGCGGCGGAGAGCGTCCGCGATGCGATGAAGGCTGGGGCCACGCTCACCGACGTCGGGTCCGTCAAGGGCGCTGTGGTCTCGGCGGCGCAACCGCATGTGCGCCACGATGTTTTCTTCGTTCCCGGCCACCCGATCGCGGGCACGGAAAATTCGGGGCCGGACGCTGGCTTCGCTACGCTCTTTCGGGGGCGCTGGCATATCCTCACGCCGCTCGACGATCCGCGCCCGGATTATCGCGAGGCGGTCGCGCGGCTCGCCGCCTTCTGGCGCGCGCTGGGCGCTGACGTGGAGGAGATGGATGCCGCGCGCCACGACGTGGTGCTCGCGGTGACGAGCCATCTGCCGCACCTCATCGCCTACAACATCGTCGCGATGGCGGAGGACTTGGAGAACGTCACCGAAAACGAGGTTGTGAAGTACTCCGCCTCCGGTTTCCGCGACTTCACGCGCATCGCCGCCTCCGACCCCACGATGTGGCGCGACGTGTTCCTCTCCAACAAGGACGCAGTGCTCGAAATGCTCGGCCGCTTCACGGAGGATTTGGCGGCGCTCCAGCGCGCGATCCGTTGGGGCGACGGCGAGCGCCTCTATGAGATTTTCGAGCGCGCGCGGCGCGTGCGCCGCGAGGTCATTGAAGCGGGGCAGGATAGCGCCAAGCCCAATTGGGGCCGCGACCAATCTTAGTAGAGCGGGGCGATCTCGCGCACACGGATGCCGCCGAGGGAGAGCCAGCCGTCGCTTGCTGCAACGTTGGTGTCGAGATCGTCGCCCGAAAGCGCCGCGCCGACCGCGAACAATTCAAGCGCCCGCCGCGCATCGCGCGGAATGCTTTCCGATTGGGAGAGCGCACGGATCGCTTCGGCGGGATCTTCGAACGTTACGTCGATGCGGCCGTCGAAACGGCGTTCCGCGTCCACGCCCACGCGTCCGCGCCCCTCGATCGTCGCCGGACCCCATTGCACGCGCGCACTTTCGATCGAAGCTGAGCCGTTGTCTCGCGCCCACGCCTCCAGCGGATCGCGGCGCGTCAGCTGCATGAGCGCAGCGCCGCGCTCCAAGACGATGCGGGCGCTCGCGCGCTCGATGATCGTGCCGAATGGCTCGAAGGCGCGCACGGGCCGCGCGAGGCCGAAATTCTCGATGTCGAGCGAGAATTGATACGCGCTTTGCGTGCGCGGGTCGGGCCGCAGGTTGGCGACGAGCCGGCCGGCGGTGAAGCTCCGCCCATCGGGCGCAGGATCGGCGTATCGAACGTTCGCGCCTTCGACGCCTGCTTGAGCAAGCGCATTGCCGCGCGTGCGGATGCTGACGATCAAGCCTTCGCCCGTGAGCGTCGTGCCGCGTTCGCCGCGAAAGGCGAGCGTCAATGGCGCCGGCAATTCAGCAATGAGGTGTTGAGGGTTTGTCGGACTTACATTGAGCCGCATGCGCTGCGTGGATGCGCGCCACGCGCCGTCCGCCGGTGCGTAGGAAACATCAGCGAGATCGAACGCCAGTTCGAGCGGAAAGCCCCAAGCCCGCACGATCGTCGCGTTTGCTTCAGCGCCAGCGGCGCGCTCATGTGCAAGCGCCGCCTCGATCCGCCGCGCGGCCTGATCCTTGAGGATGTGCCAATAGGCTGTCCAGCCGAGCGCGAGCACAACGAACAAGATTGCGGGGATGATCAGCCCCCACCGGCGCACGCGGCGCGTCGTACTTTCACTCATGCCACGCGCTCACGCTCACGCGCGATGAGCGCTTGCGAGTTCGTCTCGATGTCGCTGATGAGACGCTGCATGAAGTCGTCGCGTGAGAGGCCCGGTGGGATCGCCGGCAGAATGCGCACCGTGACTGTGCCGGGACGCCGGACGAGCCCGTGCGCGGGCCAGCAAAGCCCCGTGTTTGTCGCCACCGGAGTCACCGGCACATTCAGATCGCGGTAAAGCGCCGCGACGCCCGGCTTGTAGTCCGGCTTCGCATCGATCTCCTGGCGTGTGCCTTCGGGGAAGATGAAGATCTCGCGGTCCTTCGCGATTTCCTCGCGCGCGCGCCGCAGCATTTTCTTGAGCGCGCTGGCGTGGGTTTCGCGCGCCACCGGGATCGCGCCCGAGCGCTGCGTGTGCCAGCCGAAGATCGGCAGATCGGAAAGTTCCTGCTTGAGCACGACGGAGGGATTGTCGAGCAGGAGAAACGGAAAATACGTGTCCATCATCGAGAGGTGCTTCATCGCCATGATGGAGGCGCCGTGGGGAATGTTCTCGCGCCCTTCGATGACGACCTTGATCCCCATGATCCAGCGCGCGCCCCACATGGTGAGCCGCGCCCACATGCGCGCCACGCCGATCGCGCCGCGCTGGGAAAACGCGGAGAATGGGATGCCGAACGAGGCGCACGCCGCCATCGACAGATAGAGCCACACGAAAAAGACGATCGAACGGATCAGGTTCATGACGCGCGCTGCGCCGCTTGCTCTTCGCCGTCGCCGTTCTCCGCGCTGCCCATCAAAGTCTCACGCGCGCGAATGGTGAGATACTTCACGTATTCGGCGCCGAGGCGCGAAGCTGTGCTCATGTCGGTGCGCCAGCGATCGCCTTCCGTCCAGCGAGTCGCCACCGGATAGGCGATGATCTCGGCGTCCGGCATCGCGATATGCAGCTCCGCATAGGAGCGGGGCATGTGATAGTCGTCAGTCACAAGAATGATGCGCTCGAAATTGTAGCGCCGCGCCCAGGCCGCGGTTTCCGACGCGTTGCCGAGCGTGTCTTCCGCCGCGCGCCCGAGATCGACGCAGCATTCCGCCATGCGCTCCGATACGTCGAGCAATTGGAAGAGTTCGTGATCGCGCACCGTGCGGTTGACGCCGCTGATCAGCAGCCGGCGCGCGCGCCCTTCGCGCAGCAGCCGCACGCCCGTGCGCAGCCTCTCTTGCGAGCCGCCCGTGAGCGCCACGATTGCATCCGCTTCCGGCAGCGGATCGGGCGGACGCGCGTCCCGCACGCTGGAGACGAACGCCAAGAAGCCGAGCCCAAACGCGACGATGCCCGCCGTCATGAGCGCCATCAGCGCGCCCTTCAGCCAGCTCATGCGAGCCTCGCGGCGCGCGCGTGAATGGTCGCGGCCGCCCCGCGCGCTCCGGCCGAGGCGAGCAGCGCGCACACGACAGGCGTGATGGCGATCGGGGTCCAGTCCATCCAATGCGCGCCAGTGATGATTTCGAGCGGATCGGCGGAGCGGTTCATCCAATAGATCGCGGCGAAAGCCGCCATGCCCGCCGCCCCCGCGCCGAGTATGCCCGCCCATAAACCGGTCGAGGCCGCTTCATCGCCCACATTGCGCGCCGCGCCGGAGCTGGTCGCACCCATGTCGGCGAGTGCGGTGATGAGATCGGCGCGCTGCTGCGCCATCGCACGCGCCGCCAATAAAATGATCGCGGCCATCATCAGCGCGAAGAAGCCCGCGCCGCCGGCGGCGGCCAGCCGCATCGTGCGCGCCGATTGTTCGGCCTGCGTGGAATTTTCATCGGGCGCGATAACCTGCGAAGCAAGCCCACGCTGGCGCAGAAAGCCTTCGAGGCGCGCCGCCTGGTCGCTGGGCGCATCGAGCGTGAACTCGACTTCGATGAGGCGCAGCGGCGGCAGATCGCTCGCGCGCACTTCCCCGCCGCCCCAATCCTGCAAGAGCGCTGCTGCGCGTTCGGCCGTCACGATCTGCGCGCGCGCGACGCCGGGCGCTTGTCCGATGATCGCCTCCGCCTGCGCCAGCGCCGCCGCATCTTCGCTCGCAAGAACACGCACGATCGCGGCGCCCGTTGTCTCGTGCGCCCAGCGATCGGCCATGTAATTGGCTGCGCGCGCCATGAGGCCCGCGGCCGCCGCCGCGAACGCCGCCGCCGCGATCGCCCAGAAGACCCAACGCGCCTGTCCTTCGCCGTTCACGAGAAGTGCTCCATCTCGGAGAACGGCGTCTCGCCCGCGCGCGCGATGCGGCCCTGGCGGATGTGCCAGTGTGTCGCCTCGATGCCCTCGGCCAGGTGCTCGCTTTGCGTCGCGATGACGACGCTCGCGCCCACGCGGCGTATCTCCGCGAGCAGCCGGAACGTGCGTTGCGCGTTCTCTGGCGATTGTCCCGCAGCGGGCTCATCGGCCAGGATCAGATCGGGCTTGCCCGCCAATGCGCGCGCAATCGCGATCCGGCGCCGCTCGGCGAAGGAAAGCCGGCGCGTCAATTCCTGCTCGGCGTCGCTCATGCCGACGAACGCCAGCAGCTCGCGCACGTCCTCGGCGTATTCGGCGGGTTTGCGGCCGGCCATTTTCAGGGGGAGCGCGATATTCTCGAACGTCGTCCAATCCTCGACGAAGACGGGTTCCTCCGCGATGTAGCCGATTCGCCGCTTGAGCTTGGCCCGGCGCTTCTCGGGCATGCGGGCGATGTCCTCGCCAAGCACATGGGCTTCGCCCGCGCGGGGCGGCAGCGCCAGCCGCAACATGTGGAGAAGGCTGGTCTTTCCAGCCGCGGTCGGACCCGAAACGATCGCTACCTCGCCGGGGGTCACGTCGAAATCCAACTCTTCCAGAACGTCGGGGCCGTCATAGCCGGCCCAGACGCCCTCGAACCGGACGATGTATCCCTCGTGCGCCACGCTCAATCGTACCGGGTCAGGTTGGGCCATTTCTGGACAATGATAGCGGAATCAGAGCAATAATTCGTGTCCCGGGGGACTGAGCGAGAATTCGTTACCATGATCTTGACCTGCACGTCTTGCCTCACCCGCTACCACGCGGATGACGCTGCGATCGGCCCATCCGGCCGCTCGGTGCGCTGCGCCGCCTGCGGTCATACTTGGTTTGCCGAACCATCTCTGGTTCTTGAAGAATCTTCTCCAGCGGCGGAGCGTCCCCAACCGCTGACGCGCGAGCGCGTGGAGCGGATGCGCAAGGCCGCGTCCGACCAGGGGCCGGCCCCCTCCGCGGCCGCCCGCTTCCGCGCCCAGCAGCATGAGCGCATGCGCAAAGAGCGCGTCCGCGCCGCCGCCTTCGCCTGGGCGGGCACGGGGGCCGCGCTTGCGGCCTCGGCCGCTGGCGCGGTCATGCTCCGCAACGATGTGGTTGAGGCATGGCCTCGTTCCGCCAGCGCGTTCGCCGCCTTTGGCGTGGACGTGAACGTCTACGGCCTGGAGATCAACGATCTGGTGGTGGAGCGCGCCTTCGAGGGCGCGACGCCCGTGCTGCTGGTGAGCGGCGAGATTCACAATATCGGCCGTGACGAGAAGAACGCGCCGCCGATCCGCATCACGCTTCGGGATTCACACTCGAACGCGCTCTTCGAGGTCGTGCACAGCGTTGGCGCCGATCAGATCGCCGCCGGCGCCGCGACGCCGTTCCAAATCCGTCTCGAGAATCCGCCGGCCGACGCCGTCGATCTCGAAGCGGCATTTGCCGCCTATGGCGAGGCGCCGACGCAAACGGCGGATGCGCCTGCCGCCGACGAGACCGTGCTGGAGCTCGGGCCGGAGAGCGAAGTCGGTTCGCAAGCTTCCGCTGAGCCGGCGCTGCGTCTCAACACCGCCGCGGCGGACGAGACCCAAGGCTGAGCGAGCCCTTCGCCGTCATCCTCGATGAAGCTGCGGTCGCTGCGCGCGTTGACGCGTTGGCGAATGATCTTGCGCAGACCGTCGACGGTGATTGGACGCTGATTGCGCTGCTGCAGGGCGCCATGCCTTTCGCTGTCGATCTCATGCGCGCGCTGGCGCGGCGCGGCATTCATCCAGCGCTTGATTGCCTTTGGCTCGAAAGCTACCGCGATGCGCGCGAAAGTTCCGGGCGGGTCGTCGTGCGCGCCGACATTTCCCGCAGCGTCGAAGGCAAGCGCGTGCTCATCCTCGATGACGTGTTCGACAGCGGGCGCACCATCGCCTTCGCGCGCGCGCATCTCGCGGCCAAGGGAGCCGTTGAGACCCGCGCCTGCGCGTTCGTGCGCAAGCCGAGCGCCAAAGGCGAGCCCATCGAGCACATCGGCTTCGACGCCGGGGACGATTTCCTGGTCGGCTACGGGATGGACGATGCCGGGCGCTATCGCGGTCTGCCTTGGATCGCCGCGCTCAAAGGCTAAAGTGCCCTCCAAAGAGAGGGACTTCATGGGACATTTCTGGAAGGGCGCCGCTGGCGCGTTCGCGCTGCTCGCTCTGGCGCCCGCCGCGCACGCCCAATCGCAGGTGAGCCCCGCGATGGCCGCGGCGCGCGCGCATGTCGCGGCCAACGAAGCCGCCATCGTGACGGAGTTGCGGGATTTGCTCGCGATCCCCAACGTCGCTTCGAACGAAGCCGACATCCGGCGCAATGCCGAGGCGCTGATCGCGATGCTCGAGCGCCGCGGTGTTTCGGCGCGCGTCCTGGAGACGCCGAACGCGCCCGTCTCGGTCTATGGCGAATTGGCGACGCCCGGCGCGACGCGCACGCTGCTCTTCTATGCGCATTTCGACGGCCAGCCCGTCGAGCCGCTCGAAGCCTGGGCGACGCCGCCGTTCGAGCCGGCGCTCAGGGCCGGGCGGCTCGAAGATCAAGCCGCAATCGTTCCCTGGAGCGAAGCGCGCCATCCGCTTGCGGACGATGCGCGCATCTACGCGCGCTCCGCGAGCGACGACAAGTCCCCGATTGTCGCGATGCTCGCCGCGATCGATGCGTTGCAGGCGGCGGGCATCGCGCGCTCGGCGAACATTCGCTTCTTCCTCGAAGGCGAGGAGGAGGCAGGCTCCCCCAATCTGACGCGCACGCTTCAAACGCACCGCGATCTCCTGGGCGCCGATCTTTGGATCTTTGGCGACGGGCCGATCGATCCGCGCGGATTGCCGCGCGTTTCGCTCGGCGTGCGCGGTGTGATGGCCTTCCGGCTCACCGTGTTCGGCCCGGCGATGAGCTTGCATTCGGGGCACTATGGGAACGTCGCGCCCAATCCGGCGGTGCGGCTTTCGAATCTGATCGCATCGATGCGCGATGAGAACGGACGCGTGCTGATCCGCGGCTTCGACGCCGCCGCAGACCGCACCACGCGTGAGGCGCGCGAGCTCGGGCGCGAAGCGTTCGACACGGAGGGCATGCTGCGCGGCCCGCAAATCCGCAGTGTTGAGACAGGTGTCTCTTACGGCGAAGCGATCTTGCGCCCCGCACTCAACGTGACGCAGCTGACCTATGGCGGCGCGGGCCCCCAGCGCAACGCCATCGATCCCGAGGCGACGGCCGGGTTCGATGTGCGCCTGACGCCGGGGCTCACGCAGGATGAGGTGCGCACCTTGGTGACCGCGCACGTCGAGCGTCAAGGTTATGTCGTGCTCGACCGTGCGCCGACGCGGGAAGAGCGGCTGGCGCATCCGCGCATTGCGCGCATCGAATGGACGGATCTCGGCTATCAAGCCGCGGCGTCCGATCCCGCTACGCCCGCCGTCGCGCGCGTCATCGCGGTGATGCGCGAAGCGACGGACAATCAGGTGCGCGTCCCGCCGATCATGGGCGGCAGCCTGCCCATCGCGCCGATCGGCGATGTGTTGGGCGCGCCCTTCGTCATCGTGCCGATCGTCAACGCCGACAATAACCAGCACGCGCCAAACGAGAACATACGCATGGGGGATTTCCGGCGCGGAGTTGAATATTACGCGGCGCTCTTGGCGGAGGCTGGAAATTACTGAGCGCGCGCGCCAAGCGGCGTCATCATCGCGCTGCGGTTGGCGAGGCCGAAGGCGTCGAGTTCCTCGCGCGCCTTTCCTTCCGCCCAATCCGCGGCGATCTCGCCCAGCACGGGGGCGTACTTGAAGCCGTGGCCGGAACAGGCGGAGAAGAAGAGGGTGTTTGCGTGTTCGTGTGAGGGCGCCATGAGAAAGTGCTCGTCCGGCGTCATCGTGTAGAGACAGCGCGCCCAGCGTCTGGGCGATGAGAGGCCCGGCAGCAGTGTGCGAACCGCTTCGAAGACCTCGATTGCGTCCGCTTCGCTTGCATCGCGCACGGCATCGGCCCCCACGGTTTCTCCGACGCTGTGCAGCCCGACTTTGTAGCGGCCTTCCGGCGCCGTCATGCCATAGAGTCCGACGTCGTTGTCCACGCAGATGACGGGCAGGCGCGCGGGCGCGTCGAGCCACGCGATGACTTTGCGCCTCACCGTCAAATGCTGTGCAAACTCAGGCAGAAGCTGTGCGCCCCACGCGCCCGCTGAAACGATCACGCGGTCAAACGCGCGCGCCTCGCCCTCGATGAGAAGCGCGCCACTGCGGATGGCGTCGATCTTCACGCCATCGTGGAGCGCCGCGCCAAGTTCGTGGGCATGCTTGATAAGAAAGGCCCGCGTCCGATCCGCGAATGTTGGGCCGCAATCCTCCTGTCTGCAAACGAGCCAATCGCGCGGAAACGCAAAGGCGCCGCCTGTTTCGGCGTTGGCCTCGGCGCCTGTCATGACGCGATGCGCATGCCCATAGCGCTCACCGAGTTGGATGCAGGAGCGCACGAAGGTGGAATCCGAGGGGCCCGCCATCATGCCGCCCGTCCAGTCGATCAGCGGTGCGGCGCCGATTTCCTCCCATCTGCGCCAGCCTTCGCGGGCGCGCGCCGCCATGCGGACATAGATGTCGCCCTCGCCGGGCGTCAGGCGGAAGATGCGCGTGTCGCCGTGCGACGAGCCGAACGCATGCATGAGATCAAATTGCTCGAAGCCCTCGACGGCATGGCCGCGGCGCGCGAGTTCCGCGCATGCGCTCAAGCCGGCGATGCCAAGGCCGATGACGGCGATCTTCACGTGCTGAATCCGTCGTTGCTCAGCTTCCCGTAAAACGGTCGAGCAGGCGGCGCAAATAATCCCGCTCCGTCTCCGGGCGGCGCGGATCCTGTGCGCGGCGGCGCAATTCGTCGAGGATTTGCCGCGACCGCGCCTGGTCCGCCTCGGTGGGCACTTGCGTCTCGCCATTCTCGCCCATGCCGCCTTGCGCGCGCCCCAGCGGATCGCGTTCGCCGGCTTGCTCGCGGCCTTGGCCGCCTTCACGGTTGCGCCGCTCCTCCGCGATCTGTTCGGCGAGGCTCGCTGCGCCCTCGCGCAAATTGCGCATTGCTTCGTCCTGGGAGGCGCGCGCGCTTTCATAGTCGCCGCGCCGCAGCGCTTCTTCCGCGCTTTGCATCGCGCGCTCCGCGTTTTGCAGTGATTGAAAATCTTCCGCGCCCCCGCGCTCCGCTTGCGCACGCGCGGAATTGACCTGGTCCTGAATGTCGCCCTGCCGTTCGCCGAGCGCCCGGCCTTCGCCTTGCTCGCCGCCTTGGCCGCCTTCGGCCTGCGCTTGAGTTTGATCGTTGAGCTCGCGCTGCTCGCCCATCGCCTCAGAGAGCTCCTGCATGCTCTGCTCGAGTTCGCTCTCTTCACCCTCTTGGCCTTGCTCGCCTTGGCCTTGGCCGCCCTGCGAAAGCTGCACCTCCATATTGGCGAGAAGCGCCGCGAGCTGCTGCAAGAGCGCTTGCGCCGCGGCCTGATTGCCCTCGCGCGAGAGCCGTTCAATTTCATCGAGCGCTTGCTGCAGATCGCGCTGCGTCATCGTGGTTTGATCTTGCGTGTCTTCTTGCGTCTGTTGATTGCCGCGGCGCATCGCCTCTTGCACGAGCGCTTGCATGTAATTGTCCATCGCGCGCCGCAGCGCCTCGGTGAGCTGCTGGATGCGCTCCTGCGAAGCGCCGTTGGCGAGCGCATCGGCGAGCGCTTGCTGGGCCATATCGAGCGCGCGGCGCGCGTCGGCGGCGCCGCCATATTCCGCGCGCAGCGCCGTGCGCCAGAGAATGTCCGCGGCGTGGTCCGTCTCGCCGATCTCGCGCGCTTCGCCGAGCGCCGCGAACGCGTATCGGAATCCCAGAAACACCGCGCGATCTTGAAAATAGCCGTCCTCGGGATGCACAGTCAGCGTATCGATGAAGTGCGCCGCGCGGCGTATGGCGGCTGGCGAGCGTTCGAGGCGCGGGTCTTGATCGTCCGTTCGGATGATGAGCCGCTCGGTCCCGGTGAGAATGTCTCCCGCCGCCATGGTGGCGGGGCCCCCGGGCGCGATGCGAGCGGGTTCGTAAGCGCGGCGCTCCCACAGGATCATGCGGCGGATTTCGATCGCCGCGCGCGCCAGCGGCTGAAGGAAGACCTTCTCCGGCAATGTGATGCGCTGGGGCGCGGAGACGCCTTCCTGGCCGAGCGCGTCGCGCGCGACGAGGCGCACCTCGACCTCCATGCCCGCATAAGGATGTTCCGCGAGCGCCACCTCGGTCTCATCCTCCGCTTCGCGCGGATCGCCCGCGGGGCTCTCGATCTCCGTGTCGATGGGCGCCGCGCCGCGCAAGCCTTCCGGCGGGTTGACCGGCGTGATGCGCAGCGCGAGCGAGCGCACGCCGTAGTCGTCGCGCGCATCCCAAGCGATTGTCGCGCGCTCATCGGAAAGGAGCGCGATCGGCGCCGTCAGCTGCGCGCGCGGCGGGCGATCGGCGCCTGGATTGATGCGCCACGAGGCGCGCGTGTGGAAGCGCACCACGCGCAGGCGTCCGTCGTGCGGGATGGCTATCTGCGCTTCGTATGCGCCATCCGCCGTGCGGCGCATGAGCACGCGTTCGCGATGGCCGCGCTGACCTTCAAAAATCAAAGCCGGCGCGCCGGCGGGGCCGGCGACGCGCACTGTCGCCTCCACGCTCGGCGGCGCGTCGATGCGTTCGTTGATTCGGTCGCTCAATGAAACGGGAGCGGCGCCTGTATAGTCAGCGGGCGTGAGCCACGCCTCGACCGCGATAGGCCCGTCGCCGAGCAGCGGGCCGGGATCGGGAAAGAAAGCGCGCGCCAAGCGATCGGGCGCGGCCGCGCCGGCGAAGAGCGCGGCGCCGACAAACGCGAGGAGGATGAGAAAGCGCAAACGGCGTGGATCGGCGGCGTCGAGCCTCGGGCGCGCGGGGCGTGCGCGGGCATGTTCGGCGCGTGCAATCGCGCGGTCTTGCTCAACGCGCCAGAGCGCAATCGCGGAGGGATCGAGCCTGCTCGGGCGATCTTCGAGCGCTTCGAACGCGCCGGCGTCGAGCGAGGAATCCGCGGCAAGGCGGGCACGCGCCTCCGCATCGTTCGGCCAGCGGAAATGGCGCGCGGCGCGGAGCGCGAGCCAACCGATCGCAAGGAGCGCGCCGATGGCCGCGAGGCTTTGCGCCAAGGGCGGCAACGCATCCTGCCCGCCAAGCAATGCAATGATGGCCCACACACCCGCCGCCGCGAGCGGCCAAAGCGCCGCGCGTGCGATCCGCTCAACGCCCAGGGCGCGGCGCGCGCGCTTGGTCTCGCGGGCGAGCTGGGCAAGGGCGTCAGCGTGCTTCATCCGGGCTGGACGCTAACAGGGCCGGTGGGGCCAAGCCATGGCGCGCGCCGTCAGGATGCAGTGAGCCAAGGCGGAGGCGCTTCGAGCGCGAGCTGATCCGCGATGGTGAATCGGCGGCGAACCACGGCGAACTCGCCGCCCTTCACCAACACTTCCGGCGCGAGATCGCGGGCGTTGTAGGTCGAGGCCATAACCGCGCCGTAAGCGCCCGCCGTCATGAACGCGGCAAGATCGCCGGGCGCGAGAGCGGGCAGTTCGCGGGCGCGGGCGAACGTGTCCCCGGTTTCACAAATCGGGCCGACGAGATCGAAGGGTGCGCGCTGCGCGCCGGGCGCTGGCGCTTGTACGGGCTTCAGTTCGTGGAACGCGTCGTACATCGCGGGGCGGATGAGATCGTTCATGCCGGCGTCGAGCACGAGCATCCGGCGCCCTGGCCGTTCCTGAATGCGGATGACGCGTGTGACGAGCACGCCCGCATTGCCCGCGATCAGGCGCCCCGGCTCAATGGCGAGCGCCACGTCCAGGCCCTCGAACACGTCCCGCGCCATCGCCGCGTACGCGGCGGGCGAAGGCGGTTCGGGCTCGTTGAAATAGGGGATGCCAAGGCCGCCGCCGAGGTCGAGCCGTTCCACACTGAGCCCTTCGGCGCGCAGCGTGTCCGTCATCTCGCGCAGCACGATGAACGCTGCCCGCAACGGATCGAGCGAGCGGATCTGGCTGCCGATGTGTACGGCGAGGCCCTTCGGATCGAGCGCGGGATGGGCTGTCGCTTTCGCATAGAGCTGAAGCGCGGTTTCACGCCCGACGCCGAACTTGTTGTCCGCTTTGCCGGTGGAGATTTTGTCGTGCGCGCCGGCGTCTCCGACATCGGGGTTCACGCGAATGGCGACGGTCGCACGCTTGCCGAGCCGCTGCGCGATTGCGCCGAGCGTCTCCAATTCGGCGACTGACTCAACGTTGATCTGATGCACGCCGGTCTCGAGCGCGAAGGCGAGTTCCTCGTCCGTCTTGCCGACGCCGGAGAAGATGATGCGAGACGGCGGAACGCCCGCCGCCAAGGCGCGCTTGATTTCGCCTGCGGAGACTGTGTCGGCGCCGGCGCCCAGTTTCGCGAGCGTGGCGAGCACCGCGACGTTCGCGTTGGCCTTGACGGCGAACGCAATGAGCACGTCGCGCGGCGCGAACGCTTCGCGGAAAACCTGAATGTGGCGCGCCAGCGTCGCGCTCGAATACACATAGCACGGCGTGCCGGCGGCTTCCGCGATCGCGGCGAGGCTCACATCCTCGCAATGGAGAACGCCGTTCTTGTACTCGAAGTGATTCATCGCCGGGCGTGTCTAGCCCGCGCGCTTCAACGCGGCGAGGTCTGCCGTTCGCTGGGATTATCGTCTTCGGTGTCGACGGCCGTATCGGGGATGCCCGCCTGCCCGGCGTCTCCATCGCCCCACATCGGACCGGGCCGCTCCAGAGACCCGCGATGGCCGCACCCGGCGGCGGCGCCCGCGAGCGCGAGTGAGAGGGCGAGAAGGGCGATGCGGCTCATGGCAGTAGCTCTTTCCAGCGTTCGATCTCGGCCCGCACCCGTTCCGGCGCGGTCCCGCCCAGGCTAGCACGGCTGGCGATGGATTGGTCCACCGAGAGCACCGTAAGGGCTGTGTCGGTGATTTTCGGTTCGATTTTCTGAAGCTCCGCCAGAGAAAGGTCGGCGAGGGTCGCTGCGCCCAATTCTTCGGCGCGCTTCACGGCTTGGCCGGTGATGTGGTGGGCGTCCCGGAAGGGGATCTTGAGTTCGCGCACCAGCCAATCGGCGAGGTCGGTCGCGGTCGAATAGCCGCGCGCCGCGGCCGCTGCGAGCGCGGCGCGGTCGAACGTGATCGTCTCGATCATGCCGGCCATGGCCGTCGCCGAGAGATCGTAGGCGTCGAACGCTTCGAACGTGAGCGCCTTATCCTCCTGCAGATCCTTCGCGTAAGTGAGCGGCAGCGCTTTGATGATCCCGGTGAGCGCCGCGAAGTTCGCCGCGACTCGCGCGGCCTTCGCGCGGATCAATTCCGCAGCATCCGGATTGCGCTTCTGCGGCATGATGGACGAGCCGGTGGACCACTGATCCGCGAGCCGCGCGAACGCGAATTGCGGGCTCGTCCAGAGCACAATCTCTTCCGCCAGCCGCGAAAGATGCGTGATGGAGATCGAGAGCGCCGCCAGCGCCTCCAGCGCGAAATCGCGCGAACCGACTGCGTCCATCGAATTGGGCGCCGGCCGCGTGAAATCCAGCATGGCGGCGGTGCGTTCGCGATCGATGGGAAAGCCCGTGCCCGCGAGCGCCGCGGCGCCCAACGGGCAATCGGAGAGCGTCGTCGCCTGAGCGCCGAGCAAGCGGGTCCGGTCCCGCTCCAGCATCTCGATATAGGCAAGCAAGTGATGCCCGAGTGTGACGGGCTGCGCCGTCTGCATGTGCGTGAACCCCGGCATCGCCCAATCGGCGTGCGCGTCCGCTTGTTTAAGCAGCGCGCGCTGCACGTCCTCCAGTCTTCCCATCGCCTTGGTCAGCGCGTCGGCGGTCCACATCCGGAAATCGGTCGCGACCTGATCGTTGCGCGAACGCGCGGTGTGGAGCCGCTTGCCGGCGTCGCCGATCTTTTCGGTCAGCCGCGCTTCGATGTTGAGGTGGATGTCCTCCAATTCGCGCGAGAGCTTGAATGTGCCCTCGCCGATCTCCGCGGCGATCTGATCCAGCCCCTCCTGTATCTTCTCTTCGTCCTCCTCCGTAATGATCCCCTGCGCGGCGAGCATCGCCGCGTGCGCCTTGGATGCGGCGATATCCTGTTTCCAGAGACGCTGATCGATCTCGACCGAGGAATTGATCGCCTGCATCGGATCGGCGGGCTTGGCGGCGAAGCGCCCGCCCCACATTTGCTGGCCCGGTTTGTCGGAGGATGCGTCGGCCATGGCGCCTGCGGAAGCTGAAGGAGCGAAGGGAAGGGTGAGGCTCTGGGCGCTTTTGGCGTTCGCCGCCATCGCGCTGGGCGGTGTCCTTTACGGGCTTTTCTTCCTCTTAGCGAGGCCGGAGGCGGAGGGGCTCGCGCGTCACGCGCGCGGGACGCTGCGCAATCTGACCGTCGCCGAACGCCCAGTCCCGGCAACTGCGCATCCTTTCACGGATGCTGAGGGCCAGCCGCGGACGCTGGCGGATTTCCGCGGCCGGGTCGTGGTTCTCAACCTTTGGGCCTCGTGGTGTGCGCCATGCCGGCGTGAAATGCCGACGCTTGCGCGTCTCCAGCGCGAGATGGGCCCGCGCGGCGTCGCTGTCTTGGCCGTCACCATAGACCGCGAAGGAGATCGCGCGCTCGCGCGCGAGCTTCTCGGCGAATACAGCGACGGCGCGCTCCCCTATTACGAAGATCCGCGCTCCGCGATGGGCTTCGCGATCGGCGCGCCGGGCCTCCCGACGACGCTGATCATCGACCGCGAGGGACGCGAGGTCGCACGCCTCGCCGGCGGCGCCGATTGGGCGAGCCCTCCGGCGATCGCGCTGATCGAAGATGTTCTCGCCGATCCTTAGAGGAACGAAGAAAGCGCCAGGCGCACGCGCGAAGCCTGCGCGCTGACCTGCGCAAGCGTCGCCGGCGTTTCGGGCGCGGAGGGCGTGGGCCAAAGCTCGATCAAGCGGTTGAGTTCGCGCAGCGCTTCATCGTAGCGCGCGGCGTTGCGCGCGCGCAGCACGCCTTCGCCGCGCGTCAGCGCATCGCGCGCGGCAAGCGCGGCGCCCATGGAGTGCTGGTATTCGACGGGATCGACTCCATCTGGGCCGTTCACGTGCGTGTAGAGACCGGTCGAAATCTCGATCATCCGCGCCGTCAGCTGGGCCGCGTCGGCGTTGAGGGGCGCTTGCGCCTGATTGATCGCGGCGATCGCCGCGCTGAGGCGCTGCGCGACGAGCGGACGCGGCTGTCCATCAAGCGCTTCGAGCCCCGCCGCGCGGACAGCATCCGCATTGAGACTGCCGAACTGATCCGCTGCGGGGTCATACACTTCCAGAAGACCTTGGCTCACCAGCACGCCCGCATCGGCGCCTGTGTTTCCCTCCGAGGCGCGCTGCGCCGCGAATACGAAGCCTTTGAGATGCTGTAGGCGCAGCGCCGTCCGGAGCGCGCCGTCCGTTCCCGCATAGGCGTCCGCGACGCCGGCTTCGCCATGCTCGGCGCCGCTCTCGCCCGCCGCGGCCTCGCCCGCCTCTCCGCCCGTCTCGCCGATCGCGGCTTCGCCAGCCTGATGGGCGTCCCCGGAGGCCTCGCCGGCCTCACCGTTGGGACCGCACGAAACGATTCCCAACGCGCCCGCGGCCAGCGCCGCCGCCCCAACGCTGCGCCACAGTTTCAGTCTCGTCTCGATCATGTATGTCTCCCGTCGCCCCACGGGCGCGCGGTGTTATGATCCAAATGCAAATCATTCGCAAGAAGAGGCAGTGAATCGATGATGTTGCTTCTGCAGGGCGTGCTCGAGGCTGAGGACGTCGAACGTGTGCGCAAGGAGCTGGAGGCCGCTGACTGGCAGGACGGGCGCGCCACGGCTGGGAGAAACGCGCGCGAGGTGAAGAACAATCTTCAGCTGACCGGGCAGGAGGCGCTGACCGCCTTTGTCAGCGAAGCGCTCCATCGCCACAGCATCTTCAAGAACGCGGCCCATCCGAAGGCGCTCTCGAAAATATTGCTGTCGAAGTACGAGCCGGGCATGACCTACGGCCCTCACATCGACAACGCGATCATGGGCAAAGCCGGCCCGCGCATTCGCGCCGATCTTGCGTTCACAATCTTTCTCGTTGAGCCGAACACCTATGAGGGTGGCGAACTGACGATCGAAACGCCGATCGGTCCTCAGAAGGTGAAGCTGCGCGCTGGCGACGCCATCCTTTATCCAGCCGGCTCCATTCATCACGTCACGCCGGTGACGAAGGGCGTGCGCTACGCCGCGGTTGGCTGGGTGCAGAGTCAGATTCGCGATGCGGGCCAGCGCGAGATCATCTTCGATCTGGGGCTTGCGCGTGCGCGCCTCCAGGAGGCCGGCGCCTCGCGCGACAACCTGCTGCTGATCGATAAGGCCGCGTCCAACCTCCTGCGGATGTGGGCGGATCTTTAGCGGCGCGTGAGCGCCGCGAGGCTTGCGGCGAAGCCCGCTATGCCGCCGGCCGCGGCCGCGAGCGCTCCCCCCACGAGGGCTGGTGCGATCGAGTGGCGCATGACGGCCAAGTCGCCGCCGTCGATCCATGCCGCAAGTCCGAAAGAGAGCTGCCAGGCAAAACCGGCCGCACTCCACGCCAGGGCGCTTGCGAGCCCGGCGTCGCGATGCCGGCGAACGCGGCACTTGGCGATCCGTCCCCAGAGCAATCCGCCCGCAAGCCCCGCGCCGATCGCGGCCGGCCACGCCAATGCTTCCGCGACGCGCGCGTCAAACCCGATGCCGCTCGCGACGAACACGGTCAAGGCGTAGCCGAGCGCGAGCACAATCAGCAGCCCAAGCGCCGCGTACGCCCAGCGCGGACGGCGAAACACGAGCGCGTCCGGCGCGTGCTGCTCAGCCTGTGTGGTCAATTTCGCGCCGCGGATCGTGGAGGATCGTTTGATCGCCGCGCCGGCGCGCGATGAGCACCCCAGGCGGCGTCGCAGGCGTCTTGCGAAAGCCGAGCAGCGAAAGCGCCAGCCCCGCGACGAGTGCGCAGGGCGAGCCGACAAGCAACGCGAGCGGCGCGAGCGCCCATGCCATATTGCCCGAGAGCCCGGCGATCTCGAACGCGGCCTGATCGCCGTTGCGCTCCGCGGTCACCAGGAAATCCAGCAGCGCCATGAACACGAACGGCGCGATGAACGCCACCGCCACGCTCGCCGCCATCACATAGATCACGACATGGCGGCGCAGACGCGGCGGCTTGCCGATTGCGTGCGCGGCCCCGATCGCACCGAGCGCCAACAGAAGCGAAGCGCCCACGCAGATCGCCGCGAACTGCCCCCATCCCCCTTCGGCGCGCAGGAAGAAGAGCGGCCACGCGACAGAAAGGATGAGCACGATGCCCGCCCACAGCCAGCCCGGCCTGCGCCACGTCAGCGCCGGCGCCTGCAATGCCGCCGCCGCCTCGCGAATGGGGCCTGATCCATCGGCCATGGGGGCATCTTCGCCGCTCATTGCGGCGAGGTTACGGTTTTGCGGGGGCGACGCCTAGCGCGTCGGCATCGGCTTTTCGCCGCGATAGTCGTAGAAGCCGCGCTGCGTCTTGATGCCGAGCCATCCGGCTTCGACGTATTTCACCAGCAGCGGGCAGGGGCGGTACTTCGTGTCCGCCAGCCCCTCGTGCAGCACCTGCATGATGGCGAGGCATGTGTCCAAGCCGATGAAATCGGCAAGCTCGAGCGGCCCCATTGGATGGTTGGCGCCGAGCTTCATCGCCTTGTCGATCGCCTCCACCGATCCCACGCCCTCGTAGAGCGTGTAGATCGCTTCGTTGATCATCGGCTGCAGCACGCGATTCACGATGAAGGCGGGGAAGTCTTCGGCGTTCGCGACCGTCTTGCCGAGCGTCTCCACGAATTTGAGCGAGACGTCGTAGGTCTCCTGGCTCGTCGCCAGACCACGGATGAGCTCCACAAGCTTCATCAGCGGCACGGGGTTCATGAAGTGAACGCCCATGAATTTGTCGGGGCGGTCGGTCGTGGCCGCGAGGCGCGTAATGGAGATGGAGGAGGTGTTGGTCGCCAGGATCGCGTCGGGGCGAAGGATCGGCGTGAGATCGGCGAAAATCTTGCGCTTGATCTCTTCGTTCTCGACCGCGCTTTCGATGGCGATGTCGCACTGGCCGAAATCGCCGAGCTTCGGCGTCTTTTTGATGCGCGGCATCGCCGCTTTCATCTGGTCTTGTTTGATGAGGCCCCGAGCGGCCTGGCGGGCCATATTTTTCTCAATGACGGCGATGGCGCCGTCGAGCGCCTCGGGTTTCGCGTCGTTGAGGAGAACGTCGTAGCCGGCGAGCGCACAAACGTGCGCGATGCCGTTGCCCATCTGCCCGGCGCCGACGACGCCGATGGTCCTGATTTCGTTGGGAATGCTCACGGGGCGGAGCCTCAAAGCCTAGAAAACGGGCGCCTGCCCGCAATGATTACAGGCAGAATACAGAAATGTTGCAGTGCAGCAAGACACCCGGACGAGGCGGAGGGCCCCGGGACTTCACAACCCGGCTTTCTCCAACTCCGCCATCAGCTCCGGCACGGCCGATTTGTAGTCCGCTACGAGCCCAAAGTCCGCGATCTGGAAGATCGGAGCCTCTTCGTCCTTGTTGATCGCAACGATCACCTTGGAATCCTTCATCCCCGCGAGGTGCTGGATGGCGCCGGAGATGCCGATGGCGATGTAGAGTTCCGGCGCGACGACCTTGCCGGTTTGCCCGACCTGGTAATCGTTCGGGGCATAGCCTGCATCGACGGCCGCGCGCGAAGCGCCAACCGCTGCGCCGAGCTTGTCGGCAAGCGGCTCGATAACGCGGTGGAACTCGTCGGCCGAGCCCATCGCACGGCCGCCTGAAACGACGCGCTTGGCCGCCGTCAATTCCGGGCGATCGAGCTTCACGATCTCCTCGGATGCGAATGTCGCCTTGAACGGCCCCGCTGGCGCCGCGACGCTTTCGACGCTCGCCGATCCGCCTTCGCCCGCCGCTTTGAACGCGGTCGGCTGCACAGTGAGCACCTTCTTTGCGTCCTTGCTCTTCACGGTGAGCATGGCGTTGCCGGCATAAATCGGACGCACAAACGTGTCGGCGCTTTCAACACCCGTCACGCCCGAGAGCTGCATCACGTCAAGCTTTGCGGCCACACGCGGCGCGGCGTTCTTGCCGGTCGTCGTCGCGGGGAAGAGCACAGCGTCATAATTCGCCATCAGCGGCGTGATGAGCGCTTCGAGCGGCTCGGCCATTTGCTTGGCGAGGCTCGCGCCGTCCGCGTGCAGCACTTTGCGCACGCCGGCGATCTTGGCGGCCGCTTGCGCCGCCGCGCCTGCATTCTCACCCGCGACCAGCACGTCCACATCGCCGCCCATCGCGGCGGCGGCGGTGACGACTTTGTGCGTCGCGTCTTTCACCGAAGCGTTGTCATGCTCGGCGACAACCAGCACCGCCATCAGATCACCCCCGCGGCCTTGAGGCCGGCAACCAATTCCTGAACCGTTTTGACTTTCGCGCCGCCCTGCCGCTTCGGCGGATCGGCGACCTTCACCACCTGCAGGCGCGGCGCGGCGTCCACGCTATAGTCAGCCGCGGTCTTCACATCGATCGGCTTTTTCTTCGCCTTCATGATGTTCGGCAGCGACGCGTAGCGCGGCTCGTTGAGCCGCAGGTCCGTCGTCACAATGGCGGGGCCTTCGAGCGTGAGCGTCTGCAAGCCGCCATCAACTTCTCGCGTGACGTTCATCTTGCCGTCGAGCACTTCGATCTTCGACGCGAACGTCGCCTGCGGCCAATCGAGCAGCGCCGCGAGCATCTGGCCGGTTTGATTTGAATCGTCGTCGATCGCCTGTTTGCCGAGGATGACGAGGCCGGGGCCTTCAGCTTCCACGATCGCCTTCAGAATTTTCGCGACCGCCAGCGGCTCCACCTCGCCGTCGGCCTTCACCAGAATGCCGCGGTCAGCGCCCATGGCGAGCGCGGTGCGGATCGTCTCTTGCGCCTGCTCCGGCCCGATGGAGACCGCGATGATCTCGGTCGCCTTGCCGGCCTCCTTCATGCGCACGGCTTCCTCGACCGCGATTTCGTCGAACGGGTTCATCGACATTTTGAGATTGGAGAGGTCCACGCCCGAGCCGTCGGCTTTGACGCGCACTTTCAAATTGTAGTCGAGCACCCGCTTGACGGGCACGAGAACCTTCATGGCCGGAAACCTCTTTGCGGCTGAATTCGCGCCCAAAAAGCGGGCGCGGGGGCCTGAAATAAACGCGGGCGGACACTAATCGAGCTTTTCTCCGGGTCAACGCTCGCGCCCGATTTCTATTGCCGCAGCGAGGCTGACGCGTGGGGAAGGCCGCCTAGCGCGTAGCGCCCGGCTTCCAGAGCACGTCGCCGCGGCCTTCGTCGTTGGCTGCGCGCGCCATCACGAAGATGAGGTCGGAGAGCCGGTTCGCATACTTGAGCGCGGCAGGTGACACCTTCTCGCTGGGATCGTCCATCAGTTCCGCGATCGCACGCTCCGCGCGGCGCGCCACGGTGCGCGCGAGGTGGAGGTGCGCAGCCGCGGGTGTTCCGGCGGGCAGGATAAAGGAGGTGAGCGGCGTGAGCTTGGCGTTGATCTCATCGACCTCGCGCTCCAACCGATCGACTTGCGAGTCTTGGATGCGCAGCGCTTCGAACGCGAGGGGCTTGTCCCGTTCCGGCGTCGCAAGATCGGCGCCCAAGTCGAAGAGATCGTTTTGGACGCGCAGCAAGATCGCATCGAGGACTGGGTCTGATGCAAGGTGAAGGCGCGCCACGCCTATCGCGGCATTGGCTTCGTCAACCGCGCCATAAGCGGCCACGCGGGCGGAATGCTTGGGAACTTCTTCGCCCGTCGCCAGGCGCGTTTTGCCGCCGTCGCCCGCCTTTGTGACGATCTTGTCGAGCCTAACCATAATGCTGCTTGGCCCACATCGCCGCGACCAGGATGATGATCGCCACGAATTGCGCCACCACGCGCAACCGCATCGCACGGTTCGACCAGGAGCGCCCGAAATCGCCGCCGCGGAAGAGCGCGTAGATCCCGAAGCAGAGGATGAGAAAAACAACCCCCAGCGCAACGGGAATGAGGGCGCTCAAAACGTCTGACATAGCCATGAGATAATCCCCCTAGCGCGACCGCGCCACCGTCCACGATCAGAACGGGAAAATCGGAACGCGTGCCTTGCGCTGCCGCAAGCCGCCGCGGGGCGGCGGGGAAATGCTAGTCTCCGGCTATGACCGAATCGCTCCTGCTTGTCGCGCTTTTGGCCGCCGCGGCGGCCGCCATCTGGTTTGCCTATCGCTCCGCGGGCGTGGAGCCCATCCGCGCCGAGCGGGACCGCGCCCGCGCTGAACTCGAAACGCTGCGCAAGGCCAATACGGAACTCGCCGCCGAGCTTGCGGCGGCCAAGGCCGCGACGGGCGCGCGATCGGAAAGCGAGGAGGCGCGGTTTTTGGCTCTGGCGGCAAAGGCGCTGGAGGCGTCGCAAGCGAGCTTCATGACGCTCGCGAACGAGACGTTCGAGAAGCACAAGGCCGCAGCGCAAGGCGGCGTGAAGGAAGTGCTGACGCCGGCGCAGGAAGCGCTGACGAAGCTCGCGGGCAGCGTCGAAGCGCTGGAGAAGGCGCGGCTGCAGGACAAATCCGTCATTGGCGAACAGATGCGCCAGATCGTCGATGCGGTAGGCCAAACGAACACGACGACGACGAAACTCATCAACGCCTTGCGCGCGTCGCCGAAGGCGCGCGGCCGCTGGGGCGAGCAGACCTTGCGCAATGTGCTGGAGATGAGCGGCCTTGCCTCCCGTATCGATTTCACCGAGCAGGCCTCGACGACGGATGGAGAGGGCGCGCGCCTGCGGCCCGACGTCCTCATCAATCTCCCCGGCGGGCGCTGCATCGTGGTGGATTCGAAGGTGGCGCTTTCTGGCTATCTCGATGCGATGGAGGCGACCGATGACGCCGCGCGCGAAACGCATCTGAAGAAGCACGCGCAGGAATTGCGCGGCCATGTGAAGAATCTGGCTTCCAAGGATTATTGGAAGCACGTGCCGGACACCGCCGATTTCGTCGTGCTCTTCGTGCCGGGCGAAAATTTCCTCGCGGCCGCCGCCGAGCGCGATCCCGATCTCTTCAACGATGCATTCGCCGCGAACGTCGTCATTGTCACGCCTGCCACGATGGTCGCGCTCGCCAAGAGCGTCGCCTATGGCTGGCGGCAGGAAGATTCCGCGAAGAACGCACAGCAGATCGCGGAATTGGGCCGCGAACTTTATCGCCGCCTCGTCACCATGAACGATCACATGGCGAAGGTCGGCGATTCCATTGGCAAGAGCGTGCAGAACTACAACGCGCTCGTCTCCTCGATGGAGACGCGCGTCTATCCCCAGGCGCGCAAGTTCAAGGAATTGGGCGCCGCCGATGCCGGGCTCAATCCCGCGCCGCTCTCCGCGGTGGAAACCGCGCCGCGCTTGCCCGCGCCGCAGACGGAGCTCGATCTGACGCCGCCGCCTAACAAGAAGAAGGGCGCGGCTTAGCGCATCAGCGCCTGAGCTTCGCGCCAGAGCGTGTGCGTCAGTTCGCCCGCGCCCATGGCGCGCCCAAGCGCTGCGCTTTGCCCGCTCCACAGCGGCGAGAAATCGTCCGAACCCCGCTTTTCCGCCGCCGCGCGCAGCGGCGCCATCGGATAGGCGGGGAGCGGAAAACCGGGCGCGTCCTTGGCGATGGGCCCCAGCTCGTCGATCGCGCGGTTGCGCAGGCTGCGCGCGGGCCGGCCTGTCAACACATTGGTGAGCACGGAATCCTCCGCATGAGAGGACGCGAGCCGCGCGCGGTGCATTGGCGAGATCGTCGCTTCGGGCGTGAAGAGATAGGCTGTGCCGATCTGCACGGCGTGCGCGCCGAGCGTGAACGCCGCCGCGATCCCCCGCGCATCGGCGACGGCGCCGGCCGCGATCACCGGAACGCGCACGCCGTCCGCGACTTGCGGCAAGAGCGCAAAGAGCCCCGGCTGCGCGCCGACGTCTTCGCTCAGGAACATGCCCCGATGCCCGCCCGCCTCGGCGCCTTGCGCGATGATTGCGTCTGCGCCGTTCGCTTCAAGCCAGAGGGCTTCTCGAACAGTCGTGGCGGAAGAGAGCACGTAGGCGCCCGCCGCTTTCACGCGCGCAAGCAGATCCGGAGCAGGCAACCCGAAATGAAAGCTCACGACGCGCGGGCGCGCCTCCTCAACGAGTGAGCAAAGCGCATCCTCGAACGGCGCGCGCGCAGGCCCGGCCAGCACTTCGGGCGTGAGCCCACGCTCGTCGTAATAAGGCTTGAGGCGCGCGGCCCAGGCGGCATCCTTCGCCGCGTCGATGCGCGGCGCAGCATGGACGAAGAAATTGAGGTTGAACGGCTTGTCCGTCCGCTGCCGGATGTTTCCGATCTGCGCGCGCGCCGCTTCCGGCGTCAGCATCGCACACGGCAACGAGCCGAGCCCGCCGGCTTCAGAGACCGCAATCGCCATCTCCGGCCCGTTCGCGCCCGCCATCGGCGCCTGGATGATCGGCAACTCAATGCCGAGCGATCGAAGAAGAGCGCCGCGCATGCAATGAGAATCGCGCTGCGCGGCGAAATCGCAAGCCCCTTTCGAAGAGTTCACCGCGACAGCGGCGTCCTCAGCCGCTAGAAGGGCGTGAAGAAGCCGGGGTAACCGCGACGCTGCGCTTTGCGTAGTCGCACTGGGGCGCGTGCGCGCACGCGATGGGATCAAGGGAGGATGCCATGAAGAGAATTCTGATTGCGTTGGCGGCTGCCGCCGCGCTTGGCGCGTGCACGCAAACGACGATGCAAAGCGAAGCGCCCGCGGCAGGCGCGCCTGCCGCGCCTTCGGCCGACGCCGCAATCGCCGCAGCCGTGGCGGACAGCGCACGGCCTGAAGCCGATGTCGCACGCGATGCGATGCGCCATCCCGCCGAAACGCTCGCCTTTGCGCAGATCGCGCCGGGCCAGCGCGTCGGCGAACTCGTGCCCGGCGGCGGCTATTTCACGCGGATCATCTCGCGCGTTGTGGGGCCCGAGGGCCGCGTTTACGCGATGGTGCCGCCGCCGCAAGCGACGAACAATGCGCCAAATCCGATCGCGGCGCTCGTCGAGACCTATCCGAACATCACCGTCGCGCCGCAAAGTTTCACGACGATCAGCGTGTCTGAGCCGCTCGATGTGATCTTCACGGCGCAGAATTATCACGATCTCCACCTGGCCCGCTTCAATCTCGATGTCGCGGCCGTCAACCGCGCGATCTTCAACGCGATCCGTCCAGGCGGGCATTACGTGATTGTCGATCATTCGGCCGTCGCTGGCGCCGAGATCGGCGTGGCCGACACGCTCCACCGTATCGATCAGGCCATCGTGCGCCGCGAAGTCGAAGCCGCGGGCTTCGTGTTCGAGGGTGAGAGCGACGTGCTGCGCAATCCGGCGGACGATCGCACCGTCAACGTGTTCGATCCCGCCATTCGCGGGCACACGGATCAATTCATCATGCGCTTCCGGCGCCCCTAAGGCCCTAGGCAGCGGCGCGGGCGAAGGCTAAGCGCTTGCCCATGCCGCTGCCGAAAAGCCCGAACACATTCGCCAATGCGCCGCTGGATCGCGCCGGTCATCGCCGGCGCGACGATGCGTGGCTCGCGCAGGCGATCGACGCGGAGAACGCCAAGCTCGCGCTCTTCCATCGCCTGCAGCCTTTCCTACTCGACGAAGCGCAGACGCGCGTGGCCGGCTGGATGGGCGGGCACGCGCGTTCGCTCTGCGCGGCGAACGCAGTGCCGCTTTTCCTCGGCGTCGATGCGGGCGGCGCGCCGCATTTCGCGATGGAGCTGCCGGACGCATCGCTCGAAGGTTTCCCGCTGGCGGAGATGGGCGGCTTCGAAGACATGCGCGCGAGCGCGATGGTGCTGCCGGGCGACGACATCGCGATCCTCGGGTGCGCCAAGGCGATCTTCGAATGGCACCGCAACAACCAGTTCTGCGCCAATTGCGGAGAGCCCTCGCGCATCATCGAAACCGGCTGGAAGCGCTTTTGCGAGGCGTGCAAGCGCGAACACTATCCGCGCGTCGACCCTGTCGTGATCATGCTGCCGTCGTTCGGCGAGAAGTGCCTGCTTGGCCGCCAGGCGCGGTTTCCGCGCGGCATGCATTCCGCGCTCGCGGGCTTCATCGAGCCGGGGGAGACGATCGAGGAAGCCGTCGCGCGCGAAACGCTGGAGGAGGCGGGGCTCGGCGTTTCATCCGTGCGCCTGCACTCCACGCAGCCTTGGCCTTTCCCGCATTCGCTGATGATCGGCTGCCTGGCCGAGGTGACGAGCGACCAGGAGACCCTCGACATGGAAGAGCTTGAGTCAGCGCGCTGGTTCACACGGGACGAGGCGAAGCTCCTCGTGCAGGGCAAACACCCAGACGCTTTCGCGCCGCCGCCGCTCGCGATTGCGCATCACATCCTGAAGGCTTGGGCGTTCGAGGAATGATCAGCGGCGAAGCACGCTTGGCCAATTGCCGTTGGCGCGGCTGATGTGGCCGGGGATGTCTTGCTCCCAGCGGCGCTGCACATCGCCGTTATAGTTGAGGTAGAGCCGTCCATCGACGATGCGCCAGTGATTGGGGTTGCCCGCCGCCGTGTAGCCCTGCGAAACGGCCCAGGCGCAATAGCCGCCATATTGCGGCAGGTAGGCGCTGGGGTTGGCGCGGAATTGCGCAAGGTGCGCCGCGTTCGCAAAGCGATACTCGTAGCCTTGGTGCATGATGCGGTGCTGCGCGCTGCCGCGCACGGGGCGCCCGTCGGTGAAGTACGCAACGACGTCATAGCCGCCGGCGGCGACGTTGGAGAGCAGCCCCGTATGCACCGGCGCTTGCTGGGCGGCGGCGGGTGAGACGGCGGCGAAGGCTGCGCCCAGCGTCAGCGCCAGCGATACGATCAGTGTGCGAAGCATGGGACTCTCCATATCAGGCGCGCGCCGGCGTGGCGCTGCGTTGAGCTTGCTGTTGTGCGGACGGCGGCACGAGCACCGCCGCGATCTCGCGCGCCACGGCGATGAGTTCGTTGCGCCGCACGATGAGAAGGCCGAGCGAAGTCGCCCAGATCGTCAACGCCGCGGCGAAGAGGCCGCCGCCGTCATTGTTCGGGTCAACGCCGAGCGGCGTGAAGAGATGGAAGGAGACCGCCCCGCTCATCACCGCGAAGGCGATGAGCGCGCCGAGCGCATGGATGCGGCGGAAGCGCGGCCAGATGCCGATGAGCAGCAGCGAAGAGGCGAGAAGCTCGGCCGTGCCGATCACGTACTGTGAGAAGAGCCCCGTTTGCGCGAAGAGCCCGCCCGCGCCTAAGCTCGCGGCCCAATCGTTGAGGCGCCCAAAGATTTCCTGCGTGTTGGGGTGATTGGTGAATTTGTAACGCAGGCTGTCGAGGAAGACGGCGCTCGCGAAAAGCGAAAACGCGGGCGTCGCGTAGCGGCGAATGAGGTTGAACATCGGCGTGATCCTTTTGCCGGATCATTCGCGTGTTGCGCGTGCGTGGTTACGTCACCAGCGCAAAAGCCGGCCCCCGACGAGCGCGCCGAGCGCCGCGCAAAGGCCGATCGCGACGGAATACCACGTCGTCACGAAGGCGACGGAATCGATCGGGCAATACATCGAATACGCCAGCGCGCCGATTCCCCCCGCCACCGCGCCGATCGCTGCGCCCGTCGCCGTGAGAGATGTCGGCGCGAGACCGCGCACGAGCCAGATCAGCAGCGCAGCCGTCGGCGCGGCCAGCAGCGGCACGATGACAAGGCACCAGGGGAAACCGCCGCCCGTCCACGCTTGCATCCGCTCGCCCGGCGCTTCGCCCATGAGCGCGATCGCGCCCGCGGTGAGCGCAATCGCGGCGAAGCCGAGATAGGCGAGGAGGCGCCATCCGAGCGGGCGCCCCGGCGCGGCGAGCCGCAGCAGGACCGGCAGCGCCGCCGCCGCCAGCGCGGCCGAGAAGCCCGCCTTCCACATCACGGGCATCATTGCGGTTCCAATGTCTGGCCGCATGCCGAGCCCGGTCACGAGAAGCAGCACCGCCAGCACCAGGCCTGCGCAAACCGCAATGAGCAGCGCGCGCCAGCCGCGCGGGCGCCGCCCGTTCTCCTCGCCTTCGGCGAGCGCGTCTATGAGCTCCTCGGTCTTCACTTGATCGGAGACTACGCCGCTTCGCGCGCGGGCGTTACCCCCCGCGGAAGCGGGCGGCGGGGTAAACCCCGAGGATGCGGAACTCCGTGCAGAAGAACTGAAGCTCCTCAAGGGCAAGTTGCACGGGGCGCTCGTCCGGGTGGCCCTCGATGTCCGCGTAGAATTGCGTGGCGGTGAAGCTGCCGTCGAGCTGATAGCTTTCGAGCTTCGTCATGTTGACGCCGTTCGTCGCAAACCCGCCCATCGCCTTGTAGAGCGCGGCCGGCACGTTCCGCACACGGAAGATAAAGCTCGTCACTGTCGGGCCGTTGGGCGCGGGAATGTGCGGCGTCTTGGAGAGGATGATGAAGCGGGTCGTATTCGAGTGCTCGTCCTCGACGTCCTCGGCGAGGATATCGAGCCCGTAGAGCGGCGCGGCCATTCTGGGCGCGAGCGCGGCGCGCGTGCGATCCTCGTACTCGGCCACCTCGCGTGCGGAGCCGGCCGTGTCACCCGCGACGATGGCCTTCAAGCCCAGCCTGCGGATGATGTTGCGGCATTGGCCGAGCGCGTGAATGTGGCTCTGCACCGTCTTCAGTTCTTCGAGCTTCACGCCCTTCAAGGCCATCAGCTGAAAATGGATCGGCAGGAAGTGCTCGCCGACGATTGAGAGCCCCGAATGCGGCAGGAGATGGTGAATATCGGCCACGCGCCCGGCGATCGAGTTTTCGATCGGAATCATGGCGAGCGCAGCCTGCCCCTCATTCACCGCGGCAAACGCGTCTTCGAACGTCGCGCAAGGCAGCGGCTCGTGATCGGGCCGCGCCTCCGCGCATGCAATGTGCGAGTTGGCGCCAGGTTCGCCTTGGAAGGAGATTTTTTCTTTCATGCAATTGGAGCGTTAGCGCAGCGCGCGGCGAACGCCTAGCGCGCCCTTTGCGTCTGGCCCGCGACGGAAATTCGCGCACCGCGCGTTATCGCCTGAGCAAGAAGCGGTTGATGCGCGCGTCAGGCGAAATTGACCATCGCGTCGGCGCCGGCGCGCAAAACGACGCAGCGGCGTTCGCAACGATGGCGTTGTTGCGCGCTCCTTGCATGGTGAAGCCGTCGCAGAACGCGGCGTGATGCGGGGAAGATTGATGAAGAAGGACGTATCCGTCCTCATCACGTGCCACAACGAGGGCGCTTATATCGCCTCCGCGATCGCCAGTGTGATTAACCAGACGGCGTTCGCCCGCATCGCCAAGATCGTCGTCGTGGATGACGGCTCGCGCGACGAATCTCCCGATCGCGTGCGCGCCGAAGCCGCCCGTTGCCCCCTCATAGACCTCGTCGTCCGGCCCGAACCGGGCGGCGTCTCGGCGGCGCGCAACACCGGGCTCGCCAGAATAGACACGGAATGGGTCGCATTCCTCGATGGGGACGATCTCTGGGCGCCCGATAAGCTTGCGCGGCAATTCGCGGCCGTTGCAGCCGATCTTGGCGCCGGCCTCGTCTATGGCGAGTTTATTGAGTTCGTCCGTGACGGAGAGCCGGGCGCGCACATCCGGCCGCGCGTCCTCAATGGCGCGGGGCCCGACATTCTGCGCCGCTATTTCCTGTTCGATGCGCCGGTCATGCCGTCGAGCATTCTCATGCGGACGCGGCTCGTTCGTGAGATCGGCGGATTCGACGAAGCCCTGCGGCTCTTCGAGGACACCGATTTTGTCTTGCGCGCGGCCGCGGCCGGCGCGCGCCTCCATTGCGTCGCCGCGCCGCTCATCCGCAAGCGCATCCGCGCCAATTCGTTGAGCGCGGCGTTGGACGGGTGGGAGCGCGCGATGACGGCTGGAACCGCCGCTGCAATCGCCCGCCATCCCGAACTGGCCCCGCTTGCGTGCAGGCGCATGAGCTACCGCTTGGCCAAGATCGCGCGCGCGCGCTTCGGCGCGGGTCAGGAGCGCCTGGGCTGGGATGGGCTCAAGCGGTCGTTGCGGCTCAATCCGTTCAATGCGCGCGCCTACGCTTACGCCGCCTTCGCGATGCTGGGTCCCGCCGCGCGCGCGGGGGCGCTCAAAGTCGTTCGCGCGGCGCTTGCGCCGCGTACGCTGCGCTGGACGCTGGCGGCCTCTCTGGTTCTTTTGCCCGCGGCCTGCACAATGACCCCGCGTGGGCTCTTCGAGTTCAAGTACCCGGACGGGCAGCTGTTCTCAGGCGTTGTCCGTCACATCCGGCATCAGGCGCTTACGCCCGCCCATCACGGCTGAGCGCGGCGCGCGCCGCTTCCAGATCGGCGGGGCCGTCCACGCCTTTTGGAAAGTCGGGCACGACGCCGACGGCGATCGTCATTCCCATTTCCAACGCACGCAGCTGTTCGAGCTTCTCTCGCTCTTCGAGCGGCGAGGGCGGCGCGGCTACGAAGCGCGCGAGCGCCGCGCGGCGATATGCGTAGAGCCCCACATGGCGCCAGACCGGCCCATCGCCGGAGGGCGCGGGCGCGCGTGTAAAATAGAGCGCCCGGCCTTCGTCGCCTTGGAGTGACGCGATCGCCTTGACGACGTTCGGATTGTCGCGATCCGCAGGGGCGTCACTTGGGGAGACGAGCGTCGCGATCTCCGCGCCGGACCGTGCCAGCAACTCAACGGCGCGCGCGATGTAAGCAGGCGGAAACGTAGGCATGTCGCCCTGCAAATTGACGACGATGTCGTGTGCGCCGGCGGGATCGAACCCGGCGGCGGCCGCATGAACCCGGTCCGTTCCCGAAGGCAACGCTGGGTCGGTCAGCACCGCCTCGCCGCCCGCTGCCCGGGCTGCGGCCGCTATCTCTTGGTCGCCCGCCGCGACGAGAGCAGGGCCCACGTCCGCCGCGCGCGCGATCTCAACCATCCAGGCGATCATCGGGCGGCCGTGTATGTCGGCCAGCGGCTTGCCGGGAAGGCGCGTGGCCGCCATGCGGGCGGGGATGACGACAAGGGTCATGGGCCGTGGGCTTTAGAACGCGCCGGGGCGGGCGTCATCCGGCTTGGGGCGAAGCGACGCGCTTGGCCTCTCCCGCCCCTCGCGTATAAAGCGGCCCGCGGCGCAGCGCCGACTCGGGGCCAGGATCCACGCATGAGCGATCTCAAAGTGAACTCCATCGCGGGCGCGGTGTTGGGCTCGGTGCTGGGCGTCATGGTTGTGGGCACTTTGGTCGGCTCCCATTTCGCGCCGCACTATCCCGAAAAGGCGGGGTATCTGCCCGAAGTGGCCGAGACGGGAAGCGCGGGCGGCCCCGCCCAGGAAGCGCCGCCCGATTTCGGTCGCCTGTTCGCCGACGAGGCCGGCTACGCCGCTCTCGTCGCGCGCGGAGAGCGGGCGCACGGCATCTGCACATCGTGCCACACGTTCGAAGCGGGCGGACCCAACCGCATTGGTCCCAATTTGCATGACGTGTTCGGCCGCGCCGCCGCCAGCCACGCGGGCTTCACCTATTCGGGCGCGATGCAGGCGCATGGCGGCGCGTGGAGCTACGATACGCTGAACGATTTCTTGCGCTCGCCTTCGCAAGTCGTGCGCGGCACCTCCATGGCGTTCGCCGGCATCCGCAACACGGACGACCGCGTTGCGGTCATCGCCTATCTGCGTTCCATCGCGCCGAACCCGCCGCCTTTGCCTACGCCGCTGCCGGAGCCTGAGCCGGCCGCGGCGGAAGGCGCGCCCGCTGAAGGGGCCGCGCCTGCGCAAGGCGCGGAGACGCCGCCCGGCTAAAGCCGCCGGATCGTGCGAACCGGCCCGGCGATGGGTTCGATGCGCGCCATGGCTTGTTCCAGCGGCTCACTCTCCACCTTCATGTGATGGGCGTTCGCGTGAAGCAGGCGCGCCGCGTCGCGCATGATCCCGACATGGCCGTCCCAGAAGACGAGATCGCCGCGCTGAAGCGCCGAGAAGTCGAGCGGAATCGCGCGCCCGAGGGCCTCTTCCTGCATGTCGGAATCGCGCGGACTTTGGCGCCCGGCGCGCTCGAGCGAGGTTTGGACCAACCCCGAACAATCGATGCCAAGGGAATCCTTGCCGCCCCAGAGATAGGGTGTTCCCGCGAAGCGCTCTGCGACGGCGACGAAATCGTCTTCATGCGCGTCGATCGGGTCCAGATGCGCGCCGATCATCCATCCGCCGCGCGCAACGCGCACGAAGCGCTCGCTCACCTCATCCGGCGTGACCTTCGCGTTGAGCGAGAGGAAGAAGAGGGGAGGCGCTTTTACATCGGGCGCCGCGAACGCGATCGTGCGAAGTGTGTTCACGCGGTGGGTCGGCGCGATCGCGAGCGTCGCGAACGCCTCGCTCCGAACGTAGCCGACATAACCGTCCCCCGCGTTCTGGCCCCAGGACCAGCCGTCCCGCGCATCATAGACGATGAACGTCTCGCCGAAGAGAATTTGCGTCTCAAGCCGCGCGTCGTCGCGTTGAGTTTCGCGCAACGCAGCGGCGGGAACGATGGTCTGGTGCGGCGCGCCTTCCACAAAGCGCGCCGCATCAACCGTGCCTTTAAGATGCGCCGCGGCGATGTCCGCGCGCGCCGGGGTGAGCCGCGCGTCGCGGCTCAAAGCGCGGGCTCGACCGCCCTTGGCTCGACATAAAGCTCAGCGGCGCGATGAGAGATCATGTCGCCGAGCTCTGAGAGATAAAACGCGCCTTTTTCCGTCTTTTCGACGAGCACATTGCGCCCGTCCTCCGGGTCGCGCCGGCGCGTGACGAGCTCGTAGCGCGACAGCGTGTCGAGCGCGCGGGTGATGGCGGGCTTGCCCACTTTGAGCGCTGCGGCGAGCCCGCGCACAGTATGAGGCGGGGCCCCGAGGTGCACCGTCATCAGCACCGCAAGCTGGCGGGCGGTGAGGTCCGGCTCGTCGCCGCGCACGCTCATCACCGTCACGTTGCGCCACAGGTCCAATGCGCGGGACCGGTCCAGTTCAAAACCCATCGCAGCCGCCCTCCGAGTCGCTCGATGAGTCGGAGGCTACCCTATTTGGGGTCCAGAACAACCCGGACCCGCAATATCTTGTGGGTAGGTTGCGGTTGACTGGTTTTGGATCGGCTGTTATAAAACAAACGATACAAAACGAGGAGCCGCCTTGGCCCGCCCCCGCGCCTTCAATGAGACCGCCGTTCTCACACAAGCGATGCACGCGTTCCGGCACGAAGGTTTCGCGGGAGTGTCAATCCGCGATCTCGAGCGCGCCACAGGGCTCACGTCGGGCAGCCTCTACAACGCCTATCGCGACAAGAGCGGACTCTTCGAGGCTGCGTTCGCATTCTATGTTTCCGCATTCGTCCGTCCACGGATCGAATTGTATGCGGGGCCGGGCGCGACGCTCGATGATCTGGAGAATCTTTTTCTCTCATTGCTTGAAGCGCCGATGACGGACGGCGGCGGCTGCTTGGCGACCAACAGCGCAGTCGAGTTCGGGCCGGCGCCCTCCATCGCATCCAAGCACATCACAGATGCGTGGGCGCCGCTTGAAGAAAACATGCGCGCGCTCATCGCGCGTGAAATCAGTTCTGCACACGCGCAGGAAACGGCGCTGCGCTTGCTGCTGCTCTATCAAGGCATGCTCGTGCTTTCGCGCGCAGGGCGGTTCGATCAGCGCCGAGGCGACGTCATTCGCGCGGAGTTCGATCGGTTGCGCGCACTTAGGAAGCCCAATGGGTAGTGGAGAAAGACATGCTCAGAAAATTCAATCCCGACGGCGCAGCCGACCCGGGCGTCTATAGCCACGGCGTCGAAGCATCCGGCATCGGCCGAATGCTCTTCGTGTCCGGACAAGTCGGCGTTCGGAAAGACGGGAGCGTGCCGGAGGATGTCGCCGAGCAGACGCGCGTGGCGATCGGCAATCTGAAGGATGTGCTCGCCGGCGCGGACATGACGATCGCGGACGTCGCGAAATACACGATCTATCTGACCGATCAAGCGCACATGGGAGATTTCATGGCCGGCGGCGCAAGCGCGCTCTCGGCGCCGCCGCCCGCCGCAACGCTCTTGATCGTCAAGGGCCTCGCCAATCCCGCGCTCAAGATTGAGATCGAGGCGATTGCGGTGAAGTGATCAGGATTGCTTGCCAAAGCGCTGCTTGAGCACACGCCAGGAGGCGCGCAAAGCGTGCGCGTCTCCGCCGGGCGGGCGCCCCGGCCGCTCCTTCGGCGTCCACGCGTAGACGTCGAAATGCGCCCACGTTTTCGCGTCCACGAAGCGCTTCAAGAACAGAGCGCCGTAAATTGCCCCGGCCATTCCTGCGTCGCCGGTGTTTTTGATGTCGGCGATGGGGCTGTCCATGTCGGGATCGTAGGGCGCCCACATCGGCATGCGCCAAAGCGGATCGTGCGTTTCGGCCGATGCTTTCGCGAGATCGGATGCGAGCGCTTCGTCATCGGTGAACATCGGCGGCAGATCGGGTCCGAGCGCCACGCGCGCCGCGCCCGTCAGCGTCGCATAGTCGAACATGAGTTGCGGCCGTTCCTCGCACGCCCGCGTGAGCGCATCGGCGAGGATGAGCCGCCCCTCCGCATCGGTGTTGTCCACCTCGACGCTCAAGCCCTTGCGGCTGGCGATGATGTCGCCGGGACGGAATGCGTTGGACGAGACGGCGTTCTCGGCGACGGGAATGAAGAGTTCCAGCCGAACCGGCAATTCCGCCTGCATGACCATGCGCGCGAGCGCGAGCGCGTGCGCCGCGCCGCCCATGTCCTTTTTCATCAGGCGCATGCCGGAATCGTTCTTGAGATCGAGTCCGCCGGTGTCGAACGTCACGCCCTTGCCGACGAGCGCGACGCACGGCGCCTCGCTTAGCCCCCAACTCAGATGCAGAAGGCGAGGGGCCTCCGCCGCCGCGCGCCCAACCGCGTGGATGAGCGGAAAGCGCTCGCTCAGCAACGCATCGCCGACGATCGCTTCGAAGCGCGCATCATGCTTTGCCGCAATCGCTTCGGCGGCGGCGTGTAGTTTCTCCGGACCCATATCGTTGGCCGGCGTGTTGACGAGATCGCGCACCAGCCAGGCGCCGGCGGCCATGCGCTCGACATCCGCGGCGTCGGCGCCTTCAGGCATCACCAATCTAGGCGCCGCGCGCTTGCGCGGCTTGTATTTGTCAAAGGCATAGGCCCCGAGGCCCCAGGCCGTCGCGATGTAGGTTGGCGCGAATTCCTTGGGTGCGGCGGCGATGCGGTAATCGCCGCTCGGCAAATGTTGCGCCAGCGCGCCAAAGATCATGGCGCTGGTGCGCTCGCCCAGCCCGAAGAGAACACGCTCGATCGAGCCGTCCGTGCCCGGCACGACGAGGATGCGCGCCGCCTGTGCGCGGAAATCCTGCGCGGCGGCGAGCCGTTTCAAAGAGTCCGCACGATTCTCGATCCAGGCGGCCCACTCCGCCGGCCGCATAGCGTGGATCGGCGCCGCCGATTGGCTCTGATCCAAGATGAAGGGAAGATCGCTCATCGCCGCTCTATAGCGTCCGCTTGGGCCAATCGCATTAAAGCTTTGTTGAGCCGGCGCGCGCGAGCCTGCGAACCAAAGGATTCGCTGTCATGGCCAAGGATCTCATGCGCCTCGCCGCACTCGCGGCGCTTTCTGCCGCCACGGCGTGCGCAACGACAGGCGAGGGCGCCCAGACCGGCGCCGCGCCCGCGCGCGAGCGCGCCGATCGCGCCGAGCGCCCCCGGATCGACCGCGATGCGCGCCAAGCGATTGCGCGCCAGGATGCGCTCACGCAGATGACGTTCTGGGCGCGCGAGTACACCCAATTTCCGGAAGACCTTGAAGCGGCGCAACGCTTCTCTGAGGCATTGCGCATGGGCGCCCGGCCTGACCGCGCCGCACAAGTCGCGGCCACGGCGCTGCAATCGCATGAAGGCGATATTCCGCTCACGCGCACGCTCGGGCTTGCGCTCCTGGCCTCGGGCCGCACCAGCGATGCGATCCGTCCGCTGGCGCTCGTCGCAGCCTCCGATCCGCGCAATTGGCGCGCCCGTTCCTCTCTGGGCGTGGCGCTCGATCGGGCGGGACGCACGACGGAAGCGCGCGCCGCCTACCAAGAGGCGCTCGCGATCGAGCCCAACGAACCGAGCGTAATGACGAACCTCGCCGTCTCGCACCTGATGGCGGGCGATCCCGCCGAGGCCGAGCGCATCCTGCGCCAGGTCACCGCGATGCCCAATGCGCCGCCCGAGGCGCGCCAAAATCTCGCGCTCGCGATCGGCCTGCAAGGCCGCTTCAGCGAGGCCGAGCAGCTCGCGCGTGTCGATCTGCCCCCGCAAATGGCGCAAGCCAACATAGCCTACATGCGCAGCCTGCTGAGCGACGGGCGCCGCTGGGACGATATGCGCGGTTCGAACTAGCGCTAACGGAACGTCCGCAGGCTGGTGAGCGTCTTGTAGCGCCGCACGAGCGGGCTGCCGTTCAGATGCTTGGCCGCGAAGGCCGCGTATTCCTCCATGCTCGCGCATTGCAGGACAATGATCACATCGCTCGGCCCCGCGACGTAGTGCGCCTCGATCACATCAGGCTCCTTCGCGAGCTTCTTGGCGAAGGCGTCGAGCGAGCTTGCGGACTCGTCGCGCAGTTCGACGAGCGCGAAGAGCCGCAGCGGCCGCCCACGCGCCGTCGGCGCGATCTCGGCCCGCGCGCCGAGAATGATCCCATCGGCGATCATACGCTCGACGCGCCGCTGCACCGCGCTCGCCGAAAGATGCACGCGCTGGCCAAGCGCGGCGTAAGTGAGCCACGCATCCGCCTCGAGCGCGGCGGCGATCCGCTGATCCCGCTCATCCATCTCCATTGCCATGCAGGATTATTGCGTGCCGTGCAAATAAAACGCGCGGATATCTCGTGCGGCAGGCGCTACTCAGCCGGGCAGGAGGGCGGAATGAGTCAGACGGACCTAGTGTGTGCGCCGGCACGCACGGAGGAAGGGGTCGGCGGCGTAGCGGCTGTCGTTCAGCGCTATGAGCGCGCGCGCACTGAGCGAGACATGCGCGGCCTGAGCGCGTTGCAGGCGCCGATCTATCACCACAAGCACCTCCTGCGCGGCGCCGTTGCGGCGACGCGCGATGGCGCAATGCTGGCTGACGCGCCGATACGCAGCCTCAGCCAGGTGCAGATGTGCTTCGAGCAATTGGCCATCGCGCGGCTTGACGATTGGGGCCAGGGCCTCTCATCGCTCGTCTTTCTGCTGCGCGATGAGCGCGGGGCATGGCGCATCGCCGGTGAAGCCGCGGGCTCGGCGCTGGGGCGTCAAGTGCGGTTCAATCCGGATCTGCCGGCCTCCAGCGTCCTTGAGACGCTCGCGGCATACTACGCAGCAGTTCGCGACGGCGATCCGGAGACGATCGCGCGCATCTTCGATGACAGCTGGCACATGAAGAACCACGAAGACGGACGAATGGTGTGCGAAGGCAAGGCGGCGTTCATTGAACGCATCAAGCCCGGCCCGCTTCCAGGCTATGACGACGACCGGCAGATCGCGGACGTTCAGATCATCAACGGCGAACTCGCCTATGTGCGCGTGGACAAGCCCTCCACGCCCTCAACGACCGTGTTCACGTTCTTTCATGTGAATGAGCGCTGGCTCATCACCGACAAAGTGTGGGCTGACGGGCGCGTGCGTTAGCGCTCTTACTTGTTCATCAGATCCGAAATTTGGATCATCGCCGGGCCCATGATCACCATGAAGAGCACGGGCAGGAAGAAGATGATCATCGGCACCGTGAGCTTGGCGGGGAGGGCGGCAGCCTTCTTCTCGGCTTCGGAGAGACGCAGATCGCGGTTTTCCTTGGCCATCACGCGCAACGCATTGCCGAGCGGCGTGCCGTATTTCTCCGCCTGTGTCAGCGCGAGCGCGACAGACTTGACGCCTGGATGATTGGTTCGCCGCGCGAGGTTTTCGTACGCCATCCGCCGCTCGGGCAAATAGGAAAGCTCCGCCGTTGTCAGCGACAATTCCTCCGCCAACTCAACCGAGGCCGGCGCGATCTCGTGGCCGACGCGCTGCAGCGCCATTTCGATCGACATGCCGCTCTCCACGCAGATGAGCAGCATGTCCAGGCTGTCTGGAAACGCCTGCATGATCTTCTGGCGCCGGTTCGTGGCGCGGTTGGAGAGGTAGATGTTCGGAGCGTAGAAGCCGATCGCCACGAAGGCCGTAATGATGGCCATGCGGAAATTGCCCGGAACGCCCAGCCGGTCGCCGAAGAACGTCAGATAGAAGAAGGCCGCAAGGCCGAACGCGATCGGCAGCGCGGCGCGGTAGAAATAGAATGTCGTCTGCGCCGCGGGCCCGCGCATGCCTGCGCGGATGAGCTTCTCGTTCAGCGTATCGTCGGCGAGACGCCGCTGCAATTGCAGCCTGTCCACGATGCCGGTGATGGTGCGGTGCGCGCCGGGGCGCACGAGCTGCGGGTTTGCCTTGTTGAGATCGGCGCGGCTCTTCTTGCGTAATTCCTCGCGCTTGCGCGCAACCTCTTTGAGGCGCGAACCTAAGCGATCTTGCGCTAGCATCGGCGCCGCGATCGTGACGACGGTGGCGAAGCAGGCGCCCGCGGCCAGCACGCCGGCGATCGTGGCGGGATCGGTGATCGTTCGGATGAGGCTCATCGATCGCGCCTAGAACTTGAAGTTGATCATCTTGCGCATGGTAAGGATGCCCATCGACATCATCACCGCTGAGATGAGGAGGAGGAGATTGCCCGTGGGCGTCGTGAAGAGGAGGCCCATATAATCGGGCCGCATCATGTAAACGAGCGCCATCACGATAAAGGGGAGCGAACCGATGATGCCGGCGGAGGCTTTCGCTTCTGAGGAAAGCGCGTTCACCTTCGCGCGCATCATTTTGCGCGCCCGCAGCACGGCAGAGAGATTGCCCAGCGATTCCGACAGATTGCCGCCCGTCTTCTGCTGGATGACCAGCACGATGCCGAAGAAATTCACTTCCGGCAGCGGCATGCGCTCGAACATGCGGGCGAGGTTTTGATCGAGCGGCACGCCCATGGCGTTGCCGTCCACCAAGTTTTGGAATTCCGTCTTGAGCGGCTCGGGGCTTTCGGACGCGATGATGCGCAGGCACTGATTGAGCGGCAGGCCGCTCTTCACGCCGCGAACGATCATGTCGATCGCATCGGCAAGCTGGTTGGTGAACTTCTTCTGCCGGCCGCCGATCATGAATTTGAGCGCCCAGCGGGGCAGGCCAAGCCCGCCGATGATGAAGCCCGCGATCGGCGCCAGGATGTGTTGGTTGAGCAGATAGCCGCCCCCGGCGAAGACGAGCCCGAGCACTAAGGAGCCGATCCAAAACACGGGCTCCGAGAAGCGCAGCCCCGCTTGCTCGATCTGCCCCTTCACGGAGACGCGCGCCTTGCGCTGCTTCTTTTCCGCGAGGGAGAGCTCCTTGAGCGCGTCCTGCATGCTTTGGCGGCGCTTGGCGGTCGCGGCTTCGTTCTCGCTGCGCCGTGTTTTCTTGACCGTCATCTCCTTCGCGCGCTTCTTTGCGCGCGTCGCATCGGGCCCGGTCGAGGAAAACGCGTAGCCGACGCCGCCGATCACGAGAAACGCAAGCACAGCGACGATGATTGCGGGATCCATTAGACCGCCTCCGCCTCATCGAGCGCGGCGGCGAGTTCTTTTTCTAAGCCGAAATAGCGCGCCCGCTCCCAGAAGCGCGGACGGCCGATCCCCGTCGAGCGGTGACGCCCGATGATCTTGCCGTTCTGGTCTTCGCCCGTGATTTCGTACACGAGAATGTCCTGTGTGATGATCGTCTCGCCCTCGAGACCCATCACTTCGGTGACGTGGGTGATGCGGCGCGAGCCGTCGCGCAGGCGCGCCGCCTGCACCACTACATCGACGGAGGAGACGATGATTTCACGGATCGTCTTGGGCGGCAGCGTGAAGCCGCCCATCGTGATCATGGATTCCAAACGCGAAAGCGCTTCGCGCGGGCTGTTGGCGTGGAGCGTCCCCATCGAACCGTCGTGGCCCGTGTTCATCGCCTGCAGCAGGTCGAACGCTTCAGGGCCGCGGACTTCGCCGACGATGATCCGGTCCGGCCGCATCCGCAGGCAGTTCTTGACGAGATCGCGCATCGTCACCGTGCCTGTGCCTTCAAGGTTGGGCGGCCGCGTCTCCAGGCGCACCGTGTGCGGCTGTTGCAGCTGCAGCTCCGCCGCGTCCTCGCACGTGATGATGCGCTCGCCCGGATCGATGAAGGCGGTGAGCGTGTTCAAGAGCGTCGTCTTGCCCGAACCTGTGCCGCCGGAGATCAGCGTGTTGGCGCGGCACGCGCCGATGATCTGAAGGATCTTCGCGCCCGCCGGCGAGATCGAACCGAACTCCACCAAGTGCTGGAGCTTGAGCTTGTCCTTCTTGAACTTCCGGATCGTGAGCGTAGGCCCGTCGATGGCGAGGGGCGGGGCGATCACGTTGACGCGCGAACCGTCCGGCAGGCGCGCGTCGCATATCGGCGAACTCTCATCGACCCGCCGGCCGACTTGAGAAACAATACGTTGGCAGACGTTCATCAGCTGCCCGTTGTCGCGGAAGCGCACGCCCGTCTTGGAGACCTTGCCGGCGACCTCGATGAACACCGTGCCCGCGCCATTGACCATGATGTCGGCGATGTCGTCGCGTGCGAGCAGGGGCTCGAGCGGGCCATAGCCCAACACGTCGTTGCAAATGTCGTCGAGCAACGCTTCCTGCTCGGAGATCGACATAACGACATTCTTGATCGAGATGATTTCCGCGACGATGTCGCGGATTTCGTCGCGAGCGCTTTCGGGGTCGAGCTGCGCAAGCTGCGCGAGATCGATCGTTTCGATCAGCGCGTTGAAGATCGTGGATTTGACGCGGTAATAAGCGTCGGAGCGGAATTCGGCCGCGCTTTCCTGTTCGGTCGGCGGCGGAGGCGCGGCTTTCGCGCGCGGCGCGGGAGGCGGAGGCGCCGCGGGGCGCGGCGTTGGGCGTGGCGCGGGATTGGGCGCGGCCTGAGTGAGCGGCGCCGCGGGCGCTGAAAGCGGCGCGGGCGTCGGCGCGGAGGCCGCGCCTGTATCTCCAGTGCTGCGCTTGCCGAACATTGAGCCTTACCGCTTGAGGAATGGAATGCGCGAACTTGCGCGCTTCTGCTCAACCGGCTTTCTGCCCGTTAACGCTGCAGCCAGATCATCGACCATGAGCGCGGTCTTCGTCGCGCCAGCCGTCTCGCCGATCATTTGGCCGTTGTTTGCCGCTACGCCGAAGAGGGCGGGCTCGAACGGAATCGAGCACGCGACCTCAAGGCCGAGCGCTTCGGCGAAATCCTTCTGCGGCACTTCCGGCCGCTTCGGCACGCCGACCATGTTGAGAACGATGCGCGGCGGATTGTCGTAAGGCCGTGCGGCCTTCATGAGATCGACGAGATTCTTTGCGTTGCGCAATGATGCGAGATCAGGCGCCGCCACAATCACCACGTCGTCGGAGGCGAGCAGTGTTTGCTTCACCCACGGCGTCCACACGTGCGGCAAGTCGAGCACGACGAACGGCCCGCCGCGGCGGATGCGCTCGATCACCGTTTCGAATGCGTCGGCGCCCAATTCGTACTCGCGCTCCAGCTTGCCGGGCGCGGGAAAGATCTGAAGGCGCGGCGTCTGCCGCGTCATGATGCGGTCGAGGAAGACCTCGTCGGCGCGATCAGGCTGAAGCAAGGCTTCAGCGATCGTCTGGCCGGGGTCCTGGTTGAAATCGAGCGCCGCCGTGCCGAACGAGAGATCGAGATCGACCAGCGTCGCGCCCGCTTCCTGCCGTTCCGAGATCGACCACGCGATATTGTGCGCCAGCGTCGAAGCGCCCACGCCCCCCCGCGCGCCGACAATCGAGATCAGGCGGCCAAGATAAGGCTTTTCCGGATTGGCGTAGAGCTGTGAGACTGTGCGGATGAGCTGCAAGGGCTGCAGCGGCGGCACGATGTATTCAGCGACCCCGCGGCTCATCAGTTCACGGAAGAGCGTGATGTCGTTGACGGCGCCGATGATGACGACCTTGGCGCCTTCCTCCACCACCTCGGCCAACCGGTCGAGCGCGGCGAGCATATCCGGGCCTTGCGCGATCGTGTCGATGATCAGAAGATTGGGCGACGCCTGAGCCGCGAGGCGCGCGATGCCCGCGTCAATCCCACCCATTTCGACTTTGATCTGCGCCTTTGAGAGGCGGCGATCTTGAGCCGATTGATCGATGAGGCGTGCGATCTCGGGCCGATCGCAAAATGCGTGAATTGTGATCCGCGGCAGCGGCTGATCCGTGACGACGTCATCGCCCAACGGCAGCGGGATGGCCGCCGCCGGCGCCATGGTTGGCGCGGCGAGGATTGGCTCATCGTCATTGGCCGCGAACCCGGCGTCAGGCTCGATGCTCTCGATATCCTCGAAAGGCGGCGCTTCCACGCTCTCGATCGTTTCAAGCGTTTCGATGCCGCCGAGGCCGAAGGCGTCATCCTCTTCGAGCACGAATTCCGGCTCGTCGACTCCGCCGACGCTCCAGAGATTTTCCGCTTCGTTCGGCTTAATCGTCATCGTCGCCTCAATTCACCGCGTCGCTGACGCGCACGCGTTCGTCCTCACTTCGATCGGAAGCCGTCACTTCGCCTTCGCGGTAGTGGCCGAGCACCACAGCGCGGCGCGCCGCATCACGCGGCGTCTCATCGCGCGGGCGCAGCAGATCGCGCGGATCCTCGATCATGGCGGCGAGATTGGCCGCCGCCGAGCAGCCGAAACTTTCATAGGTCGCCGTGTTGCCGGCCGGGTGCGCCAAATCCTGGGACCAGATCGGCGCGCATTCGGGCGCATGCGCCTCGTAGAGCATGAACGAGACGATCACCGGCGCGTTCTCGCCCGGCTGAGATTCATGGATCGCACCCGCGATTGCGCCGTAGGGCACGCCGCTCTGCGAGAGCGTCATGCGCGCTTGCTGCGCGATGCGCGCGGCTTCATCGGAGTTCTCGCTGCCTTGCGGCGTCGAAATCACGATCGGGCCATGCCCTTGACGCGAATAGAGCGCGGCGAAGCGCTGAAGGTCGCCCTGCGCTTGGAAGGAGAGCGCCATGTCGCCTGGCGCGACCGGAATCTCCATGCGCTCGGTGCCTTCGAGCACGCTGATCTGATGATTGTCCGCAAGCGTGGGCCCGCGGTGGTTCATCACTTCCGGCGGCGCTGTCGTTGCGCACGCGGCGAGCCCGGAGAGGGCCGCAAGGCCCGCGACGGTGGAGAGGAGACGCATCTTCATGGGGTTTTCCTCATGGAATGACGTGCCCGACAGGGCCTTGCAGGCGCGGCGGTTCTTCGCCGTCTCCTTGGGATTGCGAGGGGCGGTAATAGGCGTTGAGCCGGCCCGAAAGGATCGCGGACGCATCCGTCGGATTGACGAAGCCGTCGGCGGGCGTGCGCAGCTGGTTCGGGTTCGTCGGCCGCACGAGATACGGCGTCACGATAATGACGAGCTCCGTCTCGCTGTTGATGAAGTCGCGTGAGCGGAAGAGGGAGCCGAGGATCGGCGAATTCATCACGCCGGGAATGCCTTCGAAGGCATGGCGCGTGCGCTCTTGAATGAGCCCGCCGATCACCAGCGCGCCGCCCGATGGCATTTCAACTGTGGTGTCTGCGCGGCGCACCTGCAGGGCAGGGATGGTGATGCCGCGGATGATCGTCGTCGTACCGTCAGGATTGCGGATCGGCGTGTCGCCCGTCGAAATCGCACCCTCGGTTGTGAGTTCGGAGACTTCCGTGGTGAGGCGCAGCGAAATGCGTCCGCCCGAGAGCACGATCGGCGTAACGCCTAGGCCAACGCCGAACGGTTTGAACTCGACAGAGATCTGCCCGTCGTCCGCCGCCACGGGCACCGGGAACTCGCCGCCGGCGAGGAAGCGGGCGCTTTCGCCCGAGATCGCTGTGAGCGTCGGCTCGGCGAGCACGCGCAGAAGCCCCGCGCGTTCGAACGCTTCGATCGACGCATCGACTTGGTTTTCGGTCCGAACCGTACCGGGGCCGTGTGTCTCGACATCGTCGATGGGATCGGCCGTGCCGCCGTTGTCGAAATTGTAGCCCCCGACACCCGCGTTTCCGGGCGCGGTCGTTCCCGCCGCGCCGCCCGGATAGGTGAGGGTGGAGGGTTGGAGAATGTTTTCCGCCACGCCGAATGTGCCGGAGAGGCCGCCGAGCAGTCGCCCGGCGATCGAATAGCCGTTCTGCGTCGCGACGCGCACGAACGTGTCGTCCGGCAGCAGCGTGTTGAGAATGTTCTCCGCGTTGACGTTCACGCCGAGCTGGCGGACGAGCGTGCGGCTCATCTCGACGACGCGCACGCGCACCATCACCTGCTCGCTTCCCTCGACCTGGATGAGGTTCACGATCTGCGGCTGGTTCGCGCCCGGCGTCGCCGTTCCGCCCGGCGCGATGCCGATATAGCGGTTGGCGATCTGCAGCACGCGCTCGGCCTCCGAGGCGCTCCGCACGGATCCGGAAAGAACGAGCGAGCCGTTCACGGCTTCTGCGCGCACCTGCGTGTTCGCGGCATGGCGTGAAAGCAATTCGTTGAGCGGCGCGACGTCCGGCTCGACGCGAATTTCCACGTTGGCGATCTGGCGGCCCTGTGCGTCGAAGAAGAAGGCGTTGGTTTGCCCCAACGCACGCCCGATGACGTACACGCGCCGGGATGTGCGCACGACGGCGTCGGCGATCGCGGGATTTGAAAGCAGCACGTCGCGGGCATCGGAAGGCAGGTCGATGATCGCGGCCTTGCCGAGCGGGAGAATGAGCGAGGCGGCGTTGGCGCTATTGCCCCCCATCGTGATCTGGATCGTCTGATCCACCACTTGCGCGCTGGCGATCGCAGGGGAGAGCGCCGTCGCGGCCGAAAGCGCGATGGCCAAAGTCCGCTTCATGATCAGTGCCCCCCGCGCGCGTCGGTGGCCGCGCCGTATTGATGGATGCGAACGCTTGTCGTCATTTGCCGCGCGTTTTGCTGGAACGCGCCGGCTGAGCGCCCAGCCGAGGCCGCGCGGATGCCGGGCGCTTCGTGCTCGACGCCGCGAAGCGCCAAAGAGAGATCGCCCAACGCATCCGCGTGAGCGAGAATGCGGGAATCCGCTTGGCTGAGTTCGAGAACCGCGACGCCGCCGTCCACGCGCTCGGGCGCTTGGCCGCTTTGCTGTGTCTGCGCATGCTCGCCGATCGCCAGGACACGCACATCCTCAAGAACGATGTCGGTCCTGACTTCGCGGTCGGTGCCGCCGCCGTCGCGTTCCACTTCGACGCGCGTCGTCAAAATGATGTCCACGCGGTCGTTCGGCTGGATAAAGTTGCCCGCCGCTGTGTCAGGATCGATTTCGATCGAGACGGCGCGATAGCCTGGCGGCAATTGCGCCGCCATGAAGCCGCGATCGTCGGGGCTGATGACGCTGCCGAGCGTCACAGGCTCTCCCGCGACGAATGCACGCCGCGTAACCCAGCCGGACATATCGCTCGGCGCGGAAGGCTGCGCCTCTTCGCGCACGAATGCCTGCGTGATGCTCTCCTGCGGGAACGCGCGCCATTGCAGATCACCGCCCGAAAGCGCCGCGCCTTGGGGCAGATCGCGCGATGCGACGAGCACGCGCACGCCCGGTATGCTCGCCGCCGCCACGTTGGCGGGCTGAGCGGGCCGGCCCATGCCGCGCACCAAGAAGAGCGCGCCGATCGCCGCGACGACTGCGAGCGCTAGAACGATAATTTGCCGGGCCGACATGCGCAAAACCCCCCGCCTCGACGGCGCGCTTTTCCCCTAGCCCTCGACCAAATCATGCGCCGGACTAAGGCAGTGTTAACGACGCTTGAGCGGTTTCGGCCGCGCCCATCTGTGCTTGAATGAGCGACGCGAGCGGGCTTTGCGCGAATGTCAGCAGGAAGCCCGCGGCGATTGCGACGCCGTAGGGGAGGCCGCGTTTCTTATCGAGCAGGCGGTTGAGGAATTCGGGCTTTTCTTCGGATGGCGCCATCGTGCGCCGCATCGCCACCACGACGAGCGCGACCAATCCGCCGGCCAGCGCCATCACGAGCGCGAAAGGTGCAAACCCGGCCGCGCCGGTCCACATCGCCGCGGCGGGAATGAGTTTGGCGTCGCCCCCGCCGAGAATCCCAGCATTGAAAAGGAAAAAGCAGCCGAGCAGCATCGCTGCGCCAAAAGCGACGTTGAATGCGATCCCGTGCCAGGGAACGCCGGCCGCGATCGCCGCGATGGGAAAAAGCAGGGCGACTGCGGCTGAGAGCCAGTTTGGGATCGTCATGGTTGCGACGTCCCAGAACGCCGCCGCCAAGAGAAGCAGGGCGACGACCGCGACGAGCAGGGGCGCAATCATGCGTCCATTCGCAAGTCATTCGGTGAAGAATGTCTGAATACGGATTGTTCGCCGGGCCCTAGCCGGCGGGGTCGCGCCAATCGGCGTCAAAGGTCTGCGGCGCGGGCGTAAACTCGGTGTCCACCGAGGAGCCGAACGCCGTGACGAGCGAGACGAGCACGACGCCGATCAGCGCCGCGGCCAACCCCATCTCGATGGAAAAGGAGGTTTTGTCCGGGGCGGGAGGCGCTTGGCTGCTCATCGGGGCTCCACTCAACCAAACGGGCCCGCCGCTTTCGCGACGGGCCCGCTGAGCTTCAACCGGAAGCGGCCGAATTACGGCGTGGCCGGCGCTTCGAGCTTGTCGGCGATCGTCTGGAACGTGCCAGAGATGCCGGTGCCGAGAGCCGTGACGGCCGAGATGATGACGACGCCGATGAGCGCGGCAATGAGGCCGTACTCGATCGCGGTGGCGCCATCTTGGTTCTTCAGGAAACGACGCAGTTTCAACATTGTATTCGCTCCGTTGTCAGGTGCTTCAACGCCCGGAACGGCGTCGCACCCGACAGCCCGTCCAGACGCGAGAAGATATAGACCAACGGTCCTAATAAAGGATTTCGTTTTTTCGCCTCAATTGCAATATTCGTAGTTAATATCAATAAACTACAATGACATTCGTCCCATCTAATCTTGCATCTATATATGGCTATTGTTTGACGAAATCTGTTAGCACTCTAGAAACCAATCCAGGCGTAACTCAACGCTCTAACTTCGCGGGGGAGCGGCTCGACATGTTGAAACGCCTGGCTTTGGCCTCAGTGGCGCTCCTCGCGATGGCCGGCGCCGCCGCCGCCCATGATATCAGCGTGCCGATCGATCAGGCCGCGCCAGTGCGGCTCATGGCGCCGGCCGAGGGCGTCGCGATCGGCAATCCCTCGATCGCGGGCGTTTCGGTGCAGAACTCGCAGCTGCTCTTCATCACCGGGCGCTCCTACGGCACGACCAATCTCGTCGTCATTGGCGCGAACGGGCGGACATTGTTCTCAGGCCGCGTCACCGTCACGCCGGATGAAAGCGGCGTCGTCACGGTTCAGCGCGGCATGGAGACGGCGCGGCTCACCTGCAGCCCGGTCTGCCGCCCGCGGCCCGACATCGGCGACACCACGACGGCCTTCAACGCCGTCAACGAACAGATCACCGCGCGCCAAGGCACGGCGCAGGCGGCCGCAGGAAACCGCTGAGCCGCACCGCACGGTTAAAATAGTCCGAACACGGACGGACACGCGCCCGTTCACCAGCTTGTTGAACGCTCCGCAAACCTTTTTGTGCTCAAATTGGCGTGTGCGTTGCATGCCTTCGCGCGCCGGAGCACATCATGAGCTGGGGCATTCTCAAGATCGGCCGCGCATGGCGCAGGCTCGCTCGCCGTGAGGACGGCTCGGCGGCCGTTGAGTTCGGCCTCGTCGCGATGCCTTTCTTTCTGCTGATCGTGGCTATGGGCGAAGTCTCGCTCATGGCGATGGCGCAGACCAATCTCGATTTCGCCGTGCACGATATGGCGCGCCGCATCCGCACCGGGCAGGTGCAGACGGAAAACCTCTCCGCCACCGAAGTGAACGCTGAAGTGTGCAGCCGGCTCAACGAAATTCTGACGCTGCAATGCGACGGCAATCTCTTCGTCGATGTCGACACCTACGAGAGCTTCAATGACGTCGCCAATCCGACTCCAATCCGCAACGGCGAATTGGACCAGGGGCAGATCTCGTTCCAGCCCGGCGATCCCGGTGAGATCGTGCTGGTGCGCGCTTTCTATCGCTGGCAAATCGTCACGCCGTTCTTCGGCACGATCTTCGGCAATGTCGGCGATGACCGGCTGATGGTTTCCTCCATCCTCGTGCGCAACGAGCCTTTCCCCGTCCCCGAGGAAGATTGATTATGCGGCTCAGAGCACGAATCCGCCGCTTTCTTCGCGCCACGCGCGGCATCGCTGCCGTGGAGTTCGCGCTCGTCACGCCGCTCATGCTTTTTCTCTTGTTCGGCGCCGTCGAGCTGACGAACGCGCTCAACACGGTGCGCCGCGTCGAGAACGTGGCGGCTTCTCTCGCGGACGTCGTCTCGCGCGATACGATGGTCACGCAAGCGGATCTGGAAGATCTCTGGCATGCCGCGACGCCGCTCATGTATCCCGACAACGCCTCCGGCGTTCAGGTGCGCATCACATCGATTTTCGTCGATGAGGATGGAATCGCGCGCGTCGTGTGGAGCGAAGGCCATAATGGCATGACCGGCCGCACGGAGAATTCCGTGATCTCGTTGCCGCCCGCGATGCGTCTGCCGGAACGCGGCATCATCCTGTGTGAGATCACCTATCCCTATGAGCCGATGCTCAATCTCGTGTTCGGCAATGGCGGCCTGCACACGATGGTCGATCCCGAAAGCCCCAATCGCGGCGGCTTCGAGATCGTGAAGGCCGCCTATCGGCCCGCGCGCCTCGTCGATCCCGTGCCGATGGAAGACTAGCCGCGCTTGACGCGACTCCGCTGCGGGCGTTGAACGCGAGGCGATGAGCCTCACGCCCGAAGCCGCCGCGGACGCACTTGAAAAGACCCACAATGAAGCGGTCGCGGCTTTGGCCCGCGCTGTCCGGCGTTACGTGGAAGAGGGCGTCGCGCCTTCGCCCGATGAGCGCGCGCGCTTCCGCTACCCGGAACTGCGCGTGAGCTACGCGCACGATGCGCCAGCGCCGCGCCTTGCGCGCGCCTACGCGCAGCTGCCGTGGCCTGGCGATTATTACACCTCGGTGACGCAACCGGACTTCTTCCGCGCCTACATCGTCGAGCAATTGAAGCTCCTGGTGCAGGATTATGGCGTCGCCATCGATGTGCGCGCGAGCGACGCGGAGATTCCTTATTCCTTCGGCCTGGACGCCGCTTCCGATCTCGATCTCGACAAAGTCTCCGCCGCCGAACTCGCACGCTTCTTTCCCCATCCGCGGCTCGCGCAATTTGGGGACGCGGTGGTGGACGGCGTGCGCGTCGAGCGGCTCGACGGCGCGCGTCCGCTTGCGCTTTTCGATGGCCCGCGCACGGATTATTCGTTGAAGCGCATAGAACACTACACGGGCGCGCCATGGCGCGACGTGCAGCCCTGGATCCTGTTCACGAACTACCAGCGCTACGTCGAGGAATTCGTGCGCTGGGGCGCGCAGCGCGTGGTCGAAACCGGGGAGGGGTATCTCTCTTGTCCCGGCGGCGTGCGCGTCGACGCCAAGACGGAGAACGCGGAGGCCATCGCGCTCGCCGCGCCGTGGCAGAAGCATCAGATGCCGGCTTATCATCTCGTGACGCCGGACCGGAACGGCGTGACGCTCGTCAATATCGGCGTCGGCCCTTCAAACGCGAAAACCATCACGGACCACCTTGCTGTTCTGCGCCCGCATTGCTGGCTGATGATCGGCCATTGCGGCGGCTTGCGGCATACGCAACGCATCGGCGATTACGTGCTGGCGCACGCGTATCTGCGCCGGGACAAAGTCCTCGACGATCGCGTGCCGATCGAAATTCCGCTGCCCGCGATTGCGGAAGTGCAAGTCGCGCTCGATCGCGCGGCGTTGGCAGTCTCCGGCGACAGCCGCGAGGAATTGAAGCGGCGCCTGCGCACCGGGACGGTCGTCTCCTATGCGGACCGGAATTGGGAGCTCAACTATCAGCGCGAGCGGCCTCTGCTCTCCCAATCGCGCGCCATCGCAGTCGATATGGAAAGTTGCGTCATCGCCGCGCAGGGGTTCCGGATGCGCGTGCCATACGGCGTGCTGCTCTGCGTTTCCGACAAGCCGATCCACGGCGAGCTCAAACTCCCCGGCGCCGCTGACAAATTCTATCAGCGCGCGATCGGGGAGCATCTGCGCATCGGGCTGGAGACGATCGAACTCTTGAAGCGCGACGTCGCCTCGCTCCACTCCCGCAAGTTGCGCAGCTTCGACGAACCGGCGTTTCGCTAGAGCATGTCGCCCCCGCACGCGCCCGCCGTCGTGCCGGTCTCCTTGAAAGCCTTCAAGACATTGCGCCCTGTCGTCCAGCGGTGCACCTCGTCGGGGCCGTCGACCAGCCGCTGCGAGCGGATGTGCGTGTACCAGCCAGCGAGCGGCAGATCGCGCGAATAGCCGAGCGCGCCGTGCAGCTGGATGGCCGTATCGACCACACGGTGAACCATGTTTGCCAGAAACACCTTCGCGATCCCGTTTTCCTGCCGGAGATCCATCTTGTTTTCGGCCTTGTAGGCGATGTGCAGCAGCATGAGCCGCGCGATGTAGAGATCGCGCGCGCAATCGGCGACCATGAATTGCACGGCTTGGCGCTCTTCAAGTTTGCGCCCAAAAGTCGTGCGGTTCGTTACATGCGCGGCGGCCATATCGAGCGCGCGCTGCGCCATCGCCACATTGTGCATCCCATGCCGCAGGCGCCCATAGGCGAGCCGGTGCTGCCCCATGGAGAAGCCGCCGCCTTCGCCGCCGAGCAGATTTTCCGCCGGCACTTCAAGGTCGACGATTTCGATCTCCGCGTGCCCGCCGCCGAGGATGTGTGAAAGCGGGCCTTCCGCCGCCATCGTCGGGATGTTGCGCTTGATCTTGTAGCCGGGGTTCGGCAGCTCGACGAGGAAGGTCGAGAATTGCTTGTGCCGCGGCGCGTCGGGATCGGTCTTGGCCATGACAAGCGCGATATCGGCGACGCTCGCGGCGGAGGAGAACCACTTCTCGCCGTTCAAGACATAGGAATCGTTGCCCTTCTTCTCCGCGCGCGTCTGCATGCCGGTGGCGTCCGCGCCCGCGGCCTTCTCCGTCATCGAATAGCAGATGCGCTTTTCGCCATTGAGCAGCGGCTTGAGGAATTTCTCCTTCTGATAGTCCGTGCCGTGCTCGAGCAGCGTGAGCATCGTGGCGTCATCGGGGCCCTGCGTGTTCATGGAGAGGGCGCCAAGATAGCTTTGCCCCAATTCCATCTGCAGCAGCGCATTGGCGAGCGGCCCAAGGCCCATGCCGCCATGCTCCTTCGGGATGAACGGGCACCAGAAGCCTTGCTTGCGTGCCTTGGTGCGCAACTCGGCAAGGACGGTCTTGTAATCCTCGCCCGCGATGAGCCGCTTCTCGGCTGGGATGCACTCATCCTGCACCCATGCGCGCACGCGTTCGCGCAGCGCCTTCGCCTCCGCCGGAATTTCGAAATCGATCGCCATCCTTTATCCTTCCTCTGAAAATTCCGGGAGCGCGGGCGTCCGCCCGCAAGAAACTCTCGCGCCGCCGGCAGCGGCCGCGCCGTTTCCCAGCATCCGGTAGGGCGTCCGCGCGCCGTTTGTCTCGAAAAACTGGGGTTCGACCGCGTCCATTAGCGGCGCCGGTAGGGGCTGATCGTCATCATCCCAAGATTGGCGCAAGGGCCGCGCATCGTCTATGGCATCGCGCGATGCAGGATCGGATTCTCTCCTTCGAAGGCGTGCGGAACTTCCGCGATTTCGGCGGCTACCCGACGGAAGGCGGCGGCCGCGTCGCGGATGGGCTGCTCTATCGTTCGGCGCATTTCGCCGAGGCGACGGACGAGGATGTCGAGAAGATCCGCACCATGGGCATCAGGATCGTGTGCGATCTAAGGCGCCCCGAAGAGCGCAAGACACAAGCCAACCGCTGGCCGACGCCCGAATGCGCCACGCGCGCGCTCTTCTCGGAGGACGGCGGCCTCGATGAGCCGCCGCATATCGCGTTCTTGAAGAGCGGGGATCTCACGCCGGCGGCGGTCCACGCCTTCATGCGTAACCTCTACGCCGAAATTCCGTTCGATGCGCGCTACGTGTCGCTCTTCTCGGATTTTCTCCGCCACCTCGCGGAGGATGATGCGCCCGCACTGGTTCACTGCGCCGCCGGGAAAGACCGCACTGGCATTCTGTGCGCGCTGACGCTCATCTCGCTCGAAGTGCCCGAAGACGTGATCGTCGAGGACTACGAGCTCACCAACACGGCTGTCGATCTCACGGGCCGGCTGCCCATGATCCGCGAGCGCTTTCAGCAGATGACAGGCGTCGAAATCCCCACCGAAAGCATTCTGCCTTTCCTCGGCGTTGACGTGAGCTATCTCGCGACCGCGATGGACATGATGCAGAAACGCTGCGGCTCCATCCACGGCTACATGGATGAGATTTTGGGGATCGACGAGGAGATGCGCGAAGCCATGCGCGAGCGCTTGGTGATCGCTTCTTGATCACGCTCGTCCTTGCCCGCGCGAAGAACAACGTGATCGGGCGGGGTGGCGGTCTGCCCTGGCGCATCCCGAGCGATCTCAAGACCTTCCGTGCCGCAACGATGGGCAAACCCATCCTCATGGGCCGCAAGACCTGGGAGTCCCTGCCGAAGAAGCCGCTCGACGGGCGGCCCAACCTCATCGTCACACACGATGCTGCCTTCGCCGCGTCGGGCGCGTTCGTCTATGCCGATCTCTCGCTCGCACTGGCCGCCGGCCAAGCGATGGCGGCGGAGAAGGGCGGCGAGGTTTGCGTCATCGGCGGCGCGGCGCTTTTTGCCGAAACGCTGCCGCGGGCCGAGCGGCTCATCCTCACCGAAATCGACCTCGAGCCGGAAGGCGATGTTTTCTTCCCTTCGTTCGATGAGCGCGCCTGGCGGGAAATTTCGCGTGTCCCTCACGAGCGCGGACCGAAGGATGACGCTGCGTTCGTCGTCCGCACGCTCGAACGCATCCGCTAGCGCACCGCGCGCCGCCGCTCTAGAAGCGCTCCCAATAAGAAGAGGGAGCGCGCGACGTGAGCTTTGACATCATCGCCGAGGGCCTGGGCTTTCCCGAAGGCCCCATCGCCATGCCGGACGGCTCGATCATTCTCGTTGAGATCAAGCGCCAATCGCTCACGCGCGTGTGGAACGGCAAGACGGAAGTGATCGCTCAGCTCGGCGGCGGGCCGAACGGCGCCGCGCTTGGGCCCGATGGCGCCGTCTATGTCTGCAACAATGGCGGCTTCGAGTGGTACGACGTCGGCGGCCTCACAATCCCTGGGCATGCCGCGCACGATTACACGACCGGCCGCATCGAGCGCGTCGATCTCGCCACCGGCAAGTTCGAGCGAGTCTACGAGAGCGTGAACGGAAACAAGCTCTCCGGCCCCAACGACATCGTCTTCGACAAATCCGGCGGCTTCTGGTTCACCGATCTCGGCAAGACCTATTCGCGCTATCGCGACAATTCCGGCCTCTACTACGCCAAGCCCGATGGTTCGCTCATCAAGGAGGTCGCGTACCCCGCGGTCTCACTCAATGGCTGCGGCCTCTCACCGGATGAGAAGTGGGTCTATGCCGCCGAAACGATGACGTCGAAGCTCTGGGCTTACGAAATCCAGGGCGAAGGGGAGGTGGCGCCCGCAGCGCCCGGCGCGCTTGGGCGCTGCGTCTGCACGCAGCCCAACCACGTGTTGTTCGATTCATTGGCAGTCGAGGCGGGCGGCAATGTCTGCGTCGCGACGATTCTGAACGGCGGCATCACCACGATCACACCGGAAGGGCAGAGCACGCACACCGCATTCCCCGATCTTCTTGTGACGAACATCTGCTTCGGCGGCGCGGACATGCAGGACGCCTACGTCACGCTCTCGGGCACGGGCAAGCTCGCAAAAACGCGTTGGCCCCGTCCGGGTCTCAAACTCAATTTCTCTGCGTGAGGAGCGCTTCATGATCACAGTCCATCACCTCGACAATTCCCGCTCCCAGCGCATCCTGTGGCTGCTCGAAGAGATCGGCGCGCCGTACGAGATCGTGCAGCACAAACGCAATGCCGAGACGCGCCTTGCGCCGCCGGAACTGAAGGCGATCCATCCGCTCGGCAAATCGCCGGTGATCGTCGATGACGGCGTCACCATCGCGGAATCCGGCGCCATCATCGAATATCTCGCGGTGAAGCACGGCGGCGGAAAGCTCGCGATCGCGCAGAGCGATCCCGCCTGGCCGCAATATCTCCATTGGATGCACTTCGCGGAAGGCTCCGCGATGCTGCCGCTTATGTTGGCGCTCTATGTCGGGCGCATCGGAGAAGCGGGCGCGCCGCTTCATCCGCGCATCTTCGGCGAGATCGCCAATCATCTTTCTTACATGAACGCGCATCTCGAAGGCCGCGACTTCCTCGTCGCCGATCGCTTCACCGCGGCGGACGTCCAGAACTCTTTCACACTCGAAGCGGCGAACATGACTGGCCGGCTTGCAGACTATCCTAACCTCAAACGCGTGCTTGGCGCCCTTCATGCGCGCGACGCCTACAAGCGCGCGGTGGAGAAGGGCGGCCCCTATGCGATGGGGGCCTGACGTGTGACGCGCGTCGCGGCGAACTGATCCGCGCTCCAGCATCGTCCGCTTTGAGGGACGATTGGTTTCTCGGAGTCGATCGCCATGACACGCAAACTGCTCGCCGCCGCCGCGGCCGCCGCACTGCTCGCTTTAAACGTCGCGCCCGTCGCCACAACGGCCTATGCCCAGGACGGCTTCCGCGCCGATCAACAAATCTATCAGCTGCAAGAACGCCGCCCCGCCATCCGCCCGGACATCGTGGCGCCGCGTTACACGCTTGAGCCGCGCTTCATCGTCGAGGCAGTACGTCTCCATGCGTACAACGAAACCGGCTGGGATCGCCTCGGCTCTGACGAGATCTACCTTGAATACGAGGACCGCGTGACGAACACGTCTATCGTCACGGGCGTCTTCGGCAATTTCGATACGGGCGACACGCGCACGGTGCCGGGCGGGCAATCCTGCATCGCCCCCGTCGGCGCCACGACCGTCGGCGCGGAAGGCTGGCCCGTGTCGTGGTCCTGCAATAGCGCGGGCGCGCCGCGCATCAGCTTCCGCATCCATGTTCGCGAAAGTGACGATTGGGATCCCCGCGCCTGTGGCGGGCGGCCCGGCGCGCCGCCGCGCCCTGGCCGATGCACGGACGATCGCGTTGGCGTCGTCTCCCATAGCCTGACGGCGGGCGCGCTCGCGGGGTTGATGCCGAACGTCGGCGATACGCACACGCGCACGTCCGACGCCAACGGATACCGGGTGACGTACCGCATCCGCCGCGTCGCCGATTTCCGCCGCCCGATGGTGAACGCCTCGCGTTGAGCATGTCGCATGCAAGGCGCGGCCCGGCCCTCGCGAAAGCGGGGGCCGGTTCGCCGTGTAGGCTAGGTGCAGAGGATCACACGCTCATAGCCGCGGAAGCCGTGGATTTCCTTGCGCCGCAGGGATTCGCCGGCCAACCGAAGATTGGGGAAGCGCGCGGCGAGTTTCGCGAACGCAATCTCCAGTTCGAGCTTCGCGAGCGCCGCGCCGATGCAATAGTGCGCGCCGCCGCCGAAGGAGGTGTGTGCCGCCGCATCGCGCGCGATGTCGAAGCGGTGCGGATCGGGAAATGTCTCCGGATCGTGATTGGCCGCCACAAGCGAAGCGGAGAAATAGCCGCCAGCCTTGAGCGGGCAGCCCATCACCACGGCATCCTCGTTGACGTGGCGCCGCGCGGTCGAGAGCGGCGGATCGTAGCGTAGAATCTCATCGACGGCCTTCTTGATGAGGCTTGGATCCGCTTTGAGCTTCTCCCATTGCTCGCGGTTCTGCAGCAGAAGCGCGACGCCGTTGCCGATGACATCCGTCGCGGTGAGGATGCCCGCGACCAGCATCAGCATGCAGTTCGGCACGATTTCGTCGTCGGAGAGCCGCCGGCCGTCCAGCTCAGCCTTGATCATGCCGGAGATGAGATCGTCGCACGGAGCCTCGCGCTTCTTCGCGATGATGTCTCGCAGATAAAAGGAAAGCGCCACGCCCGCTTGCGCGAGGCGCGCGTCTTCCTCTGGCGTGCGCTTCGGCAGGAAACTGAGGAAACCGAGATCGCGCGCCCAGGCATCGAAGCGTTCGCGATCCTCTTGCGGCAGGCCGAGCACTTCGCTGATCACGCGCACGGGAATGATCGCGCCGAAATCTTCGAGCGCATCGAAATGCTCGCGGGCGCCGATCCCGTCCAACACGCCATCGACGATTCCCTCGATCGCCGCACGCCGGCCCTCGATCGCGCGCGGCGTAAACGCCTGTGCGACGAGGCCGCGATAAAGCCGATGCTCTGGATCGTCCATCCAGATCATCGTCACCGGCAGCGTGCCGTCGATCACGGCCTTTGGCGCCACGCTGCGGATGTAGCTGTCGGCGGGCGCCTTGCGCGGGTCCTTCGAGAGCGCCCGATCGTTAAGCGCGGCGCGCACATCGCAATGCTTGGTCAGGTAGATGCGCCCTTCGGGCGCAGTCGGCTCGCGGTAGCGCGGCGCGGCTTCGCGCAGCAGGTCGAGGCGAGGGTGCGGGTTCTCCCGAAATTCCGGATCGAGATCGGAGAGTTCGAGGCCAGCCGGCAGCTTCGGTTCGGCCTCGTCGGTTTCCGGCCGCGCTGCTTGCCGCTCGATCATGGCCGCCCCCACACGGCCGCCTTATGCGGCGACTCGTCATCGAAGCCTATCACAGCCGAACCGCGAAGCGACCGAAATCGGCGAGCCGGAGTTGTACGCGGCGCTACGTCATTCAAAGCGGATGACAGGCGCGGGCTTGGCCGCGGCGGCGGCGTTCTCCAGCGCCGCGCGTGCGACATCAAGAAAGCGCTCCGTCAACGGATGATCAGGCTCGGTTGCGACGAGCGGCTTGCCTTCGTCGGCGCTTTCACGCAGCCGCGTCTCCAGCGGCAACGCGCCCAAAAAGGGAATGCCTGCCGCGTCCGCTGTGCGCTCCGCGCCGCCCTGCCCAAACGGATAGAGCCGCGCCCCGCCATCCGTTTCGAGCCACGCCATATTCTCGACGATGCCAAGCACGGGCGCGGCCGTCTTCTCGAACATCGCGATGCCGCGCCGCACATCCGCCAGCGCCATCTCTTGCGGCGTGGAGACAATGATGACGCCCGATAGGGGCAGCCGCTGCACCAGCGTGAGATGCGCGTCGCCCGTGCCTGGCGGCAGATCGAGCACCAGCACATCGAGCGGCGCCCAAGCGACTTCATCGAGCATCTGGCGGATTGCGCTTGTCGCCATCGGCCCGCGCCACATCATCGCCGCCTCGGGATCGACGAGATAGCCGATGGACATGGTCTTCAAACCCCACGCATCGACGGGATGAAGCTTCCCGCCGCGCGCCGGCTCGGGCTTCTTCGCGCCTGTGCCAAGAAGGGTCGGCGCCGATGGTCCGTACACATCCACATCGAGAAGCCCCGCCTTCATGCCGAGACGGTCGAACGCGCAGGCGAGATTGACCGCGACGGTCGATTTGCCGACGCCCCCCTTTGCGCTCGCCACCGCGATCAGCAGCCGAACGCCTTCGACGCCTTCCGCTTGCCTGGGCGCAGGCGTGCGCGGGCGCGTCCTGCCGCCATGCGCCGTGAGCACAACCGTCGCGCCCGCGACTCCCTCCATGGCGCGCACCGCTGTTTCGGCCGCATCGCGCACTTCTTTGTAGCGCTCCACAGCATCGCCGGGCGCTTCGATCGTGAAGGAGACGCGGCCGTCTTCGCGGATGGTTAACCCTGAAAGCCGTCCCGAAGCGGCCAACCCTTTCCCCGTCACGGGATCTTTCACTGCGTTTAGGCGCGCAAGAACCGCCTCCGGCGTCGGCGCCAATCGGTTGTTCATGCTTGATCCCTTATGGACTGGGTCTCATATCCGGCGCGCGCCTTGCACGCGCAAGACCGCCGAATGCGGTCTCACAAAGGGTAGAAGAGCCAATGCCTTGGAATGACCAATCAGGTCAGGGCGGCTCCGGGGACAATAAGGGCGGCGGCCCTTGGGGGTCCGGACCGCGTCAGCCATGGGGACAGCCCCCGCGCGGGCCGCGACGCGGCCAAGGCGGCGATAATCCCGATCTCGAGGAAATGCTGCGCCGCGCGCGCGAGCGCTTCCGCGGCGGCTGGGGCGGGGGCGGCGGGCCGCGCGAAGGTGCGCCGCGCCGCGGCATTCCAAGCTTCGGGCTGATTGCGGCCCTCGTATTCGCCGGCTGGCTCGCCTCAGGGATTTTCATCGTCGATGCAGGCGAGCAGGGGCTCGTCACACGCTTCGGCGCCTACCAAGGCCCGCCGCGCGGGCCTGGCCTTCACTACCATTTGCCTGCGCCGTTCGAGGCCGCCCAAGTCGTTGGCGTCACCACGCAGCGGCGCATGGAGATCATGGCTCGCGAGAACCAAGACGACAGCCTCATGATCACGGGAGACCGCAACATCGTCGATATCGACTTTGCGGTTCTCTACCTGCTCAACAATTCCGCTGCCTACGTCTTCAACGTGCGCGACCAGGAAGAGGTCATCCGCGCCATCGCGGAAAGCGCGATTCGCGAAGTCGTCGGGCAACGCGAACTTGAGGCGATCATCACCGTCGAGCGCGCCGCCGTCGAACAATCCGTGCAGACTCTGATGCAGCGCACGCTCAATGAATACCAGATGGGCGTGCGCATTCTAGGCGTTCAGCTGCTTCGCTCCCAGGCGCCGGCCGATGTGCGCGAAGCGTTCGACGACGTGATCGCGGCGCGATCGGATAGGCAAGCCCAGATCAACCAGGCCGAGACCTATCGAAACGAAGTCGTGCCGCGCGCGCGCGGTGAGGCGGCCCAGCAGATTCAACAGGCCGAGGGCTATCGCGAACAGGTCGTCCGCGAAGCGAACGGTGAAGCGGCGCGCTTCCTGTCCGTCTATCAGGAGTATCGCCGCTCGCCGCGAGTGACGCGCCAGCGTCTCTATCTGGAGACGATGGAGCGCATCTATCGCGGCGCCGACCGCATGATCATCGACGGCCGCTCCGGCGCCGTGCCGTATTTGCCGCTCGATCAGCTTCGCCGTTCAAACACTCAGAACCAGCAGCCCCCGGCCCAAGCGCCGGCGCCGCCGCAATAGGGAGATCGCGATGCGCAGCGCAACGGCGCTCTTCTTGATCATCGGCGGCTTGGCGCTCATCGTCGTGATGAACACGTTCTTCATCGTGCCGCAGACGCATCAGGCGATCGTGCTGCGCTTCCGCGCGCCGATCGGCGAACCGATCACGTCTCCTGGGCTGCACATCAAGGCGCCCTTCATCGACAATGTCGTGCTGCTTGAGAATCGCAATCTCGGCTTCACGCTGCCTCAACAATCGATCGTCGCCTCCGACCAGGAGCGCCTCGAAGTCGCGGCATTCGTGCGTTGGCGCATCGTCGATCCGCTCCGCTTCTATCAGGCGGTGCAGTCAGAGAGAGAGCAGGGGGGCCAAACGAGGCTTGAGTACATGGCGCAATCGTCGCTCCGGCGCGTTCTGGGCGGCGTTAACTCGAACGACATCATCCGTACGCGCCGCGCCGCGCTCATGCAGGCGATCGAGGCCGATGTGAACCGGCAATCCGACGAGATGGGCGTGCGCGTCATCGATGTGCGTATTCGCCAGGCCGAATTGCCGCAGGAGACGCGCACGAGCGTCTTCCAACGCATGCGCACGGAGCGTCAGCAGGTGGCCGCGGAGCTCCGCGCCGAGGGCCAGGAGGAGGCGCTCACCATCCGCGCCGAAGCCGACCGCGAAGTCGTCGTCATTCGCGCCACCGCGCGCGAACAAGCCGAGCGCATCCGCGGCGAAGGCGACGGCCAGCGCACGCGCATCTTCGCCAACGCCTACGGGCGCGATGCAGAGTTTGCCGCGTTTTACCGTTCGCTGCAGGCGTACGAGCAGGCGATCCCGGCGGGCACGCCCATGGTCATTCCGCCGGAGGGGGATTTCTTCCGCTTCATGCGCAACCAGAGCGGCGCCGGCCGCTGACGGCTGCGCCGCGGCGATTGCGCGTTTGCGCGCGGGCGCCTAATGCTCGCGCATGATCCGCGCCGCAATCGCACTTCTCTTCCTGCTGACGGCGGCCGCCCCGGCCGCCGCGCAAGCGCAGCGTCTGCCGCCGTCCGGCTTCGCCGATCTGGCCGAGCGGCTGTCTCCCGCCGTCGTCAACATCGCCACCACGCAGCGTGTCGAAGGCGTTGAAGACTTGCCGCGTTTCCCGCGCGGCTCGCCGCTCGAACGGTTCAACGAGGGGCTGGATGAGGGCGCGCCAAACGTCAATTCGCTCGGCTCCGGCTTCATCATTTCCGCCGACGGCGTAGTCGTCACCAACAATCACGTCATCGAGGGCGCCGACACGATCGAGGTGATCCTCCAATCCGGCGCGCGCCTGCCCGCCGAGCTCGTCGGCCGCGATGTCGCGACCGATCTCGCGGTGCTGCGTGTGCGCTCACGCACGCCGCTGCCGTTCGTGCCTTGGGGCGACAGCGACCGGGCGCGCGTCGGCGATCTCGTTATCGCCATTGGCAACCCGTTCGGCCTCGGCGGCACGGTGACGCTCGGCATCGTCTCCGCACGCAACCGCAACATCGATGCAGGACGCTACGACGACTTCATCCAGACCGACGCCGCCATCAATCGCGGCAATTCGGGCGGCCCGCTCTTCAACATGGAGGGTGAGGTGATCGGCGTAAACACGGCGATCGTATCGCCGACAGGCGGCTCGGTCGGGGTCGGCTTCGCGATGCCCTCCGCGCTCGTGCGCCCTGTCATCAACCAGATACTGCAGTACGGCGAGGCGCGCCGCGGCTGGCTGGGCGTGCGCCTGACGCCGGTGACGCCCGAGATCGCGGAGCGCAACAACATGGCCCGCGCCGTCGGCGCGATCGTCACGCGCGTCACGCCGGGCGGGCCGGCGCAGCGCGCGGGCGTGCGCCGGGGCGATATCATCGTCGCCTTCGACGGGCGCGAAATCGCCGACAGCCGCATGCTGACGCGCATCGTGGCCGATGCGCGGATCAACAGCACCGTTCAGGTCGTCGTGCTGCGCAACGGCCGGCGCGTGACATTGAACGTCACCATTCAGCGTCTCGCGGAATCGACCATCGCATCGGTCGCGCCCTCGGAATCGCGCGAACAGAGCCCCGGCCCCGGCGCGCGACTGACCAGCGGGCGGGTGCTCGGCATGAGCTTGACCGAACTTAGCAGCGACATCCGCCGGCGCTACGACATCGATCCCGATATTCGCGGCCTCGTCGTCACCGCGATCGACCCAACGAGCGATGCGCACGGCAAGCTGCGCATAGGGGATGTCATCGTCGAAATGGCGTTCGAGCCGGTGGGCACGGTCGCGCAGGCGCGCGCGCTCGCCGATCGCGCCCAAGCCGCGGGCAGGCCGCTGCTCGTCCACGTCAGCCGCGGCGAGCAAATGACATTCCGCTCCATCGCCACGAGGCGCTAGTCCGCCGCGAACTCGCTCTTGCGGTAGCCTTGAAAATAGAGCGCCGCCTCGAGCCCGCAATGATCGATGCGCGCATCCGCCTCCGCCGCTACAACCGGCTTGGCCCGATAGGCGAGGCCAAGTCCCGCCGCGCGGATCATGTCGAGATCGTTGGCGCCGTCGCCGATCGCCAGCGTCTCTTCAAGGCCGATGCCGAGCGCGCCCGCTTCGCGGCTTAGCGCATCGCGTTTCGCCTGACGCCCCAGGATCGGCTCTTGGACTGCGCCCGTCAGCGCGCGCCCGTCATCCAGCAGCGTGTTGGCGAGGTTCGCATGAAACCCCGCCAGCGTTGCGACGCGCGATGTGAAGAAATCGAATCCGCCCGAAACGAGCACACAGCGCGCGCCATGCGCGGCCATCGTGCGTACGAACGTTCGCGCGCCGGGATTGAGCCGCACGCGTTCTTCGAAGCAGCGCTCAAGCGCCGAGAGACCGAGCCCCTTGAGCATCGCCACGCGCTCGCGCAGCGCGGCTTCGAACGCCAGTTCGCCGCGCATGGCGCGTTCGGTGATGGCGCTGATCTCGGCTTTGAGATTGGCGAAGTCGGCCAGTTCGTCGAGACATTCGCAGCCGATGATGGTCGAATCCATATCCGCGACGAGCAATCTTTTGCGCCGATGCCGCACAGGAACGAGCGCCCAATCGACGGCAAGCCCATCGACCGCCGCCTTCGCCTCTTCAGCGAGTTCGTCGTCCACGCGCTCATAGATCCACTCGGCCGCCTCCCAGCCGCCGAGCACATCGGGCGGGCCAAGTTTGCGCGCGAGCGCGGCGCGCCCGAGCATGCGCACGGCTTCGAAATAGCCTTGCCGGTCCGCCGCGACGAAAACGAGCGCATGCTGCATAAAGAATCCCGATGACGCGCGCGCTGCTTATCATGGGGCCGACCGCCAGCGGCAAGTCCGCTCTCGCCGCCGCGCTCGCGCGCGCGGTCGGCGGCGAAATCGTCAACGCGGATTCAATGCAGGTCTATCGCGATTTTCGCGTGCTGACCGCGCGGCCCACCGAGGCGGAGGAGGCCTCGCTCCCACATCATCTCTATGGGCATGTTGATGCGGCCGAGCGCTATTCTACAGGCCGTTGGCTTGAGGATGCGAAGCAAACGATTTCAGCTATCCGCACACGGGGCGCCTCGCCCATCCTCGTCGGCGGCACGGGGCTCTATTACAAGGCGCTGACCGAAGGCTTGTCCACCGCGCCGGCCGCGCCGGATGAAGTGCGCCAGGCGATGCAGGCGCGCTTGGCGAGCGAAGGTGCGCAGGCTCTGCACGCTGAGCTGGCTGCACGCGACCCGGAAGCGGCGCAACGCCTTTCGCCGAACGACGCGCCGCGCATCCTCCGTGCGCTGACAGTGTTGGAGTCGACAGGCAAACCGCTCGCTGCTTTCGAGCAGGCGCCGGCCCTCGATCTTTGGGCCGGCCTTGCGCTCCTGCCCGATCGCAAAATGCTCTACGCGGCGATCGAGGCGCGTTTTGCGGCGATGCTTGCAGGCGGCGCGCTTGGGGAGGTTCGCCGTTTCGCCGCGCGCCGCCTCGATCCGACGCTTCCGGCAATGAAGGCGCACGGCGTCCCCGCGCTCACGGCGCACGTGGGAGGGGAAATCACCCTCGACGCCGCCGCCGAAATCGCCATGCGCGACACACGCCGCTACGCGAAACGCCAATTCACATGGATCGCCAACCAAATGCCCGATTGGCCGCGCATCGAAGCGGCCGATCTCGAAACGCGGCTCGCGCTCGCGCTGGCCGCCTGGAGCACGCCGCCATGAGAGTCAGCTTTATCTTGTTTGCCGCCGCGGTGCTGGCCGCCGGCGCCGCGTCCGCGCAGCAAGCGCCCCGAGCTGCTTTGCCGGAGGGGCTGACGCTCTATGTCGCCGCCGACGCCGCGCGCTCGATCAATCTGGGCGTGGTTCGCCGCGTCGGCCAAGCGCCGACCATGTTGCAGCGCCGGCGCATGGAGGTCGGCGTCGATTGCCGCTGGCCGGCTGCGCCGAACATGACCGTGCCGGCTGATCTGGAGCCGCTGCGGCAGCCCGCCGAGTTCGCAAGCGCCGCGGCGTTCGCCGATCACTACATCGCCGCGTACGGCGCCGCGCTTGCCGAACACGATCTCCGGATCAATGCGACCGAGGCCGCTTGCCTCAGGCGCACGCTGACGGCGCTGGCGCAAAGTGTGCGCGGCGATGCACCCGAGGCGCCGTCTCCAACCCAGCAGCGGCCGGAATGAAGGAATAATTTTCTGCGACGAGCCTGCTTGACCCGCTTTTCTGGAGAATCTATCCTGAAGGAGAGGGGAAAGAGAAACGCTCGACCAATGACGTTCCAAAGCGCAAACACCAAGACGCTTGTGACCTGACCGCGCCGGAAGCCGCGTCCGCGGCGGAAAGCGCGTTCATGGAGGGGCCTTTGGGCCCCTTTTTCTTTACCTCGGCACTGGAAACTCTAATCGGATCAGCACGATGGATGGCGGCGCTCCCCGAACCGAGACGATGACCGGCGCAGAGATCGTCGTGCGCGCCCTTATCGATCAGGGCGTGACGGATCTTTTCGGCTATCCCGGCGGAGCGGTGCTCCCGATCTACGACGCGCTCTTTGCCGAACCGCGCCTGCGCCACATCCTTGTCCGCCACGAGCAGGGCGCGGGCCACGCGGCCGAAGGCTATGCCCGCTCGACGGGCAAGGTCGGCGTCGCGCTCGTCACCAGCGGGCCTGGGGCCACGAATGTCGTCACGCCGCTCGCGGATGCGCTGCTCGATTCCATTCCAATGGTCGTGCTCACCGGCCAGGTCCCCACGCACCTCATCGGCTCGGACGCGTTTCAAGAATGCGACACCGTCGGCATCACCCGCGCCTGCACCAAGCACAATTGGCTGGTGAAGAGCCCGGACGATCTCGCCCGCGTCATCCACGAAGCGTTTGAAGTGGCGAAGAGCGGCCGGCCCGGGCCGGTCGTCGTCGATATCCCGAAAGACGTCCAATTCGCCAAAGGCCGTTACGTTCCGCCTAAGGAGGTTCAAAGCCGCGTTCGCCGCCCGCGCGTGGACGCCGTGAAGATCGAGGAGGCGCTCGATCTCATGGCGAAAGCCAAGCGCCCGATCTTCTACACGGGCGGCGGAATCATCAATGCCGGCCCGCACGCGGCTCAAGCGCTGACGGCGCTCGTGCGCGACACCGGCTTTCCCATCACATCCACGCTCATGGGCCTTGGCGCCTTTCCGGCCAGCGATCCTCAATGGCTGGGCATGCTCGGCATGCACGGCAGTTGGGAGGCGAACCACGCGATGCACGATTGCGATCTGTTGATCGCGATCGGCGCGCGCTTCGATGACCGCGTGACGGGACGGATCGATGCTTTTTCGCCTACTTCTAAGAAGATTCACATCGATATCGATCCGTCCTCCATCAACAAGAACGTGCTGGTCGATCTCCCGATCATCGCCGATGCTGGCGCAGCGCTTGAGGCGCTGCTCGATGGGTGGCGCCGGCGCAATGCGCGCACCGACGATGCCGCTCTCAAAGGATGGTGGCGCCAGATCGAGCAATGGCGCGCGCGCAAATGCTTTGCCTATCGGTCGAGCGAAGGGATCATCAAACCGCAACATGCGATCGAGCGGCTCTTCGCGGCCACGAAGGGTCGCGACGACGTCTTCATCACGACAGAAGTCGGCCAGCATCAGATGTGGGCGGCGCAATTCTTCCATTTCGACCGGCCCAATCGCTGGATGACTTCGGGCGGGCTTGGCACGATGGGCTATGGGCTTCCCGCCGCCATTGGCGTGCAGACGGCTCATCCCGACGCGCTCGTCATCGACATCGCGGGCGAAGCGAGCGTCCAGATGACGATGCAGGAGATGAGCACCGCGGTGCAGCACGATTTGCCGATCAAGGTGTTCATCCTCAATAACGAATGGATGGGCATGGTGCGCCAATGGCAGCAATTGCTGCACGGCGAACGCTACTCGCACTCCTACTCCGAAGCGCTGCCCGATTTCGTAAAGCTCGCCGAGGCTTATGGCGCCGTTGGGCTGCGCGCCGACACGCCCGGCGAACTCGATGACAAGATCGCCGAGATGATCGCCGTCAAGAGGCCGGTCTTGTTCGATTGCCGCGTCGAGAAGGCCGAGAATTGTTTCCCGATGATCCCATCTGGCAAGGCGCACAACGAAATGATCTTGGCTGATGCGTTCCAAGGCGATGAGATCGACGACGACGGCAAGATGCTTGTCTAGGCGGCGAGCGCGAGTTCTTTCATCCTGTGCGCCGTTTGCGCCCACGTCATGCCGCGCATGAAGGCCGCAGCTTTCGCGCCGATTGCGCGCGACGCTGCGCGATCGGCGTGGACGCGCTCCAGCGCCGCGACGATCTCATCGACGTCGCTTTCCCCCCAGCCCTCGACGCCGTCCACGCCCGCGAAGCCCCAAGGCGCGCGCGTCTGCCGCTCTAGCGCGATCGTCGCCCCGCTGGCGACAAGCTCGCGGTGCCCTGTGTTGTGCGAGAGGATGACGGGCGCGCCGGCGGCCATCGCCTCCATGGCCACGAGATTGGTGCCGCCTTCCGCGCGGCTCGGCAGCAATGCGACATCGATGTCGCGCAGCAGGTCCGGCATCGAAGCGTTCGGTTGCGCCCCGAGATCGGCCGCCTGATCCGGATTGATCCCGTTGGCCGCGGCCCATGCCTTCACATCGAGCCTGCCCGCTGAGTCGAGCGCGATCGGCGCCGCGATCCTCGAGCGGTCGAGCGTTTTCGCAAGCTGCGGCCAGGGACTATGCCACGCGGTGAGCAACAACGCTTCGGGATGCTTTTGCGCGAAGATGCGGAACGCGGCGATGACGAGATCCTGGCCTTTGCGAAGCTCGGCCTTGCCGCCCGAAAAGATGACGAAGCGATCCTTGAAGCGCGGCGAACGCGGGCCTGGGCAGAAGAGGGCGGGATCGACGCCCTGAACGATGGTGACGACGTTTTGACACCCATAGGCGCGCAAGAGTCGCTCGTTCCACGTCGAGCCGGCCACGATCGCGGGCAGCGCGCGTGCGCGCGCGACCACCGCCGGATGCAGAGCGGATTCAAAGAACGTCACCCCGATGAGCGCGCCTTCCTTCATTGGCAGCGTCTGCGCCCGCATATCGCCGCCGAGCGCAGCGAGCCGGAGCGCGCCGTTCAGACCTCCCGCACGCGCGCGCTGCTGAAACGCGGCAGAGCGGCGCAGAAACGCATCGAGACGGCTCAGCCGGGCGCCATCCAGACTGAGTTCGCGCGGATTGATCGGCGCGGCGGCGAAAAGCTCGATCTCGCTATCCGCAGCCCATTCGAGCGCGAGGTTAAGGCCGTAAACGCCCCAGCCGAAAAAGCTCGACACGCCCCAATCGAAAACGACCTTCCGCATGGCGCGGTCAGATAGTCCGACACCGCCGTGCGATGACAGGCCGGCGTGTTCAACTTGTCGTGCCCCTTGCGCGGTTCGTCGCGTTTCAGCCGCGCGGAGGCAGGCGTTCGAATGCGGGCACGCCTTCCGCGATCGTGTGGAAGGGCTGCTTATCCACAGTGAAGATCGCCATCATCGGCGCGCCGAATTGCTTGGGATCGTCGAGCGCGCCGGCCTTGAGGATCACCGCCGGCAATCCGGGCCGCCGTGTCGCGACATGCGTGCCGCAGTCGCCGCAGAATTCGCGCGTCACGGCGTTCTCGATGTCGCTGCGCGTGAACGTCTTGGGCGCCCCTTTTGTGTAGGAGAACCCGTCCGGCGCCACGAGCATGAACATGTTCGGCGCGCCGCCCGTCAAATACTGACACTCGCGGCAATGGCATTGCGCGCGCAACGTGGGCTGCCCCTCGGCCTTGAACCGAAGCGCGCCGCAATAGCATCCGCCTTCCATCGTCATCGTTTTCTCCTATGAGGCGCATCTTCTTCGACTTTGCCTTGGCGCGCCAGTTTCCGCCGCGCTAAGCTCGCTGCGGGGGCCGCCGCGGGGATCGTCAGCATGGAGAACATCCAAGCGCTCGTCGCCCAATGGGGCGTGAACGAATGGGTCGCGGTCGGGTCCGCGGCTGTCGCCTTCATTTCACTCCTGTTCAACTGGGCCGTCGTTTCGCGGCAGACCGAGCTGCAGGCCGAAACGCTCAAGGCCGAGATGGACAAGGATGTTCTCGATTGGGCGAACGAAGCGATCGACGCGCTGTCGGAGGGCGTCTGGCTCGCGCGCGCGCACGCAAGCTCGCAGAACCGCGCGCCGCTCGCGGAGCCGATCTCGCAGCTTTCCTGGAAACTCTCCGCGCTCGCCGACCGCGGGCGCTTGTTCTTTCCGAACCTCGCGCCAGCCGAGTACGGCGCCGACAAGCCGGGCGCGTTCCAGGGTTATCGCCCGCCCGTGCTCGATGCAGTGCTCTTCGGACTCTATCAGGTGGAGCAGTTGACGCCGACCAATCCATCCAACGAGCAGGCGATGAAATTCATCCAGGATTGCCGCCGTCTCCTGGTCACAGAGGTGCAATACGCGATCGATCCGCGCCGCAAAGGCAAGATGATGCAGCGCATGACCAGGGGCGCGAAGAAGAGCCATGTCGCGGGCTTCAGGATCGCCGCCGATCTCGCTGGCAATCTGCGGATGCGCTATCCCGATCTGCCTGTGACGGAGCGCGGCGCCGATTGGATCGCGGAGATGGAGCGGCGCATGAGGAGAGCAGGGTGATCCGTTTCACCGCGCCGATTGCGGCGGCATTTCTCGCTTTTGCGTGCGCCCCAGGGCCTGCGCCGGCGCCGCCCCCAGCCGCCGCCGACTTTACGATCACCCTGGAGCGCCAGCGCTGCTTCGGCGCGTGCCCGGACTATGTCGTCGAAATCGATGAGCAGGGGGTAGTGCGCTACACGGGGCGCGCGTTTGTGGAGGCGGTCGGCCCGCGCGGACGCCAAGTTTCTCCAGCGGAAGCGCGCGCACTCTACGACCGCTTCATCGCGTCCGATTTCTTCGCGCTCAACCCGGAATACGCCGCGCAGGTCACGGATATGCCGACCTACATCCTCACGCTGCGGGACGGATCGCGCACGCATCGGGTGCGCGACTATGCCGGGCGCATGATGGGCATGCCGGAAATCGTCACCGAGCTTGAGAATGCGGTTGATCGCACGGCGAACACGCGCGAATGGACAGGCCGCGTTCCGCCTCAAGATTGAGTCCATGCCCCCGCGCGTTGAACAAGACATCGAATACCGAACGCTCGCCGTGCTCGTCGATAACGAGCCCGGCGTTCTTGCGCGCGTCGTGGGGCTCTTCTCCGCGCGCGGTTACAATATCGAGAGCCTGACGGTCGCCGAGACGGATCGCGCGCAGCACGCCTCGCGCATCACCATCGTCACCAGCGGCCAGCAGATCATCCTCGATCAGATCAAGGCGCAGCTTGAGCGCATCGTCTCCGTGCGGCAGGTGATTGACGTTACGCTCGATCCCGCCGGCGTGGAGCGGGAGCTGGCGCTCATCAAGGTGCGATCCACCGGCCACGATCGGATCGAGGCCTTGCGCGTCGCCGACATCTTCCGCGCGAAAGTGATCGACACCACGCTTGAGAGCTTCATCTTCGAATTGACAGGCGCCAGCCAGAAGATTGACGCGTTCATCGATCTCATGCGGCCTCTGGGCCTCGTCGAGGTGAGCCGGACGGGTGTGCTTTCCATCCATCGCGGCTCCGAGAAGAACTGATAAGAAGGCCCCTTGAGGGTTTGCGTCCCGGGCGGAGAAGAAATCATGCGTCGCATCGTGATCGGTCTCGCCGCTTTCGCGGCCCTTGGCGCTGTCGCCTATGCGCAGGGAACGGCCGGACGCGCCCCGGCCTGGGCCCAGCCGCTCGTCGCGACTGATATCGTCCGCACGACGGGCGGGCGCGCCGCGCTCGCGGGCGAGGGGATCGAGTTTTCCGCGCGGGTCACCATCGCGCCCAATCGCGGCGGGGTGGCGCGTGTCATCCGCGTGGACGGGCGCGCTGACGGGCAGACGCTCTCCCTGCGCCGCTTCACCGGGCATCCGGGAACCGGCTGGTGGCTCTGGGGCCCCGACACGCCCGTGACGCGCCCAATCACCGCAGCCGAACGCGCCGAGCTTGAGCGCCTTGCGCGCCAGACGCTCACGATGGGAGGCGCAGGCGGCGATATGGGCCAATGCCCGGCGAGTTCATCGGCCTACATCGAGATCGCGATTGGGGATCGCCAGACGTCGGCATCCCGCACCTGCCTCGCCAACGATCCCGGCAGCCAATTGGTGACGGCGATGTCGAACCTCGCTGGTTCTCGCGATGAGGAAGAGTTGCGCGCGGCTGCCGAGAATGAGCTGCTTGAGGCCGACCGCGCCTTCAATGCGATGGCGCAGGCCGACGGCGTGCCGGCGGCTTTCGCGCATTGGGCGGCGGAAGACGCGCACCAGTTTTCGCCCGGCAACGATCCCGCGCGCGGGCGCCAGGCCGTAACCGCGTTCTGGGCGAACTGGCCGGCTGGCGCGACGCTCGAATGGGCGCCGGAACATGCGCGCGTTTCCTCACGCGGCGATATGGGCTGGACGTGGGGCAGGGGCGTGGCGACCGTCAACGGCCAACAAACCCGATCGCGCTACGTGACGATCTGGGTGCGCGACTATGATGGAAACTGGCGCTGGGCCGCCGACATTGGCAACCAGGATCCGGCAGGCGCGCAATAGCTTAGACGACGCGTTCCGCGACCATGTAGAGGATCGGCGCGATGCCGAGCATGGCGGTGGCGAAGGTCATGATGCGAATTTCGAGCATGGCGTCGGTCCCGGTTGGTGCGCTTGGGCGCTCTTACGTAGGCGCGCCGTCGCTGGTTTCCATGTGACCTGAGACACATCGCGCGTCTGGATGCAGCCGGAACGCAAAATTCAGCACAGATTCAGCCCGTCGGCATGGGCACGGTGACGTCGATCGAGAAAATCGGGAGCGTCAGCAGCAGGATAAGAGCCACCGCAGCGAGAAGTAGGAGGATGGTTCGAAGGCGCATCAGCCCTTGAACCCGCCATGCGCCAGAAAGTCGCGTTCCTCCGGCGTGCTCTCGCGCCCCAGCGCATCGTTCCGATGCGGGAAGCGGCCGAAGCGGGCGATGATGTCGGCGTGGACCTGCGCGAACTTCACGTACTCAGCGTTGCCGATGGAGCTCATCAGCGCAATCGCGCGCGCTTGGTCGCGGGCATCCTCGGAGTGCTCGAACGGCAGATAGAAGAAGATGCGCTCATCGCCGGAGAAACTCTGATCGAAGCGGCGCGCGATGGCGCGCGAAGCGACGTTCCGCGCGATCGGATCGGTCGCGAAGGCGTGCGCGCTGCCGCGAAAAAGATTGCGCGGGAACTGATCGAGCAGAAGCAGCAGGGCGAACGCGCCCTCGGCGCTTTCCTCCCAAGCCGCGAACTCGCCCCGCGCGGCGGCGTGGTGCGCGGCCTCGAACCGCGTGCGGATGGCGGCGTCGAACGCCTCGTCCTTGGCGAACCATTGCTTGGGACCGGCGTCGCGCCAGAATTGGACGGTCTCGGCGGGCGTGCTCATCAGCCGCGATGTAGGGCCCGCCCCAGCGGGGCGCCAGCTTCTTGACGCGCGGGCTCAATTTCGCTCGATAGCGCTCCCTTTCGGGAAATCGCTTGCCGCCAAAGCGGGCCGTTCGCCCGCCCGGAGAAAGAATGATGCGCGTCTATTACGATCGCGACGCCGATCTCGCTCTCATCCAAAAGAAGAGCGTCGCCGTCGTCGGCTATGGCAGCCAGGGCCACGCGCACGCGCTGAACCTCCGCGACAGCGGCGTCGCCAACGTGATGGTCGCGCTCAAGGCCGGCTCCGCCTCCGCGAAGAAGGCCAAGGGCGAGAAGCTCGCGGTCGTCTCGGTGAAGGAAGCCGCCGAGAAAGCCGACGTGATCATGATCCTCGCGCCGGACGAGGTGCAGGCCGAGATCTACAACTCCGAAATCGCGCCGGCGATGAAGGCGGGCAAAACGCTGCTCTTCGGGCACGGCTTCAATGTGCACTTCAAGCTCATCGAAGCGCCGGCGGACGTCGACGTCGGCATGGTCGCGCCCAAGGGGCCGGGGCACACGGTGCGCAGCGAATATCTGAAGGGCGGCGGCGTCCCGTGCCTCGTCGCCATCCATCAAAACGCCAGCGGCAACGCGCTCGAGCTTTCGCTCGCTTACGCCAGCGCCATCGGCGGCGGGCGCGCGGGCGTCATCGAGACGACGTTCCGTGACGAATGCGAAACCGATCTCTTCGGCGAGCAGGCCGTGCTTTGCGGCGGCTTGGTGGAGCTCATCCGCGCGGGTTTCGAAACGCTCGTCGAAGCCGGCTACCCGCCGGAGATGGCGTATTTCGAATGCCTCCACGAAGTGAAGCTCATCGTGGATCTCATCTACGAGGGCGGCATCGCCAACATGAATTATTCGATCTCCAACACCGCCGAATACGGCGAATACGTCACCGGCCCGCGCATCATCACGCCGGAGACGAAGGCCGAGATGAAGCGCGTGCTCGCGGACATCCAATCCGGCCGCTTCGCCCGCGATTGGATGCTGGAGAACAAGGTCGGCCAAGCGAGCTTCAAAGCCACCCGCGCACGAAACGCCGCGCACCCGATCGAAGATGTCGGCGGAAAACTCCGCGCCATGATGCCGTGGATTGGCAAGAACAAGCTGGTGGATCAGGAGCGGAACTAGTCAAACGGTGCAGAGTTGCGCTTGGACGGTCGCTGTTTCGATCATGGGTTCTGCTCGCGCATCAAGTCCGCGAGCCAGATTCGCCTCAACAGTCACCAGCATGCCACGATGGCACGAGCCTAGAACGAGAGTCAGGCGTTGACACACTGCTTCGCCTCGGCCCGAGTCGCAGGCTGCAATAGCCACACGCTCGATATCATCCTCGGAATGTCTATTGAGCGTAGCGAGTGCTTCTGCGGGTTGAGACCGGCGCCAGCGCACCAGGTCGAGTCCGGCATATTCCGCTGCATTGGATCGAATGGCAGTAAGCAAACCCGAGACACGCCACAATGGATCGGAGACAGCGGCGAGCGGTGCGGTCGAGTAAGCCCAGTTCGCGCGAGGAGATTGACCGGCGCAGAGTTGTTCGACCTCTGCCATCGTGGGTGCGACGCCGTCGTTTGGGCGAACGAGCCGAAAGACCGTGTGGGCGAAGAAGGTTGCGCTGGGGCCGCTGCCGTGAACCGTCAACACCTGCATCCAACATAGCGGGAGCGCGGCCTGAGTGCTGAGCCAAGGCTGATAGGCTCGCACTGGCCCATAGAGCGCTATGTGCGAGCCTAAGCCTGGCATCTGGAAGACGGTTTCGGCGTCGATGAAGGAATCTCTGAGTTGGTCGGTGGTCCGCTCAATCAGTTCGCGGTTGGGCGTCTGTGCGTTTCCGGTGCCGGGTGACGACGCGACCGCCAAAAGCAAGATCGAGAGGATGACGATGATCTGGGTTGGCGCTCTCATGCCGCGAAGCTAACACACTTCGACCATGCCTGCTCCTGTCCCCCTCGGCACGCCGCTTTCCCCCTCCGCCTTCAAAGTCATGCTGCTCGGCGGCGGCGAGCTCGGCAAAGAGGTCGTCATCGAACTCCAGCGCCTGGGCGTCGAGACGATCGTGGTCGATCGCTACGGCCCCGCGCCCGCGCAGCAAGTCGCGCACCGCGCGCACGTCATCGACATGACAGACGCCAAGGCGTTGCGCGCGTTGGTGGAGCAGGAGAGGCCGCACCTCATCGTCCCTGAGATCGAAGCCATCGCCACGGATGAACTCGTTCGCATCGAAGAAGAGGGGCTGGCGAAGATCATTCCCACCGCGCGCGCCGCGCACGTCACGATGAACCGCGAACGCATCCGCCGCCTCGCCGCGGAAGAGCTGAACCTCCCCACCTCGCGCTATGCGTTCGCAACGTCGCAGCAAGAACTCCAGCAAGCCATCGACGGCGGCGTCGGCTTTCCGTGCTTCGTGAAGCCCGTGATGTCCTCCTCCGGCAAGGGCCAGAGCCGCCTCAAAGCCCAAGCCGATGTGGCGCCCGCGTGGGAGAAAGCGCTCGAAGCCGGCCGCGTGCGCGAAGCGCGCGTCATCGTGGAATCGCAGGTCGAGTTCGATTTCGAGATCACGCTGCTTACGGTGCGGTCCATCTCCGGAACATCGTTTTGCGAGCCCATCGGCCACATCCAAGTGGATGGAGACTACGTCGAATCCTGGCAGCCGCAGCCGATGAGCGCGAAGGCGCTCTCGCGCGCGCAGGAGATCGCAGAGAAGGTCACCGGCGCCCTCGGCGGCCATGGCATTTTCGGCGTGGAGCTCTTCATCAAGGGCGATGACGTCTTCTTCTCCGAAGTCTCGCCTCGCCCGCACGACACCGGCCTCGTCACGCTCGTATCCCAAGAGCAAAGCGAGTTCGCGCTGCACGCCCGCGCCATCCTCGGCTTGCCTGTCGACACGCGCCGCCGCGCTTGTGGCGCGAGCGCCGTCATCTATGGCGGCGTCGACGCGAAAGGCGTTTCGTTTGACGGCGCTGCCGAAGCCCTCGCCGTGCCGGAGAGCGATCTGCGCCTCTTCGGCAAACCCGAGAGCTTCAAGAAGCGCCGCATGGGCGTCGCCCTGGCACGCGGCGCAACGATCGAAGAAGCCCGCGCCCGCGCAAAAGACGCCGCGTCACGCGTCAAGGTGAAAGCATGACCCGCGCGCCCCTCCCATCGCCGCCGTACGCCGGCGGCTGCCTCTGCGGCGCCGTGCGTTACGCCTACGCCGCCTGCCCCATGGGCCTGAACGCCTGCCATTGCAACGATTGCAAGCGCCTCACCGGCTCGGACTACGTGAAAATGCTGCTCGGCGAGCGCACGCATTTCACCAGCGCTGGCGAAACGCTCGTTCACACCAAGCGCGCCGACAGCGGCCGCGACGTCGCCATCCATCGCTGCGCGGCGTGCGGCACGCGACTCTGGCACGAGCCGCTCTCCGCGCCGCAATGGGTCTTCATCTGCGCCGGCACGCTCGACGATCCGTCATGGGTCATCCCCACCTCGCACATCTGGATCGAAAGGGCGGGGCAGGGCGTCGCGTTCGAAGAAGATGCCGTCCGCGTCGAAGGCCAACCAGCGGATCGCCAAATCCTCTACGACGCTTTCGACCGCGCCTATCCGCGCGCGTGACGGGCGTCACTGCGCGCCGCGCGGACGCGGGCATTCTTTGATCTCCTAACGGCGGGGCGCTCGCCGATCCAACAGGGGATTGAAGCCATGACGAATTATTTCGGCGCGAACGAGATTTCCGCCTTCTATCAAATCGATTGGAGCTTCTGGCGTTCCGCGCGCGCGAAATAGCGACGGAGCGCGCGTGCTCCCGCGTATAAGAGCGCGGGAGACCCATATGGACCGCCGCACATTCGCCGCGTGCGTCGCAGCGTTCGCGCTCGCGCCGGAAGCCTTCGCCCAATCGTCCCGCTACGCCGCGGCCGCCCGCTATTCAGCCGAGCGCCGCGGCGTTTCCTTGCTGGTGATGCACGAAGGCCGCATCGTCTTTGAGGATTACGCGAACGAAGGCCGCGCCGATCGCGGCTGGGAGCTCGCCAGCGGCACAAAGAGCTTCACGGGCGTTATGGCTGCCGCCGCCGTGCAGGACCGGATGCTCGCATGGGATGAGCCGTGCGCCGAAACGCTCTCCGAATGGCGCAACGACGAGCGCCGCCGCATCACCATCCGCCATCTCCTTTCCCTTACCAGCGGCATTGGCGGCGGGCCCATCGCGCGCCCGCCGGTCTATGCGGATGCGATCGCATCGCCGAGCGTCGCCGCGCCCGGCGAACGCTTCGCCTACGGACCCACACCCTTCCAGATTTTTGGCGAGATCATGCGCCGCAAATTGAACGGCGATCCGCTTGCCTATCTGCAGCGCCACATCTTCGACCCGCTTTCCATCCGTCCCACCCATTGGCGCCGCGGGCGCGACGGCAACCCGCACATGCCTTCGGGCGCGGGGTTCACCGCGCGCGATTGGGCCGCGTTCGGACAATTCGTGCTGGAGGAGGGGCGCGGTTCGCTCGATCGCGACGCGCTGCGCGCGTGCTTCGTCCCTACGCACGCCAATCCAGGCTACGGGCTTTCCTTCTGGCTCTTGCGCCCGGGCCTCGTGCCCCCGGCGCCGGGCGCGGGCGTCGTTGTTGACAACGAAGGTTTCCGGCGCTTGGGCGACGTGCGCATGGCGGCTGGCGCGGGCAATCAGCGCCTCTACATCCTGCCGGAGCGCAACATGGTCGTGGTCCGCCAGGCCAGCGGCATTCTCCAGGCTCTGATGGGCCGGGATCGCACGCGCTATGCCGACGCGGAGTTCCTGCGCCTCTTGTTGACGTGAGCGCGCACGCCATGGCCTAGGTCTCTCCAACCGAGGAGACGCCATGCCCACGCCCCAAGCGCCCATCAAATCCGGCTACGGCCATCGCACCACCGCGCGCGAAGCGTTGGGCGGCGCCGATCTAACCGGCAAGACCGCGATCGTCACCGGCGGCTATTCGGGGCTCGGGCTTGAAACCACGCGCGCGCTCGCGGAGGCCGGCGCGACAGTCGTCGTCCCCGCGCGCACGCCGGACAAGGCGAAAGCCGCGCTCGCGGGCATCCGCAATGTGGAGCAGGCCTCGCTCGATCTTTCAGAACCAGGAAGCATTGATGCATTCGCCGAGAGCTTCCTGGCCTCCAAGCGTCCTCTTCACATCCTGATCAACAACGCAGCGATCATGGCGTCGCCGCTGATGCGCGATGCGCGCGGCTATGAAGCGCAATTCGCCACCAATCACCTTGGGCATTTCCAGTTGACGGCGCGGTTGTGGCCGGTGCTCAAAGCCGGCGGCGCGCGCGTGGTTTCGCTATCTTCCATCGGGCATCGCCGTTCGCCGGTGAATCTCGACGACCCAAATTTCGAACGCGGCGAATACGACAAGTGGGAGGCCTACGGCCGCGCCAAAAGCGCCAACTCGCTTTTCGCGGTCGGGCTGGACAAGCGCGGTGAAGCCGCGGGCGTGCGCGCATTCGCCGTTCATCCCGGCGGCATCATGACGGATCTGCAGCGCTTCATGCCGGAAGAAGAAAAGCGTGCCATGGGCTGGATCGACGCCGAGGGGCGCGTCAACGAAAATTTCAAGACGACCGAGCAAGGCGCCGCCACCAGCGTCTGGTGCGCCGCGAACGTTCAGCTCATGGGTCAGGGCGGCGTTTATTGCGAGGATTGCGACATCGCCGAAGCCTTGCCGCCCGATGCGCAGACCTGGACGGGCGTGCGCCCCTGGGCGATCGATCCGGATACGGCCGATCGCCTCTGGACGTTGAGTGAAAAGATGACGGGCGTGCGCTTCGCGGCGTGATGAACGTTGTTTTTCTCTACGGCCCTCCCGCGGCGGGAAAACACACGATCGGCAAGATTCTCGCGGAGCAAACCGGTTGCGCGCTCTTCCACAACCACCTGATTGTGGACGCGGTGGGCGCGGTCTTTCCGTTCGGCAGTCCAACCTTCGTTCGGTTGCGGGAAGCGTTCTGGATGGAGACGCTTCGCGCCGCCTGCGAGGAGGGACGCTCTCTCATCTTCACATTCCAGCCTGAGCCGAGCGTTTCCGCGGACTTCCCCGAGCGCGCCGCGGCGCTGGTGCAGGGAGCGGGCGGGCGGATCATTTTCGTTTACCTCACAGCGCCGCTCGCGGCGCAGGAAGCCCGCATCGCCAATTCGGACCGCGCACGCTTCGGGAAATTGCGCGATGTCTCGTTGTTGCGAGAGCTGCATGAACAATTTGCAGCGTGCGAGGCCGCGATGCCGTCGCCCGATATGGTGATCGATACCGTGGGTACACCTGCCGCCGAAGCAGCCGCCTTGATCAACCGGACCTTCCAGCTCCGCCTATAGTCCAATGGAAACGAAGCGCCTCGCGGCGAAGCCGGCGCGCCCGACAGGCGCGCCGGCCAGATACTATTGCGCGCGTGCAGCGGGGCGACGCGGCGTGCGAGGACGAATGCCCCGGTTGGTGTAGCTGGCGTTCGCGCCATTCAACGCGCCGGGCGTGTATTGATACTCGGTCACGCCCGTTTGATCGCCATCTGTTTCGCTGGGATTGACGATGTCATGTGTCGGGCGCGCGGGCGGGTTGCCCGCATCGGCGCCGGCCACGACGTCGGGACGCAGCGTTTCGGCGAGCGGGCGCGCGGGCCCCGTCTCGCGCACGACGACCACGCAATCGGTCTCACGATCGTAGCAAAACACCCAGCTATCATCGACATTGATCAGGATGCCGCCGGAATCGTCTTCTTGAACGAAGCAGGTCGGGTGCCGGTTGCAGGCGTCGATCGCTTCTTGTCCATTGGTCGCGTGCGCGGGCGCGGCGAAGAAAGCGAACGAAGCGGCCATCGCCGAAACGCTGAGCGCGAGGGTGGTGTTGAGTTTGCGGGTCATAGGTCAGTCTCCTTTGCGTTCGGAGACGGCCCCCTCCCGCACGAAAGAGATTGGCGCGCCGTCCGCATTGCGCATGCGACCGACGTCACACGCTGTTGCTCAATCGCTAGGCGCCCGCACGAAAAGGGCGTCGAGCCGCCTTCCCCGCGCGGCGCCGCTTCGTCAGGATGCGGCCAACAAAAGATCGCGGGGGAGGGCGGTCGCGTTTTGAAGCTGCTGCTGATTTCCGATCTTCACTACGCACTGAAGCAATTCGATTGGGCGGTGTCGGTCGCGCACGATTTCGATTGCGTCGTCGTCGCCGGCGATCATCTCGACATTGCCGGTCATGTGGCCGGGCCCGCGCAGATCGTGGTGATATTGCGCTACCTGCGCACGCTCGCGGCGAAGACCAAAGTAATCGTCTCCTCCGGCAATCACGATCTCGACCGGCGCGACGCCGCCGGCGAGAAGATTGCTTCATGGATGAAGCGTGTGCGCCTGCTCGGCATTCCAACGGACGGGGACAGCGCGCGCTTCGGCGATACGCTCGTCACGATTTGTCCCTGGTGGGATGGCCCGATCGCGAAGGAAGCGCTCGCTGCGCAACTCGCGCGCGACGCCGCCAAGAAGAAGGCGCGTTGGATCTGGGTCTATCACGCGCCGCCTGAAGGCTCGCCCACGGCGTGGAACGGCAAGCGATCGTGGGGCGATCAATCGCTGACGGACTGGATCGCGCGCTACAAACCAGACATCGTGCTCACAGGCCACATCCACGAAGCGCCGTTCAAAACGGGCGGCTCGTGGGCCGACAAGATCGGCGATACATGGGTGTTCAATTGCGGCCGCCAGATCGGCCCGGCACCCACGCACATCGCAATCGACACGCAAGCGAATGAAGCGGCCTGGTTCTCATTGGCCGGCGCCGAACGCGTGCGTCTTGGCGAGCCCCTTTCGCGCGAGGAAATTCTTGCCGCGCCGGCGTGGCTCACATTCAGTAGTCCGGCTCCCGGTCCGACCCGGGCGTGAATGCGCCGCTTTGATCGTGCACGAGCGATTCCAGAATCTCATCGACCATGCCGAAATGATCGTTGCGGTCCTCGAACTGTGCTTTCAGATCGACGAGATAGGAGGTGACGCCATGCAGCCGCTGCGCCAGCAGCTTTGAGAGCTGGTAAGCGATCTCTTTGTGCTCCTTCAAGAACGTGTCGCCGTTCTCGATGGCATGCGCGCGGCAGAGCGTCATGGCGCGCACCGTCGCCATATGCGGAATGGAGAGAAGCGCGGACATGTCGCCGAAGATCGCGCCGGGATCGGCGACGACATTGATCTGGAAATCGCCTTTGAGCACCTCGACGACGCCGTCGATCAGCACATAGAGCCGGCCCGTCGATTGGCCTTCGCCGAGCAGGGTTTCGCCCGCGGCAAAGGCCGCGACCGGCGCATCGGCGCACAGCTCCAGAATCGTCGTCACGCATCGCGCTTACGCGCGTGCGCGCGCGAGCGTCTATGCGTTCGCGGCGGAAATCGTCCGGGCGCCTCTTATTTGGGCGATCAGGCGAGCCTGATCTCGCGCAGGCGCTCCATCAAATAGTCCTGTGCGGTGATGGGCGCAGGATAGCGGTTCGGATTGTCGGGCGTCACGCAGGAAGGCAGCGTTTCGATCGAATAGTCCGGCGCGAAGTGCAAGAAGAACGGGATCGAGTAGCGCGGCAGGTGCGCGCGTTCGCGCGATGGATTGACGACGCGGTGCGTCGTTGAGGGCAGACGGTGGTTGGTCTGCCGCTGCAGCATGTCGCCAATATTGATCACGACGGCGCCGTCCGGCGGATTGATCGCCAGCCAACGCCCGTCGCGATCGAGCAATTCGAGACCCGCTTCCTCGGCGCCCAAGAGCAGCGTGATCGTATTGATGTCCTCATGTGCCTCGGCGCGCATGCCCGCCGCGCTCGCGGACATCGGAGGATAGTGCAGCAGGCGCAAGATGGAATTGCCGTCTCGGACGCTGGCGTCGAAGAAGCTCTCCGGCAGGTCGAGATAGAGCGCGATCGCACCCAAAACGTCGCGACCCAGCGAGTCGAGCGCTTCGAACAACGCATACACATCCATGCGGAAATCGGGAATCTCCGCTGGCCATAGATTGGCCGGCATGTCCGCTGTGTAGCGATGCCCCGCGGGAAGCTCGCGCCCGACGTGCCAGAATTCCTTGAGATCGACGAGCGCTGCGCCTTTCGCCGCCTCGATTCCGAACGGCACATAGCCCCGTTGTCCCGCGCCGCCCTCGATATGATAGGCGCGCTTTACTCGTTCCGGCAGCGCGAAGAACTCCCGCGTGCGCGCATTTGCGCGCGCGATTACGGTGTCATCGAGCCCATGATCGGAGACGATCGCGAAGCCGAAGCGCGCGAAGCTCTCTCCCAAAGCCCGCGCGAACGCTGCGCGCGGCAGCGTCTTGGAGACCGGCGGCACGCCAGGCGGCGCCTCTCGGGCGGGTTGGGACATGGGCGAAACGTGCAACGCTTCGCGACCCGCGCCAAGTCGCGCGCAGCGAAATTAACGCCTCGTTTACGATCGCCGCCCGAGCCTCCAAATGACGGAGACTCAGATGTTTTTATTCGGCTGGCACACTTGGAAGGGCGAAAGCGGAACGCGCTACCGCTTCAAGATCACGCTCACGAAGAAGGGCCTCCCGCACAACGAAGAGGGCGGCATCTACATGTTCGTGCGCCGCCGCTTCGTCTTCTTCCTTGAGCCGCTCTATGTCGGCAAGGCGGTCAACACGCGCCAGCGTTTGCTCGGCCACGAAAAATGGGGCCGCGCCTATTGGTTCTACGGCGCCACCGAGCGGCACTTTTTCGGCCCCGTGCTCGATGAGTTCGAGCGGCGGCGCATCGAGGAAGATCTCATTCACGGCCTCATGCCGCGCATGAACGACGTCGAGATTCCCGAGCCCGGCAAGCCGCACAAGCACGTCACGCCGCGCGCGGCTCACCCCGCGCCTGCTTGAGCTCGCCAAGCGCGGCGCGGATGATCGTCGCCCCACCTGAAATGCCCAAACCCGCCATGATGAGCGCGACGAGAATGTCGGGCCAGGCCGTGCCGGTGCCGAAAACCCCTAGCGCCGCTGCAAACACCGCTGCATTGCCGATCACGTCGTTGCGCGTGCAAATCCAGACGGAGCGCATGTTCGCGTCACCTGTGCGGAAGCGATAAAGCAAGAAGGCGACGCTCAGATTCACGGCGAAGGCGATGATCGCGATGACGCTCATCGTCATTGCTTCAGGCGCTGCGCCCGAAGCGGCGCGCGCGACGGCCGCCGCGATCACGACAACACCGAAGATCAGGATTGAGAGGCCCTTCGCCAGCGCCGCGCGCGCACGCCAGACAAGCGCCATGCCGGCGACGAGGAGGGTGATCGCGTAGGTGGCGGTGTCGCCGAAGAAGTCGAGCGCATCCGCCAGGAGCGCCGCCGAGCCCGCCGCCACGCCCGCGAAAATCTCCACGCCGAACATGGCCGCGTTCGCGAAGAGCGCGATCCAGAGCGCGCGCCGCCATGCGGGGGAGTTCATGTCTCCGCCGTGGTGATCGTGGCCGTGGTTGTGATCGTGCGCGCAGGCCATGTGTGGGTCGAATCCAGCTCCTGGCTTCCCATCTAGGGTCTGTAGCCGCTACAGGGTCAACCCATGCGAAAAGCGCTCTCGATAGGTGATCTCGCCCGCGCGACCGCCACTAAGGTGGAGACCATCCGCTATTACGAACGCATCGGCATCCTTCCCGCGCCCGCCCGGACCGCCGGGAACTACCGCGCCTACACCGAGGCGCATCTGAACCGCCTGTCATTCATCCGCCGCGCGCGGGATTTGGGCTTCCACCTCGAACAGATCGACAAACTGCTGGCGCTCTCGGACGATGCGGGCCGCCCCTGCGGGGAGGTCGATGAGATAGCCTCGGCGCATCTTGATGAGATCGACCGCAAGATCGCCGACCTCAAAGCGCTGCGCCGGGAGTTGAAGGACGTGGTCGGGCAATGCCGCTCCGGCGCGTCCGTCGCGGAGTGCAGGATCATCGAGGCGCTCGCCCCGCATGAGTGAGGAAGGGCCTTCGCACGAACCTAATCCGCGCGGCTTGGCCGCGATTGCGGATTTCGTGAACAACATGGACGCGCGCGCGTGGCGCGCGTTTTTCGTCACGCTCGCGATGTTCGTCGTCGTCGCCGTCATGCTCGTTGTCGGGCGGCTCTATTTTGGCGATGAAATCGAGAGTTTCGTGCATCGCTGGCTCGGCGGCGCCGAGCGCGCGCACTGGGGCCTGCCGGCCGCGATCCTCATATTTACGATCGCGGCCTTCATCGGCGCGCCGCAATTCGTGCTCATCGCGGCATGCGTCGTCGCTTTCGGTCCCGAAGTCGGTTTCTGGAACGCTTGGATCGCAACCATCGTCTCCGGCGCGGTGACCTATTGGGTGGGCAAGTTCGGCGGCGCGGGATTGCTGAAGCGCTATTCCGGCGCGACGGGCGGGCGCTTCACGCGATTCATGGGCAAGAACGGCTTTCTGGCCAGCTTCATCATCCGCTTCGTGCCGTCCGCGCCCTTCATCGTCGTCAACATGACGATGGGCGCCGCGGGCGTGCGTTTCGCACCCTTCATCCTCGGGCTCTCGCTCGGCGTTCTGCCGAAGACCGCGATCATCGCCTTCGCTGGCGATGGGATCATGGACGCACTGGAGGGGCGGCTCGGCTCGGCGGCTCTGATGGGCGCGGCGGCCATCTTCATCTGGTTTGCGACCGTTGTGATTGTCCGGCGCTGGGTGAGACGGGAAAACGGCCCTGAAAACGGGCAGTCTTGAATCTTTCCTGGAATATTATTGCGCGATTGCGGGCTCGTCCCTATAAACGGGGCATGATCTTCCGCGTCGCCACCCTTTTGGGAACGCCGCTTCTCAGGCTGCTTAGCCGCCCCCGGGCGCGCTGACGGCTTTGCGCCGTCCCGCCTTGGGGGACTGAAAGCTCGAACACAGTCAGTCTTTTTGGAGGGCGCCAATGCCCGCGCACGTACGCATCTTCGACACCACCATGCGCGACGGGGAGCAGAGCCCCGGCGCGTCCATGACGCTCGACGACAAGCTCGAAATCGCCGCCGCGCTCGACGCGATGGGCGTCGATGTCATCGAAGCGGGGTTTCCAATCTCGTCGAACGGCGATTTCGAGGCGGTGCGCGCGGTCGCGGGCGTCGTCGAGGAATCGATCGTATGCGGCCTCTCGCGCGCGGGCGCCAAGGATATCGAGCGCTGCGCCGAGGCCGTGAAGGGCGCCAAGCGTTCGCGCATCCACACTTTCATCTCCACGTCGCCCATTCACATGAAGCACAAGCTCCAGATGGCGCCCGAGCAAGTGCTGGACGCCATCGAAGGCAGCGTGCGCCTGGCGCGCAACTTCACCGACGACGTCGAATGGAGCGCGGAGGACGCCACGCGCACCGAACGCGATTACCTGAAGCGCGCCTGCGAAATCGCCATCCGCGCCGGCGCCACGACGATCAACATCCCCGATACTGTCGGTTACTCCTTCCCGGAGGAGTACGGCGCGCTCTTCAAGGACCTGATCGAGAGTGTCCCTGGCGCGGACAAAGTCATCTTTTCCGCGCATTGCCACAACGATCTGGGCCTCGCGGTCGCGAACTCCGTTGCCGCCGTGCAGAACGGCGCGCGTCAGGTTGAGTGCGCGGTGAACGGCCTCGGCGAGCGCGCCGGAAACGCGGCGCTCGAAGAGATCGTCATGGCGCTCAAGGTGCGCGGCGATGCGCTGCCCTATGAGACGCAAATCGAAGCGACAAACCTCACGCGGCTTTCGCACATGGTGAGCCGGATCACCGGCTTTCCCGTGCAGTATAACAAGGCGATCGTCGGTAAGAACGCGTTCTCACACGAGAGCGGCATCCATCAGGATGGCATGCTCAAGCACGCGCAGACCTATGAGATCATCCGCCCCGAAGATGTCGGGCAGGGGCAGACGCATCTCGTGATGGGCAAGCTCTCTGGCAAGCATGCGTTCAAAGCGAAGCTCAAGGAGCTGGGCTATGAACTCTCGGACAACGAGCTGATCGACGCCTTCACGCGCTTCAAGGAATTGGCTGACCGCAAGCGCCATGTATTCGACGAAGACTTGATCGCGCTGATCGATGATGCGCTCACGCACGGCGCGGACAAGATTCAAGTGAAGCGCCTGCGCGTCGTCGCCGGCACTGACGGGCCCCAAACGGCGGAAATCGATCTCCTTGTGGAAGGAAAGGAAGTGTGGCGCACCGCGCGCGGCAATGGCCCGGTGGACGCCGTCTTCAACGCGATCAAGGCCGCACTGCCGCACGACGCGGTGCTTGAGCTTTATCAAGTGCACGCCGTCACCGCCGGTACGGACGCGCAAGCCGAAGTGAGCGTGCGCCTCTCGGAAAGCGGCCGCGCTGCCGCGGCGCGCGCGGCGGACGCCGATACGCTTGTCGCTTCCGCGAAAGCCTATGTGGCCGCGCTCAACCGCCTTGCGGCCGTGCGCGCGCGCGGGCCCGACGCGCAGGAGAGCGCGGCGTAGCGGGCCACTAAGTCATCAAGGTGCGGGAGGAGGCGCTGGCGACGGAGCGGCTTCGCGCGCGGCCGCCTCAGCGCGAATTCGAGCGAGTTCGGCATCGATCTCCGCATCAGTTGGAGACCGCCGCTCGATCTTGCCGCCGCGGACTGCGACTATGATTGCGCCGACGGCTGCAAAAATGGCAACCCCGATTGCGGTGTCGATGGCGGAGGCGATCAGGACGACTTCGAACGGCAGCCCTTCCGCGTCGGGATGATTTGCGGTTCGGAAGTAGTTTAGCAGCCCCGATAGGACTGCCAGGCAAAATGAGAAGAAGCCAAGAAGGCCCCAGCTTGCCCGGAACCAGAGCATCACCCAGCCAATGATGAGCAGCAAAACGCACCTCTCTTCGGCCGGCGGCCGACGTTCCTGCGCGGGACGCTTCCGCCGAGTATGCCGTGATCGGTCCGGACTGTCGCGATGAATGCGATTCTGTGGCCCGCCCTAGTGATAGGCGCGGCGGCGCTCCAGGTGCTGCGCAACGCCGCGCAGCGCGATCTGACGGGCCGGCTCGGCATCTGGGGCGCGGCCTACATCCGTTTCTTCTACGGATTGCCGTTTGCGTATCTGTGGACGGCGGCGATCGTTTCATGGCGCGGCATGAGCGGGGACGCGTCGTTCGAGTTCTTCGCTTGGACGGCGCTTGGCGCGGTCACGCAAGTCTCTGCCACCGCGATGCTCGTCCTTGCAATGACAGGCCGCGCGTTCGCGGTCGCGACGGCGCTTTCGAAAACGGAGGTGATGGGCGCCGCGCTCCTCGGTGCGCTTTTCATTCAGGACACGCTCTCGCTCGCGGATTGGGCCGGTGCGGCGATCGGCACGGCGGGCGTCGTGGCGATGGCCCACGTCAGCGCCAATCGAAGCGCCTTGCGCGCCGCGCTCGCCGGCGCCGGGTCTGGCTTGCTGTATGCGGTTTCCGCGATCAGCTATCGCGCGGCCGCGCACGCTTGGGGCGAAGACGGCTGGATCGGCGCGGCGATGACGCTTTCGGTTACGCTCACGATTCAGACGCTTGGCGGCGGCTTGGTCCTGCTCATCATCGCGCGCCATGAATTCGTCGCGCTGCTTAGAGCGTGGCGGCTTTCGATCATTCCGGGCGCGGCGGGCGCGACGGCATCGGCGCTTCTGTTCACGGCGTTTGCGCTCGGGCCCTCCGCGGCGGCCGTCAAAACAGTGCAGCTGATCGATGTCATCTTCGCATGGCTTGTGTCACGCCGGCTTTATCGCGAGGGCATCGCGCTCAACGAAATAGTCGGCGCCGCGCTCATTCTGATCGGCGCGCTCGCTGTTCTGCTGCTCTAGCTGCGCCCGCACCCTTCGAGCCGGCGCCCGTCAATGACGATCTCCGCGCGTGCCGGATATTGCGCCCCGCTCATCGAATCCGCACAGGGCGTGCGTGTGATGGTCACCGTCAGCGTGTGTTCGTTGTTGCGCGTTTCGTAACGCGTGACGCCCTCTTCCGGATAGGAGGGGGGGCGCGGCGGCAAAGTGAGGCGGGTGTCCCCGTAATCGAGCGTCAAGTCGAGCGCGACGGACGTGATGTCGAGCATCCAGCCCGGCTCTTGGCCCACCGCCCGGAACTCGACGCCTTGCGGCGGCGGCGGCGCCGGGGGCGCCTCATCGGCTGCGGGCGTCGCTGTCTCGGCGACGGGCGCAGGCGGCTCTTGGCCCGGGGGAGAACATGCCGCCAGCCAGGCGGCGGCGCTCACGGCAATCGTCAGTGTACGCATCATGCCTTCCTGGCGCCTGCGCGCGCGGTTAGAGACTGCGCCCGCATCCGCTCAGCGCGCGCCCATTCAGCACGACCGTGACGCGCGCGGGAAAAGTCTCGCCGCTCATCGAGTCCTGGCAGGGAAAGCGCTGAATGGTGACGCCGATCGTGTTGGGGCCGTTGACGCCGTTGTACTGCGTCGATCCCTCCACCGGATAGGTGGGCGCCCCCGCCGGTGCTTCAAAGCGATCATTGCCGTTATTGTAGGAGAGCACGAGGCGGCTGTCGTCGGTTATGTCGAGCATCCAATTGGGCTCGTTGCCCACGGCGCGGAAATCGACGCCCAGCACTTCATCCGAGCCCGCTGGATTCTGCGCGGGGGGCGCCGTTTGCGTTTCTTGCTGCGGCGGCGCGGGTTCTTCCGCTGGAGCGCCGATCAGCCGTACACGGACCTCAATTGTGTTCGGGGCGCCGTTCGTCAGAACGGGATAGGCGTCCACCGTCGTTGCGCGGAGTTCGCCGCCCGCATCGCGGATCTCGGCGCGCACGTGGTAACGGCGATTTCGCTCAATCCGGTACGATTGGTAGCGCAGCGAGAACGCGAACGGCGGGCCCTGCGTCGTCTGGATGATGTCGATCTCCTCGGACGCGATGACGTTGGCGGGCGCATCGGCGCGGCTCACGTCCTCGAGCGTCACCCTCAGTGTGCCCGGGCGCGGCAGCGCGATCCGTTCAAGATAAATGACTTGGCCGTTGACGGCCGCCCATGTCGGCGCCGGCGCGTCGAACGACATGCAGCCCGCGCTCAGTAGCGTCAGCACAGCCGCAAGCAACACACGCATAGTCTTCTCCCCATTCGCGCCATCTTAGAAAGCCGCGCGCGATTGACCAATGGGCGCACGCCTCATGCGCGAAAACGTGAGGTCGTGCGTGATGCTCCTGGCGCGTGCGCGCGGCATTTGTGCGGCGGACAAAGAACGCGCCGGCCCTCGTTGGGGCCGGCGCAGTCCGGTGCTGTTTGAAAGTCGCCTCAGCCGCGCAGCGGCGTCAGCCGGATTTCGACGCGGCGGTTGCGCGCGCGACCCTCGGCCGTGGCGTTCGAGGCGATGGGCTGCGTCTCGCCCATGCCTGTCGCGGCCAAGCGCTCGCGCTGCACGCCGTTGTTGATGAGCACCGCGCCCACCGCCATCGCACGGCGCTCGGAGAGTTCCTGATTGTGTGCGTCGGTGCCGGTCGAGTCCGCGTGGCCGATCACATCAACGATCGTCGAGGGATATTCCGCAAGCGTGCGCGCCACATCGCGGATCGTCGGCAGGAATTGGCTCTTCACCTCGGCGCGATCGACGTCGAACGTCACGTCCGCGGGCAGGCGCAAGAGGATGTCATCGCCCTGGCGCACGACATCGACATCGCTTTCGCGCAATTGCGCGCGCAGCTGCGCTTCCTGGCGATCCATGTAATTGCCGATGGCGGCGCCCGCGAGCGCGCCGATCCCGGCGCCGATCAGAACGTTGCGGCGGTCGTCGCCGCCCGCGAGCGCGCCCAAGGCGCCGCCCGCGCCCGCGCCGATAAGCGCGCCGGTGCCTGTGTTGTTGCGCACGCGCTCGCCAGAATAGGGGTCGGTGGTGGTGCACGCCGCGGCAAACACGAGGGCGGCCGCCAGAATGAGGAAACGACGCATTTTCGCTCTCCGAGAGAATGAATGAGGCGAGGCGGCCTTGTGCGCCGCCCGCACGCGCCCCTCGAAGCGCTGATTTAGGTCGAAACTTTGGTCGGGCGAGGGCGATCAGCGCGCCGCGAGCGCCGTAAGGCTTGCGAATTGTTCACCAAGCACTTGGTCCACGACGGGCGCGATCTGCGTGAGATCGGTGAGGCCGTTGCCGTTGACGCGGTAGTGCATCGTCAGCCGCACGCCGTCGCCTTCCGGCGCGATCGAATAGGTGAGGATGCCGTTCAAGCCCATCTCCTGCAGCGGGCCCGCATTGCTCGCGAGGCGGAGCGTTTGATTGCGCTGTGCGTACACCACGCGCCCGTGCTCGACCGAGCCGTCCGCCCACGTCTCGCACCAGCACCCGCCCGCGCGCAGATCCATACGCATGTTGGCGGCGCGGCCGGAATAGGTGTGCGCGTCATTCCACCAGCGGCCGATCTGGCCAAGTGTGCGCCAGGCCTGCGCGGGCGTTGTCTCAACAACGGCGGTGTGGCGGACTTCGAAACCGTTTGCGGCCGACGCGACGACCTCCGCCCGTGCCGGGGCGGCCATCAGGAGCAAGGCCGCCACGGCCGGCAGGACTGTGCGCATTCTTCTCTCCCGCGAATTGATCGTTCACTCAAGAACGAGTTGAACGATCAGTCAAGCGATGCGCGACGGAAGACGCGCACGCGGTCGAGCCAGAAGCCCATGGCGACAAAGAGAAGATAAACAATGAGCGCGCTTGTTGCCGCTTGCTCAATGCTGGGCGGCACGGGACCGAGCTTCTCGAAAGCGAGAACCGCGAGCATGAGGCCCGCGGTCAGCCACGGGGCGATGCGCCCCACCGCGCCCGCCGCTGTGGTCGCGCGCAGATAGAGAACGAAGCCTAGCGCGAAGAGCCCAAGCTCGGCGCCCATGGCGAGGGGCGGGTTGTCCCACCAGCCCAAGCCCACGCGCGGCCCGCCCGGATAAAGCAGCAAGTCGTTGGTGTGGACGAGAAAATCTAGGATCCAATGAGAAAAGACGAGGGCGCCGATGGCGATCGCGGAGGCCCAGCCGCCGGAGCGGGCAATCAAGCGATAGACGAGCGCGGCGGCGGCGGACCACGCGAGCGCCGCGGGCAGCGCGTGCGTCCACGGCATGTCGTAAAGGTCGAGGTTTGAGGCGGCGAGAAAGCCGGGCGTCAGCCGCGCGTGCTCGACGCCTGTCAAAATGAAGCCGGCCCAGGCGATGTCGACCAGCTGCACGGCGGCGAAGGCGGCGCCCATTGAGGGTGGCTTCTTTAAAGCGGCGGCGGCGAAAGCCGGTGCGTAATGGCCTGCGAACATGGACGGTTCCTCTAGCGCGCCAGTTTCGGCCGCCGCTTAAGCGAGGCCAAGCGCCGTCAACGTTATTGATAATCGTTCGCAAAAAAATTGACCGATTGCCCGGCGCGGCGCAGGGTTGGCGGCAAGGTTTGGAGCGGCGCGATGATCGTTCTCTCGGCGGGCGCGGACATGCTGGCGCGCCTCATGCGCGCGGATCAGCCGAGGAAGCGGGAGAGCTTCTTCGCAAGCGCTTTGGAGTCCGCGAGTTCGCATTCCCACAGCGTCAGCGATGACCAGCCAAGCGCTTCGAGCGCGGCGGCGGACGCGCCATCACGCACGCGGTTTCGTGCGATCTTCGAGGACCAATAGGCCGCGTTCGCCGCTGGCACGCGCGCGCCGCGCTTGCACGCGTGGCCGTGCCAGAAGCAGCCGTGCACGAAGACCGCCTTCCTGCGCGAGACGAAGGCAAGATCGGGCTTGCCCGGCAGATCGCGTCGCTTCAGCGAATAGCGATACCCGAGCGCGTGCGCGGCGCGGCGCACGATCAGCTCCGGCTTGGTGTCGCGCCCCTTGATCGCGCGCATGATCGCGGAGCGCTTTTCCGGCGTGAACGGATCGCGGGAGGGTATGGGCGATTTCGCCACGACGCGGCGTCAGCGCGAGGCGAAGAGATCGCGTTGCGCTTCGATGCCGGCGAGGGGCGCCAGGATGTTTTCCCCCAAGAAGCGCACGGCCGGCACGCACACCGCGTCGCCCAGCAGATGAAGCGCGGCGTTGCGATTGTCCGGGATCGGATGATCGTCCGGCAGGCCCATCAAACGCGCCGCTTCGCGTGGGGAAACGAGGCGGGAGCGAACGCGCTCGCCTTCAACGACAAGCAATGCCTGCCGGCTCGATCCACCCGCGGGCGTGCGCAAGCAACCAGCAAGGCCATCAAACCGCGCCTCCGCACGTTGCACTTTCTCGCCGTTTTCGACGCGGATGCGCTTGAAGAGGGCGCCGACAACGCGCGTTCCCGCGCGCTTCGCCGTTTGCAGGCGTTCGAACTGAAGCGCGCTCATCATCGCGATGAGGTGCTTGGTCTGCGCATCGGTGTTCCACTGCACCGCGCCGTCATCCTCCAGAATGTCGATGAGGCGGGTGTTGCGCGCGGGCGGCGCGGGCATGCGCCACCAGACCCAATGACGCTTCAGGGGGTCGAGCAGTTTGGCATGCGCCGTCCGGATCGCTTGCGAGTGGAAGGGCGCGAGGGGTGCATCGCTCACGATGTGCGCTGGAACCCGGGCCCGCGTCGCGACAATGAAGAGCCGCGGGCGCGATTGCGGCGTGAAATGCGCCGCGTCGATCTCCAAGGCGCCGGCGCGATAGCCGAGCGCATCGAGCGCGGCGATGAGCGCGGCGAAGTCCGCGCCGTTGCGGGAGGTGAGCAATCCGCACACGTTTTCAAGCGCAAGCGTCTCTGGCGCGCGGCCCTCCATCGCGAGCGCGGAGATCGCGCGGTGAAAGCCCCAGAACGCGCCGGAGCGCGGGGCGTTCAGCCCGCCGCGCGCGCCCGCGAGTGACAGGTCCTGGCAAGGGAAGCTCGCCCACGCGAGTTGCGCCCGGCCGGGAATGTCCCCCGGTTCAAGCGCCCAGACGTCGCCCAGACGAAACACCCCTTTGCCGTAAGCGGCTTCGTACGCGGCGGCCTTGGCCGGATCGTTGTCGTTGGCGAACGCGCAGCGGAAGAGCGGCGCGAGGCCCGCGCGCGCCAGTCCGCCCCCGGCGAAAAACTCGTATAGTGCGGCGCCGGAATCACGGTGCATTGGCGTAGGATAGTGGAAACGGCTGGGGCGTGAGCGCGGTTTTCGCCGCCGCTCATGCTGGCCGGGGCAGGGAGAGGGGCATGCGCCCTCAATTCCGTGGGGCTTTGAAAGCCGCGGCGGCCATGGCTGGCGCCTGCGTGCTCCTGGCTTCCTGCAACCAACAGCCGGCCGAAGCGCCGGAAGGGCCGGGCGCCGTCGATATCGAAGGGCAGGAGCGCCAGGCCGCTGCGGCGCAGCTCGCCGCCTTGGGCGGTCCCGCGAGCGCAGACCAGCGCGCGCTCTACGAAGGTGAATTCACCGCATCCGGATCGAACGCCGATCTCGGCGCGGGTGAGGGTGTGTGGGAGCTGCGTCTCCTGAACAACTACGCGCAATTCGTTCGCCCTGGCCTTGGCGAGGACGGCGGCATCACCGGCGCGCGCGATTTTCGCGAGCAAGGCATGCGGGTGACGGCTGGCGCTCTCATCGTCACGCTGCGCGCGCAGGAGTGCCCGATTCCGAACGGCGATCCGTTGCCCTATGTGGCCGACGTTCTCTTCGAAGGCGTCGCCTATCGCGGCTGCGCGCGCCGCGGTGTCGCGGAAGGCGAGCGTCCGACATGGGCTTCCGTCATCGGCGAATTGATGCCCGCGATCGACGCGTGCCTTGCGCGGGCGTCGGCGCGTCCGGCCCGGGTGACGCAGGCAAGCCTGCTTGGCGACAACCAAGTGAGCGTGCGCCTGCGCGAAGCCGACGGCGGACGCCAAGTCTGCCTCGCCACGGCTGACGGAGCGAGCGTCATCACCTTCGATCCGCTGCTGGACACCGATCGTTTGTTCGGTGAGGGCGATCCTGAGTTCGTCCGCGCGCCGGGAACAGCGCCGCGCGCCGCCAATTGCTTGAGCGTGGCGCAAGCGCAATCGGAAGCGGGCGAATTGCTCGGCTGGGTGGTGCGCCGGACGTGCTGATCTAATTGAACAGCCCCGTCACCCACCCTGTCAGTTCGTGCATCGCAAAGACGCCGAAGCGGAAGAAATAATACGCCGCGATCCCTGAAAGCACTGTGCAGAGCGTGCTGAAGAGCGCCAGCAGGCCGTCGCGCTCCATCATCGCCAGCGCCATGATCGAGATCGTCATGCCGGGCGGCCAGTTGCCGCCCGGGATCGGTATGATGAGCACAATCGCCATGATGAGCGCCTGCACGCCCAGCAAGATCGTAAAGGGGAAGTGCGTGATGAAGGTGAGGCGCGGCCGGAAGAGCCGCTCCACGCGCCGCAGCACCGGCGCCGCTGCGGACACGGCCCTGCGCATGCCTTCGCGCGAGAAGGTCCAGTTGCGCATGAAATTGGGGGCCCAGAGCTTCCGCGCGCCCGTCGTCAACGCAAGAGACGGCGCCAGCAGCAAAGCGCCGAACACGGTCGAAATGCCGGGAATGTTGGGAATGCACATCGGCAGCGCGAGGATGAGCAGCACGAGGCCGATGGCCCGGCCCTCCAAGCGATCCAGCAATTCGCCCACGGAGACGCGCTCGTTGGGGAACGAATTCGCCACCTCTTCAAGAAGCTCCGACGTGCTCGGCGCACGCGGATCTTGCCCGGCACTGGCGGCGGCGGCGTCCATCTTTCCCTCTGGATTGGTGAAATGGGAGAGCGATTGCGATTCTTCTAGGGCCGAAACGGGCGGATTCCCGGCGGTTCAGCACTCATCAACCGATGCGCTGCAAGGGGGACACAGGATGCGCCCGCTTCTGCCGCTCATCGCTTCGGCCGCCGCGCTCGTCGCATGCGCGGGAGAATCGCCGCCGCGCGAACTCCAGGGCCTTTGGGGTCAGGGCCCCGCGGCGTGCGACGCAGGCATTGGCGTCACCTTCGCTGCCGGCGCGGTTCAAGCGCATTACGCGGACGACACCCAGACGCTTCTCGATCAGCCGCGCTACGCGCTCGAGCGCCGGGGCGAGCGCGTGCGCGTCGAAATCTCGTACCGTTTGCCGCGCCCGCCCGGCGCGGGGCATGTCTCGGCGCGCGGAGAACTCCTGCTTGAACGCGGCGCCGACGGCTGGCTTCACACCGTTTCGCACCGGATCACCGATGCGCGCACTGGCGCGGCGCGCGTCTCGTTGGGCGCCGATCCGGTCTCGGCGACGTTTCGGCTGCGCCGTTGCGGGCCCGACGCTTGGATCGCAGGTTTGCGCGGGCGCGATGCCTGATCACACGAAACCCCCGCCGGTCTCCCGGCGGGGGCTCCGTTTCAATCGGACGAGGATCGACTAGTTGGCGGCTTGCTCAGTCGCGGGCGCGGCATTGCGCACCTGACGGGAGGAGGCGTTGCAGGCAGCGAGCTGTTCAGCCGTCAGCTGCTCATCCTCCGTGCCGTAGGCGGTGACAGGGCCGGCTTCGCGCACGAATGCGCGGCAGGCGCTGACGGATGCCGAGTGCTCGGGACGCGCACGGCAAACGGTGTCGGCGCAGGTCCAGACCGTCGAGCGCGCAACGATACGGGCTTCCGGCGCCGCGCCTTCGAGGCGGGCGGTGAACACGTCGCCCGCGAAAGCGGCGCCGGCGGTGAAAGCGGAGAAAGCGGCCGCGACCGCAATAGACTTCACGAGGTTCATAGGAGACGCTCCATAAAAGTTGACGCTCACGTCACACACACACGAGCGCATCCTATCGCCGCGCTGATCGCTGACAAGCGAAAAATGAATAAAAAATCCAACATTCATTAAATGGTCAAAGAGCGACCATAGCGTAGCAATCGCTACGTTATAAGCGGCCAGTTTGACGCTGCGGTCGCCTGGCGGCGCTACTCCCGATGCGGGCGATAGGTGAAATCGTAGCTGGTGGTCCAGGTCGCGCCGCGATCGCTGGATTGTTCGCCGTGCTGGCGCACTGAACCGTCCGGATTCGGCGTAAACGTCATGCGATTGAACACGGGCGTCGCCTGACCCGGCCCAACGTCGTCTTCCGCCACCAGACGCATCCCGCCTTCATGGGCGCCGCCAATGAAGTGCGTGATGTTGCCCGTTGAATCGACCCAGAATTGCTCCCAGCGGCCGGTGATCCGGTCGTACATGTTCAGGCTGCGGCCGGAATAGGTCACGCGTTGGCTGCGCCAATGTTCCGTGATCACGCAGCCCGCGTCCTCGCGCGCAATGGTGCTGCGGCCGGCCATGTTTTCTGTGCCGGTGACGTAGGCGTCCCACTCGCCGATCCAGAAATCGAAGGCGCGGTGGTTGGGCGTGTCGCATGTGGGCGGGGCCGGCCGCGTGGGCTGCGCCTGCTGCGCATGCGCGCAGCCGATGACAAAAAGAAGCGCCGCGAGTGACGCGGCGACACGCTTGACCATTGATCCCTCCAAGGAACGAATTGGCGGGCACGCTAAAGAGGCCGCGCGCGGCGCGAACGCAGGCGCGACGAGCGGCTCAAACGAGCCGACGAACGGCCATCACAGTCCGGTGAAGGGAGCGCTCCATGGATTTCCGCATTCCGAAAGAGATCGAGGACTACCTCGTCGAGCTCGACGCCTTCATCGAGAAGGAGATCAAGCCGCTCGAACAGCAGGACGACAATATCCGCTTCTTCGATCACCGGCGCGAGTGGGCGCGCACGGATTTCGAGAATGGCGGCTTGCCGCGGCACGAGTGGGAGCAGCTTCTCGCGGAAGCGCGCCGGCGCGCCGACAAAGCGGGCCACCTCCGTTACGCGCTGCCGAAGGAATATGGCGGCAAGGACGGCACCAATCTCGGCATGGCGATCATCCGCGAGCACTTCGCGCGCAAAGGCCTCGGGCTGCACAACGATCTGCAGAACGAGCACTCGATCGTCGGGAACATGCCGCAAATCCTGATGCTGCGGGATTTCGGCACGCCGGAGCAGAAAAACCTCATCAATGAAGCGCTTGCGGGGCGCTTTCGCGCAACATTCGGACTGACGGAGCCGCATCACGGCTCGGACGCGACGCATATGGAGACGCGCGGCGTTCCCGAAACGCGAAACGGCGTCAAAGGTTATCTGATCAACGGCGAGAAGATGTGGATCACGGGGATGCACATCGCTTCGCATTGCATGCTCTTCGTGCGCACGAGCGGGAAGGATGGCGATGCGCGGGGGATCACTTGCTTCATCGTTGACGCCAAGGATCCCGCGATAAAAATTGAAGAATATATGTGGACGTTCAACATGCCGACGGATCATCCGCGGCTCTCCATCACCAATCTTTGGACCCCCGAGAGTTCGATCTTTGGCCCCCCCGAGTTCGGGCTCGCGCTCGCGCAGCATTTCGTTCACGAGAACCGCATCCGCCAAGCGGCCTCATCGTGCGGCGCGGCGATCTATTGCATTGAAGAGAGCGTGAAATACGCGCGCCAGCGCAAGCCGTTCGGCGAAGCGCTCGCGCGCAACCAGGCGATCCAGTTCCCGCTCGTGGAGCTGGCGACGCAGGCCGAGATGCTGCGCCTCCTCATCTTCAAGACTGCGTGGGAGATGGATCAGATGCCGAAACCGGAAGTGGAGAAGCGGCTCTCCGACAAAGTCTCCATGTGCAACTACTACGCAAACCGGCTCTGCTGCGAAGCGGCGGACCGCGCGATGCAAGTGCATGGCGGCATCGGCTATTCGCGGCATAAGCCGTTCGAACACATCTACCGCCACCATCGCCGCTATCGCATCACGGAAGGCTCGGAAGAGATTCAAATGCGCAAGGTGGCGGGGCACCTCTTCGGCTATATGGGCCCGCGCAAGAAAGAGTTCGCGATCTACGACGCGGCGGACAAGGCGGCTGAATGACCGTCTACGCGCTCGCGCAGATCACGATCACGGATCGCGAGGCGTACAATCGCTATCAGGCGCGGTTCATGGATGTGTTCCGGCAGTTCAAAGGCCGTTTGCTTGCGGCGGAGGAGCGCCCGCGCGTGCTTGAAGGCGCGTGGGACCGGGAGAAGGTGATCCTCATGTCGTTTCCGGATGAGGCCTCGTATCACGATTGGGCGCACTCACCTGCGTATCAGGAAATCACGAAGGATCGCCACGCGGGCTCGAACGGCGTGGTGCTGCTGATCAACGGTTTTGCGGGGCAATGATGAGCGACGCAGTTCTTGTCTCCACCAGCGACAGCGTTGCGACGCTCACGCTCAACCGACCCGATGCGCTCAATGCGCTCAACCGCGATTTGATCGAAGGGCTGCGCGCCGCGCTGGCGGATGCGCGCCGCGACGAGGCCGTGCGCGCGGTGCTGATCACCGGCGCGGGGCGCGGGTTTTGCGCGGGCGCGGATCTGGCGTCTCCGATCGCGCCGCCGCGCGAGGGCGCTTCGCGGGGCGACATGATCGCGGCGAGCATGGAGACGCATTTCAATCCGCTGACGCTCGATGTCGCGCACTTTCCCAAGCCGACGATCGCGGCGGTGAACGGTGTGGCGGCGGGCGGCGGCGTGGGGCTCGCGCTCTCGTGCGACATGGTGCTCGCGGCGAAATCCGCGAATTTCATTCAAGTGTTCACACCGAAGCTCGGCCTCGTGCCCGACATGGGCTGTACGTGGCACTTGCCGCGCCTTGTCGGGCGCGCGCGTGCACGCGGGCTCGCGCTGCTCGGCGACCGGTTGGGCGCGGAGGAGGCGGAACGCTGGGGCCTCATCTGGAAGGCGGTCGACGATGCGGCGCTGTTGAGCGAAGCGAACGCGCTCGCGGCGCGGCTCGCGAGCGGACCGGGCCTGGGGCAGAAGCGCACGAAGGAATTGCTGGACGCCAGTCTCGACAACGATTTCGCCGCGCAGATCGAGCTTGAGCGCACCACGCAAGGCGAGCTCGGCGACACCGAAGATGCGCTCGAAGGCGTGATGGCGTTTCTGCAAAAGCGCCCAACCGCGTTCAAGGGGCGCTGAGCCATGCCTTTCATCGATCCCGACCGCGAGACTTTCGCGCGCTTCCGCGATTTGCCGGCGGATGAACCGATCCAGATGCTCAACCTGATCAAGTTGCGCGAACGCGCGACCTATGAGGATGGGCGCAACGCGACGGGCGCGGAGGCCTATGCGTCGTACGCACGCGAGAGCGGCCCGGTGTTCTCGCGCCTCGGCGGCAAACAGATCTGGATCGGAACGCCGCGCTTCATGTTGATCGGCCCGGCGGAAGAACTCTGGGACATCGCGTTCATCGCGGAGTATCCGCGCGCGCAGGCCTTCATCGATATGCTGCGCGACCCCGTATACCGCGAAGCGGTGAAGCACCGCACGGCGGCGGTGGCGGATTCGCGCTTGCTGCGGCTCTCTCCTGCCGCGCCGGGCGCACATTTCGGAGAGGCGGCCGGGTAAGGGTGGCGCCGCCGTGCGTGAGGGACTAGGGTCCCGCTCACAATAAGAAGCGTGGTGGGCAAGATGACTCCGATGCGGATTCTCCGCGCCGCGAGCGCGGGTTTTACTTTCATTGCGTTGGCGGGCGTCGCCGGCGCGCTGCTCATGCCGGTGATCCAAGGCACGCCGCTGCTCCGATCGGAGCAGGCGCAAGCGGCCGTCACGCCGGTGAGAGCCGCGATTCCGGCGGCTGAGACGCAGCAAGGCGCTCCGCGCACCGAACTCGCCGCCGCGCTCGCTTCGGCGCCCAACTACGCTCAATCGATCCGCATCGATCGCTCCGGCGCGCCGCTGCAATGCGCGATCTATGCGCGCAACCGCACCGGGATCTCGCTCTCCGGCGATGCACGCAATTGGTGGCCCCAAGCGCAAGGGCGCTACCGCCGCTCGCACACGCCGGAAGCGGGCGCCGTCATGGTGATGGACGGCACGGCGAGCGGGCACGTCGCGGTCGTCGCGCGTGTCATCTCATCGCGCGAAATCCTCATCGATCACGCCAATTGGATGGGCTCGGGCGAGATCATCACGGGCGCGCTCGCGGTCGACGCTTCGCCGAATAACGATTGGACGCAAGTGCGTGTCTGGCACCCGCCGACGAACGCATTGGGCCTTCGGCCCTATCCCGTTTACGGCTTCGTGCATCCCGGCGCGGTCTAGCGCAAGTTTGCGTATTCCCGCGTCAGCGCGTCGAGGAAGGCGCGCCCGTTCAGCACGCTCTCCACGCGCACGCGCTCATTGAGGCCGTGCGCGTTGTTTTCTCCGGGTACTGAGAAAATCCCCGATACGCCGTAGGTGTGAATGCCCGCGCTGTTCAGGAAGCGCGCGTCGGTCGCGCCAACCGTCATCACCGGCACGACGGGCACGCCTGGCCACATGCGCCCCGCGATGCGCTCGATCGGCGCCAGGATGCGGCGCGTCAGCGGCGGGGCAGGCGAGCCTTCGCGGCGGCGCACGATCTCCACCTCGATCTGCGGATCGTCGAGCAAGGATTGCAGCGCCTGTTGCACTTCCTCCGGGGTGTGGCCCTGCAGCACACGGCAGGAAAGCGTTGCGGTTGCGCGTTGCGGAAGCGCGTTGGGCGCGTGACCGCCTTCCAATTGCGTCGCCACGCACGTCGTGCGCATCATCGCGTTGAAGCTCGCATCGCGCGCGAGCGTGGCGGCGGCGGCCGCATCGGCCGGATCGCGCGCGATAGCCGTCATCGCGGCGCCCATCTCGCCGCCGACGATCGGCGCCATGCGCTCGAAAAAGGCGCGCGTGGCTTCGGTGAGTTCGACCGGGAAGGCGTAATGCTGCAGCCGCCCAAGCCCCGCGCTCAAGCGGTAGATCGCGTTCTCGGGCACGGGGCGTGAAGAATGGCCGCCGGGATTGGTCACCGTCAGCGTGAACACCTGATGGATCTTCTCCCCGGCCTGGATGTTGAGCGCGACAGGACGCCCGTCCGGTGAAAGGATGCCGCCGGCGCCTTCATTGATGCCGATCTCCGCGCGGATCCATTCCGGATGATGCTCAAGCAGATATTGCACGCCGTTGACGCGGTTCGACGTTTCTTCCCCGCAGGTCAGCGCCATTCTGATCTCGCGGCGCGGGCGATAATTTTCCGCGCGCATGCGGATGAGCATGTCCACGAAGATCGCGGCCATGGCTTTGTCGTCCGCCGTGCCGCGCGCGTAGAAGAAGCCGTCCTCTTCGACGAGCGTAAAGGGGTCGCGCTCCCAATCCTCGCGCCGCGCATCGACCACATCGATATGCGCCAGCAGCAGCAGAGCGCCGGCGTTTCGGTTCGCGCCGCGGATACGCGCCACGACGTTCCCGTCATCCGGACGACCTTCGGGAATGATGACGCGCACGTCGTCTTCCTCGAGGCCCCCGGCGCGCAGCCGCGCCGCCATCGCTTCGGCCGCGCGTGTGCACGAACCGGTCGTCGGCGAGGAATCGATCTCGACCAATTCCTCGTAGATGGCGCGGAATTGCGTCTCGCCGGGCGGGCGCGCGGGCTGCGCGTGCGCCGTTCCTAGAAGCGCCGCGCCTAGCGCGCTCGCCGCCGCCCACATCCTCACCTGCATGAATGCCTCCGCTCGAAGAGCAAACTAGGCGGAGGAGATGCGCGCCCGCAAGCGCGCTGGACGCGCGGCTAGATCACCAGGGCCGCGCCGTCGCAACGCACGCCGTTCACGCGCACATCGGCCTCCCCGACATGCACGCCGAGCAGATCGGTCAAGCCGTTGATCAGCCCGTCCAGGGGCGCCGCGGCGTTTGCCAGCACCGGACGCAGCGCATTGGTCACCGGGCCTACGCCGGCGCCTAGGCCCGCGACGCGCACATTGAGCGTCGCATTTCCCAGCAGCGTGGAGACGGTCGCCTGCGCGATATCGCGCGTTGCGACCGTCTGAATCTGTCTGCGCGCGATCTGCTGGCCGTTGAACGTCACGTTGCGCCATTCCTCGCCGCCGATATCGATGCGCGCGGCCGCATCGGCCTGGATAAGCGGCGCCCGCACGATCTGCGCGGGCGCGAAGTGCAGATCGCGGCGAAAATTGTCGAGATTGCGCCGGTCGATCTCGCCCAACGCCAGGGTGCCGACGCTGGGAGAAACCGCAAGCGTCACGCGGCGATCCCGCTCATCGAGCGCGCAGCGTATGTCTTCGAGCCGCGCCTCTGCGGAGGCGGCCTCGACGAGGATCGGCAACCGCACCCGCGCAATCGCGGCGTTCACTTCCGCTTCGATGTAGAGGCGCATCTGCGCGGTGCGGATGATGATCTGGTTGTCGTTGGTCACGGCGAGCCAGGGGGAATTGTTGGGCCGTTCGCCGATCGCCAGCCACACTTGCGTGCGCGCCAGGCCCGGCACCTGCGCGCCTAGATCCATCTGCACTTGGCGTTCGCCGCCCGCGAGTTGGAGGATGGCGGTCGCTAAATCCATCGCGCTCACGGTGACCCGCGCGCTTTCGGCCGCGACCGCGACGTCCTGCCCGCCATAGGGGCCAGGATCGATGAGCTGCGCAAGGCCGTCGATGCGTCCGCGCGATCGGGAGGCGCGGGCGAGTTGGCGCATCGCCCCCGCGGCCGGATCGCCATGCGCTTCAAGCACCGCGGCGATCGCGTCGAGCGCTTCGGGCGTATCGACGCGCGCATCCAGCGCCTGGTCGAAAGTCGCAGCTTCGATGTCGGCCTCGGTGCGCAATGCATCGATAAACTCGAAGAGGTCGATGTCGGCGTCGAGCAGGGCGTTATAATCCATCACGGAGAGCGAAACGTTCGATCCCGTCAGGCCGCTCAGCAATTGGTTGACGATGCCGCCGCGCAGCGAAAGCAAGCGCGAGCCGATCTCGAAAGCTGCAAGCTCCGTTTGCGCGGCCGTCGCCGTGCGCGCCACGGGCATCTCGCCTCCGCGCACGAACAGCCGGCCGAAAAAGAGCGGCGCGCGTCCAGAGAGGCGCACTTGTGCGGCGTTCACTTGCGCGCCGCCGGAGGAGAAGCGCTGGCGCACCGCGCGATCCTGATTGGGCGTATATGTCCCGACCGACACTTCGACGCGAATGTCTCCGCCCCAATTGTTGGCGCGCACGGTCGCCTCCGCGGCGCGCTGCGCGTTGTCGATGTCGCTTGCCGCGGCGATGGCCGCCAAATCTGCGATGCCCTGCAGCTCGCGCGACTTGAGATAGACATAGCCGGTGTCGGTCGCGATCGCGCCAAAGCCGAGCAGCGCTGTCGACGCGATGGCGGCGACGATTGTGGTCGCGCCTTCCTGCGCGCGGACGAAGCGGGAGAGGCGCATCAGAGCCCGCCCAGCCTGATCGTGGCGCTGCGCTCCACTTGATCGGACGGCATCGGCACGAGCGCGTCGAACACCCAGAAGACGCTTTGCGAGGCGTCGTAGCGCACGCGCACCGTCATCACCTGCGCATTCCGCGTGAAGTTCATGCGCGCGCGCGTGCGCTCCATCGCGGGCGTTGCCGCGATCTGCTGATCGACCATCGCTTGCGCGAGCGTGCGGCGCTCAATGTCGCTCAACCCGCCGATTGCGGCGCGTGCGGCGTCATTGGCGGCTTGCTGCACGGAGTGGGCGATCCAGAAATAGCCGCCATAGGACATGATGCCGACAATCAGCAGCACCAGCAGCGGCCCGATGATCGCAAACTCGACTGCGGCCGCACCGGATCGGGCGTGCCGGAACCGATTGAGAATGCCGCTTAGAACCCTCATAGGTTGTAGTAATACAACCAGAAATATTCACGTTGAATGAATACAACTAATTGCGGCGCTGTTAACCCTCTTGGGTGCGGCCGCCGCGTGTCTCCCGAGGCGTCGGCACATGAACGCCGATGACGGGGCGTTGGGCCAGGAGTGTGCGCGAGGCGCGGAAGAGCTGAGCAGGGCGGCCGCCGGCGCTGGCGTCGGATTGGCTCGTCGGCTCGACAAGGCCGGTGCGCATCAGGAGACGGCGGAAATTCTGCTTGTGCAGCGAGAGGCCGGCGATGGCTTCCACGACGCGCTGAAGGGTAAGGAGTGTGAACGTCTCCGGCGCGATTTCGAACACGATGGGGCGGTATTTGATCTTCGCGCGCAGGCGCGAAATTGCGGTGGCGAGAATGCGGCGGTGGTCGGAGGCCATTGGCTCACCGAAAGCGGAGGGAAACCTCTTCAGCGCCTGCTGCGCTTCGCCGCTGAAGCGCGCACGGTCGCGCGCGGCCTCCGGCGCCAAGTCCGCCTCATAGAGCAATTCGTAGCGATCGAGCGCACGCTCCTCGTTCCACGCCTCGCCGTCGAGCGCGAAGAGCGCACGCACGCGGGTGAGGCGCGCCTGATCCGTCTTCGCCCACGCTTTGAGCCGCGGCGCGATCTCCTTATCGATGATCGTTGGCCGGCCGCGGCGCCAATCCTCCCAGGGAAAGAAATCGTACCACGACTTCCAGCTCGCGCCTTCGGCCTCGAGCGCGGCGCGTGATGGCGTCAACGCGAGGTAGCCGATGGAGATCACGCGGTCGGGCTTGGCGCCGCCCAAATCCGCGAGCGGGGCTTCGCGGCCGCGGTCGCCAAACGTGTAGAGCTGTTCGGCGTAGCCGATCTCGAAGCCGGTCTGCTCGCTCACCCAGCCGCGCAGCGAAAGTTCCAGCGTTCTATCGCCTGCGGGATCGAAGACGCCGAATGGCAAGCCGACTGGCGCACCCTCTTCGCCGCGCGTCACCACGCAATAGGGCGCGTCCTCCGTCACCGCGGAGATGACGGCGGAAAGCCCGATCACGATGCGCGGCGTCGCGCTCACGCTGGATTTCCATATCTGGATGGGATTTCGAACGGCTGTGCGTCGCCGTGCATCTCCCAACTCAATCCGGCGCCGATGCCTTCGATCGCGTTCGTCATCCGCCCGCCGCGGCCAAGCTCCGCGTCCGCGAGCGCGATGATGCGGCGGTTGGGCCACGCGCTCGGGGAAGCCTCGCGCAGCGTCCAGGCGATTTCCTCTTCGTCCGTAGACGGATTGAGCGCACAGGCGATCGTGTAGGCCGTCGCGGTCGAGCGCGAGATGCCGGCATAGCAATGGACGAGGATCGGATCGGCGCGGTCCCAATCCTCCACGAACGTCAACACGTCGCGCACGTGCTGCTCGATCGGATGGGTTTGGCCCGCGATGATCTCGCTGATGTCGTTGACGCCGACTTTCAAATGGCGCGTCACGCCATGTCGAACCGCATCGGGAAAGAGCGAACTCGGATCGAGCAAGCTGACGACGCGATTGGGCCGGCGCGTCTCAATGACGTGAGGCACGCGGGCGAGAGGGCAAACGAGGATGGGCATCAGATCTTTGCAAGCAGCGAACGGAAACGGGTGAGGAAGGCGGCTTCGATCTCGCCCGTGGGCTTCGGCGTCAGCTTCAGATTCATGCCGCGCGGCGGCGCGCCAAAGAATTGGCGCGCCTCCTTGTCGGTGAAGCCGGCGAGCTGCGTGGCTTCAAAATAAGCGCAGATGATGTCGGCGCGCTTGATGACGCCCTTAATCGCGGGCGGCATGTGTGCTGGCAGGCCGAAGCGCACATGGATTGCCGCTTCGAGCTTGGCCTCAAACGCTTTGTAATCGAGGCCGAGCGCGGCCTTGAACGGGGAGATCATGTCCCCGATCACGTATTCGGGTGCGTCATGGATGAGCGCGGCGAGGCCCCATTTCGTCTCCCAATCCGGCGCGAGCTTGGCGCAGATCTTCTCCACCTCGATCGAGTGCTGAGCCACGGAGAAAGCGTGCGCGCCGGTCGTCTGCCCATTCCAGCGCGCCACGCGGGCAAGGCCGTGGGCGATGTCCTCGATCTCGACATCGAAGGGCGAGGGATTGAGCAGATCGAGCCGTCGGCCGGACAGCATTCGTTGCCAGGCGCGCGGACCTTCGCGCGCCGCCGGCGCTGGTTTGGGGCGTGGGCTTGAGGCCATGGGGCCAATGTAGGCTTATTTCAATTCAGTTATAAGGGGCAGGGTTAAGACGCCTCCAGCCCTTCCCGATAGCGGCGGCTGCCGGCGATCTCGCGGCCGTCATCCAGCGTGATCGCGACGTCCCCAGCGGGCGTCGGCTTCAGGGCCCGGATGCGCGCCCGATTCACGATTCGGGAGCGGTGCGCGCGCACGAAGCCCAGCGGCGCGAGTTTTTCCTCCCAAGCCGACAGCGTGCCGCGCACGAGGACCACGCCGCCCGGCGTGTTGAATTCGACATAATTGCCAGCCGCTTCGACCCAGGCGATCTCGGCGGGCGCGAGATAGCGCGCGGTCGCTCCGTCCCTGATCTCGATGCGGTCGACGCCAGCGCTTGCTTTTTTCGCGGCCTCGTCCGCGCGCCAGCGAAACACCCAGAGGGTCGCCGCAAGCGCGGCATAGACCAGCACGTCCTTCCGGTACTCGTAGAGAAAGGCCAGCGGCAGGCGGCCGTGGGAGAACTCGTAGTGATGGCCCGCCGCCGCGTAGGCGAGCTTGCGGAGCGCGACCATCCCGGCGACGTGGATCACCGAGAAGGGCAGCGTCAACGCGGCGTGGATGGCAAAGAAGCGGACGAGCGTCTCGCGCCGCGGCGGCCAGCGCGCGATCGCCCAGCCGATTGCGGGCGTCAGCGCCAGCAACGTGAGGACGCTCGATATCTCCCAGACGAAGGGTTCGCGCACGTCGAGCGCGCGGCCCTGCGCCTCGGATTCGATGAGGCGGGAGGTGGCGTTCACCAGCACGACAAGCACGCAGACGGCGGCGATAGCGATCACGGCGGTCCAATCGATGTGGAAGCGCCGGCCCCCGCTCGTCCCTTGATCGCCGCCGCTCGTCACCCGGACTTCCCCGTTCGTCCCCGCAGGCCGCTTTCCGCGTCATCTCCGTAGCGCGCGGCGCCGGGCGCGGAAAGAAGCGGACGGCTTATTGGGGAGTTCGCATGACTGACCGCCGCCTCGCGATGGATTGGCTCCGGATCGGCGCCTTTGCGCTGCTCATCCTCTATCACGTGGGCATGTTCTACGTGTCGTGGGACTGGCACGTGAAATCGAGCCGGGCGAGCGAGGCGATCGAGCCCCTCATGCAGCTGGTGAACCCGTGGCGGCTGACGCTGCTGTTCGTCATTTCCGGCCTCGCGACGCGCTATCTGTCGGACAAGATGGCGGCGGGCGCCTTCTTGGGCTCGCGCGCGTGGCGGCTGCTGCCGCCGGTGCTGCTCGCGGTTTTCGTGATCGTGCCGCCGCAAACCTATTTCGAGATCGTCGAGAACGGCGTCTCGATCGATTGGGGGACGTTTTACCAGCGCTACGTCACAGCATCCGGCGGATGGCGCTACGAGAACGGCGCACCCATCATCACGCCGACCTACAACCACATGTGGTTCGTCGTTTATCTCGTCGTCTACACGCTCGCGCTTGCGGCGCTGGCGCCGCTGCTGCGGCGGATTCCAGCACGCGCGCTTGCGGCCGTTTCAAACGGCCTGTGGCTCATACTGGGGCCAGTCGCTTTCCTTTGGGCGGCGCGGGCCGCGCTCTTTCCGATCTTCGGCGAGACGCACGCGCTGATCGACGATTGGTATCTGCACGCGATCTATTTCGCGGCGTTCGCGTTCGGCTTCGCGATCGCCAAGTTCGACGGCTTCTTCGCGGCGTGCATGCGGCAGCGCTGGATTGCGCTGACACTGGCGCTCTGCAGCTACGCCGCCGTGCAAGGCCTGCAAGCGGTGTTTGGCGATGCGGCCGCAATCCCGGACTCCGTGCGTTTCGCCGGCCGCGGGCTTTTGGCTCTGCAGGCTTGGGGCGCGATCATCACGCTCATCGGCTTCGCGCAGCGCCATCTCTCAGCACAAGACGGCCCCATCCGCCGGTACATGACGGAGGCGATCTTTCCCTTCTACATCGTCCACCAGACTGTCATCGTCGTCGTCGGCCACTATTTGGATCCCCTCCAGCTGCCGCTCTGGCTCGAGGCGGCGATTCTCATCGGCGCGACGGCGGCGGCCTGCTGCGCGACCTATGAGATCGTGCGGCGGATCGGCTTCCTGCGCCCGCTATTCGGGTTGAAAGCGCTTCCTAGGCGCAAGTCCGTTGAAGCGCGGCTTGTTCGGGGCCACATTGAGGGCGAGGCGTAAGCGAGGCTCGTCTCGAGCGCCTCATGGGAGGCTTGGGCCATGTTCTGGCTCGTCATGCTCGGCGTATTGGCCATTCTTGTGTTGCTGACGCTCGTCGGCGCGATGATGGTCCGGCGCAATCCCGACACCGCCTGGGAGAAGGACGAGGATCGTCCGATGCTCGGCGGGCACGATTTCTAGGCCGCTCCTTAACGACGCCGCTTGCGCTTGCGCGCGGGCGCCTGCTTAGCTTGCGGCGCGAGGAGCGAAATGATCCAGGTCCGCCGCGCGCAAAGCCGCGACGCCGAAGCGGTCGCCCGCATGACGGCGGCGGCGGCGCGCGAGGAAGGCGCACTCGGCACCTCGCTCGACCTTGAGCATATCAGGAAGCATGGCCTTTCGGGCCAGGCGCTCTTCGAGATTTTCGTCGCGGAGGAGGCGCGCGGCAAACCGCCCGTCGGCCACGCCATCATCACCAAGGGTTATGACATCCGGCGTGCGGTCGCGACCGTCGTGCTCGCTGAACTCTTCGTGGAGCCGGAATATCGGCGCAGCGGCGTCGCGCGGCTCTTGATGAGCGGCGTGGCCAAACGCGCGGCCGAACTCGGCGCACGCGAGCTGATGATCACGACGGGTGTGGAGAACGCCGTGGCGCGGAAATTTTTCTCCGCGATCGGCGCCGCCGAGCAGCAGGCTTGCGTCTTCATGATGACGCAGGACGGCATCCAATGGCTCGCCGCAGAAGCGCGCTGAGCCGGATGGATGAGCTCAGACACTTCCGCCGGTCGCACTACAATGAGAAGGCGCGTTGGGCGCTCGATTGGAAACGCCGCGCCCATGTGCGCCGCTCGCTGTTGCCAGGTTTGCACGTTCAAGATGTGCGCAAACGGACAGGCCAGGGCGCAACGCCCATCTTAAAGCTCGATGGGCGATGGATAGCCGGATCGTCCGCCATTATCGCCGCGCTTGAAGCCGCCCAGCCCGATCCGCCGCTCTTTCCCGTCGACGGGAAGCTGCGCGCTGAAGCGCTGGCGATCGAAGCGCGCTTCGATGAAGACTGGGGGCCGCGCATTCGCCGCGCCGTCTTCGGCGTGCTGCTCGAAACGCCGGGCTACATCGCCCGCATCTTCTCCGAGAGCCGGCCGATCCATGAGCGCGCGCTCTATGCGCTGATGGCGCCGGCCGCGGCGCCCCTCATCCGCAAGGGCAACGGCATCGAATCCGACGCCGACATCGCGGACGGCGAGGCCGCCGCGGACGAAGCCTTCGCCTGGGTCGCGGAGCGCACGCGTGGGCGCGCGTTTCTCGTCGGCGATGGCTTCAGCGTCGCGGACCTCACGGCGGCGGCGTTCCTCTCCTTGGCGATCGACATGCCCGGCACGCCCATGGCGCGCCCATTGCCCATGCCTTCAGCGTATGCCGTGTGGCTGGAGAAACGGCGCGATCATCCCGCCGCCGCGTGGGTGCGCGGAATCTATGCGCGCTGGCGCGTGATGGACCGCGATTTCGAGGGCGTCGCGCCCTATGCGGCCTTGGCGACGAAAATCGTCCCGGCCGAATAGCCCGCGCCGAAGGCGCAAATGAGCCCCCGGTCGCCCGTCGCCAAATCGTCCTTGTATTGATGGAAGGCGATAATGGCGCCGGCGCTCGATGTGTTGGCGTAAGTGTCGAGCACCGTGGGGCTCTCATCGTCGGTCGCGTCGCGCCCGAGCACACGCGCGGCGATCATGCGCAGCATGTTGGAATTGGCCTGATGCAGCCACATGCGCCGGAGCAGGTTCGGCGAGAGATTCAATTCCGCCATGTGCGACAGGATCATCTCGGAGACGAGCGGGACCACCTCCTTGAACACCTTGCGCCCCTCCTGAACGAAGAGCTTGTCCGGGTTGTTCATCGTCGCGGGATCGGTGCGGTTCAGATAGCCGAAATTGTTGCGGATGTTGTTGGAGAACTGGCTCTTGAGTTTGGCGCCGAGGATCGCCCACGCGCCGGGCGGGGCCATGTCCGCGCTCTCTACCAGAACCGCCGTTGCGACATCGCCGAAGATGAAGTGGCTGTCGCGGTTCTTGTAATTCATGTGGCCGCTGGTGATTTCGGGGCTCACCACCAGCACCGAGCGCGCGCGCCCATTCTTGATGTAGTCGTGCGCGGTGACGACGCCGAACGCCGCGGACGCGCACCCCACGATCATGTCGAGCGCGAAGCCTTCGATGCCCAAAGCGTCCTGAATTTCGATCCCCATCGCGGGATAGGCGCGCTGCATGTTGGACGCGGCGCAGATGACGACGTCGACGTCTTTCGCATCGCGGCCCGCGCGTTCCAGCGCATCTTTGGCGGCTTTGACGCCGATCTCCGCCATGATCGAAATCTGTTCGTCGGGCCGCTCCGGGATGTCGGGGACCATGCGATTGATGTCGAGTATGCCGGATTTGTTCATCACGTAGCGGGATTTGATGCCCGACGCCTTCTCGATGAACTCGACGCTCGAGGGCTCAAGCGCGGGGATGGCGCCGGCGGCGATCGCCTCGGCGTTCTCGCGATTATATTTCTCGACATACGCGTTGTAGCTCTCGACGAGCTCGGCGTTGGTGATCGTGTGCTCGGGCGTGAAGAGCCCGGTCGAAGAAATGACGGCAGCGGTCATTGGGTGCGTCTCTGGCTCAGGGGGCTCTAAAGCTTAGGGACGCGGGGGGCCCGCGTCACTTGCCTTTCTGTTTGGGCGCTTTCGTGCTCGGGCGGTAGAGGCGCGCGGCGCGGACCTGCTCTTCCACCGTGCGCATGCAGCGGCCATCATAGCGGGGCTCTTCCGGGGTCGATTCCGGGGTCCGGCAGGTGGCCTCCTGGGCCGCGCGGATGCGCCGGTCTTCCTCGGTCGCGCAGCCGACGATGGCCGTTAAAGCGGCGGCCGAGGCCAGCGCGAGCATCACAGTGCGAAGCATTCAGTCCCTCCCGGAATCTCCGGTTTGGCTTAGCGCCGCGTGCGCGGCCCGAAAAGGAGCCAAGCTAAAAACCCGAGATAGGGCAGAAACAGGACGAGAACGATCCAGATCGCCTTGGAGAGCGGCGAGGCGTTGCTCTGGGCGATGTTGAAGACTGACCAGAGCGCCAGGACCAGCGCGATGATGAAGCCGATGGTGACGTAAGGGGGCCAGTCCTGTCCGAACATCTCTAGGTCGTCTCCTCGGTTTCTCGGGAAGGGAGAATGAGCCAGGGCGGCGGGTCAAGCCGCGCGGGCAGGGCGCCCGCCGTCAGCGGCGCTTCTTCGGCCATGGCTTCGAGCGCCCGGTCAAGCCGGATGAGCGCCAAGGCCTCGCCTGGCGAAGCGGCGCGGATCGTTCCAAGCTCGACGCCGCCCGCTGTCACAGGCTCGCCCTTCTTCGCTTCACCTTCGATAGCGAGCCGGCAGAATTTCTTCCGCGTCGTCGCGCGGCGCTTCATGCGGGAGACGTTCTCCTGGCCCACGAAGCAGCCCTTCTGGAAATCGACCCCGTTCAGTTCCTCGAAAAGCGCTTCGAGCGCGAAGACTTCGTTGGCCTCGGCATCCTCCCAAAGGTCCGGCACGCCGAGCGCAATGCGGTGGGCCAAGAGGATTGCGAGATCACTGCCTTTCAACGACGCCTTCGGCGCGAGGCTGCGCACGCCGAGCGCGGGGAGGCGCGGATCGGGCGCCGCGACATGGCCGTGTGCTTGTCCGTCCGCATCTAGCACGATGTCGATCGCCTCGCTCACATCCTCGATCACGACGTTTGCGCGGAGCTTGTAGAGTGTGAGTTTCGCCAAAAGCTCCGGGTTCGGCGTTTCGATCAGGAAAGCGCCGTCGCGCGCTAGCCAAACGAACATGTCCGCCGCCACCTTGCCCTGCGGCGTCAGTAGGCCGGCATAGAGCACCGGCTCGCGCTCCAAGCGGGTCAGATCGTTGGTCAGCAGATTGTCGAGAAAGCCAAGCGCGTCCGGCCCGCTCACGCGGAGAATGCGGCGGTCGAGGACAAAGGCGCTCATCGCCCTCTGATATGGCCTTGGGACGGGCGGGTGCAAACGCTTGGCAAGGGAGGCGGCGGCCCCTAAAGCCCAGCCAAACCGTTTCAGGGCTCATGCCGCAGATTCTCTTCATCGCGTCGACCCGCATCGGGGACGCGGTTCTCTCCACGGGCGCGCTCGCTTACGCCCAGACGCTCGCGCCCGGCGCAGGCGTGACGATTGCTTGCGGCCATTTGCCGGCCCCCATCTTCCGCGCCACGCCCAACCTCAAGGCGCTCCATGTCCTCACCAAGAGACGCGGGGACGCCCACTGGTTCGAGCTGTGGAAGGCGCTTTCGGGCGAACGCTTCGATCTCGCAATCGATCTGCGCGGCACGCTGGTGACGTATGCGTTGCACGCCAAGAAGCGGATCGTGCACCGCAAGCGCGCCGAGATGCGTCACAAGGTGGAGGAGCTTTCCGCGCTCGTCGGAGCGCCGAAAGCCGTAGCGCCAAAATTGCACCACGACGATCAGGCGCGCGCCGATGCTCGCGGCGCTCTCGACCTCTCGGGACCGCTCCTTGTCCTCGGCGCGGGCGCCAACTTCATCGGCAAGCGCTGGCGGCCGGATCGCTTCGCGGCCGTCGCGCGGCGATTGACCGCGCCATCGGGGCCGCTCGCGGGCGCGGCGGTCGCGTTGCTCGGCGGGCCCGGCGATGAAACGATCGCGCACGAGATCGTGGAAAGCCTCGATGCGGACGGCGTCCGCGCGCACGATCTCACCGGCAAGCTTGATCTACTTGCATGCGGCGCCTTCCTTGAACGCGCGACGCTCTTCATCGGCAATGACAGCGGCCTCATGCATATCGCTGCTGCCGCGGGCGCGCCGACGCTTGGGCTCTTCGGCCCATCGGACGAACGCATCTACGGCCCGTGGGGCGCACGTGCGCGGGCGGTGCGCGGAAAATCCTATGACGCCATCATGGCGCAAGGGCCGTTGACGGCGGTCGATCGCACGCTGATGGACGATCTCGGCGTCGATGCGGTCGAAGCAGCCGCCGTTCAATTGCTGCAAGCGGGAGGGCTCGCGTGAGCGCCAAGTTCGATCTCCTCATCAAGAATGGGCGTCTTGCCAATCACGCGGGCGAGGGCGAGGCCGATATCGGAGTCATCGCCGGCAAGATCGTTGCGATCGGCGATCTGAAGACGGCGTCGGCGGGCGAGACGTTCGATGCGGCTGGGCTCACGATCCTGCCGGGCGTCATCGACACGCAGGTTCACTTCCGCGAGCCGGGGATGGAGCACAAAGAGGATCTGGAGACGGGCTCGCGCGCCGCGGCGCTTGGCGGCGTGACAGCCGTTTTCGAAATGCCCAACACCAATCCGCCGACATCCACCAAAGCCGCGATTGAAGACAAGCTCGCGCGCGCCAAGGGCCGCATGCATGTCGATCACGCCTTCTATGCAGGCGCGACGGAAGAGAACGCCGACCATCTGGCGGAATTGGAGCGTCTGCCCGGCTGCTGCGGCATCAAGACGTTCATGGGCTCCTCCACCGGCTCGCTGCTGGTGAAGGATGACAAGGGGCTAGAGCGCGTCATCCGCTCCATTACGCGCCGCGCGGCGTTTCACGCGGAAGATGAGGCGCGCTTGATCGAGCGCAAGCCGCTCGCGCGCGAAGGCGATTGGACGAGCCACGCCGAGGTCCGGGACGATCAGGCCGGCCTCCTTGCCGTGCAGCGTCTCGTTCGCATGGCGCGCAAATACAGAAAGCGCGTGCATGTGCTGCACATCTCCTCCGCGATCGAGATGGAGTTTCTCGCCGGCGCCAAGGACGTCGCGACGGTCGAGACGCTGCCGCAATTCCTCACCTTCGAGGGCCCGGCGATCTACGAGAAGCTGAAGGGCCTCGCACAGATGAACCCGCCGATCCGTTATGCGAAGGATCGCGCCGCGCTCTGGGATCTCGGCATCGCGCAGGGCGTCGTCGATGTGTTGGGCACCGATCACGCGCCGCATACGAGGGAGGAGAAGGCGCAGCCCTATCCAAAGTCGCCGTCCGGCATGCCGGGCGTGCAGACGCTCGTCCCCGTGATGCTCACGCATGTCGCGGAAGGGCGGCTTTCGCTCGCGCGTTTCATCGATCTGACGAGCGCGGGGCCGCAGCGCGTCTTCAACATCGAAGGCAAGGGGCGGGTCGCGCTCGGCTACGACGCCGATTTCACCATCGTGGATATGAAAGCGCGCCGCACGATCCGCAGCGAAGACCAAGCCACGCGCGTCGGCTGGACGCCGTTTGACGGCTTTGAAACGAAAGCCTGGCCGATGGCGACGATCATTCGCGGCCAAACCATCATGCGCGACGGGCAGGTTTTGGCGCCGCACAAGGGCCTGCCCATCCGTTTTCTCGAAGCGCTCTAGCGATCGAGCGCCGCCCGGTAGAGCGCGGCGTCCTCTTCCGAGAAACAGCAGAAGACCACGCGCTCGACGCACGATTGCTCCTGCGCCGCGGCGCGGATTGCGCGCAGGGCGATGTCGCGGCCCATCTCTTTCGGCCAGCCGAATGCGCCGGTGCCGATGGCGGGGAACGCGATCGTGCTCACGCCCGCCTCATGCGCCTCAGCAATGCAACTGGCGTAACATTCTGCGAGCGTGCGCTCCTTCCAGTCATCGTCGTCGCTCGCGAAATAGATCGGCGCCACAGTGTGGATGATGAAGCGCGCGCGCGTCTTGAATCCCGGCGTCGTCAGCGCGCGGCCTTCGGGCAGGCCGCCATGCGTCGCCAGAAGCTGATCGAGTTCCGGGCCTGCCGCGCGGCGGATCGCGCCATCGACGCCGCCGCCTGGAATGAGTGCGCGGTTCGCGGCGTTGACGATCGCGTCCACCGCGAGGGCTTCGATGCGCCCAACCGAAACCTCGAACTTGATCGGCATGAAGGCGATGTAACGCCTGGCGGCCCCCTTGTCTCGCGCGGGCAAAGCCGCTTCAACATCGCGATGGCTCTGGCCCACCTCATTCAGCCCAAGCCGCGCGATCTCGGCGACGGCTTCACCGTGCGCCGCGCGCTGCCCGCGATCGAGACGCGGCACGTGGGGCCGTTCGTGTTTCTCGATCAGATGGGGCCGGCATTCATTCCGGCGGGCTCGGGGCTCGACGTGCGCCCGCATCCGCACATCGGCTTAGCGACGGTCACCTATCTTTACGAAGGCGAGATCATGCACCGGGACTCGCTTGGCTACGCCCAAGCGATCCGCCCGGGCGAACTCAATTGGATGAGCGCGGGAAAGGGCATCGTGCATAGCGAGCGCACGCCGGACTCTTTGCGCAAGACGGGCGGCGCCGTCTTCGGGCTGCAGGCTTGGGTGGCGTTGCCGCTCGATGAAGAAGAGAGCGAGCCTTCGTTCCATCATTATGATGCGAGCGCGCTGCCGCAGTGGGACGGCGAAAACGTCTCCTTCACGTTGGTGGCGGGCGAGGCCTTCGGCAAGAAATCGCCGGCCCGAACGCTCTCAAAGCTTTTCTACGTCGATGCGCGGCTGCGTCCGCAGGCGTCTTTCATTCTGGATGACGAGCATGAGGAGCGCGCGATCTATGTCTCCACGGGCGCGGCGCTCATCAACGGCGAAGAAATAGGCGCGGGGCATCTTGCAGTGCTCAATCCTGGCGAACACGTGCGCATCTGCGCCAATGAAGACACGCGCATCATGCTGCTGGGCGGCGATGCGCTCGATGCGCCGCGGCACGTCTATTGGAATTTTGTGCACTCCTCGCGTGAACGGATCAAGGAAGCGGCCGATCTCTGGCGCGAAGGCGGCTTCGCGCGCGTGCCGGGGGACGATGAGTTTATTCCGTTGCCGGAGGCAGGCCCATGACCACTGGCGCTCAAGCGCTCGTCTCGACGCTCGCCAATTGCGGCGTCACGGCATGCTTCGCCAATCCCGGCACGAGTGAGATGCATCTGGTCACCGCGCTCGATAAGGAGCCGCGCATCCGCTCGGTGCTCGCGCTGTTCGAAGGCGTGGCGACGGGCGCGGCGGATGGGTTTGCCCGCATCGCGGGCAAGCCGGCGATGACATTGCTGCATTTGGGGCCGGGGTATTTGAATGGCGGCGCCAATCTGCACGACGCGCGCCGGGCGTTTTCTCCCACGATCAATGTCATTGGCGATCACGCGACCTATCACCGGCATCTCGATGCGCCGCTCACCTCGGACATCGAAACACTGGTGAAGCCGCTCTCGGCATGGACGGACGTGGTGATGACGCCGGGCGAAGCCGGCGCCAAGGCGCAGGCCGCATTCACCGCGAGCTTCGGCCCTCCGGGCGGCAATGCGTTCCTGTTGCTTCCGGCGGATGCCGCTTGGAGCGAAGGCGGCGAAACGCAAAACGCACCCGGCTCGGTCCCGCTGCCGCTTTTGCCTGCGGCGGAACTCGTTGAGGAAATCGCCACGCAGATCAAAGCGGCGAAGAAGCCGGCAGTCCTGGTGAATGGCGCAACGCTCGTCGAGCCGGGGCTTTCACATCTCGCCAGACTCGAAGCGGCGGGCGTCTTGGTGTTCACCGATACGTTCGCCGTCAAGCAGCGCCGCGGCGCCGGCCATTATGCGCCGCCGCGCTTGCCGTACTTTGGCGAGATGGCGCTCGAAGCGCTCGCGGGCGTCGATTTGCTCGTCACCATCGGCACCAAGCACCCGGTCGCGTTTTTCGCGTATCCCGGCAAACCAAGCGAACTGACGCCAGAAGGCGCGGCGCGCGCAAGCCTTGGCGGGCCGGAGATCGACAGCGGCGCGGCGGCTGAGATGCTTGCGAACGCGCTTGGCGCGCCAAGCGAGGGCGCGCGCACGCCGACGACGATTGTAGAGGCGCCCACGGGCGCGCTGACGCCGGATGCGGTGGGCGCCTCGCTCGCGCGCCACATGCCGGGGGATTCCATAGTCGCCGACGACAGCGTGACGGCGGGGCTCTCCATCCTTGGGCCCACCGCCGCGTCGGCGCCGCACGATTGGCTCTTCCATACCGGCGGCGCAATTGGGCAGGGCATGCCGATGGCGGTGGGCGCCGCCGTCGCTGCGCCGGATCGCAAAGTCTTCGCGCTCTGCGGCGACGGCGCGGCGATGTACACCGCGCAAGCGCTCTGGACGATGGCGCGCGAAAGCTTGGACGTCACCGTCATCATCTTCGCCAACAAGATATACCGCATCCTGATGATCGAATTGATGCGCACGGGCGCCGGCAATCCTGGCCCCACGGCTAATTCCATGCTTTCCTTGGGCAATCCGACGCTCGATTGGGTGAAGCTTGCGGAGGCGCAAGGCGTACCCGGCGTTCGATGTGAGACAGCAGAGGATTTTGATCGCCAATTGGCGCGTCTTGTTGCACAAAAGGGCCCTAAGCTCATTGAAGCCGTCGTATGACCCGTTTCGATTTCTCCTCCGTGCTCATTGAAGCCGAACCAAGCGCTGGCGAACTCGCCGAGGCGCTGGCGTTCGCGTTCAATTGCACGCTGCAGGAGGTGACGATCTTCCGGTACGATACGGTGCGCGCCGCCGCCGATCCCGATGGGCACGGCGTCGAGATCGTGTATGGGCGCGGCATGATGGGCGCGAGCCCGGGGGTGTCGGTCGAAGCGCAGATCGTCGGGCATCAGCTTGGCGATGCGCCGCTGCACCTCGATATCGATTATGACGCGCACGAGGCGTTGGCGCTCGATGAAATCTCCGCGCGGCTGGCGCGCTACCTCACGGCGCATGTCACTTATGACGCCGGCAATTCCGATCCGTTCGACTATTGGCGCGTCGATTGCGACGGGCTGCTCGAGCGCGTCTCCGTCTTCCCTGTCGATCAGTTCCAGGACGTGATCGACGATCGCGACGGCTACTACATTTTCCCGAACGCCGAGCTGCGCGATTGAGCCGAGCGCCGGTCGCGGCCGTCGGCATCGTGTGCTTGAAGGGCGATGAGGTTCTGCTCATCCGTCGGGGCAAGCCGCCGCGCGAGGGCGAATGGAGTCTGCCGGGCGGGCGCATCGAGTGGGGAGAGCGTGCGCGCGATGCGGCGCTTAGGGAGCTCAAGGAAGAGACAGGCGTCGAAGCGGAGATCTTTGGCCTGATCGACGTGGTGGACGGGCTCTTCGCCAGCCGCGCCACGGGCGAGAAATGGGGCCATTACGTGCTTGTTGATTTCGCGGCGCGCTGGATCTCGGGCGAGGCGCAGGCGGGCGATGACGCCGCCGAGGCGCGCTTTGTTCGCATCGCGGAGATCGGCGCCCTCGCGATGTGGGAGGAGACGGAGCGGGTGATCAAAGCAGCGGCTGCTCTCGCGCGCGTGCGAGGTTGAACAGCGGCGCCGCGCCCCGTGCCGCGTGCACGTCGATCAGCGTCTTCACCAGAACCAGCACCGCGACCGCCCATTGCGGCGCATCGAGCGCCATGATGAGGAACCCGCCGAAAATGATCGCGAGGTGGAGCGCAATGATCCGACCATAGGGCTCGCCCATCAGTGTCATGATATTGGCGGTGCGGTATTTGCCGCGCACCACGAAGAGTGCGAAGCCCACGATCTGAAGCGCGACGATGGAGACAAGCCCCCAGATCAACGCCGGGGTCGCGGCGAACACGCGCTGGGCCGCGCCCGCGAGATCGAACATCCCCTCGCCGGGGCCCCCGCCGAAGAGCGCGATGACGAACGCGCCATGCACGAGGCAGAAGAGGCCGTAATGCAGGGTGAAAAAGCCAGCGAAGAAAACCGAGCCTAGAATCCCGGCGCCGCCGTGTCCTGCGCCCGTAACGAGGATGCGCGCGACATTGAACGCGCCGATGACGAGGTTCTCGATCCAATAGAGGAAGATGAGCGCGAACGCGCTCCAGCCCCAGATCAGCACGCCGATCAGCGGCAGAATATTGAAGCCGATCGCCGCGGCCGTCGCGATGGCGCGCCCGGGCGCCGGCGGTTCCGCTGTCTTGCTCATCCCAGCGCGCGCCTAGCACGGTTCGCGCCCGCGCCGCCACCAGCGGCGCCCTAGCGGCACGGCTGGCGGGGGCAGGACCGCGCCGCTAAACAAGGCGCACAATCAAACATCGCAGGAAACGCCATGGCTTATGCGCCCTTCAATCTCGCCGGCAAAGTCGCGCTCGTGACGGGCGGCAATCGCGGCATCGGCTGGGGCATGAGCGAGGCGCTCGCGCAATCGGGCGCCGATGTCGCGATCTGGGGGCGCGATCAGGCGAAGAACGAAGAAGCGGCCAAGAAGCTTGCCGCGCACGGCGTCAGGGCCAAGGGCTACAAGGTCGATGTCGCCGACGAAAACCAGGTGAACGCCGCGATGGAGGCGACGCTCAAGGATTTCGGCCGGGTCGATTTCGCCGTGGCGAACGCCGGCATCGGCGCGGGCTCGAAATTCTCCGAGTTCCCAACCGAAGTTTATCGCCGCGTGCTTTCAGTGAATTTGGACGGCGTCTTCTTCACGCTGCGCGCGGTCTGCAAGCACATGGTGGCGCGCGCTGAAGCGGGCGATCCAGGCGGCTCGCTCGTCGGCGTCGCATCGCTGGCGGCGATCGAAGGCGCGGCGCGCAACGAAGCGTATGCGGCGACCAAGGGCGCCGTCATCTCGATGATGAAGTCCATTGCGGTCGAGCATGCGCGCTATGGGGTGCGTGCAAACGCGGTGCTGCCCGGCTGGATCGCGACAGACATGACGGCCGGCGCTCAGGCCGCGCCGGCCTTCGCCGAGAAGGTGATCCCGCGCGTGCCGGCGCGGCGCTGGGGAGAGCCCAAGGATTTCGGCGGCGTGGCGGTCTATCTCGCGAGCGACGCCTCCTCCTACCACTCGGGCGATCTCTTCGTGATCGACGGCGGGTACGCGATTTTCTGACGCGATTTCTTGCTTGAGGCAGCGCGCCGCAGGCGAAGAATTGGGCGCGTCGCCATTTCGTCCCATATGAATGTTCGTTAGCCCTTCTCTGCTAGAGAGGGCGTTTCGAGCATCGCATGAGCCAGCAAGATCAAGCCCCGCCGCGCAAGCGCGCCGCCAAGAAAGCGGCTAAAAAGCGCGCGCCCGCCAAGAAGGCGGCGAAGACGGTTAAGGCGCCTGAAACCGTAAATGGCGCCGTCCATGCGGTCGAGGACGGGATCGATGCGGCGCACGCCTTCTTCAAGCGTCAGTTCGCGGAGCGCCCCGGCGTGGTCGTCGGCACGACGCTCGCGGTTGGGCTTGTCATCGGCGTGCTCTTGAGCAACGGGCGGCGCTGATGTTTGAACGCGCGACAGCTTCTCTCATTGCGATGGCGGCGGTGTGCGCCGCCTCCGCGATGGCGATCTTTGCGACCGGCTTTGCGCTCTACGCGCTTCTGCTGCAGTGGCTGACGCCCGCGGGATCGGCGGCGTGCGTGGCGGTCTTCGCCGCGCTCATCGCTGTTGGCGCAGCCTGGTACGCGAAGGACCGCGCCGAGCGCAAACGCCTCGAAGCCGAGGCGGAGCAGGCGCACGCGATGGCGGCAATGCCCTCCGAACTCTCCGGTTTCCTCGCCGATCGCCCGATCGCGACGCTGGCGGTTTCGCTCATCGGGGGCATTCTGGCGGCGCGCAATCCGGGTCTCGTCCGCGATGTGCTCAATGCGCTTCGCGCCTATGGCGGGCGCTGATCCGATTGCCTAATCTCCGGCCTCACAAGGGAGGCGGGATATGAGACTTCTGGCTGGCGCGGCGGCCGCGCTTCTACTCTTTGTCGGCGTTGCGGAAGCGCGCACGTGGCGCATCCGGCCCGGCCCCGACGCGCAGGCCGAATTGCAGACAGCGCTCATCGAAGCACGTCCGGGCGACACGATCCGCCTAGCCGAAGGGCGTTTTGCGATCAATGCGGGCCTCTCGCTAGACGTCGATCGCGTCACGCTGCGCGGCGAGGGGCATGATCGCTCGATCCTTGATTTCTCCAATCAGGCGCAGGGCGCTGAAGGCCTGCTCGTCACCTCCGATCGCGTGATGTTGCGCGATTTCGCGGTGGAGAATGCGCGGGGCGACGCCATCAAGGCGCGCGATTGCGATCAGATCACCTTCTATCGTGTCCGTGCGGAATGGACGCGCGGACCGCACCAGGAGAATGGCGCCTACGGCCTCTATCCGGTGAGCTGCACTAATGTTTTGATCGATGAATCGATCGCGCGCGGCGCCTCGGACGCGGGCATCTATGTCGGCCAATCGCGCAACATCATCGTGCGCAATTCCGTCGCCGAACTGAACGTCGCGGGCATCGAGATCGAGAACTCGATGAACGCCGACGTTTTCGGCAACACCGCGACGCGCAACACGGGCGGCATTCTCGTTTTCGATCTGCCGGGCCTGCAGCAGATGGGCGGGCACTCGGTGCGCGTGTTCGAAAACAACGTGACCAACAACAACACGCCCAATTTCGCGCCGCCGGGCAACATCGTCGCGGGCGTGCCATCGGGCACCGGCGTGCTCATCATGGCGAACCGCAATGTGCACATCTTCGAGAATACTATCGGGGAGAACGGCACGACGAACGTCCTGGTCGTGGCCTACACGCAAACGATCGACGACGCGAACTACAATCCGCTCCCGCGCGACATCGTCATTCGCAACAACCAATTTGGGCGCACGGGCTATGAACTTGGCGGGCGCTTCGCGCCTCTTGGAGCGGCGGGCGTTTCGCTGCCGTCCATCGTGTGGGACGGCGCCGAGACCTATAACGCCGCGGGCCAGCCGCGCACGGAAGCCGTGCAGATTGCGATGCGCGAGAATTCGAACGGCGGCTTCCTTTCTCTCGGCATACGCGTCGCGGGCTCCGACGTGACGGAGGCGCAGCCGCACCAGAACCCGCCGCCGGCCTCCACGGCCGAGGAGCCGGATCGCGTGCGCCTGCCGCAGGACTAGGCCTTGCGGTTCGCGTTCGCCCTTGTCGCGCTGGCGCTGCTCCTGGTGAGCGGCGCCGTCGCGCAGAGCCGCGTGCGGCCGGTCAATCTGCAGGCGCTGCTGGCGGATCGCCCGGCGCAGACGCTGGCTGAATACCGGCTCTTCCGGGACGCCGCGGCGCGCGTGCCGAACGAGGGCGTCACGCCTTACGATCTCAACACGGCGCTCTATGCGGATGGCGCGCACAAATTCCGCCTCGTCTTCACGCCGCCGGGCACGCGCGCGGCCTACAATGCGGAGGGCGTGTTCGAATTTCCCGTCGGCACGGTGCTCATCAAGAGCTTCGCCGTTCCCGCGGACATGCGCCGGCCGAACGAAAACATCCGCTATCTGGAGACGCGCCTGCTCATCCGTCGCGCGGATGGGTGGGTCGCCTATCCTTACGTCTGGAACGCGGAGCAGACGGAAGCGCGCTATTCGCCGATCGGCGCCGAGGTTCCCGCGCAATGGACCGACGAGGGGGGCGAAGGCGTCTCACTCACGTGGCGCGTGCCCAACCGCAATCAATGCGCGGGCTGCCATGAACAATCGGGCGCGCTCGCGCCGCTTGGGCCTGCAGCCCGCAACCTCAACCGTGACTATCCGTATACGGACGGCGCGCAAAACCAGCTCGCCTATTGGGCCGCGCACGGCCATCTCGACCGGGCGCCGGCGGATGCGCCGCGCGCGCCCAATGCCTACGACCCCACTGACGGCACGTTCGATCAGCGCGCGCGTGCGTACCTCGATGTGAATTGCGCGCATTGCCACAACCCGCGCGGCCCGGCGCACACGTCAGGCCTCGATCTGCGGAGCGCCAACGCCGATCCGCACAGCTACGGGATTCTCAAACGCCCCGTCGCGGCGGGGCGGGCCTCGGGCGGGTTCGAATTCTCTATCGAGCCGGGGCATCCCGAACGCTCCATCCTCGTCCACCGCATGGATTCCACCGATCCCGGCGTGATGATGCCGGAGCTCGGCCGCCAACTCGTCGATCGGCGCGCCGTCGCGCTCATGCGCGAATGGATCGCGCAAATGGACGCCGCCGGCCGGCCGCGAACGCCCTAACGGGAGAAAGCCTCTTGGCGGCGCCGCGGCGCCCCTCTAGAGACGTGCGCCGATTTGCGGGGGCCAGAATGGCGCGCGATCCAGAGACCGGAAAATCCAGGACGCCGCCGCTCGAGCGGGCGATCGAAAGCCTCATCTTCTCAAGCCGATGGCTGATGGCGCCGGTCTATCTCGGCCTCATCGTGGCGCTCGGCATCCTCATCGTCACGTTCTTCCGGGAGCTCTATCTCCAGGCGCCGCAAATCCTCAATATGGACGAGACGGACATCATCCTGCTCGTCCTGACGCTGGTGGATCTCTCGCTGGCCGGCAATCTGGTGCTGATCATCCTCTTTTCCGGCTACGAGAATTTCGTCTCGAAGATCGACGCCGCGCACGATGATCGCGACCGTCCAGAATGGATGGGCACGCTCGATTTCTCAGGACTCAAAATCAAACTGATCGCCTCCATTGTCGCCATCAGCGGCATTCACCTGCTCAAGATTTTCATGAACATTGAGCACTACACGGTCACACAGCTCACCTGGTACGTAATCATTCACCTGACCTTCATTTTTTCCGGCGTGGCCTTTGCGCTCATGGATTGGATCGAAGCGAAGAGCCACGCCGCGAAGTGAGGCGTGCGCCGGGCATTGATCGAGATCAAAGCTGCTTGCGACGGATTGCCGTTTCTTACCCCGCGGAATGGGGTAGGACTTCCCTCCATGTCGCCCGAAGATCAATCCGCGCTCGAAATGCTTGCTCACACGCTGGTCGAGTCGTGGAACCGGCATGACGCGGATGCTTATGCGGCGAACTTCGCGCCGGAATGCACGCTCGTCGATTTGTCTGGTCAAATTTTGAGCGGGCGCAAGGAGGTCCGAGACGAAGTAAGCGCCATGTTTGCGGGCCGTTTTTCGCGAAGCGAAGCGACGCTTGGTCAGATCAAGCTAATCGAGATCGCAGCTGGCGTCGCAGGCGTTCTGACGCGATGCGATCTGCGGGGCGATGCGGCGAATCCGGGCAAGGTTCAGCGAACGCGGGGGACTGGCGCGGCCGTGAAGCGTGACGGCGCTTGGAAGTTCGTCACGCTTCACGCCGGCGTGCTTGCCGACTACGTGCTCGACTAGGCGTAGCCGAACACGATCAAGGTCGTACGCACAGCCAGGATCGACAACACGAGCGAGCCCAGCGAAAAGATCATGAAGCGCCACATCACGATGTTGGCCGTCGCTTGAATGAGCGAGTGAACGATGCGTATCGCGACGTAGGCCCAGGCGAGGCCGATGGCGATTGAATCGGCGGCGCTGGCGATCTGCGCGGCGATGGCGACGGCGTAGAAGAGCGTCGGCTGCTCGTGCAGGTGATTGTAATTGTCCGAGACCCGCATGACTTCCGGCGGCAGATTGAGCGTGCGTGTGCGCGCCGCCTCTTGCGGGTCGATCTTGGCCTTCTGCATGGCGGGGATGCGCGTCGCGTACATCCAGAGCCACATGATGAGCGTCCACAAGACGAGGACGAGTACGGGCGCAATCATTCCGTGTTCGTACATAGTCTCCTCCCGAGGGCCGGGAGGCTGCGCTGCGCCGCGCGCTTGGGCAAGCGCGGTCGCCTCTTTAGCGCCTCAGTGGCGGGAGCTTCCCATAGGTGAAGCCGCGCCAAGCCCATTCGAGCGGCCCCATGCGGAAGAAGGCGAGCCAGCCCCACGCGAGGATCATCAGCACCGCGTTCACGCCCGCCGCGATGAGCATCAGATCGGCCAGCATGTAGCGCGCGTGGAGGCCCAAGCCGAAGCCCGCGAAGAGAAGCGTGCAGAGAACGCTCTGGCCGATATAGACGCTCAAAGCAGCGCGGCCGGGCGCGAGGACGACGCGGAGCACGGGCTGCGCAAACGATTTCCAAAGCGCGAGCAGAAGACACACGTGGCCAAGCGTGACGGCAAGACGGCGCAGCTGCATCGTCGCCACCGGCCAGAGCGGCCCGCCTGGTGCGAAATTGTCCGCCATCTGCGTGTGTGTGGCGAGATACGAGCTCGGCAGGCCGATGCCGTAGAAGACCAACGCGCCGATTGCGTAGAATTGGAGGCTTCGCGTTCCGCTCAAGACGCCCAACTTGAAGAGCCCCATGCCGATCAGCATGAAAGAGAGCGCATCGAGCGTCCACCAAACGAGGCCGCCCCAGCCGTTCCACAACTCCATGATGCGCACCATGAGCCGTGCGTTCTGGAGATAGCCGCCCATGCGCATTTCGTGTTCTTCGGCGATTTCTTCAGGCGATGGGCCGCGTGCGCTCGCACGCCATTCCTCGACTTGGGTGCGTTCCTCCGCGGTCCACGTGCTTGCATCGCGTGCGGCGATGGCTTGAGCTTCGGCGATCTCTTGATGGCTGTGCCAGGCGCCGAACGAGCCAACGGCGCTCATCAACGCGATGCCGACGACGCCCGCCGCGATCAGACGCGAGGCGCGCACCTTGCGCCATGGGAAGAGGAAGAAGCCGGCGAGGCCGTAGATCATCAGGATGTCGCCCGGCCACAGCACGACATAGCCGTGGACGATGCCCATGACGACGAGGGCGATCGTGCGCCGGTAATAGATGTCCGCCGCTTGCGGATAGGGGCGCTCGTCCATCGCCTTGGTCACGAGAATGACGCCCGCGCCGAAGAGCAGCGAAAGCATGCCGCGCATCGTGCCGGCCACGGCCGTGCCGAGCGTCAAATAGGCTGCTTCATCGGCGGGGGAGCGGATGTAAAGCGGCGGATGCTCCCCGCCTACCATGCTCACGCCGAGCGCGATGATGTTCATGAAGAGAATGCCGAGAATGGCGGCGCCGCGCAGCATGTCGAGCGCGTCGATCCGCTCGGCCGCTGGGGCCGGCGCTGTTTCGCTCATCGTGAGAGCCTCCGCTGCGGCGCTTCTAGCACGCGCCGCTTGACCGCCCCAGCGTCACGGGCGCTTTTGTCCGGCAAAGACCGAAGGAAACGCTCATGTCCCTGCGCACGCCGCTTTGCGATCTCCTGAACATCGAACACCCGATTCTGCTTGCCGGCATGGGGGGCGTCTCTTACGCGCCGCTTGCTGCGGCGGTCTCGAATGCCGGCGGCTACGGCGTGCTTGGCATGGCGGGGCGCTCGCTGGACGAATTGCGCGACAACATGCGCGAGACGAAGCGGCTGACGAAGAAGCCGTTCGGAGTCGATCTCCTGGCGGCGACGCCCGATCATCTCATCGCGGCCGTGGACATCATCATCGAAGAAGGCGCGTCGAGCTTTGTCGCCGGTCTCGGCGTGCCGATGCCGATCATGGAGAAGCTGAAGAAGGCCGGGCTCAAAGTCATGGTCGTCTGCGGGGCCGTGAAGCACGCCGTCAAAGCCGAGCAGGCAGGCTGCGACGCCGTCATCTGCCAAGGCGGCGAAGGCGGCGGGCACACTGGGCTCGTCGGCACGCTGCCGCTCGTCGCGCAGGCGGTCGATGCGGTGAAGATTCCCGTCGTCGCCGCGGGCGGGCTTTATGACGGGCGCGGCCTTGCCGCCTCGTTGGCGCTCGGCGCGCAAGGCGTGTGGATGGGCACGCGCTTCATCGCCAGCGAAGAGGCGCACGCCGGGCAGATGTATAAGGACGTCATCGTCGAAGCGAAGGACGAGGATACGGTGCGCACGCGCTGCTATTCGGGCAAGCCGATGCGCGTTCTGAAAAATTCCTACGTGGACGATTGGGAGCGCCGCCCGGACGAGATCCAGCAATTCCCGATGCAGGCGATGATCAGCGTGCGAAACAACGCGATGGGCGGCATCGGCGGGCAGATCGAGAATCTCGATCGCGACAAATCCGCGTTCGCCATGGGCCAATCGGCGGGCGGTGTGCATGACGTGCTCCCGGCCGGTGAGATCGTGCGGCGGATCATGGCGGAAGCTGAGGAAGCGATCGGGCGCGTCGCATCGATCAGCGCGCAGAGCCGCGTGGCCGCGGAATGACAGGCGCGCTCGATTTTTCCGGCAAGCGCGCACTCGTCGTCGGCGGCTCCTCCGGCATCGGCAATGGGATCGCGCAGGCCTATCGCGCGTCGGGCGCGGAGGTGCATGTCTGGGGTACGCGGGCGAAAGCGTCGGACTATTCGAGGGACGAAGGCAGCGATCTCACGGGTTTGCACTACACGTTCATGGATGCCGGGGATTTCGCGGCGGTGGAGGCCTATCAGCCGCCGTTCGATAGCCTCGACATTCTCGTGCTCTCGCAGGGCATCGTCATCTACAAGCGCGGTGAGTTCGCGATGGACGGCTTTCAGAAAGTCGTCGATGTGAACCTCAATTCCGTCATGGCCTGCGCGATGAAGTTCAAGCCGATGCTGACTGCCGCGAAAGGCTCGATCATCATCGTTTCCTCGACGTCTGCATTTCACGCGACGCGCGGCAATCCGGCCTACAATGCATCGAAGACGGCGCTCATCGGGCTCACACGCACGCTCGGGCAGGCTTGGGCGGGCGAGGGCGTGCGCGTGAATTGCATCGCGCCGGGCCTCGTCGACACGAAGCTCACCAAAGTGACAACGGAAAATCCAGATCGTCTCGCCGCGAGCTTACGCACGATCCCGCTCGGGCGGCTAGGCACGCCGGCGGACATGGCGGGCGCGGCGCTCTTTCTGGCTTCGCCGCTTTCGGCTTACGTAATCGGGCAGACGATCCCGGTGGACGGCGGGCTCATCCTCTGAGTCAAACCGCCCGCTCCGGCCCTTCCGGCCACCTCCCCCGCAAGCGGGGGAGGAAATCGGTTTGCTCCCCCGTTCACGGGGGAGCTGTCACGCGAAGCGTGACTGAGGGGGGATCGGCTAAATCGAGATCGTGCCTTCGCTCACCTGCACGGCCTTGCCGCCGATGCGCACGCCGTTCAGCAGGCCTTGCGCGAGTTCGATCTCCAAGCCGATGAGCGAGGGGCGGCCCATCTCCACGCCTTGCAGAATGGGCAGCGTGTGCCAACCGTCCATCAAGCCTTCGAAGCGCGCAAGCGCGCCGGCGATGGCGGCGGCGGCGCTGCCGGTGGCGGGGTCTTCTGGAATGCCGAAGGCCGGCGCGTACATGCGCGCTTGGAACGCATGGGTCTCTTCATCCGGCGCGCGCGCGTAGAGATACATATCGGCGCAGCCGAGCATGTCTGCTGAAGCGCTGGGCATCGGCCGCGCGCGGGCGAGCGCATCAAGGCTGGCGATCGGCACGCAGGCGTAGCGCACGCCCGCGTCATAGATTGTTGGGATGTGACGGTCGAAACCGATGTCTTCCGGCTTGAGATCGAGCGCTTCGGCGAACGCTTCGTCCGTGCCGGCGAGACCCGACTCTTCCGCAAGCTTCGGCGCATCGAATTCGGCGAAGCTTGCGCCAGTCTGCGTCACCTTCACCGCGCATCGCACCGGGCCGACCCTCTCCTCCAGCACGAGGATCGCGTCCTTGATCTCCGCGCGGCCCATGCGCCGCTCGGCTATGGCGATCGCGCTTCCGATCGTGGGGTGCCCCGCGAACGGGAGCTCGCGCCCCGGCGTGAAAATGCGGACTGCAGCCGCATGCTTCTCGTTAGCCGGCGTGCGCACGAACACGGTCTCGGAGAGATTGAATTCGCGCGCGACCCTTTGCATCGTCTCGGCATCGAGTGCGTCCGCATCGAACACGACGGCGAGCGGATTGCCCGCGAAGCGCCGGTCGGTGAACACATCATAGGTGACGAAGGGGAGGTGCGGCATGGCCGCGCTTTTATCTCGCGCTTGCGAAAAGGGACAGGCTTTCGCGACGAGCACGATCCTGCTTCACTGCGCGCAGGGAGAAATCGATGCGATTGAAGCTCGCCGCAGCGCTTGGAGCGCTTTTCATGTTCACGACCGCTACAGCGCAGACGCAGCCAGCCGATCCGAATTTCGCACGCGGGGAGCGTGTGTCCGGCCAGCCGTTCGCGACGCGCTCGCCGGTGCTCGGCGCGCACGGCGCGGCGGCCACAGCGCATCCCTTGGCGACGCAAACCGCGATCGACGTGCTGCGCGCGGGCGGCAGCGCAATGGACGCAGCGATCGCGGCGAACGCGATGCTCGGATTGGTGGAGCCGACCGGCAACGGCGTCGGGGGGGACATCTTCGTCATCGTCTGGGATCCAGAGACGCGGCGGCTTTACGGCTACAACGGCTCGGGGCGTTCTCCGCGCGGGCTTTCGCTCTCGACGCTCCGGCGTGTCGCGCGCGAGCGCGGCAACCCGAACGCCGTGCCGAGCTTCGGCGCCGCAAGCGTCTCCGTGCCGGGCACGGTGGACGGCTGGTTCGCGCTGCACGAGCGCTTTGGGCGCACGCCGATGCGCGATCTGCTCGCGCCCGCGATCCGCTATGCGCGCGAGGGCGCGCCCATTCCGCAAACGATCGCGATGTATTGGGCGAACAATCGCCGCCGTCTCGACGCGGAGTTCGAAGCGGGCCGCCTCGAAGAGGTGCAGAACGCGCGCGACACCTATTTCTGTCAGGAGAACTGCGCGCCAAACCGGCGGATGCCGGATGGGCACTCGCTTTTCACCAATCCCGATCTCGCCAATACGCTCGAAGCGATCGCGAACGGCGGGCGCGACGCTTTCTATCGCGGCGAGATCGCGCGAACGATGGACGCATATATGCGTCGCATAGGCGGTTGGCTGCGCTACGAGGATTTGGCCGCGCATCAAGGAGAATGGGTCGATCCGGTCTGCGCGCCCTATCGCGATGTCGAAGTGTGCGAGCTGCCGCCCAACAGCCAAGGCGTCGTGGCGCTGCAGACCTTGCGGATCCTCGACGGCTTCGACTTGCGCGCCATGGGCTTCATGAGCGCCGACAGTTTGCACACGCAGATCGAGGCGACGCGCCTTGCCTTCGCGGATCGCGCCCAATTCTACGGCGATCCCGCGTTCACCGGTTTCGATGTGCGCCGCCTGCTCACCGATGAGTATACCGCGCAGCGGCGCGCGCGCATCAGCAACGACCGCGCCATGGACCCGCCGCCGCATGCGGAACTGCGCATCGACGGCGACACGACCTATCTCACCACCGCCGATTCGAACGGCATGATGGTGTCGCTTATCCAGTCCAATTATCGCGGCATGGGTTCGGGCCTCGTGCCGGACGGGCTCGGCTTCATGCTTCAGGATCGCGGCGAACTTTTTTCACTCGCGCGTGGACCGAACCAATACGCGCCAGGACGCCGGCCGTTTCAGACGATCATTCCCGCGTTCGCGCTGCGCAATGGCGAGCCGTGGCTCTCGTTTGGCGTGATGGGCGGGGACATGCAGCCCCAAGGCCACGTGCAGATCATCGTCAATCTCTTGGACTACGATCTCGATCTGCAGGCGGCGGGCGATGCGGCGCGCTATCGCTTCTATGGCGGCGCCGAGCCGACCGGCGATCTGCCGGACGGCGTCGGCTTCGTATCCATGGAGAACGGCGTGCCCGCCGCGGTGCGCGCCGAGCTTGAGCGGCGCGGCCATCGCATCCGCCCGGCGGACGGCGGCTTCGGCGGCTATCAAGCGATCATGCGCAATGCGAACGGCATTTATGAAGCCGCCACCGAAATGCGGAAGGACGGCGCTGCCGACGCCTATTAGGGAGGCTGCGATGAAAAGGATCGTGATCGCGGCGGCGCTGCTGCTTGTCGCGTGCGGGCGCAACGAGCCCGGCGGCGGCGATGCGAACGCGCCTGTGGCGCCGGACGCGCCCGCTTCGCTGGCCGCACGCGATCCCGCCTCGGAGATGGGGATTTGCCAGGCGCGTTTCCCCGGCGAGCGTCACCTGTGCGAATGCATGCAGAATGCGATCTCGGCGGAGGATTTTTCGCTCATGATGCGGATCGCTGAGGCTGAGCTGCCGGCGCCCACCTGGCCGGAGAAGGCCCAGGCGCGGGAGGCGGCGATCAACCGGCTTGCCCCCGCATTCGGCGGCGTTCCACAGCTCAGAGCCTATATCGGGCGCATTCAACAGCAAGTGCGGGCCGCCTGCTGAGGCGTCCAACTCCCGCCCCGATTGCGGCCTAGGGCAGCGCGCTGATGTCTCTCCGCGCCGCCCTAATTCTCGCAGTCTTGACGTTTGCGCCAACGGCGTTTGCTCAGCCGCGCCCGGCGGAGCGCGAGGGCGTAAGCTATCAGGATCAAACCGTGCAGCTCGCCCGCGTGCTCGGCGGCTCGCATTACTTGCGCATCACCTGTTCCGGGCGGGACGATCAACGCTGGCGCGACGCCATGCGCGGCATCATCTCACGCGAAGGCGAGAGCGGCGCGCTGACCGCCGCGTTCAACGAAGGCTACCGCCAAGAAGAATCGCGCTTCCCCAGCTGCGATCGAGGCGCCCAGCAGATGGAGCGCGAATTGCGCGCGCAAGGCATCCGCCTCGCCAACAGCCTCGCGGTGCGCAATGCGGGCGATCGCGGCAGGAGCGGACAATGAGCGAAGCCAAAAGCCCCGACGCGCAAAAGGCCGCCGCCCTCGATGCGATCCTCGACGCGTGGGATAGGGCCCTTTCCCAGGGCGTCGAGCCGGAGATGCTGGCGTCCGCCGCGATCTACGCGGCGCTCGCCGATATGGTGGAGATTTACGGGCCTGAGCCTGTTGCTGAGATGTGCGCGGAATTGCCGACGCGCGTGCGCGCCGGCGAGTTCACATTGCGGCCGGACGCGTAGGAGCCCACGCGCGCCGCCCGGACAAGAGGGGAGAGTGCGATGCGGATGAAGGCCCAGACATTGGCGCGGATCGTCGGGTTCGTCGCGCTGGCGATGGTGTCGGCCTGCGGGCCGGCCGGGTCCGCGCGGGACGCTTCCGAGCAAGGCCCCCAAGAAGGCTTCACGCTTGAAATCTTCGCCCACGAGGGCGAGCAGATTTATCTCGTGCGGCATGCCGATGGGCGTCGCGCCGCAGCCCACGTCGTCAACGGCCAATCCTCCATCATGGACGGCGGCGAGGCCCAGACGCGCCTCATCGACAGCGCCGCCGACATCAATCCCCCCGGCGATGAGGATCTGTCCATCCGTGCGCCGGGCTTCTCGCTGTCGGTTGCCTCCGATGAAACCGGCGGAACGAGCGATCGCGCGCGCATTGAGATTCAGGCCGGCGGGCAAAGCGTGCTCGTCGACGCCCAGGGCGAGCACGATCGCGGCAGCGCGGTGGTGCGCATCGCCGGCGCCGACGCGGACACGGCGCGAAACTTCATCGAGGAAGCCGATGGGCTCTCGGCGCAAACACGCGCCGAAATGTTGCGCGCGCTCGCGCTCTAGCCCTCGGCCGCGTCCAGCAGCAGGAACGCGCGCGTCGCGTCCGCGCTCATGGAGGCGCGTCCGCGCGAGAGCAGCTCGGCGATGCGCGCCCCGTCGCTGCGGAGGAAGTTCGCCGCCTCCAGGCGCGCTTGATCGGTGCGCTTCAGGTGCTCCTTGAGGCGCGCCACGGCCGGGCCAACGGCGTCCTTCACCGCCTTGCGGCGCGCTTGCGTGCCATTGCGCGAGCGGTGCGCTATGCGGTCGAGCGCGGCGGCGGTGAACACCTCGCCCATATTGACGCCCGCTTGCGCGATGACGGCGACGGCGCCGATCGGATGCGCGCCGCGTTGCTCGGTGACCGACTTGGTCAAGCGCGCAATCGGATCTTCCGCTTCGGCGCGGCGGCGCGAAACTGTGGGCGGCTCAGGCGCCGGCCCCGCTCCGCTGCGCCGCGGTTGGCTCGGCGCGCCCGCGCCGTCGTCATCGTCCATCGAAGAGAGCAATTCGCGCCAAGTCCAGGCGCCGCCATTGCCGTTCGCCGCCGAAGGATGCGGCGACGCAGGCGCCGGCGGCTCTTCGAACGCGCTCGGCTCCGGCTGCGGCGGCGCTGTTGGCGCGCGAGGCCGCAACTCGGCGGGCCCGCGTGCGAACGTTGAGCGCGAGGGCGCCGGCGGCGGCGCAACCGGTTGCGGCGGCGCCGCAGGTTGGATCGGGGCCGGGGCCGCTGCATCGCGCGCCGCGCGCGCGGCGCCGCGCGCGTTTTCCGCCGCATCGCGCAGCTTCGCCAGCGCACTCGACGCGTCGCGCTCCACCGAGGCGGCTTCGCCGCGGATCATCTCGGCGGCGCGCTTGGCCTCCTCGATGGCGCGCGCGGCGGTGTCGCGCATCGCGCCGGCGCTGGAGCTTGCCGCCATCGTCGCGGCTTCCGCCGATTGGCGCGCCGCATCCGTCAGTTGAGTGGCGCGCGCCAATGCATCGAGCGCGGAGGAGAGCGCGGTCTCCAGGCGCAACGCGCTGTCGGAGGAGGCTGCGGCCGCGCCAGTCAGCTCCTCGGTGCGGTCCGTGATGAGCGCCGCGGCCGCGCCGAAGGATTGCAGGCGCGCATCGAGCGCCTCGTCAGCGGCACGCACCTCCGCTTCGGCAAAGCGCGCGGCCTGCGCGATCTGATGCGTGTGCTGCGAGATGTGCTGGCCGATCAGCGCGGCTTGCGCGTTCAGATCTTCGGCGATGCGCAGCAGCTCGGCGCGCTCATGCTCCATGCCGGAGATCATCGCATCGGCGCCGCGCTTGGCCGCGGCTGCGACGTGATTGACCGAATGCTGCTGCTTGGTGATCGAGGTTTCGATCTCCTGCACGCGCGAGAGCGTGTGTTCGAGCGCCTTGTCCAACGTCGCGATCTCGCCGCGCACGGCGACGGCCAAGCGGCGCGCCGCGCTTTCGGAATGGGCGGCGGGATTGAGCAGGCCGTTGGCTGCGTCCGCCAGGCGGCCCGCCTCAAACCGGGCCCGCACGCCTTCGCGCGCGGCTTGGCCGGCCAGGAGCACCATCAGAGCCGGCAAAATGCCGACAGCGATGAGCAGCATGATCGAGATCGGATCGAGCGCGGCGAAGCGCTCCCAGCCGATATAGCGGTAGCCTGCCAGCAGCGCCGCCGCGATCCACGCGCCCGCAAGCGCGGCGGACGCGATGAAGACGCCGCGCCCAGGCGGCTCGGGCGGCTGCTCGATGACGACTTCCGGTTCGCCAGAAACGCTGCTCATGAATCGTCCGTAAGCTTTGAAGCGCGCGAAAATTTCGGGGCCTCGGAATGCGCGCGCAACTGCGCACGAAAGCCTGAGAACGGCGCCGATTCAAGGGCGTGCGCGCAGGAAGCGGCGCCGGCGTGCGAAAATGATGAACGCGTCTGCTTGACGGGCGCCGCGGCAGAGCTTAAGTCGGCCCTATGTTACAACATAACGCCACCCAACCCGCGCCGGAGCGGGCCGCGCGCAGGGCGCATGCGGCGCATGCGGCGGTGGTGGGAATGCATGTGTTGTGCTGCGGAGTTCCGGCCGCGCTCATGCTGCTGGCGGCCGGGGCGGGCGCTTCGATCGGGCTGAGCGTGGTCACCCGTTACTTCGAGAGCGCCCACGCCGTCGTGCACGCAAACGAACTTTGGATTCTGGCCGCGTCCTTCGGCTTCGTTTTGATCGGCGGCTGGCTTGAATGGCGGGCGCACCGGGGGCGGCGGGTATCCCCGCTCTTCGCCGCCTCGCTCGCATGCTTTGTGCTCAATGCAAGCGTCATCTGGGCGCACCGGGACGCGGTCCCCCACGCCATCGAAGAAAGCGCCGCCGCGCGTTGACGCTTATTCCGCTGGGCGATGCGCGGGCTCGCTGTTGCGCGTCGTCAGCCGTGAGAAGAACGGGCTCACGAACCGCTCCAGCCGATCGACCAGCACGAACATCGCCGGCACGAAGACGAGGCTGAGGATCGTCGAGAGCATCAGCCCGCCGATCACCGCCGCGCCCATGCCTTGCCGGAGCGTGCCGTCCACGCCCCAGCCGGCCGCGGCGGGGATCATGCCGCCCGACATCGCGAACGTCGTCATGATGATGGGCCGTGCGCGCTTCATGCCCGCTTCCATCAGCGCCTGATTGCGTTTCATGCCGTTGTGAATTTGCTCGATGGCGAAATCGACCAGCAGAATCGAGTTTTTCGTCACGAGGCCCATCAGCATCAGGAGGCCGATGAGGGCGAAGAGTGAGAGCGGCTGATTGGCGAGCATGAGGCCCACGAACGCGCCCCCGAGCGAGAGCGGCAGCGCCGTCATGATGGTGATCGGCTGGAAGAAGTCGCGGAAGAGCAGCACGAGCACCGTGTAGATGAGGATGACGCCCCACAGCATCGCGGTGGCGAAATTCTCGAACATCTCGGTGGTGTCTTCGGTCTGGCCGGCCGAGACGAGCGAGACGCCGGGCGGAAGATTCGCTGGCTGCGCCTCGGGCCGGGCGTAGATCGCCTGCTGCGACGGGCCAAGTTCGCCGCGCACAACGTTGGCGCCGACGGAGACCGCGCGTTGGCGGTCGCGCCGCTCGATCGCGGCTTCGCCCAATCCGAAGGAAAGGTCAGCGACCGCATCGAGGCGCACGGGCGCCCCGAGCGAGGATTGCACGGGCAGCGAACGGATCGCGCCCAGGTCGGCGCGTTGATCGGTGCGCAGCGTCACGCGGATGGGAATTTGCCGGTCGACGAGATCGAAGCGCGGCAGGTTCTGCTCCACATCGCCCGTCGTTGCGATGCGGACAGCGGCGGCGAGGCTCGCTGAAGAAACCCCGAGCCGCGCCATATCCTCCGTACGCGGCCGGACCTGCAATTCAGGCCGGCGCAGCGCCGAGGAGGCGCGCACGTCCGCCAGCGTATCGATGCCGCGCATCGCCGCGGCCAAGCGTTCGGCGGCGAGGTTCACTTGCGCGGGATCCTGCCCGACGAATTGCAGCGTGATGTCCGATCCCGATTGCGGCCCCTGATCCTGCACGAACGCGGCGCGATAGTCCGCGAACTCCGCAAGCACGGGGCGCAAGTTCAATTGCATCTCGTAGGCGGAGAGGCGCCGCTCCTCGCGCGGGACGAGCTGGATGTACATGTCCGCCGTGGCCGCGGTGCCGTCGGCGCCGGAGAAGGACGTGAACACGCCTTCGATCTCGCTGCGCCGGCGCAGTTCCGCGCTCATGCGCTGCAATTCGCGGTCGGCGTCGAGCACGGGCGTGCCCGGCGGAATTTCGACGCGCACCTGCAGCATGCTCGCATCGAAACGCGGAATGAACGTGAAGGGCACGGTCGCGATTGCGAAAAATGAGGCAATGAAAATGGCGAGCCCAGCCGCGGCCGTGATGGCTGGGCGCCGGATCGCGAACTCAAGCACGTCGCGATAGGCGTGCGTCAGCGCGCCCGGCTTGGCTTCGCGATGGCCGTGATCCTTGAGGAAGAAGGCCGCCATCATCGGCGTGATGAGGCGCGCCACGACAAGAGAGAAGAAGGCAGCAAACGCGACTGTCAACCCGAACTCGCGGAAGAACGGCCCCACGCCGCCGACCATGAAAGAGACCGGCACAAACACGGCGATGATGCTCGCCGTCGTCGCCACGACCGCGAGGCCGATCTCGTCGGCGGCTTCGAGCGCGGCCTCATAGGGATTCTTCCCCATGCGCATGTGGCGTATGATGTTTTCGATCTCCACAATCGCGTCATCGACCAGAACGCCGGAAACGAGCGCCAACGCGATCAAGGTCACCATGTTGAGCGTGAAGCCCAGCGGCTCGATCGCCGCGAACGTCGGGATGACGGAGAGCGGGATGGCCGCCGCGGCGATCAACGTAGCGCGCCAATCGCGCAGGATCACAAAGACGACGAGGCACGCCAGCAGCGCGCCTTCCAGCAGCGCGTGGATCGAGCTCTCGTGCATGCCGCGGATGAATTCGACGTTCGAAGCGATCTCGCGGATCGTTGTGCCCGGATGCGCGCGTTCGATCTCCGCGACGCGCTCCATGATGCGGTCATAAACGGCCACCTCGCTCGATCCGCGCGCGCGCTGCACGAGAAAGCCGACGACGGGCTGGCCGTTGTAGCGTGAGATGGCCTGCAGATCGCTCGCGCTGTCGGCCACGTTGCCGAGATCGGCCAAGCGCACGGAGCGACCGCCGGGCGCGATGATGCGTGTGTCGGCCAGTTGCGCGACCGTCTGCGCGCCGCCGAGCGTGCGGATCGATTGCGCCTGGCCGCCGACTTCGGCTTGCCCGCCCGGCAAATCCGCGTTCAGCGCACGCAGCTGCTGGCTCACTTGGTCTGCGGAGATGTCGTAGGCAATGAGCCGCGCGGGATCGAGCTCGACGCGGATTTCACGATCCACCCCGCCCAGCCGGCGCACGGTGCTCACCCCCTCGATGGCGAGCAATTCGCGCGCGAGGTCGTTGTCGATGAACCAGGAGATGTCCTGCGGCGAGCGCCCCGCGCCCTCCACCGCGAAATAGCCAACAGGCTGGGCCGCCGCCTCGATGCGGGTGACGACGGGCTCGGTGATGTCTGCGGGCAATTCCGAGCGGATGCGGCTGATGGCGTCGCGCGCATCGGTGACCGCGCGGGCGAGATCGACCGCGCCCTCCATCTCGACTCGCGTCTGCGAGACACCGGGCTCGATCGTCGTCGTCGTGCGCCGCACGCCTTCGACCGCTTGCAGCGCGGATTCGATGCGCTGCGCGATCTGCGTCTCCATTTCCGCGGGCGCCGCGCCCGGCTGCGCGACGGTGACGACGAAGCCGCCGAAATCGATGTTCGGCAGCTGGTTCACCGGCAGGCGGAAATACGCGGTGAGCCCCGCGAAGAGCAGCGCCAGGATCAGAAGGATCGGCGGGATCGGATTGCGGATCGCGCCGGCTGAAATGTTCCAAGCCATCGCGTGTTATTCTCCGCGCCCGCGGAGGCTTTCGCCTTGCGATTGCGTCTGGGGCTGCGCCGGGGCGCGCTGCGTTTGCGGCTCGATCGGACGCACGCCGTCTCCGTTCTGGAGGAACGCCGCGCCCGCGCCCGCGATGCGCGCGCCTTGCGCCAGCCCGCCCAGCACCTCGACGCGATCGTTCTGGCGATAGCCGAGTTGCACCGGGGTGCGCCGTGCCGTGTTCCGGCCGTCGATGACGAACACATAGGGCTGTCCGTTGTCGTAGAGCACCGCGGCCTGCGGCACCGCGAGCGCTTGGCGTTCGCCGAGCGCTGCCTCCCCGCGCAGATACATCCCCGCGCGCACCCGCGAATTGCGCGGCAACTGGAAGAGCGCCTCGCCGGTGCGCGTGCGCGAGTCGATGGAGGCCGCGGTCCGGCGCAGCCGAGCCACGACTTCGGAATTGTCCACCAGCCGGAACGTGGCCGTCTGCCCCTCGCGCAGCGCGAGGATGTCGGCTTCGGCCACTTGCGCGGCGACTTCAAGATCGTTGCCGCCCGCGATGCGGAAGAGAAGCTGCCCATCCACGGGGCGGCCAAGCTCGGCAGTCCGGCTGATCACGAGCCCCGCAATCGGCGCGCGCACATAGCCGCCCTGCAAGCGCGCGTTCACCTCCGCCAGCTGCGCTCGTGCAGCAGCGAGGCGCGCGTCCGCCGCGGCGGCGGCGGCACGCCGCTGCTCGATTGCCTCAGCCGAAAGCGCGCCGGATTCGCGGATCGCTTCGGCGCGCTCGTATTCGCCGCGCGCGCGGATCGCGGCGCTGTCGGCTTCCGCTACGCTGGCTTGCGCGGCGCGCGTCTGCGCATTGGAGAGGGCAGTGTCCAGCCGCGCCAGCGGCTGCCCGGCCCGCACGGTATCGCCCTCGTCGGCGAGCAATTCCAAAATCCGCACGCCGCTCGCGGGTGCGTACACCTGAATGTCGCGCACGGGGCGCGCTTCGCCCGAGAGCGAAATGCGCGGTGAGAACGCGGCCTGCTGGACGCGGATGACGGTCACCGCCTGGCGGGGATCGACCTCGGTGTCTTCGCCCTCGACGCCGCCGATATGCGTCAGCACATAGATGACGACGGCAACGGCCAAGATGACGCCGCCGATGATGAACAGCAGGCGTCGCGAAGCGCCCGGAGGCGGGGCTGCGCCGTCGGTCTCGACTTCTTCGTGCGTCACATACGGCGGAACGGGCGCGTTCATGCGAACGACTCCATCGCCGCTGCGCGGCGTTCAGGGCTTTCTGCGCGGGGGGATAGAGCGGATTTCATGCGGGTGACGCAAGGAGACGTTCGGCTAACGTGCGCAATTGGCGCAGCGCATCTTCGGGGCTGCCGTCACGCCGGAGTGCGACGTGCAAGCCGAGCCCCAACATCGCGCCTGCGAGCGCTTCGGCGGCGTCGCGTGCATCGATGCGCGCGTCCACCTCGCCGCGTGTCTGCGCATCCGCGATGGCGCGGGCGAAGCGTGCATGGCTCTTCTCGTCGATTTCGCTGAGGCGTTTGGCGAGTTCGGGATCGCGCGCCGCTTCGCCCGCTATGTCGCAGAAGAGGGCGGCGAAATCCTCGTCCGTCACTTTCAACATGAAGCGCTGCAGCATCACGTCGAAGGCTTCGAGAATGCCGCTCTTGGCGAGCGCCTCCTCGAACTGATCGTCCGTCTCGCCATGCTTTTCCTCGGCGATGGCGGCGATGATGTCGGCCTTCGAGCCGAAATAGCGGTAAAGCGCGCCAGGGCTGATGCGCGCCTCGGCGCAAATCTCCTGCATCGTCGCCTGGTGGAAACCGCGGCGGCGAAAGCATAACTCTGCCGCGTCCAGTATTTGCTGGCGGCGGCGCTGAGCCAGATCCGGATCGGCCAAACGGGCCATATTGTCCCCCGCGCACCCGGCGGACTTGTCCGGAATCGGGTGCAGCGCATATAAAGCGAACGTTCGCTCACAAAATGTAAACGGACCGGCGTCAAGTCAAGACGCACCCTGAGAACGGGGATTCGAGGAGAGGGGCATGGCTCGCATCGACCGGCTGACCCGAGGGGCGGCGGCCATCGCCCTGATGGGCGCGCTTTCGGCCTGCTCGCTCATGCCCTCCGAGCGCCCCACGCCGGGCGCGCTCCCGGAGGCCTGGCAGGATGCGCCCGCCCAGGCAGGCGATCCGGCATCGCTCACCAATTGGTGGCGCGGCTTTGAAGATCCGATGCTCGACAGGTTGGTTGCCGAGGCGCTGAGCGACGGCGGCTCGGTGCTGATCGCTGCCTCGCGTGTTCGCGAGGCGCGTGCTCAAGGCTGGAACGTCATCGCGGGCTTTCTGCCGCGCGTCGATGGCTTCGGGCGCGGCACATACAATCAATCGCTCGACGGGCCCGATCTGCCGACGGCCGATCTGTCGGGCGCGCAAAGCGAGCAAATGATCGGCTCGTACGGCGCGCAAGTCTCGTGGGAGATCCCGATGTTCGGGCGCATCGCGGCGGCGGGCACCGGCGCGGGCGCGAACGTCAATGCGGCTCGCGCGGATCTTCGCGGAGCGCAAGTCGCGCTCGCGGCGGACACCGCGCAGGCTTATGTCGATCTCCGCGCCGCGCAGCAGAGCCGCATCGCGCTTGCGGAAGCCGTTCAGCTCACGGATCAACTCGCGGGCATCCTGCGCATCAGCGCGGACAACGGGTTTGCGTCGGAAGCCGATGCAGCGGACGTGCGTCGCCAAGCCGAAGTGAACCGCGCGCGCTTGCCGAACATCGAGATCGAAGCGCGCCGCGCGGAACGCATTCTTTCCGTGTTGCGCGGGCATGCGCCGGGCACGGAGGAAGCGGAAGTCGCGCAAGCGCTGACGACGCCGCAGGACGTGCCTTCGCTTGAGCTTGAAGCGGCGCCCGCGATGCCGGCGGATTTCGTGCGCTTGCGGCCCGACGTGGCGCAAGCGGAAGCGCAGGCGCTGATCGCTGCCGCACAGCTTGGCTCGGCGCGATGGGACTTGCTGCCCTCGCTCAATCTAACGGGCACGATTTCGGCGACGGACAACCTTCTCGGCGACGCGGTCGCCTCGCGCACGGCGGGCCTGCAGCTCATTCCATTCATCAACATTCCGCTGCTCGGCTGGGGCCAGCGGCTCGCGCAAGTCACGGTGCGCGACGCGCAATTCGATCAGGCGATGATCCGCTACCGCGACACGGTGAACGGAGCGATCAACGAAGGCGCGATGGCGCTCACCAGCCTCGAGCAGGGGCGCTTACGGTTGAACGCCGCGCGCGCGGCGGAAGAGGCCGCGGAGATCACAGCGCGCGGCTCACGCGCCGCTTATGAGGCGGGCATCCAAAGCCTCGCTGACCGCCTGCGCAACGAGCAGCAGCTTATTGACGCGCGGCTCACGCGCATCAGCGCGGAGCAGCAATATGCCAGCGCGGCTATTACGGTCTATCGCGCGTTCGGCGGCGGGCCGGGCTGATTTTGCCTAGCTGACGGCGCGGACGCCTTCGTTCGCGGCGCGGCGCGGGATCGGCATCGATGCGGGATCGGCCTCAAGCCGCTCCACAAGCAAACGGTGCTCCTCCCAGAGTTCGTCGGGCAGGCGATCGCCGAATTTCTCATAGGCCGGCGGAATGAGCGACGCTTCTTCGCGCCAGATTTCTGGATCGACGCTCAGCAGCAGTTCGAGCGCCTCATCCGTGAGGCTCAAGCCCGACACATCGAACGCGCGCTTCGTCGGCAAGCGGCCGATCGGCGTGTCTTTCGCTTCAACCTGATTGTCCAACCGTTCGACAATCCATTTCAGAACGCGCGCGTTCTCGCCGAAGCCCGGCCAGACATATTCGCCGCGCTCATTCTTGCGGAACCAATTGACGAAATAGATTCGCGGCAGTTTCGCGGGATCGGCATTCGCGCCGATCTTCAGCCAATGCGCGAAGTAATCGCCCATGTTGTAGCCGCAGAACGGCAGCATCGCGAACGGATCGCGGCGCAACTCGCCGACCTTGTTCTCGGCCGCGGCCGTTCCTTCCGAGGCGACGTTTGAAGCCAGGAACACGCCGTGCTGCCAATCGAACGCTTCCGTCACCAGCGGCACCGCGCTGGCGCGCCGGCCGCCGAACAAAATGGCGCTGATCGGCACGCCTTGGGGATCTTCCCATTCCGGCGCGATGATCGGGCATTGGTGCGCGGGGCACGCGAAGCGTGAGTTCGGGTGCGCGGCGGGGAATTTCGAATCCGGCAGCCACGGATTGCCCTGCCAATCGGTCAGATTCGGCGGAGGCACGTCGGTCAGGCCTTCCCACCACACATCGCCGTCCTCGGTGAGCGCGACATTGGTGAAGATGGTGTTTTGGTCCATCGCGTGGAGCGCGTTGCGGTTCGTGGTGTAGCCGGTGCCGGGCGCGACGCCGAAGAAGCCGGCTTCTGGATTGATCGCGTAGAGGCGGCCGTCCTCGCCGAAACGCATCCAGGCGATGTCGTCGCCGATCGTTTCTGCGCTCCAGCCCTTGAGGCTGGGCTGGATCATCGCGAGATTGGTTTTTCCGCATGCGGAGGGAAACGCGGCGGCGACGTATTTCACCGCGCCCTTGGGCGAAGTGAGCTTCAAGATAAGCATGTGCTCGGCGAGCCAGCCTTCATCGCGCGCCATCACGCTGGCGATGCGCAGCGCGTAGCACTTCTTCCCGAGCAGCGCGTTGCCGCCATAGCCGGAGCCATAGCTCCAAATCTCGCGCGTCTCCGGGAAGTGGACGATGTATTTCGTTTCGTTGCAGGGCCAGGCCACATCCTTCTGGCCAGCGGCCAGCGGCGCCCCGACCGAGTGGACCGCCGGCACGAAGAAGCCGTCCTCGCCCAATTGCTCGAGCGCGCCTTTGCCCATGCGCGTCATGATGCGCATGGAGGCCGCGACATAGGCGCTGTCCGTCAGTTCGACGCCCAGCGCGCTGATCTTCGAGCCGAGCGGGCCCATGCAGAACGGCACGACATACATCGTGCGCCCGCGCATCGAGCCGTCGAAGAGGGGCGCGATCGTGGCGCGCATTTCGTCCGGCGCCATCCAATTGTTGGTGGGGCCGGCGTCCTCCTGACGCTCGGAGCAGATGTACGTCCGGCTCTCCACCCGCGCGACGTCGCGCGGATCGGAGGCGGCATAAAAAGAGTTGCGGCGCTTGTCGGGATTGAGTCGCTTCAGCGTGCCCCCGGCGACGAGTTCTTCGGTGAGCTTTTCGAACTCCTCGTCCGAGCCGTCGCACCAATGGACCCGATCGGGCTTCGTGATCGCCGCGATCTCGCCAACCCATTGAATTAGTTGGCGATGCTTGGTGGGCGCGGGCTCGAGGCCGGGGATCTGGGGCATGAAACGCGACGCTCCGATCAAGGCCTAACGGGAAGCGGCGCCGGGCGCGTTTTTGCGCGGCCGGCGCGGTCGTCAGGCGGGCAATTCTTGTTGTCCTCTACAGGACAGGGAGCCCGAGTGCGACCCCCGGGTCAACTCCTTGTCCTGCGGCGAAGAATCCGCGTCCCGCGCCCGTCCGAGCGGGGGAAAAGAGCGGCCCTCGGTTAAGTATATTGGCGAACGAACGCGCTGCGCGCGCCCGGCGAAGCGTCAAGTCTTTGCGCGCCGCCTGCGGCTTTTGCTAGGATTGCTCCGGAACGAGAGACGGGCGGATGGGCAGGGCAAGGGAAGCGGCCGGCACCGAGCGTTACGAAAAGAAGCGCGAGGCGATCCTCTTCGCCGCGCAGCAGATTCTTTATCGCCGCGGCGTCAAGGGCATGACGCTGGCGGATGTCGCCGCCGAGGTCGGCCTCAACGCCACGAGCATCACCTATTATTTCCGCAAGAAGGAAGATCTGGCGACAGCCTGCTTCCTCGCCGGCATCCAGCGCCTCGAAGCCAACATGATTGACGCCGCGCAGAGCGCCGACGTGCGCGAGCGCCTGACGCGCGCCCTCAAGGCGTTCTTCGCGCGCCACCGCGCCGCCCGGCTCGGCGAAGAAAGCCAGATTGTTTCCTTCAGCGATATGCGCGCGCTCGAGCAGCCGCACGCCGAGGTGCTCAACAAGGCCTTCGCCGGCATGGTGCAGAAGGCGCGCGCGCTCTTCGACGGGCCTGAGCTTGCTCATCTCGATCGCGCCGCCAAGACCGCCCGCGCGCATCTTCTGCTCGAGCAGATCTTCTGGTCCGCGGGATGACGTCGAGGATTATCCCCGCGTGCTGGAGCGCACGACGGACATCTTCATCGACGGGCTCGCCCTCAAGGGCGCGTCGTGGTGCAGCGACGCGCATCCTGTCGCGGCCGCGCCGCGGGCCGTCAGCAGCGATCTCTCGCTCGAGGATTTCTTGGCGGCCGCAACCCAACTCATCAACAAATTCGGCCATCGCGGCGCTTCGGTGGAGAAGATTTCCGCCGAGCTCAACGTCACCAAGGGCTCCTTCTATCACCACAACGAAGCCAAGGGCGATCTGGTCGAATCCTGCTTCATGCGCACGCACGACATCATGAAGGAGACGCAGCGGCGCGCGATGGATGAAAGCGCAACGCAGTGGGATGCGCTTACGCGCGCGGTCAACACGCTTGTCGATTATCAGGTCTCGCCCGCGGGGCCGCTTCTGCGCACCTCGATCCTCCCGACGCTCCCCGAACCGATGCGCACGAAACTCACGGAGCGCTTGAACCGCGTCGTCGAGCGCTTCGCGGCCATCATCTCGGACGGGATCGCCGAAGGCTCGATCCGCGCCATCGATCCAGCGATCGCGGCGCAGATGTTCAAGGTCGCGATCAACGCGACGGCGGATGCGCCCTCGTGGGTGCGCGGCGTGACGCGCGAAGTTGCGCCCGCGCTCTACGCGAAGCCGGCGCTGTTTGGAGCGCTGGCGCGCTAGGTTCGATAGCGAAGAATGATTGCCTTGCCAGCGAGGCAACGCCGCACGAAGGTCTGGTGGGTGTACAAGGATTCGAACCTTGGACCCGCTGATTAAGAGCAGCGAAAAGGCCGTTTCCGGACTATTCCTGGCGATGGACAGACGTTCCAAATTGCTCGTAAAAACAGTCCATTAAAGTGGATTGCGATAGATGGAGCGCGCTCGCGATTTCGCGCGCGGTGCTTCCAATATGCTTCCAAAATCGAGGATGGGCGCCATGGCCAATTCAACGCGCGCGACGATCTCGAAACGCAGCGTCGATGCACTCGACGGCGCGGTTGGTGAAGCGTGGCTTTGGGACGATCAGCTTTCCGGCTTCGGCGTTCGCAAGCTCGCAAGCGGACGCAAGACCTACCTTGTTCAGTATCGCACGAACGGACGATCGCGCCGCTACAAGATCGGCGTCCATGGCGCGATGACGCCCGATGAGGCGCGTCGCGCCGCGCGCGTGCTCATCGGCGACATTGCTGCTGGCGGCGATCCCGCCGCGACTCGCGGCCAAGAGCGTGGAACGCCGACCTTCGCGGCAGCGGCGGAATCCTATTTGAAGCACCATGTCGCGCCCAAGCGTGCGCCAAGGACGCTGGAGGCCTACAGGTCTTTGCTGCGGAACCACTTGCTGGCGACGCTTGGACCGATCCGGCTTGACGCGCTGAAGCGCCGCGACGTGCGGGATCTTCATGTGCGCCTACAGAACACGCCGATGATCGCCAATCGGGCGCTGCAGCTTGTTTCGGCGGTGTTCAATTGGGCGCTCAAGATGGAGCTGGTCGAAGAGCGGCCAAACCCAGCGCGCTTCGTGGAGCGCTACAAGGAACGCCCGCGCGGGAAGATGCTCGATCGCGAAGAACTCCGTCGGCTCGGGGCGGCGCTCGACCATTTCGAGCGGGAAGGGGGCTTGAGCATCTACGCCCTTGCGGCGCTGCGCCTGCTGCTGATGACCGGCGCGCGTTTGAACGAGATCTTGACGCTCAAATGGGCCTATGTGCGGTTTGAAGAGCGCACTCTGCGGCTGCCGGACACGAAGACAGGCCCGCGCATCATCCGGCTCTGTCCCGAGGCGCTCGCCTTGCTTGATAAGCTGCCGCAGCAGGCGGACAATCCGTATGTCATCTGCGGGCAGAAGGCAGGCACGCACCTCATCAATTTGGAAAAGCCCTGGCGGTTGGTGCGTAAGCACGCGCGTCTCGAAGACACGCGCATCCACGATCTTCGCCATACGCTCGGCAGCGTGACGGCCAGCCAAACCGGCTCGCTGCAGGTGACCGGCGCGGTGCTTGGCCAGAAGAGCCTCACGGTTACCCAACGCTATGCGCATCTGGTGGACAAGGCCGTCACAAGCGCCGCCAACGAGGCTGGCAGCTATGTCGCCGAGGCTTTGTCAGAGCCGCCGCTGGCGCCGCCAACATCGCCACGGCCTCGGCGCGGCAATCTTGTGCTTGTCCATTCGAGCTAGCCCGCAACGGTTTGGCCACGCGGTGTGCTACCTTCGGTCGAATCACGGATCAACTTTTTGGGCATCAGCGCACTCCTACCGCTCAAAGACTTTGCGAGCGCGGACGCCTTCGCCGCGGGATTGCGCGTCCTGTTGTGCGCCGAATACGACAACAGTTTGCGCGTGTTCGGCGCGAGCGGGCGCGGCGCCCCTAGACGGCGGGCGCCGATTACGAACTTCGAGCAATTGTGCGCGTGGACGGCGGCAAACGGCGACGCAAGCCAAATACACGCAATCACCGAACTGCAGGATGCCAAGCAAAAGTTGCTCAAGGCGGTGCGAGACTTGGCTGGGCCGCCACGTGAACTGACGCTTGAAGAAAAGCACGCTCTCGCGCGCAAGGAGCTCTTAAAGTCGATCCAGGCGCTCCCGCCGGAATTACCGGCAATCATGCGGCTTGTCCGTCGCACTTTGCGAGACAGCTATCCGCGGCCGTTCGTATTTGTGAGCTGGAAGCTGGTCGATGGGCATTTGTCCTGGAACACGCAGGGCGACGGCGCCGCCAGCGCTCATGGGCTCTCGCCCAACAATTCAGAGCTCAATGCGCGGATGCACCGCGCTGCGCACCATCAGCACACCGACGCCGTCTACGCCTATCAGCTTGTCGAGATCGCGCATGACCTTAGATGGTTCGCGTCCGGCGCATTGAGCGACCTAGCGCGCGCAGTGAAAGACTCTCCTCCTGAGGACATTCGCGCGGCGACACTGCTCCTGGCGCTGTGCGCCACCGAGTTCGCCGAGACTGTAGCCAACTGGCGCGAGTCCATCGCAACGCGCGACTTTGAGGATCGACAAAAACAGCGATACGCAACTGCCTTCAGAGTCATTGCGGCGCAGAATGAGGAGCGCGCAAAGATCGCATTGAGTTGGAAGTCGGAGGCGCTTCGCATCGCCGCGGAAACAAAGTCGGCGCACCCATACTGGAACTTGATGACAGTGGCCGAAGCGGTGGCGAGCGCACTGGCCCAGACATTTGAGGGCGGGCCGACGCCGAAGACCGTCTACAATTTTCTGCTGGCGACCAATGATCGGAAACCGCGCAATGCTCCGAGGCCGGATTAGCAGTTTGATAACGATTCTCGACCGCCGAGAATAAGACCCGCACGTAAGCGCAAGAGATCCTCAACTCTTCTAAGCTAGAACCACATCGAGGCCTTTTGGGAGAAACCCATGCAATCGATGTTGGTCAGCACCGCTCAGGCGGCCGAGAGGCTCGGCCTGAGTGTCTCCACCTTGGCAAAGATGCGTGTCACAGGCCGCGGCCCTAGCTTCGTGAAGATCTCGCGCGCGGTTCGATACCGCATCGAAGACCTGGACGCCTACATCTCCCAACGCCTGCGAGTCTCGACGTCGAGCAGAGGGCTGTAGGTGGATTTCGTGTTCGGCATGCGGACGCTTTGGCGTCCCAGAATGGGACGGTGCAGAACGGCATTAGCGGGCCGTGGGCGGCGATCACGCTCCAAGACATGTGGGGGAGACGCTTCGGGGAGAAACGCCTGCGAGGGCAGCCTGCAGCGCCACGCGCCGGCAAGCCGGGCGCAAGCGTGACGACGTCGCTTCGCCAGCTTCGATATCTACCGCCTGCTGGCTTGGAAATGCCCGAAGCAACCAGATTGCTTCGCCCCTTGCTTCGCCCCTCGCTTCGCCGAAACGACCCTTGAAAACACTGGGCCGGCGAAGCTGGCGAAGCGAGCGAAGCGAAAAGACGACTTGCGCTCTCACCCCGCGCGCGGTTGGCCAGTTTTCAGCGACGAGGTGCAAATGTTGCTTCGCTTCGCTTCGCTTCTTCGGAGCGAGGGTTTTGGTTCCTGGGCGAGGGGCATCAAGTCCGTGCGGCTGGGGGTAGGCCCCCCTGTTCCTAAGGGGGTTTGTTCCCGAACCGCATGGGCAGTGAGATTTTTTCGCCCGCGATTCCGCGAGATCTTTTTTTGGACCCGCATCCGTTCGATCCTTCCGGTAGGCTGACGCCATGTCGAGAATCAGTGCGCGCCAGAAGGCGTTCGACGAATTGAACCCCGAACAATTGGCCGCCGTTGAGCACAACGAAGGGCCCCTGCTCGTCATTGCAGGCGCGGGCTCAGGTAAGACCAAAACGCTGAGCTGTCGCGTCGCGCGCCTTGTTCGTGACGGCGCCGATCCGCACCGCATTCTGTTGCTTACATTCTCCAGGCGCGCGGCGACGGACATGGTGCGCCGGGTGGGCATCGCGGTGAGCGAGGCCATCGGCGTCAGCGACACCCACATTCCGTGGGCAGGCACATTTCACAGCATTGGCGCGCGGCTTCTTCGCGAATTGGCGCCAATCACTGGCTTGAGCAGCGATTTCACAATCCACGACCGGTCGGACTCAGCCGACCTCATGGGCATGATGAGGCAAGAGTTGGGTTTCACAGAGAGTTCGCGACGGTTTCCGCGACAGGGAACGTGTCTTGCCATCTATTCTCGCGCAATCAATGCGGAGGAGGCGATTGGCGAAGCGATCACGGCCGCAGCTCCGTGGTGTCGTGGCAGCGAAGTTGAGCTCGAGAAACTCTTCCAATCTTATGTGAGCGCCAAGCAAGCTCAGAGCGTGCTCGACTACGATGATCTTCTCTATCTATGGGCCGAGTTGATGAGCGAGCCCGCGCTTGCGCAGGAGGTCTCGCAGCGTTTCGATCACGTCCTTGTCGATGAGTATCAAGACACGAACAAGCTTCAGTCACGAATTTTGCTGGCGCTGAAGCCGAGTGGACGCGGCCTCACAGTCGTGGGCGACGATGTGCAATCGATCTATGGATTTCGCGCCGCCACGGTCCGCAACATCCTGGACTTTCCGAAACAATTCTCACCTGAAGCCCGCATCGTCACGCTGGAAGAGAACTATCGTTCGACGGCGCCAATTCTCGTGGCGTCCAACAGCGTCATTGATCTCGCTGCTGAGCGCTTCACCAAGAACCTTCGCACAACCCGCAGCGACGGACAGAAGCCAAGGCTGGTGACTGTGCGCGATGAAACGGATCAAGCGCGCTATGTGGCCGATCACATTCTCGAGGCGCGCGAACGCGGTGTGGCGCTCACGCAGCAGGCAGTGCTCTTTCGCGCCTCCGACTTCAGCGCGCAGGTAGAGCTTGAGCTGCAACGTCGCGATGTTCCCTTTGTGAAATTTGGCGGCCTCAAATTTCTTGAGGCGGCGCACGTCAAGGACTTCTTGGCCATTCTGCGCTGGGCTCAGAATGGCAGCGATCGGCTCGCGGGATTTCGGACGCTTCAGCTTGTGCCGGGCGTCGGCCCAACGAGAGCGGCGCGGATCCTCGATGCGATGCGCGAAGACGGCGCATTCGGCGCCGTGCGAGACACCGCGCCGCCGACAGGCGCATCTCAGCAATGGGAAGGCCTCAAGGATCTGCTGCGGTCGCTTTCGAGCGGCGGCGTGTGGTCCGCAGACCTTGAGGCGGTCGCGCGGTGGTACGCACCCATCCTGGAGACGCACTATGATGACGCCCGCGTTCGCATCGGAGACATCGATCAATTGCTGCGCATCGGCGCCACATACGAGACGCGGTCGGCCTTCCTTGCCGAGCTCACACTCGACCCGCCGACCTCCACTGCCGATGAGGCAAGCACGCCGCACAAGGACGATGACTATGTGATCCTCTCGACGATCCACTCGGCCAAGGGGCAGGAATGGCGGTGTGTTCACATTCTGAATGTCGTCGATGGGTGCATGCCGGCGGATCTGGGAGTCGGTTCAACGGCTGAACTCGAGGAGGAACGCCGCCTTCTCTATGTGGCGATGACACGTGCGAAGGACGAGCTTCATCTCATCGTTCCGCAGCGCTTCTATCACACTGGTCAGGCGCGAAATGGCGACAGAAGTGTTTTCGCACAGCGATCGAGATTTCTCCCGCCGACCACTTTGACATGCTTTGATCAGATCGGGTGGTCGCCCGCGCTTGCCGACGCCAATGCAACGGCGTCGACCCTTGCGCCGATCGATCTTCAAGCTCGCGCGCGTGGACGCTGGAGCAGGTAGCGTGGCCTTGAAAGCGGGCGCCAAACTTACTCCAGTAGGTGGCGAGCAATGATATTGCGCTGCGTTTCACTGGCGCCCGAATAGATGGTGGCGGCGCGCACGGCGAAGTATTTGGCGGCCGTGAACGCCGCGGGCGTGTCATCGCCAGAACAGTGAAGCGCTGCGCCATGCGGGGCCGCAATTTCGAGCATAAGCGCCGTCACACGCTGGTGGAGCTCTGTCCCAATGAGTTTCAACATTGAAGGCGCAACGGTTGCGCCAGGAGCGGGACGGCCTGAGGAGAGCGTGGCGAGTTCAAGACAAGCAAACGCCTCCAACTCGATTTCGAGCATTGCCAACTTGGCTGAGATCGCGGGATCTTCCGACAGCCCGGCGTTCGCCGCCAGCAAGGCCGCGCGTCGCAACGCGCGACAAACCAGCGCCGATGGTGTGTTGTTCGAGCGGGCAAGCTGCATCAAGCGCTTTGCCACGCTCCATCCATCGTTTTCGCCTCCGACGCGCTCGGCCGTCGAAACCAGGACGTCTTCAAAGAAAACCTGATTGAATTCGTGCGCGCCGGTCAGATCGAGAATTGGCGAGATGCGTATGCCCGGGCTGGTCATATCGATCAGCAGAAATGTAACGCCTTCTTGCTTGCGATCGCCTTTGTGGGTCCGGACGATCGCAAACATTCGGTTCGCGATGTGTGCGCCGGTCGTCCAAATTTTCGAGCCGTTGAGCACGTAGAAGGCGCCGTCGCGAACGGCGCGCGTTTCGATCGCGGATAAGTCCGATCCCGCATTCGGCTCGGAGAAACCCTGGCACCAAAGATCGTCACCCGACAGAATTGAGGGCAAGTATCGTCTTTGCTGCTCGGGGTTTCCCATCTCCATGAGTAGGGGGCCAAGGCTGCGCAATCCACCCGCGAACAAGATCGGAGCGTCGTTCAGCGCGCACTCTCGCTCGAACAGAAACCGCTGCCGCGCCGTCCAATTGACCCCACCCCAATGCGTTGGCCACGCGGGGGCTATCCATCCGCGCTCGAAGAGCCGCCGGTGCCAGACGCGACAGGCGCCAATTTCAGAATGCACGCCAAGTGTGGCCCTGCCAGCTTCGCGCAAGTCCGGAGTCAGCGCGCAGTCAAGGAAGGCGCGAACATCGGCGAGAAACGCATCGTCCGAAGCATCCATAAGTGTCGTCGTGCCTGAGCTTTCGAGGCGCGGGATCGCGAGGGTTGATGATCTTCATCAGATGAACGCGCGCCTTGAGCTTGCTCAAAGTTCGATCATGTCGAAGTCGGCTTTGGACATTCCGCACATTGGGCAGACCCAATTGCTCGCACGTCGCCCCAGCGCGTCCCAAGTGGCAACCCTTAGTTCCGCAACAAGCGCGGTGAAACGTCAGAGCCGCGAATTGCCTGCCCGTGCAGCGTAGGCGGCGTTGAAGGCGCCCACCGGCACCCAAGGCGACGGGAACGCCCGTGCGAGCGAAGCTTCTGCTTCGGGGCATTTGGAGACGAAGCGCTCAGCTCTTTGACCGCTGCCAGCTGACGTCCCGCACGGCTTGGCCCATGGCCACGGTCGGTCGTTGGATGACGCTCTGCCGAAAACGGCCTCGCGTACTGGATTGACACCCCAGCAATGATTGATAATCATTCGCAATAGTGGGGTGCAAATGATGCGCAATATGAGCTTTCTCGCGGGCGCCGCTGCGGCTGCGCTCACAGGGCTGGGCTCCGCTTCGGCCCAGGAAGCCGCGCTCGCGCCGTCCGACATCGTGGTGATTGGGGAGCGGCACAATCTGCAGGACATTCCCGGCGCCGGGGACACGATCGAGACCGAGGATTTGGAGCGTGCCCGCGTCTTCACGGTGAACGAGGCGCTGCGGCAAACACCCGGGCTCTATCCGCGCGACGAAGAGGGGCTTGGCCTGCGGCCGAACATCGGCGTGCGCGGGCTTTCTCCGACGCGCTCTACCGAAGTGCTGCTGCTCGAGGATGGGCTGCCGCTCACCTATGCGCCCTATGGCGACAATGCGAGCTACTCTCACCCGCCGCTGCGGCGGTTCTCGCGCATCGAGATTCTGCGCGGCGCGGGGCAGATTCGGTTCGGGCCGCATACGGTCGGGGGCGTTATCAATTACATCACGCCGCAAGCGCCGAACGAATTCTCCGGCTCCCTGTTCGCGGCGGCGGGCAGCGAAGGCTATGGCGAAGCCGCAGGCTCGCTCGGCGGCGAGATCGCGGGCGTGCGCCTCCTCGCGCACGCCGGTTACACGCAGTTCGACGGCGTGCGCGCCAATCACGGCTTCGAAATTGTCGACTATCATCTGCGGGCCGAACGCACGTTGGCGCTGGGGCACGAACTGACGCTGCGCGCCTCGCTCAACCGCGAGGACAGCCAGGTCTCCTATTCCGGGCTCGCCGAAGCGGAATTCGCCGCCGATCCCTACAGCAATCCGTTTCCGAACGATTCCTTCGCCACGCAGCGCTACACCGGCGCGCTGACGCACGGCTGGCAAGTCACGCCGGACGTGACGCTCACGACGTCGATCTACAGCCTCTATTTCAACCGCGATTGGTGGCGCCAATCGTCCAATTCCGGACAAAGACCCAACGACGCGTCGGATCCCGCCTGCGGCGGCATGGCCAACGTCAACACGACCTGCGGCAACGAGGGGCGGCTGCGCGAATATCACCAATACGGCGCGGAGACGCGGCTCCGGTGGGAGACCGCGCTGTTCGGCGCGGACACCACGATCGAAGCGGGCGCGCGCTGGCACACCGAGCGGCAGAACCGCCTGCAGGTCAATTCCGACACGCCGCTCGGGCGCACGCCCGGCGTCGGCGTCAACGCCGGGCTCATCGAAAGCAACCGGCGCTATGCGGAAGCGTGGTCCGCATTCGCCGTCGCCGACATTCAGGCCGGGCGATTGACGATCAGCCCCGGCGCGCGCGTCGAAGCGATCGAGTTCGAACGCATCAACCGGCTCACCGGCTTGCGCGGCGAAGACGATCTCACCGCCTTCATCCCCGGCCTCGGGCTCAGCTATCGACTGAGCGACACGCTTTCGCTCTACGGCGGCGTGCATCGCGGCTTCTCGCCGCCGCGCGTCGAGGATGTCGTCACCAATGCGGGCGGCACGGTCGATCTCGACGCGGAAGAGAGCACGAATTGGGAGATCGGCCTTCGGGGCGCGCCGACGCCCGGCCTACGCATCGACGCCGCCATCTTCCGCATGGACTTTGACAATCAGATCGTGCCGGCCTCTGTCGCCGGGGGCGTCGGCGCGACGCTGACGAGCGCGGGCGAGACGCGCCACACGGGCTTTGAAGGCGGTGCGCGGCTTTCGCTGCGCGACATGGGCGTGCTGGAGTCGGACGACATCTATTTCCGCAGCGCGCTCACCTGGGTGGCGGAAGCGGAATACACCGGCGCACGCTTCTCCAACATTTCCGGGTTCGGCGGCGTCTCTGTCACCGGCAACCGCTTGCCCTATGCGCCGGAATGGATCTGGTCGGCAGCAGTCGGGTACAGGCGCGGCGACTGGCTCAATGTCGAGATCGAGGCGCAGCACACCGGCGAGATGTTCACCGACGATCTCAACACCGTCGCGCCCATCGCCAACGGCCAGCGCGGCCTCATCGACGACGCCACGATCGTCAATCTCGCGCTCAATCTGACGCCCTGGGGCGAACGCGCGAGCTTCTTCGTCACGGTCAAGAACGCGGCCGACGAGATCTACATCGTCGATCGCGCGCGCGGCATTTTGCCGGGCGCGCCGCGGCTGTGGCAGGCTGGGATCAGTCTGCGGTTCTAGTGCCCGCGGCGGATCGATGATGCTTCGGCGCGAAAAGGAAGACAGGCCGGGAAGCCGTTTGAACGGGCTGGCCGACGGCAGTCAGCCCGGCATGCGTAAGCGCCGGGCCCCACCACAACGCACGTTGGGCTTTACAGTCGCCTTGAAGCCAGCGGCGAATGATATGGTCATGAGCAACTCCTGTACTGAGCGCCACGGCGACTCTCACTGGAGTTCGGGCGGTGTGTGCGCTTTGATACCTCAGTGGTGGAGCGTCCGTCGGCCCCGCGGTTCGGCGTCATTGCGCCAAATCAAGGTCCGGCGCGTTGCCGCATTTCCTTTTGAGCGGCGAGATGCTCAGGACCTATGCCTTCCATCTTCGGCGCGCTTCGGGCGACATCAGCCTTCGGCCTATCATGTGCGAGGATCTGTTGGACGCGATGCGCACCGCTCGCCGAATGTTGAGCGACGATGGCGCCCTTCACGAGATCGAAGTGCACAGCCATGATGGGCGCGTGGTCGTTGTCGGACGTCCGCGGTGACAATGGTCGTTGCTGAGAAGCGCGGGTGAAGCTGCTTAGGGCGGCCCGATCGGAACCGTCTCGCAGACTTCGATCGCTCCGCCGAACCGTAGGTGCGGGTGGCCATCCGTGAGGGCGACAGCCTCTTCGAGCGTGTTGGCCATGACGATTGAATACCCCGTGCTGGCGCTCTTCGGGGCAGCGCCCACCGATCGTCTGTCGCCGAGCGGCGCGCCGCCATCCACGATTCGATCGCCCATTTTTGCAAAGTACGCCATCCAGGCATCCATGACGGCCTTTCCATCCTCGGCGTTCTCGGGAGCCGATCCGCCAGCGTACAAGTAGACGAACTTTTTCATTTTGGGTCCTCGCGGTGACAATCGTTACGGCGTTGCGAGCGGAAGCCGGCGCCAAATGCGCCGATCGTTGAGCGTCCAATTCCCTAGGGCGTCGATATCGAAGGCCTGCGTTTCGTACTGGTCGCCAAGTTCGCGATTGCGGTGCCCCTCACGCCACATGCGGCCATCGGGAAGCCAGAACGTTTGATCCAAAACGCCGACACCAGCCTCCCAGCGTGATTCACCCACACCGAAGACGCCCGGCCCGCCCCATTGGAGCACAACGGCTCGGTTCTCACCGGGATGCCAGAATTCGCGAAAGGTCCAATACTCGGCAATCTCGCGTCCTTCTCTCAAGCCGTACAAGCGCCCACTCAGAACGCGACCTTCATTTGCGGTGCGCCACTCCATTGCATACGCATCAGGCCCGGCAGCGTCAGTCGCGGCATTTGGCGTAACCCAAACGCCGCCGTCGCGCGTGATAAAGTTCACGTGATCCGCCCACCATTGCGGCGGAGCCGCCGCCGCCGCCGGCGCTGGGCTGGACTGGCCGCGTGAGGTCTCGGGCGCTGCGAGGCAGAGAAGCGCCGCCAGCGCGGCGAAGACGAAGAGGCGCATGACGCGTTCTGCAGTCCCGCGCGAGACGGGCGTCAATGTCTTAGCGACGGGGCGACACGAATAGTCGGCGAGGGGGATCTCGAACGGCGTGTCGCATCGGATTGAAATGCACTATGCGTCGCGTCCGCCAAGTTGAGTGTGTTTCTGTGCGAGTTCCGGTAAGCGCGGCGCGCGCTGAGCGCGCAGGGCGTCAATCCCGGGATATCATCGTTTGTGGGGCTTGGGCGCTGGCGCGTCACCGCTTCAATCCAGGCGCTCATGAGGTTGAGGTAGTCGAACGCCAACACGCGTTCGCCCTGAGGGTTCTCATAGCGCAGATCGTGTCCGGCCTCCGGATGCTCGATGACGGTCAACAGGCCTGCGCGCCCTCCTTGATAGAGAGCCTCGAGTCGCGCTCGCGAAAGCCGCGCGGGCACCAGCGTGTCCCTGCCGCCGTAATATGCACGCAACGGCGATGAGGACGCGGCCAGAAACGGCCTCGGGTCGAAGTCGAAGATCGGGCGAAGCCAACGGAAGAACCAAGCTTCCTCTTCACCAGGCGTTGGACTGGCGCGATACCAGCGAGTCCCAGAAACGCGACCCACGCGGGCGAAATATTCTCGCTCGCTCTGGCCTGTCTGCGCTACCCGCAGCGCCTGGCGCGTCAAGTCCAGTGCGAGAGAGCGTTCCTCGGCGCTGAGATTGGCGGCGCCAAGCGCAGTCTCGGCCTCAAACGCGATCTGCTCACCCGGCGTCACCATCGCGCCTGAGATCATGATCATGAAGGCGGGCCCGGGCGGCGTCGACGCCGCGATCGGCATCACGTAGCCAGCTTGGCTGGCGCCGCGAAAGCCGACGCGGTCCGGAGCGACGCCATTTTGGCGACGCATGAAGGCGAGGCCGGCGTTTGCGTCCCCTTCCGGCGACTAACGGACTGCCGATGTCTGCTTCGCGACGGAGTAGGGTGGACGGCCGTTTTTGAGCTGAAGCGGGACCGTTCGCTTCAGCGGCTCAGAGCGCGCAAGAGAGCGGCGTAGCGGACACTTGGGAAGTCTGCGAGGGCGCGTATTGTGCGGAGCGGCTCCCGCACTCCAATTTTCTCCCAACGTGGTACGCCTCTGCCTAAGCGCGCGAACGGCCGAAGCGAATTCGGTAGGGGATCAGCGCAACGCCCGCGATCACCGAAATGAGCGTGAGCCAGGAAACGATGACGATCAGCGGGTGGTTGAAGTCCTCGTGGTTCTGCCAATCCATGATGTGCAGCGCCCAAAGCGCATCGTAGACGCGCCAGAGGTCGGAGCGGCGCGCCGTGACCGCGCCTGTGTTCTCCGCGACGTAGACCGCCAGGCCGCCCTCTGCGAATTGCACGCGATAGGCGGGCAGCGCGCCGCGATACTCCGGGCTTCCCTCTGTCACCCGCCGCACGCCGACTGGCTCCGAGGATAACGTGACGTGCGTGCGCGCAATCGCGCGCGCCTCATCGGCGCTGAGCGGCGAGAGGCGCTGCAATGTGGCGGCGTCGAACAACTCGGGCGCCGCCTCGCCAAACTCCGCAACGACGACGTGCCCGCTGGCGCGGCGCTCGACCGCGATGCGCGTCGGAAGCGCGCCGGCGCTGCTGCGGAGATCGGAGAGCGAGGCGAGCGCGGCCGTTTCGATCGCTTGCGGCGGCGCTTGCCGGATCACGTGTTCGCTGCGGATCTGCTCGATCGGGTAGAGCGTGAAGAAGACGCCGCTGACCACCCAGAAAATAATCTGAATGCCGATCAGCAGCGCCAGCCACTTGTGCACAAACGACGCGATGCGTGCGAGCGACATGTCCCCCTCCCCAGCAACAGCCTTATTGGACGGTGAAGCGCACCACGCCTTGCATCTGATGGCCCTGACCGGAGGCCGTCCAGCGCGCTTCGTAAGCGCCCGCGGCTAGCGCCGGCAACGCGATCGAATAGGAGGCCGTGGCGGCGTTCGGGCGGCGGAAGGTGGCGCGCACCGGCGCATCGCCAGGACCGGTGATCGCGACGGTTTGCAGGATGACCGGATGCGCGAAAGTCATTGAAAGCGTGCGCGGCGCTGTCGCGAGCACCGCGCCATCGCTCGGCGTCGAGGCGGCGAGCATGCTTTGCAACGTCATGGTGTGGCCTGCGTGCGCATCGTGCGCGCCGTGCTCGTGATTGGCCCATGCCGCACCTGCCGGCGCAATCGCCAGCGCCATCGCGATAAGAACGCGCTTCATGGTCAAACTCCTCTCAAAACCAAAACCGGATGCCCGCCCGCAAGGACGAGCGCTCAACGCTCTCGCCCGCAGCGCGCCGCAGCGAGGCTGTCTCGCCAAGCGCGCGCCCCCAGACCAAATCGACATAGGGGGCGAATTTGCGTGTGATCTCGTAGCGCAGCTGCAGGCCGATCTCGAGGTCGGCGAGGCCCGCGCCGATCATGCGGCCGGGATCGTCCTGCGCGAACGCTTCGAGTTCGCCGTGCGGCTCGGCGATGAAACGCTGCGTGAGATGCACGTCGAGGCTTTGGCGCAGCCGCGCGCTCACGTCTCCGTCTTCGCTTAAGAACGCCGTGGCTTCCGTTTCAAATTGGTAGGGCGCAAGGCCCTGGACGCCGAGCGCGAGATAAGTGCGCTGGTCGGGCTCGAAATCGAAGCGAACGCCGGCTTGGAGATCCCAGAAGTCGGCGACATTGCGGCTCCACAGCGCTTGCACCTCCGCCGCATGCGTTTCGCCGCCTTCGATCTCGCCTTCGGTCTTGAACCAGAAGCGATTGACCGGACCGCCGATCCAGCCTTCGCCATCCCAATTGATGATGTCCTCGCCGTCGGCGTGCGCGGCGTCGATCTCGCCGCGCACCATGTAGAAGGTGAGGTCTTCATCCATGGCTGCGGCGGGCGTGGCGCAGACAAGCGATGCGGAGAGGGCGAGCAGCAGAGGGCGCATCAATGATGCTCGTGTGAGGTTTGCGGCGCCGTTGGCGGCGCAGCGTCGCTGCGCGCGACGACGACGCGGTTCATCATGCCGGAGGCCATGTGATAGAGCAGGTGGCAGTGGAAGGCCCACTCGCCGGGCTCATCGGCCGTGAGCAGCACCGAATAAGTCTGGCCAGGCGCAACAGAGACGATGTGCTTGTCGGGCAAACGCTCGGCCGGCATGCCGTTCTCCAATTGCACAAACATGCCGTGCAAATGCATCGGGTGCGCCATCATCGTTTCGTTGATGAAGACGAGGCGCGCGCGTTCGCCGTAGCGCAGATTGATTGGCTCGGCGTCCGACATCGCCACGCCGTTGATCGTCCAGATGTAGCGCTCCATGTTGCCCGTGAGCCGGACGATGATGTCGCGCTCGGCCGCGCGCGTGTCGGCTTGCGGCGTCGCCGCGGCCAGATCGGCGTAGGAGAGCACGCGCGCATCGGCGGGAAATTCGGAGCCCCAGCCAAAGGTGCGCCCCGAGCCGTCGACGCCGCCGTCATTGCCCAATCCGGCGTCCATGTCGTGGCCCATGGCGGCGTGGTCGGCGCCGTCGTTCGCGGCGCCGTGATCCATCTGGCTGTGATCCATGCTGTGATTCATCGGCGCCGGCGAGGGCGCGCCGTGGCTCATGCCCATGTCAGCAATGGTGAGGATCGCGCGCGGGCGCATGGACGGTATCGGCGCCTCCATGCCGGCGCGGGGCGCAAGCGTGCCCCGCGCATAGCCGCTGCGGTCCATCGATTCTGCGAAGATCGTATAAGCCGCATCCTCCGTCGGCTCGACGATGATGTCGTATGTTTCCGCGACTGCGATGCGCAATTCATCGACCTCGACGGGATCGACCGCGCGGCCGTCGGCCGCCGTCACCGTCAAGCGAAGCCCCGGAATGCGGAAATCGAAATACGTCATGGCCGATCCATTGATCAGCCGGAGGCGAACGCGTTCGCCGCGGTGAAAGAGAAACGTCTCGTTCTCCGCGGCCGGGCGCCCGTTCATCAGAAACGTATAATTGGAGACGTCGGCGAGATCGGTCGGGTCCATCCGCATCTCGCCCCACGCGAGGCGATCGCGCACCGCTGCGCTGAAGCCGAAGGTCCGCGCATCGCGGAAGAAATCCCCGAGCGTCCGGTGATTGTTGTTGTAGTAGCCGGGATCGACGCGGAGATTGTTGAGGATCCGCCGCGGGTGCTCGGTCGTGAAATCGGAGAGAAAGACAACATAGTCGCGCTCCGGGGCGTCCGCTTCGGGTGTTGCAGGGTCGATGATGAGCGGCGCGTAGAGGCCCATCTGCTCCTGCATCCCGGAATGGGAGTGATACCAATAGGTGCCGTTCTGGCGGATGGTGAAGCGGTAGGTGAAGCTCTCGCCCGGCGCGATGCCGTTGAACCCGTTCATGCCGGGCACGCCGTCCATCGCCGCGGGCACGAAGAGGCCGTGCCAATGCAATGAGGTCGTCTCGTCGGAGTCGTTGCGCACGTGGATCACGGCTTCTTCGCCTTCGGTGAAGCGCAGCGTCGGGCCCGGTAATTGGCCGTTGATCGTCATGCCTTCGGTGCTGCGCCCCGCGACCGTGACGCGCGCGTCGTCAATAACCAGCGAATATTCGCGCGCGCTGGCAGGGCTTGCAAAAGCGAGGGCTGCGCCGGCGAAGAGCAGAAGCCGCCGCATCAGCCTTGCTTCCGGAACACGCCGACCAATTCCTCGATCACGCGCGCCTCTTCCTTCGAATCTTTCGAATGCATCGCCTTATGCACGCAATGCTGGAGGTGCTGGCGCAAAAGATCGGCCTCGACGCGCGACAACGCCGCCCGCACGGCTTGAATCTGCGTGACCACGTCAATGCAATAGCGATCGTCTTCGATCATTTTCTGCACGCCGCGCACCTGGCCTTCGATGCGCCTTAAGGAAGCGCCGACTTTCTTGGCCGTGACCGGATCCATAGATACCCCCTAGTGGTACTTGCAATATGCCCCCAGGGGGTATACGTGTCAAGCGCTGATTATGCGAGGCGCGGCCATGGAACAAGCGAAATCCGCACACGAATCTAGTTCAGAGCACACCGCGCACTGCGCCCATCACACGCATCACGCTCATCGCACGCACGGCGCGCCTCCGGTCGATCCCGCGACCGTGCCGGAAGGGGCGAAGTGGACCTGCCCGATGCACCCGGAGATCGTGCGCGACGGCCCCGGTTCGTGCCCGATCTGCGGCATGGCGCTCGAGCCGATGACGCCGAGCGCGGATGCGGGCCCCAATCCCGAACTGATCGACATGACGCGCCGCTTCTGGATCGGCGCGGCGTTGGCCTTGCCGGTTTTGGCGCTCGAAATGGGGCGCCATTTCCTGGGCGTGGATCGCATTGTTCCGCTGGCTTGGAACGGGTGGATTCAGTTCGCGCTCGCGACGCCCGCAGTGCTTTGGGCAGGCTGGCCGTTCTTCGAGCGCGCCTATGCGTCCATCGTCGCGCGCAGCCTCAACATGTTCACGCTCATCGCGTTGGGCACAGGCGTCGCGTGGCTCTACAGCGTCGTCGCGCTCGTTGCGCCTGCGCTCTTCCCGCCGGAATTCCGCGATGCGCACGGCCTTGTCGCCGTCTACTTCGAAGCTGCGGCCGTCATTACGGTGCTGGTGCTGCTGGGGCAGGTGCTTGAGCTGCAGGCGCGCGAGCGTACGGGCGGCGCCATACGCGCGCTTCTCGATCTTGCGCCGAAAACGGCGCGCCGCATTCGCGGCGGCGCCGAAGAAGAGATCCCGCTTGAAGAGATCGCCGTGGGCGATCGCTTGCGCGTGCGCCCGGGCGAGAAAATTCCCGTCGACGCCATCGTCGCCGACGGCCGCTCGAGCATCGACGAAAGCATGGTCACGGGCGAGTCGATGCCGGTGACGCGCAAGGCCGGCGAACTCGTCATCGGCGGCACGCTCAATCAAACAGGCGCGCTCGTCATCGAGGCGGAGCGCGTCGGGCGCGACACCATGCTGGCGCGCATCGTGCAGATGGTGGCCGAGGCGCAGCGCTCCCGCGCGCCGATACAGCGCCTGGCGGACAAGGTCTCGGGCTGGTTCGTGCCGGCCGTGATCGTTGTCGCCGTGCTCGCTTTGTTGGGCTGGTGGATGTTCGGCCCATCGCCTGCCTTCTCCTACGGGGTGATCGCCGCTGTCTCCGTGCTCATCATTGCGTGTCCGTGTGCGCTCGGCCTTGCGACGCCGATGTCGATCATGGCCGGCGTCGGCCGCGGCGCGCGCGCCGGCGTGCTCATCAAGAACGCAGAGGCGCTTGAGCGTTTCGAGAAGGTGGACACGCTTGTGCTCGACAAGACCGGCACGCTGACCGAAGGCAAGCCCGCCGTCGTCGCCACCCGGACCGCGCAGGGCTTCGATGAAGCCGAGATGCTGCGCTTGGCGGCCAGCCTTGAAAACCAAAGCGAGCATCCGCTCGCGCGCGCGATCGTGGAGGCGGCGCACGCGCGCGGCATCTCGCTGAGCGAGGCTTCGGATTTCGATTCGCCCACGGGCAAGGGCGTGATCGGCGTGGTCGAGGGCAAGAAGATCGCGCTTGGTGCGGAGCGCTACATGAGCGAGCTCAACGTCGACACGGCGGCGCTCCAAACCATGGCCGAACAATTGCGCCGCGACGGCGCGACCGCTCTCTACGTCAGCATCGGCAATGCGGGCGCTGGGATCATCGGCATCGCCGATCCGATCAAAAACTCGACGCCGCAGGCGTTGGCCGATCTTCGCGCGAGGGGATTGCGCCTCGTCATGCTCACCGGGGACAACCGCACCACCGCCGACGCCGTCGCGCGCAAGCTCGGCATAGAAGATGTCGAAGCCGAAGTGTTGCCGGAGGATAAATCGCGCATCGTCACACGCTTGAAGCAGGAGGGCCGCGTCGTCGCGATGGCGGGCGACGGCGTAAACGACGCGCCCGCATTGGCCGCGGCCGATGTCGGAATCGCCATGGGATCGGGCACGGATGTGGCCATCGAAAGCGCCGGCGTCACGCTGCTGCGCGGCGATCTAACCGGCATCGTGCGCGCCCGCGCCGTCTCCCGCGCCACCATGCGCAACATCCGTCAGAATCTCTTCTTCGCGTTTGCGTACAACACAGCCGGCGTCCCGATCGCGGCGGGCGTGCTCTACCCATTCACGGGCGATCTGCTGTCCCCGATGATCGCGGCGGCCGCGATGGCGCTATCGTCCGTCTCGGTCATCGCGAACGCGTTGCGGCTGGGCGCGCTCAAGCTAAGCTGACGCGATGGAGACGCTCGCCGCCGGCCGCATCGCCTTTTGGGAAGGGGGCAGCCTCTGGGTCTTTGACGTTCCGGGCGCGGACCATTCGCCAACCCGCAACGCGATGCATGCTCACCATGCCTTCCAACTGACGTTTTCGTTGGGAGGCGAATTCAAGCTCCACCTGGAGGATGGGGTCGTGCCGGGCCCCTTCGGCATCGTCGCTCCGGATGCGCCTCACGCTTTTGAGGCGCGCGGCCTCGTCGCCTTGCTGTTTATCGAACCGGAAAGCCGCGCCGGACGCACGCTCACCCAGCTGCTGCAGGGCCGTCGCGCTGCGTCCCTCTCTGCCGCGGAGGCGCAGGATGCGCCCGACCTCATCTTGGCGGCGTTTCAGCACGCGCAAGAACCCACGCGCATGCTGCGCGAAGCGGGGATGAAAATCAGCGATCGTATCGCCGGCCACGCCCGCGCGCTCGAACCGGACCGGCGTATCCGCAAGATCATCGCATGGGCTGGCGACAATCTCGATCGAACGCTGGCGATCAGCGAAGGCGCGCGCAACGTCGGCCTTTCGCCAAGCCGGGCAAGCCACCTCTTCGTCGAAGAAACCGGTGTGCCGTTTCGCACTTACGTGCTGTGGCTGCGTTTGGTGCGCGCTGTTGATGCCTACATCGCAGGCGGAAGCCTCACCGCCGCGGCGCAGGACGCCGGCTTCGCCGATTCCGCGCACTTGAGCCGGACGTTCAAACGGATGTTCGGCCTGCCCGCTGCTGCGCTCGAAATGTTGTAGCTGTTTCGTTCAAGCGGCCCGGCGCTCCGCGTCATAGGTAGGGCGTGTCCTAAACGGACGTCACGCGAACCTAAGCCACGGAGATCAAGATGACTTACGCCCTCGAAACCGATCCCAAAGAAATCAACGCCGCCGGCTGCGCCTGCAATCCAAGCTGTGGATGCGGTGAGAACTGCCAGTGCGGGAAGCGCGCTTGCGGCCCCGCTTGCACTTGCGCCTCCTAACGAAGAGCGCTCGGGCCTCTCGTCTGAGAGGCTCGGGCGGACCGCCCTCTTACTCGTGCGCCGAAGCGCAATGGAGAATGTCATGGAACTGGTTGTTGGCGTTGTCCTCGGCCTCGGCGTTTGCGGCCTAGGGACGGTCGTCGGGTTCGAACGCGATCGATCATTCTATCCGGTAATGATGATCGTCATCGCTTCATACTACAGCCTCTTCGCGGCCATGGGCGGCGACGCGCGCATCCTCGGTTTTGAAACGGCGATCGCCGGCGCATTCTTAGTTCTCGCGCTCGTCGGGTTCAGAACGAGTCTTTGGATTTTGGTCTTTGCCCTGCTTGGTCACGCCGCCTTCGATTCTGTTCACCATCACGTCGTGACGAACCCTGGCGTTCCGGCGTGGTGGCCAATGTTTTGCGCGAGCATAGATGCCGTCGCTGCACTCTATCTCGCTTGGCTGCTCCTTTCGAAAAGGGTCCGCGGGCGCAATGGCGCGACCTTTGGCACCCGAATGCGCGCTCAAGTCGAAGCGGAGCTCACTGCTGCGGACGCCGCAGAGCGTGCCGGCGATCCCACGGCTGCCTTTCAACACCTCGAACGCGCGCACGTCTTAGGTCAAAGCTCAACGGTGCTGCATGTCCGCGTGCACCTGCGGATGCTCCGCTGGGGCCTGCGTCATCGCGAGCGGCGCGAGATTCTCGGTCAAATCACACGCGTGATCGGCGCGGCAACGAAGACGTCGCTGGGTCTTGTTCCTCGCGGAAACACCGGCGGCGCCAATGTCAGTCCGTTCAAGGCGATGGCGATCCCCGATGATCTCGCCGGAAAGATTGCCGTTGCGCGTGGTGAAGCGGTTTGAATGGGCAGAACGTGAACGCGTAGGCTAGATTGGAAGAACCATGGAGCTTGCATTCACCATCGCGGCGGTCGGTTTCGGCGCGACGCTGATCTTGGACCTTTGGTCATTGTTGCTGACCGCTCTTGGCGCGCCTTTCCCCAACTACACCTTGATCGGCCGGTGGATCGGGCACTTTTCGCGAGGCCGCTTCACGCACGCACAGCCCGTGGCGTTGGCGCCGGCAATTGCGGGGGAGCGTCTCATCGGTTGGACGACACACTATGTGATTGGAATTCTTTATGCCGAGCTGCTGGTCGCTCTTGTCGGCAGTTCATGGCTGAGCGCACCAACGGTGCTCCCGGCGCTGATCTTCGGCCTAGGAACCGTTGTCGCGCCATTCTTCGTTATGCAGCCCGCAATGGGGCTAGGCATCGCGTCTTCGAGGACGCCGCAGCCCACCATTGCTCGGCTCAAGAGCCTTGCCGCTCACACCGTATTCGGATTGGGACTCTATTTTTCAGCAAGGGTCATCGCATCGAACTGATAGGTTTCGCCGAAAGTTGACGGGCGACGTCTGCATTGGGGAACAGAGGAGGAAGCGATTGCTCTTGGGATCGAGCAGCAGGCGCGTTGTTCTTCAGCCGGGCGAGGCGATAGTCAAAAGTTGACCGTGGACGAGTTCACAATTTCGGACGATTAGGGGGCAAGCGCGACCTGCTCGCCCGCGTTGTCACACCATGGGCGGGGCAGTTCGTGGTGGCGCCGAAGGAAGAGAACGTCCGTTGTGTGGCGCATGGATGCCCGCGCTTGGGATGATGCGTCAGTTCGCTCCCGGAACCGACTGGGTCATCGGTGGCACCGGGGTCTCTATGCAATGCGCCCGACGCCAGAAACGCTGGTCACGCAGCGATCGAAGAGCCTTGGTCCAAGCGCGGCCATTGGTGCGCGCGGGCAGCGCGGACGAAGGCGCCGACGGCGGGGGAGTGCGGGCGTCCGCGCACGGTGACGAGTGAGACGGTGCGGACAAATTCCGGCTCGACGAGCGGGCGCACCACGACGTCGTCGGGAATAGGTGAGAATTCCGGATAGAACGCCCACCCAAGGCCCGCGCGCACCATGGAGAGCACCCAATCGTCCCGCTCACTGCGGAAGACGATCCGGATGTTGACGCCGAGCGCGGCGAACTGCTGGGCCGCGAAATCGATGTACTCGCACGCGACGCGGTTCACGTAAGGCTGATTGTCGAGGTCCTGCGCGGTGACGGCGTTCTTCGCCGCCAAAGGATGCTCCTTCGGCAGCACGCACACGAAGCGCTCCTGGAAGAGCGGCATCACATGAAAGCGGTCGTCGAGCGCTTCGGGAAAGGCGAGCACGCCGATCTCCATGTCGCCGGCGGAGAGCTTTTGCACGAGCGTTTGGGCGTTGCCGTCCCGCACGTGGACGTTGACGCCTTCGTTCTTGCGCTGAAAGCCGACGATGAAATCCGACATGATCGAGGGCGAGAGCGTGCACATCGCGCCCAGCTTCATCCGCACGCTTTGCATGCCCTTGGCGTTCTTCGCCTCCGCGCGCGCCGCCTCGGCCTGGGCATGGATCGTCTGCAGATAGGGGAGCATCATCCGTCCGAGTTCGGAGAGATGGGTCTGCGCCCGCTCGCGGTGGAAGAGCGCGCCGCCGAGTTCGCCTTCAAGAGATTGGATCGCTCGCGTGAGTGCGGGCTGGGTGACGTTGCAGGCCTCCGCCGCGCGGGTGAAGTTGAGCTCCCGCGCCAAGGCGAGGATAGCGGACCTGTTGCATCTCCATGGGCGGCCTCCCGGCCCGGCCGGCGCACTTTGGACGCATGGCCGGATAGGAGGCAGTTCGCCGTATTGAAGGCGGCGGTTACGCGGCGTCGCGTTTTTCTTCGCGGAGAGGCGGCGCGGGCATCACGTCACCGGTGATGAGCCGGGCGCCGCGTTCGAACGTCAAATAGCTCCACGCCCAATCGAGCGTGACCGCGATTCGGTTGCGGAAGCCGATCAGGAAATAGATGTGCGCCGCAGACCAGACGAGCCAGCCGACGAACCCGCGCAGATGGAAGCCGTGGAAGTCCGCGACCGCGGACTTGCGCCCGACGGTCGCGAGGATGCCCCAATCGCGATAGACGAACGGGCCTTGGGGCTCCTTGTTGAGCACCGCGCGGCGGATGGCTTCCGCGGCATAGGCGCCTTGCTGTTTCGCCACGGGCGCAACGCCCGGCAGCGGCTTGCCGTCCTTGTCCATCACGCTCGCGCAATCGCCGAGCACGAAGATATCCTCATGCCCCTCGGCGCGCAGATCGCGCCCGACGAGAGCGCGGCCCGCGCGGTCCGCCTTCGCGGAGAGCCAGCGCGCCACCGGTGAGGATTGCACGCCCGCCGCCCAAATCGTGCAGCGTGTTTCGATGCGTTCCGTGCCGAGCGTCACGCCAAGTGCGTCGCATGCGGTGACGGCTTCGCCCGTGCGCACCTCGACGCCGAGTTTTGTCAACGCTTCGGCCGCATGGCGCGAGAGATCCTCCGGGAAGGCGCCCAGCAAGCGCGGCGCGGCTTCCACGAGAACGATGCGCGCGCATTGCGGGTTGATGCGGCGATAATCCTTGGCGAGCGCCTTAATCGCGAGCTCGGCGATCGCGCCCGCCATCTCGACGCCCGTCGGCCCGCCGCCGATGACGGCGAAGGTGAGCAGTCGCGCGCGTTCTTCGGGATTTTCCTCAAGCTCCGCGCGCTCGAACGAAAGCAGGATGCGCTTGCGCAACTCCGTCGCGTCTTCGAGCGTCTTCAAGCCCGGCGCGAAGGCCTCCCAATCGTCGTGCCCGAAATAGGCGTGCCGGGCGCCCGTGGCGAGGATGAGATAATCGTAAGGCACGCGCCGCGCGCCCATCATCACGATCTTCGCTTTCGCATCGACGTGCGTGACGTCCCCCAGCAGAACCTCCGTGTCCGGCTGATCGCGCACGATGGCGCGGATGGGCGTGGCGATCTGCGTGGGCGCAAGGCCCGCGGTGGCGACCTGATAGAGCAGGGGCTGGAAGAGGTGATGGTTGCGCCGGTCGATGAGCGTCACGTTGACGGGGGCCTTCTTAAGCGCCTTCGCCGCCGTCAGCCCGGCAAAGCCCGCGCCCACGATCACCACGCGCGGGCGATCGTTCGCGGCGCGCGCCGCTTCGATCGGGCAATCGCAGGCTTCCGCTTCGTCCATCAAATGGCTCATCGCTCTTCTCATATGGGGTGCGCCTATTTGCCGGTGAAGACAATGCGCGCCGCGCGCTTGGCGCGTTTCCCACGTTTCACGCTGTTTCTGAGCCGCGCCATATCGAGGCAGAGGGCCGCGAGCCCCATATCCGCCGCTGCGTTTTCCCAATCGATCGTGTGCGCCATATCGGCCTCCCTTTGATGCTTGGGACTACGTCTGCGCGGCAAGGCCGGTTAATGCGCGCGCCGCATGGGCGCGATGCGCGCGCCTCATGCCAGGATCGCCAGATCGACGGGTTCGCGCACGCCATCGACGATCGCTTGCACCGAAACGCGCACGGGCATCGCCGTCGCGCCCTGCATGCGCGCCCGCGCCAGCGCCGAGAGCGTCATGATCGCGCGCGCGCGTTCGAGCTTGGCGTGCTTTTCGAGCTTGGCGGCGAGATTGACCGCGTCCCCGATGGCGGTGAATTCGAGGCGGTCGTCGTGCCCCACGACGCCATAGACGATTTCGCCGGCGGTGATCGCGATCGCGATTTCGAGCGGCGGGAGATTCTGCGCCTCCCGCTCCGCGCGCCAGGCATCGGCGGCCTGCAGCAGCCCCGGCACGAGATCGAGCGCGTCCGCCGCTTCGCGCCCACGCGCATTGCCTGCTCCGAAACTGACGAGGATGCCGTCGCCCATGAATTTATCGACGCTGCCGCCCGCGGCTTCGATGAGCGGGACGAAGCGGCGATGATAATCGTTCACCAGTGCAATGACGCCTTTGGCGTCGAGCTGCGCGGCGGCTTTGCTGAAGCCGCGGAGATCGAGAAAGAGGATGGCCGCGTTGCGCAATTCGCCGTCCCCGGCCATGAGCGCGCGCTCCGCGCCGCGCACGCGCTTGGCGGCCGCGCCGTCGAGGAAGCGCGCGAGATCGGCGGCGGCGATCTCCTCCGTCGCGGTGCGCACCAAGAGCGCGCGCGCCCGCGCGACAGCGAGCGCGAGTACGGCGGTGACGGCGAGGATGGCGGCGATCTTCTCCGCCTCCGCGCCCCAGAGCAGCGAGAGCGACGTCATATAGATGCGATAATCGGCGGTGACCGGCGCGCCTTCGAACGCGGCGATGGCCACGAGTGAGGCCCAGCCGAGCGCGGCGAGGGCGCCGGTGAGGATCAAGTGGAAGGGATCGAAGCGCAGCGCGCGCAGCGCGATCAGGATAAAGACATAAAGCAGCGTCGGCGCCTTGAGATAGAGCGCCGCCGGGAGGCCGTATTGCAGCGTGAAGCCCCAGATCGTCAGCATGAGCACGCTGACATCCGCGACCGCCGAGAGCGTCAGCAGCGTGCGGGGGAGCGCGCCGCGATAGGCTTGCCGCAGCCGCCAGATAACGAACGCGCCGTAAGCCAAAAGCGCCAGCGGCACCGGCTCGATGCCCATGGAGAGATCGAACGCGCCGCGTGAGGCGAGATAGAGAAACGCGAACGTCGCCACGCCGGCGAGCTGCACCCAGCCGACGAGAATTTCCGAGATGCGCTCCGCCTCCGCGATCGCCATGGCGATGCGCGGCGGCGCGCGCTTAGGGCGCGTGAGATCCCCCAGCGCGCTCTTGAGCGGCGTAGCGAACGGGCGCGCCCAAAGCTCCGCGAAATCGGCGGCGAGGCTCAAAGATAGGTCTCTCCGAGATCGATTGTGCTCTTCTCGTTGAGCGCGCCGAAATTGGCTTCTAGCCAGGCTTCGGCGCGTTCGCGCCCCAGATCGCGCAGATGGGTGAGGAATTCCCAATCCGTGTTGAGCTTCGAGGAGACGCCCAACTCGCGCATGAAATCCTGCGCTTCGATCGAATGGATGAGCATGCGCTTCATCCGGTTTTCGGAGACGAGCCCATCATCGATGAGCTGGGTGACGAAGGCGATGGCGCGCATCTCGCGCATCAGCGAGGAATTGAAGCTGATCTCGTTGATGCGGTTCAGGATGTCGCGCGCGGTGGTCGGCGTCTCCATCCGCTCGATCGGATTGATGTGCACGACGACCACGTCGCGGGAGTCGCACTTGTAGATGAGCGGGAAGATCGCCGGATTGCCCATATAGCCGCCGTCCCAATAGGATTCGCCGTCGATCGCGACGGCCTGGAAGAGGAACGGCAGGCACGCGGAGGCGAGCACCGCGTCGGCCGAGAGATCCTTGTTCTCGAAAATCTTCACTTTGCCGGTGCGGACATTGGTGGCGGAGAGGAAGAGCTTCACCGCCGCGTTCTCCCGGAGCGCCGCGAAATCGACCGTCTCTTCCAGCACGCGCTTCAGCGGGTTCCAATTGCCCGGATTGAATTGGTACGGCGAGTAGAGCCGGCTCACGAGATCGAAGATCACGAAAGCGGGCGAATGCTCGAGCGCGTGATTGTGCGCGAGGCGATCGGCCCAGGTCGGTTGCAGCGGGCTCGTCATCCCCGCATGCGCGACTCGCCGCCAGAACGAGGCGAGCGCGCGTTTTGCGCCCTCGCGCCCGCCGAGCGTCAGCCCGTACGCCATCACCGCGGCGTTCATCGCGCCGGCGCTGGTGGCGGAGACGCCGTCGAAGCCGATGCGCTCGTCCTCAAGCAGGCGATCGAGCACGCCCCATGCGAAGGCGCCGTGCGCGCCCCCGCCCTGAAGCGCGAGATTGATCGTCTTCGTTTGGACGGGGGCGCGTGGGCTGCGCTTTCTGCGCGGCGCCGTGAGCGCGGGCAAAGTCGCCGTATCGGCCATTGTTTCCTCCATTGTCGTTCAGTGCGCGGTCCACGCGCCGTCGACCGGCAGCGCGGCGCCGGTGATGGATTGCCCGCCAGGCCCCGCGAGGAAGGCGACCAGCGCGCCGATTTCCTCGACGGTGGCGAAACGCTTGTTGGGCTGCGCTTTCAAGAGAACGTCAGTGATGACCTTCTCGCGCGGGATGTTGTGCGCTTTCGCTTGATCCTCGATCTGCTTTTCGACGAGGGGCGTCCACACATAGCCGGGGCAGATGGCGTTGCAGGTGACGCCTGACTCCGCCGCTTCGAGCGCGACGACCTTGGTCAGCCCCAACACGCCGTGCTTCGCCGCGACGTAGGCGCTCTTGAACGGCGAGCCGACGAGGCCGTGCGCGGAAGCGATGTTGACGATGCGCCCATAGCCCTTGGCCTTCATCGCCGGCAGCGCCGCGCGGATGGCGTGGAAGGCGGACGAGAGATTGATCGCCAGGATCGCATCCCATTTCGCGACGGGAAATTCCTCGACCGGCGCGACATGCTGGATGCCGGCGTTGTTGACGAGGATGTCCACGCCGCCGGCGTTCATCGCCGCGAAGCGCATCATGTCTTCGATCGCTTCAGGCTTTGAGAGATCGGCGCCGTGATAATGCGCGGACGTGTTGTTCTCTTCCGCGAGGCGCACACGCGTCTCTTCGATCATGCGCGGATCGCCGAGGCCGTTGAGTACGATCTCGGCGCCCTGCGCGGCGAGCGCTTCCGCGACGCCGAGGCCGATCCCGCTGGTTGAGCCGGTGACCAGCGCCGTCTTGCCTTCGAGCGGGCGCGGCATGGCGCCCATCCGCTCTTTCTTCTCCATCATGGTGAGCATGTGTGTCTCCTGTGCGTGTGATGGCGCGCCGCGCGCTCTTGAGTGAAATGCCGAAAACTCATGCCGCCGATGCAAGCGGCGCTTGCACACGCGCGAAGCGGGAGAGCCGCTGGCCCTGATCCATCGCGCGCATGATCTCTTCGCCGCTGCAGCCGGTTTCGATCGCGGCGGCGAAGGCGGCGCGCGCTTCCCGCTCGTGCCCCAGCGCCTTGAGCGCAGCGAAGCTCAAGAGCGCGCGCGAACCGGGCGCGAGATCGCGCGTGGCGCTTGCGAGAATAAACGCGGCGAGTGCGCCCTTCATGCCCTTGAGGCTTTGCGTCACGGCGGCGACGTCTTGCGTATCGATGCGTGTCATTGGGCGTCTCCTTTGGTTCGAAGCGCGAGGGTGAGAAGGCAGGCAAACGTGAGTGCTGCGGCGATGCCCGCGACGCACGCGGCCCAGCCGAAGCGATCGAAGAGTTGGCCGAGCACGAAGCTGCCGGCCATGCCGCCGAGAAAGTACGATGCGAGATAGAGCCCGCTCGTGGCGCCGCGGTCTTGCGTGGCCGCGCGCGAGACGAAGCCGGTGGCGGCCGCTTGCGCGAAGAACGTCCCGCACGCGACTGCCATCATGCCGATGAATACGAACGGCAGTGATCCGATGAGCAGAAGCGGAAGCCCCGCGATCGCGAGGGTGAGCGCCCCCCAGAGCGTGCGCTGGACGCCGAAGCGCTCCACCGCGCGCCCCGCGAGCGGCGTCGTCGCGATCGACGGCGCGAACACGAAGTAAACGAGTCCCAGGCTCATCATCGAGACGCTGAGCGGCGCGCGCGTCAGCACGAAGTTCACGTATGTGAACGTGCCGATGAACGCGAAGAGAATGAGAAACCCGATGCCGAACGCTGCGCGCAGCGACGGATTGGCAAGATGCGCCTTCACTGCGGCGAGCGGCGAAGACGTCATCGCCATGGCGTGATCGCGCATCGTCGCGGGCGCGTTCGAGATCGTCAGGAAGACGAGCACGCCGCCCAGCGCGTTGAGCCCGGCGAAGACGTAGAAATTCGCGGCGAGCCCAAAGTGATCGGCAAGCCCGGCCGATAGGAGCCGCCCAACCAGGTTCGAGGCGACATTGCCGGTGATGTACGCGGCGAACGCGCTCGCTGCCGTCATCGCACTGCAGCGCTCGCCCAGATGCGCGAGCGTCAGCGTAAACGCGGTAGACATAAGCAGGCCCTGCGCGATGCGCAGCGCGGTGAAGGTTGAAAGATCGGGCGCGCTGGCGAGCAGCAGCGTCGGGACCGAAAGCGCAAAGAGGCTCGCCACGATGCCCGCGCGGCGCGGGATGCGCGCGCTGAAGAGCGCGACGAGAATGCCCGCGATGCCCATGCCGAGCGTGGCGGAATTGACCGCGACGCCCATTTCGGCGGGCGTCACGCCGTAATGCGTGGTGAGCGTCGGCAGGATCGCCTGCGTCGCGAAGAGATCGACCACGGTCAAAAACGCCGTCAGTCCGATCACGAACAAACTGAACGCAGCCGAAAGGCTTCCCGCGCGCGGAGGCGCGGCGGTTTGGGCCATGCTCATGGCGATGCTTTCTCGCGAAGAAGAAACGGGCGCGGCGTGAGGCTAGAGCCGAGGACGAGGTGGGGATGAGTCCCGCCGCGCCCGTTCCGGTTTGCGGGCTTAGTTGGAGCCCGCGTTCGCCATCTCGGGCGGCGGGAGGTCCGCCGAGATGAGGACGGTTTCGCGGCGGCTGTTGTTGCGCCACCAATGCGTGAGATCGCCGGATTCAACCGCGACTTCGCCGGCGCGGTGCGTGATCGGCGCAGCGCAGGTGGAGCGGTATTCGGTGATCTCGCCGGAGACGATGTAGATGTTGGCGGGCCGCTCGCCGTGGCTGTGCACCGGCACGACGCCGCCCGGCTGGACGACGAGGCGGCGCATGCGCAGCTGCCGGCCCGGCAGGCCGTAGCCGGCGCCGAGATCGATCGACGCGATGACCGTGTCGGTCACGCCGGAGGGCTGGGTGGGGGCGCCGGTTTGCGTCGCGGCGACCACCTGATCGGCGGGACATTCGTTGGCGTACGCGGGGGCCGCGAACAACGCGGCGCTGGCGGCGCAGGCGAGCGCCAAGGTCTTCCAGGATTTCATTGCTCTCTCCAAGACAAACGCCGCTTTGAAGGGCGCGAATGCTGGCGAGTACGCCGCTGGGCGGAGGCGGTTGGCGCCGGTTCGGCATGGACGCCATGCAGCGCGGTTATGACGCCCGCTCATGCCCCCCGCGCATCGAAGCGAGAGCCAAAGCGCATTTCCGCGGCGAGCGCGCGCGCGCCAGTTTGCCTGCGAAACACGGAGACTGACGATGCAAGCTTTCCTTCGCCGGGCGAGCCTTGGGCTTTTCACTGCGCTCGCGCTTTTTCTGATCTGGTTCGGCGTCACCTACGCGACGGTGGAGAACGTGCTTTGGTTCCACGCTGCCGCCGTGCCGGAAGAGGCGCGCGCGGAGATCCGCCCGCTCTATTTCGCACTGATGAATTTGATCGGCGCTTCGTCCGCCGCGCTCGGCTTGCTGAGCCTCTATGTCATCGCGCTGCCATTGCGGCGCGGCATGCCCGGCGCCGCGATCATGCTGGCGCTCGTCAACGTGATCTCGTTCATGATGGCGGCGGTGACGGCGGAGGAGCTGGCGCAAACGGGCGCGCCGACTTCGTGGCACATCATGGGCGTGCTCTTGGCGATTAATGCCATTGGCTACATGACCCATGCTCTAGCTAGGCTACGGGGGCGCGTCCGCTTTGCCGTTGAGTAAAGCGAACGTCCGCGCCTGGCTTCCTGCTACTCGCTATTCGCCCCGCGCAACCTCGATTGTTCAATCTTGACGCCGGCGCAATGCGCGCACGGCGCCTCGCGCGGCGCAACGCTCTCTCGCGCAACAGGGCGCTTCGCGTTCCGTCCGCACGCGCCGCATTGATAGAGGACGATACGGCCGTCCTGCGTGTCGTGTTCGGAAACGAGGCTCATCATAGTCATGACGTCATCCAAAGTATGATCGCCGGGAGACGGCGAGGCCGTTAAGCCTCGCCGCCTCTCGCTTCAGCGGCGTGCATTCCGTCTAGGCGGAGACGTTGCAGCGCCGGTGAACGTGAGCGTCAACGGCGGTTGCCTCGATCCGCACGCGTGGTTTGATCGCGCGCTTCCGGCTCGTTGGCCGCGCCATTGTCCGCCAGCGCAGCTTCGTCGTCAGCCGCGTCGGCGGCGCCATTCGCAGAACCGCTGAGGTCGCCGCCGATGGAAGCCGAGGCCGTCGTGTTGCGCACATCTTGCGCGGTCTGTCGGGTTGCGTTCACGGTGCGGCGTGCCGTCGTGCGCGCTGCATCGGTCCCCGCAGCGGAGGCGCGGGTTGCGTCGACCGCGCCGCTCCCAGACGCATCGCCCGAGCCGCCGAGGCTCAAGCCGTCTTCGCTGATCGCGCCGTCGAGCGAGCCGCTTGCTTGGCCCGACCCATTGACGGAGCCGCGCGCTTCTTCCGCAGCGCGTTCGGCGTTGCGCCGCGCAGCTTCGGCTTCGCGTTGTGCGCGCCGCGTCGTGCGGCGAAGCGTTTGCGTAGCGTTGGTGTCGACGTCGCCGCGCACATTGCCCATCACGTTGCCGCCAATGCTGCCCGCGCCGCCGACAACGCCGCCGACCGTGCCGCCGAGGCCGCCTGTGCCGCCGAGCACTTGCGCGTCTGCATGCGTCGAAACGGCGAGCATCGCGACCATGGCTGCGCCGGCGAGAAACTTGTTGGTCATCTCATCGTCCTCCAAATTCATGCCAAGCTCTCCCTTGGCTCTTTGTGAGAACGACGCACGGCCGGAAATTATTCCCGCCGTTCGATGAAAATTTTGTAGGTTAGCTAGAGGCTGATTAACCCTGCGCCGAAAGTGCGGTCCGCGCCCCGCTCTCCAAGATCGGCGGCCCGGGCACGTAAACGCTCAAGCGCACGCGCCGCACCTTCGAGGCTGGGCGACGGCAGCTCGCGCGCCAACATCCCTGCGACAATCGGCGACGCGTAGGACGTGCCGCGTACGGATGAATAACGTCCGCCAGGCGCGGCCGCGCGCAAAGATGCGCCTTGCGCGGCGAAATCCACCTGCGTTCCCCGGGCCGCCTCGATGAGCGCGCGCCGCCCATCGACGCCGGTGACGCCCACGACGCCAGGATACGAGGCGGGGTAGAGCGCCGGCGCAGCCGGCCCGTCATTGCCGACGGCGGCGACAAGCAGATGCCCGCGCGCATTCATGGCGCGCACCGCCGCTTCGATCGTGCGGTTCGCGGGCCCGACGAGGCTTATGTTGACGACCCCCACGCGCTCGCGCGCCATCCACGCCAGCGCCTGCGCAACCGAATCTGCGCCGCCGCCGATCTCGCTGCCGCAATAGACGTCGGCGGCATACAAATGCGCGCCCGGCGCGGCGCTCGAAAGCCCCGCGCCGCGCCCAATCAGCAGCGATGCGACCGCGGTGCCGTGCGGGCTCGCCCGTGCGTTGCCGTAAAAGCCGCGCGCCGTGATGCGCGCGCCGGAAAAGGCGGGATGGCCTTCATCCACCCCGCCATCGATCAGCCCCACGCGCACGCCGTCCCCCGCCGGCGGCCCACGCCCGCCCGGTGCGTTCGATTGGCCGGATTGCTGGTAGAGATGGTTGAAATCGTATGCGCCCTCGGGATCGAGTGCGCGGAGCGCCTCCAATCCCCGCCGCGTCGAGAGCCGCTCCGGCGGCGCCAGCACATAGAGCGCAACGTCGAGCCCTTCGAGCTCGTCCCGCCGCACGACGCGGAAACCGGCGCGCTGCGCCTCAGCAAGCGCGGCTTCGCTCGGCGCCCAAGCCAGGATTTCGCCGCGCCGGATTGGCGCGCCTTGCGGATCGCGCTCCAGCTCGGCGCGGTGGCGCCGCAGAAGCCCGCGCACCAGATCGCGCCGCACGCGCGTCAGCTCCCGCGTCGTCGTGCGCAGCGTATCGCGCGTCTCGTCGATTACGCCTGGAACCGCCGCCGGCAGCGTTGGCAGTTGCACGCCCGGCAGCTGCGCCAACGCCGGTGAGGCGAGGGCGGCGAGCGCAAGCAGCAGGCAGGCGAACAAAGCTCTCAAATCAGGTCTCCGCCCCACAAACGCGCGCTGGGATCATTTTCTTCCTTAGGCCATGGAAGAAATAGCCCGCCGGGGGCGTTAAAGAAGCGACGATGTCGGAAGCATCCGCCATTCGGGATGAAATCGTCAGTCTTATCCCCCGCTTGCGCCGCTTCGCGCGGACTCTGGCGGGGAGCGAGGCGGACGCAGACGACCTGGTCCAGCTCGCGCTGGAGCGGGCGCTGACGCGGCTCGGCCAGTTCGAGCCCGGCACCCAATTGGCGAGCTGGCTTTATCGGATAGTTCGCAACGCCTGGATCGACGAGGTCCGGGCGCGGCAGCGGAGGGGGCGCCTGTTCGCCCCAGCTGAGGAAGGTGAGTTTGTGGGCGGCGGCGGCGCCGAGGAGATGGAGACGAGGCTCGAAATGCGCGCGGTCGAAGACGCCATGCAGCAATTGCCGGAAGAGCAGCGCGAAGCGATCGGCCTGGTGTGCGTCGAGGGCCTTTCATACCGCGAGGCGGCCGATGTGCTCGGCGTGCCGATCGGAACAATCACGAGCCGTTTGGCGCGCGGACGCGAGACGCTCATGGCGCGGCTTAGCGTGGAGGCGTGAAGGCCATGAATGAGGAGCGCATCCTCGCTTATGTCGATGGCGAGCTTCCGCCCACCGAAGCGGCCGAGATGGAGGCGGCTCTGGCGCGCGATCCCGCGTTGGCCGCGCGTGTCGCCAAGGAGCGCGCGCTGCGCGCCATGCTCTCGCGCACATACGATCCAATCGCAGACGCGCCTGTGCCTGAGCGCCTCACGCAGGCCGCGCGCAGCGAAGCGCCGTCGAACGTCGTGAACTTTCAGCGCGCGCGGGAGCGCCGCACTTCGGGATGGGGCGTGCGCGAGTGGGGCGCGATGGCCGCTTCGCTGGCGGGCGGATTGATCATCGGGTTCGGCGCGCTCAACGCCAATCCGCCGCTCATTGAATCGCGCGGCTCGCAGATGGAGGCGCGCGGCGCCCTCGCACGCGCACTCGATCAGCAACTCGCCGCCGATGGCGCGCAAGGCGGCGTCTCGATCGGGCTGACGTTCCGCGCACGCGATGGTCAGCACTGCCGCACATTCAACGCACGCGAGATCGCCGGCCTCGCCTGCCGCGAAGGCGATGCTTGGCGTGTCGAAACGGCGGTCGCGCACCGCGCGCAAGCGGGAGACGTCCGCACTGCCTCGACCGACATTCCCGCCAGCGTTCTCTCCGCCGCGGATGCAATGATCGAAGGCGAAACCTTCGACGCTGAAGCCGAGCGCCGCGCGCGCGACGCCGGCTGGCGCTGAGAGGGAAGAGGCCGACTGACCGCCGCAGCGCTCCGCCACCCCCGCATTGGGACGCCGTGAGTGTGCGATCCGCCTGCCGCTTTTGGCCCCTGTGACGAGCGGGTGCAGTCAGAACGTCTGCTATCGGGACGCGTCCTACCGTTCCGCACAAATGTCCGGTGATGGGATTTGTCGGACGTGGTTGTCGTCGTCACGCACCGCGACGCGCCGTTATCTTGAAAGAGTGACGGCGCGCCGAGGGATGGGGGACAATCCGGCGCGCCGTCCACAGCGTCGTCACTCAGCGCTATTCGGCGGCGACGCGTGCGGCCTCGAGGTTCTCCTTCGTGGGCAGAGGCCGTTCCAGATTGGCCCAATCGATCATGCCGTCATGGGCCAAGTTCTCGTATTGGAGCACGCCGAGCGCCTCGAATTTCGGGCGCACCTTCTCTGTAAGAAGGCCGACGCGCTTTAGATTGGGGATCATGCGTTCAAACAGGAAGTTGCGAAACGCGCGCCCGCCTTCGCTGTCGATGGAAATGGCGCGCGCTTCTGCCGCGTCGAAGCCGAACTCTTCAGCGACTGTCGTCGAAAAGAGGCGCTCACGCATGATGGCGCAGGCCTCGTAGGCGAATTGCGCCCGCTCTTCGATCTCGTTCTCAGGCAGCGCGCGGATCCAATCCTCGAGATAGTTGACGCCGAAGGCGACGTGGCGGCCCTCATCGCGCATGACGAGCTCGACCACTTGCCGCAGCAATGGATCGCGCGTCGTTTGATGGATTGTCTGGAAGGCTGCGAGCGCCAAGCCTTCAATGAGCACCTGCATGCCGATGAATTTGAGATCCCAGCGCGCGTCGGTGAGGATCTTGTCCAGCAAGAGTTTCAGGTTGGCGTTGATCGGGTAAATGACCTTGCAGCGTTCCTGCAGATAGCGATGAAACACCTCGACGTGGCGCGCTTCATCGAACGTCTGTGACGCCGCGTAGAGTTTGGCGTCGTAGGTTGGCGCGCAGGAAACGAGTTGAGAAGCGACGAGCAATGCGCCCTGCTCGCCATGCATAAATTGCGAAAGAGTCTGCGCCAAGCTGCGCCACGCGAACTCCATTTTCTGATCCGGCGTCAGTCCCTCATAAATGGGATGACCGGCGAATGCGTTGTGGCCTGTTCCGTCCGGCGATTCCGTGCGCGGAAAGGGGACGCTCCAATCGACATCGAGCTCGGCGTTCCAGTTGAATTGCTTGCCCAGTTCGTAGAGGCGCCTGATCTTCGCGTTGGCGGCCTCGTAGTCCCAATTGTACGAACCCGTGAGCGGCGTGTTGAAGATTTCCCGAACGACTTCAACGTCTTCCGGTGCGAGCTGATGGGTCAATTCATTGTCGAACGTCTGCACCTGTTGCGGCGGGCGATTGACGAGCGTGACGCGCATGGTGGGCCTCCCTGGCGCAGTCGGAAACCGAACTTGACGCCGCCGTCATCTTTTGCGGACGCCTTGAAGGGACCTTGATCTGGATCAAGTCAGCGAAGAGAGCGCAGCTTTGACAGGCCGCAATGCGCATACGTCTCGCTTGCATCATCGAAGGGATGAAGGAATGGAGGCACAATGGCGTCAGACATCACCTGGGTCGCCGCGTTCGACGGCGCGGCGTGTCGCGTCTTTCACTATCGCGCCGGGGCACGCGAGTTGTTGGAGCTTACCGAGGAAGCGCGCAACGGACCCCACAAGCCGCACTTCGGGGCGCCAGCCGACACGGTCTATTCGAGCGCCAGCACGCACCGCGGCGCGCCCGAACCGCGCACGGATGCCGAACGCAATCTAGAGGACGCTTTCGTTGCTCAGATCACCGCGCACCTTGAGACTCGAGCTGCGACACGGGCGTTTCAGCGCCTGATCGTTGCGGCGGGACCGCGTGCGCTTGGGGCCTTTCGAGAGCGCGCATCATCGAAACTGAAAGCGAGAGTGACGCGCGAGATCGTCGGTGACTATGTGAGTGCTGACACGAAGACTTTGCTTTCGGCGTTGACCTGACCTTGCGAGGTACCGGATTGCGACGGCGCTCAGGGGCACCCATGTTATGGTTGCCACGATTGATCGAAGAACCTCACTGCGAGCGATCGGCGCGGTTAGCGAGAACTTTTCAAACTGGAGCCCCAAAAGCCGATGCGGCGGCGCGGAGTCGCCTCCGCACCGCCGCCCGTCCAACAGCGGAGATCGGTTTTAGAACCGGAGCCCGATCCCCGCCGTCACGACCCATGGGTTGATGTCAACGTCCGCATTGATCGTGGTGCCGAGCGCATCGATCGTGGCGTCCGTGTTGATCCAGATGCGCCGCACGTCGAAATGCGCGCTCCAGCGCTCGTTCACACGATAATCGAAGCCAGCTTGCAACGCGGCGCCGAATGAGTCCTCGTAGTCGATGCCGGTTACGGCGCCGCCCGCCGGCAATTCAGCGTCGAAGAAGTGCGTGTAGTTCACGCCCGCGCCGACATAGGGCTGGAACGCGCCAAACTCTGTCCAATGATATTTGAGCGTGAGCGTTGGCGGAAAGTGCGAGACTTCGCCGAGATCGACACTACCCGGGAGATTGGTGTTCACCGCGGCCACATCGTGGCGCGCCATGCAGCACATGAGCTCCGCTGAGACATTGTCATTGAAGAAGTACTCAACGCCAATCGTCGGGACGACTTCATCGGAGATGTCAGCGTCGCCGCCAATCGTCGAGATGTCAGCGCCTTCTTCCGGCGCGATGAGGCTGACGCCCAGGTTGAGCTGAATATGATCGAGCACGCGCGCCTCCGCAGGCGCGGCGAACGCAATCGCCATGACCGCCAGCGCGGCCGCTTGAACCTTGATCATCGTTTCACCCCGCAATCTTGGAACGCGAAGTGAATGATGACTCGACCGTCACCGATTGGACTTGACGCAGATCAAACCCGTTTGGGCTGAGAAACATCGGCTGAGCGGTATCGTAGGCGCCGCCGGACGCGGGCGCGCCGCTGCGTCTCTCGCGACGGAATCGCGCTGCCTAGGAGTCGGGTTCGTGTTGAGCACGCTCGTCAAAGGCCAGGGACACCGATCCAGCTGAGAGCGAACGCAACTAGGAAGAAAGCCAGTGCTGCCGCAGAAAGCAGTTCAAGTGCGCGAGAGAGCTTGGTCTTCCGTGCACTGGGCTCTTCGTAGTCAGCCGCGAACATTGCTCCCCACGCGCAAAACGGCCCCAGCAACACGCCAAGTAGGAAGAAAGTCGGGGTGTGCGCCGCACTGATGGCGCTCCGCGAATCCAGCAAATAGAAGAGCACGGCGCCCCAGCCAGCGAGCAACGCCAATCGCCTGCCAACAACATTCTCCATAGGGACAATCCTATTCCATGCCGGAAGCGAACACCCTTATCTCTTGCGCGAGTGAATGAGGATCGCCCTGGGAATCTCGAGTGTGACCGTTTTCCTCGGCAAGTCGCTGACCTTCCCAGGCCTATCGAGCGGTGTAGCCGCCGTCGATGACGAGTTCTGCGCCGGTCACAAACTTCGCCTGATCGGACGCGAGATAAATGGCGCCCCAAGCGATGTCGTCCGCTTCGCCGATGTGTCCGAGCGGGTGAAGGGCGGCCGTCGCCGCCTTACCCTCTTCAACGTCGCCCGCCGACCTAAGGTGCGCCTCAACCATCGGCGTCCATATGAAGCCTGGATGGATGGAGTTCACGCGGATCTTGTCGGGCGCGTAGATGAGCGCATCAGTCTTGGTCATCAGGCGCACGGCGCCCTTTGAGGCATGATAGGGCGGCACGTCCGGCGCGCCGACAAGCCCGTAGATGGAGGACAGGTTTATGATTGCGCCTCCGCCCGCGCGCTTCATCGCGGGTACCGCGTGCTTGGTGCAGAGAAAGACGCCTTTGACATTGATGGCCTGCACGTACTCCCATTCGGCCTCTGTCACCTCGTGGGTCGGCTTGTTCGCCCCCGACACACCGGCGTTGTTCACCAGGACGTCAATGTGCCCGAAGGTGCGCTCAACCTCTCCAAAAACGCGCGACACGTCGGCTTCCTTTGAAACGTCGCAGCGCCAGTAGCGTCCCCGCGCGCCGATCCTCCGGGCAAGCGCTTCACCCTCCGCATCGTGCAAGTCGAGCAGTGCGATCGCAGCGCCTTCTTCGGCCATGCGCAGCGCGGTTGCCGCGCCGATGCCCATTGCCGCCCCGGTTATAATGGCGACCTTTCCGGGGAGGCGCATTGCAGGCTCCTTCAGAGACGTTCGTCTTGCGGCGCAAGGCGTGTGAAAAACAGACCTGTCACGACCGCAGCAGCGGCCTGGACAAGGAAGTGCGCCCCCAGCGCGCCGTCCAGCACGGGATCAAGATCGGGGAAAGCTGTCGCATATCCGGTGAGCGTGAGGGCGCCCAGGATCATGCCAGGCATCGAAAAAGCGACGGCCGCCTCGGCTTCGTCACCCGGCGCCTCTCGCAAGACACGCAGGACGAGCATGGTGACAAGCACCGTGCCAGCTGCGTTGAGCGCAAACGCCCAAGCCGTCTGGGCCCAAGATGGAACGAAGAATAATGCGCCAAAGAACCGAAGAGCCGCGAGTTCCAGCAGGCAGACGAGGAGGCCAAGAGCGGTGGCGCGCAAGATCATATGCCTAGGTAGCCTCGCGGTTCACCGAGAGGCATTGAGGCAGCGCAAATGATGCGCGGCCTACTGCAATTTGATTCGCATCAAGGCGCAGTTCGCTCGCTAGGTTCCTTCTTGAACTTTAGGAGGCTACCATGACTGCAGGTGCGAAACGCTCAGCCGACCTCGCCGAATTGGATTATGGGGTGGAGGCGTGGCGGCGCGCTGCAGCGATTGGTTTTGCATCAATGGAAGCCGGTTTCCGCGTCTGGCGCAGCGCCCACGATGCGGCACTCATCGCGTTCCGCAGCGAACAGGATGCCGTGCTCAACCAAATGCGCGCGCAGCTGGAGGATGCGTCCAATGGCGTGATTCCGGCAGTTTGGAGGGCGTTGCTTCCGAACGATGCGCCGCGACGCCCGCGCAAGACGCCCGCTCAACCGGCTGAGTGAGATGCGCTACGTCGAAAAGACACTGGCGCCGGGCGAGCGCATTGTGGCGCACGCGCGACTGCACCGGTTCGCTTGGTTGCGTGCGTGGGCGGCGCTCGTTCTGTTGGGAATTGTTCTGTGGGGAGTCTACTTCTTTGTGAAAGAGGCTGCCCGCCTCCTCTCGACGGAGATAGCCGTGACGAGTCGTCGAGTGATCCGAAAGACGGGCCTCTTCACGCGTCATGTGATTGATATCGAATTGTCCACGGTCGAAGCGGTGGGGCTGGAGCAAAGCATGCTCGGGCGCATGCTGGGCTATGGCTGCATTACGGTTCATGGCACGGGGGACGACAGCCTTGAAACGCCGGCCATTGCACGCCCGCTAGCGTTTCGCCGCGAGATCGAAACCGCAATGATCGTCATGCGCGACGAACCGGTGCGCCACCAGACCACGCAACTGGCCGGCGCGGCATGAAAGGATAAGTGAATGATTGCACGACTGGCGACCCTTGCTCTTGTTTGCGCGCTCGCGGCGTGCGGGCAGCTTGCGCCGCCGGCGCAATCTCCGCCGGAGCTCAACGGCCGGTGGCGCGTCCAGCAGATTGCCGGCGGTTCACTCGGCGCCGGCGTTTCAATCTATTTCGACATTGAGAACGGCGCCGTTTCGGGCGTGACTGGCTGCAACGCGTTCACCGCGCGTACACATGCCATCGGCCGCTCTATCTCATTCGATACGATTGAGGAGACGCAGGAGTCCTGCGCGAGTGCAGCCGCGCAAACGGATGAGACGCGCTTCCTACGCGTGCTCCCCTCGGTGCGCCGCTTCAGTCGCAATGGGCGCATGCTGGAGTTGCTGCCGCAAGAGTTTGGCGAATCCCTGATCCTTCTGCGCCGTGAGGACGAGCCTAGCCCTGGCTAGCCGACGCTTGAATGTCGAAGAGCGTCCGCAGAGCGCCGCCGCCTGGCGCCGGAGTGACAGCGGCGCCCATGCGCGCGGCGAGATCCAACATCGAGCGGTTCTCCGCCAGGACTTCGCCCCAGACAACATGAGCGCCACGCGTACGCGCATAATCGAGGGCCGTCTTGAGCAGGCGGCGACCAAGGCCGCGGTGATGAAAGTCGCTGCGTACGATGACGGCGTATTCGGCGCTTCGGAACGCTGAGTCGAAGACCAGGCGCACGACACCCGCGATCGGGCCCTCAGGGCTGCGCTCGCGCGCGACGAGGGCCATCTCGCGATCATAGTCGATTTGGCTCAGGCGCGCCGCGAGCGAATGCGTCAGGGCGCGGACGGCGCCGTGGAAGCGCAGGCGGAGGTCTTCCGGCGCAGAGCGCTCAGCCAGCGTGATGAGCGCGCCCTCATCCTCAGGGCGGATGGGGCGCAGAAAGAGGCGCGCTTGATCCGCAAGAACCAGTTCCGATTCCAACTCATGCGGATAGGGCTTAATTGCGAAGCGCGCATTGCTGGTGCTTGTCGCCGGGGTCACGATAATGCGCGCGTCTGCGGCAATGATTCCGGCGGCGTCCACAAGGAGCGGATTGATATCCACGCCCACGACCTCGGGATGATCGGTCGCCATCGCCGAGAGCGCGAGCATTGCGGCGATCAAAGCATCGAGATCGGCTGGCGGCGTGTCGCGAAAACCCTGCAACAAGCGTGCGATGCGTGTTCGCGCGATGAGTGATTGTGCGAGTGCGGAATTGAGTGGCGGCAACTCAATCGCACGATCGGCGATCACTTCGACGGCCACGCCGCCTTGACCGAACATGATGACTGGTCCGAACACCGCATCTTCGTGAACGCCTAGCAGCAATTCTTGCGCTCGCGGGCGAACGATCATCTCCTGAACGGTGAAGCCGTCGATTGACGCATCCGGCCGCCCGCGGCGCACGCGCTTTATCATCACCTCGGCTGTCGCACGCACGGCCGCGGCGCCTGTGAGGTTTAGCGCGACACCGCCCACGTCGGATTTGTGGGTAATGTCCCTGGAGAGGATCTTGAGCGCAACGGCGCCTCCAATTTCCTCGGCGAGCCTGCCCGCTTGCTCAGGGGTCGCCGCGACCCGTGTGACTGCTGTCGGGATGCCGTAAGCGGCGATGATCGCCTTGGCCTCCGGCTCGGTGAGGACGCCGCGGCCGTCGGCAAGCACATCGGAGATGATTCTTCGCGCTGCACTCTTGGCGCCCGCAGAATGATCGGGAAAGGCGCGCGGCGCCTCCAGCAGCGCGGCTTGGTTTTTGCGAAATTCGACGAGGCGCATGAACGCGGTGACTGCTTCGTCTGGCGTCTCGTAGGCGGGGATGCCTGCCGCCGTCAGCGCTGTTCGCGCCGGCGCCGCCGTTTCTTCGCCCATCCAACAGGCTAGGAGCGGCACATGGTTATTATGCGCGTGAGCATCGATTGTGGCATGTGCGGCTTCGACGTTGTCGGCCACGCCGGTGGGGCAGTTCATGACCAAGACAGCGTCATGCTCGGGCGAGGGCAGCGCGATCGCGAGCGCGGCGCGATAGCGCGCGCCTGAGGCGTCGCCAATAATATCGATCGGATTGGCGCGCGACCATGTGGCGGGAAGCACCGCGTCGAGCGCTGCGCGCGCCTCCTCGGGAAGCCGCGCGAGCTTGCCGCCACGCTCTTCCAGGGCATCGGCGGCAAGCACACCTAGACCCCCGCCATTCGTAAGGATCGTCAGGCGATCTCCGCGCGTATGAAGGCCGTTGGCGAGCGCCGCGGCGGCGTCGAACAGCTCGCGTAGTTCGCGAACGCGAAGCATTCCCGCGCGGCGGAATGCGGCGTCATAGACGGCGTCGCTGCCGGCGAGCGCGCCTGTGTGCGAGAGCGCTGCCGATGCGCCAGCCTCGCTGCGTCCGGCCTTGATCAAGATGACCGGCTTCGCGCGCGCGGCGATGCGCGCGGCGGACATGAATTTCCGCGCCGCCGTGATACTTTCCACATAGAGCAGGATGGCGCGGGTGTCGGCGTCGAGCGCCAGATGGTCGAGCATGTCGCCGAAATCGATGTCAACGGCGTCGCCCAGGGAAACGAGATGCGAGAATCCGATGCCGCGCGGCGCGGCCCAATCAAGGACGGATGTGAGGATCGCGCCGGATTGAGACACGAAGGCGATGTCGCCGCGATTGGGATTCAAATGCGCGAAACTCGCATTGATGCCCGACGGTGGGGAGAGAAGGCCAAGACAATTCGGGCCCAGCATGCGCAGTGTGTGTGGCCGCGATGCGTCGAGCAGCTGTTGGCGCGCCTCCGTGGAGAAGCCGGCGGTGACAATTACCGCGGCGCGACAGCCTCGTTCGCCAAGGTCGTTGATAAGCCCTGGGACTGCGCCCGGAGGCGTAGCGATGACCGCTAGGTCAGGCGCCTGGGGAAGCGTGCCCACCGATTGGAAACAGGCATGCCCCTCGATGGTCGATTCCTTCGGGTTAATCGGCATGATTGCGCCCGCGAACCCCGCCGTGAAGAGATTGCGCGCAAGCACGTTGCCGACTGATCCTGAGCGGTTGCTCGCGCCCACGAGAGCGATTGAATTAGGGCGGAAGAGCGCGTCGAAGTTCTGAGTGGTCACGCGCGTCACCCTGCGCATTCGCGGATTTGTGCGAAGGCCGGCGGTGTTTGAGGCCGCGTTCCCTCCATCAGCGCGGCCAACACATCGTCCCAGCCGTATACGTCCCGCGATAAACGAAGCGCGCCCGTCTCATCGACCCAGGCCGTGCGGTAAAGCATGAAGATCGGCACGGGCGTCACAAGATCGATTCGTCGTGTGACGCCCGCGGCGATCGATGCGTCAAGCGCGGTACGCGGCACTCCTTGCGAAGCGAGCAAAACTTCGGCGAGCGCACGAGCGTCGCCGGCGCGAATGCACCCATGGCTCAGAGTTCGGATATCGCGCGAAAAGAGGTTGCGGTTTGGGGTGTCGTGCACAAACACCGCATGCGGGTTGGGCAATTCGAGCTTCACTTCCCCCAATGCGTTTTGCGGCCCCGGCGCTTGAATGAGTGCGCCGTCGATTTCGGCATAGCCGTTGCGCGCAAGATAGGTGGGATCGCGCCGGGCGCGCGGCATGATTTCGGTTGCCGCAATTGAGGCCGGCACCCGCCATGGCGGATTGAGCGTAACCGCTTCGACGGTAGCCATGAAGATCGGCGTGCGCCGGCGCGGTGCGCCCACGATTGCGCGCATGGAGAGGCCCTGCACGCCGGCCCGATAGACGCGCAGTTCGGCCGCCGCGATGTTCACTTCGATGCGCGTGTCGGGCAGGGGACGCGGCAGCCAGCGCTCGCGCTCGAGATTCAAGTCGATCCGCGCGAGGATGTCGCCCGCCGACGAGGCGAGCGCAGCGCGCGTCCCGGCGCCCGCGATCCCGTCCTCGGCTAGGCCGTGCATTCGCTGCGCTCTGCGAACGGCATCGGCGAGAAGAGCGTCGAAACTCTCTGGATCGTCGGCTTCCGGGGATAGGAAGCCCTCGATCACCAGGCGCGTGCGCAGGGCTGCAACGCGCGGCCCGGCATCGCCTTCGCGAAGCGCCGGGCCTTCTTCAAGCGCGCTCCAGCCGCCGTCCTCCACAATGGCAGCGTAACGAGCGCGCGCGGCAAGCAACGCCTCGTATTGAAAGTGTCGCGGCGCGAGGCCTTGCAGCCAATCTCTGACGCTCGCGCTTTGGCGAGCACGCTCGAACTCTTCAGCCCAATCGCGCGGCGCAGGGCGCATATCCCACTCCGCCGGCGCGCCGTCCCAATTGAGGCCACGGCCGCCTTGACGCGCTGCGTAGCCGACGGCGGCTGCGTTCAGTGCTCTCGACACTTCCGCGCTTGGCGACTCGCGTGGAGCGGGCCGCGGCGGCAGCTCGATCGCTATACCGTGCTCTGGCGCGGCAGCGAGGACATCCAAGATCTCCGAGGCTTCTTGAGCGCTCAACAAAGGCGCCTGTGCGCGCGCTACACTGACGAACGACAGCATAAGTATTGCCAGGCCGCATTGCAGGAAAAGAAGGAGCCGCCTAAGTTTGCGCCCATGCTGTCGAGACGTACGCTTCTGATTGGGGCAATGGCGGGTGCGGGGCTCCCCGGCGCGGCATTTGCGCAGGCTGGGAGCGCGCGCGCGCTCTCCTTCCAGAACCTGCACACTGGCGAGCGGCTGGACGCGGCGTTCTTCGATCACGGCGCCTTTGTTCCCGATGCGCTCGCCGCGATCAATCGGGTGCTGCGCGATCACCGCACAGGCGAGATTCATGCGATCGATGTCCGTCTCCTGATGCTGCTCACGGATCTGAGGTCGATCCTGGAGACGCGTGAGCCCTTGCAAGTCATCTCGGGATACCGCTCACCGCAAACCAATGCCGCGCTGGCCGACGCCAGTGCGGGTGTGGCGCGACGCAGCCTCCACATGCAGGGTATGGCGATCGACATCGCCATAGAAGGCACGGCGCTCGATCGGATCCGCCAAGCGGCGCTTGAGCTCAGGCGCGGCGGGGTCGGTCACTACCCGAATCCGGGATTCGTGCATGTCGATGTTGGACGGGTCCGAAGCTGGTGACTGGCTCGTTTCAGAGTTCAACTGGAAGCGTCCACATCTTCTTGATCGGATCAGGCAGGAGTGCGCGAAGCTTGCTCGCCTCCTCGACGCTCGTGCGCTCTTCGATGACGCAAAAGACTGCGCGCACGACGACGCTGGCATCATGCGGAAAAGCTGGAGGAAGCTCACTGTACACGCGATCGGCGAATTCCTCACGCGTGCGCTCTCCAGTGGGTTTGCCGGCGAGGCGCCAGCCCTCCGCATAAAGGCCGCGTACAAGCATCGGCAATTGCGCCGCGAAATGCATGGCGGCCTCGGGCGGCAGCCGGTCCCTGAGGGCATGCAAAACCGCGCGTAGGGCCGAATAGGCGTTGTGACGGGAGGCATCGCCTAATTCGCGTTCGATGCCCTTGAGCCAGAGGTTGGTGTCTTGAATCGACTTGTCGAACACGGGGAGACCGGTGCTCATGGTTTTTCTCCATCAGAGAATGATTTTTGAAGGGCGTACACCGGCCCCTTCATTGACCTCGCGCAAAGGCAGCAGGGCTCGACATGGCAATCTTTATCTATGGCGACCATAGAATTGAAGCGCACGCACGAACGCAGCTCATGGCTAGCGCATGCGGTGTCTGCACCAATTGTGTACGCTATGCTCTTGCCAATAGCCCTCTTGGACGGAAGTGTGACGCTTTTTCAGGCCGTGGCGTTCCGCCTGTGGGGGATCACGCGCGTCAGCCGGCGTGCACATCTTCTTATGGACAGGCACGAACTCGCATACCTCACGCCTCTGCAAAGGCTGAACTGCCTCTACTGCAGCTACGCCAACGGCGTGATCGCATTTGCGCGCGCCGTGGCGGCCGCAACGGAGCAATACTGGTGTCCCATCAAGCACGAAGACGCGCCGAGTTCTCCGCATGAACGTTATCAACGCTTTGCGCCATACGGCGATGGGGCCGGCCTCGCGGAGCGGATCGACGCGTTGCGAGAGGAAATGAGGGCTCGCGATTGAGCTATCGCGCGCGCAACGTCAACAAGTAGGCATAGAGATCATCGACTTGTTCGGGCTCCAACACGAAGTCCGGCATGGTCGGGTGATCGCTGCGCATCCAAGCCTGCAAAGCAGTGTTGGTGATGCCAGGCGTTGCTGCAATGTCTGCAAAGGCAGGCGCTTCGAGATTGGGCGAAATCGGATCGCCAGCGCGGATTGCGTGGCATTCCGCGCAGACGGCTTCCGCGATCAGCGAACCGCGCGCGGGAGAGCCGTATTCATCGCCTTGCGCCAATGCGGCCTCGTCAGCCGCCGGCGTCGCGCAGGCAGTCAGTGTCAAGCATATTGCGAAGGCAGCGCACCGCATGCGATTCTCCGATGGCCCGGGCGGCGCCGAAGCGCCGTCCGGGCGTTGTCTCACTTTGACGACTTGATCGGAACTGACCTTGCAGCGGGACTGAGCCCCGGCGCCTTCGGCAGCGAGATCTTCAGCACGCCGTGGTCATACTCGGCGGCGATCTTTTCTTCGTCCACCAGATCGGGCATGCGGAAGGAGCGCTCGAAGGAGCCAAAGCGTCGCTCGGAGACGTAGTAGTCCTTGCGCTTCGTCTCTTGTTCCTCGCTCTTGCGGCCTTTGATCGTCAACACGCCGTCACTGTGCGTGATCTCGACGTCTTTCTCATCGACGCCCGGCAGCTCCACCGTGATTTCATAGACTTTTTCCGTCTCGACCACATCGACGGCGGGATTGGGGAACGCGTTGGCTGCGAAGAACGGAGAGACATCGAAGCCGCCCGAGAAGAACGGCCGCGTGCGCAATGAACGCATGAAGTGGTCGATCTCTCCGAAGGGGGATGCCTCCTGCGCCGTGCGCGCCGGCACGTTCGTGCGAGGGCGGGTTTCAAGGGCTTTCGGTTCGGCCATGAGAGCCTCCTTGGTTAGCGCTTGCTTTCTAGAACGGGAACGCCCGGCCTGGTTTGATCAGGATCAGTCTGCGACTGCGATTCATGACCTAGGAAAGCTGCTGACATGTCCTGCGCTGAACTGCGTGTCCATGTCGCGGTCGCTGCGGCTTCGGACGCGGGTCGGGATGTACCGGCGCGATGACCTGTGCGCGTTAGCGCGCAACGCGCACCGCGGCGCCGTCAGCGAGTGTGTCGCCGGGGAACAGCACGACGCGGTCCCCAGGCTCTAAGCCAGTGAGCAGAGCGCGAAAGCGATCTCCTCCTTCGCCAACCTCGACACGGACGAGACGGGCCCGACCTCCTTGAATGCGAAAAACCGCCCAGCCGGCGCCGTCACGCACCAGGGCATCCACGGGAACGCGCAGAGCATTGTTCTGTTGGGAGACGACCACGCGCAGATCGACACGGAAGCCGTGCCCGAGGGTGGGGACGGCAGGCGCTTCGGTCAAATGTGCGATGACGTTGACGCGCTGCTCCTCGACGCCGAGCGCCGAGATTTCAGTGCGGCCGAACGGCTCGACGCGGAAGATGCGTGCCGGGATCGCTTCCGCGCCGCCCCAATTCTCAACGAATGCAGGTGCGCCAGCGTTGATGAGAACAGCGTCTTGGGAAAGAAATTCAGCGATGACCTCGAGTCGGGCCGGATCCCCGATCTCCATAATGGGCGTGCCCGGCGCCACGACTGAGGCGCTTTCCTGCATGAGACGCAAGACGCGCCCCGCGACGGGCGCGCGCAGAGGCGTCGGTCGTTGTGCTGATCGCGCAGGCCCCCCGGCGGCGATGCGCGCACGCTCCAGATCGGCAACGCGTGTCCGAACTCCAGCGCGAGCCACCGCGAGCGAGGCGTCGGCGGCGTCAAGTGCAGCGCGTGAAGCGAGATCCCGCGCGTGGAGCGTTGCGACGCGCGCGTGATTGCGTTCTTCGAGCCGCAAATCGGCTTGCGCTGCGGCGAGCGCCGCCTGGGCTGCGGATACTGATGCGCGTGCTTCGGCGCTCACGCGCGCATCGAGCAGAACGGGGTCGGCGGGCAGGATTGTAGCAATGACTTGCCCTGCGATGACAGGATCTCCCGCTTCGAGATCGATGCGCTGCAGTTCTCCCGCAACAGGAGCCGAGACGATGAAGACGTCGTGGATGCGTGTGCGTCCTTCGTCGATCACGTCGCGCGTGACAACGCCGCGATCGATGGTCGCCGCCTCCACGGTCAGAGGACGGGGCCAAGCGAGAGCGATGAGCAGCAGCGCCACCGCCAAAGCGACTCCCATCCAAATCCATTGCGCGGTCGTGAGACGCTGTGCGCGGTCGGACAGCGCTCGGATCGACGCGGGCACAGTCGAGGCCAGGCGCCGCGATGCGATCGAGATGTGGTCCATCACTTTCATCGATCAATCCCGAGCCTTCAAGACGGCGACCATGTCCAGCTTGTCGACTCCGCGGCGTACGACGAGCGCGGCGACAGTCACGCATAGAAGCGTGAATGCGATCGCGAATGCATATCCGGGCGGATTGCAGACAAATGGGAACGAGTAGAGTTCGGTCTCGAAGCTTTCCATGAGCGCTTGAGCTAGAATTAGCCCCATGATGCAGCCAGCAGGGATGGCCGCGGCGGCAAGCAACACCAGTTCACCTATGAGAACGTACGACACCTCGGCTCGCGTGAAGCCGAGCACACGCAGCGTAGCGAGATCCCGTTCTTGTTCGGCGAAAGTTATGCGCGCGGCGGCGAATGCGACACCGCCCGCCATGGCTGCGGCAAAGGAGGCGAAGATGAAGTTCATTACACCCACGCCCTCGTCGTATTGCGCGCGCATGGATTGCGCGGCCAATAGTATGAAGCTCGCGCCTGCAAGAGACGGCGTTTCCTTGAGCCGTTCATTGAATGCTCGATAGCGCGCATAGTCGAGCCGCGCGTGCGCTCCGGAAATGCGCGCTGGTTGGCGCATCAACCGGGATAACGTGTTGAGCTCCATATAGGCGGAAGAACCAACCATTGGATCGACTATGCCGGCGACGCGCACGCTTGCGCGTGTGCGCCGTCCCCGCGTTTGTTCGATCAGCACGGTATCGCCGGCGCCGGCGTCGAGCCGCCCGGCTAGCGCGCGCGCCAGATAGATCCCTGAGGCGGGCGGCTCGATCGGATCGCGGTTTTGGCCGATGACGCGACTGAGGCGCGCTCCAAATGGCACGCCGAACACGGCCTCCTGCACGTCGCGGCCGCGATGATGGAAAAGGACGTCCTCGACGCGAAACGGTTCCGCATAGATCACCCCCGGCAGGCGCTCGACCTCGTGCATCACGGGCGCCTCGCGCGCTTCGGCGAAGGTGAGCGTGACGTGTTGCCGGTTCGCGAGTCCAAAATGCACGTCCAGCAATTCCTTCATCACCGCGGGGAACGATTGTGCGACGACCAAAAGCGCAATGGCGAAGGCAACGCCAAGCGAAGTGGCGCCGGCGCGACGTGGAAAGCGCACGATGCGACGCAGAATAATGCGGCTCTTTGCGTCCAGCCGCTCTGTGAACGATCGAAGCTCCGCGGGCCCGCTGAAGAACGCGGCAGGACGCGGCGGCGCGAGCGCTTCGGCGGGGGCAAGGCGCGATGCGCGCAGAACCGATATGAGTGCGCCGAGCAATGCGGTTGCGACGGCAGTCAGCCAGGCGAGTGCGATCGTTGCCGGCGGAACGATGAAATCCAGGTGCGGAAAACGATAATACTCTCGATAGATGTCCGCCGTGGCGGCGCCCAGCAGCTGGCCGCCAAGCCAGCCAAGCAGCGCGCCGAACACGGCAAAGACCAAGGCGTTCTTGGCGTAGTGCCATGCAATCGCGCCGCCAGTGTAGCCGAAGGATTTGAGCAGACCGATGTTTGATCGTTCCGTCGCGATCATGCGGCCAAGCGCGATGTTTACGAGAAACGCGGCAATGATTAGAAAGAAGGCCGGAAGGAACGTCGCCATTGTCGCGAGTTGGCTGATCTCTTCCGAAAGGAAGCGATCAGAAATCATGCGGTCCCGCCCGTAGGCCCCGGAAGAGCCGTAGGAACGGAGCATCTCGTCGATTGCGGCGCTGGCTTGATTGGGAGCCGCGTTGCGGCCGAGCCTGAACACGGCCTCATTGAAGGCGCCGTCCAAATCAAAAGCGCGCGCGAGCGCCTCGCGTCCCATCCAGATGACGCCGAAGCGCGCGGGTTGCGGGAAGAGCTCGCCGGGGGCGGCGACAAACACGAACTCGGGTGAGTTGGCTATGCCGACAATGCTGAGAGTTTGCCGGCGTCCATAGATCGTCGCTTCGAGCCGATCGCCTGGCGCCAGGGCGTGCGCGCTCGCGAAGGCTTCGTTGACGAGCGCTTCGCGGGGGCGACTTGGGTCGGGCCAGCGGCCGCGCGCGACGACCAGATCGTTGACGGCAGGACGCCCATGCTCGGGCAGGGAGACAAGTCTTGCGGAGGCAGGCTCTGTCATACCCGCTATATTGAGCACCGCGAGCCCCGTGACGCGCGTCTCGACGGCTTCGATGCCCGGAAGCTCCGCAAGTTGGCGCACCACGCGATCGGGTGCGCGCACGAGCGACACGGCCAGATCGGCCATGCGCCGGTCGGCGTAGTAGCCAGCGCGCGTGCGCTCAAGCGAATCCTGAAGGCTCAGCGACATGATGAAGATCGCGAGCCCGCATCCGAGAACCAGCGCAACGCTGGCGACGTGAATGCGCATGCGCCAGAGATCACGGAGGAGTTTCTTGTCGAGCGGGGTCACCACCTGATCTCCGACGGCGCCGCGCGTGCTGCGTTGACCACGATGTCGCGAATGCGTCCGCCGCTGAAGTGAATCGTTTTCTCACTCATCCGCGCCACATCGGCATTGTGGGTCACGATAAGTGTGGTGGACCTGTAGCGCTCATTGACCTCCTGCAGCGCTTCAAGAACCCGCACGCCCGTCTTTACATCCAGCGCGCCAGTTGGCTCGTCACACAGCAACACCGCCGGCCGCTTCGCGACGGCTCGCGCAACCGCGACGCGCTGTTGTTCTCCGCCGGAGAGTTGAGCCGGGAAGTGATCGATGCGTTCGCCGAGGCCGACGAGATCGAGCGCTTCGGCTGCGTCGATGGGATCGTCCGAGATTTCCGAAACCAGCTCGACATTCTCCCGCGCCGTGAGGCTTGGGATGAGATTGTAGAATTGGAAGATGAAGCCGACATGCTTGCGCCGGAACTGGGTCAAGGCCGCGTCATTCATGCTAGCGAGCGACTGATCCTCAAAGAAGACAGAACCGGACGTGGCCCGATCAAGTCCCCCGAGAATGTTGAGAAAGGTCGATTTGCCAGAGCCCGAGGGTCCGAGCAGCACCAGCAATTCGCCGCGGGCGATTTCAAGGTTCACGCCATCGAGGGCGCGCACGGTGGCGCGGCCTTCGCCGTATACTTTCGTGACGTCGCGCAAAGTGAAAATCGGCTGCACCGCGCAAAGATAGCGCGATCTGGTCATGCGCCGACTTGCTTCACCGCAATGTGGCGAGGGTTCGCCTGCCAAGCGAACCGCCAACCCGCCGTGTCAGGTTTCGGTCTGCTTTGAGGCGCCTCAAGGCGGGCGCACGGGGGATCTCGTATTGGTGCTGGCGTGAGGTGACGATGTCCGAGTTCTTCGTAGCCAGCCTGGGTCCGCAAAAGACGCAAAATCCGCTGAGCTGGAGCTCGCTCCTGGAGGCGGCTGCTGAGCAGCCGCGCGACAGCTGGTCAGTTCCTGAAGCCTTCCTGACCATTCTGTTCGCCGCGGTGACGGCGGACGGCGAATTGGCGCCAATCGAGCATGAGGAATTGCTGGCGCTGACCCACCGGTCGCGCGCGCTCAAGACCTTAAAGAGCCACCAGCTGGCGGATTTGAACGTGAGGATCATTGAGCGCATGCGAGGCAGCGAAAGCGTTCTGCGCGATGCGTGTGCGGCGCTTCCGACCGACATGCGGCTATCTGTGTTCGCGCATGCACTCGACCTCATATTGGCTGATGGGGAACTCAACGAAGATGAAGCGGACTTTCTCAATGCCCTTATTCTTGGGCTTGGGCTTGGCCGCGAGGATGTCGAGCGCATCGCGACCGTGATCGAACAGAAAAACCGCTTCTAGCAAGCGCGGCTGGAGCGCTCCGTTGGCGAAAATCTCCGACTTTGCGCCAACGCAAGGAGCGATCGCCCTGGGGCGTATAGCCTTTGCCCATCAGGTCGCTTGTTTGGAGGCCGCAATGCGCCGAATAATCTCCCACGCCGTCGCCGCTCTGGTCGCATCGGCGAGTCTCGTGGCCACGCCGGCATTCGCTCAGACGCGGCGAGATGAACCGCCGCCGCCATACTCGTATTGGGGCGACAGGCGCAGTCCTCCCCCCGGGCATGAGTTCCGCCCACGCGATGACAATGCGCGGCGCTGGGAAGATCGCCAACGCCCGCCGCCGAACTGGAACCGCGACCAATGGGAGTTGCGCCAACGTTGGCTTCGCCGACACGGTCATCAAGATGACGATCATGATGCTGCGGCAGGGTTGATTGTCGGTGCAATCCTGGGCTTCGCGCTCGGCGCCGCTGTCGTCGATAGTCAGCAGCAGCAAGAGTACGCTGAAGGCCGGCTCAACGATCCCGCGTGGATCGCCTATTGCGCGCGCCGCTATCGTTCGTTCGATCCCTATACGGGCACTTTCTTGGGCATTGACGGCCTGCGGCACTATTGCCGCTGAGAGCGCCTCCCGAGGAGGTTTCGATGAATCGCACCACGGCCCTAGTGCTTTCGTTTGACGAGTTGAAGCAAGAAGACGTTGCACTCGTCGGCGGGAAGAACGCCTCGCTCGGTGAGATGCGGCGGCACTTGAGCGCTGCCGGGATTGAGACGCCCGAGGGGTTTGCAACGACGTCGGCGGCGTTCTGGTCGTTCCTAGACTTCAACGCGTTAAGGCCCCTGATTTCACGGATCATTGCGAGTCACCGGGCGGGACGCATTACGCTCACCGCGTGCGGCGCTCGAATTCGCGATGCAATCGAAGCAGGTCAGTGGCCGAAGAAAGTGGCGGACGCGATCTGTGAAGCTTATCGCGCAATCGATGGAGCCGCAGTGGCGGTGCGCTCAAGCGCGACAGCTGAAGATCTCCCTGGCGCGAGCTTCGCCGGCCAACATGAGACGCTTCTCAACGTGCTGGGCGAAGCAGCGTTGCTGGATGCTTGCCGAACGTGCTTTGCGTCGTTGTTCACGGATCGCGCGATCGCGTATCGGGAGGAGAAGGGTTTCGATCACACGCGCATTGCGCTGTCTGCCGGCGTCCAAAGAATGGTGCGCGCGGATCTTGGCGGATCGGGCGTCACGTTCACGATCGATCCCGAGACGGGTTTTCCAAACGTCGTCGTCATCAACTCTGTCTGGGGGTTGGGGGAAGCGTCGGTTCAGGGCTTGGTCGATCCAGATGAGCATCAAGTGTTCAAGCCATTGTTGGAGAATGCCCATCTCTCGCCCATCGTGCATAAGAAGTGTGGGGCCAAGGCTAAGAAGGTCATCTATGCCCCCGGGACGGGAACAGCAATTGTTGAAACGTCGACGGTTGAGCGATCTCACTTTGTGCTGAGCGAGGCCGAAGTGTTGACCCTCGCGCGTTGGGGCGCGCAAATCGAAGCGCATTACGGCCGACCGATGGATATCGAGTGGGCCAAAGACGGTGAGGGCGGCAGACTCTTTGTCCTGCAAGCGCGCCCGGAAACTGTTCACGCGGATAAGCGCGAAGCGGCCCTGCACTCGTTTGAGGTCACCAAGAAGGGGACTCTTCTGCTTTCTGGCGTTGCGGTCGGCGCTGCAGCAGCTGTCGGGCCCGCGCGCATCGTCACCGATGCAAGAGACGAGCGTTTTTGCACCGGCGACATTCTCGTGGCGGAAACGACCAATCCTGATTGGATGCCGCTCATGCGACGCGCGGCCGCTGTTGTCACAAGCCATGGAGGCAGGACGTCACATGCCGCAATCGTCAGCCGTGAACTTGGAGTTCCGGCGGTGATCGGCGCGGCGAGCGCGACAACGACGCTGCACGATGGTCAATCCGTGACAGTGAGTTGCGCCGAAGGCGAAGTTGGGTGCGTGTATGACGGGGCTGCGGAAATCCGTGAAAGCGTCATCCCCATTGAGAGCATGCCAAAGACACGCACGCAGTTGATGCTCAATCTCGCCAACCCGGCTGCTGCATATCGCTGGTGGAGGCTTCCGGTCGACGGAGTTGGGCTCGCGCGCATGGAATTTGTCATCGCAAACCACATTCGCGTCCATCCAATGGCCCTCTTGCACACTGAGCGCGTCGGCGACGCCGGCGTGCGCGCCGAAATCGAGCGCTTCGCTGCCGGCAGCGCGAGCGGCGCGGAATTCTTCGTCGAAGAATTGGCGAGGGGCCTCTCGCGTTTGGCGGCCGCTTTCTATCCTAAGCCTGTCATTATTCGCACAAGTGATTTCAAATCAAATGAGTACGCGCGCTTGCTCGGCGGCGGCGATTTCGAACCTCCGGAAGAGAACCCGATGATCGGCTTGCGCGGCGCGGCACGCTACTATTCGCCTGTCTATCGTGAAGCTTTTGCCCTTGAGTGCCAAGCGCTCAAGCGTTTGCGAGAGGAAATGGGGTTCGACAATGTCGTTGTCATGATCCCATTCTGCCGATCTGTGCGCGAGGCCGATCGCGTGCTTGCGATAATGGCGGATGAGGGACTGCAGCGCGGCGTCAACGGGCTGCAAGTCTACGTCATGTGTGAAGTGCCGTCGAACGTGATCTTGGCGAAGGACTTCGCCGAGCGCTTCGACGGCTTCTCGATCGGCTCCAACGATCTGACGCAATTGACACTGGGCGTCGATCGCGATTCCGAGGCCCTCGCCGAGATCTTCGATGAGCAGGACGAAGCCGTGGAATGGATGATCGCTCAGGTGATCTCGGCCGCGCATTTGGCGGAAGCCAAAGTTGGCCTCTGCGGCCAGGCTCCGAGTGATCACCCCGAGTTCGCCGAGTTTTTGGTCGACCATAGCATCGACTCGATTTCGATAAGTCCTGATAGCTTCGCAGCAGTCAAACTCGCGGTGGACAAGGCCGAGCGCGCACAATTGGCGCGCTGGAAATCGCGCGCTTGATGCTGCCGAAAGAGTCCCTTGAGACGGATCAAGGGCCGGGCGATCGTGGCGTGTAAGATTTTTCGATGGACCGGAAGAATATTGTTGTTTTCGCGGACGGCGCCGACGCAGGACTGACGCGCGTCCAGATGGCTGTCGAGTTGGGGCGGGAGACGGGCGCACATGTGGACGTCCGGTTTCTCTACAGGGTTCCCGAGCTGCCGGTCGGCGTTGAGTTGCCCGCGCTCGACGGCGTGTTCGACCGGCTGGTCGAGCAGGAGCATGCGCGCGCGCAGGATACGGTTCGCAAGCTGGCCGCCATCGGGTCTCCTGGGCCGTCATTCTCAATCCACGCACAATCGACAGAGCAGGGGCCGCTCGGCAGACTGGCCGCCCTTGCGATGCAGGGCGTGGACTTGGGCGTTCTCGCGTTGCCCGAAGGGGACGCCGAACAAGCAGAGATTCTGCACAGCGCGCTCTTCGCGAGCGGTGCGCCATGCCTGGCGCTGCCCAAGTGGAACACGCCGCATCGCTGGGGTGAGCGGATTCTCGTCGCTTGGAAGGCGACGTCCGAGGCTGGACGCGCGCTCAGCGCGGCGTTGCCGTTTCTTGCGAAAGCAAAGGCAGTACGCCTTTTGGTCGTGAATCCGCGCGGCGCACATGTTGGGGAAGACAACGAGGGGCTGGAGCGCTTGGCCTCACGCTTGTTGCGACACGGGGTCGATGTCGAGGCGCCGCTCCTCATCACGGCCGAGGCGGAAGAGATCGGCCGCGCAATAGCAGATGAGGGGGAAGGCTTCGGCGCAGATCTCGTCGTGATGGGGGCTTACGGACACTCACGATTCACTGAATGGGTGCTCGGCGGCGTGACGCGGCATATGCTGCAGCATGGCGCCGTTCCGCTCTTGCTGACTCACTGATCACCGAGAGCGCCAATGTGAACGGAGATTCGATGGGTGTGACCTTTGTCAGCTTTGGCGGCGCCGGCGCCGTCACGGGCTCTCGTCACCTCATTGAATGCGGGCGCGAGCACATTCTGACCGATTGCGGGATGTTTCAAGGACTCAAGGTGTTGCGCGAGCGAAACTGGGAGCCGTTTCCGGCGCCGCCGGAGTCGATATCGTCCGTGGTGTTGACGCACGCGCACCTTGATCACTGCGGCTATCTTCCGAAATTTGTCCGCGAGGGCTTCGCTGGACGGATCCATTGCACAAGGGCCACTGCCGACCTTGCTGAGATATTGCTCAAGGACAGCGCGCACATCGCCGAGAAGGATGCGGAATACGCCAATCGAAAAGGGTTCAGCCGTCATCAGCCGGCATTGCCGCTCTACACGGTCGCCGACGCCGAACGCGCCTTGCAGCTGTTCGATACAGCGCCTTTTGATACAGACGTCGACGTCGCGCCCGGCGTCAAATTCCGGTTTCGTCGCGCCGGTCACATTTTGGGGGCGGCGATCGTTGAGTACCGGGTGGACGGCCTCAAGATCGTGTTTTCCGGCGACCTGGGGCGCTACGGCGATCCTTTTATGCACGACCCCCAGTGCGTTGCGTCTGCAGACTATGTCGTTGTGGAATCCACCTACGGCGACCGTTTGCATCCAAAAGAGGATGCGATGGATGCCTTAGGAGACGCGATCGAAAGGACAGTGCAGCGAGGCGGCACGGTGATCATCCCTGCATTCGCCGTCGGCCGCGCGCAGATTCTCCTCTACCATCTCTGGCGACTGCGCCAGAGCGGGAGACTGGGCTCAACGCCCGTCTATCTGGACAGCCCAATGGCGATAGATGCGACTGACTTGCTGGCGCGGCATCCACTTGATCACCGCTTCGACGCTGGCGCGACGCAAGGCGCATGCAGGGTCGCGGCCTATGCGCGCGACGTGCGAAGCTCGAAAGAGATCACGGCGAACCCGATGCCAAAGGTCGTGATCGCCGGCAGCGGCATGGCCACCGGCGGGCGCGTTCTTCACCACATCCGCACGTTCGCGCCGGATCCGAGAAACTTGATTTTGTTTACCGGGTTTCAGGCGCCCGGCACACGCGGAGCGCGGCTTCTTGCCGGCGAGCGAGAATTGAAGATGTTTGGCGAGTGGGTTCCCATTCGCGCTGAAATCGCCGACCTGCCGCAGCTCTCCGCTCACGCAGACGCCGACGAACTCATGCGCTGGCTCCGGGGGTTTGACCGTCCGCCTCGGCGTCTCTTTATCGTGCATGGCGAACCAATCGCTTCGGAAGCGCTCCGAACCCGGGTGCAGCGAGAGCTCGAATGGGACGTTCGCGTGGTCGATCCCATGAGACGCTATCGGCTCGACTAGACAAAGGCGTGGTGACCGCAATCGATCAGCCTCCAGCTCTAGGCGCCCCAAGGCTGCGCGCGCGGCGTCTGCGTCTCCAGACGCAGGATGAGGCAATCGTCCTTATGCGTTCCGCGTGCCACCTGTGCAAATCGGAGGGCCTCAGCGCTCGTGCGCGCGTGCTGGTGCGTTGCGGCGGACGCGAGGTGATCGCGACGCTTTACCAGACGGACGGCGATTGGCTGAGCGTCGATGAAATCGGCCTTTCCGAAGCAGCGTGGCGCAGGCTGGAGCTCAATGAGGATGATCCGGTTGCCGTGGGCCACGCGCCGGCCGTCGAGTCTCTTGCCGACGTTCGCCGACGTGCGTTTGGCGACAGGCTCGATAAGCGAGCCTTTTACGCCATCATTTCCGACATCGTGGCGGGACGCTACGTCGACATTCACCTCGCCACGTTCCTCACTGCGTGTTCCACGCTTCCTCTCGACATCAATGAGACCTCCTACCTCACAGAGGCGATGGTTGAGAGCGGCGAGCGTCTCACTTGGGCAGCCGACATTGTCAGCGACAAGCACTGCGTTGGCGGCTTGCCTGGGAACCGCACGACACCGATCGTCGTGGCGATTGCGGCGAGCTGCGGGCTCATCATGCCCAAGACATCTTCGCGAGCGATTACGTCTCCATCAGGAACGGCCGACGCCATGGAGACGCTTGCGCCGGTCCAACTAGACATCGCGGCGATGCGTCGTGTTGTAGAGGCGGAAGGCGCCTGCATCGCATGGGGCGGCGGCGTGAAGCTGTCGCCGGCCGATGATGTGCTTATACGCATGGAGCGCGCGCTCGACATTGATCCGGAGGGACAGCTTATCGCTTCGGTCCTCTCAAAGAAGCTCGCGGCAGGCGCCTCCCATGTCGTATTCGACTTGCCGGTTGGCCCAACAGCAAAGGTGCGCACGGAGCAGGCGGCGCATTCACTGGCGCAGCGAATGAGGATCTTGGCTCAATCGTTTCGTCTTGAGGTCAACATTCTTTTCACGGATGGCTCCCAGCCAGTGGGTCGTGGGATCGGTCCGGCGCTTGAGGCGCGTGACGTTCTGGCTGTTCTGGACAATTCAGAAAGCGCGCCGACAGATCTTCGCGACAGGTCGCTGGCGATCGCTGCCGCTCTGCTCGAATTGACGGGTGTTGCGGGAAGGGGCGAGGGGTTCGCCCTCGCCAAGCAAGTCCTGGGCGACGGCCAGGCCAGGAGCAAGTTTGAGCGCATACGAGAAGCGCAAGGCGGCGTTCGCGCGCCGCCGGTCGCCCCGCTGAAACAGCCCTTGAATGCGCGACGCTCGGGCATTGTGACCCACATGAACAACCGTAAGCTCTCCCGCCTCGCCAAACTTGCCGGCGCCCCAGATGACAAGTCAGCTGGCATTGAGGTGATGGTGAAGCTTGGCGACGCTGTATCGAGCGGCCAGCCGCTGGCGCTAATACACGCAGAGACGCCGGGGGAACTAGACTACGCTCTTGGGTACGCGCTGACCAATCTCGACATGGTTGAGATTGAATCATGACCGTCGGCGGCATCTATTTCTCCATGCCAGGTAACGAAGCGATGGCGTCAGCGCTTGCGAAACGATCGCATGGAAATCTTGGCGTACTGGAGCATCGCCGATTTCCTGACGCTGAGTCCTATGTGCGTTTGGCGAGCGACGTCCGAGGCATGGACGTCACGATCGTGTGCACGCTGGCGAGGCCTGATCCTCAATTCTTACCACTCGTCTTCGCGGCGGATGCCGCGCGCGATTGCGGCGCTGCCAGCGTCGCGCTGGTCGCTCCGTATCTGGCTTATATGAGGCAAGACGCTCGTTTCAGCGAAGGTGAAGCGATGTCATCGGCGTCCTTCGCACGACGCTTGTCCCGTTCGTTTGACCGCATCGTGACGATCGACCCGCATCTTCATCGTCATAGGTCTCTTGACGATCTATTCGATATACCGGTGCACGTTGCTCACGCGGCGCCGCTGCTTGCCAATTGGATCGCGCAAAACGTCAACGACCCGCTCATCATCGGCCCGGACCGGGAGAGCGAACAATGGATCGCAGCCGTCGCGAACCAAGTGGGCGCCCCTCATGTCGTCGCAAACAAGAATAGGCGCGGTGACCGACTCGTAGAGACTTCGTTGCCTGATCTGGTGCAATTTGCGGAGCGGAGCCCGGTGCTCGTTGACGATATCGTGTCCTCCGGAAGGACCATGATCGAAGCTGCTCGCCTTTTGGCAGCTCAAGGCTTTGCCAAGCCGTATTGCGTCATTGTGCATCCGATCTTTTCGGGCAACGCCTTTGCCGAGATGTTAGACGCGGCGCAATGTATCGTTTCCTGCGACACTATCAGCCATGTTTCAAACGGCATCGAAGTGGTCAGCCTGTTGGGTTGAGCGAGGTCAAGACTTTGTCTGCCTGGAGTGCTAACCACTCAAGATGAGCTGGAAACGCATCACCGTGGTCGCATGCGGGGCGGGTGAGGGCATTTCACTGGTTAAGGCGGCTCGGGACGTCGCGATCCAGTTGGGTGCGCAATTAGACGTGATCGTCCCTGTCTTGATGCCGACCCCGCAATACGGCACGAGCATGGACCTGTTGTCTCGCGGTTTCGACGAACTGCGGCGGCGATGCCTGCTTGAGGCGCATGCTGCTGCGGAGCGCGTGGCCTTGATTGCGGCCGGATCAGACCATCGGATTCGCGTCCTCGATTTCTCCGAGGGAGACTTGCGCGCGTTGGCGGCTTCTTGGGGACGCTCCAGTGACGTCGTCGTCGTAAGTCAACCGAGCGCCGTGGATCGTTCAAACACCGACACTGAAGTTCTGGTCGGTGTGCTGCTCGGCTCGGGACGCCCTTGTGTGATGCTGCCGGATTGGAAGGACGATCGGCCTTGGGGCAAACGAGCGTTAGTCGCGTGGAAGGGAACGCCGGAAGCGGCGCGGGCGCTTGCAGGAGCATTGCCGCTGCTGCGTTCGGCAGACGAGACCCGCATCTGCATCGTCAACCCGCGTTCGGAACGCGAAGGAGAAGATGAGGAGAATCTTCACCGCGTCTGCGATTATTTGCGAATGCACGGCGTTCGCGTGGAGGCGCCGAAGACCATGAGATCGCGCGAGGCTCCGGAAACCGTCCTTGCAGCGGAAATCGAGGCGTTCCACGCTGATTTATTGGTGATGGGCGCCTACAGTAGGCCGCGCTTGCAGGAAATCATGTTCGGCGGCACGACGGCGGCCATGATCCGTGAGGCGCGGATACCGGTGCTATTGGCCCACTAGAGCGTCGACGTGCGAGGCGGATATGTTTAGGTCCGTTTCGGATGATCGCCTTGCGGGTGTCCTCTACGATCCGGTCGGCCTAAACACCGTTGAAGTGCTGGCGCGCCGCGCGCGCTACGGCAAGAACGACATTCTTCAACCGGAACGCAATCGTTGGACAGGCCTCGCCGCCGATACGGCCCGCGACCCCATGGTTTGGTTCTTGGTCGCGACAGCTCTTCTGTTCGCGTGGCTAGGGGATGTATTGGAGGCGCTCGTTCTCGGTCTCGCCATCATTCCCCTCGTCGGTATGGACGCCTTCCTTCATTGGCGCACGCGAGCCTCCACGGACGGGCTCAGGCGCCAATTGGGCTCTCGCGCTATCGCGGTGCGAGAAGGCGTAGAGGTAGAAGTTGCATCTACTGAGCTCGTGCCCGGAGATCTGATCCTTGTGCGCGCTGGCGAGTGGGCGCCCGCGGACGGCTTGATCGAAGCCGGCGATAAGGTTCAAGCGGATGAGTCTTCATTGACTGGCGAGGCTATGCCGATCGGCAAGCGCGCCCTCACCGGAGACCAAATTCCCGTTGGTGGCGCTCCCATCGGTGAGGAGCGCTGGCTGTTTGCTGGCGCACGCGTGCTGACCGGATCGGCGCGCGTGCGAGTCGCGTTTACTGGCGCGGATACAATCTATGGCCAGATCGTGCGATCGGTTCGCGTCGAGCGCCGAGAGCAGACGCCAATGCAAAAAGCAATCGCGCGGCTCGTAACGGCGCTATTGATCGCTGCTTTGGCGGCATGCGCGGCGCTGGCGGCAACGCGCTTGGTGCAGGGCAACGGGTTAGTGGATGCGCTCTTGAGCGCCGTGACGCTTGCTGTCGCGGCTTTGCCTGAGGAATTTCCGGTTGTCTTTGCCTTTTTTCTGGGCGTGGGCGTGTTTCGGCTGGCGCAAAGGCGCGCCCTCGTCCGCCGTGCCGTGGCGGTTGAGAATATTGGACGCGTGACCTGTATTTGCTCCGATAAGACAGGCACGCTGACCGAGGGGCGTCTCAGACTCGAGCATTTGATCGCGGCGCCAGGATACGATTCCGATGCGCTCTTGCACATTGCAGCGCGTGCATCTCGCGCCGAGAGCGCCGATCCGCTTGATCTCGCCATCTTAGGCCGCGCGCCGAGAGTTGCTGAAGAGATCATCATCGGGACTTTTCCGTTCACGGAGGATCGGCGTCGCGAAACCTCAGTGGTGCGTGACCAAATTGGTTTGACAGTGAGCATAAAGGGTGCGCCGGAGACTGTTCTCCGGTTGACGGATTTGAGCCAAGCGGAAATCGCTGAGTGGTTAAAGCGCACTGAGGGCCTCGCGGCCGCAGCGCACAAGGTTATTGCCTGCGCCGAACTTCAGCTGAAGGAGTGGGACGGATCGGAGCCGGGAGGTTGCTACGATTTTGCCGGGCTGCTTGCCTTTGAAGACCCGCTGCGAGAGGGCGCGCAGCTGGCGGTTGCTGATGCCCGCGCCGCGGGCATTCGCGTCATCATGGTTACGGGAGATCATATTGCGACCGCCCGCGCGGTTGCTGATGCGCTGGCGATTGGCGATGGGCAAGCAACCATTGTTGACGGCGAAGAACTCCTTGCGCGGATCAAGAGCGGCGGCGAAGACGCGGTGCGCGACGTTGACGTGGTTGCGCGCGCCACGCCGGCGCAGAAGCAGGCGCTGGTGGAATACTTGCGCAGCGAAGGTGAGATCGTGGCCGTCACCGGCGACGGCGTGAATGATGCACCGGCATTGAGAGCCTCTGACATCGGCATCGCGATGGGAGAGCGCGGGGCGCAGACATCACGTGAGGTGGCGTCGATTGTGCTGCTTGACGACAGCTTCGACACCATTGTGCGCGCCATTGCGGAGGGGCGGCAGCTCTTTCGGAACTTGCGTCTCTCTTTCGCTTATTTGCTAATGGTGCACGGGCCCCTCGTAGCCACCGCAGCAATCATACCGTTCCTCGGCGAGCCGCTGCTCTACCTCCCCGCACATATCGTGTGGCTTGAGTTGATCTTTCACCCCACAGCGCTGCTGGCGTTTCAAGAGCGCCCGCAGGACGGCGGGCGACGAATCGGCGGCAAACCCGCGCCTGGCTTCTTCAGCGGACTTGAGTGGGCCGGCATAGGCGGCGTTGCGCTCATACTCACGCTTGCAGTCTTTCTATGCTACCAGCGCGCGTTGGATACCACACTGAGCGCGGTCTACGCGCGCAGCACGGCGCTCGCTGTCCTCGTGCTCTCAAGCGCGGCGATCGCTGCGGCGCTGAGCGGCTTGAGAACGCGATCGGGGATCATTGTCTCGGCCGCCACAGCGCTGTCGGTTCCTGCGCTCATCCAGGCGCCGATCGTTGCCCGCGTGTTGAATTTGACGCCGCTCGGCGGACCTGATCTCGCAGGCGCAGCGGGAATCGCGATCGGAATCGGCATCCTGGTTCTGGCGCTGCAAGGAACGGTGTCTGGCAGCTCGCAGCAGCGCGAGACGCCCAGCGACCACGCTCCGAACGCTTAGTCGTCCTCGGCGTCCTCCTGAGGTGATCCGGAGACTTCAGCGGTCACATTCACGCGCGCGCCCAGCGGAGGCGCTGCAATGGTTGCGAGCGTGACTGCGGCGCCGACAGATAAAGCGAGGATCAACGCTGTCGCCGACGCCGCTTTGGCGTCGGCGCCGCCTTCCTCTGGTCTGCGCCGCTTCGAGCCAGTGATCATCGCCGGAACAAGTGCATCCTTGGAGCGAACACTCTCAATGACGACCCCGAGAACGTGGATGATGACGAGAGCCTGCAGCACGCGGAAAAGCATTTCATGCAATTCCGCCAGATTGACGCCCCAGGCGCCTGCGAAGGGCCCAGAGGCGTGATCGCCGCCGCTGAACAAGCCGGTCACGATGACGGCTGCGATCGTCGCGAGCAGCAGGAAGACGGCGAGGCCGCCCAGCGGGTTGTGTCCCAGATGACGTTTTGGTTGGCGGGAGAACAGATCCCGGACGTGCACGACAATTGCGTTTGGCCCAGCGGCAAAATCGCTGAAGCGGGCGCGCTCGCCGCCGACAAACCCCCAAACCACTCTGAATGCGAGGAGGCCGGCCGCCCCTGCGCCCGAGAGGCGGTGAACCAGCGCGGCCACGCCTTCTTCTTCACCCGTGACCCACGCGACCAAGACGAGGGCAACCAAGGTCCAGTGAAAGAGGCGAGTGGGCAGGTCCCAGACCTGAATTCTGTGTTCCGGAGCGAGCGCCTGCATCCGCCATTCACTCCAGGAGCTCGGTCGAGCCTGCCTTGCGTGAAATCAAACAATCTTGCGCGGGCGCCTGACGCGCGTCTCGGGAGTCGAATGGGGCGATATGCAAAAAAATCGTCGAGACTGTGCTTCCAATATGCTTCCAAAACAGCAAGCGGCTAAAGCGTCTCGTCGCCTATGTGTTTGAAAACATTGGTGGGTGTACAAGGATTCGAACCTTGGACCCGCTGATTAAGAGTCAGCTGCTCTACCGACTGAGCTATACACCCGCCGCGTCTTGAATCGGTCCGATCCAACGCGAAGCGCGTAGTTAGCGCCGGGGGCGGTGAAATCAACCGCCAATCGCGCAAGGGCTGGCGCCGCGTTTGCGAAGGGCGGGCGCGATCGCGTGCGTCCTTGGCGCGTCTTGGCCGGGCGCGCGCGGGCGGGCAAGCTAGCGTCATATCGGGAGGCGGCGATGGCCATCATGTCCGGGTTCACGTGGGCGTTGACGCTCTTCCTGCTGCTGCATGTCGGTCTCTCCGCCACCGGCGCGCGCGCCTTGGTTGTCGGGCGGATCGGGGAGGGGCCTTATCGCGGGCTCTTTTCGCTGGCGTCCGCGGCGCTGCTCATCTGGCTCGGCTTCGCCTTCGTCGAAATCCATCGCGCGCCCGATCATCCGCTGATGACGCCGCTTTACGCGCCGCCTGAGTGGGGCCGCTACGCGGCGCAGGGCCTGACGCTTCTGGCGTTTCTGATCGGCGCTACGGGGCTTTTGACGCTCAATCCTACGACAGCCGGCCTGGAGGGCGCGCTCAAACGGGAAGAGCCGGCCAAGGGCATGGTCCGCATCACGCGCCATCCTTTTCTCTGGGCGGTGGCGATCTGGGCGGCGGGGCATCTCCTTGCGAACGGCGAGCGCTTCGCCGTGATGATGTTCGGGGTGTTCGGCCTCATGGCGCTCTTGGGCACGCGCTCGATCGACCGGAAATCCGCCGCGCGCGATCCCGAGCACTGGGCGAAGTTCGCCGCAGTCACCTCGAACGTGCCGTTCGCCGCCATTGTGCAGGGGCGAAATCGGATCGTTTGGAGCGAACTCGGATGGCGGCCGCTCGTGGCGCTCGCGGCCTATGCTGCAATTGCGTACGGACACGCTTGGCTTGTCGGCGTTCCCGCGATTCCCTAAAAAATATCAACGGGCGCTTAACGAGCGGCGCCTTAAGAATGCCCGGCAAGAGGCTTATGGTAGGGACATGGGCGCGCGCGCCAAACTCGATGCGGAACACTTCCGCCACATGACAGGCGGCGATGCCGCGCTGCAGGCTGAGATTCTGCAGCTCTTCCGCGCGCAGGCGGAGCTTTGGAATCGTCTCCTCATTCCCGATGCGGCGGTGAGCACCTGGGCGGACGCGGCGCACATGCTCAAAGGCTCCGCGCGCGGGCTCGGGCTCTGGGCTCTCGCCGATGCGTGCGAGGACGCCGAAAAGATCGGCCGCTCCGGCGCGCTTGAATCGCGCGCGATCGACCGCGCGCTCTGCCGCGTGCGCGGCGAGCTTGCCGATGCGCTCGAAGCGCTGCCGCGCTTTGAAGCGGCGAACGACGCAGGGCCGCATTGAGCCCGCCAGCGGGCGTCTTCACGCTGCCGCTGACCATCAAGCCTGACGACATCGACGAACTTGGGCACGTCAACAACGGAATCTATTTGCGCTGGGCGCAGGAGATCGCGACCGCGCATTGGCGTGCGCGGGCGACGGACGATTTGCTGGCGCGCTACATCTGGGTCGTGACGCGCCACGAGATCGACTACCGCGCCGAACTGGTGCTCGGCGATCGGATCGAGGCGCGCACCTGGGTCGCGCCGGCGCCGCGCGGCGCGGTGTGGACGCGCTTTGTCGCTATCTACAAGGCCGGAAGCGATAAGCCCGCCGCGGAGATCAAATCCGATTGGTGCTTGATCGAAGCGGAGACACGGCGTGTGCGCCGCGTGCCAAAGGAAATTCCGGCGCTCTTCGTTCCGTCTGCTGATTAAAGCGTGTAGCCGCCGTCGATGACGATCGTTGCGCCCGTCACAGGCGCCGGATCGACGAGCAGATTTTCGATCGTGCGCGCGATATCGTCGGCTGAGGCATAATGGCCAAGCGGCGTGGCCATTTCCGCCATGCGCTGGAAGGCGGCCGCCTCGCTGCCCGTCTCGCGCACGATCTCCTGGAAGAACGCCGCGTCGCGCCACATCGGCGTCTCCACGCCGCCGGGCGCGACCGCGTTGACGCGGATGCGGTCGCCCGCGCCTTCCTTCGCTGCGACGCGCGCCAATTGCAGCGCAGCTGCTTTCGATGCGCCGTAGGCGCCCACGCCCGGCTCCGCTTTGATCCCGGACGCCGACGCCACCACCACGATCGCGCCGCCCAGCGTATTCACACGCATGAGCGGCATCGCCGTCTGCAGCGTGAGGAAGACGCCGTCGAGATTGGTGGCGAGCACGCGGCGCCACTCGTCATAGTCCTGGTCCGCGATGGTGGCGGAATGCGTCACGCCGGCGTTCGCGACTGCCCAATCGAGGCGGCCATACTGGGCTGTGATGAAATCCGCGGCGTCGCGCCAGCGCATCGGATCGGAGACGTCGAACGCCAGTGTGGAGACGCGCTCTGGCGCATCGTCCAAATCGTCCGCGAAGACATTGAGCGCCTCCTCGTTGCGGTCGATCAGGATGAGCCCCCCGCTCGCGCGCGAGGCGAGGCGCGCGGCCGTGGCCGCCCCGATGCCCGAGGCCGCGCCCGTGATGAGTGCGACGGGATTGATGCGGTCGCCGGAGCCTGATCCATCCATGGCTTCTTTCTGCATGCTGAAGGCTGGACTTCAAGGGCGCGTGAAGGCGCTGCCTGGCGCATGGCCAAGGCTTCACAATTTCCGCGCGGCGGCGGAAACTCGGCGCTGGAGGATGCTTTCCATGCGCGCCGCGCTGTTGGCACTTTTGTTTCTGACGGGGTGCGCCGCGAACCCCGATCCAATCGTCGTCGCGGAGGGGAGCGGGCCGGTCTATTTCATCACGCCGCATGGAGAACCGATGCGGCTCGGCGCGGGAGAGCGCTCCGCCATAGCCGAATGGTTCGGCCGCGCGGATGGCGATCACGATCGGCGCATGACGCAGGCCGAGTTCGTCGCGGACGGCGCGCGCTTCTTCTCCGAGGTGGATGAGGATGACGACGGCCTGGCGACGTCCGTCGAGGTCTCCGCGTTGCGGCGGCGCGAAACCCCACAGCTCGAGCAGCTCTTCGCTTACGCGCAGTCGATCGATGAGCCGCGCGCGCGCAGGCGCAGCCAATACGTCTATCGCAACGGGCAGCTGTTGCAGCGGCGCCGGCCCGATCGCACACCGGCGCGCCTGTTGATCGCCAGTCTGCTGCGCGAACGCGAGCCCGTGATGGCCGCCGATCTGGATTTCAACCGGCGCGTCACGCGCGAGGAATTCGCCTCCGTCAGCGAGGAGCGTTTTCGCTTGCTGGATGAGGATCGCAACAACGCGTTGACGCTCGAGGAATTGGAGCTGATCCTCGCGCGGCGCAGCCAGGTCAGATAGGCGCGCCGGCTTCCTGAGCGCCGATGGCCTTCAGCGCGAATGCGAAATCGAACGCAATCTCTTTCAGGAAATCGAAGCGCCCGGCCGCGCCCGCGTGGCCTGCGTCCATGTTGAGTTTGAGCAGGACCGGCCGCTCGCTCGTCGTGTGCGCGCGCAGCCGCGCGACCCATTTGGCCGGCTCCCAATAGGTGACGCGCGGATCGGAGAGCCCGCCCGTCGCCAAGATCGCAGGATAAGGGCGCGGCGCGATCTGATCGTAGGGGGAGTAGGAGGCGATGTAATCGTAGGCCGCTTCGTCCTCGAGCGGATTGCCCCATTCGGGCCATTCGGGCGGCGTGAGCGGCAGCGACACATCGCTCATCGTGTTCAACACGTCGGTGAACGGCACAGCGCCGATGACGCCCGCCCAAAGATCGGGCCGCATGTTGACGATTGCGCCCATCAAAAGCCCGCCTGCGGAGCCGCCCTCGGCGACGATGTTTCCCGCGCCCGCATAATTCTGCGCGATCAGCCCTTCGGCGCAGGCGATGAAATCGGTGAACGTGTTCTTCTTCGCGAACTTGCGGCCATCCAGGAACCAGCCCCAGCCCTTCTCCGATCCGCCGCGCACATGCGCGATGGCGTAGATCCATCCCCGATCGACCAGCGAGAGACGGCGGATGGAAAAGTCGGCGGGCAGCGAATGGCCGTAAGAGCCGTAGCCGTAGAGCAGCACGGGCGCACGTCCATCGAGCGGCGCATCCTTGCGCAGCACCAGCGTCATCGGCACGTCGGCGCCGTCCGGCGCTTTGGCGCTGATGCGGCGCGCGACGTAGTGCGATGGATCGTGGCCGGAGGGCACTTCCTGCGCTTTGCGCAAAGCGCGGGTGCGCGCGGCCATGTCGTAATCGAACCATTGGCGCGGCGTGGTCGGCGAATTGTAGATGAAGCGCAGCGTTTGCGTTTCGAACTCGAATCCGGGCTCAAGATCGAGCGAATACGCCTCCTCATCGAACGCGATCGCGTGCTCGTCGCCGTCGCGTGCGCGGATCACGATACGCGGCAATGCATTGACGCGCTCCAGCCGCACGAGATGGCCCGCGAATGCGCCTAAGCCGATGATGAAGCGGCCCGGTTCGTGGGGAAGGAAATCGCGCCAGTGCGCGCGGCCGGTTTGGCTCTCCTCGCAGACCATGACCTTGAAATCGACCGCGCCGTCCGCATTGGTGCGGATATGCCAGCGGCCGTTCCAGTGGGTCGCTTCGTAGCGCAGCGCCGCTTCGCGCGGATGAAACACGATAGGCGACGCGGTGGGATCATCCGCCGGAATGAAACGCTGTTCGGATTGCTCCTGATTGCCGCAGGTGATTTCGATGAAGCGACGGTCCTCCGTCAGCCCTACGCCTAAGAAAAAGCCTTCGTCTTTCTCGTCGTAAACGAGCACGTCCTCGCCGCCGCGCGCTGGGCGGCGGAAGACTTTGCTCGGGCGGCCGTTCTCGTCGCGCCAAATCCAGAAAAGCCACTTGCTGCACGGCGAGAAGGCGAATTGGCCGTCTGCCGACGTTATGGGATCGGGCAGGTCGGCGCCTGTCGCCAGATCGCGCACATGGATCGTGTAGTATTCGCTGCCTTGCGCATCGACAGCGTAGCCGAAGAGCGAATGATCGGGTGCGTGCTCAGCTTCGCCGACGTGATAGTAATCGTGGCCCTTCGCCTGCGCGTCGACATCGAGCAACAGCTCCTCATCGCCGCCGCCGCGCGGCCAGCGCACGTGGCGCGGATGCTGCGCGCCCGTTTCGAAGCGCGCGTAATATTCCCAGGCGCCGTCGGGCGCCGGCACGCTTGAATCGTCTTCCTTGATGCGGCCCTTCATCTCCTGGAAGAGCTGCTCCTGCAGCGCTTCGGTGTCGGCCATCATTGCCTTGGTGTAGGCGTTCTCAGCTTCGAGATGGGCGCGGATATCGGCGCGCAGCATCGATGGATCGCGCATCACCGCCTGCCAATTCTCATCTTTCAGCCACGCGTATTCATCAACGCGTGCGCGGCCGAGTTGCTCGATCTTCTTGGGTTCTCTGCGCGCGGAAGGCGGAGTTGGCATGGGGCTCATGTGAGGCGAAGGAGGAGGGCGGTGGCGTCGTCGGACCGCTTCCAGCGCGGGTGCTTGGCGCTCGATGCGTCTTGGCTTTCGATCTCGCGGAGTTCGCCGCCCAAGGCCTGGAGACCCTTTTCGCGCGCCGCGTTGACTAGGCCGGCCGCATCATACGCCTCATAGCGATCGACGAGCGCCGAGAACCCGTCCGTGCAAAGAAGAATGTGCGCCGGACGCGCGAGATTTAGTCTCCAGGCGCGGGCGTGAAAGGCGCAATCGGGATTGAGACCAAAGACCCAATAACCGTCCGTCGTGTTGTGCTTTGCGCGGACGCCGCGCAGATAATCTAATGTGTCGGCGTGCTTCAGAAGGGGCGTGTCGCCAGCCTTTGTGGCGGCAACAGCGGCGCGTTTGCTCTCTTGATCGGCTGCTTGAGGCGGCCCGCCCACGGCATGAGACGCGTTCGCGGCGTCCAGAGCGAAGCAGCGGCAATCGCCGAGGTCGATCCCGACGACCTCCCCCTCGTATTCGCTGATCGTCAGCACCGATGCAGTCGGGAGTCGCCAACGTTCCAAGTGGTCGGGATCTGCGTGCCGCGAGAAGTCGGCGAGGACAAACTCAGCCGAATGGTGCAGCGACGTTTGCATGTCACCTTCATCAGCGCCGAACCTGTAGTAGGTCGCTGCCATATCGTAGAGAGATGTGTTGAGGGATGCCGCCAGCCAAGCGGCGTCCGACGCTGCATCCGTGAGCGGCGCATCGTGCAGATCGGTTGCGCCGTCGATCACCCACGCACACTCGCCGGCGGCGCCCATGGCGTCGTCGTTCTGCTTGGCGCGATCGCCCGCGAGGGAGATCGCCTCGACGAGCGTCAGCACATTATGCGCCGTAGATGATGGAGATGGTCTCGGCGACGCAGGCGGGGCGCTCCTCGCCCTCGATCTCGATCGTGCATTCGTTCTTGAGCTGGAGGCCACCCGCCTTCGGCTCGGCGGAGAGCAGCTTCTGGCGCATGCGCACCTTCTTGCCTACGCGCACCATGTTGGTGAAGCGTACCTTGTCGGAGCCGTAATTGATGCCGCGCGTGACGCCCGAAATGCGCATCATGCCGGAGGAGAGATAGGGGATGAGCGAGAGGGTCAGATAGCCGTGCGCGATGGGGCCGCCGATCTCCTTGGTGGCGCGCGGCACATCGACGTGGATCCATTGATGATCGCCCGTCGCTTCGGCGAACTGGTTCACGCGGTCCTGCGTGATCTCGACCCAATCGGACACGCCCGTCTCCTGGCCCACGAGGCCCGGCAGATCGGCGAAAGTGACTTCGCGCATGCTCATTCTCCCTTGGTGGGGCTGAGGTAGCGGGCAGGCGCTCTCCTGTCGAGCGTGCCGCAGGGGCGGGCGCATTGCGGGGCTTCGCGACGCCCCTTAAGTGCTTGCCCCATGCCCTACGCCCCGACCGCGCCTGGCACACTGGCGCTGGCCGAAGAATTCGGCCTCTCGAAGGAAGAATACGATCTCGTGGTCCAGAAATTGGGGCGCCTTCCCAATGTGACGGAGCTGGGGATTTTCTCGGTGATGTGGAGCGAGCATTGCTCCTACAAATCGAGCCGCGTGCATCTCGCGAAGTTCCCCACGAAAGCGCCGCACGTGATCTACGGGCCGGGCGAGAACGCCGGCGCGATCGACATTGGCGAGGGGCTCGCGTGCATCTTCAAGATGGAGTCGCACAATCACCCTTCCTACATCGAGCCTTATCAGGGCGCGGCGACGGGCGTCGGCGGCATTCTGCGGGACGTGTTCACGATGGGCGCGCGGCCCGTTGCATTGTTGAACGCGCTGCGCTTCGGCGATCCTTCGCACCCCAGGACGCGCCGCCTGGTTGACGGCGTCGTGCGTGGGATCGGCGGGTACGGCAATTGCGTCGGCGTGCCGACGGTCGCGGGGGAGACGAATTTCCATCCGCGCTACAACGGCAACATTCTCGTCAACGCGATGTGCGTGGGTGTGGCGCCGAAGGACCGCATCTTCACCAGCGCCGCCAAGGGCGCGGGCAATCCTGTCGTCTATGTCGGCGCCAAGACCGGCCGCGACGGCATTCACGGCGCGACGATGGCTTCCGCGGAGTTTGACGATGAAGCCGAAGCGCAGCGCCCGACAGTGCAGGTCGGCGATCCGTTCTTGGAGAAGCTGCTGATCGAAGCGTGCCTGGAGCTCATGGCGACGGACGCGATCATCGGCATTCAGGATATGGGCGCGGCGGGTCTCACCAGCTCCTCCGTCGAAATGGCGTCGAAGGGCGAAGCGGGCATCGAACTCGATCTCGATCTCGTGCCCGCGCGCGAAGAGGGCATGACGCCTTACGAATTCATGCTCAGCGAAAGCCAGGAGCGGATGCTCATGGTGCTGAAGCCGGGGCGCGAAGAGGAAGCCAAGCGCATCTTCGATAAATGGGGGCTCGATGCGGCCGTCATCGGGCGCACGACGGACACGCAGCACCTCACGTTGCGCTGGCACGGCGAGATCGTGTGCGATTTGCCGCTCGGCCCGCTGGCGGATGAAGCGCCGAAATATGAACGGCCGTATGTGAAGCTGGAGCGGACCGCCGGCTTCCAGCCGGCTCCGCTCGGCCGGCTGGAAGCCGGCGGTCCAAATTTCTCCGAGACCATGCTCACCATCATGTCCTCGCCCGATATGTGCTCGAAGCGCTGGATCTGGCAGCAATACGATCGCCACGTGATGGCCGACACGATCGACGACAGCGGCCAATGCGCGGACGCGGCGATCGTGCGCCTGCACGGCAGCAACCGCGCCTTGGCGATGACGAGCGACGTCACGCCCCGCTATGTCGAGGCCGATCCCTACGAAGGCGGCAAGCAGGCGGTCGCGGAAGCGTGGCGCAACATCAGTGCGACGGGCGCGAAGCCGCTCGCGGTGACGGACAATCTCAATTTCGGCAATCCGCAGAAGCCGGAGATCATGGGCCAGATCGTGGCCGCGATTGAAGGCATGGCGGAAGCGTGCCGCGCGCTCGACTTTCCCGTCATCAGCGGCAACGTCTCGCTCTACAATGAGACGAACGGGCAAGCGATCCTGCCGACGCCGGCGATCGGCGGCGTGGGGCTGATCGAAGACTTGTCGAAGCACGCGACGATCGGCGGGATGCAGGCGGGCGATCTTCTCGTGCTGGTCGGCGCGCACGCGGGCCATCTCGGGCAATCGATCTATCTGCGCGAGATTCACGGCCGCGAAGAGGGCGCGCCGCCGCCGGTCAATCTCGCGGACGAGAAGAAGAACGGCGCGTTCGTCCGTGGGCTGATCGAGGCGGGGCTGGTCCGCGTCTGCCACGATTGCTCTGACGGCGGGATCGCGTGCGCGGCGGCGGAGATGGCGCTTGAAAGCGATGTGGGCGTCACGCTCGGCTATCGCGGCGCGCTTTCCGATGCAGGCTTCCTCTTCGGGGAGGATCAGGCGCGCTATCTCATCGCCATTCCCGAGGCGCGCGTAACCCAAATCGAGGAGCGGGCGAAGGAAGCGGGCGTCGAGGTGCTGATCGTCGGCGAAGTCGGCGGCCAATCGCTCGGCTTTTTCGGCAGCGCGGGGAAAACGGAGAAGCTCGGGCTTTCCGAACTTCGCGCCGCGCATGAAGGGTGGCTCCCTTCCTACATGAAGAACTGAGCAGCATCCGGACGAGCGCATGGCCGATTTCGACTACGATCTATTCGTCATCGGCGCGGGTTCGGGCGGCGTGCGTGCGGCGCGGATTGCGGCGCTCGCCGGCGCGCGCGTCGCCATCGCGGAAGAATACCGGATCGGCGGCACGTGCGTCATCCGCGGCTGCGTGCCGAAGAAGCTGCTCGTTTACGGCAGCGATTTTGGCCAGGCGTTCGAAGATGCGCGCGCCTTCGGTTGGAGCGCGGAGGACGTGCGCTTCGATTGGAAGACGCTGCGGGACAATGTGCAGGCGGAAGTCTCGCGCCTCTCGGGGCTCTATGAAGCCAATCTGAAGAAGGCTGGCGTCGAAATCTTTGCGGACCGCGCGGAGGTGACGGGGCCGAACGGCGTCGAACTCAAGAAGGCAAAGCGCGGCGTCACCGCCGCACGCATTCTTGTCGCCACCGGCGGCAAGCCGCGTGCGCTTGATAACGTCAAAGGCGGCGATCTCGCGATCGATTCAAACGATGCCTTCCTACTGGAGAAATTGCCGGAGAGCATCGCCATCATCGGCGGGGGCTATATCGCGGTCGAGTTCGCGACGATCTTTTCGGGCCTCGGCGTCGAGGTGACGATCCTCTATCGCGGGGACCGCATCCTGCGCGGCTTCGACGACGATGCGCGCGCCTTCGTCGAGATGGAGCTTCGGCGCACGGGCGTCACGATCCTCGAGCACGCGCACCCGCAAGAGATCGCAAAATCCGGCAAAGGCTATGAGGTGACGCTGGCGGGCGGCGTGAAGATCGACGCCGGGCTGGTGATGGCGGCGATCGGGCGCGATCCTTCAGTCGATGGCCTCGGCCTCGAATCCGCCGGCGTCAAAGTCGATGTGCACGGCGCCGTCGCGGTCGACGATTATTCGCGCACCAACGTCTCTTCCGTCTTCGCCATCGGAGACGTGACGGACCGGCTTCAACTCACGCCCATCGCCATCCGCGAAGGGCATGCGTTCGCGGATTCCGAGTTCAACAAGCGCCCCACCAAAGTCGATCACGCCGACGTGCCGACGGCCGTCTTCGGGCGTCCGCCCATCGGCGCGGTCGGTTTGACGCAGAAGCAAGCCGAAGACGCTTACGGCTCAGCGCACATCTACAAAGCGACATTCCGCCCGATGAAGCACATCCTCGCCGGAAATGAGGAGAAGATGCTGATGAAGCTCGTCGTGCATCCGGAGAACGACAAAGTCGTCGGCGTGCATATCGTCGGGCGCGACGCGCCGGAGATGGTTCAAGTGGCCGCCATCGCGGTCAAAGCCGGGCTCACCAAGGCGCAATGGGATGCGACCGTGGCGCTGCACCCCACGGCGGCGGAGGAGCTTGTGCTGATGAAGGAGCGCGCCAACTAAGCGCTCATGACCACCGAGAAGGCGATCCAATCCAAGAAGACAAACGAGGCCAACGCGAAAGACACAACTGCCCAGAAGTGCACAAGCCGATTTTCCAACTGCTCAAATCTGTCCAGCTGTCGTCTGGGCCGTCCGATGACGTCTTCATAAGCTTGATAGCCAAACATGTCAGCGTACTTGTCGATGCGTCCTCCGAGCAGTCGCATGATTTCTGGGTCTTGGCCTCTATGCATGTGAATTCGATAGGAAGAACTCGTGATGTAGGAGATGACGCGCTCGAAGTCAGATCTGTCCAGCTGTATCCCGTCTCTCTCCAGCTCTCTTCGAACTAGTCTTTCAAAGCGAGCCTTTGCCGATGCATAGGGCATTTGGGCGGCAAGTCTCGCGCGGGTGACGCCCCCAACAGCAAGAGACACGACGATGCCGAGATCAATCACCACGCCAGGAATTTCAAACGGAACCCATTGTAACAGCCAGTGGACAATGGGGTGGACGATGTCTCGGTAGACTTCAACGACCGTGTGAATTGCGGTGCCGACAGCCAACAACCAAACATACAAGAGTTGAAGGTGCGCGCCGAGCCACTGCGCGACCGCTTCGATGGCAACCCGCCACGTTTGGAGATCATCCACTACGCTGATGGCGCCAATTACGGACAGCGTATTGGACGCCGCGAACCAAGCGCGTCCCGCCAATCGCTCGAACGTCCACGCCACGATTTCCGGCATGTGCCCGGTCCCCGCGCGCAATATATCGCAGGTTGTAGCGAGCCGTAAACTAGCCTTCCGGCTCGCTGTCGTCGTCCCATTCCTCGTCGTTGCGGTAGCGATCGTCCGTATCGTGACGATCCCCGCGATAGCGCCCGGCGTCGCGCTCGTCGCCCAATTCCTCCTGCGCGCGATAGGTGCGTTCGTAGCGGTCGCCCTGGTAGCGGCTGTTGTAGGAGCGCGTGTTGCGCGAGGCGGAATCGTCGCGGCCCGAGTACATGCTGCGCTGAAGCGGCGGGACAAAGATGGTGTCGACGTAGCGGCCCGTCTGTTCGCGCGTCACCACCACGCGGCAACCGCGCTGCGTGTTGCAGTCGGACGGGTACTGATAAACGTTCCCCGGCCGGAAATAGTAGGGCTCGTCCTGCAGCCGGTCGAAGAGCTGTTCGCCGTCCTGCGTGGTCACGGTGCCTTGCGCGGTGCGGACCACGATGATTTCGCGGAAGGGCTCATCCTCTTCCGATTGAGCCATGGCCGGGGGGCCGGCCAGCATGCAAGCGGCCGCCGCGAGCCATACAATTTGCGCAAATCTCATGGGACAGACCTCCCGCCCGGACTCTCTCATTGCGGAAAAGAAATGCAAGGCCGCGTTGAAATTGAGGCGGCGCGCGGTCTCTCATTCCGTCCACAAAAAGAAAAAGGCCAAGGCGCATGCGCCTTTATGTGGATGACACGCGCCGGGACGTTCCAAACGCCCCATTTGCGCCGCCAAACTTCGTCCGTGTGCGGCGTCGGGCGAAATTTCACCGTTCATTAACTGAATGAAAACCGCTCGCACGCAAGCGTCTGCCGTCTCGCGAACGGCGTTGGATCAAAGGGGCCAAGAACATGCCCGCACGGCTCGTGTCGGTCATCAACATGAAGGGCGGCGTCGGCAAGTCGACGACGTCCGTCTCGCTCGCGGAGACGCTGGCGGTGCATCACCGCCGCCGCGTGCTGCTGATCGATCTCGATCCGCAGACCAACGCCTCGATCATGATGGCGGGGCCGGAGAAGTGGAACGAGCTCCGCGAAGCCGAACGCACGCTCGATTTCTATTTTGAGGCCTATGCGCTCCAAGAGAAGCCGAAGCCCTTCAAAAGCCTCGTCGAGCACAAGGTCTCGGACTTGAAGGGCAAGCCGGACGTGTCGCTCTGCGCCGCGGCGCCCGAGTTCCGCATGGTCGAGCGGGACATGATCGAGAGCTTCGTGAAGCGCGGCTTTCATATCGACGCGATCCAGAAATGGATTTGCGAGCGCTTCGCGCACGGCCTGCGCACCGTCGTCAACGAGACGGACGTCATCCTGATCGATTGCCCGCCGGGCATTTCGTTGTTCGCGGAAGCCGCGCTCATCGCGGCGGATGCGATCATCGTGCCGACGATCCCAGACTATGTTTCGCGTTTGGGCCTCATCACGTTCCGGCGCCGCGCGCTTCGGCTCATCAATGAGCGGCGGGGCGGGCCCTCCAATCTCTTCGTGCTCACCACGAAGTACGACGAGACGATGAGCTTGCATCGCTCGGAAGCGGGCCTGCTCAAGGACAATCTCGGGGAGGCGATGTTCGATGTGCGCGTGCCCCAGCATGTCGATATCGCCAAGGCGGCTGAATGGTCAGAAAGCCCGCGCACGTTCGAACAGAAATACGGGATGATGGCGCCTATCGTGAAAAAGATGGGCGACGAGTTTCTCGCCAAGCTGGAGATGGCCCCGGCCCTATGAGCCTCAACAAGTCGCTCGACCGCCTGTTCAACGAGATTCGCCGCGAAGCGCGGCGCAATCCCGAATTTGCCGATCGGCTCGACGCCATCCTGCGCACGCACGACTCGCGGCGCGACGTGGCCGATGAAGTGATCGAGGCGGTCGAAGCCGAAGAAGAGAGCGCGCCGGCCGTGCCCGCGCCCGCGCCGCCGCCGCCCGCCACGAAGCCCAAGAAGCGCGCCGCCGCGCCGCCCCCGGACATCAATCCCGTCGGCCTCTTCCAGCGCGGCGGGGAGGATGCGCTCGAAGAGGCGCTCATCTCGCACAATCGAGATGCGCTGCTTGCGCTCATCGCCGAGCACAATCTCGATCCGGGCGGGGAGGCCGCGGCGCTCTCTCGCGACGATCTCCAGGCGCATGTGGTCGCCGCCGCCAAGCGCCGCGCCGAGCGGGATAAGAAGCTCTTCGATTACTGAGCCAGGAGGGCGCACGCTGCCCTTGGGGCAAAGGTTTGCACCTTTGTCATCGTCCCGTTATGCCAGCCGGCGCGCCGCCGGAGGGCCTGGATGTTCTCGAAAATTCTGATCGCCAATCGCGGGGAGATCGCCGTCCGCATCATCAGGACGGCGCGCCGCATGGGGATCAAAACGGCGCTCGTCTATTCGGAAGCGGATAAGGACAGCCTCGCCGTCGAGATGGCGGATGAGGCCGTGGCGATCGGCCCGGCGCCGGCGTCTGAATCCTATCTCGTCGCGGACAAGATCGTCGCGGCCGTGCGTAAAACGAAGGCGGAGGCGGTCCATCCCGGCTTCGGCTTTCTCTCCGAGAACGCGGGCTTCGCCGAGCGGCTGGCGAAAGAGAAGATCGTTTTCATCGGGCCCAATCCGGGCGCCATCCGCGCGATGGGCGACAAGATTGAATCGAAGCGCACCGCGGGCGAAGCGGGCGTCTCGTGCGTGCCCGGCTACGTGGGCGAGATCGCGGATGTGAAGCACGCGGTCACGATCTCGGAGGAGATCGGCTATCCGGTGATGATCAAAGCCAGCGCGGGCGGGGGCGGCAAGGGCATCCGCGTCGCGGAAAACCGCAAGCAGGTGGAGGAAGGCTTTCCGGCGGTCCGCGCAGAGGCGAAGAACGCCTTCGGCGACGACCGCATCTTCATCGAGAAATTCGTCACCGCGCCGCGGCACATCGAAATTCAGGTGATGGGCGATAAGCACGGCAATGTCGTGCATCTTTTCGAACGCGAATGCTCCATCCAGCGGCGCAATCAGAAAGTGATCGAAGAGGCGCCTTCCGCGCTCCTCGATGAAGAGACGCGCATGGCGATGGGCGCGCAGGCCGTCGCGCTCGCCAAGGCCGTCAATTACGATAGCGCGGGGACCGTCGAGTTCGTCGCCTCGGGCGCCGACAAGAGCTTCTATTTTCTCGAGATGAACACCCGGCTCCAGGTTGAGCATCCGGTGACGGAGATGATCACCGGAATCGATCTCGTGGAGATGATGATCCGCGTGGCGGCAGGCGAGAAGCTGCCGCTCAAGCAGAAGGATTTGAAGATCAACGGCTGGGCGGTGGAGAGCCGCATCTATGCGGAGGATCCATATCGCAACTTCCTGCCGTCCATCGGGCGCCTCAAGCGTTATCGCCCGCCGCAGGAGGGCCCGACAGGCGATGCCGTCGTGCGCAACGACACCGGCGTGCGCGAAGGCGATGAAGTCTCGATGTTCTACGATCCGATGATCGCGAAGCTCGTGACGCACGGGCCCAACCGCCTCGCGGCGATCGATGCGCAGGCCCGCGCTCTCGATGAATTCGTCATCGAAGGCATTCAGGACAACATCCCGTTCCTCGGCGCCGTGATGGAGGAGAAGACCTTCCGGTCCGGCAAGTTCACCACCGCCTACATCAAGGAGAAATTCCCGGACGGCTTTCACGGCGTCGCGCCGACGAGCGAGCAGAGCGAACTGCTTGCCGCCGCGGCCGCTTACGCGCACGCGCTCTCGGCCGATCGCGCCAAGCGCGTCTCCGGCCAGGTGAACGGCGTTCGGCGGCCCAATGGCGTGTGGCACATCACGCTCGGCGGGGCCCGCGTCGAAGCGCGCGTGAAGCTCTCTGAAGGCGGCGCGTTCGTTTCGATCAATGAGGGTGAATCGAAAGAGATCGCGAGCGATTGGCGCCCCGGTCTGCCCGTGATGGCCGGGAGCTTTGCCGGCGCGCCGTTCGCCGTGAAGATCAAGCCCAGGGGCGAAGGCTTCCACATGCGTCTGCGCGGCGTGGCGGCCAACGCGCTTGTCGCGTCCGCGCGCGGCGCCGAGCTCCATCGCCGCCTGCCCGAGAAGAAGCCGGCCGACACCTCGAAAACCATCCTCTCGCCGATGCCCGGTCTCGTCGTCGCCGTCGAAGTGAAACAGGGCCAGGAGGTGAAGGCCGGCGAGAGCGTCGCCATCGTCGAAGCGATGAAGATGCAGAACATCATCCGCGCCGAGCGGGACGGCAAGGTCGCGAAAGTGAATGTCGCGGCCGGCGCCAGCGTCGCGGCCGACGAGGTGCTGGTGGAGCTGGCGTGAAGGCGCGCGCCGCACGAACCGTCACATAAAGCTCGCGCGCTTGGCGTTGCTTGAACGAACGATGACGGAAAACCGCGCCCAAACTAGCCAAGCGCGGGAAGCGTGACGCTTCTTATGCGGCCGCGTTCCGATCCTCACGGCTTGACACGTCATGCAATCTGGCACCCTTTGGTTGCGCCTGGACGTCATATTTTCCTTTGGTTGAGGTGCTCCGTCATGCGTCTGACCATCATCTCGGCCCTTTTCGCTGCATTGGCCGCGCTGTCATCTTGCGGCGCTGAAGCTCCTCTAGGGAATGAGCCGTGGCGCACCTCGTGGAGCGAGTTCGGGCAAAGCGTCAGCCAATTCATGGAGAGCGCGGAACGCGCTAATCCGGAGTCCCCAGAATTTCCTCAGGCGGGCAGAGTGACGATGAACCAAGGCGAAGTCATATCGCCGGGCACTCCAGTCATGCGCGCCTTCCGGGGCGATGTCATTTTCGAGGGAACCTTTGCCGGACTGGAAACCGACGATCTAATGCCTGGGCAACCGTTTCGAGTGATGATCGATCTTCCGTCGAGTGTGCCGGGTTTCGCTGTCGCGAACATCTATCCATCTGGCGACGCTCGAAATGAATGGCGGGCCATGTCAGAAGGTCAGCCCGTGCGCTTTCGCGGCCGTGTCAGCGGCATCGCCGCCATGAGCATGAGAGGCGGGAGGTTCATGGCCGCGCTCAACATGATCGAGCGTGCGCAGCCAAGAATGTCCAGTACAGGACAGCCATACATGTACTTTGTTCTGCTGACCGAAGCGCGACCGATGGCGGCGGAGACAGGCTCTGCACCCGCGCCCCGCGACGGCACTCAGTAGCGCGCGACCTACCGCAAGTTCGTCGACCTACCGCAAGTTCGTCGTCTGCGCGGGCCAAAGCGGTGCATCCGCGCGCGCGGTTTGTCCGAACACGTCATGAAACGCGCCGCGCAGCGCTTCGTCGGCTTCGTCCATGGAGACGGGCAGGCCAAGGTCAGCCAGGCTCGTCACGCCATGTTCGCTGATGCCGCACGGCACGATGCCGGAGAAATGCGAGAGGTCGGGCTCCACGTTGAAGGCGATGCCGTGGAAGCTCACCCACTTCCGCAAGCGGATGCCGATCGCGGCGATCTTATCCTCTCGCGCCCAACCCGGCCCCTTGCGCTCGACCCAGACCCCGATGCGCCCGTCGCGCACGCCGGCCTCCACGTTGAAGCGCGCCAGCGCCGCGATCAGCCAGCGCTCAAGATCGCGCACGAAGCAGGAGACGTCGCGTCCGCGCCGGCGCAGGTCCATCATCACGTAGGCCACGCGCTGGCCGGGGCCGTGATACGTGAATTGCCCGCCGCGGCCCGTCTTGAAGACAGGGAAGCGCTCCGGCTCGATCAGGTCTTCCGCGCGGGCGCTCACGCCGCCCGTGTAGAGCGGCGGGTGCTCCAAGAGCCATACCAGCTCTCCTGCCTCGCCGGCCGCAATCTGCGCCGCGCGCGCCTCCATGAACGCGACGGCCTCCGGGTAGGGCGTCAGCCCCTTGGAGACGGCCCAGCCGATCGAAGGCGAATCGTTCACGTCTAGGAAACCGTTTCAGTGTCGAATTGTAGCTTGCTCTATATTGGGTCGCAGGCGTGTCCGACAAAACCCAGGTCCATAGCGTCAAGGTCGAGATCAGCGTCGTCCTCGGGCGCGCGCACCTGCCGATGCATCAGCTCCTGCGCATGGGGCGCGGCGCCGTCATCCCGCTCGACACGGGCGAGGCCGATCAGCTCTGGATCCTCGCGAACAACCACCCCATCGCGAGGGGCGAAATCACGATCGATGGCGAGCGCCTCTGCATCACCGTGACGGAGCCCGCGAACGTGCACGAATTTCACGCTCAGGCGGCTTGAGCGCATTCCACAAAGAATTGCCGCCGGAAGCGCGCGCGGGGGAGGGCGGCTTGCCGGCGGCTTCTTGGACGCGCTTGGGGGGCGATAGCGCGTCTCGAACCGTTACGGAGTGTTGGGGTTGTCGTCCGTGAGTTCGTCTTCGGTTTCTTCGGCCGCATTGGTCACGGCGCTGCCGGCCGCCGAGACGTCTTCGCCCGCGCCTTGGATCGTGTTGCAGGCCGAAATGGACAAAGCGCCCGTAACGAGCGCCAGCGCGGCGAGTGTTTTCCAGGATTGCGACATCGTTTTCTCCATCCGAATTTCGAACGGAGCGGGCCCTCTCCGAACCCTGGATCAACGTGGGCTTAACCAGCCGGTTCCGCCGGTTCCCGGCGATTTTTGGCGCCGGCGGCGCGCCCTTGCGGGGCCAGGGGCCTTCTGATACCCCCCGGCCCTTCCTCAAGGGCGCTCGTGGCGGAATTGGTAGACGCACTAGCTTGAGGTGCTAGCGGGTAACACCGTGGAGGTTCGAGTCCTCTCGAGCGCACCATTGCGGGGGAACGCCGGGGCCGGCGGTCCCTGCCGTACGCCGCTTCAATTCCAGCGATAGGTGAGCGTCGCGCCGAACGTCATCGGCGCGTTGTAGTTGCGGTTGCCGTATCCGAGCGCGCCGACATCGAGGCCCTGGGAGACATATTGCTCGTCGCCCAGATTGCGGCCCCAGACCGCAAACTCCCAGTTCTCGTCGGGCGGCGTGAGTGAGAAGCGCGCGTTCCAGATCCAGTGCGAATCCGATGCGATGCGCGGATTGTTGAGCGCGTCCTTGAAGGCGTCGCTGGTATAATTGGCGTCCACCTGGATCGCGCCGTTGAGCCCGATGGGATCGAGATCGAAGCCCCAGCGCGCGCCGCCCGTGAAAGTGAGTTCCGGCGCGTTGGGCAGCCGGTTTCCCGCCGCGATCGGCCCCGCGGTCGTTTCGAAGGCGCCGAGTTGGCTGTCGAGGAAGCCCATGCGCGCGATGAGGTCGAGGTTCTCGACCGGAGACCAGATGATGTCGAGATCGAGCCCCCACACTTCCGCTTCGCCGATATTGGCCAGTCGCTGCACCGGCAGAGGCACGGAATCGAAGCGCGTGAATGTCTGGAAATCGGAATAGTCGTAATAGAAGACGCTGGTCTCCACGCGGAGATTGCCTTCCGGAATGCGCAGCTTGAGCCCGATTTCGTAGGCCGTGAGCTCCTCCGGTTCGTAGGGCAGCAGCTGATCGTTCGATGTGGTGATGCCGGAGAAGAACCCGCCGCTCTTCACCCCGCGCGAGACGTTCGCATAGAGCAGCGTGTTTTCGTTCGGCTGATATTCCAATCCGACGCGCCAGGACCAGTTACGATCCGAGATTTCATCGTCAAGGAACGTGACGGGCGTTGGCGCTGCGCACATGCACAAGAGGCTCATGCCGAACGGGTTGAGATCGAACGTGCCGCCTTCGAAGGAGCGCTCCTCCCACGTGTAGCGTAGCCCCGTGATGAGGCTCAGCCGATCGGTGAGGCGCCATTCCGCATGGCCGAAAAGCGCCGCCGAGTTCGTCTCCTGATGCGCTTCCGTCAATGTCTGCGTCACGAACAGGAAATCGTGGAAGCCCGGCGTGAAGACATCGACCTCGTCGTGCGAGGCGAAGGCGCCCAGCACCCAATCGACGCGCTCGCTCTCGCCGGTGAGCCGCAGCTCTTGCGAGTATTGCTCGATCGTGTCGGTCTGCAGAAAGTCCGTCTGCGGGAAGGGCGTCGCGTCCGTGTCGATGAAGAATGCGCGGTCGTGATAGCGATAGCCCGAAATGCTGGTGAGCGTCGCGAAATTGAGATCGGCCGTGATGCGCGCGGTGAAATCCCACGCGTCGATGTCGTAGGGCGCATCCGTCGTCCAATCGCCGGTGAACGGATCGTTGTCGGTGTCGGTGTAGCCGAACACGTCCGAGCATTGGGTGTTGTCGGTCCCGCCCGCGAGATAGGGCGCGCAGAGCGCGAAGGGCGGTCCGGCCGGAATGGCCGTTGTCGGATCGATCGCGCCGAAGAATTCCGGCTGGCCCATTTCCGAGCGCGAGCGCGTGCCTTCGACCTTCAGCAGCACTTCAAGCGTGTTTGACGGCGACCAGAGCGCCTGCGCGCGCGCCGAGATGACGTCGCGTTCGCCGATCGTCTCGCCTGGCAGGAGGCGGCTTGTCCAATAGCCTTCGCCCTGCTGCACGGTGCGCGCGGAAAAGCGCAGCGCGAGCGCCTCGTTCACCGGCACGTTGATCATGCCTTCGAGTTCGGCGGTTTCGTAATTGCCGTAGCCCGCGCGGAGCGACGCTTCGAAGAAATCGCGCGGCGCCTGGGTGATGATGTTGAGCGCCCCGGCGGTCGAGTTGCGCCCATAGAGCGTCCCCTGCGGCCCCTTGAGCACCTCGACGCGCGCGAGATCGTAAAGCTCGGTGCTCATCATCGCGGTCGAGGCGAGATAGACCTCATCCACGTAAATGCCGGCGCTGGCGGAATTGGTGGCGGAGAAATCGTCGAGCCCGACGCCGCGGATGGTCACGACTGGCATCGCGCCGGGGACCTGCTCCTTGATGTCGATATTGCCGATGAGGCCCGCAAGATCGACGACCTGCGCGACGCGATTGTCCGTCAGCGCCTGCGCGCTGAGCGTGGAGACGTTCAAGCCGATGTCGAGCGTGCGCTCCGCGCGCCGCTGCGCGGTGACGACGATCTCATCCTCCGAATCCTGCGCAAAGGCCGGTGCAGCGGCGAGCGCGGCGGTGAGCGCAGTCGTGGCGCAGAGCGCGAAGCGCCCCAGGCGGCGCCACACCATTGAAATCCCGGCGTCTTTCAGCCCGCGTGCCCGCATCTCTTCCTCCCTCAAGGCCGGCGGCCCGGCTCATCGCGACGTTTTTACGTTCGCGTATGTGAGCATGACTTCACGTCAGTTTGGGCTTGTCAAGCGTTTTAACGTCTGCGTATGTTTACCGCCGAGAGTGTGGAGTTCGGGAAACATGCCCGCGGGCCGTCCAAAGCCGGAGGAGATTGCGCCCAAGCGCTCGAAGCGCGCGCAGCTGATCGATGCGGCGTCGCAGGCGTTCAACGCGCGCGGCGTCTCGCAGGCCTCGCTCACCGAGATCGGCGAGCGGCTCGGCGTCACCCGCGCGGCGCTCTACTATTACGCCGAGGGCCGCGAGGATCTGCTCTTTCAATGTTATCGCCACGCCTGCGAGGTCGAAGCCCGCGATCTTGAGGCGGCGTCGAAAGTGAAGGGAGGCGCGCTCGCGCGCATCACGCACTTCGTTCGCGCTCGGCTCGATCCGGAGCGGCCGGAGACGGCGTCTCTTTGCGAAACCGCGCTCTTGGAGGAAGAGCCGCGCGAAACCATCGAAGGTTTGCGTCAAGCGAATCTGGCGCGCCTCATTGATATGATCGAGGCCGGCCAGAAGGCGGGCGCGCTTCGCCGTGCGTCGCCGCGCGTCGTCGCTGAAGCGATCGCGGGAATGATCGCGTGGGTGCCGCTCGCGCAGCGTTGGGCCGAGACGCTGCCGGATGTGGCGCGCGCGCGCGAGGCGGTGCTGGAATTGCTGAGCCGCGGCATCGCCGCGCGCCCCGTCAAGGACATGCCCGAGATTGACCTCGCGTGCTTGCGCGCCCCTGCGGGCTCCCTGTTCGACCGCGACGCCGCCGCCGCCATGAAGACCGAGGAGGTGCTGCGCGCGGCCTCGCGGCTCTTCAACCGCAACGGCATCGATTCGACTTCGCTCGATGAAGTCGCCGCCGCGATCGGCGCCACCAAGGGCGCGGTCTATCACTACCTTGCGGATAAGCCGGCGCTTGTCGCCCGCTGCTATCATCGCGCGTGGGACATGTCCGAGCGCGCGTTCGAGATTTCCCGCGCGCACAATGGCGATGGGCTTTCCCGCGCGCTCATCGCGTTCCGCCTGCTGACGGAGATCAATCTGCGCGAAGAGTTTTCGCCGCTTGCGCCGTTCGTGGGCTTTGAAGCGCTGACGTCCGGCGAACGCGCCAAGATGCGAAAGCGCGTGCGCACGCTGGGCGAGATCTACCCCGCCGACGCCGAGCGCGGCGTCGCGGACGGCTCCGTCCGCGCGATCGATCTGCGCGCGGTGGCCGGGGTTTCGGCCGGCGCCTTCGGCTGGTTGCCCAAATGGGCCCACGACCAGGACGAACTCGCGCACGATGCGATCGCGGAGGAGCTGACGCGCCTCTTCGCGATCGGCCTTGAAGCATAGGGGAGGCGCATGAGCGAAACGCTTGGTGTCGAAGGCCATGTTGCGCCGGGGTTCGAGCCCGTGCGCGATCTCTTCGCGTCGAACTTTTCACGACAGGATGATTATCGCGAATTGGGCGCCGCGCTCTGCGTCTATGAAGGCGGCCGCAGAATTGTCGATCTCTGGGGCGGCGCGGCCGATCCGGCGCGCGCCGCGCCCTGGCGCGCCGACACGCTTGTCAACGTGTGGTCCACGACGAAAGCGCTGACCGCGTTCGCCGTCGCTGTCTGCGCCGATCGCGGCCTCTTCGCTTACGCCGACCCGGTCGCGTCGGTGTGGCCTGAGTTTGCCGCGGCGGGCAAGGGCGCGGTCACGATCGCGCAAGTCATGTCGCATCAGGCTGGTTTGCCCGGTTTTGCGGAGCCGACGGCGATCGAGGATTTCGAGGATTGGGAGCTGGTGACCGCTCGCCTCGCCGCCCAGGCGCCGGCCTTCACGCCTGGCGCGGCCAATTCCTATCACGCCGCGACATACGGGTTCCTCGCCGGAGAGATCGTGCGCCGCGCGACCGGCAAGTCGCTCGGCCGCTTCGTCGCGGAGGAAATTGCGGGCCCGCTCGATGCGGATTTCTTCATCGGGCTGCCGGCCGCGCTCGAGCATCGCGTCGCGCGGCTCTTCGCGCCCAAGGCCGCGCCGGACATGACCGCGCTTGAGATCCCCGACGCCGCCATGATGGCCCTGGTCAATCCATCGATCGATCCGGAGAGTCCCAACGCGCGCGCCTGGCGCGCCGCGGAGATGCCCGCGCTCAACGGTCAGGCCAGCGCACGCGGGATCGCGCGCGTCTTCGCCGCCTTCGCGAGCGATGGGGAAGGCGTCATGTCCGCGCGCGGCATCGAGAAGATGCTCGAAGTGCAGACGCACCGGGAGGACTTGATGCTTGGCTTCCGCCCGCACTGGGCGATGGGCGTCGCCAAGAATGAGATCGGCATTTTCGGCCCCAACCCCGAAACGTTCGGGCACACTGGCTGGGGCGGATCGTTCGGCTGCGCCGATCGTGAGCGCGGCCTCGCCATCGGCTACGTCTGCAATCAGATGGGCGGCGAACTTGTTGGCGATCCGCGCGCCCACGCCCTCTGCGCCGCCATCTACGAACGTCTGGGCCGCTGACGCGGGCATAGGCCGAAACGCGGCCCACGCAGGGCTTCCTACGCTGCGGCGCGCGGGGGGTTGACCTGGGCCGCGACGCGGCGTCTTGGGAGGGCACGAACCCATTCCCAAGCGCGCCCCGAACTCTCGAGACCGCCGATGAACGACGAAATCCAAACGGCGGAGGAGACGCGCGCCGCGCCCTCGGAAGATCCCGCCTTCATCGCGCAAGTGATCGGCGCGGCCGGTGATCGCGACGGCCCGCTGCTGCGCCGGCTGCTGCACGAGCTTGATCCTGCCGATATCGCCGACGTTCTCGAGCATCTCCCGCCGGAGGCGCTGCGCCACACGCTGCATCTCATCGGCGCTGAACTTCCCGCCGAAGCGCTCGCCAACCTCAATTGGGAGGCGCGCGAGGAGGTGCTCGCGCTCTTGCCGGCCGATGTCGTCGCGCGCGCGCTCGGCGAACTCGACACCGACGACGCCGCCGCCGTCGCCGCCGACATCGACGAGGACAAGCTCGACGAGGTGTTGGCCGCCGCGCCGGATGATGTGCGTCTCGCGGTCGAAGAAGCGCTCTCCTTCGATGAGGAGACGGCCGGCCGGCTCATGCAGCGCGAGTACGTCGCTGCGCCGGAGGGGGCCAACGTAGGCCACGTGATCGACCGCATGCGCGCCGACGAAGCCGAGCTGCCCGATCTCTTCTTCGAAATCTATGTCGTCGATCCGCTGATGCGCCCGATCGGGGCGGTGCCGGTCTCCACGCTGCTGCGCGCCACGCGCGACACGCCGCTCTCCTCCATCATGGACGCGCCTAAATTCCTCGTGCGCCCGGAGATGGACCAGGAAGAGGTCGCGGTCGCGTTCCAGAAATATCACCTCGCATCCGCGCCGGTGGTCGATGAGGACGGCAAGCTTTCGGGGATGGTCACGGTCGACGACATCGTGGACGTCATCCAGGAAGAGAGCGGGGAGGATTTGCTCAAGCTCTCCGGCGTCTCGGACGCCAGCCAGATGGATACGGTCGTCCGTTCGGTCGGCGCGCGCGCGCCGTGGCTCATCGTCAATCTCGCAACCGCCCTTGTCGCCTCGGCCGTGATCGCGCGGTTTCAGGATTCGATCGAACATATCGTTGCGCTCGCGGTGCTCATGCCCATCGTGGCGTCCATGGGCGGCAATGCCGGCACGCAGACGTTGGCGGTCGCGGTGCGCGCGCTCGCGGCGCGCGACCTCAACGAAGCTAACGCCGCGCGCCACATCCTACGCGAAGCCGCCACCGGCCTGCTGAACGGCCTGCTGTTCGCCGTGCTGCTCGCCATCGCGGCCGGGCTTTGGTTTCAGAGTGAGGGGCTCGCCATCGCCATCGCGATTGCCGTGCTCATCACCTTCGCCAGCGCAGCGCTCGCCGGCATACTCGTGCCCTTGACGTTGCGCCGCATCGGCGCCGATCCCGCGGTCTCATCGTCCGTGTTCGTCACATTCGTGACGGATGTCGTGGGCTTTCTCTCGTTCCTCGGCCTCGCGACGCTCATTCTGCTGCGTTAATCGTCAACGCAAATTCATCGGAAACACGAAGTACGGCCTCTGACTTGCGTGGAACGCGAAGAGGGCCGATCCCGCGCATCGTTTCGGGACGGCCCAGAGAGTTAATCGCAGGGGTCGCATATGGGTTACCGTTCCATTTCGCCGATGGGCCTGGCGCAGATCGAAGCGCATGAAGGCTTTCGCGCAGAAGCCGTCCGCCTTGCCGACGGGCGTTTTGTCGTCGGTTTCGGCCATGTGTGCCTTGAGGCGCCGGCAAAGCCGGTGACGCGCCAGGAGGCCGCGGCGCTTCTCGCTGCCGATCTCGAGCCTGTCGAGCGTGCGGTGAATGAGCTGGTGAAGGTTCCGCTGCAGCAGAGCCCTTATGACGCGCTTGTCTCCTTCGCTTTCTCCGTCGGCGTTGAAGCGTTCGCGAAGAGCGATGTGTTGCGCCGCATGAACGCCAACGAACCGGTCGCGGCGGCGTGCGCAATGGATGCGTGGCGCAAGAGCGGCGTCGCCGGCGAAGCTGAGGTTTACGAAATCCTGGTGCGCCGCCGCTCCGCGGAGAAGGCGCTGCTGCTCGCTGGCCAACAAGGCGCGCCGAGCGCTTGGCTCAAGCCGCAAATCGATCACGCTTGCGCGATCCTCGGGGCGCCCGCCAATTTCGGTGCGCTCCCGGCCCTTGTTTCTGCCGATGCGCCGGTCGCGGCCAATGACGATGTCGCGGTAGTCGCGCCGGCCGTCATGGCGATGCCCGCGCCCGCGAACGATTGCGCCCCGGTCCCGGCGGAGCGCCGCATCCAGTTGACGGCGCCCAAGGCCGCGCCGTCGCCGTCGCGCGCGGCTTCGTTCTTCGAGGCTTTCGCCAGCCGCGTGCCGCCGCAGGTCGCCTTCGTGGCGCTCACGGTCGCGGGCTTGGCGCTCGTGCTTTCGTCCGCGATCGCGTTCTACAACGCCGCGCCCCACGAGGCGGATCTGACTGCCTCGCTCGCCATTGCGGCGCCGGGCGTCGTCGCCGCGGCGGCGGGGCTCTTCTTCCTCACGCGCCGCGCACGGGCAGCTTTTGCCTGAATTTGCGGTGACTCGGCGGGCATGAAATAGGGGCGGGGTTTTAAGAGACCTCGCCCCTTATGCTGCGCAACTTCCCTCAGTTCGATCACGACCTCGGCGAGGACGCCGACGCCATCCGCGATCTCGCCGGCCGCTTTGCCGAAGCCGAGATCGCGCCGCGCGCCGCCGAAATCGACAAATCCAACGAGTTCCCGCGCGATCTCTGGCCCAAGCTCGGCGAGCTGGGGCTGATGGGCATTACCGTCGAGGAGCAATGGGGCGGCGCTGGGCTTGGCTATCTCGAGCACGTCGTCGCGATGGAGGAGATTTCGCGCGGCTCGGCCGCGGTCGGGCTTTCCTACGGCGCGCACTCCAATCTCTGCGTCAACCAAATCCATCGCTGGGCGACGCCGGAGCAGAAAGAGCGCTATCTGCCGAAGCTCATTTCGGGCGAGCATGTCGGCGCGCTGGCGATGAGCGAGCCGGGCGCGGGCAGCGACGTCGTCGGCATGCGGCTGCGCGCGGAGAAGAAGGGCGATCGCTACATCCTCAACGGCTCGAAGATGTGGATCACAAACGCGCCGCACGCCGATACGCTCGTCGTCTACGCCAAGACCGATCCGGATGCGGGCGCGCGCGGGATCACGGCGTTCCTCATCGAGCGGGGAATGAAGGGGTTCTCCTCAGCACAGAAGCTCGACAAGGTCGGCATGCGCGGGAGCGACACGGGCGAGCTCGTGTTCGAGGATGTCGAGGTGCCGGCGGAGAACGTGATGGGCCCGATCAATGGCGGCGTGCGCGTGCTGATGAGCGGCCTCGATTACGAGCGCATGGTGCTGGCAGCCGGGCCGCTCGGGATCATGCAGGCCGCGCTCGACGTCGTCGTGCCTTATGTGCGCGAGCGCAAACAATTCGGCCGCCCCATCGGCGAGTTTCAGCTCATGCAGGGCAAGCTCGCGGATATGTATGTCGCGCTCTCCAGCGCGCGCGCGTACGTTTATGCGGTGGCGAAGGCGGCGGACAAAGGCAAGCCCACGCGCAAGGATGCGGCAGGCGCCATTCTCTATGCGTCGGAAAACGCCGTGAAGGTGACGCTCGAAGCGATTCAGGCGCTCGGCGGCAACGGCTACATAAACGATTACCCGACGGGGCGGCTGCTGCGGGACGCCAAGCTCTACGACATCGGCGCGGGCACGAACGAAGTGCGGCGCTTCCTGATCGGTCGGGAGATGATGGGGGAGGGGTAAGCCTTCTCAATCGGGCTCATCGTATTCGACAAAGCTCGACCAAAACGGAATCCGCTTGATATTCTCCGGCCACGGATTGGATTCCCATCCGCCGGCTTCACGCTCGAAATAATCCTGCAGATTGACGCCGTAATAAATGATGTCGGACTGAACGACCGAGAACACGGGATTGCCGCTCTCGTGGGGCGTCTCCGGCAGGTAGCGATGCCCCATGATCGGTATGAGTTTCGGCGCCTGGGCCACGACGCCGCGCAGGATTTCTTCTCGCGCCGCATCGCCGGGCGGACGAGGCCCCCACGCTTCTCGCCACAGGCTGTTGTGTTTGACATCAAACAACAGGCCTCTCAGCGGCCGGTCGAGCGCGACTGCAATATCCTCGCGTCCGCGCACCCAATCGTGCCCGCCTTCGGGGCGCCGATCGAGATAAAGCGCTAGGAGGTCCGGCGGAAAGCGCAGATTGAACACGGCTTGCGCATCATCAAGTTCGGCCTGGGTGTAGCCGCGCCGCCAGATGATCGGGCTCATCCCGGAAACGTCTGCACGCCGATCTTCTCGAGCCGCCCGTCCTCCAGCGCCAAGCAAGCCAAGCTCTCCATGCCCTGCACGAAGCAATAGAGCGGCGCGTTGCGCGCGCGCAGCGCTTCGTATTCGGCGCGCGCCAAGCCTTCCTCCGGATAGAAGGCAAACTCGCCCTGCATCGGCGTCTCCGCGTTCGCGGCCCAAGCGGGCAGCGCGTTCGTCGTGTGCATGTTCCCAACGGTCGGGTCGATCCATTCGGAGAGCGCGGTTTGCATGGCCGTCGCATCCGCCGCGCCCGCGAGCGTCATCACCTGATGCGTGGGGCGGCTTTCCGTCCAATCGACGGCGCCGTCCGCGCCGCGGATGGTCAGTGTCGCGACCGCATTCGCGCAATCGGCGCCAGTTGAATTGGCCTCGATGGTGAAGCGTTCGCCGCCGGCGGGCGCCCAAGCCACTTGCGCTTCCGCCGCGCAGCCGGACGCGGCGGCCGTTTCGCCCGCTTTTTCGGTCGCGGCCGGGGGCGAACAGGCGGCAAGCGCCAGCAGCCCGGTGACAATCCAACCCCGCATGGCCATTTCCCCCTTGGACCGCGCTCAAGACGCCAATGGGGCAGGCGCTGTCAATTCGTCATCAACAGACTCGTTTCACGAACACGCCATGATTTCCGTCACCCCCGCCATCGAACTCGACGAGAGCGAGATCGAGGAGCGATTCATCCGCGCCGGGGGCCCGGGCGGGCAGAACGTGAACAAGGTCTCCTCCGCCGTGGAGCTCAGGTTCGATGCGCGCAATTCGCCCGCGCTTGAGCCCGACGTTTTGGAGCGCCTCACGCGCATCGCCGGGCGGCGGATGACGCAGGAGGGCGTCATCGTCATCAACGCGCAGCGCTTCCGCACGCAGGAGCGCAACCGCGCCGATGCGCTCGAGCGCCTCGTCGAGATGATCCGCGAAGCGGCCGTGCGCCCAGTTTTGCGGCGCCCGACGCGCCCGACCTACGCCTCCAAGGTCAAGCGGCTGGACACGAAGACGAAGCGCGGGCAGCTCAAATCCATGCGCGGGCGGCCCTCGGCCGAGGACTAACGTCCGCTCGGCTCTCGCGAAGGCGAGAGCCCAGAAACGCCGCCTGGACCCTCGCTTTCGCGAGGGTCGAGCTGATTTGTATGCGCTGCCCGATCGGTCTAGAAGCGCCGCTCCCTCAAGAACGAGATTTCATGTCCGCCCAGCCGAAAACCGATTTGCCCAATTCCATCCGCACGCTCGTGGATGTGCTGACGCTCGAACAGATCGAGGTGAACCTCTTTCGCGGCAGCAACCCGAAGGATGAGGTGGGGCGCATCTTCGGCGGGCAAGTCATCGCGCAGGCGCTGCTCGCGGCCTATCAAACAATCGACGGGCGCGTTCTGCACTCGTGCCAATCGTACTTTATCCGCCCGGGTGATCCGACGATTCCGGTGCTCTACGAAGTGGAGCGCTCGCGCGACGGCAAGAGCTTCACGACGCGGCGCGTGATCGCCATTCAGCGCGGCGAACAAATCCTCAACATGGCGGCGTCGTTCCAAGTTCCGGAAGAGGGGCTTGAGCATCAAACGGCGCTGCCCGCCGATATTCCGCCTCCGGAGGATGTGCCGAGCGAGGAGGAGCGCTGGGCCAAGCTCGCGGAGAAATTTCCGGATCGCAACTGGTTCCGCGACCGCCCCATCGAAATGCGCCCGGTCGATCCGGTCGATCCGTTCAACCCCGAAAAGATGCCCGCGACGCAGCGCGTCTGGTTCCGCGCCAAGGCGCCGTTTGAAGGCGAGGCGATGAACCAGGCCGTGCTCGCATACGCTTCGGATATGTCGCTTCTGGGCACGGCGATGCGCCCCCACGGCGTCAACTGGATCAAGGGCGGCATGCAGACCGCGAGCCTCGATCACATTCTCTGGTTCCACCGCCCGATCAGCGCCAACCACTGGCACCTCTATGATCAGGACAGCCCTTCGGCCTCCGGCGCGCGCGGCTTCAATCGCGGCTCGATCTATGACCGCGATGGGCGCTTGGTGGCGTCGGCCGTCCAGGAAGGGCTCATCCGCAAGCGGTGAAAGGAAAAATTCACCGCCCTGTTAGGAACAACTTCACCTTGTAAGCGCTCATATGCCGGTCGGGCCGAGAAACGGCTCGCAGCCTTTGGGGGCTGTCATGGCGTACGAAGTCTACGCATCGCGCACGCAAAGCGCGCCTTGGGGGCGGCGAAAAGCCTCTGAATTCAATTCGTCCGAATGCGTTGTTGTCGTCCTCGGCGCGACGGCGGCGGGGCTGGCGGCAGGCGCGCTCATGGCGCTCAGCGTCGGATCGTGGCCGCGCAACATCGTGGCGGCGGGCACGCTTATCGCCTTTCTCGCCGCCTTCTGGATTGCCGCGCGCGCCTTCACCGAGACGGTCGGGCGCCGCAATTGGATGGCGACAACTTTCCATGCGCTCCACATCCTGGCGTTCGCGATCTGGCCCTTCGCGGTCATGCTCTACGATCCCGCGAGCCTCCATTTCTGGCTGGGGCACGCCACGCTTCTCCTCACGACGCTGACGTTCCTCGTTTCGACGCATCCAAATGCGCGCACTGTTTACGCCGCAGTGCGAGAAGCGGGGCTCATCGCGCTCATCACCGGCTATTGGGGCGTCTGCGCCGCGATCGGCGCTTAGATCAAAGCGCGCGGGTTCAACACATTCTTCGGATCGAGCGTGCGTTTGAGCGCGCGCATGAGATCGAGCGCGGCCGGATCCTTGAAGCGCGGCAGCTCATCGCGGCGGGTGACGCCGATGCCGTGCTCGGCCGAAATCGAGCCGCCGAGCGCCGCGGCGCAATCGTGCACGGCCTCCGAGATTTGCAGGCCGGGGAAGGCGCTTGGGTCAGCGCCCTGCGGCTGCACAACGCTATAGTGGATATTCCCGTCGCCGGCGTGGCCGAAAGCGACGATGCGCGCGCCGGGGCAGAGCTTCTCCGCGATCGCGCCGGCTTCGCGCAGGAATTGCGGGATGCGGCTCACCGGCACGGAGATGTCGCAATTGATCTGCGCGCCTTCGCTGCGGTGACCGGCCGATAGTTCTTCACGCAAGAACCAGAATTGCTTCGCCTGCGTCTCGTTTTGCGCAATCGCGGCGTCGGTCGCGACGCCATCGGCGACAGCATCCGCCAGCACTGTCTCCACGCTTTCCAACAATCCTGCCTCGGACGCGCTCTCGAATTCGATGAGTGCGAGGAAGGGCACATTCTTGCCGAGCGGATCGCGTGCGGCGGGGATGTTGCGCAAGGTCATCGCGATGACTTCGCGATTCATGATCTCGAACGCGGCCATCGCGCCGGTGCGGGATTTCGCGCGTTCCAAGAGCGCCAGCGCCTTCTCTGGTGTCTCGACCGCCGCCATCGCGACGATGTGTTGGCGCGGGCGGGGGAAGAGCTTGAGCGTCGCGGCGGTGATGATGCCCAGCGTGCCTTCAGCGCCGATGAAGAGCTGCTTCAGATCGTAGCCGGTGTTGTCCTTGCGCAGCGACTTCAAACCGTTGAACACGCGCCCGTCCGCGAGCACCGCTTGCAGCCCCAAGACGAGATCGCGCATCATGCCGTAGCGCACGACGTGGACGCCGCCGGCGTTGGTGGAGAGGAGGCCGCCGATCGTTGCGCTGCCCTGGCTGGCGAGCGAGAGCGGAAAGAGGCGATCCCTCTCCGCCGCGGCTTCATGCACGCGCGTCAGCACGACGCCGGCTTCCGCCACGAGCGCGTCATCGGTCGCATCGACGCCGCGGATCGCGTTCATGCGCTTCAGCGAAAGCAGTATCTCGCCCGCCGGAATTTGCGCGCCGACAAGCCCGGTGTTGCCGCCTTGCGGCGTGATCGCAACGTTCGCGTCATTGCACCAGCGCACGATGTCCGCGACCTCGTCTGTGTTCGCGGGCATGGCAAGGAAGGGCGTTCCGCCCTTAATCCGCCCGCGCCACTCGACGAGGTGCGGCGCCAGGATATCGGGATCGACGCTCCAGCCCTTCGGCCCAAGCCGAGCGGCGAGGCGTTCGTGGAGATTGAGCGGCGCGTTCATGGGGCGAATGTAGGCGCTTTCGCGCGCTCACGCGAGGCGGCGGCGCGCCTCGGCGGCGTCGGCGCCGATCTGGGCTTTCAGCGCGTCGAAGCTCTCGAATTTCTGTTCGGGGCGGATGAAGGAAAGAATTTCGACTTCAAGCGTGCGCCCATAGAGGTCACCCGCGAAATCGAAGAGATGGGCTTCAAGCAATGGCGCATCGGTCCCAACGGTGGGGCGCACGCCGATATTGGCGACGCCGTTAAGGCTTGTTCCGTCCACTGACGCACGCACCGCGTAGACGCCGAAGCGCGGGCGCTGATAGGCGCCGAGCGCGATGTTCGCGGTCGGAAAGTCGATCGTGCGGCCGCGCTGCTGGCCGTGTACGACTTCGCCCTCGATCGCCCATGGGCGGGTGAGCATGGCCGTCGCCTCATCGAGGGCGCCCTCGCTCAAGCGCTCGCGGATTGCGGTTGAGGAGACCTTTTCGCCGTTGCGCTCGACGGGCGCGACGACGCCGACGCTGAAGCCGAATTGCTTGCCTTGATCACGCAGGGACTCGATGCGGCCTTGCCTGCCCTGGCCGTACTGAAAGTCGAACCCGACCGTCACGTGCTTGATGCCCAGCGCGTCGCGCAGGATCACACGCGAAAACTCTTCGTCTCCAAGGCTCGCGATCTCGGCGTTGAACGGAATCTGAAACACCGCATCGGCGCCCAGCGCCGTCAGCACGCGCGCGCGCTGCTGCGGCGTCTGCAAACGAAAGGGCGGCGCGTCGGGGCGGAAGTGATTGCGCGGATGCGGCTCGAACACCACGGCGGCGAACGGCGCGCCGAGGCGCTTGGCCGCTTCGCGCGCGTCAGCGAGCACCGCTTGATGCCCCAGATGCACGCCGTCCATCACGCCCAACGCGATGGCGCCGCCGCGGAGATCGTCCGGCGCGGAAACATGGCCGGGCAGAATGCGCATGACGCTCAGCCCGCCTCGCGGCGGGGAACCATGATCACCGCCTCGCCCTCAAGCACGGTCTTTCCGTCCACCGAGCAAATCGTGGCGAAGGTCGCGCGCGCCTTCTCAGCGTCGAGTGCGGTGATTTCGACACGCGTGGTCACCGTTGCGCCCAGTTTGACCGGCCGGCGGAACCCCAGGGTTTGCGAAACGTAAATGGCTCCGGGGCCGGGCAGGTGCATGCCGATCATGGCCGATATGTAGGCCGCGCTCAGCATGCCGTGCGCGATCCGCTCCTTGAAGGGAGTGCCGGCTGCGTAGGAGGCGTCGAGATGAACGGGGTTCTTGTCACCGGAGACTTCGGCGAACGCGACGACAACCGCTTCCGTCACGACATTCGAAGATTCCGCGAACTGGCCGACGAACAAATCCTCGAACTTCAAGCCTGATGGTTGAGAGACGGACATGATTTTCGATCGCTTTACTGAATTTTATGAGCCGTCAGGTTATCTAACCGAACGGTGTTGGAGCGCAATGCCGGCCGCCAATCACGCGAGCGGGCCGCAGAGCGCATTGGGGAAGCTCACATGAGCGTCGAGATGACGATGCCCATCCTTGTGGTCGATGACTACAACACGATGGTGCGCATCGTGCGCAATCTGCTGCGCCAGCTTGGTTTCCAGAACGTTGACGAGGCCAGCGACGGCAAGACGGCGCTCGCCAAGATGCGTTCGCGCGCCTACGGGCTGGTGATCTCCGATTGGCGCGTCGGCGCTCAGGCGGGCGACGATCTGGTGCGCGAGGTACGCGCCGATGAGCGTTTGAAGAACACGCCCGTGCTCATGCTTACGCAAGCGGAAGGCAATGGCGAAACGAGCGCTCGCGCGGAAAACACGCTCGCGAAGCCGTTCAACGCGCAGCAGCTCAAGAAGCGGCTCGCCGCATTGCTGGGCGAAGAATTCTAAGAAGCCTCTTCGAACGAAGACGTCTTCACATGAAAACGCCGGACGCTGCACCCAGCGCCCGGCGTTTTTCGTTTGATCCTTATGGCGCGCTGGGGCGCGAGGCCTCGCGGATGGCGCGGAACTCCGCATTCTCGCGCCAGCGCGGCCACATATCGCTGTCAGCCAGCCGGCGCCCGACATTGTAGAGCAATTGCAGGTCCTGGCTCGCGCCCGTCATGTCCCAATCGTCCGTCACTTCGTCGGACGGCTTGTGGTAGCGGTTGGCGATATAGTCCTCGCTCAGCTGCCGGCCGCGTTCTTCGCCTCCATTGACGAGATCGTTGCCGCTGCCCGCATAGAGCACCGGAACCCCGATGCGCGCGAAACTCAGCTGATCGGAGCGGTAGAAGCTGCCGTGTTCGGGGAACGCCTCCGGCACGACTCGTCGGCCCTGTGCCGCGGCCGCCTCCGTTATGAGATCGTCCATCTCGCTTTTGCCGTAGCCGACGACCTCAACGTCGCGCGTCGGCCCGATATAATTGAGTCCGTCCATGTTGATGGCCGCCACGGTCTGCGCCGCTGGAATGAGCGGGTTCTGCGAGTAATAGAGCGAGCCCAGCAGGCCCTGTTCCTCCGCCGTCACCGCGAGGAACATCACCGTGCGTTCCGGCCTTCCTTCCGAAGCGAAGCGGCGCGCGAGTTCGATCAGGCCCGCTGTGCCGGAGGCGTTGTCGAGCGCGCCGTTGCAGATGTCGTCGCCGTCAACCGGCGGGCAGCGGCCAAAATGATCCCAATGCGTCGTATAGACGATCGCTTCCTCCGGCCGCGTGCGCCCCGGCAAGACGCCGACGACGTTGTTCGAGCGCATCTCCACGATTTCAGTGTCGAGCGAGATCGAGCCGCGCAGCGAGCCCATGCGCACGGCGCGGAAGCCGCGCTGCTGCGCGCGCGTCCGCAATTGATCGAAGTTGAGGCCGGCGCGGGAGAAGGTCTCGCGCGCGACGTCCTCGGTGATCCAGCCTTCGAACTGAGCGCGGCTCATCCCCCGATCGGCAGTGACCACGTCGAAGCGCGGGCCCACCGCGGAGGTTTGGATGACGGCCCAGGGATAGGCCGCCGGCGCCGTCTGGTGAACGATGATGACGCCCGCCGCGCCTTGGCGCGCGGCCTCCTCATACTTGTAAGTCCAGCGGCCGTAATAGGTCATGGCGCGGCCGCCGAAGCCGCGATCGTCGCCCGTGTCGAAATCGGGATCGTTGACGAGGATGACGACGATGCGCCCGCGCACATCGACGCCCTCATAATCGTTCCATCCGAGCTCTGGCGCATTGATGCCGTAGCCGACGAAGACGAGCTCGGCGTTCTCGACATTGATGTGTTCTTGGAGACGCTTGGTCCATGCCGTGAATTGCGTGCCGTGCTCATACGTGCGGGCGCCGTCGCTGCCCGAAATGGTCAGAACCGGCGGCGTGCGCAGCGAAGCCGCCACGAGCGGCACTTCCTGGCGCCAGGAGCGCGTGCCGTCCGCCGCGACGACCCCGGGTTGGAGCCCAGCCGCCGCAAAGGCGCGCTCGAGATAATCGACGGTGAGCCGTTCGCCCTCCGTGCCGGGGCGGCGCCCTTCGAACTCATCCGATGCGAGCACGCGCGTGTGGCCGATGATCGCGTCGGGGGAGAGCGGCGGGAACTGGAAGGCCGCGATGGCCGGCGGCGCCTGGGTGTGGCCGGAATGGCCTGTGGTCTGGCTCGCCGAGGCGCAGGCCGCGAGCGCCAAGGCGCCGACAAGGCCGATCAACTTCTTCCGCATGGATCCCCTCCGAATGGCTCTTTCGGCTGATCTAAGCCGCCGTAGCGGAGGGGTCAAAGCCCTCTCAGGCGCTTTGCGACGGAGGGCGTCCTTCCAGCATGCGCTGCACCAGCGTCGCTTTCGCCGCCATCGCGCCCGCGCCGTTCGAGAATGTCACCTCAACGTGCACTTGCGTGCGCGTGCGCGTGACCACGCGCGCTTCGACCGCGTAGCGGCGCTCCGTGAACGGACGGAAGTAGGAGACGCGGAGATCGGCGGTCGAATACATCCGGCCGTCATCCAGCACGGTCATCATGCAATAGTGCGCGACCTGATCGGTGACGGCGGCGACATAGCCGCCGAAGATGAAACCGCCGGGGCCGGGTATGGAGAAATCCTCGCTCGGCGTCCACGTCGCGCGCGCGACGCCCTGCTCGAATGAATCGAGCGCGATCGTTTGATCGAAGCGAAGATTTTTGATGTGCGCCGGCGGCAGCGCGGCCTTGCGGTCGCGGATGGCGGTCAAAAGCTCGATGTGGTTCATCAGACGGACGTTTGCCCGCCGTCGATGACGAACGTTTGGCCCGTCGTGAAGGCGCCGGCCTTGCCCGCGAGGAAGACGGCCATGCCGGCGATCTCATCGGGATCGCCGATGCGCTGAAGCGGGGAGCGCTCGGTCGAAGCCTTCAAGATCGCGGGGTTCTCCCAAAGCGCGCGGGCGAAATCGGTTTTGATGAGGCCGGGCGCGATCGTGTTCACGCGGACATTGTCCGGCCCGAACTCGCCGGCGAGATTGCGCGCGAGCTGCATGTCCGCGGATTTGGAGATCGCGTAGGCGCCGAGCACCGTCGAGCCGCGCAGGCCGCCGATCGAGGAAACGATGATGATCGAGCCGTCCTTCCGCTCGCGCATCTGCGGGGCGACCATGTGAATGAGCCAATGGTTGGAGAGGATGTTGTTGGAGAGGATTTTGTTGAACTGATCGTCGCTGATGCCGGCGCTCGGGCCGAAATAGGGGTTCGAGGCGGCGTTGCAGACAAGGATGTCGATCTTGCCGAACGCCTTGTTCGTCTCATCGACGAGGTGCTGCAGCGCCTCCTTCGAGGCGATGTTGGCGGGGATGGAGATGGCCGCTTCGCGCCCGACGGCCTTGTTGATCTCGTCACGCACAGCCTCGCAGACGTCGGCTTTCCGGGAGGAGATGACGACCTGGGCGCCGTGCTCGGCCAGCCGGTGCGCGATCGCCTTGCCGATCCCTTTCGAGGAGCCGGTGATCAGCGCGGATTTTCCCTTGAGGTCGAACAATTCGCCCATAACGTCCCTCTCCATCTTTTTCGCGGGCGCACACTAGGGGGCCTCGGCGCGCGCGCAAGGCGCCGCGCGCGTCAATGCGATCCTTGAGAGAGGGCGTAGAGCGAAAGCACGATCTCGAAGCAGATAAGGCCGATAATCCCCCATTCGAGCAGATGCGAGCGCCGCGTCTGCACCAGCTCGGTGATGAAGCCGGAGGTCGTGCGCAAGAGATCGAGCTTGCGCTCCAGGATGAGCGCGCGGTCGCGCAACTCGTATTCGGCTTCGAGGCGCGTGTAGAGGCGCTCCAAGCCGGGGTGATCCCAAAGCACTTCCGGCTTCTCCGCCACCGCCGAGCGCCCGACGAGGCGATGCTCCGCCAGCAGCGCTTCGCCCATGCGCTGGGAAAGCTCGGTAAGGCTCGCCTGCGTGCGCCCCTCGCGCGCCAAGGCCGCCGCCAACGGCTCGACGCGCTCGAGCACCTGGTCAACGAGCGGCTCGTAATGATTGAGCGCGGCGGCCTTCGCCAATACATCCGCCACCACGATGAGTCGCGGCGCATCGAGCCCGCGCACGGCGATCACGCCATCGGGCGCGGTCGCCTCGTCCCCCTCCGCGCGCACGACGAGTGTTGCATCCTCCGCCCCCAACGGATCGAGCGCATCCCGCAAGCGCGGCCGCAAGCTCTCGATAAAGGCGCGTTCTTGTTCAGCGCTCACACGGAAGAACGCAGCGGCGCCGTCGCGGAACACAAACGCCCGGCCTGTATCGCCGATCGGCAGGACGATGGGATCGACGGCGGGCGGCGCATTGGCCGCAAGCCCGCGCGTGTCGATGCGGTTGGCCAGGAGAAAAGCACGCATGCGCAAAGGCGGGGAGGGATCGGTCATTGCTTTCGCCGCCGGCATGATACGGTGCGGCGAAGCGAACAGGGAGAATTTCCTTTGGGGAAGGCAAACGGGCGCAAATCGATCTTCATCACGGGCGCCGCCTCCGGCATGGGGCGCGAGACGGCGAAGCTCTTTCGCGAGAAGGGCTGGTTCATCGGCGGCTACGATGTGAACGCCGAAGGGCTCCAATCTCTCGAACAAGAACTCGGTAGTGAGAATTGCATCGTGCGGCGCTTGGATGTCGCGGATCGCGCGGACTACGCGAAGGCGCTTGAAGATTTCGCCGCCGCGACCGAGGGCAAGCTCGATCTCCTCTTCAACAATGCGGGCATCGGGCGTGGCGGGCCGTTCGATCAGATGCCGTGGGAAGACGTGATGGCGCTGGTGAACATCAATTTCATCGGCGTGTTGAACGGCATCCACCTCGCCGCGCCGCTTTTGAAGGCCACGCCTAATTCGCTCTGCTTCTCGACGTCTTCTTCTTCCGCGACCTACGGCATGGCGAACATCGCGGTCTATTCCGCGACGAAGCACGCCGTGAAGGGGCTCACCGAAGCGCTGGCGGTCGAGTTCGCGGCCTATGGCGTGCGCGCAGCCGATACGCTCCCCGGCGTCATCGATACGCCCATCCTGCCGCCGGGCGTCACCGAGGTCGCGGCGAAAGAGGGCATGTGGCGCGTGATGCCCGCGCGCGCGGTCGCGGAGGCGGTGTGGGCCGCCTACGAGGGCGACAAGATTCACTATTACGTGCCCGAAGAGCTCTACGAGTTCGATCAGCAGGCGACGCAGGCGCCGGAATCGATCCGCAAGGCGATGACGGAGATGGGCGGGCTCTTCTTTCTGCAGACGCCGCAGTAGAGCTGAGCAAAGGTTCCTTCTCCCGCCGCGGGGCGGGAGAAGGCGGCGCGCAGCGCCGGATGAGGGTGGGGTTAGCAAGGTCGGACGCGCGCCCTCATCCGTCAGCTACGCTGACACCTTCTCCCCCTCTCGGGGGAGAAGGAAAATGGGGACACACGCTGCGCCATCCCCGCAATCCGCGCGCGCTGCGCCTTGATTCATCAGCACAAAGACGAAATCAGCGTGAAATCTATCCGACCTGCTTCGTGCGCCCGTATGATCGCCTCGTCCCGCGCACGGGAGGTTGCTGGATCCGTAACCAAGCAAGCGCGGCGATCGATGCGAGCGTGAATGTCGGCGGGGGTCAAAACTCGCCGTCCGTTGAGCGATACAGGCGCTCTCCGCACGCGGCTGGCCTACGGCGCTGGAGTTAAAACCTCCGTCTCGTGCGCCGCGCTGGCGATCAACGCATCGGACGGGGCGCGTGCTTTGCGTTCCAATAACTAAACTGCCGCCCAAAAGGCGGATCGGCGCGAAACACGCGCCCCGTTCCTCCCATGATGATCGCGCAGCGATCATCATGGTTTTGATGACGCGCCGGCGCCCTGAAGCGCGCGGCGACGTCGAGGCGCGTCGGTGGCCTGAGCCGGCCTTCAAATCGTCTGCGGCCGGGCCTCATGACTTGTAGGTGCTTCCAGAGCGCTCGGCTCTCGCGAAAGCGAGAGCCCAGAAGGCCAAAGACTGGACCCTCGCTTTCGCAAGGGTCGAGCAGCGCAGACAGCTTCTCCAAAACGACGGAAGGGAGACGACTAAGCCAATCCCGGCATCGCATAATCCGCGCGCACGCCTTCCTTCGCGAGCGCCACGTCAGCTTTCGTGGGATCGAGAACGCCGCCGGTCATCAGCGCCGCGCCGTGAATGCCGTCGGCGACGAAGAGGCAATCGAGGCCCGCGCCGTTCGCGCCTTTGACGTCCGTTGCGGCGCTGTCGCCAATTGCGAGGATGCGGTCATGCGCAATCGCGCGCCCGGCAATCCGGTTCAGCTCTTCAAATGCAAGATCGTAGATCGGCTGAAACGGCTTGCCCGCCATAACGACGCGTCCACCGAGTTTTTCATACTCAAGCGCGATCGCGCCCGCGCAGGGATAGAGTTTGTCGCCGAAGCGCACGACGAGATCGGGATTGGCGCACAGCAATTCCATGTCGCGTGTCCGCGCTTCGCGGAGCAGCGGGAGATAATCCTCCGGCGTTTCCTCGCCGTCGCGATTGAGACCGGAGATCGCGATGAATTTCGCATCCGCCAATTCGGATTGGGCGAGTCCCAAACCGTCCCACAAGATCGCGTCATGCGGCGGGCCGATCTTCAGCATCGGTCCGGGCGCGCGCTTCGCCAACTCGGCGCGGATCGCATCGCCCGACGTGACGATCGCATCCCACGCATCGCGCGCCACGCCGATGCGATCGAGATGGCCAGGGATCGGATCGCGCGGCTTTGGGACATTGGTGAGCAGAAGAACGCGGCCGCCCTTCTCTCGGAAACGCTGCAACGCCGCGACCGCCGGCGCGAACGGCGCGCGCCCGTTGTGCACGACTCCCCAGACGTCGCAAAAGAGCGCGTCGTAGCGATCGGCGATGTCGTCCAGGCTGTCGATGATCCGCATGGGCGCGGGGGCGTGCCACGTTCAGGGAACGAGGGCAAGGATGGCTTCAGCATGCGCCTGAGCCTCGCGCACGCCGCCAGCCGCCGTGGAGACGAGCACGAGATCGGCGCTCGCGCGCTGCGGCGCGACCGTTTCGCGGTAAGCAGGCAGCACAGTCGCTTCCCATTGCGCGCGGACGCTCTCGCGTGTGCGCCCCCGATGCAGCACGTCGCGCGCTTCACGGCGGAGATAGGCAAGCGCTTCGTCGGCTTCGATGTAAACCGCGAGATCTATGGTCTCACGCAGCGTGGGTGTTGCGAAGGCATGGAGGCCTTCAAGGATGAGTACGCCGTTTGGTGCGAAGGTTTCGAAGCCCGCGCGCCTGTGATCTGCGTGGCGATAAACCGGCTTCTCGAACGCCTCGCCTCGCCGCGCATGCGCCAAGTGCGCGGCGAGCAACGCGTGGTCCTTCGCTTCGGGGCGGTCGAAATCGTGCGTGGTCTCTTCGAACGCGGCGAACGCCGTGCGGCAGATGTAGTAGTCATCCTCAGCGATGAGCGCCGCGCGCGCGCCAAGGCGCTCGGCAAGCGCAGCCGCAATCGTGGATTTGCCCGCGCCCGATCCGCCGGCGATGGCGACGATGAAGCTCATCCGCGCGCGTCGAATTGTCTGACGAGCGTTTTGGGCGCCTTCAAGCGCCACGCATTGGTCAAACGCACACGCGCTTCACCTATGCTCAGCTTGGAAAGCCGTGCGAGGACCGACGCCCAGCCCTTGTAGTGATCCGTGATATGATAGAGCGCGGGGTTCGCTTCGATCAAATGCTCTTGCTCATCGACGTTGGCGAGCATGAAGACGACGTCCTTGCCGTCCTCCCGCAAGCGCACGAACGTTTTTCCGCGCACTTTCAGTGCGGGCGTGCCGTAAGAGGTCGATTCCTCGGTTTCTGGCAGCGCCAAGCCGATGCGCGCCAACGCGTCCCATTTCATGCGGGGGAGTTTAGCCGCGTTGGGGCGCTGGCGCAGCAGGGCCTGGCCGCATCGACGCGGCCTTGCGCGCACGCCAGAGACGCCCCGCCGCACGGGTGATCTCCTTGACGTGCGTATCCGCCACGAGGCCAACGCGCGTCGCGCGGGCAAGCGTGCGGGATGCGGACGTGCAGCCGTTCGCCGCAACGATGGCGGCCAGATCGGCGCCCAGGCGCGTGCGGCATTCGACCGCGCGCTCGACATCGGCGTTCGAAACCGTATGGGCGCAGCAGAGCGTCAGCACGCGGATGGCGCTCTTCTCGGCGAGCACGTGGCGTTCGCCGCCCTGACCGAATATCTGTTTCACGCGCCAGCCGGTGCTTGAAAGCTCGCGCTCGACGCGTGCGGCTAATGCGGGCTGGGCCGCTTCGTTTCGCTTTGCGCCCAGCGCGTCAGCGAGTTCGATGACGCGGTCCGTTACGATCTTCGCGGCCAGCGCTTGGGAGACGAGCGGGTAGCGGCGCGGCAGCGCATTGCGGAAGCGCCAGACCTCGTCGTTCCAGCCGCGCATGTTGACGCCCGCTTTCGCGTTCGGGCCGGTCAGCGCGGCGAAGCGTTGAAGCAGATAGCCGGCATGCGCATCTACATCGGCGCTCAATCTGCGCGTCTGCGCATCGCGAACAGCGGCGCGCAGCAGCAAAGCGGAGGGAAGCAAGGTCGGGAAAAGGAAGAGGATCGCGATTTGCGAAGCGCCGCTCGCCTCGATGGGGCGCCCAGCGAGCGTGAGGACCGGGCTGGCGATTGCGGCGCCGAGGCCCACCGCCGCCACGCCCATGATCAATCCGCCGATCAAGTGGTGCAATCGCATCAAGTCTGTCCCCCGGCGGCACAGACTTGTTCAATCCTGGAAAGAAAACACTAACGATAACCCGTTTAGGTTGTATATGCGTGTGGGGCGCGTGAGTCCCTGGCACGCTGTCCTGGTCGAAGCCTCCCCAACTGGGCTCGCGCCGCTAGCCGCCTGTAGCGGCGCAGCCCTCTTTCGCCTCGGACTGGGGCTAGGCGACGGCGCTGCGCCCCTGCTGGAGGAAACCCGGCGGGGGCGCAGTTTCCTCCATGAGGCTCTCTTTGATGGCGCGCGGCGCGCCGAAGAGATGGCCTTGAGCGAACGGGATATCGAGATCGAGAATTTCGAGGACGGTGTCTTCGTTCTCGATGCGCTCGGCGATGATCTCGATGCCGTACCGCGAGCAGACGGCTGCGACATCGGCGGCGGCAATCTCACGCGTGATGTTGGAGCGGGGGCGCCGCCCCTCGCGCACCATCTGTTCGATGATGAGGCGCCCTGGAATTTTGAGATAGCGCACGCTCGACCGTTCTAGATCGGGCAGATCCATGTCGATGTGCGTGATCTTGTCGATGGAGAAGCGGAAGCCAATATCGGCGAGCTTGGCCATAGCACGCGCTTCGATGCTCGTGCGCTGTTCGTAAGCCGATTGCGGAATCTCGAACATCACCGCGCCGGCGAGATCGCCGTGTTCCCGCATGAAATCGAGAAACTGGGGAAGGAAGGCTTCGTCAGCCAGCGAGGAGGGCGTCAAGTTGCAGAAGATGCCGACACGGCGATCTTGCTTCTGCAGCTTCCGCACGATCTGAACGCAGCGGAAAAGCAGCAGATTGTCGATCATTTTCATCAATCCCGCCTCTTCGGCGGCAGGGATGAATTCTTGCGGCAGGATCAAGCGGCCTGTCTGATCCTTGAGGCGCGTAAAGCCCTCGTAGAAAGCAGTTTTGCGCTGCGGCAACGAGACGATTGGTTGGAGATGCAGCTCCACGCGGTCGTCGCGCAGCGCTTCGCGCACGATATCGATCGGTCCGCGTTCGAGCGGGGAGGTTTGCGTGGGGCCGGTGACGCGGCGGATTTCGTCGATGCGCGCGTCCATGGTGCGGGAGAGCTTATCGACGATCTGATCGATCATCTTGATCTCCGGCGAGGCCGCGATCGGCTGCGCCTCGATCCGCGGGGCGATGAGCTCTTCGCTGATGCGGCGGTCGATCTGCTCCACACGCGCGGCGATGGCGTCCATATCGGCGACGATTTCGCGGTGCGCGCCGCGCAAGCGCTCCATGTCCGTTCGAATGCGTTTCTCGCTGCGCCCAATGAGGCCCGCTGCGTGCGAGGATGTGATGCCCGCATGCGTGATCGCGCACGCCGAAAAAAGCGCCATGCCGCCCAGGAACGATTCCGCGCCGGAGCCGCCGCCGATCTGGTTGAGCGCGAGCCCCACGGTGACCGAAATCAGCGCGTAGCCGGCGTAAAGGAGTGCGTGCGTTATGAGCGGCATGCCGCCGGCTCCCGATTCTTCCAACACGGTATTCGAGCGGCGGCGCGGTTGCTCAAGCGTTAACTTTCCCGGTGGGGCGGTTGATAGCCGGTCGCGGGACCGCTAGCGGATCGGCGATGGTCGGGGGGCTGAAGCGGCTCAATGAGCGCAGCGCCGTGCGCGCTATGGATGCGCCGCGGCCGCGCTTGTTCAAGCCGGCGCTCACGATCACGCCGAAGGACGAGGCGTGGCGCGCTGCGCTACGATCGTTTCGCCGGCGCAAGAGCATCGCGCGGATCCACGCGTGGGACCTCCGGGATTGCACGCTCTATCCGCCGGGCATGGTCGTGGCGGACAGCGACGGCTTGATCGTCCGCCAGACAGTGCGCAAGGCCGCCTTGATGCAAGCGGTGCCGGAGCTTGCCGGCCTTTCGGGGCCGGAGCTTTCCCAGATCGTCGGCGGCGCCGCGCCGTTTCCCGCGATCGAAGCGGCGCCGGTCGCGCGCGTGATCGAAGAGTCGTGCGTGCTTTTGGGTTCGGCGCAGGGGCTCAACTATTTTCACTGGGTGGCGGAGCTTTTACCCAAGCTCGATCTTGTGCGCGCGGACGTTGCCGCTGGGCGCAGACTAGTGGTTCCGAAACTTGCAAGGCCTTTTCACGCGGCTTCGCTCGAGCATTTCGGATTCAATCCGGACCAATGCCTCGCAATCAAGACGCCGGCGCGGTTTCGCGATCTCCGCATTCTCTCCAATATCGCCAGATCGCCGACGCTGCTTTCGAGTTTCCTTCCCGCGGCGTTTAAGCCGTATCGAGGCCGCGGGATGCGCCGCCTCTATGTGAGCCGGGCGCACGCACGGATGCGCCGCATCGTGAACGAGGCCGATCTCATCGCGCTGCTGGCGGCGCGCGGCTTCGAAACCGTCTTGGCGGAGGACTTGTCCTTCGCGGAGCAGGCGCGGATCTTCGGCGAGGCGCGCCTGCTTGTCGGCCCGCATGGCGCCGGGCTTTCCAATCTCGCTTTCATGGCGCCAGGCGGCGCGGTCGTTGAATTGTTGCCTGAAACCTTCACCGAAGGCGTCTCGGGCTTCGCGGCGATGAGCGAGGAATGCGGGCAGCGCCACGCAATCCTTCTCTGCCGCTCGCTGGGCGCTGGCCCGAACGCGGACATGGAGGTTGCCTTGCCCGCGCTCGAACGCGTTCTCAAGCGCCTCCGCTGAGAAAGAGTTGCGCGGCCTGCATCAGGTAAATGACGCCGAGCGCGGTCACGATCCAGCGCGTCCATTTGAGGAAGTTGACGTCGCTCATGCGGTCGAGAATGCGGCCGCCGAGGAACGCGCCGAGCATGGCGAGCGGCGCGGCCAGCACGAAGAACCACCAGGGCGGCAGGCCGGTTTGCCCCTGAAGCGCCAGGAGCGGCGCGCCGTAGAAGACGATCTTCACGATGTGCGCGAGCGTTTGAGTGGCGGCCTTCGTCGCGACGATCGTGTGGCGCGTGAGACCGGTGCGGATGAAGAAGATGTCGAGCAGCGGGCCGGAGACGCCCGCAGCGACGTTCAGGCCCGTCACCAGAAATCCCGATGCGATGGCGTCGGGCGCGCGTGCCGCGTCGAGACGGAAGCGCTCCTTCGGAATCCACGTGGTCAGCGGCGTGAGTCCCAGCAGCAGAAACACCCACGCCTGGGAAGGCTCATAAGTGAGAAGCGCAAGCGCGCTCGCGGCGATCCCGGAGCCGATCGCGTAGAAGCCGATTATGCGCCAATTGATATGCGCGCGGTGCAGAAAGGCGCGCCAGCCATTGGACACAAGCTGCACCGCGCCGTGCGTCACCATTGCGGCGGAGACGGGCATCGCAAGCAGGAGCGCACCCATCAGTATCAGGCCGCCGGCCATGCCGAAGACGCCGGAGATTGTCGCCGTGACGAGGACGACAAGCAGCAGGAGAAGTTGAATCATCGCACGCGCGCCTCCGTTCAATCGGTATCGAGAACGGCGCGGCGGGGAGCGCCCCATGCGGCGCATAAAGCGCCAGCTCGCGTCTGCAATCTCAATGCGCTTGTTTGTTCATATGTGCAATTTGCGATTTCGCACACGTCGCGCGCAGGATTTCAGAGCCCCGCGAGGCGCGCCTCGAGCGAGGTCTTCATAGCAGGCCAATCCTCGCGGATGACGCTGTACCAGGCCGTGTCGCGCCACGTGCCGTTGTGCCGGCGCATGTGGCGGCGAAAGACGCCCTCGTGCCTGAGCCCGAGCTTGAGCATCGCAGCGCGGGAGCGCGCGTTGAGCGCGTCCGTCTTCAACTCCACGCGTTCAGCGCCGCAGGCGAAGGCGTGCCCAATCATCAGGAGCTTTGACCCTGGGTTGACGTGGGTGGCCTGCGCTTGGGGCGCATACCACGTGCCGCCGACCTCGACGCGTGCATGCGCCGGTTCGATGGCGAGGTAGCAGGTTTGGCCAATCGCGTGCGCGCCGCCCGCTTTGCGGTCGAATACGGTGAAGATCATCCAGGAGCCGTCGGCCTGCTCGCCAAGTTGGCGATCGAAACTCTTGTCCCAGCCGTCATTGATCATGTCGCGCGGCCAGTGCGACCAGATCGCGGGATCGCTTGCGGCGTCGCGGGTTAGTTCGCGGTGCGTCTCAACGAGCGGTTCGAGGCGGACGAAATCGTTCTCCAGCGTCTCGGCGGTCAGCTTCATTGGATGGCGTGCGCCTTCAGGCGTTCGTAAAGCGGGCGAGCCTTCTCCGCGATCAGCTTTAGGCGATCGGGCAGTTCGTCGAACGAAGGTTCACGCGCCGCGGGCGCAAAGCCCGTTGAAGCAGCGACGGCGTCATACCAAGCGGGCGCCCAGACGCCGTCCGTCTCGTGGATGCCCGGCTTCCAGGAGAGCATCGCTTCATCGAAGGAGAGGCCAAGCGCATCGCAGAGCTTCGTGAGCATCGCGCGCGGATCGGCGAGCAAGGTGGGCGTCTCCAATACGGGCGGCGCGGCGCCGAGCTGATCGGCGCAGTGCGTGAAGATCTCGACTTGTCTCGGCAGGCCGATCATATCGAGGTCCACGTTCTCATATTTCTTTGCGTACGACGCGAGCACGGCTTCCGGCGCGCGGATGAGGAAGGCGTTGCGCACACGCGGCGTCCAGGAGAGATCGAAGCCGTCGAGCATGTGATGCGTCATGTGCTTCTGATAGAAGACGCTCTTGCCGGCCGGCAGCGGTGCGAAGAGGTCGGCGATCACTTGATCAGGATCGGTTGGTTGGGAGGCCATCGCCTCCTCGCGCATCGGATGGTCGACGCCAGTGCGCGCGAGATAAGCCGCGTAGAAGGGCTCATCCACGACATGCGTATCGGCGCGCGCGCCGAAAGAGCGCATCATCGCGGTCGAGATGTTCCGGGGGCCGCACCACATGGCGATGCGGATGGGCTCGCTCATGGGCGGCCCTTCGCTTCGCGCGCTTGGAGCGCCTTGTAGAGGTCGCGCAATCGCTGCGTGACGGGCCCTGAAACGTCCGCGCCTGCGCGCGCCTCGCCGATGCGGCGGCCGTCCACATTGGTCACAGGCACGAGGCCGGCGAATGTGCCGGTGGTGAAGGATTCATCGGCCGAATAGACATCGAAGAGGGAGAAGTCCTTCTCGTGGGCCGGAATGCCCGCTTCGCGCGCGGCGCGCAGCACGGCGCCGCGCGTGATCCCGCCTAGGCAATAGAGGCCGGACGAGGTCCAGAGTTCGCCCTTGCGGATGATGAAGAAGTGCGTCGAGTTGCAGGTGGCGACGGCGCCGCGGTCATCCAGCATGAGCGCTTCGTCGGCGCCCGCCTCCGTCGCCTGAATGCAGGCGAGAATGCAATTCAGTTTGGAGTGCGAGTTGAGTTTCTGATCCTGCTCGGCGGGGCCGGTGCGGCGGACGTGGGCGGTGAAGAGCTTCAGGCCGCGCGCCAAGAGTTCGGGCTTTGGGCGCTTCCACTCCGCGATGATGACGATGGTCGCGCCCGCCTCGGTGACGCGCGGATCTTGATAGGGCGTCTTCTTCTTGCCGCGGGTGACCATCAGGCGGACGTGGGCGCCGTCTTGCGTCATGCCGTTGGCGTCGAGCACGTCGAAGACGCGATGAGCGAGCTGAGCTTGGGTCAACCCGATGTCGATGCGGAGCATGTGGGCGCCGGCATAGAGGCGCTCCATGTGCTGATCGAGAAAGGCGATCTTGCCGCCGATAAGCCGCAGGCCTTCCCACACGCCGTCGCCGAGGATGAAGCCGGCGTCGAACACCGAGACCTTCGCCTCTTGGCGCGGAAAGAGCGCCCCATTGACCGAAATCAAGACGCTGTCGTTCCTGGGATCGTCTACGTATTCGTGGGCGCCGAGCTGCTGCATGGGCCGAGGCATAGTGCGCGCCTGCCGTCTAGGGAAGGTTGCGCCGCCCATTGCGGGCGCTACGGTGGATCGTGAAGCCCAAAAGTCCGGAGGAGAGCCATGCAATTCGAACATTCCGCTGAAACCAAGCAATGGCTCACCCGCGTCCAGGCGTTCATGGACGAGCACGTCATCCCGGCCGTTCCGACCTATGAGGAGCAGCACGAAGAGGGCGAGCGCTGGAAGGTCATCCCCGTGGTGGAAGACCTGAAGAAGAAAGCGAAGGCGGCCGGCCTCTGGAACATGTTCATGCCGCCGTCGCACGGCGCGGCGCATGTCGATGACAGTTTTGAGTTCGAAGGGCCCGGGCTCTCGAACGTCACCTACGCCGCGATCGCGGAATTGCTCGGGCGGGTGGGCTTTGCCTCCGAGGTGTTCAATTGCTCGGCGCCCGACACCGGCAACATGGAGGTGCTCCATCGCTACGGCACGCGGGCGCAGAAGGAAGAATGGCTGCGCCCGCTGATGAACGGGGAGATCCGATCGGCCTTCCTGATGACCGAGCCGGCGGTCGCCTCATCGGACGCGACGAACATCGAGACGCGCATCGCGCGCGACGGTGACGGCTACGTGATCAACGGGCGCAAGTGGTGGAGCTCGGGCGTCGGCGATCCGCGCTGCAAGGTCGCTATCGTCATGGGCAAGACCGACCCGGATGGGAAGACCTACACGCAGCAATCGCAGATCCTCGTGCCGCTCGACGCCAAGGGCGTGAAGATCGTGCGCATGCTCCCGGTGTTCGGCTACGATGACGCCCCGCACGGGCATGCCGAAGTCGTGCTCGACAACGTCCGCGTGCCGGCCGAGAACATGATCTGGGCCGAAGGCAAGGGCTTCGAGATCGCGCAAGGGCGCTTGGGGCCGGGCCGCATCCACCATTGCATGCGCACCATCGGCGTCGCGGAATACGCGCTCGAAAAGATGTGCAAGCGGCTGCTTTCGCGCAAAGCGTTCGGCAAGACGATCGCCGAGCATAGCGTGTGGGAAGAGCGGATCGCGCGCGCGCGCATCGATATCGAGATGACGCGCCTTCTCTGCCTCAAGGCCGCGTACATGATGGACACGGTCGGCAACAAGGTGGCGCGGACCGAGATCGCGATGATCAAGGTGCAGGCGCCGAGCATGGCGCTCAGCATCATCGACGATGCGATCCAGGCGCATGGCGGCGGCGGCGTGACGAGCGATTACGGCCTCGCCCGCGCCTATGCCAGTCAGCGGACTCTGCGTCTCGCCGACGGGCCGGACGAAGTGCACGCTCGCACCATCGCGCGGCTTGAGCTTGGCAAGCATGCCGGCGCTCACGCGCGCGAAGCGGCTGAACAAGAAGCGCGCCGCCACGTGGCCGGAATCCGGTAACACTCGTGCTCAGACGGCTCGCCGCTGCCGCGACCCTCCTGCTGGTCGTTGGCTGCGGCGAGCCCCATAGCAACGTCTCCGGTGCGGCGCCTCAGGCTGCGCCGGCGGCCGAGACCGCTGCGCAGGTTCTCTATGCGCAATATTTCTCAAGCGCTGCGGCAGCTCGGCTCTTCGTTTATCCCCGCGACGACTACGACATGGGCACGCCGCCGCATCTTCCCTCACGCGACGGGCGCTTGTTGACGGCGGCCCAGCGGAGGGAGATCGATGCGCATTTTCGTTTCCGCGCTCCTTCGCCTGATGAAGAGCCCCCAGCAGCCTATGCGTGCGCACCGATTCCGCATCACATCATCCGATATTACAGCACCGATGGCGCGGTGCTCGGAGACTTGGCGATCTGCTTCTGTTGCGACACATATCTCACCAGCCCAAGGCAGGATGAGCCGGGCGAGCCATATGTGAGAGACGTCGACTTTCAGGCTCTGAGGCGATCAGTTGAGGGGATGGGCGTGAGCACGAACGTTTCCTGCGGGGGAGAGCCATGAACTGGATCTGGATCGCGTGCGCCGCGGGGCTGACGCTTGGCGTGCTCATGGGGCTTGCGATGCTGTTGCGGCCTCGCGGCTCGCATCTGTCGATCGGGCTTGGCTCCATTCCCGAGAAGTCGGGCGGCGTGGGCGAGAGCCGTGCGTTCGGGGGCATGCTCACCGCAATCCATGCGATCCCGCTTTATTTCGTGGCGCAGACGCATTTTGTGCCGAACGGATGGGATTGGGAGCTTGGCTCGGCGATCACGGTGCTCGGCTTCGGCTGGCTCTTTGCGTTTCTGGCGCGGGTTCTCTCCGTGATCGTGGATCGCGAGGGGATCGCGCTCAATGCGCGGCTCATCGTGCTCGACGCGATTATGGCCCTCAGCGTCGGCGCGCCGGCCTGGGCGACGCTTTTCAGCTAGGGCGTCCAAAGCGCGCGAAGCAGCGTAAGAAGGCGCATGAGTTTCGATTGGATTCTTTCCGCGATCGGGCTGCTGATCGGGGCTGGCCTCGGCGCGGCCGGGCTCCTCAATCCCCGCTGGGCTGAGAAGCTCGTGCGGCTGAGCGAGGCCGCGCCCGGCGGCTTCGCTGAGTTCCGCGCCACCTATGGCGGGCTCTTCTTTGGCGCCCATGCGGCCGCGCTGGCGCTTCTCTTCATCGCCTCCTATTCCGACGACCTCGCCGCACTTTCGATGACGGCTGGAGCGGCCGGCGTGCTTTCGGTCGCCTGGGCGGGCTCGGCGTTTGGGCGGGCGCTCTCGATCCTGCGGGACAAGACCGGCACCAAGTTCAATTGGCAGTCCGTCGCGTTCGAAGGCGGTGTCGCGCTTCTCATCGGCGCGCCATGGTTCGGTTGGCTCTTCACGTCGCTCACACGCTGACGCAACGGCGCCGCTGACGCGCGCGTCAGCTTTCGATATGGTCCGCCCGCGACAAGGAGGCGGCTCATGGACGGCACGACCTTTCCCGGTTTCTCCCGCGACACGCTCGACGATGCGATCGTCAATCCCGATCTCTACGCGGAAGAAGAGCCGATCCATCAGCTCTACGCGACGCTCCGGCGCGACGATCCCGTTCGCTTCATGCAGCCCAAGGGCTTCCGGCCGTTCTGGGCGATCACCAAGCACGCCGACATTCTCGAAGTCGAGAAGCGCAGCGACATCTTCGTCAATCGGCTGCGCACCTATCTCTCGCCGATCCAGGGCGAGGAGTGGGTGAAGTCCGTCACCGGCGACACGCACCTCTTCCGCACGCTCGTCGATCTCGACGATCCGATTCACATGAAGCTGCGCACGCTCACGCAGGCGTGGTTCATGCCGCCGAACTTGAAAAAGCTCGAGGCGCGCATCGCCGAGATCGCGAAGGAGCACGTCGATCGCCTCCAGGAACTCGGCGGCGAGTGCGACTTCGTGCGCGAGGTCGCGGTCTGGTATCCGCTGCGCGTGATCATGGAGATTTTGGGCGTCCCGAAGGAGGACGAGCCCTTCATGCTCAAGCTCACGCAGGAGATTTTCGGCGCGGGCGATCCGGATGTCGTGGCTGAGAGCAAGCGCGTGACCGAAGGCGCCATGCTGACGACAGCGGCGCGCGATCAGAGCGGGCAGACGATCGATCTCTTCCAGACGGCGCAGGAGTACTTCAAGTATTTCGGCGCGATCACCGAGGACCGCCGCGCCAATCCGCGCGACGATCTCTCTTCCATCATCGCCAACGGGCAAATCGACGGTGCGCCGATCGATCCCTTCCAGGCGATGAGCTATTACATCATCGTCGCCACCGCCGGGCACGACACGACGAGTTCGACAGCCTCGGGCGGCTTGCTGCAGCTCATCAAGAACCCGGAGCAGATGGCGAAGCTTAAAGCCGATCCGTCGCTCATGCCCAACGCTGTCGAAGAGATGATCCGCTGGGTGACGCCGGTGAAGCATTTCATGCGCACAGCGATGGCGGATCACGAAATACGCGGCAAGACGATCAAGGAAGGCGATGGGCTCTGCCTCTTCTACTGGAGCGGCAACCGCGACGACGAGGCGTTCGAGGCGCCCTACGAATTCCGTGTCGATCGCGATGTGAAGAAGCAAGTCGCGTTCGGTCACGGCGTGCATCTTTGCCTCGGCATGCACCTGGCGCGCATGGAGATTCGGGCGCTCTTCAATGAGCTCTTGCCGCGCCTCAAGCACATGGAGCTGGCGGGTGAGCCAGCGAACACGCGTTCGGCGTTTGTCTCCGGTTTGAAGCGCATGCCTGTTCGCTATCAGATGACGTGAGACACGAGGCGTACCACCGCGCCGCCGCGGCGAAGGATGTCGATGGCGTCATAGCGACATTCGCGGAGGATTTGCGCTTCTATTCGCCGACGAAGAAGACGCCGTTCGAGGGCAAGGCGATCGCGCGTTGGCTTTTCACACAGCTCTTCGATGTGCTCGAGGACTTTCGCTTCACGGAAACCGTCGCGAACGAGGAAACAGCGGTGCTCTTCTTCGCCTGCCGGATCGCCGGGCGCGAGGCCGAAGGCTGCGACGTGCTAAAGTTCAACGAAGTAGGCGAAATCAGCGAGTTCCGCGTGCTCATCCGGCCGTTGCCGGCGCTCGCGGCGCTCAATGAAGCGATGGGCGCTCGCCTCGCGGACGCGAAAATTCTCTAGCGCTGGAAGACGAAGAACGCGCCCGCCGCGATCAGGGCGAAGCCGAAGAGCTGCGAAAGGCCCAACGGCTCGCGCAAATAGAGCGCGGAGAAGCCCGCAAACACGACGAGCGTGATGACCTCCTGGATCGTCTTCAATTGCGCGGGCGTATAGGCGGCGATGCCGATGCGGTTGGCGGGCACGGCCAGCCAATACTCGAAGAAGGCGATGCCCCAGCTTGCCAGCACCACGATCCAAAGCGCGCTCGTGCGGTAACGTAGGTGCCCGTACCACGCAAACGTCATGAAAATGTTCGACGCCACGAGCATCAGGATTGGCAGCACTTGGGGCGATGCGAGGGTGCGGAGCATCCGCGCCTCTTAGCTCAGAAGTCGTTGATCGTCATATCCGCGCGGCGGGGCCAGCTTTCGGGCGCGAGGCCTGTATCATTCAGCAGCGCGACGCGCATGACGACGGTGTTGGTGGGCGTTTCCTCGATGCGGAGTTCTTCGAGGTCGAAGGGCAGTGCGTCCGCGGCGAGGAAGGCGGAGAGCTTCAAGAAGAGGCAGGCCGCGAGCGCTTCGGTGCTCGGGTCTCCGGGGAAGGTCATGATGCGCGCGAGGTGTGCAGGCTCACGCTCACGGAAGTAGGTAAGAAGCGGATCGGCCTCGTTCAACATGAAGGAATGATCGACCGCCTCGTCGATGAAACGATGCCAGCGGCCTTTGATTTGTTCGAACGGCGCCACGGCGTTTGCCCCGCCGAACGCGAACGGGCGATGCGGCGTTAGCCGCACCGTGACGTATTCGTTGTGTCCGTGAGGGACGGCGCATTTCGAGGCTGGATCGGCAATCAGCCGATGCGCCATCGCATAGCGCCGCGTGAATTCAAGCGCGGCCATTGTCTTTCTCCGGCAAACCCGCAGAACAGACGGGCGCCAAGGCTTGGGCGTTAATTCATCCCGTGATGGGGATCAATCGGCGCGATGGACCACGCCGCGCGCCATCACGAACGGCACCGTATGAAGACGTGTAATGTCTGCGGTCGGGTCGCCGTCGACCGCGATGATATCGGCGGCGTAGCCTGAAGCGATGCGGCCGGTGACTTCGCCAAGCTGCAAGTGATCGGCCGCGTTGATCGTGGCCATGCGGATCGCTTCGATGGGCGTGTAGCCTGCTTCGATCAAGAGATCGAATTCGCGCCAGTTCTGCCCGTGCGGCGAGACGCCCGTATCGGTGCCGAAGGCGATGCGCACGCGCGCGGCGCGCGCTTCGCGGATCATTTGCCGGAGCTGGACGCTCACGCGCCGGGCCTTGTCGGCTTGCGCCGGCGTCAGCACGCCGCCGCGCTCGGCCAATTCACCGACATAAACGCCCGCGAGCACGGTGGGGACGAGGTAGCGATTGCCTTGGCGCAGCAAGCGGATCGACTCGCGATCGAGATAGGAGCCGTGCTCGATGGAATCGACGCCCGCGCGGAGCGCTGCGTTGATGCCGCCCGCGCCATGGGCGTGGGCCGTCACGCGCCGGCCCATTGCGTGCGCCGCATCGACGATGGCGCGGAGTTCTTCGTCGCTGAATTGCTGCTCGACGCCTGCGGCGGTGTTTGAGAGCACGCCGCCGGTCGCGGTGATCTTGATGACATCTGCGCCGGCTTGAATTTGTCTGCGCACCGCGCGGCGGCATGCATCGGCGCCCGAGCACGCGTTCAAGGAGCGCAGCGCGTTGTTCACCGCGGGTGAGAAACCCTGAACGTCGCCGTGGCCGCCGTCCGGCGTGATCGCGGCGCCTGCCGCGATGATGCGCGGGCCGGCAATGCGGCCTTCCGCGATGCCGCGACGGAGCGCGAAGATCGCGTCGTTCGGCGCGCCGAGATCGGCGACGGTGGTGAAGCCCGCCATCAGTGTCGTGCGTGCATTGGCGACGGCGCGGATCGCCGCGTCCGAATCTGTGAGCGTCACTTCCTCGACGATTTGGTTGGGGCCGAGTTCGTTGGTCAGATGGACGTGGCTGTCGATCAGGCCCGGCAGCACGAAGCGGTTGCGCTGATCGACGATGCGCGCGCCTGGGCGCTCCACGTAGCCTGTTTCGATCGAAAGGATGCGGCCGTCCTGCCCGATCAAGATCGAGCGTTCGGCTTCGATGCGGCCCGTGCCCGGATCGGCGAGCAGGCGGCCCGCGTGAATGATCGTCGCGACCTCGGGCGCCTGCGCAACGGCGGATCCAACAAGAAGAAGAGCGGCGCAAGCCGCGGCAATCGTTCTGACCATTCCATGTCCCTCTTGGCGCGAACCAAGAGGAGCGCTTTTGCGGCGTCAACCCGTTTCGCTAAGCGGGCATGCCGGCCTTTTGCGCGAAGCCGTAAGCAGCCTGCGCCAAGGGGATGACGCGCTCGGCGTTCGATTCCGCGAGCGCGGATGCGGCGGTTCCGTCGCGCACGCGCCCGACGATGCCTTGCAGAATGCCCGCGAGGCGGAAGGCGTTGTAGGCGAAGTAATAGTCAAGGTTCGGAATGCTCTCGCGGCCCGTGTGCTTGCAATAGAGGGCGACGTATTCCTCCATCGTGGGAATGCCGAGCGATTTGAGATCGAGGCCGCCCAAGCCCGAGCGCCCCGCCGGCATCACCCAATTCATCAGGTGATAGGAGAAATCGCCGAGCGGATCGCCGAGCGTGGAGAGCTCCCAATCGAGCACGGCGAGAACGCGCGGCTCAGTGGGGTGCAGCACCATATTGTCCAAGCGATAATCGCCATGGACGATCGAGGTGGTTTCACCCGGCGGAATGTTTTTCGGCAGCCACTCGATGAGCTTGTTCATCTCCGGGATCTCGCGGGTCTCGGAGAGTTGGTATTGCTTGGTCCAGCGGCTGATCTGGCGTTCGAAATAGGAGCCGGCCTTGCCGAAATCCTCGAGGCCGAGGGCTTTGTAATCTTGGTTGTGCAGCCGCGCGAGGGTTTCGATCTTGGCTTCATAGATGGCGCGCCGGCCCGCGGGATCCATGCCGGGCAAGGAGCCGTCCCATAGGATGCGGCCCTCGACCATGTCCATCACATAGAAGATCGTGCCGATGACGCTTTCGTCCGTACACAGACCGTATGGCCGCGCGACCGGATAGCCTGTCGGATGCAGCGCCGAGATGACGCGATATTCACGATCGACCGCATGCGCCGACGGCAGCAGCTTCCCTGGCGGCTTCCTGCGCAGCACGTATTTCTTCTTCGGCGTGACGAGCTGATAGGTCGGGTTCGATTGGCCGCCCTTGAACTGGCGCACCTCCAAGGGCCCCTCGAAGCCCTCGACGTTCGCGTTCATCCACGCGAGGAGCGCGGCCTCATCGATGCGGTGGCGCTCCTCGACGGGTTTTGTGCCTGAAAACGCTTCTTGGGCGTTGATCTCAGCGGCTTCGGCCATCTTCTTCGCTCCCTGGCCGCTTTTGTGTGACAGGCGCGCGACGCGCGCAAGATCAACGCGCCAAAGCGCGCCAGCCGATGTCGCGGCGGCAGAAGCCGCCGGGCCAATCGATCTGATCGACGCCGTGATAAGCGCGATGAAGCGCGTCCTTCAGATCCTTGCCCAATGCCGTGACGGCAAGGACGCGCCCGCCCGCCGCGCGCAGCGCGCCATCCTCATCGCGGCGCGTGCCGGCATGGAAGACGACGACGTCCTCGACGGCGTTCGCATCGTCCACGCCGCGAATGACGGAGCCTGTCAGCGGTTCATCGGGATAGCCGTTCGCGGCATACACGATCGTGGCGCAATGGCGCTCGTCCCATTCGAGCGGCGGGGCGCTCTTCAAATCGCCGTTCGCGCAGGCGAGGAGCACGGGCGCCAGATCGCTCTTCAAGCGGCGCATCAAAGTTTGGCATTCGGGATCGCCGAAGCGGACGTTGAATTCGATCAGATGCGGGCCATCGGCGCTCACCATGAGGCCAGCGAAGAGCACGCCCTTGAAGGGGCGTCCCTCGGCGGCCATGCCGCGCACGGTCGGCAGGATGATGCGCTCCATGGTTTGATCGCTGACTTCATCCGTGAACACAGGCGCGGGCGAATAGGCGCCCATGCCGCCGGTGTTGGGGCCTTTATCTCCATCGAAGGCGCGCTTGTGATCTTGCGCGGCGATGAGCGGGATCGCGGTTTCGCCGTCGCAGAGCGCAAAGAAGCTCGCCTCTTCGCCCGGCAGAAAATCCTCGATGACGATGCGCTGCCCGGCCGTGCCGAATTTGCGCAGGAAGAGAATCTCGTCGATCGCCGCGTCTGCTTGCGCGCGCGTCTCCGCGATGATGACGCCTTTGCCGGCGGCGAGCCCATCCGCCTTGATGACGAAGGGCGGCTCGCGATCGCCGAGATAGGCTTTGGCGCGGATGCCGTCGTCGAAGACTTTGTATTCCGCGGTGGGCACGCCGTGGCGCGCGCAGAAATCCTTCATGAAGGCTTTGGAGGATTCGAGCTCGGCGGCGGCTTGGCTTGGGCCGAAGGTGGGCACGCCGACTTGCGCGAGTGAATCGGCGACGCCGGCGGCCAGCGGGCCTTCGGGCCCGACAACGACGAGATCGACCTGCTCACGCACGGCGAGCGCGGCGATCTCGGGGCCATCCTCGGCTTTGATCGCGATGGTGCGCCCGATCTCGGCGAGGCCTGGATTGCCCGGCGCGGAGAGGATTTCCGCGCCCGATTGCGCGAGCTTCCAGCCCAAGGCGTGCTCGCGGCCCCCGCCGCCGACGATGAGAATCTTCATGGGCGGGAATAGGGATTAGGCAGTGGGGAGTAGGCAATAGGGAATAGGGGCGCGCTCCCCGGACATCGCGGGGCGATGATCCGGGGTCCACGTCTCAGTTATTCTTGCGGGGAAGAGTTTGGCTCGGCTCTCGCGAACGCGAGAGCCCAGAGGCGGCGGCTGGACCCTCGCCTGCGCGAGGGTCGAGCGGATTGGGGTTAGCTTGAGTCATTGGACGGCGGCGCGAGGGAAGCGCGATCGTTTGCGCTCTTCTTTGGATAGAGCGTTCGCGCGTGGGCGTGGGTTTCGCGGGTGAGATCGCGGAGCGGGATGTCCGCGGTGGGCTCGGGCGGGTCTGCTTCGAGCGCGGGCGGCGCCTCGGCCTCCTCGGGATGGGCTTGCATCCGGCGCGCGAGGCGCTTCGCGTAGGGCTCTGGGTTCTCGATGACGCGGGCGATGGCTTCGAGGCGCTCGGCTGTCGGGCGGCTCACGACGACGACGCGCTCCCAACGGCGCGGTTCGCGCGGCGGGCGCTTCTCTTGTTCTTCTTGTTGCGGCGCTTCCTTCATCGCGTGCGGCCAACGGAATGAGGGATTGAAATCGCGCGGCGCGCGTCCGCGTGCAACGCGCGTGCATGTGCGCGTGGGCGCGGGGCGCATCGTCTTGGCCATGATGAGCAGGAGATGGCGCACAATGGTCTCGACCGGCCGCAGCCATTTGAGAATTTGGCTCTTGAGGAGCGGCGTGATGGCCTGGCGTTCGAGAAGCTCTTGCGGGCTGATCGTGTAGCGGATGAGCGTCGAGACGATGATGCGGCACTCCTCCCAGATCTCTTCCGGGAGGAATGGCGGGGGATGATGATGGGCGCCTTGCGCGTGGTTCATGCCGGGCAGTGTCGCTCAGGATCAAGCCCGTCGGATTGCGGGGCGCGATTTTTGAGCGCGGGCCAGGGAAATCCGGGCGTTGTGCGATTGGGATGAGGGGATTGAGGCGCTCTCAATCCTCCCTTCTCACCCGTGAGGGGGAGAAGGTGTCCGCGCAGCGGACGGATGAGGGGGCGCGCTTGAGTTTGCGAACCCCACCCTCATCCGGCCTTCGGCCACCTTCTCCCGCCCATGGCGGGAGAAGGAAACTCACCAAAGGCACGCCCTGGCGAGTCGGCCTATATGGAGGCGATGGCAGAAGCCGCCGCCCCCGCCTCGCAGACGTCGAATCTGCCTGAGCTGACCGTTTCGGAGCTGGCCGGGGCTGTCCGGCGCACGATGGAGACGACGTTCGATCGCGTCCGCGTGCGTGGCGAGCTGGGGCGCGTGCTCGTGGCGCGTTCGGGGCACCTCTATGTGGATCTGAAGGACGAGACGGCGACGATCTCGCTCGTCATGTGGAAAACGAACCTCGCGCGGCTGTCGTTCAAGCCAGAGGAAGGCTTGGAGGTGATCGCGGAGGGGAAGCTGACGACCTTCCCCTCGCGCTCGCAATATCAGCTGCTCGCGGACCGGATGGAGCCGGCGGGCGCGGGCGCGCTGCTGGCGCAGCTCGAAAAGTTGAAGGCGCGGCTTCAGGCCGAGGGGCTGTTCGATGCCGCGAAGAAAAAACCGATCCCGACGCTGCCGCGTTTGATCGGCGTGGTGACATCGCCTTCCGGCGCCGTCATCCGCGATATTCTGCATCGCTTGGAGGAGCGGTTTCCGCGCCCGGTGATTTTGTGGCCGGTGCTGGTGCAGGGGCCGGAAGCCGCGGGGCAGATCGCGCGCGCGATCGACGGGTTCAATCGCTTGCAAGGCGCGATGCGGCCCGACGTGCTCATCGTGGCGCGCGGGGGCGGCTCGATCGAAGACCTGTGGGCGTTCAATGAAGAGATCGTGGTGCGCGCCGCCGCGGCGAGCGCCATTCCGCTCATCAGCGCGGTGGGGCACGAGACGGATACGACGCTCATCGATTTTGCTTCGGACTTGCGCGCGCCGACGCCGACGGCGGCGGCGGAGCGCGCGGTGCCGGTGCGCGCGGAATTGCTGGAACGGGTGACGACGCTGGGCGCGCGGCTTTCGACGGGGCTGGTGCGCGGCGTCGAGTTGCGCCGCGCGCATTTGCGCTCCGTCACGGCGCGTTTGCCGAAGCCTGAAGCGCTGACCGCGAATGCGCAGCAGCGCTTGGATCGCGTGGCGGAGAAGCTTTCCTATGCGCTCGTTGCGCGGGTGCGGGCGGCGCAATCGGCGTTCGATCGCGTGGCGGGGCGTTTGCGCCCGGCGGCGCTGACGATGGATGTGAAGCGGCGCGAGGAGCGCCTAGGCGAGACGGCTTTGCGGATGCGCCAGGCGTTCACGCGCTCGCTCAAGCAGAAGCAGGAGGCGCTCGCGGCGGCGGGGCGCGTGCTGGAGACGCTCTCGCACAAGAGCGTGCTCGCGCGCGGGTTCGCGTTGGTGGAGCGGGACGGCAAGCTAGTGCGGCGCGCGGGCGAGCTCGCCAACGGCGATGCGGTGAAGATTACGTTCGCGGATGGTGATAAGCCGGCGGTGATCGGCGGCGTGAAGCCAGCGGGAAAAAAGGGCGGGGGCGAACAAGGGAGCTTGTTTTGAAGCATCTCCTCTTTGCGGGCCTCATGCTTCTCGCCGCGTGCGGGGCAAGCACGGGCGAGAGCGCCGGCGTCGTTCAATACGAACCGGCGCAAACAGAGCTCACTGGAACGATCGAAACGGAAACCGATTATGGCCCGCCCGGCTTTGGGCGCACGCCGGAGGAGGACGAGCGTTTGACCGCTGTCGTGCTGGTGCTCGATGCGCCGGTGACGATCCAGGCGGCGGCGGAGAGCGACGATGAAACGCTGACGGCCGTCACGCGCATTCAGCTGATGCGCGACGACGCGAACATGAATCCCGCGCTCGCGGGGCAGCGCGTGCGCGTCACCGGGCAGATTTTTACGCCGACGACCGGGCAATGGGTGACGGATGCGGCGCTCCGCGTGGAGCGGATCGACCCCGCCGAGTGAGCGATTTGGCGTGCGCGGCGACGGCGGTGTAAGGGGTTCGGCGATGAATAAATACGATCCGACCGGGCCCGAGGCGCTGCTGCGCTACGAGGACAACGAATTCACAATCCTCAGGCAGGGGCTTTTCGTGCGCTGCGCGGTGTCCGGCGCGCGGATTCCCCTGGATGAGCTCCGCTACTGGAACGTCGATCTGCAGGAGGCGTATCGCGGGCCCGACGAGGCGACGGCGCGCTGGCGCGAGATCGAGGCGCGCAAAGCGTGAGCGCACAAGCGCCCCGATGATCATTTCGCATCGCCACAAATTCATCTTCGCCGCGATCCCGAAGACGGGGACGCATTCGGTGCGCCGCGCGCTCCGCGAGCATTTGGGACCGGACGATCTCGAGCAGGTTGGCCTCTTCGTGCAGAAGAAATTCCCCGATGAAGAACTCGCGGCGCTGAAGCACGGGCATCTCTCCTTCGCGCAGGTGCGGCGTTTCGTGGGGGAGGAGGCGTTCGCGGGCTATCTGAAGTTCGCGTTCGTGCGCAACCCGTTCGACCGCTTCGTCTCCTATTGCGCGTTCATGACGCGCGAGACGGGGCTCTTCGAGCGCGAGCCCCAGCGCGTGATGGGACATTTCCTGTTCGAGAAGCCGCCCCGCCAGCACATCCTCTTCCGCCCGCAGCACAGCTTCGTGACGGACGAGGCGGGCGTGCTCCAGGCCGACGAAATCGGGCGGGTGGAGACGATGCAGGCGTCCTATGAGGCGATTTGCGCCCGGCTGGGCATCCCGACGGCCGCGCTTGAGCAGGCGAATAGCTCGCGCCACGACGATTATCGGGGCTATTATGATCAGACCCTGATCGACGGGGTGGCGGCGCTCTATGGCCGCGACCTCGAATTGTTCGGCTATTCGTTCTAGCGAGGCGGCGATGCAGCCCAGCCCCAATCCGCGCAAGACGACGACGATCCGCAGGCTCGGGTCCGTCGATATCGCCGCGCTCAAGGCGGCTGTCGGCGCCGTCAGCGAGGATGTGTGGGCGGCTGAGGACGCTTCGAAGCCCAACCGCTTCGGCGCACTCGAACAGGCCAACCACATCCTCTTCCGCTTCGTGACGAACTTCCGCGATTGGCGCGGCTCGCACGATCGCCCGCGTTGGCCGGAATGGCGTCATCTGCTCGAGCCGGTGCTGGCGAAGGCGGTCGAGCCCTACGGCTATGCGCGCGGCGAATATCCGCGCGTGATGCTGGCGCGGATGCATCCGGGCGGGGTGATCAAGCCGCATCGCGACGCCAACCCAGCGGCGAAGTGGCCGCACAAGATCCACATCCCGATTTTCACTAACGACAAGGTCACGTTCTACGTGGACGGCGTCGGCTATCATTTCGCGGAGGGCGAAGCCGTCGAAGTCAACAATATGGGCGTCCACGCGGTGACCAACGAAGGCACGACCGACCGCATCCACCTCATCTTCGAGTATTTTGATCTCGATCAGCCGGCGCCCGCGTGGATCGATGCGCTTGCCGCTCCGGCAGACTCGCGCGTGGATGCCTGATCGCCGCTGGCGGGTGGAGGCACGATGAGAGCGATCCTGGCGCTTTGCGCATTGGCGGCGGCATGTGTGGCTTCAGAGCCGCAGCAGAGCGCGCAGGCGACGCCGCCGCCTGAAGTGATCGAGGCGCAGGAGGAAGCACAAGCCGCGCCCGAACCTCAACCACCGCCGCCGATTCTCGATCCAACAATCGCGCCGCCGATGGCGCAGGGCACGACGGGCTCCGTGGTTGCCCCCACGCTCTTGCCGCTCAATGCGCCGCCGCCGCCCTCAACGCTTTCGCTCAACTGCGCGGGCGCCTTCGCGCAAGGCGGCGTTGCGCTCTGCCGCACGCTGCCGGGCGCACGGATCGTTGTGGACGGAACGGATCGCGGCGCCGCGAGCAGCGAAGGCTGGGCCGTCATCGGGTTTGACCGCGATGCCCCGCGCGAAGCGATCGTCGAAGCGCGCGCGGGCGGCGAGACGGCGCGGCAGACCTTCGCGATCCTGCCGCGCGAATTCTCCATCCAGCGCGTCGATGGGCTGCCGCCGCAAACGGTGAGCCCCACCGATCCCGCGGTCGTGGCGCGCATCGCGCGCGAACGCACGATCAAGAATCGCGGCTTCTCCTCACGCGCCGATGCGCAGGGATGGCTCGACAGCTTCATCTGGCCGGTCGAGGGACGCATCTCCGGCTCGTGGGGGAATCAGCGCGTCTTGAACGGCGAGCCGCGCTCACCCCACTACGGCGTGGATATCGCGATGCCGGCGGGCACCGCGATCCGCGCGCCGGCGGGGGGCGTCGTCTCTCTCGCGGAGCCCGATCTCTATCTCGAAGGCGGGCTCGTGCTCATCGATCATGGGCAGGGGCTCATCTCGATGTACCTGCATATGAGCCGGCTCGATGTGCGCGAGGGCGATCGCGTCACGCAGGGGCAGGTCATAGGCGCGGTCGGCGCGCGCGGGCGCGCGACGGGGCCGCATCTCTGTTGGCGGATGCGCTGGCGGGACCGGCAGGTGGACCCGTCGCTGGCGATTCTGGCGCTGGCGGAGGCGCGCCGAACGCTGGCGAGCGGGCCGGCGCAGTGAGTTCAGCCGCTCGACCCTCGCGAAAGCGAGGGTCCATGACGAAATGCTGCACGACTGTCTGCCCTGGGCCCTCGCCTACGCGAGGGCCGAGCGAATTGAGGCCGGTCGCAGCGCGAAATTCGCCCTTCGCGGCGAGATTTCCTATCTAAAGCCTCGAAGAATTTGAGGAGCGACGATGGCTGACGGTTTGGCGGGCGCGGAGAAGGCGGCGGCACTCGATTGGGAGGCCGCGGCGCGCATTCTTGGCGATGCGGCGAAGGGCGCCGACGATGCGGAGCTCTTCGTCGAGGATAGCCGCAGCGAAAGTTTCCTGTGGGATGACGGGCGCTTGAAGAGCGCGAGCTATGACGCGAGCCAAGGATTCGGCTTGCGCGTCGTCTCCGGCGAACGCGCCGGCTATGGGCACGCGAGCGTGCTCGACAGCGATGCGATCGCGCGCGCTGGCGAAGCGGCGGCGAGCGTGAAGGGCGGCGGCGAAGGCGTTCTCGAGGCGGCGCCGAAACGAACCAACCGCGCGCTCTATCGCGACATCGATCCGCTCGATGCGCCCGCCTTCACGGATAAGACCGGCCTCCTCGCCGAGATCGACGCCTATGTGCGGGCGAAGGACCCGCGCGTCGTGCAGGTCTCCGCTTCGCTCGCGGGATCGCGCCGCGCTGTCTCCATCCTTCGCCCCGATGGGGAGCGCTTCGATGACGCGCGCCCTCTGGTTCGGGTCAATGTCTCCGTCACGGTGGAGCGCGATGGGCGCCGAGAGAGCGGCTCGGCGGGCGCTGGCGGGCGCGAACCCTACGAAGCGTTCATCGCGCCGGATCGATGGAAGGCGCTCGCCGATGAGGCGCTGCGCATCGCGCTGGTGAACCTCGATGCGATTCCCGCGCCGGCGGGCGAGATGGATGTGGTGCTTGGGCCGGGCTGGCCCGGCGTGCTGCTGCACGAAGCCGTCGGCCATGGGCTCGAAGGCGATTTCAATCGCAAGGGAACGTCCGCTTTCTCCGGTAAAATGGGGGAAAAAGTGGCGTCCGAGCATGTGACGGTGGTGGACGACGGCACGTTCGAAAATCGCCGCGGCTCACTCACCATCGACGATGAAGGCACGCCCACGGGGCGCACCGTGTTGATCGAGAACGGCGTCCTCAAAGGCTATCTGCAGGACCGGATGAATGCGCGCCTGATGGGCGTTGCGCCCACGGGCAACGGCCGGCGCGAGAGCTACGCGCATCGCCCGATGCCGCGGATGACCAACACCTTCATGACCGCGGGCGACAAAGAGCCCGGCGAAATTCTCGCGGCGCTGAAGAAGGGAGTCTATGCGGTCAACTTCGGCGGCGGGCAGGTCGATATCGTCTCGGGCAAGTTCGTCTTCCAATGCACCGAGGCCTATCTCGTCGAGGACGGGCGAATCGTTGCGCCGATCAAAGGAGCCACGCTCATCGGCGATGGGCCGTCGGCGCTCACGCGCGTGACGATGGTGGGCAACGATCTGAAGCTCGATGAAGGCGTCGGCACATGCGGCAAGGCGGGACAGAGCGTGCCAGTGGGTGTTGGACAGCCGTCTCTTTACATCACCGGTCTGACAATCGGCGGCGCGTAGCTGACTCAGCGCTAGACAAAACGTGAGTCTAAGTAGATAGCTGAGTCGTTCACTCACCACTCTGGGGAGCAATGCAAATGGCTATGGCAAAAAAGAAGGCTGCGAAGAAAGCCGCGAAGCCCGCTAAAAAGGCGGCGAAGAAGAAGAAGTAGATCGCAACCCAACACGAATACCGAAACGCCGCGAGGGTCTCCCTCGCGGCGTTTCACTTTTGTGGGCCGCGCCGCGACGATGGGCTGATCCCGGTAGAGCGGAAAGCGCGAGAGCCGAGCGGGAAACGTCGCGGCTCACACCGGCCAATCCAGCGCCCGCACAGGGGCCAAGCATGAGACGGGTTAGCGACGAACAGCCCGCCCGCGCCCCGATTTCGCCACGCGCCAAACCGCTTTCTCTGCGCTAAGAAACGCACGGGGGAATTCAGATGAAGCGGGCCATGTTCGCGGCGGCATTTGCGATGGCGGGCGCCGCGCAAGCCCAAGAGACCACGCCGCCCGCGCCCGGCGCCGGAAACGGCGCCGCCGGCGAGACGACGGCGGCCAACGGCCAGGTCTCCTTCGCGCCGGATTACTTCGCCCGCTTCAGCCCGCAGAACGCGCTCGACATGGTGCGCCGTGTGCCGGGCTTCGTGCTCGATGAAGGCGACACCGAGCGGCGCGGCTTCTCGGGCGCGGTGGGCAATGTGCTGATCGACGGGCGCCGCCCCTCCACCAAGAGTCAGGACCTCGAAAGCGTCCTTTCGCGGATCCCCGCCGCGCAGGTCGAGCGCATCGAACTCATCCGCGACACAGGCTCAACGGCGGATGCGGCCGGCCAATCGCAGCTCATCAACATCGTGCGCACGCCCAGCGCGGGCAGCGGCGTGTGGGAGGGCACGCTCGAACAGAACACCAACGGGCGCGTCTCGCCGCGCGGCAGCGCCACCTGGACGGGGCGGACAGGCCAGATCGATTATTCGATCGGCGCCTCGCGCTATCTCGAATATCGCCCGCTCGACGGGGAGCGCTTCTTTGCCGACGGCGCGGGCGCGCTCACGGCTTCGGCCGTCGATATCTCGCCGCGCACCTATCGCGAGGCCGATATCAACGCCGAACTCACCGCGCCGGTGCTGGGCGGTTCGCTTCGCGTCAACGGCCAGGTGGACCGCTGGAATTTCCGCGCGATCCTCGACACCTTCGCCGTCGATCCGCTGGGCGATCCGATCGGGGACAATTTCCTCAACATCAACGAGCGCCAGCAATCCGAAGAGCTGGGCATGAATTTCGAGCGCGACATCGGCCCCGCGAGCCTGACGCTCGTGGGCTTGGCGACGCGGCGTCACTATTCGAACGATGAGAGCACCCAGACGTTCGATGGGCTCGGCGCGTTCGAAGAGGCGGTGGCTCAATCGCGCCGCAACGACATCGCCGAGACGATCGGGCGCGCCACGCTCTCCTTCCCGCTGGCGCCGGGGCATCGCTTCGACGTGGGCGGCGAGATCGCGTTCAACTCGCTCGACGCCAATCTCTCGCTGACGGTGGACGAGGGGCTGGGGCCGATGCCGATCGCGCTGCCTTCCGCCAATGTGCTGGTGGAGGAACAGCGCGCCGAGGCGTTCGCGACACTGGCGTCGCGCCTGCCCGGCCGCTGGGCGCTGGAGGCGACGCTCGCGGGCGAGACCTCGACGCTGACGCAGACCGGCGACACCGATCTCGAAACCGAGCTCGCCTACATCAAGCCCTCGATCCAGTTCACGCGGCAATTCGGTGAGCGCAATCAGATGCGCTTCCGCTTCTATCGCGATGTCGATCAGCTCGATTTCGGCGATTTCGTCTCCGCCGCGACCTTGGCGGACGATATTGTGGCGGCCGGCAATCCCAATCTGCGCCCCGAAACCTCATGGCGCGCGGAGGCGGCGTTCGATTTCCGCTTCGGGACGGATGGCGCGCTGGGCGTGCGCTTCTTCAATCACTGGCTCTCGGACGCCTCGGACGTCGTGCCGGTCGGCGTCTTCCCCGACATCTTCGCCGCGCCCGGCAATATCGGCGACGGCTGGGTGCACGGCGTGCAGGTGACGGCCACGGTGCCGCTCGGCTTCATTCTGCCGGGCGCGCGGCTCACCGCCGACATCGAGGTGCAGGATTCGCAAGTGACCGATCCGGTGACGGGCGATGAGCGCGTCATCTCCGGCTTCGTGGAGACGGACGTGGAGTTGGAGTTCCGCCAGGATTTCACCGCGCAGCGCTTCGCGTGGGGGATCAATTATTACAAGGACGCCCAGAACATCACGTTCCGCATCAACGAGACGGACACGTATGAGGAAGGCCCGTTCGTCGATCTCTGGGTGGAGACGACCGCGATCCCCGGCGTGCGCGTGCGGGCGTTCGTGAACAACGTGCTCGACAGCGATTTCACCCGGCGGCGCGAATTCTACGACGTGGACCGCAACGGCCCGCTCATCGGCAGCGAATATCGCGAACGCAATTTCGGCCCCTTCTGGGGGATCACGATCAGCGGGACGCTCTAGGAGCGGAACTAGGGATTGGGGATTGCGGATTAGGGACTAGTCGCCCTAACCGCTCGACCCTCGCGTAGGCGAGGGTCCACGGTCTTTCGTCGACTTGTAGCCGCTGGGCCCTCGCTTTCGCGAGGGCCGAGCGAGCGGCCGCTAGGGCTCTTTTCTCTCGCGTTACGCGCTCTGCCGGGGAGCGGCGATCAGCGCGCCGCTTCCTCTTCCATCGGCGTGTCGCCCAGCTGCGTGGTGCGCAGGAAGGCGATGATGTTGGGCGCTTCGATCCAGGAGATGGAGGCGGGCGGCATCGTGGTGCCGCGGAAGTGCCGCTCCGGCTCGGTGATGAAGGAGCGCAGCAGCTCCTCGGTCCAGACGCCGTCATAGTTCGCAAGCGCCGGCGAATAGCCGTAGCCCTCCACCGCGCCGACGCGGCGGCCGACCACGCCGTTGAGCGGCGGGCCGATGCCGATCTCGCCCGCGAGCGAATGGCATTGCGCGCAGCCGATCGAATACATCTGGCGCCCGCGCGGCACAGGCGGGCCGGTGTCGTCGATCGGGGCTTCCTCCGGCAGCGGATCGGAGAGCGTGGAGAGCCCGGTCACGGTGAATTCGCGCGGCGCATCGGCGTGGCGCTCGGCGTTGCGCACGAAAATGAGCGAGCCGAGGTCCGTCATGATGACGATCGTGCCGTCGCGCCTTGAGATGATGTCGCGCAGGCGCTCGCGGCCGAACACGTGAACCGGCTCGATATAGATCACGCGGTTTTCGTACGTGCGGACATGGAAGAGCGTCGAGGCGCGCAACGATGTCAGCAGAAGATCGCCGCGCCAGTTCGGAAACTCATCGGGATCGGCCTCGATCAGATTGCTCGTGCCGACCGAGGGCGTGAAGGCCCAAGCCGGGCGCTCGTAGCCTTCGTGGTGGCCGGGGCGCGGATCGGTCGGCCAGTTGCGGCGCGGATAGCCGTAATTCATCCCGTAGGTGACGAGCGGCCAGCCGTAATTGGCGCCTTCGCGCACATTGTTGATCTCATCGCCGCCTTGCGGGCCATGCTCCGTTTCCCAGATCGTGCCGTCGCGCCGCACGACGAGGCCCTGCGGGTTGCGGAATCCCGACGCGTAGATGCGCGATTGGCGCGTGGTGAGATCGAGCGCGACGATTTTGCCGATATCGGTCTCGGGATCCATCGGCGCGTTCCAGGCGTCGTTGAAGCCGTCGAATTGGTGATCGCCGACGGAGATGAGCATCGTGGTTTCGTTGAGCATCTGCATGCGGCCGGAGGCCTGCGTGCCGATGAAGCGCCACGAATGATCCTTGTAGCGGATGCAGCCGGGGCGGGCGACGAACACGTCCTCCCATTCCCCATCAACGGGGCGGACGCCATGCTCCGTCGTTTCGAGCATTGTGCGCGCGACCACGAACTGGAAGCAATTCTCGCGCTGGAAACGGGAGAAGGAGGCGTAGAGCTCCCAGCGGCCGTTGCCGGCGTCGCGCGCGAAGAGATCGTGGGTGCGGAATTCGCCGATGGAGAAGAGCGGGTCTTCCATGAGCGGGCTTTCGCGCAGCCGCTCCAGGCCCATCGGCACGCGCAGATCGAGCGGCGCGAGTACGTTTTCGTCGTTCAAATAGCCGAAGCGCCCAAGCGGCGAGGCGAAAACGATGTTGCCGTTCACTTCCGCGATGCCGCCGCCGCCGCCGGAGCGGTTGCCGATGCGGATTTGCGACCATCAAGGCGCGCGGCGATGCGGTTGGGAAGATTTTCGCGTTCGGCGAGAACGCCGCCCGCCAGGCCGCCGCCCAAGAGCGCAACGCTGTAAAGACCGATCAGAAAGAGTGCGAGGATCGTCGCCCAGATTGGACGCCGGCGCATCCAGCCGCCGATCGCCGTCACGCGCCGGCCGAGCCAGCTCCAGATCGCGCCGAAGAAGCCGCCGATCGCGCGAAGAATGCGTCCAAACATGCGCTTAACGCCCCGCGAGCCGCATGCATTGCGGCCCAGCCTAACGAGTGGCGCCGGGGCCATGCGCCGTCAAACGCAATCGCGCGGCGCGCGTTCGGGCGCGCATTTAGGATGAATTTGCGATGCTAGCGCGCGGGGCCGCCGCGTTTCCTTGGGGCGGGCGTCGGCGCATCGAGCGTTTCGAACATGGGATTGGGATCCCATTGCCCGGCGAAGGGCGCATCCTTCAAATAATCCGGCAGGCGCGCGCTCATCGCTTTGTCGCTGGAGATCGCGATGATCTGGCGATCCTTGGCCATGTTGCGGAGCATGTCGGCGTCGATGTCGCCGATGAGTTCGCTCGATTCTTTCGCCATCAAATGGTTGGCGACGCCGAAGAGCTGGAAGACGCCGGCATTGTTGAAGATCGTGCGCCAATCCTTCGGATAGAGCCGCTGCAGTTGCGAGAGATCCTGGAAGAACGGCCACACCTGCAGGCCGTAGCCGCGCAGCAGCGTCATGGATTGCCGCAGCGGGCCGAACTCGCCGAGCTGCGCGCATTCATCGAGCAGGAAGAGCGTGGAGCGCTTCGGGCGCTTCTTGCGGCCCATGACGGTGAGCATGAGCGCGCCTACCCAAAGGCGCAGCAGCGCGCCGTGGCTTTCGAGCTTGTCGGGCGGGATGACGATGTAGATCGTCATCGGATCGCCGCGCCGCACGGCGTCGAGATCGATCGTGGAGCGGGAGAGCGAGCGCAGCGCGGAATCGGAATTGACGACCTTGAGATAGGATTGCGCCGTCGAGAGGATGCCGGAGCGGGTTTGCTCCGTGATGGGCAGGAAGCTTGAGATGTTCTGCTTGGAGAGGCGATTGAGATTATCGTTCGCTTCGATGAGCGCGGCGAGATTATAGACCGCGTCGTCGCTCATCAGGATTTCGCGGACTTTGCCGAAATGGCGCTCGCCCACGCCGCCCGTCTCGGCGACAGCGGCGATGACGCCGCTCATCAGGGAGCGGCCCCAATTGTCCCAGAAGGGCTCTTTGTGAAAGCCCGCGTCGCCCGCGAGCAGCGAGGCGAGCATTTCAGCGTCCGCATCGAGCAGCGCGCCGGGGCGATCGAAAAGGTCGAACGGATTGAGGCTGTCCGTGCGCCGCGAGACCGCGCCGAAGGGATCGAGAAGGCGCACCTCCTGGCCCATTTCGCGGCGGCGGCGCTGCGTGACGTGCCACGTCTCGCCCTTGGGATCGATGACGATGACGGAGCCCTCGAAGCGCAAGAGGTTCGGGATGATGACGGAGCGGCCTTTGCCCGCGCCCGTCGGCGCGATCGTCACCAAATGGCGGTCTTCGCCATAGAGCAGCGGGACTTCGCTTTCGGAGGGCGTGGCGGCCGCGCGCGGCGCGCCGAAGCCGATCGGATCCTTTGAATCGTCGTGCTTCCAGCCGAGCAGCAAATCGAGCCCGCCCGGTGAAACGGCGTTGGCCTGTTTCGCCCTGGATCTGGCTCTGGCTCTGGTCATCGGCGGCGGCTCCGGTCCCGGCTTCGGGAGGAGCCCCGAGCGCCGAGTCACTATTTAGTAAGCAATCGCGGCCCAACGACGCCTGAATCAGGCGCCGCAACGGCCCGATTGGGGCGGCGTGCGGACTGAGCGGTTAACGCCCGCCCGGGAGCGCTGACCGGGGGGCAGTGTGGCCCGGCGGCGGATCGCGCGCAAACGCTTGCGCCCGATCCGCTGCAAGAACCTCGTCTAGTGCTGCTTGTGCGCGAGCTTGTTGAGCCACCAGCTCAGCAAGGAGAGCACGATCCCGATCACGACAGCCACGATGCCGATCGTCTGGAAGACCTCGACATACGTCCTTAACGCGCCGGCGGGATCCAACACCTGGCCCGCGACGGTCTCGGTCGCGGTCAGCTGCGCGATGATGCCGCCGATCCATTGCGCCCACGCGGAGGAAAGGAACCACACCGCCATCATGGTCGAGACGACGGCCGCGGCGCTCATCTTCGTCACCATCGAGAGCCCCACAGGCGAGAGGCAGAGTTCGCCCGTCGTGTGCAGCAAGTAGGCGAGCGCCAGGAAGATGAGCGGCACGCGGTAATTCTCATCCGCGAATTGCGCGCCATAGACGAGCACGAAGAAGCCCAAGCCCACTTGGATGAGCGCGAGGCCGAACTTCAGCGTGTCGTTCGGGTCGCGCCTTACCTTTTCCAAAAGAGCCCAGAGCGCGGAGAAGACCGGCGCCAAGAGCAGAATGAAGCCCGCATTGAAGCTCTGCGCTTGCGGCGCGGTGAAGCTCATGTCGAGCGTGATCGGGCCGATGGTCAAAGTCTCCGTCGGCCAAATCTGCAGCTGCGTGTTGCGCTCGGCGAACTGGTTGAGCGAGGAGCCCGCCTGCTCGAACAAGGTCCAGAAGACGACCGACGCCGCAATCAGGATGAGCGCGAGGATCATCCGCTCGCGCTGCACCTTGTCGATCTTCGTGGCCATGAACCAGAAGAGGTATCCAAGCACGACGATGGAGCCCGCGCCCAGCATGTAGCCGACAAGCTCGTTGCGCTGGACGAGGAACCAGATGACGCCAAGGCTCAAGAACGCGAGCAGGTAGATGATGATCTCGCGGTTGAAGATGCCCATGACGGGCGCCTTGAGCTTTTCAGGCTCTGGCGGTTCGCCGCGCCCTTCGAGCATCGGCTTGCCCAGCACGAAGACGAGCCAGCCCACCGCCATGCCGACGCCGGCCAAGCCGAAGCCCGCCCACCAGCCGATGGTTTGGCCGACATAGCCGCACAGGATCGAGGCCCAGAACGCGCCGAGATTGATGCCGTAATAATAGAGCGTGAAGCCTGGATCGCGCCTGGGATCGTCCTCGCCGTAAAGCTGGCCGACGATCGTGGAGATGTTGGGCTTGAGGAAGCCGACGCCCACGATGATGAGCGAGAGCGCGAGATAGAAGAAGCCGACAAAGAGCGGATCGCGCCCGGTGACGGAGAGTTCGTAGCTGCCCGGCGCCAGCAGCGCCGGCAGCGGCGCACTTGCCGGAAGATTGTTGATCGCCAGGCCGCCGCCTTCGCCCGCGCCGACCGTATAGCCGACGCCCTCCACCATCAGCAGCACTTCGCGATCGCCCATGCGCCCTTCGGCGGAGAACTCGTACTGCGCGCCCTGATAGGTGAGCACCTGCGTGGCCGGCGGCTGCTCGACGCCCATCAGGAAGTGGCCCGCCACCAGCAGCAGCGCGCCGAAGGCGATGGCCTTGCGCGTGCCGAGATAGCGGTCCGCGATGAAGCCGCCGATCAGCGGAACGAGATAAACGAGCGAGGTGTAGGCGCCGTATTGGCCCTGGCTGAAACTGTCAGAGAACAGAAAGTGCTGGGTGAGATAGAAGATGAGCAGCCCGCGCATCCCGTAATAGGAAAAGCGCTCCCACATCTCGGCGAAGAAGAGCACGACCAGCCCCCGCGGATGCGAGCGCAGCTGGAGCAGGACCGGGACGATTGTGATCAGCGTGATCAGAATCCCGGCGACGATGACGATGTTCATGGAAAAGGGGCTCCCCGCGCCGGGGTGGGCCCCAGCCGATCATTGACGCTGACGTAAGCATGGCCGGGGGCGGCGCTTCAAGCGCGCGCGTCGCGTGCAAGGCGTTCTTCGCGTAACTCCGGCGTGAGCCGCCACCAAAAGGCGGCCCCGCGCGAGCCGTCGAGCCAGAAGCCGAGCTTCCGGAGCGTCCGCACAGAGGGGCGGTTCTTCCGGTCGCAGCCCGCGATGACGAGATCGGCGCAGCCGCGATCGAACAGCCAATCGATCACCCGCCCCGCCGCCTCCACGGCGAAGCCTTGGCGGCGGTAATCCTGGATGATGGCGTAGCCGATCTCGTAGATGACCTCCTCGGGCTCGCTGGTGCGCTCGAAGCGGATGTCCCCGATCACGCGGCAATCGCCCTGGTGGATGACGACGGCGCGGATCGGCCGCCACGGGCGCAGCGCCGGCTGGCGGTGGCGCACCAAGGGAAGCCCCGCGCGGATCCAATCGGGCGGAATGTCGGCGTCCAGTTTCTTGGCGAGGTATTCGGGGCCGGCATTGGCGTGTTCGCAGATCGCGGCCGTCACCGGCTCCAAGCGGAGGCGATCAGTGAGCAACGCACGATCAATCGCGATCATCCGGCGATGGTCTCACAGGGAGCGGGCGCGTCAAGCGCTGAGACAGTGGGTAGTGAGTGGGGAATACGGAATAGGGAATAGGGAATAGGATTGATCGCCGATCCCCGGAATTTGCGAAGCAAATGTCCGGGGTCCATGATTCAGTTTCTCCGCCGTTGCCAATTGCGTGAATTGCGGAAGCGGCGGGAGGGAGAGGTGAACTCAGGTTCTCGTCCTCGCGGAGCGCGGTTCGTCTCTGTCGTGGTGTTCGTGCTGATCGTTGTCGTGTTGGCTGGTTCAATTCTGGCATTTGGCGGGCATTCGAACCGGACGCAGGCGCCCCCACTTTCGTGCCTGCTCAATCCGCAGCTTCGATGCTTTGATTACCGCACAGACTACAATGTGCAGGTGATCTCGCATCCGCCGGCGTACTGTCTTCGCGAGAGCGGCAATGCGGCTAGCGTTAGGGTAGCGCTAGTTGACGCTGTTGTTCGGCTCGGTGGAGTTTGTCAGCTGAGCGATCCGATTTTGTTGCTCCATGTGGTGGGTGAAGGGCCCAGCGTGCTAGACAGCATGAATGTTCATCGCCTCGCCGAGTTCGCCGTGGAACTCGAACGGAGCGGTGCAGAAGATGTTCGCATGATGTATGTGTCGGGCGGCTCGATCGGATCGCTCAGCCTCTCCCCAAGACCGTACTTTGTCCTTTTGTCGAACGGGCAAGCCATTGCCGCTGGTTGCATTGTGAGGCGTCGAGGTTCCCCAAGAGTAATGGAGTGTGCGCGGTTCGCGCTGGTGGGTCGATGATTTGGCCGGGAGGTGCGCGCGGGACGAGGCAGTCACCCGAAGCTCGGAGCCAATGGTACGGCGCCGCTCTCGCCAGGCATGGCGGTGACAGCGGAAATCAGAACCGGTCAGCGGCGGATTTATCGAATTCGTCCTGTCACCAATAGCGCGGCGCGTGGAAGAGGCGGGGAGGGAAAGGTGACCATAGCGCACGGCGGCGCCGCACGGCTTGGCGTCGCGCTGTTCTTGCTGCTGTTCTCGCCGGTGTCGTTCGCCGAGAGTTTTATGAATCCTCGGCTGCGATGTGGCGTCACTGGTTCGGCATATTGTGAAGCCGTTGTTGAAGCACGAGGGCGTTGGTCTGGCGAAGATGCGCAACGCTTTGCGTCGTCACATTGGCCCGCTGGTTTGCGACAATCAGAGTTCATTGAGCGGGCTCGGCGTCTGAACTTACGATGCTTGAACCGACGGCTTCGAACAAATTCAGCGCTACGTGCCGACTCTCTCTCTTACTGCGAAATAGCAGACCTTCCGTGGGTATGCACTTTTTGGAATCCGAGCGCGGCGCTCTCTCCAAATGTCACCGCGCTGTTTCGTGAAGGTGCCTTGGTTCGAGTCGAGACAAGCTGGAACTACTAGTTGGGGATATAAATGGGGCAGTCGCCTTTTCGCCGCGCACCGCCCCATGAGATGAAGGGGCCGTGTGGCTGACGCGAAGTTGTCATGCCGGCTGGGAGCCGGCGGTCCGCACGCGTTCACGCGCCCCGGACGATGCGAAGCATCGACCCGGGGCCCATGGTTCAGTTTCTCGATCGATGATCGTGCGTGCGGAACGATGGGCCCCGGCTCTCGCGCGCCGACCCGCGCTCGGCCGGGAGCGACTAAGCTAATACGCGCACGCCTCGAACACGTTGCGCACGTCCTTGCCCCATTCGGTGTGGTAGCGTTCGAGCAGACGTTCCGCTGGCGTGACGCCTGTCGTGGCGATGTCGTCGAGTTCGGTGAGGAAGTGCGTTTCATCCTCGCCGCCGGCGTCATATTTGGCGCGCGACTTCAATCCTTGCCGCGCAATGGCGAGCGCGGCTTGCGCGATTTCCTGCGCCGTCCCGCCGCGAATGGGCGCTTTCAAGCCGAGCACGGGCACGCTGCGGCGCAAGGCTTCGCGATCCTCCGCCGTCCAATGCTTCACGAGGCTCCACGCCGCTTCGAGCGCGGCGTCGCAATAGAAAATTCCCGCCCAGAATGCGGGCAGCGCGCACAAGCGGCTCCAGGGGCCTGAATCGGCGCCGCGCATTTCGAGGAACGTCTTCAACCGCACTTCGGGGAAGATCGTGGTCAGATGATCTTCCCAATCGGTCATCGTCGGGCGTTCGCCCGGCAGCACCGGCATCTTGCCTTGCATGAAGGCGCGGAAGCTTTGCCCGCTGCAATCGAGATACTTGCCGTCGCGATAAACGAAATACATCGGCACATCGAGCGCGTAGGCGGCGTAGCGCTCAAAGCCCATGCCGTCCTCGAACACGAAGGGCAGCATGCCGGTGCGATCGGGATCGGTGTCGGTCCAGATGTGTGCGCGGTAGGAGAGGAAGCCGTTGGTGCGCCCGTCCATGAAAGGCGAGTTGGCGAAAAGCGCGGTGGCGATCGGCTGCAGCGCGAGCGAGACGCGGAACTTCTTCACCATGTCGGCTTCGGAGCCGAAATCGAGATTGGTCTGCACCGTGCAGGAGCGGAACATCATCTGGCGCCCGAGCCGGCCGACTTTGCCCATGTAAGCGCGCATGATCTTGTAGCGGCCCTTCGGCATGATGGGCGTGTCTTCAAGGCTCCAGAGCGGGGATGTGCCCAGGCCCAGGAACGAAATGCCCATCGCGCCGGCGACGTCGCGCAATTGCGCGAGATGCGAGCCCACTTCGGTGCAGGTTTGGTGGAGATGTTCGAGCGGCGCGCCGGAGAGCTCGAACTGGCCGCCGGGCTCAAGCGTGATCGACGCGCCGTTCTTCTTGAGCGCGATGAGCGTTCCCGCTTCCGTGATGCGCTCCCAGCCGTAGGAATCGGCGAGCGCGTTCAGCAGCGCGCCGATGCCGCGCTCGCCTTCATAGGGGACCGGCTCAAGCGTATCGCGGTAGAAGCCGAACTTCTCGTGCTCGGTGCCGATGCGCCAAGTGGAGGAATCCGGCTTCGATCCGGATTCGAGATGAGCGACGAGGTCGCGGAATCCCTCGACGGGCCGCTCTTTCTCTTTGGCCGCCGCCATGGCGTCCCCTCCCTCTTATCGGCGCTCATGTGGCGCGCCGGAGCGGGCCGCGCAAGGCTTGACCGGGCGGGCCCCTCATGGCGCTGGTTCGTCCGGACGGGTGCGAAGGTTTCGCAATGGCGCGCGCAAAAACAGAAGAAGTGAAGCGCACGCGGGATGCGCAGGCGACGCAGCGCGCCTTGCTCGAAGCGGGCGCCCGGCTCTTCGCGGAAGCGGGCTACGACGGAGCGACGCTCGAAAGGCTCGCCGCGGGCGCGGGCGTCACCAAGGCGATGGTGCGGTATCATTTCAAGGACAAGGCCGGGCTCTATCGGGCCGTGCTTCTGGAGACATTCGATCATGTGTTCGCCGCGGTCTCACCCGTGCGTGAAGCCGCGCTCGCGCCCAAGGCGAAGCTCGAACGCTATGTGGCCGCACTGATGGAGGCGGTGCGGGCGCGCCCGCACATCCAGGGCCTGCTCATTCGCGACTACGCCGCCGGGCGGATCGTGAAGGATAAGGCGCTGCTGGCGAGCTTGATGCGCCTCTCGCAGACGACGGCGGCGATCCTTGAAGAGGGCCGCAAGGCCGGGGCCTTCCGGGCGCTCGACGCGCACATCTATCATCTGTGGCTGGTGGGCGCGGGCGCGTTCTTCGTCTCTTCGGAGCCCTTCCGCGCCGATCTCGGCAAACGGCGCATGTGGGCGGGCGAGCCGACGTTCGAGAGCTTCGTGCGCCTGTTGCAGACCTTGGCGGTCAAGGGCGCGGAGAAGTGATTTCGCGGCCCGTCGCGCATCCATTGCCGGAGCCTCGCGCATCTACTAACCGTCTGGATAGTTAGTAGGGAGACTGACATGCGATTTGTTCTGGCGGCGGCGGGTCTGATGCTCGCCGCGGGCGGATGCGCGCACGCGCAGCCGGCGCAAACGAGCGGGCCGGCCGCGGCGATCGAGCGGTTCGCGGCCGATTACGCGCGCGATCCGCATCTGACGAGCCCGGTGACGTTCGGCGTCGAGGTCGATGGGCAATGGTGGACCGTCGCGATGACGCCGCCTGCGGCGCCCGGCGAAGCGGGGCGTTCAGACGTGCGCGCGGGCCGGCCCGCGCAGCCGACCTTCTATTTCACCATCGAAGGCGAGACGCTGGCGATGATCGACGATGGGCGCATGAACGCGCTGACGGCCATGGCGCGCGCGCAGCAAAGCGATCCCACGCCGATGGATATCGAGGCGATGGACGGCTTTCAGCCGGAAGGCGATTTCGGCGCGTTCGTCGTGCCGTTTTCGTTTCACTTCTGGACGCGGGGCCAGCCGGAAGTGGTGCGGTTCGGTTCGGACCTCACGCGCCATACGCACGGCGCGCAGGCGGCGATCTTCTACTATCAGCCTGGCTTCCGCAGCGGCTTCTTCGAAGTGCGCCCGGGCCAGCACGTGAATGAAGCGGAAAGCGAACGGACCAATCCGTTCCCAACGCTGATGATCATCACGCGCGGGCGCATGAATGCGCTCATCGGCGGGCGCAGCTTCGTGCTGAGCGAAGGCGAAGCGGTGTTCATACCGGCAGGCGTTTCGCATCAATTCAGCAACGAATTCGACGCGCCGGGGCAGGGCATCCTGCTGATGTTCGGCGAGGGCGCGTAAGAGGGAATAGGGAATAGGGAATAGGGAATAGGGAATAGACGCCACGCTGCTCGACCCTCGCGAAAGCAAGGGTCCATGCGCGGCTGTCCTGGGCTCTCGCGTTCGCGAGAGCCGAGCGGCTTGGCGGCTAGAGTTGCTACGCGCGCCAATCGCCCCAATGCGCCTGGATGACAGCCAGCGCGGCGATCACGGCGGTTTCGGCGCGGAGGATGCGGGGCCCGAGGGAGACGGGGATCACGTAGGGCAGCGCGCGCAGGAGGCGGCGTTCGTTTGGATCGAAGCCGCCTTCGGGGCCGATGAGGAGCGCGAGCTTTTCAGTTTTCAGATTTTCCAGCGCATCCGCGATGGGCTTTGCCCGGCCAGACTCGCCGCCCCAGGCTTGGCTCTCATCGTCTCCCGCTTCGTCGGCGTAGATGAGCGGGCGCGATTGATCCCATCCGTCGAGCGCCTTGGCGAGTTGAACGGGGGGGAGAACTGCGGGCGCATCGAAGCGTTCGGCTTGTTCGGCGGCTTCGCGTGCGATGAGCGCGAGGCGATCGAGGCGGACAGTTTCGGCGATGGTGCGCTGGGTGATGATCGGGATGAGGCGCGCGGCGCCAAGCTCCGCCGCCTTCTCGACGATGAGATCTGTGGCGTGGCGTTTCACCGGCGCGAACAGCAAATCGAGATCGCGCGGGGCGCGCGGCGCACGCAATCGTGATTCAATCGCGAGTTCGGCGCCGCGCTTCTCGGCGGCTGCGATGATCGCGCGCCATTCGCCGTCCCGCGCGTTGAACACCCGCACGCGCGCGCCCGTGGAGAGACGCAAAACCGCCGTCAAATGGCGCGCGCGGTCCCCGTCCAGGCGCACGCGCGCGCCGGGGGCAAGTTCTTCCTCGATGAGCAAGCGTGGATCGGGCATCGGTTCTGCTTGGACCGAAAAACGGGGACAGTCACCATTTATCCGTACACGGACTGGAGGCGTTTCCGTTCACCCGCTACGGCACCGTCGACGGGCGCATCACGTTTCTGTCGCGCGACGCCGTCCAAGACGAGAATCTTGGTTTGGTTTTTCCCGTGCGCGTTGAATTGTCAGAATACGCCGTTAGAGTGGACGGCGCGCGGACGACGCCGCTCTCGCCTGGGATGGCGGTGACGGCGGAGATCAGAACGGGTCAGCGGCGGATTATCGAGTTCCTCCTGTCGCCAATTGCGCGGCGCGTGGAAGAGGCGGGGAGGGAAAGGTGAGCGGTGCTCCCAACGGCAATCAAGTGTCGAAGCGAGCCGCATGACAGACGCGGCGTCCAAAACAGCGGATGTGCTCTACGAGTTTGAGATCGGCGCTCGTATTCGCGGCGGCGTGTCCGGCGCGAAATGGATCAATCAGCCCACAAAGGATCCCAGCGATCCCGAATTTGACTATGAGCTCCCGAGGGGACCGCATCCTTTGCCCAGCGGCCAACTCGGCGGAGTTGGCACTGGGTTTCCCACCAACATGTCAAAGCCGGTGTTCCTGCTCGATCCGACATTTGGGCGCCTTCCCCTGACGGATGGAGAGCCGCTAGGGAGGTATCTCTGGCTCATTTCCGACAGAGCGAAACGTGTTTTCGAGCGCCTGGACGCTGCAGCATTTGAATTCCGAGACGTTGAGTTTGAGGGTGCCGAGCGCCTTCGGCCGCGCGACACCTATTGGCTCTGTGATGTGGTGCGTTCCATCGACGCTTTAGATCAGGATCGCACAGTCAACATTCTTAGAAGTCCGGGGATCAAATACGCCGCGCCGACTCCGGGATACCCGACGTTCTTCCTGCGATCTCGGCTCGGGGGGCTCATATCTTCCGTTTGGCGTACGCGCCTGGGCACGTCTACTGCAGCGCGTATTTTCGGGCCGAGTTCACGGCGGCGAGCGTAACGAGTTTTGGATTTCGGCAAGCGGGGAAGCTAGTGTGACAGGAAATTTTGACCTGCCAGACCATCATCTCGAAACGGGGACAGTCACCTTTTCGCGGCGCATACCCGGGTGAGGTGAAGGCGACGCCTGGCTGACCGATGTTGTCATGCCGGCTGGAAGCCGGCGGTCCGGCGCGCTCCCGCTGCCGGACATGGCGCAGCGCGCGCGCCGGCCCCATGGTTGGGCGTGTGGGCGTTGGTCTCCGAGCGGTCACTTGACTTCACCGCCGCGCGGCGGCCCTCATCTTCGCCGTGATGGGGAGGGGCATGGGCGCGCCGAAGCTCGATATTATCCGTGGCCAAGTGGTGGATGTGCAGCTCACCGAGCGCACGATCATCGAGGAGCCGAGCGTTATCCGCCCGAACGGGAGGCGCGCGCGCCGCGGCGAGGGCGCGCCCAGCGGCATTATCACGGGGCGCTTGCGGGTTTTTCTCGATGGGCCGGGGCTCAAGGATCCGCATTACGATTTCGAGAATTGCGAACTCGCGGTCCACAAGGGCCAGGACGTCGCGATCGTGCGCTATCAGCGCCGCAAGAAGGATGGCCCGCGCAATGTGATGTTGCGCAACATCTCTGCGGAGACCGAGTGCGTGTTCGAGTCAGGGATCGAGGCGCTCGTGCCGCGGCCGTGGTTCGGGCCGCGCTGGAAGGCGTTCGGGCTTTCGCTTGTGATGTTCGCCGCCGGCTATTTGCTTTCGCACTACGTGATCTCGCCCGAGCGCGGGCAGACATGGTGGATCATGTGGCCGCTGCTGTTCAGCGTGCTCGCTTATCCGGTGTTCTGGGGGATCATGATCCTCGTTTCGCGCATGAGCCGCAGCGCGCGCAAGAAACGCATGATCGCTTACGTGCGCGAACGCGCGCAGCAAGCCGCGCCTAGCTTGCCTCCGGCTCCGACGGCGGCGCCGGCGGAGCAACCGCAACAGGCGCAGGCGCAGGCGGCTCAGCTTGCGGCGGCGGCGGAGCAACCGCAACCGGCGGAGGCGGCGGAGCAGCCGCAGCAGGCTGAGGCTGCGCAGCCGGACGCGCCGCAGCAACAGGCGGAGGCGCCGCCTGCTCGGCCGGACGCGCCGGAAGCGCGTTGAGGCTGTAATCGACGCGCGGGCGCATCTCGTAATCGTCGAACACCGGGCGGCGGGTGCGGCGCTTATAATCCTGCGTCGTGCCCATCCAATTGTTGGTGATCTTGCCGGATTTGTTCTTGTACCAGGAGCCGCAATCGCCGGCCCATGAAGTCTTGTTCAACGCCTCCTGGAGTTCGCGGTTGAACGCATCCTGCACGGTGCGCTGCACCTCGAAGATGCCCACGTTTTCCTCGTTCATCTTCTCAACGCATTGGACGATGTAGTCGACCTGACGCTCGATCATGTAGATGATCGAGTTGTGGCCCAGATTGGTGTTGGGGCCGTAGGTCATGAAGAAGTTCGGGAAGCCCGCGACGGTGAGGCCAAGATAGGCTTCCGGCCCATCCTTCCACGCTTCCTTCAAACGCACGCCGGCCTTGCCGACGATATCCATCGACCAGTTGAAATTGCTCGTCTCGAAGCCGGTGCCGTAGATCAGCACATCGAGTTCGTGAACCTTGCCGTCCTTCGTTTTCACGCCTTCGGGCACGATGGCTTCGATCGCATCGGTGATGAGCGAGACGTGGGGCTCGTTGAGCGTGGGGTAGTAATCGTCCGAGAAGATGATGCGCTTGCAGCCGATCGGGTATTTGGGCGTGAGCTTCTCGCGCAGATGCGGATCGGAGACGCTCTTCTCCAAGAATTGGAGGGATACCTGCGTGAAGAAGCGGGAGCGCCAATCGTTCGGGTCGAACGCGCCCCAGAACATCCACTCCGCCCACCAATAGATTTGGTTGCGGCCGATGCTCATGAGCCAGGGCGCATATTTGAAGAGGTTCTTATCCGTATCGGTGAAAGGCTTGTCGTTGCGCGGGAGCAGCCAATTGGCGCTGCGCTGGAAGATGGTGAGCTTGCCGGCTTGCTTGGCGATCTCGGGAATGAATTGAACCGCGCTCGCGGCATTGCCGATGACGCCGACTTTCTTGGTCTTCAGATCGACGTCGTGTCGCCAGCGCGCGGAATGGAAGCTCTCGCCCTTGAAGGACTCGCGCCCCGGAATGTCCGGGAACCAGGGGACATTCAATTGCCCAAGCGAACCGACGAGGATGTCCACTTCGGCGGGGGCGCCTGAAGCGAAACTCAGCTTCCACTTGGCCTTGCTTGAATCCCAGACGGCGCTTTTGACCTCGCTGTTGAGTTTCAGATGATCGCGGAGCTGATACTTGTCCGCGATCATTTCCGTGTACGCCTGGATCTCGTCGTTGTGAGCGTAGACGTAGCTCCAGTTCGCGTTCTGCTCGAACGAGTAGGAATAGAGCTGGACGCGAACATCGCAGGCGCAGCCGGGATAGGTGTTGTAGTTCCATGTGCCGCCGACGCGCTCGCCCTTTTCGTAGATGGTGAGCTTGTTGAACCCCGCCTGCTTGAGCTTGAGCGCGGCGCAGAGCCCGCCGAAGCCCGCGCCGATGACGGCGATGGAGGGCGTCAGATCGAGTTCGGGCGCGGTGTCGGGCTCGGCGGCGGCGAGGGATGTCATGCAGGCGTTCTAAACCTCGCCGCGCGCGGGGCCAACCGGCGCCTTTGGGAGAGCCGCCACGATGCAACGTCGCCACCCGACTCAATGCGAAGCTGGTGGCTCGGCTCTCGCGAAAGCGAGAGCCCAGACAGCAACGGACTGGACCCTCGCTTTCGCGAGGGTCGAGCCGAATGGGTGCACCTCTCTTGCACCGTTCGTGCGAGCGGATCGATGGGCCCCGGATCGATCGCTCGCGCGATCGTCCGGGGAACGCCACCTGCTGCCGGCTGGAAGCCGTGTCGGCCTAAGCCGCGTCGTTCAGTTTGTCGCCGACCGAGAGCGCGTGGAGGCGGGCGTAGAGGCCGGCGCCGCCGATGAGTTCGGCGTGGCGGCCTTGCTCCACGATGCGCCCTTTGTCGAAGACGAGGATGCGGTCCGCCTCGCGCACGGTGGAGAGGCGGTGCGCGATGACGATCGTGGTGCGCCCGGCCTTGAGCTCCGCCATCGCGGCCTGCACGTCGCGCTCCGTCTCGGTGTCGAGCGAGGAGGTCGCTTCGTCGAGGATCAAGATCGGCGCATCGGCCAGGAACGCGCGCGCGAGCGCGACGCGCTGGCGCTCGCCGCCCGAGAGCTTCACGCCCCGTTCGCCGACTTCGGTGTCGTAGCCCTTGGGGAGCTTCAAGATGAAATCGTGCGCGCGGGCGCGCTTGGCCGCATCGATCACGGCTTCCATCGGCGCGTCGGGCCTCGCGTAGGCGATGTTCTCCTTGAGCGAACGATGGAAGAGCGCGGGATCCTGCGGGACGAGCGCGATGGCGCGGCGCAAACTTGCTTGCGTCACGTCCCGCACGTCCTGCCCGTCGATCACGATCGCGCCGCCGTTCACGTCATAAAGACGCTGCACGAGCTTCACGAACGTGGACTTGCCCGAGCCCGTGGGGCCGACGAGCGCCGCCGTTTCGCCCGGCGCAATGCGCAGGGAGAAATCCCGGTAGAGCGGCGCGTCTTGGCCTACGTACTGGAATGCGACGCGATTGAACTTGATCTCGCCTAAGCCGGGAGCAAAGGCGCGCGCATTCGGGCGATCCTTGATCTCCTCCTGCTGGCGCGCATAGGCGACGACGTCCTCAATCTCGGCGAAGCCCTTTTGCAGCATCTGGAAGTTCTCACCAAGCGTGCGCAGATAGCCGTTCACCAGGAAGAAGCTGGTGATCGCGAAGGTGGCGTCGCCCGGCGTTGCGCGCCCGGCCCGCCATTCGAGGAAGACGAGGCCGACAAGCCCCGCCTGTAATGCGAAGAGGATGATGTTCTGCACGATCCAGGCGTTGGTGAAGCGCAGCCAGGTGCGGTTCGCCTTGTCGCGCCAATCCTGCGCGACGGCTTCGAAGCGTGATTGTTCGCGCGTTTCGGCGCCGAAGGCCTTGACGGTGGCGTTCGAACCCACGGCGTCGGCAAGGGCCGCGCCGATGCGCGTGTCCGCCGCGTTCGATTCCCGGTTCGCGGCGGCGATGTAATAGCGGCCGAAGAGATAGGTGGACGCCAGGAAGGCCACGATCGTCGCGCCGACGAAGAGCCCGATCATCGGCCATTGCAGCGCCGTCATCACCGTCACGCCGCCCAGCACGATGAGCGCCGGCAGGATGAACCAGACGACGGTGTCGGAGATCGTGTCGTACGCCCACATGGCGCGCGAGACGCGCCTGACGGTCGCGCCGGCGAAATTGTTGGCGTGCCAATCGGCGCTGAAGCGCTGCACGTCCCTGAAGCCGCCCTGCACGATGTTGCGCATGTTGTTGGAGGCGAAGGGAATCCAGAAACGCACCGCGATGTTGCGCGTCGAGAAAAAGAGGAACGCGACGAGCGTGAAGGCCCCGTACGCCCAAAGGCCCTGGCGCGCGGCCTCATCCGCGCCCGCCGTCAAGGCTTCGACGAGGCGCGAGGACATCAGCGGCAACAGCAATTCGCACGTCGCCGACACGGAAAAGAGCGCGATGAAGCCCCAGAGCTTGCCGGGCTGGCTCATCCAATGACGCCAGAGGAAGCCCGCAATCTCGCGCACGCTCGCGGGATTGGGGCGGATCAATTCATCGTCGAATTCGTCGTAAGCGGACATGACATCACCGAAGGCGGATCGCGGGCGCACGGGCGCCGCAGCGGTCCAGTTCTGAATTGTCGAAGAAATGAAGCGATGGATTCGGCTGGACGCCCCAAAGGGGGGGCGGGTCGAGCCCTGATCTGACCTCACGTCGTCGGAGCGCTTTGAGGAGGGTATGCAGCTGCGTCCCGCATGCGGGAGGCACACTGCGCGGCTTCCTAAAGCAGCGCCGCCGGGGTCAGTATCGGGCCATCAAGAATCCGAACTCGCAAATCAACACGCGGGCTACATAAGCGCGCACGCGGCTTGCGTCCAGCCGATGGAAACGCATCATCCGATGCGTGACTAATTTGCCATGACGGACCCCGCGCCCCGCCCCGCCGATGCGCTCGCCAACCACTGGACCGCGCGGCTGCGCGGGAAGGCGCGCGCGTTCGCGCAGCTTTCGCGGCTCGACCGGCCGATCGGGTGGCAGCTGCTTTATCTGCCGTGCCTGATGGGCATCGCGATCGTGCGCACGCAGGATGGGTTCTGGCCGGAGGAAGGCTGGCTCGCGCTCTGGCTCCTGATCGGCGCGATCGCGATGCGCGGCGCGGGGTGCACCTATAACGACATCGTGGACCGGGACATTGACGCGCAAGTGGCGCGCACGCGCGGGCGGCCCATTCCATCCGGCGCGGTTTCGATGGTCGAAGCGTGGGCGTGGCTCGGCGCGCAATTGCTGATCGGGTTGTTCGTGCTTCTCGCTTTGCCGCGCTTCGCGCAGATCGTGGCGCTCTGCTCGCTGCCGCTCGTGGCGCTCTATCCGTTCATGAAGCGCGTGACGTGGTGGCCGCAGGCATTCCTTGGGATCGTGTTTTCCTGGGGCGCGCTCGTCGGCGGCGCGGCGACGGAGCGCGCGCTCTCACCGGAGACGATGCTGCTCTATGCGGGCTGCTTCTTCTGGGTGATGGGCTACGACACGATCTATGCGCTGCAGGACAAGGAGGACGATGCGCTCGTCGGCGTGAAATCGACGGCGCGCTTGTTTGGGGATGCGTGGCGCACATGGACCTTCGGCTTTTACATCGCGGCTGTGCTGCTGTGGAGCGGCGCTGCATATGTCGCCGGCGCGCAATGGCCGACGTTCCTTGTGCTTGGCGGCATTGGCGCGATCATCATCTGGCCCGAAGTGCAGCGCCCGCAGGAAGGGCAGCCCTCCACAGCGCTCGCGGCATTCAAAGCGAATGCGATGATCGGCGCGGCGATTTTGGGCGCGCTGGCGCTCGAGCCGCTGTGGCGGACGCTGCGGCCTTATTTTTGAGTGAGTAGTGAATAGTGAATAGTGAATAGTGAGAGGCAACCTCCGCTCGACCCTCGCGAAGGCGAGGGTCCAGCCCGTTGCCATCTGGGCTCTCTCTTTCGCGAGGGTCGAGCGGATGGGGTGAGCTCAGAACTTTGAACGAAGCCGAACGCCATCTCATCAAAGTCTGCCCGGCGATGAAGAAGCATGTGCCGAAGCAAGAACCATATCCGACATCGTTCAACCGTTTCCGCGATCCCTATAAGGCGCTCATCCGCGCGGTGGTTTATCAGCAGCTTTCGGGCAAGGCGGCGGGAACGATCTATGGGCGGGTGATCGCGCTTTACGGGAAGAAACATCCGGAACCGGAGCAAATTCTGCAGACGGCCGACGAGACGCTTCGCGCGGCGGGGCTTTCACGGCAGAAGATCGCGGCCATCCGGGACATCGCGCAGAAGCGGATCGAGAAGATCATCCCGCATCAGCGCTCGATCGCGCATCTGCCGGACGAGGAGATCATCGAACGCCTCACGCAAGTGAAGGGCGTCGGGCGCTGGACGGTGGAGATGTATCTTATGTTCTCGTTGGGGCGGCCGGACGTGCTGCCGGTGGATGACCTGGGCGTGCGGAAGGGCGCGTCGAAAATGCTCGGGCGCGAGGTCAACGCCAAGGAATTGGGTGAATATGGGCTTCGCTGGGCGCCCTGGCGTTCCGCGGCGGCATGGCATTGCTGGCGCGCGGCGGAGACGGTCTTGATGAAAACGTGATATAGAGTCCCGCCATGCCGGCCGTTCAGCGCATCGACCCCAAGACCATCTTCACGGCGGAGGAATGGGCCCCGCTCGCGAAACGCTCCGCGCTTCGCGGCATCGGCTGCATCGCGCATGCATGGGCGCTCATCATCGGGGCGGGCGCGGTTTTCGTGATCTGGCCCAATCCGCTCACGTACATCCTCGCGGTGATGATTATCGGGACGCGGCAATTGGGCTTGGGCATCCTGATGCACGATGCGGCGCATGGGGCGCTCCATCCCAATCAGGCGTGGAACGATTGGCTGGGGCAGTGGCTTTGCGCGGGGCCCGTCGGCTCGGATCTGGCGCGCTACCGGCCTTATCATTTGCAGCATCACCGCTTCACGGAGCAGCCGGAGGATCCCGATCTTGGGCTCTCGCGGCCGTTTCCGATCACAGCGAAGAGTTTCTGGCGCAAGGTCGTGCGCGATCTCACCGGGCAGACCTTCTTCAAGCAGCGCATCATGCCGAGCGTGCAGGCGTTTCTGTCAGGGCGCGCAATGCCGAAAGAGCAGCGCGAACTCGCGGATCAGACGGCGCTCAGGTTCTGGGTGACGAACGGGATCATCATTTTCGCGACGACGGCGCTTGGGCTTTGGTGGGCGTGGTTCGCGCTTTGGATCGTGCCGTTCGCGACATGGCAGCAGCTCGTCACGCGCTTGCGCAACATCGCCGAGCATGCGTGCGTCGGGAAGCACGAAGACCCGTTCCGCCATGCGCGCACGACGCTGGCGAACCCGATCGAGCGGCTCTTCATCGCGCCCTATTGGGTGCATTATCACAGCGAGCATCACGTCTTCATGCATGTGCCGTGCTATCGTCTGGAGCGCTTGCACGCGCTGCTGCGGGAGAAGGGCTTCGGCGCGCGCATGGATGTCGCGGCGAGCTATCCCGCGATGCTCAAGGTGGCGACGAGCAAGCCGGAGCGGGCGGCCCAGGCGGCTTGATCCCCGACATCGAGGCCTTCATTCGCGAGAACACGCGCGTCTCGGCGCCGCCGCATGTGCCGGAGATTGCTCTGCATCTGGCGGATGATGCGGTGGCGCTTTGGGAGATGACAGAGGAGGAGCTTGGGCGCATCGGGTTGCCGCCGCCGTTCTGGGCGTTTGCGTGGGCAGGCGGGCAGGCGCTGGCGCGCTATGTGCTCGATCATGGGGAAATCGTGCGCGGGAAGCGCGTGGTCGATCTCGCCTCAGGTTCGGGGCTCGTGGCGATCGCGGCGATGAAAGCGGGCGCGGCCTCCGCGCTCGCGGCGGACATCGATCCATTCTGTGCGCCGGCGGCGCGGATGAACGCGGCGCTCAACGGCGTGACGATCGAGACGACGGAAGCGGATTTGATCGGGCGCCAGCTCGACGGCGACGTGCTGCTTGTGGGCGATCTCTTTTACGACCGCGATATTTCCGCGCGGCTTTATGCGTGGCTCGCCGATGTCGAAGCGAACGGCGCGGCCGTCTTCATCGGCGATCCGGGGCGGACTTATCTGCCGAAGAACAAGCTCGATCAGGTCGCGGAGTACGAAGTGCCGACGATCAAGGCGCTGGAAGATTCCGAAGTGAAGCGGACGGGCGTTTGGCGCTTGAAACGCTAGGCATTCAGCAGACGCGCGCCTTCGATCGCGGCGGCGCTTGCATCGTAACCGAAGTCGAAATCGAGATCGGGCAAGGCCGCAGCGATCGCGGCGCGGGCGGCGACGGCCAGCGCTCCAAGCGCCGCCGCCCCGCAAAGCGCCCAGAGCGCGGCGTTCTCGCCGGCCTGGACGCCTAGTTCCGCAAACCCACCCATCACCACCTGCCGCCTTCGGGCGTTCGTTATGGGCAGAATATGCCGTATGCGGATGAATGCGTGGTTTCTGAAAACGAAACAAAGAATTGAAATGGCGAATTTCCATCAGGGTTAAGCGGCGTTAGACTTGCCTTCCAGGAGGTTTCCGCCATGCAATTGCAGATCGCGGCCGTCTATGCGGGGCTCAACATCTTGTTGCTGCTCTTCCTTGCGATACGCACCGCTGGGAATAGGCGCCGGCGCCGCATCGTGCTCGGCGACGCGGGCGACGCCGAGATGGTTCGCGTCGTGCGCACGCACGCCAACGCGGCCGAATATATTCCGGCGGGGATCGCGGGCGTGACGCTCCTGGCGCTCTTTGCGCCGGCGACGCCGCTCTGGCTGCTTCACGCCGCGGGCGGGACACTGACGGCCGGGCGGATCATCCATGCCGCCGGAATGATCGCGGGGCCGCTCAACATCGGGCGCATCCTCGGGATGACGCTGACCTGGCTCTCATTCCTCATCATGGGCGCGGGCCTGATCTGGCTGGGTGCGACGGCGAGATTCTAGTCCCAACGCTTCCGTCATCTCCCCTTGAAAGGGGGAGTAAGAGGGGGTGGGCGCTTCGATCGGAGAGTTTCGTGCCTACCCCCTCCCGGCCTCCCCCTTTCAGGGGGAGGTGAAGCGTTGTGCTAAGGCGCGAGCACCACGCGCCCCACGACCTTGCCGGCGCGGAGATCGTCGAACGCCGAATTCGCCGCGGAGAGCGGGCGCTCATCGAGCAGCGGATCGCTGACTTTGCCTGTCTCCAGAAGCGCGATGAGCTCTTTCGCTTCAGCGAGGCTGCCGACATAGGAGCCGGCGATGGTCATCGCGCGCATCGGCACGGTGACGAGCGGGACGGTGACTGCGCCGCCGAAGAGCCCCACGATCACGTATGTTCCGCCGCGCCGGAGCGCGGAGGTGCCGAAGGCGTAGGTCTGTGGTGCGCCGACGAAATCGATCGCGCCGGCCGCGCCGCCGGTGCGTTTCACGAAGGCGGCGGCCGCGCCTTCTTCCTTCGGGTCGATCGCTTCAGCGGCGCCGCGCTCGACGGCGGCTTTGCGTTTCGCGGGGTCGATATCGACCGCGACGATTGGATTGGGGAGCAGCGCCTTCGCGAGCGAGAGGCCCATCAGGCCCACGCCGCCCAAGCCCAGCAGCACAATGGGTTCGTTGGCGGCGGATTTTGGAATCTTCTTGAGCGCGGAGAAGGCCGTGAGGCCCGAGCACATCGCGACGGCGCCGACGCCGGGCTTCAGCTTCTCGATCGGAATGAGCGCTTCGGCGTCCGGCACGTGGACGTGATCGGAGAGGCCGCCCCAGCGCGCGATGCCGAGATTGCGGTTAGTGGGGCAGAGCTGCTGATCGCCGCGTTTACACGCGACGCACTGGCCGCAGCCGATCCAGGGATAGACCGCGACGCGCGTTCCCGCCTTGGGGCCCTTCACGCCTTCGCCGAGCGCGACGACCTCGCCCTCGATCTCGTGGCCGAGCACCGCGGGGAGCGGGATGTTCACGGGTAGCTTGGCGTCGCCGCCCAGATCGAAATGGCCGTCGTGCAAATGGAGATCGGAATGGCAGACGCCGGCGCGGGTGATGCGGACGATCGCCTCGCCGGGGCCGGGGGCGGGCGTCTCGCGGTCGAGCGGTTCGAGGGGCTTTCCGAACGCCGTCATCGCCTGGCAGTGCATCGCCGTGTCTCCCTTGTTTTCAGGCATCAATCATGGGGAGGGATGCGGGAGCAAGGCTGACTGAGGGGGAGGGGTGCTCGCCGCTCGACCCTCGCGAATGCGAGGGTCCAGTTTCGCGGCTTCTGGGCTCTCGCTTTCGCGAGAGCCGAGCGGTGAAGCCGAGGGATCGGTGCTTGGGCCACTTCCAAACGCCCACCGAACACGCCATGTAGCTGCCATGCCCTACGATGCGGATTCCGGCTCGGCGCTTGCCGAACTCCTGGCGCATGCGCTGAAAGCCGGCGCGGAGGCGGCGGACGCCTCCTATTCCGCGCGCGAAAGCCTCTCGGCGGATGTGCGCCTCGGGGAGCTTGAGGGCGTCGAGCGGGAAGAGGCGCGCTCGGTGGCGCTGCGCGCTTTCATCGGCAAGAAGCAGGCGGCGGCTTCCTCTTCCGATTTATCGAGCGCGGGCTTGCAGGCGCTGGCGGAGCGCGTCGTCGCGATGGCGAAGACCGCGCCGGAAGACAAGTTCGCTGGGCTGCTGGAGCGTGAGCATCGCGCCGACGCGATCATGCAGCTTGAGACGTCGGACGATGCGCGCCCGAGCGCGAAAGAACTTGAGGCGCTGGCGAAGCGCGCTGAGGAGATTGCGCTCTCGGTTCCGGAGATCACAAACTCTGGCGGCGCGGAAGCCTCGTGGAGCGCGGGCGAGAGCGCTTACGCGACGAGCGATGGGTTTGCCGGTTCGCATCGCGGCACGAGCTACAGCGTTTCGGTTTCGCCGCTCTCGGAGCGCGATGGGCAGAAGGAGCGCGATTACGAATACGATTCACAGCGCTTCTTCGCGGATTTGAAGAGCGCCGAAGAGATCGGGCGCATCGCGGGCGAGCGCGCGGCGGCGCGGCTTGGTTCGCGGAAATTGGAGAGCACGCGCGCGGGCGTCATCTTTGAGCGGCGTTTGGCGGGGCGCATCGTCGGCCCAGCGCTCTCCGGGATCAACGGCGCCTCTGTCGCGCGCGGGGTTTCGTTCTTGAAGGATAAGCTCGGGCAGCGCGTGTTCGCGGAAGGCTTCGAGATTTCGGAAGACCCGTTCAAGGCGAAGGGCATGGCTTCGCGCGCGTTCGACGGCGAGGGCGGGCGCGTTCAGGCGCGCAAGCTCATCGACGACGGCGTCGTCACCACGTGGCTGATGAATGCGAGCGCGGCGCGTCAGCTTGGCCTTTCGCCGACCGGGCATGCGACGCTTGGCCATGGCGGGCCGCCCGGCATCGGCACGACGAATCTGCGCGTGAAGCCCGGCGCGGATTCATTCGATGCGCTGATGAAGAATGCGGGGCGCGGGTTGCTCGTCACCGATATGTTCTCGCCCTCGCTCAATATGAACACGGGCGATTGGAGCGTGGGCGTCGCGGGCTTCTGGTTCGAGGGCGGCGCGTTCGCTTATCCCGTGAGCGAGATCACGGTCGCGGGGAATTTGATCGATATGTACGCGCGGCTCGTGGCCGGCGCGGATTCCGAAACGCGCGGCTCGATGGAGACGCCCAGCCTCTTCGTGGATGACCTTGCCATCGGCGGCGTCTGATCTCGCGCTCATGGAGGCGGCGGCGCGCGAAGCGGGCGCGCTGACGCGCTCGTTCTTCGGGCGCGACTACGAGAAATGGTCGAAGGGATCGGCGGGGCCGGTCACGGAAGTCGATCTCGCGGTCGATCAGCTCTTGAAAGAGCGCTTGGCGGGCGCGCGGCCCGATTATGGCTGGCTCTCGGAAGAAACACCGGACAACGAAGAGCGCCTCAGGCGTTCGCACGTCTTCATCTCCGACCCCATCGACGGGACGGAGGCGTTCATCAAGGCGCTGCCGCAATACACGATCTCGATCGGGCTCGCGGTCAACGGGCGCGCGGCGCTCGGAGTCATCTACAATCCGCAGACGGATGAATTGTGGATGGGCGGGGGCGGCTTGCCCGCCACGCTTAACGGGCGCCCAGCGCGCGCAAGTGCGCGCGCCTCGCTCGACGGCGCGAGCATGATCGGGCGCTCGCAAACGTTCGGGGACAAGCGCTGGACGACGCCGTGGCCGGCGATGGAATTCGTGTGGCGCCACTCGATCGCCTACCGGCTGGCGCTTGTCGCCAGCGGGGACGCGGACGCGACGATCTTGTTCGGCTTCAAGAACGAATGGGACATCGCGGCGGGCATCGCGATCCTGGATGCGGCGGGCGGGCTCTCCACCGAGACCGCGGGCGGGCCGCTTCTGTTCAATCGCCCGGAGCCCAAGGTGCTCGGCGTCGTCGCCTCAGGAGCGCTGCTTCACCCTTTGCTCATCGAACGGGTGAAGAACATTCCGCATCCGAAGGATTGGCGCCCGGATGGGTGGAAAGTGCCGGCGATGGAGGGGACATGAGCGAGACGCGCCAGCTTCTGCATCTGGTGATCGGGGGCGAGCTCAAGGATCTCGACCGGCCGGAGTTCGCCGATCTCGATGCGGTCGATTTCGTGGGCGCCTATCCGAATTATCGCGCCGCTTACGATGCGTGGAAGGGCGCCGCGCAACGCACCGTCGATAATGCGCGGATGCGCTATTTCATCATCCACGCGCACCGCCTGCTCGATCCGGAGACGGATCACGATCACGATCATTGAGAGAAACCTCTAGCGTCCCTCCCCCTGCAAGGGGGAGGTTAGGTGGGGGTGAGCGCCACTCCATGAAATCGATCGCATACCCCCTCTCAGCCTCCCCCTTGCAGGGGGAGGGGCCTGCTTGCTCGGTCCTCGCGAAAGCGAGGGCCCAGTCGCCGCGACATGAGCCCTCGCTTTCGCGAGGGCCGAGCACAAAGCGAGCGGCGCGGTGAGCGCTTCGCCTTCCGCCTCCTCGATGCTCTCGCGCCTCTGGCGCGAGCATGTGCGCGCGCATGCAGGGGATCTAGTGTTGCTTGCGCCGGCGCTTCTGCTCGTGGCGGCGGCGGGCGTTGCGTACGGCTTCATCATGCAGCGCATGATCGATGCGCTGACGGCAGGGGACCGCAGCGCCGCGACGTGGGGGCCGCTCATCATCGTGGCGGTTACGGGTGTGCGCGCGTTCGCGATCTGGACGCAGGCGATCGTCTCGCAAGGGCTGGGCCTGAAGGTGCTGCGCGACATTCAAGGCGCGATGTTCGCGAAGCTGACGCGCGCGGATTTCGCGCGGTTCGGGCGCGAGGAGACGGGCCGGCTCGTCTCGCGCTTCACCAACGACATCAACGTGATCTCGGAAGGGCTCATCCGCGGCATGCAGGCGATCCTCAGGGACTCGCTCACGATCGTCGGCGCGCTCGCCTCGATGTTCTATTTCGATTGGGCGCTGGCGCTTCTGGTGATCGCTGTCTTCCTGTTTGCCGGGCCGCCGCTTTCGCGCATCGCGCGGCGTGCGCGCAAGCAAACGGAAGAGGCGCAACAGCAGATGGGCGCGGTGACGGCGCTCTTGTCGGAGAGCCTCGCCGCGGCGCGTTTGGTGCGCGTCTATGGGCTTGAGGATCATGAGCGCGCGCGCGCGGAGGGCGCGTTCGAGACGCGGCGCAGCATCGCGATGCGGCTGGTGCGCAACCGCGCGCTGACCGATCCGCTGCTGGAGATTTTGGGCGGGATCGCGCTTGCGGGCGTCATCTTCGTGGCGGGGCTGCGGATCGTCACCGAGGAGATGACGATCGGCGATCTCTTGGGGATCGTGACGGCGGTGGGCGTTGCTTCGCCGGCGGCGCGTTCGCTCGGCAGCTTCAACACGGTTTTGAACGAGGCACTCGCGGCGATGGGGCGCGTGTTCGGCTTGCTCGATGAAGAGCCGCGCGTGGTCAACCGGGCGGACGCGAAGCCCTTCCATCATGTACGCGGGGCCATCGCGTTCGAGGATGTTTCGTTTTCCTACGGCGATGCGCCGGCGCTCTCGCACGTTTCGTTCGCGGTCGAGCCCGGAGAGACGGTGGCGCTTGTCGGGCCTTCCGGCGCCGGCAAATCGACGATCTTCAATCTCATTCCGCGCCTCTATGACGTGAGCGACGGGCGTGTGACGATCGACGGCGCGGACGTGCGGGACGCCACGCTTGAAAGTCTGCGCGCGCAGATCGCGTTCGTCGCGCAGGACGCGGTGCTCTTCAACGACACGATCCGCGCCAACATCGCGCTTGGGCGGGAAGGCGCGAGCGAAGCCGAGATCGTGGAGGCGGCGAAGGCGGCCGCGGCGCATGAGTTCATCCGCGCGCTGCCGGGCGGATACGATGCGCCCGCGGGCGAGCGGGGCGGGTTGCTTTCGGGCGGGGAGCGGCAACGCATCGCGCTCGCGCGCGCGTTCCTGCGCAATGCGCCGATCCTGCTGCTGGACGAAGCGACGAGCGCGCTCGACGCGGAGAGCGAGGCGCGCGTGCAGGCGGCGTTGAAGGAATTGTCCGCTGGAAGGACAACGCTGGTGATCGCGCACCGGCTCTCAACCGTGCGCGAGGCGGACCGCATCATCGCGTTCGAGCATGGGCGGATCGTGGAGACCGGCGCGCACGACGAACTCGTTGCGCGCGACGGGCTTTATGCGCGGCTGTGCCGGCTGCAGTTTCAAGAGTGATTTACTCCCCCGCGCGCGGGGGAGCTGTCAGCGAAGCTGACTGAGGGGGCGTTGCTCCCCCTCCGTCTTGTCGCTTCGCGACAATCCACCTCCCCCGTAAACGGGGGAGGAAAAAGGTCATGCGCGCTTCGCGCAATCAGTCTACACGCCGCGCCATGAAAGACCGTGCTTGCAAGATCGTCGCGACATTGGGGCCGGCGAGTGAATCGCCGGAGCGGCTGATGCTGCTCATTCACGCCGGCGTCGATTGCGTGCGGCTCAATTTCAGCCACGGCAAACACGAGGAGCACAAGCGCCGCTACGATGCGGTGCGCGAGGCGGAGGCGCGCGTCGGGTGGCCGATCGCCGTTATCGCCGATCTGCAGGGGCCGAAGATTCGCGTCGGCACGTTCGCGGACGGCTCGATCCGGCTGAAATATGGCGACGTGCTGGCGATTGAAGCGTCCGAGAAGCCCGGCGACGCGCAGACGATCCGGCTGCCGCATCCCGAAATCGTGCATGTCCTGTCCGAGGGGGACATTCTCAAATTCGATGACGGCAAGCTGCAGATGACGGTCGTCGAGAAGCGGGGAGATCAGCTCAAGGCGCGCGTGGATTTCGGCGGAGAGCTGAAAAGCCAGAAGGGGCTCAACGTGCCGTCGCGGCGGATTCCGATTTCGGCGCTGACCGCGAAGGACCGGGACGATCTTGCGTTCGCGCTCGAACTGGGCGCCGATTATATCGCGCTCTCGTTCGTGCAGGCGGCGAGCGATGTGGCGGAGGCGCGCGAACTTATCGGCGGGCGCGCGGGCGTGCTTTCGAAAATTGAAAAGCCGGCGGCGCTGGAAGAGCTGGAAAAGATCGTCGCGCTTTCGGACGCGGTGATGGTGGCGCGCGGCGATCTGGGCGTGGAGCTGGCGCCGGAGCAGGTGCCGATTGTGCAGCGGCGGATCATCCGCACGGCGCGCGCGGCGGGCAAGCCCGTAATCGTGGCGACGCACATGCTCGAAAGCATGATCGAGGCGGCGACGCCGACGCGCGCGGAAGCGAGCGACGTGGCGACGGCGGTTTATCAGGGCGCGGATGCGGTGATGCTCTCGGCGGAAAGCGCGGTGGGGCGCCATCCGCAATCGGCGGTCGCGATCATGGACCGGATTATCGGCGCGGTCGAAGCCGATCCGGATCATTGGGCGGGCCTCGCGCGCGATCTGGCGCGGCCGGAACCGACGACGGCGGATGCGATCTCACTGTCCGCGCGGGAGATCGCGGACGTTCTCGATGCGGCGGCGGTGGTTGCTTACACGAGCACGGGTTCAACGGCGCTGCGCATCGCGCGGGAGCGGCCGCGCTGCGGCGTCGTGGGGATGACGCCGCATGAGGCGACCGCGCGGCGCTTGTGCCTCTCATGGGGCGTGCGCAGCGTCGTCACCGACGATGCGACGAGCATGGAGGACATGGTCGAGAAGGCGGAAGCGACTGTGCGCAAGCTGCAGGTCGCGAAGGATGACGACCGCGTCGTCATCACTGCCGGCGTACCGTTCGGACGGCCGGGCAAGACGAACATGATCCGGATACTGAGATTGGAGGGTTAGAGTCTCGGCTCTTCGAAAATCAGTGCGGCTCGACCCTCGCGCAAGCGAGGGTCCAGTCAGCTGCCTTCTGGGCCCTCGCTTTCGCGAGGGCCGAGCGCAATCGGCGCCGACCGCTTCTATTGGGGGGTCGGCGCCTCTTCCGGCGCGCCGGGCATGTAGTTGAAGACGCCGCAGAGATCGTTGGCGCGCGCCTGCGGGCCGGGCGGAGATGCGCCGCGGAAGGCGGCGATGCGCAGCAACGCTTGCCCGGTCGTGTCCGGCGCGGCGGCGAGCGCGACATAGGTCACCGCCGCGTCGCCGCAGAGGCCGCCATTGGAAGCGCCTTCGCCGACATTCTGGATCGATACGTGGCGAAGCTCGACCTGCGTGGCGGGCGGCACGGAGAGCGCATCGGCCAACGTCTCGCCGCCCGCGGCGTAGGGCGTGCTCGCGGGCAGCACTTGCGGCGCTTCGGTGAAATAGTCTTGCGATTGGGAGAAGTGGATGCCGGCGTCCGTGACCATGAGATCGCCGGTGATGCTCGTGGCGGTCGTGGAGGCCGCGACATAGGCGTCGCGCGGGACCGCCCCGGCCGTGGTGGTTGCGGGCGCGCCCGCGCCCGCTTCGGGCTCGGCGGCCGGGCCGCTCGGCGCGTCCTGCGAGCAAGCGGCGAGCGCCAACGCCGCCATCGCGATCACAATGCGCATAATCCCCTCCAAGCCCTCGGGCCGACCCTCGCGCGCGGGGCGCGCAATTTCAACTGCCCGAATGCGTCGCGCGCGGGCCCAAGCGCGCCTATGTTCGCCGCGAGATGACACAGACCGTCAAAGTCGAACTGCCGCACAGGCTCGGCAAGGCCGAGGCGCAGCGGCGCATCCGCGACGGCTTCCCGCGCTTCGAGCAGCAGATGAGCGCGCTCGGCCTGCGTCAGACGCAGAGCGCGTGGGCGGGCGATACGCTTTCCTTCTCCGGCGCGATGATGGGCCAGAGCGTCGGCGCACGCATCGACGTACAGGAGAGCCTCGTGAGGATCGAGGTGGACTTGCCCGATCTGCTCGCCGCGCTCGCCAACACCATCACCGGGCGGCTGCGTTCGCAGGGGCGGCTGCTGCTTGAGCCGCCGCGCGATCAGCGCGGCGCGGGCTCGTAGCGCGCGCCTGTCCAGCGATAGAGGCGCGGCGCCTCCTGGCCGGCATCGAGCGCCAGATCGCGCACGCCGGCGGTGCGGTTGGACTCGATCGTCACGCCCGCCGCGATCTCGCTCAGCACCACGTCGAGCGCGCTGTCCGTGCGGCGGAAGACCGTGATCATCGCGCCGGCTTCGCCGTAGCAGGCGGGTGCGCCAATGCGCAGCGCCGGCGCCGCGCCGACATCGCCCCCGACGTCGAGGATGAGGAAATCGATGTCGGCGCCCGATTGGGCGCAGACCATGTCCATCACGTAGCGCCCGCCTTCCTCGCGGATGCGGGCTGTGTCGAGCATGGCGGCGCGATCGGCTTGTGAGAGTTCGCCTTCGCGGGCTTCGCGCGCGGATGGCGCGCAGGAAACAACGGCCGCGGCGAGCGCGGTTATAAGAAGAATTCGTGACATGATTGGTCCCCGTATGCGGCTGTGGAATACTCGTTCGCGCGGGGCGGCGCCAAGACGCCCGCTGCTGCATCACGAAGCCGCGCCTTGATTTGGCCGGGCGCGGCGGCCAAGCTTGCGCATGCGTAAGATTTGGGCCGCGGGCGCAATCGCCGCCGCCTTCGTTGGATGGTGCGCGCCAGCTTTGGCGCAGGACTATTGCACGCAGGTGCGCGCCGTTTCTGAAGCAGCGAGCGGCGATTTCGCGTCGCTGCGCGGGGCGCAGATTCTAAGCGCGGGCGATTTCACCACGTACGCGGCGACGGCAAGCCTGCCGGGCGGCGAGAATTGCGAAGTCGTTGTCGCGCATCGCGCCAACGCGACGGTTTACACGTGTTCGGTGGCGGCGGTGGAGGGCAGCGCCGGCGCGCGGGTGCGCGATTTCTCCAACGAGATCGCGCGCTGCTACAGCGCCGCGCCCGTGCTGTCGGCCGCGGCGAACGAAGACTTCGCCGATGCGCAGCTTGATGCGCCCGGCGCCCAATTCGTGTTCAGCGGCGACGGTGCGGAAGTGCTGGTGTTCGTGCGGCGGCGGTGAGCCTCAACGCTCGGCCCTCGCGCAAGCGAGGGTCCATTCTTCTTGTTTCGCTACTTGCCTCTGGGCCCTCGCTTGCGCGAGGGCCGAGCACAGCTCGGTCTATTCCCGCCGCAATATCTGATCCGTCAGCAGCGTGCCCCACCATTGCGCGCGGAAGGAATCGCGGACGCGATCGGGCTCGTAGTCTTCCTCGACCCAATCGATGAAGCTCTTGCCGCTCTCGCGCGTCTCTTCGAGGTAGGTGGCGAAGAAGAAATCCAAAAGGCCGGTCTTGCCGGCTTTCACGTGCAGGTATTTGCCGGAGAGCTGATCCATCGCCTGCGCGATCGGCACGCCTTGGCGGAAATGTTTGTAGAGCACGGCCATGATGCCCGCGCGGTCCGCGCCCGATTTGCAGTGCATGAGCGCGGGGTAGCGGATCGTTTCGAAGATCTCCTTGGCGCGGCGGATGCGCTCCTTCGAGGGCGCTTCGCGTGAGCCCATTGGCGCATCGACGAGATCGACGCCATGCTCCGCGCAGGCTTCGCGCTCGAGCGCGTAATATCCGGTGGGGCTCGGGCCGCGGAGGTTGACGATCGTCTTGAAGCCCTGGCGCGCGTAGCGGGCGATTTGGGCGGGGGAGGGCTGGTTGGCGCGCGCCATCTCGGCGCTCACCCAATGGAAATTATGGAAGGCGAGCCTGAGGAAGCCGTGATCTTTCCACAGGAGATCGATCTCGGCGCGGCGGCGGCCGTCCGGCGTGGCGAGATCGAAGCGGGCGGCGCGTTCTTCGTAGGTGGCCATGGTTTGGGAAAGAGCGGGCGCGGACGCTGGCGCCGGAGGGGGAGCGCCCCCTATAAGGGCGCGCCGGGGCCAAGTTAAAGCCCGGCCCGGCTTTTCCGATGCTGAAGCGCTTCCTGCAATCCCCGCTCGTCCAGGCCGCCATCGGGCGGATGCTGGGGGCCTATATGGCCTTCTGCGGATGGTCGACGCGCTGGACGAACGTCAATCGCGGCGCGGCGGAAGCGGTGTGGAAGGCGGGCGGCCCGGCCGTCATCTGCTTCTGGCATGGGCGCATCGTGCTCTCCCACGTCGCATGGGTTTCGAAGGACGGGGCGCAGCCCGCCAAGGTGCTCATCTCCAATTCGCGCGACGGCGGGATCGTGGCGGCGGCCACGCGCACCGTGGGGCACGACGTCATCCGCGGCTCGTCGCCCAAGGGCGACAAGCGCAAGGGCGCGGTCGAAGCGATGCGCGCGATGCTCAAGCACATGGGCGAGGGCGGCGCGATCGCGATTGCGCCGGATGGGCCGCGCGGACCCCGCATGCGCGCGCAGATGGGGCCGATCCAGCTCGCGAAGCGGATGAATGCGCCCATCGTGCCGTTCGGATGGAGCACGCGCGGGCGGCGCGTGTTCAACTCGTGGGACCGTTTCGTGCTGCCTTATCCCTTCTCCAAGGGCTTCTGCATCTGGGGCGAAGTGCTGCGCATTCCGCACGATGCGGACGATGCGGCGATGGAGCGGGCGCGCGAGGCGCTTGAAGCGGAGCTCAACCGCGTGACGTGGGAGGCGGATCGCTTGGCGGGGCTCCAGCAGATCGAGCCGGCGCCGGCGCTCAGCGAAGAGGCGGCGCAATCGTGAGTGCACATCCGCCCGCGCTTTCGCTTTATCGCGGCGCGACGCGCGTGCTCGGCCCCGCGCTCTCGACGTGGCTTTCGCTGCGCGCGCAAGCGGGCAAGGAGGATCGCGCGCGGCTGCGCGAGCGCTATGGCGAAGCAAGCGCGGCGCGCCCGGATGGGCGGCTCGTGTGGCTGCACGGCGCGAGCGTGGGGGAGCTGGGCGTCGTGCTGCAGGTGCAGAGCGAACTCGCCGCGCGCGATCCGGCGCTTTCGTTTCTCATCACCACCGGCACGCGGACATCCGCCGAGGTATTCGCGCGCCGGGCGCCGGACGCAATCCATCAATATGCGCCGATGGACCGGCTCGATGCGGTGCGTTCCTTTCTCGCGCATTGGCGGCCCGATCTTGGTGTCTTCGTCGAAAGCGAGATCTGGCCGAACCTCGCGATCGAGGCGCAGGCGGCGGGCGTGCCGCTGGCGCTCGTCAATGCGCGGGTGAGCGAAAAGACGCTCTCAGGCTGGCGGCGCGCGAAGCAGAGCGCGGCGCGCGTGTTGGCCGCGTTCGATCCGATCCTGGCTTCGGATGCGCGCACGGCGGAGGGGCTCTCCGCGCTGACGGGGCGAAACGTGCCGCTCGTTGGGAATCTGAAGCTCGCCGCGGCGCCGCCGCGCGTGGACGAGCATGCGCTCGCTTCGCTCAAAGCCGAGATCGCAGAGCGGCCGGTGTGGCTCGCCGCCAGCACGCATATCGGCGAAGAGGATATTCTCGCGGGCGTGCATGAGCGATTGCGCATGCGCCATGCGAACGCGTTGTTGATCCTGGCGCTTCGCCATCCGGAGCGTGGGCAGGACGTGTCGAACGCGCTCGGGCGCGCGCCGCGCCGCTCGAAAGGGCAGCGTATCGGAGATTCGCGAATCTATATCGTCGACACCATTGGTGAGCTTGGGCTCTTCTATGCGGCGGCGCCGGTTTCGCTGGTGGCGGGGAGCTTGCAGCCGGGCTTGCGCGGGCACAATCCGATCGAGCCCGCGCGCTTGGGCAGCGCCATTCTCTTCGGCCCGTTCGTGGATAGCTTCGCCGATCTCTACGAAGCGCTCGCGCAGGCGGACGGCGCGTGGCGCGTGGAGCGGCCGGAGGATGTCGAAGCGGCGGTGATGCATTTCTGGGCCGATGAGAAGGGGCGGCGCGCGCTTGTCGAAGCGGCGCGGCGCGTGGCGGATCAAGGCGCGCCCGCGCTTCAAGCCACCATCGACGCGCTCATGGCGCGCTTGCCGGCGCCGAGTGAAACGCAGCGCGCGCATGCGAGCGCCTGAGTTCTGGAGTGGGCAGGCGGCGGGACGCGATGAGGCGCCCGTGCTGCAAGCGCTCTTGCGTCCCGCCGGCGCGCTTTACGGATGGGTTGCGGCGCGGCGGCACAAGAAGCCGGGCGCGCGGGTTTCCGTTCCGGTCGTGTGCGTCGGCAATCTGACGCTGGGCGGCGCGGGGAAGACGCCGGTCTCTCGCCATGTCCGCGGCATTCTTGGCGAAAGCGCGTTCGTGCTGATGCGCGGCTATGGCGGGCGCGCGCGCGGGCCGCTGCGCGTTTTGCAGAGTGCGGATTATCGCGACGTGGGCGATGAAGCGCTGCTCCATGCACAAGATGGCGCAACGATCGTTTCGCGCGATCGCGTGGCGGGCGCGAGCCTGGCGATCTCCGAGGGCGCGCGCGCCATCGTGATGGATGACGGGTTTCAAAACCCGTCGCTGGCCAAGGATCTCTCGCTCGTCGTGATCGATGCGGAGGCGGGGATCGGCAATGGGCGCGTGTTTCCGGCAGGGCCTTTGCGCGAGCGTTTGAAAGACGGCCTCGCGCGCGCCGATGCGTTCGTGCTGATGGGTGAAGGCGATGCGCCTTCGTGGCTTGAGGGCAGGCGCGTGCTGCGCGCGCGTGTCGAGCCGCAAGGCGCGGCCCCGGCGGGTAAGCTCGTCGCGTTCGCGGGCATCGCGCGTCCGCAAAAGTTCTTCGACACACTGGCCGCGCTCGGCGCCGAAATCGCCGAGGCCGTGCCGTTTTCGGATCATCATCCGTTCAGCGCGGGCGATCTCGATTGGCTAGGAACGCTCGCACGCGAGCGCGACGCCTCGCTCATCACGACGGAGAAGGACTTCGTGCGCATCGATCCGGCGCGGCGCGCGAACATCGCGACCCTGCCGGTGCGCGCACGCTTCGCGGATGAGGCGGCGCTCGCGGCCTTGCTTGAGCCCGTTCGCGCGCGGATGAGCGGCTGATGGCGATCTCGACCAAAGTCACGCTGGGGCATCGCATCGAGGCGGCGGGGTTCGACGCGTACACGTCGCTCTTTGGATCGTGGACGCTTGAAAAGGCTTCCGCGCGCGGAGCCGCGTTCGCGCGCACGTTTGGGCCGCTTTCCAGCGCGCACACGACAGCGCTGCGCAATCTGCGGCTCGCTTATCCGAACGAAACCGAAGCGTGGCGCGCGGATGTGGCGCGCGCGATGTGGAGCGATCTGGGGCGCACGTTCGGCGAATTTCCGCACATGCATGAATTCCACACCGAAGCGCGCGGCGGCACGGTAGAGGTCGCGCACAATGAGCGCTTCAAGGAGGCCGAGGCGGCCGGCGCCGTTTTCATCGCGGGGCATTTCTCGAACTGGGAGATCATGGCCGTCGCCGTGGTGGAGAGCGGGATCGTTTGCCACGTCACCTATCGGCCCGCGAACAATCCGATCATCGATCAGCGCATTATCGACACGCGCAAGCGCTACGGCATTTCGCTGCAGGCCGCGAAGGGGCGCGAGGGCGGGATGGGCTTGTTGCGCGCGCTGGCGCGGCGCGAAACCGTCGTGCTGATGAACGATCAAAAGTACAACGAAGGCGTCGCCGCGCCGCTCTTCGGGCATGACGCGATGACGGCGGACGGGCCGACGCGCCTCGCAATTCGCTACCGCCGCCCGCTCGTGCCGTTGACGCTCAAACGGATCGACGGCTTACGCTTCCGCGTGACGGTGCATGAGCCGATCGCGATCGATTACGACGATCCGATCGAGCGCGCGGTTCCAGCGGCCGTGCGCCGGATCAATCAATTCATGGAAGCGCGCATCCGCGAAGCGCCGGACCAATGGTTCTGGGTGCACAAGCGCTGGCCCAAAGAGGCCTGGCGCGACGCGGGCGCGCTCTAGCGCTGCGTGACCGTGTAGCGCGCGAGTTCGCGCTGCGGCGCATCCCAGCTCGGGCTCAGCTCCTGTGCGCGGCGGTAATCGGCGTAGGCCGCGCGGACATTGCCCATCGCTTCATAGGCGAGGGCGCGATTGAAATAGGCCTTGTGCGGCTCCTCGGGATCGAGCGTGAGGCCGCGCGTGATGGATTCCACCGCGCCGGTGTAATCGTGCGCCAGGATGAGAGCCGCGCCGCGATTCACGTGGGCTTCGCCCAGATTGGGGCGCAGGCGGATCGCTTCGTCGAAATCGGCCAAGGCCGCTGTTGCGTCGTCCCGGTTGATCAGAATGATGCCCCGGTTCACGCGCGTGGCCGCGCGGTCGAACGGGGTGAGCTCGCGGTCGTCGATGGCGCGGTTGCATTCCTGCAGCGCGCCGGAATCGGAACGATCCGCGCGGGCGGCTTCGTAGCACACATGGGCCGGGCCCGAGCCGATCGTGAGCACGGCCGCGCCGGCCGGCAAAAATCCAAAAGCCGCAACGGCGGAGGCGGCGGCGAGCAGATAGCGCATTGGACTCGCTCCCTAGTTTTGAGTCTCAACCTGCGATGCACCCGCAAGGCCGCCCGCGCCAATCAATTGTGCGAGACGTTCCTGACGGGAGCGCACGAAACGGAGGAGCTCGGCCTCGGCCGGGCCCCAATCGGGCTGGATTTCGAGCGCGGTGGAGTAATCGTCATAGGCGCCGCGTATGTCGCCGAGCGCCTCGCGGGCGGCACCGCGATTGTAATAGGCCTTGTGCGGCTCCCTGACGCCCAGCGAGAGCGCCGTGGTGATCGCCGCCACCGCCGGAGCGGGTTGCCCGAGCATGACGAGCGCGGCGCCGCGGTTGAGGTGCGCTTCGGCGAGGTCCTCGTCCTGTTCGAGGATGGCGTCGAAATCGGCGAGCGCCAATTGGCCCTCATTGCGCCGGAGATGCGCGACGCCGCGATTGAGCAGAACGCGCAATTCGTCCGAGCGGGTGAGCCGGTCGCGCTCCAGGGCGCGGGTGCAGGTGCGGATGGTGCCGTCGCTGACGTCGCCGCCGGTGACGGCGGAAGAGCAGCGCGCGGCGTTCGCGGTGCCCCCGATCGTGGTGCGCGCGAGCGCCTCTTGGCGGCGGTTCTGCGGCTGTGCGGCAGCTTCAGGAGCGGCAAGGGCGGCGCCAAACAGCGCCGTGAACGCCAGAAGGATGCGCCTTGGAAGGCCGCGCCGGCTCATGCTAGCAACCCCGCCTGATTTGGACCTTGGCGCGGCGGACGGCTTTCGAGCCGGTCTTTTTGCCGCGCCCGGGCAGTATAGGACTCGGCGCGCGTCAGCGCCATACCGCTCTATTCAAAGCGGCGTGGACAACGAGCGCCCCTTGGCGTGGAGACTGGCTTTGAGGCAGGCGCGTTGGCTTGCGGGGGCGATGGCCGCCGCGACATGTGCGGCGGGGGCCGCCTGGGCGAATCCGGTGGATCGCGGGATCGATTTTCAGCAACCCGCGACGCCCGCGATGACCGAGATCGTCGCCTTCCACAATTTCGTGCTGCCGATCATCATCGCCATCTCGGTGTTCGTGCTGGCGCTCTTGCTGTGGGTGATGATCCGCTACAATCGCCGCGCCAATCCGACGCCGCGCAAGTTCACCCACAACATGCTCGTCGAAGTGATCTGGACGATCGTTCCGGTTCTCATTCTCGTGGCGATCGCGTGGCGCTCCTTCCCGATCCTCTACCAGCAGGAGCGTGCGCCGGTGCAGGCCGAGTTCACGATCAAGGCGATCGGGAATTCCTGGTTCTGGCAGTACGAGTATCAGGGGATGAACGTGAACGTCGTCTCCAACCGGCTGCCGGATGAAGACGCCGCCGCGCAGGGCCGTCCGCGTCTTCTGGCGGTGGACAATCCGATCTACGTGCCCGTCGGCGTGCCGATCCGGATGCTGATCACGTCGAACGACGTCATCCATTCCTGGACGATCCCCGCGTTCGGCATCAAGCAGGACGCGATCCCGGGGCGCGTCAACGAAGGCTGGTTCCAGGTGGATCGCCCCGGCATCTATTACGGGCAATGCTCCGAACTCTGCGGCGTCAACCACGCCTTCATGCCTATCGAGGTGCGCGCCGTGCCGCGCGAGGAGTTCGAGCGCTGGGTGGCCTCGCAGGGCGGCACGCTCGCCCAGGCCGATCCCGAAGCCGCGCCCGCCGCAACAACGCCTGCAACGGCGCCCGCCGAAGAAGGCGCCGCGCGCGCCGATCAGCCGGCGCGTTGAAGAGGATCTGAAGAGCCATGGCCACCGAACACGCCAACGCCGAAGCGGCCCACGCGGACGAGGATCACCGCCCGAGCCTCTACGATTGGAAGCGCTGGGTCTATTCCACCAACCACAAGGACATCGGCACGATGTACCTGGTGTTCGCGATCTTCGCGGGCATCATTGGGGCGATCCTCTCGGGCCTGATCCGCTGGGAGCTTGCCGAGCCGGGCGTGCAAGTGCTCACCATGCTGCCCTGGATCGCGGACGAGACGGCGGCGCACCATTATTACAACGTCTCCGTGACCATGCACGGCCTCATCATGATCTTCTTCATGGTGATGCCCGCGATGATCGGCGGGTTCGGCAATTGGATCGTGCCGCTGATGATCGGCGCGCCGGACATGGCCTTCCCGCGCATGAACAACATCTCGTTCTGGCTCTTGCCGGTGTCGTTCGCGCTCGCCTGCATTTCGATGCTGGTGCCGGGCAACGGAACGTATCCAGGCTTCGGCGGCGGCTGGACGCTTTATCCGCCGCTCTCAACCTCGATGGCGCATCATAGCGGCGCTTCGATGGATCTTCTGATCCTCTCGCTGCACATCGCCGGCGCCTCCTCGATCCTCGGCGCGATCAATTTCATCACGACGATCTTCAACATGCGCGCGCCGGGCATGACGCTGCACCGCATGCCGCTCTTCGTGTGGTCGATCCTCGTGACGGTCTTCCTGCTGCTGTTGGCGCTGCCTGTGCTCGCGGGCGCGCTCACCATGCTGCTGACGGACCGCAATTTCGGCACGCAATTCTTCGAGCCCGCCGGCGGGGGCGATCCCGTCATGTACCAGCATCTCTTCTGGTTCTTCGGGCACCCTGAAGTTTACATTCTCATCCTGCCGGGCTTCGGGATGGTCTCTCAGATCGTCTCGACGTTCTCGAAGAAGCCCGTGTTCGGTTATCTCGGCATGGCCTACGCGATGGTCTCGATCGGCTTCATCGGCTTCATCGTGTGGGCCCACCACATGTACACGGTGGGCATGGGCTTCGATCTCGAGGCCTATTTCGTCGCCGCCACGATGATCATCGCGGTGCCGACCGGGATCAAAATCTTCTCCTGGATCGCCACGATGTGGGGCGGCTCCATCGAGTTCAAGGTGCCGATGCTTTGGGCGATCGGCTTCATCTTCCTCTTCACCGTCGGGGGCGTCACGGGCGTCGTGCTTGCGAACTCCGGCATCGATACGGCGCTGCACGATACCTATTACGTCGTCGCGCACTTCCACTACGTGCTCTCGCTCGGCGCGGTCTTCACCATCTTCGCGGGCTTCTACTATTGGATCCCGAAGATGAGCGGCTATCGCTACAACGGCTTCCTCGGTGGGCTCCACTTCTGGCTGACGTTCATCGGCGTCAACATCATCTTCTTCCCGCAGCATTTCCTTGGTCTGCAGGGCATGCCGCGCCGCTACATCGATTATCCGGACGCGTTCTCTTATTGGAACCACATCTCTTCGATCGGCTATGTGGTGACTCTCGTCGGGCTCGTGGTTTTCATCCTCGTGCTCTTCGATCTCTTCCTCGCGCGCCGGCGCGCGGGCGCCAATCCGTGGGGCGAGGGCGCCACCACGCTTGAGTGGACGCTCTCCTCGCCGCCGCCCTTCCACCAGTTCAGCGAGCTGCCGGTGATCAAGCCGGAGAAGCATCACTGAGCTTTTCACCCCTCTCCCTGGAAGGGAGAGGGGCAGGGGTGAGGATGAGACATGAGGCGCTTCGCGCGTTTCGCCTGAGCGCGTTGCGATTTAAGTTCTCACCTACCCCCATACCCCCTCCCCTCCGGGGAGGGGGCTACGGAGCGCCATGAGCCTCGCCGATTATTCAGTCCGCGCCGCGACAGCCGGCGATTATTTCGCGCTTTTGAAGCCGCGGGTGATGAGCCTTGTCGTGTTCACGGGGCTTGTCGGCTACGCGGTCGCGCCAGGCGCGGGCGATTGGATATTGGGCTTTGCCAGCATTCTCGCGATCGCGCTGGCGGCCGGCGCGGCGGGCGCGCTCAACATGTGGTTCGACGCCGACATCGACGCCGTGATGACGCGCACGCGGACGCGGCCCATTCCTGCGGGGCGCGTCGCTGGCGAAGAGGCGTTGGCGCTTGGGATCGTGATGAGCGTCATCTCCACGCTCATCATGCTGCTCGCGGCGAACGTACTGGCGGCCGCGCTGCTCGCGTTCACGATCTTCTTCTACGCCGTCGTTTACACGATGTGGCTCAAGCGCTCGACGCCGCAAAACATCGTGATCGGCGGGCTGGCCGGCGCGCTGCCGCCGGCGATCGCGTGGGCGGCGAAAGCGGGAACGCTTGCGCTCGATCCGCTGCTGCTCGTGGCGATCATCTTCTTCTGGACCCCGCCGCACTTCTGGGCGCTCTCGCTCATCCAGGCGGAGGATTACAAAGCCGCGAAGGTGCCGATGCTGCCGGTGACGCACGGCGCGGTCGAGACGCGCAGGCAGATCCTCATTTATTCGCTCTTGCTCGCGCCGCTGGGCCTGGCGCCTGTGGCGACGGGGCTCGGCGGATGGACCTACGCGGCCATCGCCGGGGCGGGCGGGATCGCGTTCGTCTTCTTCGCCGCGCGCGTCGCGCGGTCTGACGATCTGAAGCACGCGCGCGCGCTCTTCGCGTTTTCGATTCTCTATCTCTTCGCGCTCTTCGCGGCGCTCTTGATCGAACGCCTCATCGCATGAGCGAGCCGGACACCGTTCGCCTCACGCCGGAGGAGGAGCGCGCGCGCAAGCGGCGCAATATGTGGATCGCGCTCTCGCTCATCGCGTTCATGGCGCTCATCTTCATCATCACGTTGGCGCAATTGCGCGCCGGCGTGCTGGACCGGCCGTTGTGAGCGGCGCGCGCGATCCGAAGCTGCAGCGCCGGATGGCGCTGACGGCCGCGATTTGCGTTGCGGTGTTTGCGGGCATGGTGGGCCTCGCGTTCGCTGCGCCGCCGCTCTACCGCGCTTTCTGTCAGATCACGGGCTATGGCGGCACGACGCAGGTCGCGCAGCGCGCCGCGGCCCGCGTGCTCGACCGCACCGTGCAAGTGACCTTCGACGCCAATGTCGCGCCCGGCCTGCCGATCGAATTTGAGCCGGTGCAACTCAGCGAAACGGTGCGCCTCGGGGAGACGGGCATCGCGTTCTATCGGGTGCGCAACCTTTCCGCGCAGCCGGTGACGGCGGTGGCCACCTTCAACGTCACGCCGCATAAGACCGGGCCCTATTTCCAGAAGCTCGAATGCTTCTGCTTCCAGGCCCAGACCATCGCGCCGGGCGCCTCGGTGGAGATGCCGGTCGTCTATTACGTGGATCCGGCGATGGCGGAGGATCCCGACACCGAGGAAGTCCGCCAAATCACGCTTTCCTATACGTTTTTCCGCTCGCTCGACGATGTGCCCGGCGACGCCAACCCGTGACGAGGCGCCGCTTGGGCCTCGCTTGGCGCCCCCGGGCCGAACGGGCTAAACCCTCACGGACTCAGCGCTTCTGACCGAAGGACGTTCGATGGCTTCCCACGCCGCCCACCACGATTACCACCTCGTCGATCCTTCTCCATGGCCGATCGTCGGGTCGATCTCGGCGTTCATCCTGGCCGTAGGGGCGGTGGCGGCGATGCGCGGCGTCGTGCCGGAAAGCGATGCCGAAGGGCTCTGGGCCACGATCTCCAACATGCTGCTGACGCGCGGCTCCATGCCGATGCTCTATGCGGGCGCGGCCGGCGTCCTCTTCACAATGTTCGGCTGGTGGATGGATGTGATCCGCGAGGGCAAGCGCGGGCTTCACACCAAGGTCGTCGATATCGGATTCCGCTACGGGATGATCCTCTTCATCGCGTCGGAAGTGATGTTCTTCGTCGCGTGGTTCTGGATGTTCTTCGAGCTCGCGATTTTCCACGAGCACCGCGCGGCTTGGTACATCCCGACATGGGATGAAAGCGTCGCCGCCGCGTGGGCGAATTGGCCCCCGCCGCACGTTGAGACGTTCGATCCCTTCCATCTGCCGCTGATGAACACGCTCATCCTGCTGCTCTCGGGCACGACGGTGACGTGGGCGCACCATGCGCTGCAGCAGGGGGACCGGCGCGGCGCCATGTGGGGCCTCATCCTCACCGTGCTGCTCGGGATGGCCTTCACCTACGTTCAGTTCGTGCTCGAATATCCGCACGCGGGCTTCCGCTTCGGGAATACGGGCGAAACCGAAACCGCGAACATCTATGGCGCGTCCTTCTTCATGGCGACGGGCTTCCACGGCGCGCACGTCATCATAGGCACGATCTTCCTGGCGGTGTGCCTGTTGCGGCTCATGGTGGGGCAGTTCACGCCGCAGAAGCACTTCGGGCTCGAGGCGGCGGCTTGGTATTGGCACTTCGTGGACGTGGTGTGGCTCTTCCTCTTCACGTTCGTTTACGTGATGCCCTACATCGCGATGGAATAGCGGATTGGCCGCTTCCGAGCCTGTCATCGCGGGATTGCGGCTCCGCTGCCCGCAGTGCGGGAAGGGGCCTCTCTTCCAATCCTATTTGAAGTTCGCGGAGCGCTGCGGCGCGTGCGGCGCGGATTTCCGCATCGCCGACGCGGGCGACGGGCCGGCGGTCTTCGTGATGTTCCTTGTCGGCGCGATCGTTGTGCCGCTCGCATTCGTGCTCGATTTCGGATTGCATCTGCCGGGCTGGGCGACGCTCTCGATCACGGGGCTCGCCACGATCGCGCTCTCGCTTTTTCTGCTGCCGCGCTTCAAGGGCGTGCTCTTCGCGCTGCAGTGGAAACACAAGGCGAGCGAGCATCGCATCGAGGGGAGCGAGCCTTGATCCGCTTCCGGCCGCTGCCGCTGATGACGCTCTTTGCAATCATCGCGCTCGCGGTGCTGGTGACGCTCGGGCGCTGGCAATATCAGCGTTACGAGGAAAAGCGCGCGCTGGCGGCCGCGCCCGTCGCGGAGATGACGATCGAATCCTACCGCCCGATCGAGGAGGGGATTCAGCTCGTCTATGGCGTGTTGAACGGAGAACCCGGATGGCGCGTGTTCGCGCCGGTGCGCTACGGAGAGACAAACCTTTACGTGGACACCGCTTTCGTCCCGGGCGTCACGCCGCCCGATTGGTCCACGATCCGCTTTCCCGCCTCGCTTGCGAACAACACGCCGCTCACCGGCGCCTCGATCCGGCCCGCTGAAGCGCCGCCCTTCACGCCGCCGCCTTCGCCGGCCGATCACGTCTGGTACGCGGTCGATCTGCACGCGATGGCGCGCTCGGCGGGGATGGCCAGCGTCGAGGATTTCTATCTCGCGACCGACTACACCGGCGATGATGGGCGCCCGATCGAGAATCCGTTCGCGCGCTTGGCGGATAGCGATCCGCTGCCGCCGGAGCGGCATCTTGGTTACGCGATCACCTGGTGGGGGCTCGCGATCGTCCTGATGGGAATCTATTTCGCGTATCATCTGAGCGTCGGGCGCCTGCGCTTCGGCCCGCAATCGATCGGGCGGTGAGCGTGCGCTATGTCTCCACGCGCGGCGGCGCGCCCGCCGCGGGTTTTCTGGATGCGGTGCTCGCGGGCCTCGCGCCGGACGGCGGGCTCTATTTTCCCGAAAGCTGGCCAAGCGATCTCGACAGCGCGGAGTTTCGCCGCGCCTGCGCGATCCACGGCTTTCCGTTCGCGGTGCGTTTCGTGCTGGCGGCGTTCGCGGGCGATGAGCTCACGGACGATGAGATCGGGCGGCTCGTCGTCGAGGCCTATCTGAGCGAAGGCGAGGCGGGCGAGCGCGCGTTCGATTCACTGGCGATCACGCCGCTCCGTCAGCACGCGCCGGGCGATTGGCTGTTGGAGCTTTTTCACGGGCCGTCGCTGGCGTTCAAGGACATCGCGATGCGGCTCATCGGGCCGCTTTACGATCTGGCGCTGACGAAACGCGACGAGCGGTTGAGCGTCATCTGCGCCACATCGGGCGATACGGGCGGCGCGGCTGTGGAGGCGCTCAAAGGGCGCGAGCGGATCGATCTTTTCGTGCTGACGCCGAAGGGGCGCGTCAGCGACGTGCAGCGGCGCTTCATGACAAGCTCGGGCGCGGCGAACGTGCACACGCTGGAGCTCGATGCGGATTTCGATGCGTGCCAGGCGATCCTGAAGCAGATGTTCGCGGATGCGGAGTTTGCATCGCGCGCACGGCTTTCGGGCGTCAATTCGATCAATTGGACGCGGATCCTCGCGCAATCGGCCTATTTCCACGCGGCGGCGAATGCGCTTTCGGCCGGCGGCGTGGTGCATTTCGCCGTGCCGACCGGGAATTTCGGCGATGCGTTTGCCGGCTATATCGCAAAGAAGATGGGCGCGCCGGTCGGCACGTTGCTGATCGCCACGAACGCGAACGACATCCTCTCGCGCGCGCTGACGAACGGGCGGTATGAACGCGGCGCTGCTTCGCACGCGACGCTCTCGCCCGCGATGGATATTCAGGTCGCCAGCAATTTCGAACGGCTTGTGTACGACGTGACCGATGCGGAGACGACGAAGGCGCTCTTTGCATCGTTCGCGCAATCGGGCGGATTCGATCTCCCGCCGGCGGCGCTGGAAAAGATCCGCGCGCAGTTCGTTTCGGCGTCCGTGAGCGACGACGAGACGCTTGAGGAGATGGAAAATTTCTGGGACGAGGGGCGGGGCATGATCGTGTGCCCGCACACGGCTGTCGCGCTTGCCGCGGCGGGGAAGGCCGCGCTCACGGCGGATGCGCCGCTTGTGACGCTCGCGACGGCGCATCCGGCGAAGTTTCCCGAGACGGTGGAGAAGGCGACCGGCGTGCGCCCCGCACTGCCCGCGCGCGTCAGCGATCTTTTTCAGCGCGAAGAACGCGTGACGGCAATGGCGGCGGATGTGGAGGCGGTGAAGGAATTCGTCCGCACGCGGAGCCGGGCGTGGGGCTAGAACTCGTCACGCTCTCCAATGGCGTGCGCATGGCGCTCGATCCGATGCCGGGGCTTGCGACGGCGGCGGTGGGCGTTTGGCAGCGCGTCGGCGCCCGGTGGGAGAAGCCGGAGGAAAACGGCGTCGCGCATCTCTTCGAGCATATGGCGTTCAAGGGCGCCGCGGGGCGCGATGCGCGCGCGTTCGCCGAAGCGATCGAGGCCGTCGGCGGCGTGATGAACGCAGCCACCGGCTATGAGCGGACGAGCTATTATGTGCGCGTGGTGAAGGAGCATGCGCCGTTCGCGCTCGATTTGATCGCGGACACGTTGCTTGAGCCGCATTGGCTGCCGGACGATCTGGAAAAGGAAAAGGGCGTCGTCGCGCAGGAGCGCGGAGAGGCCTACGACCAGCCGGACGATCGCGTGTTCGAGCTGCATCAGCAGGCGCTCTTTCCCGATCAGCCGCTGGGCCGGCCTATCCTTGGCGAAGAGGAGACGCTGAAGCCGATCAGCGTCGATGGGCTCATTCAGTTTCGCGCGATGCACATGGCGCCGGAGCGCGTTGTGATCTCCATCGCCGGCGCTTACGACCGCACGGCGATGCTTGAAGCGGCGGAAGCGCGTTTCGGCTCGCTTGCGCCGCGTGCGGATCAACCGGCGCTTCCCGCCCGCCCCGCATCGGCGTTTCGCGAAGAAGCGCGCAAGCTGGAGCAAGCGCATCTCGTGCTCTCGTGGCGCGCGCCTTCGGCGCGCGATGAAGCGACGTACGCCGCGCGGCTGATGACGGAGATTTATGGCGGCGGGATGAGCTCGCGGCTTTTCCAGGAAGTGCGCGAGAGCCGCGGGCTCGTCTATGCGATCGATGCGTTTCAGGACGTGCTGGAAGATTGCGGGCGGCTTGGCGTCTATGCCGGGTGCGCCGGCAAGGACGCCAAACAGGTCGCCATGCTTGCGGCCGATATTCTGGAGACGTTGGCGAAAGAGGGCCCGAGCGATGCGGAAATTGCGCGCGCCAAGGCTGTCGCAGGCGCGGGGCTCCTCATGGGCGCGGAGGCGCCGCTGGCGCGGGCCGATGCGCGCGCGGCGCAGCTCTTCCTGCGCGGGCGGCTGATTCCATTTGAGGAAATCCGCGACAAGATCGAGGCCGTCACGCGCGCGGATGTGCAGCGCGAAGCGGCGCGCGCGCTCGAAGGGCCGGTTTGCGCCGCTGTCGTGGGCCCCAAGAGCGGACTTGCAGCGGCGGGCGCCTTTCACGCACGATTCACGGCATAAAGGCCCAGAAGGGGCGGATCACGCATGGTGTTTTTGCGGCGCGAAGGGGAGGAGGCCGCCGGGCGTTTGACCGGCGACGGCGTCTTCTTGCGCCATCCCGACGTGCGCGATTTCGTGGAATGGTCGGAGCTGCGTGAGGAAAGCCGCGCGTTCCTCACGCCGTGGGAGCCGACTTGGCCGGAGGATGAACTCTCGCGCGGCGCCTACCGCCAACGCGTGAAGCGCTACCTGCAGGACATCGAGGACGGCAAAGCCTATCCCTTCTACGTGTTTCGCAGCGTGGATGGCCGGCTCGTCGGCGGGGCAACCCTTTCACAAGTGCGGCGCGGCGCGGCGCAGGCCGCGACGCTCGGCTATTGGGTGGGCCAGCCTTATCAGCGGCGCGGCTACACCAGCGCCGCGGTGCGCGCTGTGGTGCGCTTCGCGTTCGAGGATTTGGATCTGCATCGTGTCGAAGCGGCGTGCCAGCCGGACAATCTCGCCTCGCAAGGCGTGCTGGCGAAGGCGGGCTTCGAGAAGGAAGGCCACGCGCGCGCGTATTTGAAGATCAACGGCGCGTGGCGGGATCATTTTCTCTATGCGCGCGTCAAAGCGGAGCGGGTGCGGTGAGCGCGTTTCCTGCTCTCTCGGAAGCGGCAGGGCCGGGGCGGCTTGAGCCTTTCTTCCAGCCGGTCGCGCGCTTGAGCGACGGCGCGCTCGTGGGCTTCGAGGCGCTGGCGCGCTGGCGGCGCGCGGACGGGAGCGTCGCGGAGGCGTCCGCGTTTTTGCCGAAAGGGCCGTGGACGGATGAAAACGCCGCGATCGGGCGCGCGGTCGCGGCCGAGGCGATTGATCTCTTCACGACATGGCGCAAGCGCGCGCCGATTCAAGCGAGCCTCTCGATCAACATTATCGGCGCCGATTTGCTTGACGGCACGGCTCAGCGGCTTGCCGCGCAGGCGGCGCTTTCCGGGCTCACGCCCGGCGCGCTCATCATGGAGCTGACGGAGCATCATTCGCTCGGCGATCTCGCGCGCGCCGCGGATGCGCTCTCATCGCTGCGCGCGAAGGGCGTGAAGATCGCGCTCGACGATTTCGGCACCGGGCATTCCTCGCTCAAGTGGCTCGCGCGGCTGCCGGTGGATGCGATTAAGATCGACAAATCCTTCACCCAGCGCGTCGTGGATCAAGGGCCGGAGCGCACGATCATCGTGGCGATGCTTTCGCTCGCGCGCGAGTTCGGCCTGGAGACGATCGCGGAAGGCATCGAGACCGATGCGCAGCGCAGCGCGCTCGCCGCGCGCGGATGCGATTACGGGCAGGGACATTACTATTCCGTGCCGCTGCCGGCCGAGGAAGCGTTCGCGCTGCTGGACTAAGCGCGGCCGATGTCGCCGGCGATCTGTTCGGGATCGAAGCCGAGGCGCTTGATCGCGGCGCCCCATTTCTTTTCGTGATCGGGGCCGAAAATGATCGCGTCATCCGCCGCGGGCTCGACCACGAGCCACGCATTCTGGCGCATTTCGTTCTCGAGTTGACCCGCGCCCCAGCCCGAGCAGCCGAGCGCGAGCACGAAGCGGTTGGGCGCCTTTTCGCTCGCCATCGCCTCCAGCACTTCGCGCGTCGCGGTGAGCTTGATGCCAGGCGCAACATCCTGCGTGGCGGCGTCGGCGGTGTAGTCTTCGGAGTGCAGCACGTAGCCGCGATCCGGGCGGACGGGGCCGCCGTCCAGCACAAAGCGCGGCGCAAGCGCGCCGCCAGCCTCGATTCCGAGATGATCCAGGACGTCCCCGAGTTGAAGCTCTTCACGCGGCTTGTTCACGACGAGGCCCATGGCCTGCTCCTCATCGTGCACGCACATCATGATCACGGCCTGCTCGAAACGGGGATCGCCGATCCCCGGCATCGCGATCAGGAGCTTCCCGGCCAGCGAATTCTCCATGGCCGATGCTCGCGCGAACCGCCGCTCGTCGCAAGGGGTCGCGCGGCCCATATCCGCAGTGTTAGAAGCGCCGCGACAGTGAGGAGACATTCATGATCAAGGTCGGAGATCGCCTGCCTGACGCCACGTTCACGACGCCGACGGCTGAGGGGCCCAAGCCCGTGACGACGGCGGATGTGTTCAACGGCAAGACGGTTGCGCTTTTCGCCGTGCCGGGGGCGTTCACGCCCACATGCTCGGCGCGGCATTTGCCCAGCTTCCGGGACAAGGCGGTGGACCTGAAAGCCAAGGGCGTCGACACCATCGCGTGCACGGCCGTCAACGACATTTTCGTGATGGGCGCCTGGGCCAAGGAGCAGGGCGCAAGCGACGTCATGATGCTCGCCGACGGCAACGGCGCGTTCGCGAATGCGCTGGGGCTCACCTTCGACGGCTCGAAGTTCGGGATGGGCCAGCGCTCGCAGCGTTATTCCATGATCGTGAAAGACGGCGTCGTCGCTGAGCTCAATGTCGAGGCGCCGGGCGAGTACAAAGTGTCGAGCGCGGAATACATGCTCGGGCAGCTTGCTTAGCTTTATCCGTATCCGGATCGTTAAGGCGGCGGGCGCGCGACATTCTCGTGTCCGCCGCTCGCGGGAGGGGGTCTTTACCGGGCGTTTGCGCTTTGGCAGCGCTTGCGTAACCCTAAGAAGCTAAATCAGGGATCGGATTATCTGGCGCCGGCGGGCAAGAACGCCCAAATATAGCCAAGCGCCTTTGGGCGCGGATGAGGAGAAACCTCGATGACGGGCGGTTACGTTCTTCTGGTTTTGGCGGCGCTGGCGCTCTTTATCGCTTTCAGTGCGATCAAAACCGTGCCGCAGGGCCGGCAATGGACGGTGGAGCGCTTCGGGCGGTTCACGCGGGTTTTGCGGCCGGGCATCGCGTTCCTCATGCCGTTTGTGGACCGGATCGGGCGCAGGCTCTCCATGATGGAGACGGTCCTCGATGTGCCGCGCCAAGAAGTCATCACGCGCGACAACGCGATCGTAGCGGTCGATGCGGTCGTCTTCATCCAAGTGATCGATGCGGCGAAGGCCGCCTACGAGGTGGAGAACCTCAATCTCGCCATCCTCAATCTTGCGCTCACCAATGTGCGGACGGTCGTCGGTTCGATGGAGCTCGACGAAGTTCTCTCGCAGCGCGACCAGATCAATGCGCGCCTGCTCACGGTCATCGACGCGGCGACGCATCCGTGGGGCGTCAAGGTCACACGGATCGAGATCAAGGATCTCCAGCCGCCGGCGGATTTAACGGCCGCTATGGCGCGCCAAATGAAGGCCGAACGGGAGCGCCGCGCGCTCATCCTCGAAGCGGAGGGCGAAAAGCAATCGGCCATTCTGCGCGCGGAAGGCGATAAGCAATCGGCGATCCTCACCGCCGAAGGCCGTCGCGAAGCCGCCTTCCGCGACGCCGAAGCCCGCGAACGCGCAGCCGAGGCAGAAGCGAAGGCGACCGACATGGTCTCGAAGGCGATCGCGGAAGGCGATGTCAACGCGATCAATTACTTCCTGGGACAGAAATACATCGAAGCGTTCGCGCAGCTCGCGACATCGAACCAGCAGCGCACGGTGATCGTGCCGGCGGACCTGGGCGCGGCGGCGGGCTTCACCGAAGCGCTGCGCGCGCTCATCACCGAGCAGCGCAGCGCCACAGCGCAGCGCCCGCGCACAGGCACGCCGCCCGCGGGCTAGGCTTTGAGCGCGGACGCCATCGCGAGCGTCAACCGGCGCTCGCGGAAGTTCGCGGATAGAAGCGGGCCGACCGTCATCGCCTGCTCGCGCCCCAGGAAGACAAGGATCGTCGGCAACGGCGCGGGCGGCGCCGTGGATTTCGCTTGCTCCTCGAAGAAGGCGCGCGCGAGTTCGCCCATGTCGCGCCAAGTCTCGATGCGCAGCCCTGCTTGCTCGATCGCGGTGCGTTGCTCGGCTGGTGTGGCGAGCGACGAGATGCCCGCGTGCGAGGCCCAGGGCTGCGGGTAATGCGGCGCCTCTCCATCCCCGCGGAGGATATCGTAGAAGACGAAGCGCCCGCCGGGCTTCAACACGCGTGCGATCTCCCGGTAGAGCGCGGCTTTGTCGGCGATGTTCATCGATGCGTGGAGCGACCATGCTTTGTCGAACGCCCCGTTCGCGAAAGGCAGCGCGAGCGCATCGGCCGTGCGGAAGGCGACGCGGCTGTCCAAGCCGACACGGTGGGTGAGATCGTTTGCGGCGTCCACGTAGTCAGGCGTCAGATCGATGCCGGTGACGGTGCAGCCCGTGAGGTGGGCCAGGAAGCGCGCCGGGCCGCCAATGCCGGCGCCGACGTCGAGCACATGATCGCTCGGCTGCGCATCGAGGAGGGCCGCAGCTTCGCGCGTGCCTTCGCGGCCGCGAAAATGGAACTCGTCAAATGCGCCAAGGCGCTCGACGGTGAGAGGGACGTCACCTTCGCCGGCGGCGGCGAGCGCCTCCAAAACACGCGGCACAAGATTCGATTGCGCATAATGGCGCTCGACGGCGGCGTTCTCCATATTATGACTCCCAGGAAAGGGGCGGAAACAGAATGGACGCAATCCTCTCACTCTTGAACAGCATCGAACCGTGGCATTGGGCGGTGCTGGGGCTTCTGCTGCTGATCGGCGAACTCTCCACCGGGACTACGTTTCTTCTGTGGCCCGCGGTGGCGGCGGGGCTTGTCGCGCTCGTGGCGTGGCTCATGCCGGAGACCGGCGGGCTTGCCGAGATCGGGATATTCGCCGCGGTGACGATCGTCCTCACGCTTATGGGCCCGCGCTATGTGCGCGGCGGATGGCTGCAAGGCGGCAACACGCACGCGACGCTCAATGAACGCGGCGCCGCGATGGTCGGGCAGCGCGGGATCGTCACGGAAGCGTTCATCGCGGGGCTGGGCACTGTGAAGCTCGGCGACACGACGTGGCGCGCGAAGAGTGATGAAGCGCTCGTGATCGGCGACGCCGTTGAAGTCACCGCCGCGGATGGGCCGACGCTGAGCGTCAAACGCGCGGGCTAGTCGCGCGCGGAATCCATCGCTTTGCGCAATCGTGTGAGGAAGGGGAGCGCGGCGGCGAAGTCGCGCGCGTCGATTTCCTCGAAGAGATCGCGCATCGCGGGCGCCAGGCGCGCAATGCCGGCCTCGCGCGCGGCGCGGCCCTTCTTCGTCATCCGCACGATCTTTGCGCGCCCGTCGGCGGGATCGGGATCGATGCGGACGAAGCCTTTCTCCTCCAGCGCCTGGAGCGTGTAGGTCATCGCGCCCTTGGTGACTTGGAAGGCGGATGCGAGGCGCGCGGGGCTATCGCTCTCCAACTCACGGCGCACGAAGTGGTTGAGCACGCCGAAGCCGGCGATGGAGAGTATGTCGCCCAGCGCATCGCGCTGCGCGGCCTCCGAGAGCTGGTTGATGATCGCAATCTCGGTGAACACGGCGAACGCGGCGGCGATGTTGTCGGGCCCCTTCATGCGCGGATGTGCTCGGCAAGGCCGCGGCGCGGGGATGGGCCGATCGTGGGGCCGTAGCCGACGCGGGCGAACATCTGCACACGCGCTTCGCCTTCGGCGCCGAGCAATTCCTCGGCGCGCGTGTGGAGCGCGGCCATCTCCGGATATTCCTGCAAGGCTTGGCTCCAGGGATGCATGGAGAGGCCGCGCGCGGTCGCGGCGAGGTTCATGCGCACATAAGCGGCGCCGGCGGCGATCTGTTCGGCGCGCGTGTTTGTGCTGGTGGTGAGCCAGATGAAAGCGGGCGCATCGAGCGCGAGCGGGCGCCAAGCCATCAAGCCGTCGCGCGTCTGGCTGTTTTCGATGTCCGCGAGCGTGCGGCGATTGACGAGCCCGACGGCGCGCGCGAACTCGATCATTGGGCCGCGCAGAGCGATGCCATCGCGATGCTCGGCGATTTCGCCTTCGCCGACGCGCAAGAGCGCGACGGTTTCGCCGTGCGCGGCGGGCGTGCGGAACTCGCGCTCGAACGCGTCCCACGCGAGTTGGCGAAGCTGATCGCGCAGCGCGCCGCCTTCGACTTGGTCGATGCTGACGCTTGAGGCGTTGCCAGGGCGCAGCGCGGATTCGCCGATTTCCGCCATCGTGGCGTTGTCAGGCACGCGCGTTTCGAACTGTTCGCGATTGGTGCGGCGGTTAAGGATGTGGGCGAAGAGGGGATCGCGCTCGGCGGGATCGTCCGTGATGCGGATGTGCGCGATGGGGCGTTGATCGAGGCGCGGCTGCGGCTCGCCTTCGGGGAAGAGCGTGATCTCGGCGCGGCGGCCGCGTTCGCGGCAGGCGATGTCCAAGAGTTCGAGGAAGGCGCCGCAGCCGATTGTGATCTGGCGATCGAACGGATCGGTGGCGGGGAGGAGTCGTTCGGTATCCGCACGGAAGAGGATTTCGTTCTCGCCCGCGAGCGAGACGAGCCAGGGCTGGCGGTTGTGCGGGTTGGGCGCAAGGATCGCGTGGGCGAGCGCGTAGCGGCGGATGTCCTCTTCGCCGGCGCCGGGATTGCGCCACGCGGCGGCGGGATCCGGGTGCTGGGCGCATGCGCCGAGCGCGGGCGCGGCGGCGAGGAGAGCGAGAACGGAGCGGCGGGTGGGCATGGCTGGCTCCAATAGTTCATATTCGAACGATAATGGTTCGATATTGAACTAGAGTGCTCCTGTCAACTCTGCCGCTCGACCCTCGCGCAAGCGAGGGTCCAGGCATGGAAGCGCCGCTCGAGGTTCAGCCGACGCCGTCGCGGGCGCACCCCACCCGGCGCGCGTTCCGCGCGCCACCCTCCCCATCGAGGGGAGGGTGTGTTGCGCTAGCCGCCCCGCAATGTCGCGATGGCGGCGCGGGCGAGGGCGTCGGCGCGTTCGTTCATTTCGTGGCCGGTGTGGCCGCGCACCCATTCCCATTTGATGTCGTGGCGTGCGGCGGCGGCTTCGAGACGCTGCCAGAGATCGATGTTGAGCACCGGTTTGCCGTTCGACGTTTTCCAGCCTTTGCGCTTCCAGCCGGCGATCCATGTGGTGATGCCGTTCATGACGTATTGGCTGTCTGTCGTGAGCGTCACTTTGCTTGGCTTCTTCAACGCTTCGAGCGCGGCGATGGCGGCTATCAGCTCCATGCGGTTGTTCGTGGTTTGCGCTTCGGCGCCGGAGAGTTCTTTTTCGTTATCGCCCGCGCGCAGGATCGCGCCCCAACCGCCGGGGCCGGGATTGCCGCTGCAGGCGCCGTCCGTCCAGATTTCGATGGTGCTCATGGGCGCTCGTTAGGCGGATTCGGTGCGTCGCGGTCTGGGCGGCGGATCGCAAAGTAGATTTGCGAAATGATGGCGCCAAGCGAAGCCGAACCAGCAAAGAATGAGATCGTATTCAGTTCATAGTTGGCTTCGTCGATCAGATAAGCTCCCGCCAGCGCGAGCAGAATGGCGACCATGAGAAAGACAATCCGCGTTCGAACGATGCTCGTTGCGATGAAAGCATCGAAGATCGCAACCGCGCTGGCTGCGGCGAGGGATACGCCCCCGAAAGAAAACACTAGAACGATGGTCGCCCAGGAACTGTCCAGGAGGGCATCACGGACGAAACTGTTCGGTGAGACAAGCGAAAGCGCTAAGCCCAGGCCCGAGCCGCAAACCGCGGATGCGGCGCCGGCGACGAGAGCATGGGCCCTATGAGCCATGATCCACCGCGCGTTTTGAAACATCGCGATCGGGGCGGCGGATGAGCCAGAAGCAAAGACCGAACGCGATGCCTGCGCCGAGCGCCGTCACAACTACCGGCCAATATTGAATGAACTCCCACCAAGACGCCCCTCGGACGGGAATCGAAAACGGCAGCGCGGTCGCCAACGCACACGGAACAGCGAGCAACGCGCCGACGGACGCATGCGACAGCGCGCTATTCCATCCACTTACCGACGCGATGCCCCGCCAGGCACAAAAGAGCGGGAGCAGGAGGAGATAGGCGGCTGCAAGCGCGAGAAGTCCGATGCCTAACTCCAGCATCAGGATCGCCGTGGCCGCGGAAGCCGCGATAGGCGCAATAAGGTAAGCGCGCGCGTGGCGTTCCCAATCACGCTCCATAGTCCGCCGCACTCTTTGCTTTCCGATGAAACGCGAGTTTCTCGGCGTATTCGAGCGGATCCTTTGGGCGGACGAGCGCGCCGGCGGGCGTGGCGCTCCAATCGGCCAAGCGCGTCGCGAAGAAACGCATCGCGGCGCCGCGGGCGAGGGTGGGGAGCGCTTCCAGTTCGGCGGGCGAGAGCGCGCGCACGCTTTGATAACCGGCGATGAGGTTCTTGGCGTTCGTCATCAGATAGTCGCGGCCCGTGAAGCACCAGGCGTTGAGGCACACCCCGAGATCGTAGGCGAGCGCGTCGGTGCAGGCGAAGTAGAAATCGATGACGCCGGTGAGCGCATCGCCCAGGAAGAGCGCGTTGTCCGGGAAGAGATCGGCGTGGATGACGCCTTCGGGCAAGCCGCTCGGCCAATCCTTCAACGCAGCGAGATCGCTTTCGATGGCGGCGGCGAGGCCAGGCTCCATGGCGTCCGCGTCTTTGAGGCGCGGCGTGATGAGCGGCGCCCAGGCGTCGGGCCCGAGCGCGTTGGGGCGCTCGAGCTTCACGCCTTCAAGCGCTTCGTGCATGCGCGCGAGCGTTTCGCCGAGTGCGCGGCATTGCGCGGGGTTGGGGCGCTTGGGGGAGACGCCGTTCAGGAAGGTGACGATGGCGGCGGGTTTGCCGCGCGCCTCAACGAGCAGTGCGCCGTCGCGCGTGCGGATCGGGCGCGGCGCCGGGAAGCGCTTCAGCGCCAGCGCCTCCATCACGCCCATGAAGAAGGGGAGATCGGCGCGCGCGACGCGCTTTTCGAAGATGGTGAGGAAGAAGCGGCCTTTCTCGACCTCCAAGAGGAAGTTCGAGTTCTCCACGCCCTCGGCGATGCCCTTGAACGCGAGCGCGCCGCCTAGATCGTACGCGGCGAGGAGGTCGCGGAGTTCTTCGTCGGTGAGGTCTGTGTAGACGGCCATCTCTACTCGCCCCTCCCCCTGAGAAGGGGGAGGCTGGGTGGGGGTCTGCGCTGAGGTTGGAGGCCGTGGCGCTTACCCCCTCCTTACCTCCCCCTTTCAGGGGGAGGGAAGCCGCTGTTCAATGCCGATCACATTGCGGGATTCGTCCAGGCGGACGATCCAATTCGCGCGATGCTGGCCGGCGAGCATGGCGCGGGTGACGCGTTCGTAGTGCTCGATGAAGCGTTCTATATCGGCCACCTCGGTGAGCGTGAGCGCGCGGCCTTGCGTCTCCACCTCCTGCTCGATGCGCCAGGCGCGGACGATCTCCCAGCCTGGCGCTTGAAGGTAGACGATGGCGTCGAACGGGCGGAAGAAAATCGGGTACTGGGTCGCGAGCGGCGCCAGCATGTGATTGCGCCAGATGCGGTGAGGGTCTTCCTGCGCTTCGAGGCCGTTCATGGGTTCGGGCGGCGAACCCACGGGCGCGACGGCGCCCATGCACCAGCCGTCGATCAAAATGATGTCGGGGCGACCCTTGAATTTCGGCCATTGATCCGGCGCGATGCGATCGTCCGTCTTCTTGTCGAAGCGCGGGATCGGCGTTTCGGTTTCGGGCTTGGCGCGATTGAGTTCGCTGATGACGAATTTCGCGAGATCGAGATCGTGCGTGCCGGGCGGGCCGCGCGTGGCGAAGAGCGGGTGGCGCGATTTGGCCAGCGCTTCGCGCTCGCGCTTGGTGAGGTAGATGTCGTCCATCGAGAAGTGCGCGACATTCTCGTGCGAAGCGGCAAAGGCTTTGCTCTGATAGCTCTTGCCGCTGCCTTGCGCGCCGCCAAGGCCGATGAGCGCGGGGCGTGTCGTGATGCGCGCGCGGATCGATTCCGCGACGTTTTCCAGCAGCGCCTGGATGGAAAGCTCTTCGCTCACTCCGCCAGCACGCGGGGGAGCTTGAAGGTGACGTTCTCGTCGGTGACGCGGACTTGCTCAACGGTGACGGCGAAGCGGCCCGCGAGCGCGGCGATCAAATCCTCAACCAGATCTTCCGGCGCGCTGGCGCCGGCCGTCACGCCCACGCGCGATGCGCCTTCGAGCCAGGCCCAATCCAAATCGTCCGCCGAGCCGATCAAGCGCGCGTCCTTTGCGCCGGCGCGCAGCGCAACCTCAACGAGGCGCAGCGAGTTGGAGGAGTTCGGCGCGCCGATCACGAGCACGAGGTCGGCGCCGGGGGCGAGAGCCTTCACGGCTTCCTGGCGGTTGGTCGTCGCGTAGCAAATGTCTTCCTTGTGGGGCGCGGCGATCTCGGGGAAGCGGCGTTCAAGCGTTGCGACGATCTCGGCGGTGTCATCGACGGAGAGCGTCGTCTGCGTGGTGAGCGCGAGGCGCGCGGGATCGCGGGGCGTGAAGGCCTCCGCCTCCGCGACGGTTTCGATCAAGGTGATCGCGCCGGCGGGGAGCTGGCCCATCGTGCCGATCACCTCCGGGTGTCCCGCATGGCCGATGAGCACGATCTCGCGCCCCGCCTCGTGCTGGCGCTCGGCCTCGACATGGACCTTGGAGACGAGCGGGCAGGTGGCGTCCACATAGATCATGTCGCGCGCGCGCGCGGCGGCGGGCACGGATTTGGGCACGCCGTGGGCGGAGAAGATGACCGGGCGATCCTCCGGGCACTCGTCCAGCTCCTCCACGAAGACGGCGCCCATGGCCTCCAGCCGGGAGACGACGTGGCGATTGTGGACAATTTCGTGCCGCACGAAGACCGGCGCGCCCCATTTCTCCAGCGCCCGCTCCACGATCTGGATGGCGCGGTCCACACCGGCGCAGAAGCCGCGGGGGCTGGCCAGAAGCACCGTGAGCGGCGGCCTTCCAGGGGGGCGGACAGGGGCGTTCATGGGGCCTTTCGGCGTTCCGGCAGCGGGCGCCGGGGCTTGTTGCGGGGGCCAACGGGCGCGGGTATCACGAACCTAATATCGCGCGCGCCGCGGGCTTGGGCCAGGGCAGCGCGCCGCAGAGGGGATCGCATGGCCTGGAATTGGAAGCACGTCGTCCTGGCGCTGGCTGTGTTCCCCGTCGCGGGCGTGACGGTGGCCGCGTGCGGCGGCAATCAGGGCCGCACGATGGAAATTCCCGATGGGCCGCCGGGCACGAAGGCCAAGCGCGTCAGCCGCAACGATGAGCAGGCGCGCGACCCAAATCAGCGTCCCTCGAATTGGCTTTCGCGCACATTTGGCAATGACGACGCGCCGAACTCTGGGCCCTGTCCTCTGATGGGCGTGCTCTACGATTCCTCGCGCGTGGTTGAGTTCGCGAGCGCCGAGCAGCGTTACGCCAACATCGCCTGGACCGGCGAGATGCGCGGCGTGCGCGGCTTCTGCCGCTACACGGGCACGAATCCCATCGAGATGAACCTCGAGGTCGACATGGCGTTTGGGCGCGGGCCCGCCGCCGGTGAATCGCGCACCCATCGTTACCGCTATTGGGTCGCGGTGACCCGCCGGGGCATCGCGCCGATCGAGAAGCAATATTACGATATCGACGTCACCTTCGACGGCGACGGCAACATCGAAACCGGCACGGACCGCATCGAGCGGATCGTGATCCCGCGCGCGAACGCCGATGTCTCGGGTGAGAATTTCGAGATCCTCGTCGGCTTCGATCTGACGCCGGAGCAGCTCGCCTATAACCGCGAAGGCCGCCGCTTCCGGATGGACGCAGGCACGCAGACCGGCCAGCAGGTGAATTGAGCCCGGTTGACCGGCGGCGCATGAGCCGCCATCTGCCGATCCGCTTATGAAAGACCTTGCGCATCAATTGAGCGATGCGAACGCGGTCGCGTTCGCCGCAATCGGCGTCGATCCGAAGTTCGCCGAGGTGCGCCGCTCGGACAGGCGCGATCTTGGCGAGTTTCAGTCGAATGGCGCGCTCGCTGCGGCCAAGGCGGCGGGCAAGAAGCCGCCGGAGATCGCAGCGGCCGCGGCGGATGCCTGGAAGGCCGAAGCGCTTGCGCCAAAGCCCGCCATCGCGGGGCCGGGGTTTCTGAATTTCACCGTGACGGACCAAGCGCTCTCCAAGCGCGCGCAAGAGATCGCGGACGATCCGCGCGCGGGCGCGAGCGTGGTTGAAGCGAAGCGGCGCGTGCTGGTGGATTACGGCGGCCCGAACGTCGCCAAGCCGATGCATGTGGGGCATCTGCGCGCGACGATCATCGGGGAGAGCATCAAGCGTCTCTTCCGCTATCGCGGCGACGCTGTCTGGGGCGATGCGCATTTCGGCGATTGGGGCTTCCAGATGGGGCTGCTGATCGTTGCGCTCAAGGACGAACTCGGCGGCTTGAGCGACGCAGCGAAGGTCGATGCGCGGCTGAACACGCTGACGCTCGACGATCTGGAAGCGATGTACCCAGCGGCGGCGGCGCGGGCGAAGGAGGACGAGACGTTTCGCGATCGCGCGCGCAAGGCGACGGTTGCGCTGCAGAGCGGAGAAGAGCCGCACCGGCGCATCTGGCGCGCGATGCACGACGTTTCGATGGTCGCCTTGAAGCGCGAGTTCTCCGCGCTCGGCGTCGATTTCGATTTGTGGAACGGGGAAAGCGACGCCGATCCCTTCATCCCCGCGATGGTGGATGCGCTCAAGGCCAAGGGCCTCATCGAGCCGGATCAGGGCGCGCAAGTGATCCGCGTGGCGCGCGAGGGGGACAAGCGCGAGGTGCCGCCGCTTCTGGTGATCTCATCGGAAGGCTCGGCGATGTACGGCACGACCGATCTCGCCACCATCGTGCAGCGGGAGCAGGAGATCGATCCCGATCTTTATCTCTACGTGGTCGATCAACGGCAGGCCGATCACTTCGTGCAAGTGTTTCGCGCCGCCGAGATGGCGGGCTACGTCGCGCCGGATGCGTTGGAGCATATCGGCTTCGGCACGATGAACGGGGCCGATGGCAAGCCCTTCAAGACGCGCGCGGGCGGCGTCTTGAAGCTCAACGATCTCATCGAAATGGCGCGGGAGAAGGCGCGTGCGCGGCTGCGCGAAGCCGAGATCGGCGCGGATTTCTCAAGCGAGGAATTCGAGGACGTCGCGCACAAGGTCGCGGTGGCCGCGCTCAAATTCGCCGATCTCTCGAACTTTCGCGGCACGAGCTACGTGTTCGATCTCGACCGCTTCATGAGCTTCGAGGGCAAGACCGGGCCTTATCTCCTCTACGCTGCCGTGCGGATCAAATCGATCTTGCGCAAGGCGGAAGAGCAGCAGGTTCGACCTCGGCCGATCGCTGTCGCGCATGCGGCGGAGCGGGATCTGGTTCTGGCGCTCGATGGGTTCAATGCGGCGCTGGTGAGCGCGTACGAAAAGCGCGCGCCGCATTTCATCGCGGAGCACGCGTTCGCGCTGGCGCAGGCGTTCTCTGGCTTCTACGCCAATTGCCCCATTCTTCCGGAAACGGATGAAGGCATGCGCGGCTCGCGGCTCGCGCTGGCGCAAGCGACTCTGAAGCAGCTGGAAATCGCGCTTGATTTGCTGGGCATCGAGACGCCGGAGCGGATGTAAGCTCAGCTTGCGTCGAAGGACATCGTGGAGACGTCGCCTGTCGCGGCGGAGATGTTCACGATGAGTGCGCGCCCATCATCGCCAAGTCCGCGCACGGACCAGTCGCCGTTCGACAATGTAACCGCGCCGATTTCCGCGATGCCCCGATCCTCTGCGATGTCCATCGCCTGCGCCTGCGAAACGGCGACGGACGCGCTCGTCGAAAGCGCTTCCTCGGTCGCGACGCGCGGCGCGGCGGGCCCTGCCATACTCGCACCGATCAACGGCGCGCCGATGGCTGTAAAGGCCAGGACGGAAAGGGCGATGCGCATCATGTGGGCGGCTCCAAGTCTTGGGAGGCAAAGCGCGGGCCAAGGGCTTTGGTTCCGTTTCGGCGCGTTGACTTGGGAGGCGCGGCTGGCATGGTGCGCGTTAACGGTGTGGGCCGAAGGATTCGCTCCCGCCCCGGCAAAACACATGAACCGCGCGGGAGAGAGCGGCTTGATTCCGTTATGGATTTAAGCAGCCCCCGAAGGAGCAACCGCCCCGGAAACTCTCAGGGACCAGGGACCGCGAGGGGATGAACACGCTGGAAAGTGCGTTTCGTTGGCCGGCTGGAAGCCGGCGCTCCGTAGCGCCGCCGAAGGAGTAAGCGGGCCCAAAGGGGCTCCGTGAATCTCTCAGGCGCCCAGGACAGCGGGGGCCGCCGGTTCGCCGGCGATGAACCCTGGCGCCTGGAATCCCGATGGCTCAAGCCGCGATAGCCGAACCGTTAAAGTTGCCGCTCGATGCGCTGTGGCGCGCGCGTACGCAGAAGTTCGCGGACTTCGCGGGCTACGACATGCCCATCCAGTTCGAGGGGCTGATCGGGGAGCATAATTGGACGAGGCAACATGCGGGGCTCTTCGACGTCTCGCACATGGGGCCGTGCTTCTTCGCTTTGCCGAAGGGACATGGGCTTCAAGGCGATGCTGGGCACCGCGCGGTCGCGGCGCTCATCGAACGGCTTGTGCCTGCGGACATTCAGGGACTGGCGCCGGGGCAGGTGCGCTACACGACGCTGCTCAATGCCGAAGGCGGCGTGCTCGACGATTTGATGATCGCGCGGCCAGCGGAGCCCGAAGCGGCGGGCGATCTCTACATCGTCGTCAATGCCGGCTGCAAAATCGAGGATTGGAAACTCATCGAGGCGGCGACGAAGGGTGAAGCGAACCTCGTGCGCGCGGACGATCGCGCGCTGCTGGCGCTGCAAGGGCCGGAGGCCGTGCTCGCGTTGTGCGGCGCCATCGCGGAGCACGCGGGCGCGCTCGACGCGATGAATTTCATGCAGGTGGCGCGGTACGAGACGAAAAGCTTCGGGCGCCTCACGGTCACGCGCTCTGGCTACACGGGCGAAGACGGGTTTGAGATTCTTGTGCGCGCGGAGCATGCGAGGGCGCTTGCGGAGGCGCTGCTGCGCGATGAGCGCGTAAAGCCGATCGGTTTGGGCGCGCGGGATTCGCTCCGCCTCGAAGCGGGGCTTTGCCTCTATGGGCACGATCTCGATCCCACGACGTCTCCCATCGAAGCGGGGCTCGCGTGGACGATCCAGAAAGAGCGGCGCGAACGCGCGGATTTTCCGGGCGCGGCGCGCATTCTGCGTGAGTTGAAAGAGAAACCGTCGCGCAAGCGCGTCGGCATCCGCCCGAAGGATCGTGCGCCGGCGCGCGAGGGCGTGGAGATTTATGCGGGCGAGAGGAAAATCGGCGCCGTCACCAGCGGCGGCTTCTCGCCCATTCTCAATGCTCCGATCTCGATGGGTTATGTCGAGACGGAGTTTTCAAAAGTTGGAACGGCGATCGATCTTCTCGTGCGCGGGCAAAGGCGCGCGGCGGAGGTGGTCGCGTTGCCGTTCGTTCCGCATCGCTATGTGAGGAAGCCATGAGCGTTCGCTACACGAAAGATCACGAATGGGTGCGGATGGAGGGCGGCGTCGCCATCGTCGGCATCACGCCTTACGCGGCCGAGCAATTGGGCGATGTCGTCTATGTGGAGCTGCCGGAGATCGGCAAAGCGGTGAAGGCGGGCGGGGACATGGCCGTCGTCGAAAGCGCGAAGGCCGCGAGCGATGTCTATGCGCCGATCGCGGGGAGCGTCGCGGAAGTGAACAGCGCGCTCGCGGATCAGCCCGATCTCATCAACCAATCGGCGGAAGGCGAAGGGTGGTTCGTGAAGCTGACGCCGGCGAACGCGGCGGACGTCGAGGCGCTGATGGATGAAGCGGCGTACGCGGATTACGTGAAGGGTTTGGCGTGATGCGTTACCTTCCGCTCTCCGACGACGACCGCGCGCATATGCTGCGCACGATCGGCGCGAAATCGATCGATGAACTTTATGTCGATGTGCCGAAGGCGGCGCAGCGCGCGGGGCTTGTCGATTTGCCGAAGGCGCAAGGTGAATTGCAGGTCGAGCGGCATTTGCGCGCCCTCTCTGAGCGCAACACGCCCGCGCGGCAGACGGCGTTCTTCATCGGTGCGGGCGCTTACCGGCATCATGTGCCCGCGAGCGTCGATCATCTCATTCAGCGCAGCGAATTTCTGACGACGTACACGCCCTATCAGCCGGAGATCGCGCAGGGGACGCTGCAGGCGCTCTACGAGTTTCAAACGCAAGTCGCGATGCTGCTTGGCTGCGAGGTGGCGAACGCTTCGATGTATGACGGCTCGACGGCGTGCGCGGAGGCCGCGCTCATGGCCGCGCGCGTGACGAAGCGGAAGAAGATCGTTTTCTCCGGGGGCGTGCACCCGCACTACGTCTCGACATCGCGCACGCACGCTGAACCGCAAGGATTGACGATCGAGGCGCTCGCGCCCGCGATTGACGGCGAAGCGGACGTGATCTCACGGATCGACGGCGAGACCGCGGCTGTCGTGGTGCAGACGCCGAACGTGTTCGGCACGATCACGGACATTTCGGAGATCGCGGCGGCGGCGCATGCGAAGGGCGCGCTCCTCATCGCGACGTTCACGGAAGCAGTTGCGTTCGGCGCGATCGAGCCGCCGGGCGCGATGGGCGCCGATATCGTCGCGGGCGAGGGGCAGAGCTTCGGCAACGCGATGATGTATGGCGGGCCTTACGTGGGCCTCTTCGCGACGCGCGAGAAATTCGTGCGGCAGATGCCGGGGCGCCTCGCGGGCGAGACGGTCGATGCGGAAGGCAGACGCGGCTTTGTGCTGACGCTTTCGACGCGCGAGCAGCATATCCGGCGCGAGAAGGCGACGAGCAATATCTGCACCAATGCCGGGCTTTGCTCGATGGCGTTCACGATTCACATGACGCTCTTGGGCGCAGCAGGCTTGAAGCGGCTCGCGGCGCTCAATCACGAAGCGGCGTGCGATCTCGCGGATGCGCTGGGCGGCGTGACCGGCGTAGAGGTTTTGACGCCGCGCTTCTTCAACGAGTTCGCGATCCGCACGCCGAAGCCGGCGGCCGGCGTGATCGAAGCGCTGGCGAAGAAGAAGGTCCTTGGAGGCGTGCCGTTCGCGCGGCTCCAACCGGGCGCGATGGAGGATGTGATCCTCGTTTGCGCGACGGAGACGAACACGGGCGATGACATCGACGCTTATGCGAAGGCGCTCAGCGAGGTTTTGAAATGAGCGTTGAGCCGCTCAACATGGCAGTTGATGCGGCGATCCGCGACCAACTCGCCCCGCTCGGTTTCGAACGGGCGCGCGCTAGAGTGTGGTGGCGTCGGACGGCCGAGCCTGTTTCCGAGATGGTCGAGTTTCAACCGCGTAAGGGCGCGACCTATGCGGGCGTGTGGGGTTGGTCGCTGTCTATCTGTCCGCTCCAACGTGGCAAGACCATGAAGTGGAAGCGAACAGCGGCGTCGGTCGAACTGGACCTGATGATTGATCCTTCAAACGACGACAACGCCCCGGGATTTCTGGTGGACAAACCCTTTCCCGGATATCGTGAGCTTGATCTGCGACAACTTCAGCGCGTGGTGAAACGAGTGACTGAACGCGCCCTCGACGACTTTCGGCGCGTTAGATCGATCCATGATCTGGATGAAGTGTGCGAAGCTCGTGCACGCCGAAAATATCACTTCTTGTCCAGCGATAGTTTCGTACAGTTTAAGTTGGCTTGGTCACTAGCGAAACGCGCACGCGGTGACGACGCGAAAGCTGATGTTCTTCTGGATGAGTGGACGAGGGACGTTGTCCGATTTGGCGCGAGAGTCGACTTCTCAATGATCGGAAAAGCCAATGAAGCCGCGCGCTCTTACGCAGGAAGCTAGATTAATGTCACAGGTCGACACTGTCTCCGGCAATCGCGGTTTGCTGCAAGCCGAGGCGCTGATCTTCGAGAACGGGGATCCTTCGCGCACGGGCGTCGATCTGCCGGCGCCAAAAGGCAAATCGCGGCTGGGCGCGCATGCGCGAAAGGCGGCGCTCGATTTGCCGGGGCTTAAGGAGCCGGAGGCAGTGCGCCACTATGTGCGCTTGAGCCAGAAGAATTACGCGATCGACCTCGGGCTCTTTCCGCTCGGGTCATGCACGATGAAGCACAATCCGCGGCTCAACGAGAGAGCCGCGCGGATGGACGGCTTCGCCGACATTCATCCGCTCGCGCCCGTCTCCACCGTGCAAGGCGCGCTCGCGCTCATGGAGGAGCTTTCGCATTGGCTGATGGAGCTCACCGGCATGCCGGGCGTGGCGCTTTCGCCGAAGGCGGGCGCGCATGGGGAGTTCTGTGGGATGCTGGCGATCCGCGCGGCGCTTGAAGCGCGCGGGGAGGCGGTGAGGCGCACACGCGTGCTGGTGCCATCCTCCGCGCACGGAACAAACCCGGCGACGGCGGCGGCGTGCGGCTTTGCGGTCGATGAGATTCCGGCGCGCGACGATGGGCGCGTCCATCTGGATGACGTGGTCGCGCGGCTGGGCGACGACGTCGCCGCGATCATGATCACCAACCCGAACACGTGCGGGCTCTTCGAGCGCGAGATCAAGCGCATCGCGGATGCGGTGCATGAAGCGGGCGCGTACTTCTATTGCGATGGCGCGAACTACAACGCGATCGTGGGGCGCGTGCGGCCAGGCGATCTGGGCGTCGATGCGATGCACATCAATTTGCACAAGACCTTCTCGACGCCGCATGGCGGGGGCGGGCCGGGCGCGGGGCCGGTCGTCTTCTCCGATGCGCTCGCGCCCTATGCGCCGGCGCCGAAGATCGTGAAGAAGGGCAAGGCGCTCGATCTTATCGAGCACAACGAGCCGGGGCATGTGGGGCGGATGTGCGCGTTCCACGGGCAGATGGGGATGTTCGTGCGCGCGCTCGCGTACATGATGAGCCACGGCAGCGATGGGTTGCGGCAGGTCGCGGAAGATGCGGTCTTGAATGCGAACTATCTGCTGGCGCGGCTGAAGCCGCATTTCAACGCGCCGTTCGGCGATGGCCCGTGCATGCACGAGGCGCTTTTCGACGATTCAACGATCAAGCCGCGCGGCATCGAGACGATCGACATCGCCAAGAGCCTTCTCGATGAAGGCTATCATCCGATGACGACGTACTTCCCGCTCGTCGTGCATGGCGCGATGCTGATCGAGCCGACGGAGACGGAATCGCTCGGCGAGTTGGACCGCTTCGCGGATGTAATGATCGCGCTCGCGGAGCGTGCGAAGGGCAACGATATCGAAAGCTTCAAGACCGCGCCGCATCTGGCGCCGATGCGCCGGCTCGATGAGACGCGCGCGGCGCGGCAGCCGAAATTGCGCTGGAAGGCGGAAGAGGCGGCGGCGAAGCACGCGGCGGAGTAGAGGAGCGCCGGCATCTTGCCGGCCCCGCGCTTGCCGGCTGGAAGCCGGCGGTCCTAGCCGAACTTCTGCTCCAGCTCGCGGACGCCTTGGGCGACGAGTTGGGCTTGGGCTTCGGGGGTGAGGTCGCGCGTCAAGGCGGCTTCGGCGGCGCGGATGGCGGCTTCGGCGGCGGCGGCGCGGACGTCGGCTTCAGCTTGCTGCTCGGCGCGGGCGATGCGCTCTTCGGCTTGGCGGGCGCGGCGTGCGAGCGCTTCGGCGTGTTGCGTTTGCGCTTCGGCGCGGAGCGCTTGGGCCTGCTCCTCAGCGCGGGCGACGATCTCTTTCGCTTCCGCTTCGGCGGCGGCCTTCTTGCTCTCGTATTCGCGGAACAGGGCTTGCGCTTCTTCGCGCAGGCGGCGCGCTTCGGCGAGTTCGTGCGCGATCGCCTTCGAGCGATCGTCCAGCGCCTTGGCGATCATGCCCGGCACTTTGAGATAAATCATCGCGCCAACGAAAATCGCGAGGGCGACGAAGGCGACGAAAGTGGCGTCCAACCAAGCGGGCATCAGGCGCGCGCCTTTCTGGGTTCAGCCGCGCCGGCGCCCGTGAGGCGCGCCACAATATCGCGCGCGAGATCCTTGGAGAGCGCATCCACCTGCTTCAGCGCCTCGTCGCGCTTGGCGGCGATGCGCGCTTCCGCGGCCGCGATCTCGGCGGCGTGCTTGGCGTCCACCTTCTCCTGCTCGGCGGAGAGTTCGGCCTGCGCCCTGGCGCGCATGTCCTCCACGACCTTGCGTGCGTTGGCGCGGGCCTCAGCCGCCACGCGCTCCATCTCAAGGCGCGCACGCTCGGCCGCTTCGCTCTCGCGATGCGCGGCGTCGAGATCGCTCTTCAAGGTGGAGGCGCGGCGATCGAGCACGTCCTGCACTTTCGGCAGAACGAGGCGCGAGAGGATGAAGTAGAGCGCGCCGAACGTCAGCGCGAACCAGACGAGCTGGCTTGCGAAGAGCGTCGGATCGAAGGGCGGGAACGTCGCTGCGTGCTCCACGCCATGCGCGGCCGCATCGGCGCCGTGCGTTGCCGCATCGGCGCCGTGAGCGGCTTCTTCTGCTTCGTGCGGCGCGACCGCCATCGAAAACTCCGCTTAGAGCGCGAACAGGAGGAGAAGTGCGACGAGCAGCGAGAAGATGCCGAGCGCTTCGGTCACGGCGAAGCCGAAGATGAGGTTGCCGAACTGGCGCGGGGCTTCAGCGGGATTGCGCAGCGCGCCCTGCAGGAAGTTGCCGAAGATGAGGCCCACGCCGATGCCGGCGCCGCCCATGCCGATGCAGGCGATCCCAGCGCCAATGTACTTTGCGGCTTCAGCGTCCATTTTCTCTTTCTCCAGTGGTTGTTTCGTTCGGCCGTCAGTGATGGCCGGGATGAAGGGCGTCGTTCAGGTAGACGCAGGTGAGCATGGCGAAGACGTAGGCCTGCAGGAACGCGACCAGGAATTCGAGCGCGTAGAGCGCGACTGTCATCGCGAGGGGCAGGACAGAACCCAAAATGCCGACAAAGCCCGCGGCGGCCATCATCGGCACGAAGCCCGCGAACACCTTCAAGACCAAGTGCCCCGCCAGAATGTTCGCCCAGAGACGAACCGAGTGCGAAAGCGGGCGCGAGAAGAACGAGATGACCTCGATCAGCACCACGAAGGGCAAAATGTAGATCGGCACGCCGGACGGTACGAAGAGCTTGAAGAATTTGAGCCCGTTCTTCCAGAAGCCGACGGCGATGACGGTGAAAAACACCATGAGCGCCATGGTGGCCGTCACGATGATCTGGCTCGTCGGGGTGAACCAATACGGGAACATGCCGATCATGTTCGCCGCGAAAATGAAGAGGAAGAGCGTGAAGACGAACGGGAAGAAGCGCCTCACGCCCTCTTCGCCGGCCGTATCCCTCACCATGTTCTGAATGAAGCCATGCGCGGTCTCGGCCACCAATTGCGCGCGGCCCGGCACGAGCGCGGCGGGGCGCATCGCCCACCACATGAAGCCCGCGGCCGCGGCGACGCCCGCGACCATGAAGGCGCTCGCGTTGGTGAAGCTCGCATCGATCCCGCCGACATTGAGCGGCAGGATGTTGTTGATGTGGAATTGGTGGATCGGGTCGTTCGACAAAACGGCTCAGCCCTAGTCGTCTTCGTCGTCCGGGATGGACGGCGCGTTGGGATCGACCGGATGGGCGTTCGCGTAGGTCCGCGCCAGCCGCACCACATTGAAGACGCCCGTCACGAAGCCGAGCGTGAGCCCTACGCCAAGGCCCCAAGGCTGTGTGTGGAGGAAGACATCCGCCCCATAGCCCAGAAGCGCCCCGACCAGGATCGCCGCGCCGAATTCGCCGCCGAAACGCAGAGCAAGCCCGGCTGGGCTCGACGGCGCTTCTTGAGGGGAGCCGGCGTTCTCGCCGCGCGCTTCGCCGACGCGGCGGCGAAGGTTGCTCAGGCGATCATCCGGCATTCGGCTCAGCCATCAGAAAAGTCGATGCGCGCGACAAAGGGCGGGATACGCCCCCCGTGCGCGCGCGGGCGGACCATACGGAGGCGCCTGATTTGCGTCAAGCAAAGCAGGGCGGACCAAAAGTGCAGCGAATTCAGCGATTTGCGGAGGATTCTTGCGCTCGCGGCAAGCTGCCGCGCCTCGCCCTAGAGCGCGAGTGCTTTCTCGTAGCGCCAGGTTTCGAGGCGGAACGGGCCTTCGGCGGTTTGGGGCCAATCGATCATGGTTCCGGCGCGCGTCCAGCCGGCCTTTTCGTAGAAGCGCGCGGCGCGGTCGTTGCCGATGGCGCAGGAGAGCCAGGCGCGCGTGAGGCCCGCTTGCGCGAGATGGGTTTCGGCATCCGCCATCAGCGCGTTTGCGGCGCCGGAGCCGCGCGCGGTGGCGGCCAGGTAGAATTGATTGAGTTCGTCGTCCTTCAGGAAGTGAAAGCCAATTGCTGCGCCGTCGCGCTCGATGACGCGCACGGTGGGGAGCATCGGCGCCATGCGCTCGGTGAAGTTCTCGATGGTGCGCAGGCGCGTCAGCGCTTCGGGGACGATGGCGGCGTGGGCGTCATGCCAGCCGTCGCGCCAGAGCTTGGCGAGCGCGCCCAACTCATCGCCGCGCGCGGGGCGGATCATGCGGTCTGCGCGAGTTGCTTGGCGCGGCCGAGATCGACGCTGACGAGCTGAGAGAGGCCGCTTTCCGGCATGGTGACGCCGTAGAGGCGATCGACGCGCGCCATGGTGACGGGATTGTGCGTGATGACGAGGAAGCGCGTGGCGGTGAGCTTCTTCATCTCATCGAGCATGCGGCAGAAGCGATCGACGTTGGCGTCATCCAGCGGCGCATCGACTTCGTCGAGCACGCAAAGCGGCGCGGGGTTGGCGAGGAAGACGGCGAAGATGAGCGCGGTGGCGGTCAAGGCTTGCTCCCCGCCGCTCATCAACGAGAGCGTCGTCAAGCGCTTGCCGGGCGGCTGGGCCATGATTTCGAGACCGGCCGCCAAGGGATCTTCGGATTCGGTGAGGCGCAGTTCAGCAGCGCCGCCTTCGAAGAGGGTGGTGAAGAGCTTTGTGAAATTGGCGTTGACGGTTTCGTACGCGGCGAGGAGGCGCGCGCGGCCTTCGGCGTTCAGCGATCCGATGGCGCGGCGGAGTTTCGTGACGGCGGCAGCGACGTCTTCTTTTTCCTTCGTGAGTTCGGCGACGCGGGCGAGCGCTTCCTTCATCTCCTCATCGGCGCGGAGATTGACCGGGCCGGCGCTCTCACGCTCGGCGCGGAGGCGTTCGAGTTTTTTCTCGACGTCGGCGATGAGGCCGGTTGCGATGGCTTGGGAGATGAGATTGCCGGCGGCGCCGGCGAGGTTATCCGGCGCGAGGCCGGTGGCTTCGCGCGCCTGCGTTTCGATCGCGTTCAGGCGATCGCCCGCGCCGGCGAGGCGCGCTTCGGCGGCGGCGCGGCGCTCACGCGCCAGCGCGTGGTGGTTCTCGCGCTCGCGCGCGGCTTGATCGACTTCGCGCACGCGGCGCTCCGCTTCGGCGACCTTATCGAGCGCGCCCGCGCGGCGGGTTTCGGCTTGTTGCTGTTCGCTCAGCAATTTCTCCAGCGCGGCGCGCGCTTGCTCGGGCGCGGCGAGGGCTGCTTCACGCGCGGCGCGGGCTTTGTCGCGCTCCGCCTCGATCGCATCGAGGCGCGCGGAGGCTTGGGCTTGGCGCGTGCGCCATTGGGAGAGATCGGCTTCGAGCGCGGCGCGGCGCTCCAAGCGGGCTTTGTGTTCGCGTGCGAGGCCGGCGAAGAGCGCGCGCGCTTCGGCGGCGGCGGCGCGGGCACTTTCCATTTCCGCGCGCGCGGTTGCGAGCGCTTCTTCGCCGCCCGCCGGCGCGCCGGAGGCGGCGCTGGCTGCGTGCGCGGCTTGGGCCTCCGCTTCGGCGCGCTCGGCGCTCAGCTGTTCGATCTGCGCGGCGAGGGCGGCGACGCGTTCCTCCGCGAGCTTTGCTTCGCTTTGGAGCGTCTCGTGTTTGCGCGCGGCTTCTGCCGCTTTCGATGCAAGTTGTGGCGCGACGGCGCGGGCCTTGCGCGCTTCTTCCTCCGCCACGCGGCGTTTGGCTTGCGTCTCTTGCGCCATTGCGCGGGCGCGATCGCGTTTCTCTTCTGCGCTCTTCAGCTCGGCGCGCGCGGCTTTCAAACGATTGCGTTGCTCCAAGCGCGCTGCGGCGGGGGCGGGCGCATCGGCGCGACGTACGAAGCCGTCCCAGCGCCAGAGATCGCCCTCGCGCGAGACGAGGCGCGCGCCGGTGGGGAGCGATTTTTGCAGGTCGGCGCCGCGCGCCGCATCCACGAGGCCAATGAGCGCCAGGCGCGCGGCGAGTTCGCCCGGCGCCTCGACGTGATCGGAAAGGGACGCAACCCCTTCGGGCCAATCGATCGCGCGCACATCGGCGCCCGACCAGCGCAGCGGCGCCTTCTCGTTCGTGCTGGCTTCGATGTCGTCGCCGAGCGCCGCGGCGAGGGCACGTTCGTAACCGTCGCTTACCGCGATCGACTGAAGCACGGCGGGGAAGGCGCGTCCGCTTGGCGGCGGCGCGAGCTGATCCAGCGCGCGCACTTCGGCTTGGAGTTCCGCGACGAGCGCATCGGCGGTGCGCGAGGGGGCCCATGCGGCTTCGTCCGCCGCTTCGGCTTGCTTGAGCGCGTTCTCCGCTTTCGCGAGCGCATCGCGCGCGGCGGAGCTTTCGCGTTGCGCGGCTTCGGCGGCGCATTGGGCTTGCGCGATGCGCGCTTGAAGATCGGCGCTCGGCTGCGCGACCTTGAGCGATGTGTTGAGCGCGCCGAGGCGATCGGTGAGACGCGTCAGACGCTCGCGCGCGGCGCCGGCGGATTCTGCCAGCGTGCGGGCGCGGGCCATGCGCGCGGCACTCTCGGCGGCGAGCGCTTCTACGCGCGCTTCGGCTTCGCCTCGCTTGGCTTCGGCCGCTTTCGCTTTGGCTTCGGAGTCTTCGAGTGCGCCAGCTTGGGCCGCATCGTTTTCGGGCGTTTCGGCGAGATCGGCTTCCAAGCGCGCGATGACGCCGGCTGCGTCGTTGGCGAAATCGGCGAGGCGGGATGCTTCATCGCCCAAGCGTTCAATATCCGCTTCGGCGCGCGCGACCTTCTCTTCAGCTTGTTGCAGATCGCGTTCGTGGCCGACGCGAACGCCTTCGAGGCGGCGGAGCACGGCGCTTGCGACGGCTTCTTCCTCGCGCAGTGGCGGGAGCGCTTCGCGCGCGCTTTCCGCTTCGCGCGCTGCTTGCGAGGCGGCGGTTGCGGCTTCCGCGACCGCGCGTTCGGTTTCGCGCAATTCCTGCTCGACGCTCGCGACGGCGGCCTTCGCCTCCATCCAGCGGCGGTGGAGGAGGAGTGCTTCGGTTTCGCGGAGCGCGGCGGCGAGGCCGCGATAGCGTTCGGCTTGGCGCGCTTGCTTCTTCAAGCTCGCGGCCTGGGCTTCGATCTCGGCGAGGATTTCATCCAGGCGTGCGAGATTGCTCTCCGCGCTCTTCAGTTTGAGATCGGCTTCGTGGCGGCGCGCGTGGAGGCCCGCGATGCCGGCGGCTTCTTCGAGAATGCGCCGGCGGTTTTCCGGTTTGGCCGCGATCAATTCGCTGACCTGGCCTTGGCGCACCAGCGCGGGGGAGTTCGCGCCGGTCGAAGCGTCAGCGAAGAGAAGCTGCACGTCCTTCGCGCGGACTTCCTTGCCGTTGATGCGGTAGGTGGAGCCGAGCCCGCGCCGGATGCGGCGCGAGACTTCGAGCACGTCGTCGCTTGCAAGGCTGCCGGGCCCGCGCCCCTGCGCGTCCTTCAAGACGAGCGTCACCTCCGCGTGCTCGCGCGCGGGCCGCGCGGCGCTGCCTGAAAAGATGACCGCGTCCATATCGTCGGCGCGCATGGATTTCGCCGACGTCGTGCCCATCACCCAGCGCACGGCCTCAAGCAGATTGGATTTGCCGCAGCCGTTGGGGCCGACGACGCCGGTTAGACCCGGCTCAATGGGCGCCCTGACGTGATCGACGAAGCTCTTGAAGCCGCTCAGCCGCAATTCTGCGATGTGCAAATGGCCCTGCCTTTAGCCCGCCAGCGCGCGATCCAACGCGGCGCTCAGGGCTTCAAGCGTCGTCTCGGACGCGGGAAGGAGGCGCTCATTGAGGATGAGCGCGGGCGTCCCGGATACATTGTAGCGATCGACCGCGTCCTGCACGGTCTGCTGGATGCGCGGCGGCGCGGTCTGATCGGTGATGCAGGCCATCACCTGATCGTCGGAAAGGCCCGCGCCGCGGCCGATCGCCAGAAGCGCATCGCGCACGCCGCCCATCGTGCCCGTTTGCAGAATGGCGCGCTGTTGTTGGAAGAGGACGCCGATCCGCGTCATGTACGTGTTGGCGTCGGCGCCGCCGCAGCGCGCGAGCTGGAAGCCGGCGACCGCGACGGGCGCGGGCGGCGTGGGGAATTCACGGAAGGTGAAACGGATGCGGTTCGTGTCGATGTAGTTCGACTTGATCGTCGGGAAGACCGTCTCGTGGAATTGCGCGCAGTGCGGGCACGTCGTGGAGGCGTACTCGATCAGGTGGACGCGCGAATCCAGATTGCCGATCGACATATCCGATCCGCTATTCTGAGCGGACGCGCCGCCCTGTTCGCACGCGGCGAGGGCCGCGGCGGCGCCGGTCATGACAAGAAGGCTGCGGCGGGAGACGAACATGGCTGGCTCCAAGGATATCCGGAGCGATCTGCTAGCGGAAAGCCGGCTCTCCCGGAAGGCGCTTAGCTGCGGCGGACCGCGCGGGCGAGGCGCGATAACGCGGCTTTGAGCGGCTCGGCCTCGATGGCGGAGAGCGAGGCGTCGATGGCCGCCTCATCCTCGGCAGCGAGCGCACGTTGGATGGCGCGGACAGGCGGGGCGTAGGCGACCGGGCTCCCCTGGCGGATCGTGAGGGTTTTTACGGCCGCGCCGGCCAGGCGGCAGCGCTCCAGGATGAGCGTTTCCTGGTGCTGGATGAAGGGCGCGAGCGCGCCGGGGGCGCAGATGGTCAACACGCCGCGGGCGAGTTTTTCGGGGGCCGAGGCCTTGGCGATCCGCTCCCCCGCGATTTCGGCCCAGCGGCGCTTGAGCTCGTCTAGGCCCATGGGGGCTTTGTCGAGGAAAGGCTTGAGGATTTGGGCGGCGTGGCGGGCCGCGATGGGGGCCGGGCGGATGGGCGGGCGGCCTCGGTTCGCCTCCAGGATCGCCAGCGCGCGCGCCTCCTCGGCGGCGCTGACTTCCCCGCGCGGGCGAGCCGCGCGAGCGAAACGATTGGACAGACCCATGACCCCCCACACGATGCTGAATCGCGTTAAGGGATCGTAAAGTTTTGGAATGAGCGCCGATCCACAGCCCCCCAAGCCGCTTGTTGAAGGGGCGCTGATAAACCGCGATCGCCTGCGGAAGGCGCTGCTCGCCTGGTACGATCGTAGCGGGCGGACCTTGCCCTGGCGCGTGCGGAAGGGGCGGGCCGATCCTTACAAGGTCTGGCTCAGCGAGATCATGCTGCAGCAGACGACCGTCTCGGCCGCGGGGCCTTACTACCAGCGCTTCCTCGACAAGTTCCCGACGGTTCAGCGGCTCGCGGATGCCCGGCGGGAGGACGTGCTCGCGGCCTGGGCGGGGCTTGGCTACTACAGCCGCGCCCGGAACCTGCACGCCGCCGCGGTGGCGCTCGATCTCTACGGCTTTCCGGAAACCGAAGCGGGCTGGCGCGCGCTGCCGGGCGTGGGAACCTATACGGCCGCGGCCGTCGCGGCGATCGCGTTCGATCGGCCGGCGAATGTGGTGGACGGCAACGTCGAGCGCGTGATGGCGCGGCTCTTCGCGGCCGAGCAGGAATTGCCGGGCGCGAAGAAGACGCTGCGCGATCTCGCCGCGCGCTTCGTGACCGATGAGCGGCCGGGGGACTACGCGCAGGCGCTGATGGATCTGGGCGCCACGGTGTGTACGCCAAGTTCGCCGAAGTGCGCGCTTTGTCCGTGGACGGAGGATTGCGCGGCGCGCGCGTCCGGCGCGCCGGAAACGTATCCGCGCCGCGCGCCGAAGGCGGCGCGGCCGGAGCGGTTCGGCGCGGTCTATCGGTTGGAGAAGAGGGGGAAGGTTTGGCTCGTGCGCAGGCCGGACCAAGGTTTGCTTGGCGGCATGGCGGCGTTGCCGACAAGCGAATGGCGCGCGAGCCCGCTCTCAACCAGGGAAGCCGTGAAGGCTGCGCCTGCGAAAGCGCAATGGCGCATGGCCGGCGCGGTGCGCCACGTCTTCACGCACTTCGCGCTCTCGCTCGATGTGTGGAGCGCGGAGGCGGAGGGCGAACCTGCGGGCGAAGGCTGGTGGGAGAAGAAGACTGCGCTCGATGCGCTGCCGAGTGTGTTCAAGAAGGCGGCGGCGCGGCGCTGAGAATGGTCGGGGGGGTGAAGCGCGGCTGTGCGGCGCAGACCGCGTCGAGCACACGGCGGACCTTTGGTTTCGCTAGGAAAGGGCGCCCGTCGCATGGCGCGCCGGCCATGAGCCAGGCGACCACAGCTTGCCAGCCTGTCGGCACGAAGGGTTTCTCAATCAGGCATTGTGCTAGATCGTCAAACGCGATGGCGGCGGGAGCGCCCTCCTTCTCCGCGTAGTCGCGCCACGCGCCGCTGCCCATGCCTTCGACCATCTTGTCGAATTGCCCGGCGTCGACCGAAACTCCCAGAAAGATTCCTGCGAGCCAGTTTGTGCGATCTTCGAGAATGAGGAGGCACGGTGCGCCGCCGATCTCGACGCGCAAGCCGGATTCTTCCTTTACCTCGCGGCATGCGGCATCCATCAGCGTCTTGTCGCGGTCGGGTTCAAAATTGCCGCCGAGCACGTGGTAGTGGTCAGCGAAATCATGCCCATGCGCGCGCAGGTGCACGACGACGCTTTGTCGCTCACGGCACACGAGCAGCGCGCCCGAGGAAATGCGCGGCAGATTCCTCCAAGGCGCTTCAGGCGACTTCGAGAGAGACGTCGCAGCCTTAAGGGCGGCAAAGTCGGTGGCGAGCGCATCAATCTGTTCGGTGGGGAAAGAGGGATCGATCCAGGCCGAGGGCGCAGCCCAGTCCCACTGACGCGCCGCGATGATGTGGCGATCGTTTCGTTCGAGTTTGGCGCGCCATTCTTGGGTGCGCACTGCGAGGAGCGTAGGATCGAGGCCCACATGAACCGCGAGGGCTTCGTCGCGTTCGGCGGCGCTGGCCCGGTCAGCTACCCGGACGGCGGGCGCCTTCGCAGTGAGCGCCACGATGCGGGACATTGGGACAGAGATCGTCATCGTGCGCGCCTCACCAGCATAGGCGCGCACGGCCTCGTCTCCCCGGCCACGACGAATAACGATCCAGTAGCCGATGAGAACGAGCAGCGCGAGAACGATGACGAGGAGCGCATACTGCGCCTCCGACGCGCCGCTCGGAAAGAGCAGACGCTCCAACACTTGCACGCCTGCCGCGACTATTCCCAAACCCGCGGCCAGCAATGCCAGCGCACGGCCGAACCCCAACCATGTCATTGCCCGCCCCTTCTAGTCAGAGATTAGGCGCGTTCCGCAGCGGCTCAAGATTGCTCTGAGCGTTGTGGAGGCTGTTCCTCTTCCTCGCCGCCGTAGACGTCATCGACGATGTAGATCGGACGGGCTTTGGATTCGAGGAAGATGCGGCCGACATATTCGCCGAGCACGCCGATGGAGATGAGCTGAACGGCGGCGGCCAAGAGGATCGCGACCATCAGCGACGCGTAGCCCGGCGTCTCCACGCCATAGACCATTGTGCGCACAATGATGTAGGCGGCGAGCCAGATCGCGACGACGGCGACGGCGATGCCGATATAGGTCCAGACCTTCAGCGGCATGGTGGAGAAGCTGGCGATGCCGTCGAGCGCGAAGTTCCACAATTTGCCGAAGCGGAATTTGGTGAGGCCCGCGGCGCGCTCCCGGCGCTCATAGGGCACGCCGATCGACGAGAAGCCGACCCAGGCGAAGAGGCCTTTCATGAAACGGTTGCGCTCCGGCATCTTCTGCAGTGCATCGGCGACGCGCCGATCGATCAAGCGGAAATCGCCGGCGTTCGGCGGGATGGGCGTCTCGGCGATGACGTTGAAGACGCCATAGAAGCCGTGCGCTGTGAAGCGCTTCCAGAACGCGTCGAAATCGCGCGCCACGCGCACGCCATAGACCACGTCGTAGCCCTCGCGCCATTGGGCGAGAAAATCGGCGATGAGTTCGGGCGGATCTTGCAGATCGACGTCGATGACGATGATCGCATCGCCCTTGGCGTGATCGATGCCGGCGGTGAGGGCGGCCTCCTTGCCGAAATTGCGCGCGAGATTGACGATGCGGAGACGTGAGTCCATCGCGGCGGCGGCAAGAAGAACGCCCAGCGTGTCGTCGCGGCTGCCGTCATTGACGAAGACGATCTCAAAGCGTTCGCCCGTGGCGGTGAGCGCGGGGATCATCGCGTCGAGGAAAGTTGGCAGCGCCTCGCTTTCATTGAACACGGGCGCGACCAGCGAGACGAGCGGCGCGGCCGGGCGCGCGCGCTTCGGGCGCGGGAGCGTTTTGGGGCGCGGCGTCGGCGCGTTCATGCGCGCGTCTTAGCGAATTTCAGGCGGGCGGCGTAGCGGGCTCGCGCGGGCCGCACAGCGGGCGCCCGTCCGGCCCCAAACGCGGGGTGATGGAGCCCCCCGGGTTGGACCAATCGGTGACGCCGGCGCCGGCAGCGACAAGGTATTGGCAGCCGGTCTCGCGATCCGTCCAAATCACCACGGGGGAACCGACGCCGGGGCGGTCCACGTTGCAACCAGCAAGGAAAAGGGCGAGTGCGAGTGTTGCGGCGAGTTTCATTGGCGCTCCGGAAAGGCGTCGGCACCGGAAATGGGCCCGCCGCTTAAAAAGAAAAGGCTGCATCCGCGGAGCGTGGGGCGCGCATCCGACGGGAAAGGAGACGCTGATGCGTGGATTATTGAGCGCGGCTGTTTGCTGGTGTGCGTTGGCGGGGGCGGCGCAAGCGCTCGAAGTGCGGTTCTATCCGGACGGGCCGCTCTACACGTATGAGCTCGACGCGCCGCGCGCGGTGCGCGGGCTGGTGATCCAGAACATCGCGATCATCAATGACGGCGAAGCGGCGATCTCGCTCGGCACGGTGACGATCGATCTGATGGCGGGCGAGCGCTTGCTCGACCGGCGCACGCTCGGCGAGCCGGAGCTTGCGAGCTTCGCGCGCGGCGGCGCGCAGATGCAGGCCGCGGGGATGATCGAAGGGCTGCGCTTCCAGTTCGGCGGAACGGACTTGCTGCCGGCGGGCACGCGGCTTTCGGACGATCTCTCCCTTGAGCCAGGCGAAGCGATCATCGTTCCGGCGCAGACGTTTGCGTTCCGCGGCACGCGCGACGCGATCCGCGTCACGGCGAACGGCGCCGAGGCGCAAGCCGAAGCGCGCATTGCGCTTTCCACGGGTGGGACGACGCAAACGGCGTTTGCGTTTCCGCTCGAGGGGCGCTGGTGGCTCGGCGCGGGGCCGAGCATGCATTCGCACCATCGCTGGGCGGTGATGGAAGAGTTCGCGTTCGACTTCGTGCAGTTGGGCGCCGACAATTCTTCGCATCGCGGCGAGGGCCTGCGCTTCCGCGATTATTACGCATACGGCCAGCCGGTGCAGGCGGCGGCGGCGGGCGAGGTGATCGCGGCGGTGAACGATGTCGCCGAAGATGCGTCCGCCATGCGGCAGCGTGGCGAGAGCGTTGAAGCGTACTTCGAGCGGCTGCAGCAGGATCAGATGGCGCGCATTGCGCAGGGAGAGCGCGGCGTGCTCGGCAATTATGTGATCATCGATCACGGCAATTCGGAATATTCCGTGTACGCGCATTTGCGGCCGGGAAGCGTGCGCGTCCAACAGGGAGCGCGCGTGACGATGGGGCAGCGCATCGGCGCAGTCGGCTCATCCGGCAATTCGACGGAGCCGCATCTGCATTTCCATGTGTGCAACGGGCCCGAACCGCTCGGGTGCGCGGGCATTCCGGTGCGGTGGACGAACCTGGATTTCGGACTCGACGATCCGCCGCGCGCACCGCAGACCGGGGATTTCTTGCGCGGCGGCGAAGCGCCTTAAGCGCCCATCTTGCTGCGGATGGCGCGGCGGAAGAGGTCGATGCTCTCCAGGCCGCGGTCGGCGGTTTGGCGGTGCCAGAAGGTCCAGCCGTTGCACGCAGGTGCGTTGGTGGCGTGGGCGCCGGCGCGGTGGATGGAGCCGACGAACTCGCCGATGGCGAGGCTGCCGTCGGCGCGCACCCGCGCCTTGATGCGCCCGTCGGGCGAGACGAGCATGTCGCCTGGATTGATGAAGCCTTGCTCGATCAAAAGGCCGAAGGGCACGCGCGGCTCCTCTTTCTTCGATTTGGCGACGACGAGATTTTCCGGCGCGGCGGGATCGATGGCGGCGATGCGCTTCTTGGCGGCTTTGACGTAGCCTTTATCCCGCTCGATGCCGATGAAGCGGCGGCCGAGCTTTTTGGCGACAGCGCCCGTGGTGCCGGCGCCGAAGAAGGGATCGAGCACGATTTCGCCGGGGCGCGTCGTGCCGAGGATCACGCGATGCAGAAGCGCCTCTGGCTTTTGTGTCGGGTGGATTTTGCGGCCCTCGTCGTCCTTGAGGCGTTCGGCGCCCGTGCAGATCGGGATCGTCCAGTCCGAGCGCATCTGGAGCTCCTCGTTGAGCATTTTGAGCGCGTCGTAGTGGAAGGTGTATTTCGCGTCCTTCGATTTGGACGCCCAGATGAGCGTTTCATGCGCGTTGGCGAAGCGCGTGCCCTTGAAGTTCGGCATCGGGTTCGTCTTGCGCCAGACGACGTCGTTCAAAATCCAGAAGCCGAGATCCTGCAATATCGTGCCGACGCGGAAGATGTTGTGATAGGCGCCGATGACCCAGAGCGCACCGTCATCTTTCAGCACGCGACGCGCCTCGCTCATCCACGCGCGGGAGAAGGCGTCGTAGGCGGCGAAATCCTCGAACTTGTCCCATTCGTCATCGACGCCGTCGACGCGCGATTGATCGGGGCGCGTGAGCTCGCCGCCGAGCTGAAGATTGTAGGGCGGATCGGCGAAGACGAGATCGACGCAACCATCGGGCAGCTTGGCCATCTGGGCCACGCAATCGCCTTCAAGGACGCGGTCGAGCGGGAGCGCCGCTTCGCGCTCCACAAGCCTCAATCCAGGATTTGCCCGCTTGCGCGCCATCGCCCCCCACCCAGGTGGGACAATGAAGCTTGACGGTTAAGAGAGAATCAAGGGGCGTGGCTGCGACCGAGGGACTCGCTTGACGCCGTTTTCAGGCCGCATTGCGCGCGGCGAGGACGTCGCGCACGGGCTTGAAGCTCTTGCGGTGAATGAGCGAAGGGCCGAGCGCGATGAGCGCCTGGAGGTGCTCAGGCGTGCCGTAGCCTTTGTGGCGGGCGAAACCGTAGCCGGGATGGACCGCGCAGAGTTCGGTCATCAGCCGGTCGCGCTCGACCTTGGCGATGATGGACGCGGCGGAGATCGAGGGCACGTGCGCGTCTCCATCGATAATGCATTCGACGGGGCAAGCGAGCTCAGGGCCTGCGTTGCCGTCTATGAGCGCCGCGACCGGCGCTTGCGGCAGCGCTGCGAGCGCGCGGCGCATGGCGAGGTATGAAGCCTGGAGGATGTTCAGTTCGTCGATCTCTTCGACGCTGGCGTGGCCGATGCCGACCATCGCGCAGGCGCGGATCGCTTCAGCGAGTTCCTCGCGTTGTTCGGCTGTGAGCTTCTTGGAATCGGCGAGGCCCTTGGGGCGTTTGCGCGCGGGAAGGATGACGGCGGCGGCCGTCACCGGCCCCGCGAGCGGCCCACGCCCTGCTTCATCGATGCCGCAAATCGCCATGCGCTTAGCATCGGCGGATTCTGCGCGCGCGGCTAGGCGCGCAGGCGCCGTGCGATCGAAAGCACGTACACGACGAGGAACGCGTAGAGGAAAAGCTCCTCCACTTCGCTCGCACGATAAAATTGCAGATTGGTGGGGAGCACGTCGTCCAGCCGCTCGGGCAGCGCGGCGATTTCGGCGGCGAGCGCGGGGGGCGTGGCGGCGAGCGTGGGGGCGAGCCACCAGGGACGATCGAAGAGCCCCTTGCCGCGGCGCGCGAGCTTGACCAGCGGATGAATGATGCCGCCGACGATCATGCCGACGAGCAGAAGCGCGCGCGGCTTTTGATCGAGCCAGGACGAGGTGTTGTGGAGGTTCGTCTCGCCCTGATCGTTGTGCAGTTCGAACCAGCCGGTGGTGGCCCAGCGGAAATAGTGCTGGCCCCAGCTGATCTCTTCGCCCGCGATGTAGATGAGGCCGACCGCGAAGAGCGCGAGCCAAATTGCGAGCCAGCGCTCGTTCCATGTGCTGGGCCGCGCGAGCGTGGCGAGCACGATGAGGATCGCGGCGACGAGGATCAGGAATTGCGCGTTCTCGATGATGCCGAGTTCGCCGCCGACATAGTGCTCCAGGAAATGGCGATTGAAGATCGCGACGAGCCAAAACGCGATGAGCGCCGTGGCCGACGCAATGGCGGTGAGCCGGACCGAAAGGTCCGGCCCCTCGGGCGATGCTTCACTCATAGATCAGAGCTGCCGGAAATCGCTGACGCCGAACGTGTCGCACTGGCGCGCGTCGCCCGTTTCGAAGCCGCGGCGGAACCAGCGGGCGCGCTGTTCGCTCGTGCCGTGCGTGAAGCTGTCGGGATCGGGATAGCCGCGCGAATTGCGCTGGAGTGTGTCATCGCCGATCTGGTGGGCGGCGTTCAGCGCTTCCTGCAAATCGCCGTCGGAAAGCTGGCCGCCGCGGTTGGCGTCGTGGCCCCACACGCCGGCGAAGCAATCGGCCTGCAATTCAAGCCGCACCGACATTTGGTTTTCCGTGCGTGAACCGCGCGCTTGATCGACAAAGCGCGTCGCGCCGATCAGGTTCTGGATGTGGTGGCCGACTTCGTGCGCGATCACATAAGCCTGCGCGAAATCGCCGGGCGCGTTCAGGCGGCGCGCCATCGTGTCGTAGAAGGTTGGGTCGATGTAGAGCTGATTGTCGCCCGGGCAGTAGAAGGGGCCGACATCGGAGCCAGCGTTGCCGCACGCGGTCGCAACCGAACCGGAGAAGAGAACGAGGCGCGGCTGTTGATAGGTCGATGGCGCCTGGCCGCCGGAGTAACGCGGCAGCGCGCCGGCTTGGAAGTGACGCGCCCAGCTGTCCTCGGTCGAGCCCAGCACTTGCGAGAGGAAGGTGCAGACCTGATCGCCCTCGGCGCAGCCTTGCGTGCCTTGCGTGGCGGGCGCGCCGCCGGTTCCGTCCGTCAAAGAGCCGAGCAGCGAGTTGCGCAGGTTCGCCGGCATGATGAGCAAAAGGATGCCGATGATGATGAGGCCGCCGATGCCAAGCCGGCCGCCGCCCAAACGGAAGCCGCCCAAACCGCCGCCGCCCGGCCCGGCGGACCCGCGCCGGTCCTCGATGTTGGTGGAACGTCTTTGATTGTTGAGATCCATGGACCCAAGGCCTCCGCTCTGGCGCGCAACCTAGGCCGTGGGCGCAGGCTCGGCAATTGCGGGGTCCGGGCGCTTGCGCGTCGCCCAGAGGAAAAGGCCGAGCGCGAACAGAGAGATGAAGGCGGCGAGCGCGAAGGCAGCGCCGGGAAAATGGATCGGTGCGCCAGGCGATGTCGCTGCGGCGAGCGCTTGCGTCAGTAAGAGCGGGCCGATGATGGCCCCGAGGCCGTTGGCGCTCGCGACGCCGCCTTGGAGTTCGCCTTGCTGATCGGCGGGCACGCGGCCTGAAATGATCGCGTTCATCGCCGGGCCCGCCACGCCCTGCCACGCCGCGAGCAGAGGGATGAAGAAGATCATCCAGCCGAACGGCACGAACACATAGGCCATCATGCCGACGATGCCGGAGGTAAAGCCGATGGCGGCGGCGCCGCGTTCACCGAAGGATTTGACGATGCGGCCGGTGAAGAAGGCCTGCACGGTCGCCATCGCGACGCCTGAAACCGCGAGCGATGCGCCGATCAAAGCGGGCTGCCAGTCAAACCGCAGCGTGACGAAGAAGGACCAGGTCGCGGGATAGACCTGGAACGCCAGGAACCAAAGGAAGATCGACGCGATCACCGCGATGACGCTCTTGTATTTGCCCAGCGAGAAGAGCGCGCCCAGCGGATTGGCGCGGCGGATGTCGAACGCGCGGCGGCGCTCCTTCGGCAGCGTTTCCGGCAGCACGAAATACCCGAAGATGAAATTGAGCCCCGCCATGATCGCGGCGGCGTAGAAGGGCGCGCGCGGCCCAAGCTCGCCGATCAGGCCGCCGAGCGCGGGGCCAAGCACGAAGCCCACACCGAAGGCGGCGCCCATCAGCGAAAAGCGGCGCGCGCGTTCTTCGGGCGGCGTGATATCGGCGATGAAGGCGTTGGCGGGCGCATAGATGGCGCCGGAAATGCCGGAAAGCGCGCGCCCGACGAAAAGCCAGGCGAGCGTCGGCGCCAGCGCGCTCAGCAAATAGTTCGCGCCGAACATCGCCATCGAAAAGAGCAGGATGGGCCGCCGGCCGAAACGGTCTGAGAGATTGCCGATGAGCGGGCCGAACAGAAATTGGAAGATCGCGAAGGTGACGACGAGGAAGCCCGCGTCCCGTGTGGCTTGCGACGCGTTGTGGCCCGTCAGGTCCATCAGGAATTGCGGGAGCACGGGAATGATGATGCCGAAGCCGATCGTATCGATCAACACCGCGAGGAAGACGAACGTCATCGCGCGGCGGCCGGCTTTCTGCTCCATTGATCGATCACTCCCTCGCGCCCGCTCTAGCGGGGATTTATTTGCCTGTCGAGTGAACTAATTCAGAGAAGCTCCATCTGATCGCCCGCGCGGGGCGGGCGGCGGAATTGGGAGCAATCGAGTTCGCTGCGGCGCTCCGCATTCAAGCCGAGCTTCAAACAGGCGCGGTGGAAGCGATCGGAGATAAGCCGCGCATAGGGGCCTTCGCCGCGTTGGCGCTTGAACCATTGGGCGTCGTAATCCTTGCCGCCGCGCATCTGCCGGAGGATCGTCAGCACTTTCTTGGCGCGGTCGGGCGTGTGGGCCTCGAACCAATCGCGGGCCAGCTCCTTGATCTCGCGCGGCAAGCGCAGCACGACGTAGCCGGCGGATCTGGCGCCGGCGTTCGCGGCCGCGGCGAGGATGTCCTCCAATTCGTGATCGTTGACGGCGGGGATAATGGGCGCGGTCATCACCGTCGTCGGCACGCCGGCTTCGGAGAGCGCGCGCAGCGCTTCGATGCGGCGGTGCGGGGCGGCGGCGCGCGGCTCCATCGCGCGGGCGAGTTTGGGATCGAGCGTCGTCACCGAGATTGCGACGCGGGCGAGATTTTTCGCCGCCATCGGGGCGAGGATATCGAGATCGCGCAGCACGAGCTGCGATTTGGTGATGATGCCGACGGGATGATTGTAGCGCTGCAGCACCTCCAGCACCGCGCGCGTCACGCCATAGCCGCGTTCGATGGGCTGATAGACGTCCGTCACGCCGCCCATGATGATGGTGTTGGGTTTGTAGCCGGGCTGGGAGAGTTCCTTCTCCAAGAGATCGGCGGCGTTCGATTTGACGAAGAGGCGCGTTTCGAAATCGAGGCCGGGCGAGAGGCCGACATAAGCGTGGTTGGGGCGCGCGTAACAATAGAAGCAACCGTGCTCGCAGCCGCGATAGGTGTTGATCGAGCGATCGAAGGAAATGTCGGGGCTGGTGTTGCGCGAGATGATGGTGCGCGCGGCTTCGTGCTCGACGATCGTCGCCGGCTTCAAATTTTCATCGGGTTCGCCCCAGCCGTCATCGAAGGCGAGGCGAGACCAGGCTTCGTAACGCCCGCTCGCGTTCAAGCGGGCGCCGCGGCCCTTGAGCGGCGGCGTGCGCATGGCGGGAGCTTAGCGCGCCCGATAGAACAAAACAAGAACAACAATCAGCGAAAGGCGAAGTCCCGCTCGTGGCTCAAGAAGCGCAGGCCTGAGTCAACGTAGATGGTCTGGCCGGTCACGGCGGGGCTTTCGATCAGATAGCGCACGGCTTTCGCGACATCCTCGGGCGTTGCGCCGTTCTTCAGCGGCGTCGCTTCATCGTGGAGACGTTTGAAATCGTCTTCGCTCTGCCCCGGCGCCGGCAGCACGTAGCCGGGCGCGACGGCGTTCACGCGCACATGCGGCGCCAGGGCGCGTGCGAGCATCTCAGTTGCGCCCATCAGCGCGTATTTGCTCATCGTGTAGGAGAAGTGATCCGGGTAGGGCGCGGCCAGTTTGAAATCGAGAAAGTTGACGACCATAAGCCGCTCGCTCTTCGGCGCCGCGTTGGCGAACGCGGACGCCAGCATTGCGGGCGCCAGCGCATTCACCTGCATGTGGCGCGCGAAGAGATCGGGATCGATGCGCTCGGGCGTGTCGTGCTCGAAGAGCGCGGCGCAATTCACCAGCGCGCGGAGCTGGCCTTGCGTCGCCTGCATTGCCGTATCGATAAGCGCCATCGGCGCATTCGTGCGCGAGAGATCGCATTCGATGCCGGCAGCGCTCCGGCCCAGCGCCTGAATTTCAGCGACGGTTGCTTCGGCGGCTTCGCGCGACGAATTGAATTGGATGGCGATGTTCCAGCCGGCGCGCGCAAGCTCCAGCGCGCAGGCTTTGCCCAAGCGCTTAGCGCCGCCGGTGACGAGCGCCCATTTCATCGCGCGCGCTGAAGCTCCACGCAGACGTGGCCCTGGCCTTGGAGCACGGAGGGCTTCTCCACGATCACGGAGACGGATTGAACGCGCGGCGAGAGCGCAAGGCAATGCTGCGCGATGCGATCGGCGACGGTTTCGATCAGTTTCGCTTCTTCATCGAGGCCATGGCGAAGGAAATCGAGCACGCGATCATAATCGAGTGTCTCCGAGATGGTGTCGTGCGCGGTGAAATCGCCCGGCGCATCCATGGCGAGCGTCACGGTAACGATGAGCGCCTGCGCGCGCGCACGCTCCTCGGCGGAAACGCCGACATGCGCGGTTGTGTGCGCGCGCTCGATGCGGATGGTCAACGCCATGGCGCGCGGGTGGTAAGCGGGTGAGCAAGGCGGCGCAAGTTGACGCCAACCTTTACCTCCCCCTGAAAGGGGGAGGATGGGTGGGGGTGAGCGCTTCGCTCTGAGAAGTGCGCGCCTACCCCCTCCTTACCTCCCCCTTCAGGGGGAGGGGCGGCGACGTGGTGGTTATCCAGCCCACACAGGCGGGCGGCGTTCGCGCCAGGGGCGGGCTTGCTCGAGTTCGTAGGCGAGTTCGAGGAGCGTGCGTTCTTGGCCCTTCGCCGCGGAGAAGTGCGAGCCCACCGGCAAGCCGTCCGGCGTCCAGAAGAGCGGCAGCGAGATCGCGGGCGCGCCGGCCGCGTTCTGCAGCGGCGTATAAGCGACATATTCGCCGATGCGCTGGAAGGCTTCCGGATTCGTCGGTGCGAATTCGCCGATGCGCGCGGGCGGGCGCGCGAGCACAGGCGTGAGATAGACGTCCATCGTCGTCATGAATTCCGCGAACTGCGTCTCCGCCTGCTGGAGCGTGGCGATGGCGCGTTCGAGTGCGCCCTCGGGCGCGGCGCGCGCGATCTGATTGAGCGCAAGCGAGAGCGGCTCCAGCAATTGATCGATCGGCACGCCCGGCGCGTTGCGCTCGATCTCGGCCTGCACTTCGGCCGCGCCGGCGGCCCAATAGAGCGTGAAGGCTTGCGCGAAGTCGGCGCCGTTCACCGGAACCTGCACTTCGCGGACTTCGTGGCCGAGCGAACGGCATAGCTCGGCCGCCTCTTCGATGGCAGTGCGTACGATCGGATCGGGATCGCGGCCGGTGGGATCGGCGATCTGCACGCCGATGCGCAGCCGCCGTGTCGCCGGGCCGGAGACGAGGCCGACGGGCTCGTATTCCTGCTGCTGCTCGGCGCCATGGCGCTCGGCAAGCGCGAGCCACGCGGCGGTGTCGCGCACCGTGTGGGACAAACATCCGACCACGGAGATTTCGACTTGCGGCTCGCGTGCGGAGAAGCGCTGCGGGCGCCGGCGCGAGGGCTTCAAGCCGACGAGGCCGCAAATGGAGGCGGGGATGCGGATGGAGCCGCCGCCGTCGCTCGCGTCCGCGACGGGCACAACGCCCGCGGCGACCGCCGCGGCGGAGCCGCCGGACGAGCCGCCGGAGGAATGCTCCGTGTTCCACGGATTGCGCGTGACGCCCGTGACGAGCGGCTCGGTGGTGGCGGTGTAGCCGAATTCGGGCGTCGTCGATTTGCCGATGGGGACGAGGCCGCCCGCAAGCAGCGCATCCATGTAAGGCGGCTGCGCCTCGGGCACGAAATTGCGGTAAGCGCGCGAGCCGAACATCGTGCGGATGCCGCGCGTGGGGATGAGATCCTTGATCAGCGTCGGCACGCCGCCCAGCGGGCCTTGCGGGTTTGCCGCCGCGATCGCGCGGGCCTGATCGAACGCCGGCGTCGCCATGAAATTGATCTGCGGCTGAATGCGCTCGGCGCGCGCGATGGCGGCTTCGGTCGCTTCCAAGGTCGTGATCTCTCCGGCGCGAATGCGCGCCGCGACGCCGACGCCGTCGGAATCCCCCAACGCATCGCTTGGCGCGCCGGCAGGGCCCGTCGTGGTGCAGCCCGCCACTGCAATCGCGGAGGCGCCGCCCAAGAGCCCGCGCCGCGTTGCGTTGTTGAACATGATCTCCCCCTCGCTTGCCTCGTTGGCGCAAACCCTTGCGGCTCGCGCGCCAAAGCGCAACCCTTCGCGCGATGGGCAAAATGCGCGTGGATCAATTGCTGGTGGCGCGCGGCCTCGCTGAGAGCCGGGCGAAGGCTCAGGCCGCGATCGAAGCGGGCGGGGTCACGCTCGACGGCGTGCGCGTCGAAAAGCCCGGCGCGATGGCCGATGAAAGCGCGGCGCTGGCGTTGACGCCCGCGCATCCCTGGGTCTCGCGGGGAGGCGTCAAGCTCGCGCATGCGCTCGATGCGTTCAGCGTCGATCCAAGCGGGCGCGTGTGTCTCGACGTCGGCGCTTCGACCGGCGGATTCAGCGATGTGTTGCTGACGCGCGGGGCGGCGCGCGTCTACGCGATCGATGTCGGGCGCGGGCAGCTCAGTGCGAAGGTCGCACACGATGCGCGCGTAGTTTCGCTTGAGGGCGCCGACGCGCGCGATCTCACACGCGCTCAGACGCCAGAAGCGCCGACGCTCATCGTCGCGGATGTGAGCTTCATCGGCTTGGCGAAGGCGCTGCCGGCGGCGCTGGCGCTTGCAGCGGAGCAAAGCGATCTCGTCGCGCTCATCAAGCCGCAATTCGAAGCGGGGCCGGGGAAAGCCAACAAGCAGGGCGTGCTGCCAGAACGTGCAGCGCGCGAGGCGGCGGCCGATGCGATGGCGGCGCTCGACGGGCTCGGCGGCTTCCGCATCCGCGCCTATTGCGACAGCCCGATCCGCGGCGGCGAAGGCAATCTCGAATTCCTGGTCCACGCGCGGAATTGACCGCGGCGCGCGCCGGGCCGATGCTCGCCGCCAGGGAGGCCGCCCATGAACGCGATCATCAAGACCGGCGAATATAAATTCTTCGAGCCGAACAAGCTCTCGCCCACGATTGGCGCGGAGCTCTTGGGCATCGATCTTTCGCAGGAGCTTTCGGAGGCGGCTTATCTCGAAGTGCGCCGGGCGCTGCTTGAGTTCAAGGTGATCTTTTTCCGCGATCAGCAGATCACGCGCGCGCAGCACATCGCGTTCGCACGGCGCTTCGGCGAACTCGAAATCCATCCGGCGACGCCGAAGGATCAGGCGGACCGCGAAGTGCTGCGCATCGAGCATGGACCGGAGAGCAAGGGCCGCGAGAACGCCTGGCATTCCGACGTCACCTGGCGCGAGCAGCCCTCGCTCGGCTCCATTCTGCGCGCGGTGGAGATTCCGCCTGTCGGCGGGGACACGCTCTTCGCCGATATGTACGCCGCGTTCGAAGCGCTCTCGCCGGAGATGAAACGCTGGGCGACGGGGCTGACCGCCGTGCACGATATCGCGCGTGTCTTCGCCGGGCGGCTCAATAAGAGCGCCGACGAGCTGCACGCGAAGTTTCCGCCGATGCGCCATCCCGTCATCCGCACGCACCCGGAGACAGGGCGCCACCTCATCTATGTGAACACCGGCTTCACCGATCACATCGAGGGGCTCTCACGCGAGGAAAGCGATTGGCTGCTCGCGCATCTCTACAAGCAAGCCTCGATCCCAGAATTCCAATGCCGCTTCCGCTGGGCGGAGGGCTCCATCGCGTTCTGGGACAATCGCGCCTGCCAGCACTACGCAGCGAGCGATTACTTCCCCGAGCGGCGCGTCATGGAGCGCGTCACAATCGCGGGCGATAAGCCGTTCTATAGAGCGTGACCGTGCTTCGCTTCGCGCTTTTCGCACTCGCTCTGCTGGCGGCGCCGGGGGCGTTTGCGCAGACAGTTCACAACCCGCTTCTGAGCGCGCAGGAGACAATTGCCGCTCGCGGCGCCACAGCGCCGGCGACCTTGCGGCTTCGCTACAGCTACGCGATGACCGGCCCAAGGGAAGAGCAGGGCGAATGGACCATCGATGTTGCGGCTGATTGGGCGTTCGTCCGGTTCGGCGAGTACGCACGCCTCTTCGACTTTCGGATCAATCGCGCGTTCGACATCACGGCGCAGGGTTTCATCTCGCACAACCTCGCGGCCAATCCCGCTTTTTTGATCTACGAATTGCAGAACCGTTCAATCCTGATGCGGACCATAGGCGCGATTGGCGATGTGCCGTTCGATGCCTGTGACGCGCAAAGTGAAATGGGTCTGATGATCCCCGCGATGGGCGATCGTGCCGAGACGCGGCTACGCTCCACGCGCGGCGGGGCGCAACTTGAGTGCAACGGCCGCGACGCCGGGCGTTACGAAGCGGGCGAGGGGGCCGCGCCGCCTGCAGCGCTTTGGCCGACGATGGCGCATGTAATGCGGGTTCATCCGGCGCTGCGCGAGCATATGGCAGCAAGCGGTCGCGCGCCTCGGCTGCTGGAGTCGCGCTATCGCCTTGCCCCGGGGCTCGTGACTCAAACATGGCGCCTGACAGCCGCCGAGGCAGTCGAGACGCCCTATCCGCTGACTGAGTCGCGCGCCAATGTGACGGCCACGGCCATAGATGACGCGGTGACGTCTCCTGGCTTCGGTGCGCTTGCCGCAGAAGCAGTCGCGGGACGCGCTTTGGGCGGCCCGCCGACGTGGGTATCGCTCAACGCGCAACTCCGACGCACACGCGAGGAAAGAGGCGCCGTTGCAGCGGCGCTCGATCTTTTTTCGTATTCCGCGGTATTCCCAGACTTCGTTGAGCGGTGCGTTATCGATGAAACGCAATTCGCTTGCGCGTTGATCAGGGAGTTCGGCGCTCTGGTTGGCACTGAGCCTGCTCTTCGCGGCTACATGACCATCATGCAGGCTGAACGCACAGACAATCTATCCATCGCCGTTCCAGCGATGGCGGAGGTGCGGCAAACGCCTTTTCGCGATCATCCCGCCATTCTCGCGTCGTTTGCACTCGCGCTCGCGGCCGGCGGCGGCGAGCTACAGCAGCAGGCGCAGGCGGCGGGGGTTCCTCATGAGCCTATCCCACTCCAAGTGACGGCATTGCGCGTGATGCCGTACGCGCCGTCCTATTGGACCGACATTGGCGACACCTTCGTTCGTGAGTTGCGTTATCCGGAGGCGTTTCTCTTCTACGATATCGCTGCGGCGCTGCCGGTCGATTCCGCGCGCAATCTACAGGGGCCTGTCGCCCGGCCGGTGAACCTTGCGAGCCGAATCCGGACGGACTTCCCGTATTTCTTCCTTGGCCAGTGAAGAAAAAACCCCGGCGGGTCACGCCGGGGTCTTCAGTTTGCTGTGCTTGGGAGGAGGAAATCGTTCGCGTCAGTCCGCGCGGCGCCATTCGCCGTATTCGTCGCGGCACATGTAAACTTGCTCGCGCCGCCAGCGGCCGCGCTCGTCATAGAAGGAATGGTCGCGCCAGGCGCACTCGCCGTCCATGCGCGGATCGCCATAGGGGCCGCCGGCCAATTCCTCGGGATAGCCGTCGTCGGGATAATCCTCGGCTGGATAATAGGCGTCGCCTTCGGCCGGGCCGCACCGATTGGCCGTGCCGCGCCCGATGGCCGCGCCCGCCGCGCCGCCAAGGACGCCGCCGAGGATCGTGCCTTCGGATTGGTTGCCGGTGGCGGCGACGTTGTTGCCGATGACGCCGCCGATGATCGCGCCGATCACGGCGCCGCCGACGGTGCGGTCACGCCGCTGCTGTTCGCAGTGCTGGGCGTACGAAGCGCCGTCGTCGTAATATTGAGCTTGGGCGGGCTGGGCGAAGGCCAACATGGTCATCGTCGCGCCCAGGGCGAGCAGAACTTTACCGCGCATGCTGGTTTCTCCCGTGTCCTACGCTTGAGCATGAGATAAGCACCCGCGACCTGAATCCCGCATGAAGCGCTTAAACAGGCTCTCCAGGCCCCGCCCGCACCCGGCGCGGCGGCCCGCCACGCCCCCGGAAGGGGAGGTGCGCGAGCTGACGTTCTCTGAAATCGGGGCGCGGGGCGATGCGGTGGCGGAAGGCGCGGGCGCCCCGCTCTACGCGCCGTTCGCGCTGCCGGGGGAGCGGGTGCGCGCGCGCGTCATCGGGGAGCGCGCGGAGGTGATCGAGCTGCTGGCGCCGAGCGAAGCGCGCGTCGCGCCGGCTTGCCCGCACTTCGGGCGGTGCGGAGGGTGCCAGCTGCAGCATTGGGCCGAGGCGCCTTACCTCGAATGGAAGCGCGAGCAAGTCGTGCGTGCGCTCGCGCGGCGCGGGATCGAGGCCGATGTCGCGCCGACGATCGCGGCTTGGGGCGAAGGGCGCAGGCGCGCGGGCTTTCATGCGCAACGCACGCCGAAGGGTGTGCGGCTCGGCTTCATCGCGCGCGGCGGCGCGAAGATCGTGCCCGTCGACCAATGCCCGGTGCTGACGCCGGGGCTCGCCGCGAAGCTGCCGGCTTTGCGCGCGGTCTCGGATTTGTTCGCGCCCGCGCGCGGAGAACTCACGCTCGCGTGCCTTGAAAGCGATGCGGGCGTGGATGTGAACGTCAAGGGCGCGGGGCGCGCCGCCGCGCTCGACCGCGCGAACCTCGAAGCGGCGGCGGAGTTGGCGCGCACGCACGACCTTGCCCGGCTTTCGCTGGATGGCGAGCCGCTGCTGGCGCTGCGCACGCCGCGCGTGGCGATCGGGTTGGCGTCCATCAAGCCGCCGCCGGGCGCATTCCTGCAAGCGACGCGGGCGGGAGAGGACGTGCTCGCAGCGCACGTCATGCGCGCGCTTCACGGCGCGTCGCGAGTCATTGATCTCTTCTCCGGCTGCGGCACGTTTGCGCTTCGCGCCGCGGAGATGGCGGACGTGCACGCGGTGGAGGGCGAAGAGGAGATGCTGGCGGCGCTCAAGCGTGGCGCGGACGGCGCGGGCGGGCGCTTGAAGAGCGTGACGACGCAGCGGCGCGATCTTTTGCGCACGCCTGTTTCGGCGCTGGAGCTCAAGCGATTCGACGCCGCCATCCTCGATCCGCCGCGGGCGGGCGCGCGGCTGCAGGCGCAGCAGATCGCGGCTTCGAGGATTTCGCGTGTTGCTTCGGTCTCGTGCGATCCGGCGACCTTTGCGCGCGACGCGCGGGTGCTGATCGACGCGGGCTTCACCTTGAAGGATGTCACCCCCGTCGATCAATTCCGCTGGAGCGCGCAGATCGAAGTGACCGGAGCGTTCGCGCGATGAGCCGGGCGCCCTTCTGGAAGCGCAAGACGCTCAAGCAGATGACGGAGCGCGAGTGGGAGAGCCTGTGCGATGGGTGTGGGAAGTGCTGTTTGCTCGGCATCGAGGATGAGGACACCGGCGAAATCTATCTGACGGACACGACGTGCAAGCTGTTCGATGGCGCGAAGTGCGGGTGCGGCGATTACGCGAACCGCTTCGAAAAAGTGCCGGACTGCACCAAGCTCACGCCGGAGAATGTGCCGGAGCTCAATTGGCTGCCGAAGACGTGCGCCTATCGCCTCGTTTCGGAGGGGCGTGATCTTTATTGGTGGCATCCGCTCATCTCCGGCGATCCCGAGACGGTGCATGCGGCGAACGTCTCCGTGCGCGGCAAGGTGCGGCCTGAGCGCGGCAACGAAAAAATCCGCACGCTCCTCAACCGGATCACGGAATGGCCGGCGCCAAAGCGGAAGCCGCGTGCGAAGAAGGATTAGGGATTAGGGAATAGGTGGACGGATCAAGATCGTCCCTCCCCCTGGAGGGGGGAGGGTAGGGTGGGGGTGAGAGCGTCCAGCGGGGCGCTTCACGATCTCACCCCACCCCAACCCCCTCCCCCTCCAGGGGAGAGGCTTCGCGTGACGGTTCGTGTGTTGATCCGGATGCGGATGAAGTGCACGCCGCGCTAATCCGCCGCGCGCTCAACCGCAGGCGTGCGGTAAAGCACAGCGGCGGCCGCGGCGGCGCTTTCCCAATAGAGGCAGGTTTCTTCCGCGACGGCGGAGAGGAAGCAGAGCATCGGCGCATTGCGCGTACGCAGATCGTTGTAGGTGGGTTCATCCAAGTGCGTGTCGAGCGTTTCGCTCCATGCCGGCGCGCCGCTTGTTTGCCCGATCCGCGCGTTGGACCAACGATCGAGGAAGCCTTGCACTTCTTCAAGCTGCGGGCCGCCTTCGCCGCGCGGCGCGAAGTTCGGGCCGAAGGTGGGGTGAAGCGGCGCCGCCCACGCATAGATCGCGTGGCCTTCGCCGGAGCGCACGCTCATCACCGCGACAGCCGCGCCGCAATTCGGGCCGAAGGTTCGCGCCTCGACGATGTCGGGCGCCTCGGCGCCGGTGAAGCGCGCCTCATGCTCGGACGTGAGATCGCAGCGTTCAGCCGTTTGGTCCGGCGCGCAGGCGATGAGCGTGATGGCGCACAAGGCGGCGGCAGCGATGCGGATCATCGTGTCAGACGCCATGCCCGAAGAGCGGAAAGGCCGCTCGCCCGCTTTGAGACATCACAATGCATTCGCTCGCTTCCCATCCAATATCGAAGCACAACATCGGCGCGTTGCGCGCGCGCGCGGCTTCATAGTCGCCGCGCTCGTAGCGCGTCCATGACGTTCCGCCGCCAACATCCACATCTTCGAGCCGCGTGACGCCTTCAGGCCACTCGGGCGCCTGGTTCGCGGTTTGCCGGCGCGGTTCGATCCATTGCGCGAGGAAGCGCTCGATCGCTTCGCGCGAAACGGGCGTGTCGCGATGTTCTTCAAGCCCCATCGTCGCGAGGCCCTGATAGGGCGCGGAATGATGCCAGAGAAGACGCCCCTCCGGGTCGCGCAGCGTGAGGGTCAGCAGCGCCTGATGGCATGCCGGTCCGTCGGCGCGCGCGCTGATCACGTCAGGGCGATCGGGATTGGAGAACGCGATCTGCGCGCTTTGCTCCACGACGCAGCGCTCCTGTGCAAAAGCGGGCGCGGCGAAGCCAAGCGCCAGCAGCGCGATCAGGAGCCGAAACGGACGAACACGGAGGGCATGTGCGACGCGGGATCGATGATCAGGCACTCGGAGCTCTCCCACGCATTGATGAAGCACAGCATCGGCAGGTTGTGCTGGCGAAGCGCCAGATAGGTCTCACGTCCGTGAGGCGTAAAATAGATGATGCCCGGGCCCTCGGCCTCTTGCAGCGACGCCGCGGTCTCGGGCCAGTCGGGCATTTCGCCGGTGCGGTTCTGCGTGGGCTGCACCCAGCGATCAAGGAAGAGCGCAACATCGTCGCGCGAGACGGGATCGTCCAGCATTTCAGGATCGCCGAGCGTCGCCAAGCCGTGATAGGGGCCCGCGAGCACCCACAACGGTCGTCCTGCCGGATCGCGCAGCACAAGCGTGACGACGGCGTTCGGACAGCTTGGGCCGTCGGCGCGCGCGGTGAGTGTCAGCGGCTGCTGGTAGCCGAAATAGGAGAGCGTGCGGGTGCGCTCCGCGCCGCAGCCTTGCGTGATCTCAGCGGGCGCTGGCAGCGGGCCTGGATTGGCGGCCTCGACCGCGCCGCCTTGCTGCGCCGATTGCGTCCCGGTCTGCTGCTGCGGCGGCGCGCATGCCGCGAGCGCCAGCGCACACAAAAGGATCAAGCCGCGCATCGGAACCTCCGCTCCCGAACCATAGGCGGGCCGCGCGCGGCGGCAAGTTCAGTCGGCGATTTCCAGAGCGGCCAGTGCGCGCGAAACGGGCGTGGGCGCGGGCGGGGGCGGGTTGAGGAAGCTCGGTTGGCGCTTCAACGCGGCGACGCAGCTTTCGTAGCCCGCCACGACCGCGTCATCGAATTTCTTCCAATCGCGCAAATCGACGTCCGGCATATCGGGCACGATCAGAAGATCGGCGCCGGATCGGCCTTCCCACGGATCGACAAGCATGGTCGCGGCGCGCATCAGCAGCGATGCGATCGGAGGCGGCGATTGCCAGCCGTGTTGTGCAATCCAGCCGAAGAAGCCGGGCGGATTCTTGAAATCCTCCGGATCGATGCCTTGGCGCTGCGCGACATCGACGCCGATGATCTTGCCGCGGTGCATGTCCTTCAAAACATCGACGGGAAAGTTCTTGAGCACCGCGCCGTCGACCAAGAGGCCGTGTTCGCCGTCCACAACCGGCGGCAAAATGCCCGGCAGCGAAATCGAGGCCCTCAGCGCTTTGCGCAATAGGCCCGAGCGATGCACGCGCACAGCGCCGGCCGCGAGATTGGTGGAGACGCAGAAGAAGGGAACTTCCAAATCCTCGATCAGCGTCTCGCCGAAATTGTCCTGCAGGCGATCCTCGACGCGCTTGCCGCGCACGAGCGCAACGACGGGGAGCACGTAATCGCCGAGCGGGTTGCTTTCGACGAACGCCTTGCGGATGCGGATTTCGATCTCTTCGTCGGACCAGCCCATCGCGACGCACGCCGCCACGAGGCCGCCCATCGAGGTGCCGCCGAGCACATCGAACGGCACGCCCGCTTCCCGCAGCGCGCGCACGACGCCGAGATGCGCATAGGCGCGCGCGCCGCCGCCCGAGAGCACGAGGCCCGTCGAGCGCCCGGCGATCACGCGCGCGAGGCGCGCGGCGTCCGCGTCGTCCAGTCCGCGCCAGTGCATGACGCGCGAGGCGCCTGCCGCTTCGCGCCACTCTTCGGTGGTGGCGGCTTTGCGGTCGATGCCGTGGTGCAGGAGGATGACGTCCACCAAGCGGAACTGACGCGCGGGCGAAGGATCTTCGTCCGGCAGCAGCGGCGTTGAGGGGTGCGCATCGGCGCGGCCAAGCACCCAGATGCGATCGGCTTGGCGCACGCAGGCGCGGAACCAGTTCGTGTCCGCGATGGGGGAGATGAGGAAGACCGCGTCGTGATCGTGTTCGAGCGCGTCGAACCAGACGCTCTCCATGCCCGTCGCTTCCTCGCCGACGACCGCGGCTGTCTTGCCGAGGCGCGCCAACGCGTTCTGCAGCGTGCGCGCGCGCAAGCGGAGATCGATCGTGGGGGAGGCGCCGATGAGCGCGTAAACCTTCGGTTCCGCGCGGCCGCGGGGGCGGGAGGGCTCGCGCGCGCGGGCGAGCATCAGGCGCGCCATCCGCTCCATGAGCGTGGGGTCCGCTTCGATCAGCCGCTCGAAACCCTCGCGCGAGAGCTTCATGATTTCGCTGTCGCGCATCGCGAAGACGGAGCCTGTGTGCGGTTCGCGCGCGATGAGCCCCATTTCGCCCACCGGCTCGCCGGGCCGGATGTGGCCCAAGAGCTGCTGCTCGTTGTTGGCGCCGACGCGGAAGGCCGCGAGCGAGCCCGACAGAACGAAATAGATGCAGTCCGCCGCCTCGCCTTGGCGGAAGAGCGGCCAGCCGGCGGGCAGGGAGAACCAGTCGGCCTCGGCGTCCGCCGCCTTCAAGGCGGCAGGCTGGACGTTCCTGAGGAACGGCAATTCTGCCAAGGTCGGGTTCATTGTGCGCCCACGCGAGCCTTCTTCCGGGGCCCTGCGGCTAAATTAGGGGCGACGCGTTAAGGCTCAATGATCGCAAGCGCGCTTTGCGCCGCATATTTCTTGGCGCCGGGCGCGACGCCGCCTAGCCTAGTTTCGTTAGCGGGGAGAGACCGATGGAGCCGGGGCCGACGCCAGCGCCGCAGGGCGTCAATGAAACGTTGACGGGCGGGAACAAGTCGAACGCGCAGCTGATCTACATTCTTTACCTTCTGTCCCTCGTTGTTGGGATCACCTCTATCGTTGGCGTCATCATGGCCTATGTCAGCAAGGACGCGGCGCCTGAATGGCTCAAGACACACTACATCTTCCAAATTCGGACGTTTTGGGTGGGCCTCCTCTTTGCGTTCATTGGCGGCATGCTGACGCTTGTGCTGATCGGGTTCCTGATCCTTCTTTTCGTGCTGGTGTGGTGGATCGTGCGCTGCGTGCAGGGTCTCAACTATCTCGGCAAGGATCAGGCGATCCCGAACTACCGTTCGTGGATGTTCGTCTAGAGCGGTGTTGACTTAACGCCCGGCGCGCGCGAGCGCTCGGGCCCATGAGTCAGATCACGTCCCAGATCGATGCGGCGGGCGAAGGCTTCGCCAGGAACGCGGCCGCCATGCGCGGGCTCGTCGAGGAATTGCGCGCGCGCACGGCGGCCGCCGCGCTCGGCGGCTCGGAGGAGAGCCGCAAGCGCCACACGGCGCGGGGCAAGTTTCTGCCGCGCGAGCGGGTGGAGCGGCTGGTCGATCCCGGTTCGCCCTTCCTCGAAATCGGCGCGCTCGCCGCCAACGGCATGTACGAAGGCGACGTCCACGCCGCTTCGCTCATTTGCGGGCTCGGGCGCGTCGAGGGGCGCACGGTGATGATCGTGTGCAACGACGCGACCGTGAAGGGGGGCACCTATTATCCGCTCACCGTGAAGAAGCATTTGCGCGCGCAGGAGATCGCGCGCGAGAACCGGCTGCCGTGCATCTATCTGGTGGACAGCGGCGGGGCGAACCTGCCGTTCCAGGCGGACGTCTTTCCAGACCGCGAGCATTTCGGGCGCATCTTCTTCAACCAGGCGCAGATGAGCGCGGCGGGCATTCCGCAGATCGCGGTGGTGATGGGAAGCTGCACGGCGGGCGGCGCCTATGTGCCGGCGATGAGCGATGAAACGATCATTGTGCGCAAGCAAGGCACGATCTTCCTGGGCGGCCCGCCGCTGGTGAAGGCCGCGACCGGGGAAGTGATCAGCGCTGAGGATTTGGGCGGGGCGGACGTGCATGCGCGCAAATCGGGCGTTGCGGATCATTACGCGATGGACGACGCGCACGCGCTCTATCTCGCGCGCCGGTGCGTGGCGAACTTGCCGGCGCAACGCGGATTGGAGGGTGGGCTCGAAGCGCGCGCGCCGTTCTACGATCCCGAGGAGATCTACGGCGTCGTGCCGGACGATGTGCGCACGCCCTACGATGTGCGCGAGGTGATTGCGCGCGTGGTGGACGGCTCGGAGTTCGACGAGTTCAAGAAGCTCTATGGCGAAACGCTCGTCACCGGCTTTGCGCGCATTCACGGCATGCAAGTCGGCATTCTGGCGAACAACGGCGTGCTCTTCTCGGAGAGTGCGCTGAAGGGCGCGCATTTCATCGAGCTTTGCGCGCAGCGCGGCGTGCCGCTCCTCTTCCTGCAGAACATCACGGGCTTCATGGTCGGCAGCGCGTATGAAGCGGGGGGCATCGCCAAGGACGGCGCCAAGATGGTGACGGCGGTTTCGTGCGCGAAGGTGCCGAAGATCACGGTGGTGATCGGGGGCTCTTACGGCGCCGGGAACTACGGCATGTGCGGGCGCGCCTACGGCCCGCGTTTCCTTTGGATGTGGCCCAATGCGCGCATCTCCGTGATGGGCGGAGAGCAGGCGGCGAGCGTCTTGGCCACCGTGCGGCGCGACAATATCGAAGCCAAAGGCGGCAAGTGGAGCGCGGCGGAAGAAGAGGCGTTCAAGAAGCCCATCCGCGACAAATACGAGGAAGAGGGCAGCCCCTATTTCTCCACCGCGCGGCTATGGGACGACGGCGTCATCGACCCGAAGGACACACGCCGCGTCGTTGCGCTTTCTCTGGCCGCCGCGCTCAACGCGCCGATCGAAGAGACGCGCTGGGGTGTGTTTAGGATGTGAGCGATGCCGCGCGCGAGGATCACCATCGAACGGTCACCCGATGGGGAGCTGCTTATCTTTCTCAATCCTGAGGGTTGCGATCGGCTCATTGCCGAACTTCGAGCGCTCAGCGAACAGAACGATCACTTTCACCTCTGGTCGCATGCGTGGCACGAAGATCGGGGGATTGGTTCCGGGGTGGGGTTGCGTGTCCGCGCCTATGACGAGGAGGACGAGATAGTCACGGCCGCCAAGGTGTCCTTGCGGTTGGATGACTGGGATCGGCGGCACTATCCGCATGTGCTGGACGGGGATGATTAGCGCCAAGGAGCCGCTTCCTCCCCCGACAGCCGAAGCCTCTTGACCTTTATGCGAATGATTTGCATGTAAAGGCGGCGCTTCAATCCGCAGCAATCTGTGCGGATGCGAGGCGTTCGCCGGTTTCGGCTTTGCGTTCAACGGGCTCGCCTATGTATGTCTGCAATTGCAACGGCGTCAGGCAGCGGGAAATCGATTCCGCGATCGACGCTGGGGCGCGTTGTCCGCGCGAAGCGCTCGCCATGAACGCAGCAGAGCCGTGCTGCGGCCAGTGCCTCCCGGATATCGCTATGCAGATCGATCGCAAGCGGGGCGCGCGTCGTAAGGAGGCGTCCCTCGTCGCAGCGGAGTAAGCGCGATGAAGGGTGACGACGAGATCATCAAGGCGCTCAACGAGTGCCTCACCAACGAACTGACCTCCATCAATCAATACTTTCTGCACGCGCGGATGTACGAGTCCGAGGGCTACGGGAAGCTCGGCAAGAAGACGTACGAGGAATCGATCGGCGAGATGAAGCACGCCGACCGGCTGGTGAAGCGCATTCTCTTCTTCGAGAAGCCCGCGGGCGGGCCGGCGCTGCCGAACCTGCAAGACCTGCACAAGCTGCAAATCGGCGAGACGGTGGAGGAACGGCTCAAGGCCGATCTCAACGCCGAAACCACTGGGCGCGCATCGCTCGTCAAAGGCATCGCGCTTTGCGAGAAGAAGCAGGATTATGTGACGCGCGATCTCTTCGTCGAAATCCTCGACGACACCGAGGAGCACATCGATTTCCTCGAGACGCAGCTCAACAATCTCGCGCAGCTCGGGCTGCAGAATTATCTGCAAAGCCAGTACACGCTGGATTCGAACACGAGCGATTGATCGCCGTTCGGCGTATTGAGACGCCCGTTCGTCGCAGTTTTGATTGACCGGGACGCCGCTTCGCGCAGGGCTCGCGTGTATGAGAGCCTTGATCCTTGCCGCGGCGCTCGCCGCATGCACTACGACGTCGCAAGCACAAAGCGTGAGCGCCGATCCGGTCATTGCCGCCGAGCGCGCGTTCGCGGCGGAGGCCGCACAGATCGGTTGGGCTGAGGCGTTCCGGCGCTGGCACGCGCCCGGCGCGATCACGCTTTCGCCTGGGCCGGTGGATGCCGCCGAGGGCCTCGCGCAGATCGATGGGCCTGGGGAAACGACGTTGGATTGGCGCCCGGCTTATGCCGGCGTTTCGCGCGGCGGCGATTTCGGCTTCACGACAGGGCCATTCCAAATCCGCGGGCGCGACGGGATCATTGGGCACTATTTCACTGTGTGGCGCCGTCAGCCGAACGGTGATTGGCGCTGGATTTTTGATGCGGGCACTGACGTCGCCGATCCGGGGCCAGCGATTGCGAACGATGCCGTGCTCCCAGCGTTGCCTGTGGCGGCGAGCGGCGCCGCCTCTGCGGACGCGGCGGTCGAGGCGGTGCGGTCGATCGAGGAGGGAGGAGACTTCGGCGCGGCGCGCTGGCTCGCGGAGGATGCGCGGGTCAATCGGCCAGGCGCGGCGGCGGGCGTCGGGCGAGACGCGGCGGCTGCTCTGATCGCCGCCGATGGACCCACCGTACTCACGCCAATCCGGCGGGAGGGCGCGCCGGCGGGGGACATGGTGTTCTCGCTAGGCGAGGCGCGGCGCGGGGATCGGAGGGGCTATTACGCCCGCATCTGGCAGCACCGCCCGGAGGGCTGGCGGATCGTGTTCGACGAGATTGTGCCCCATCGAGGGCCTCCTCCGGGTTGAAAGAAGGCGGTTTTCTAACCGCAAGTTAAGGGCTCGCACCGCCTTTTCGGAGTATGATCGGCTGTCTCGGGGCACAGCCGGAGTTCGTGCATGGCTGGCTATCATCTTTACTTTCGGACGAACGAGGACCGCCTTGGCGGCATGACGGTGCGGGTTTGCGACACCGACGAACAGGCGCTCGATTGGGCGCGCTCCTTGCTCGACCGGCACCCATGCGTCGAAGTTTGGCGGGGCGACGATTTCATTGGCGCGGTTGAGTGCGCGCCCCAACCGGCCTGATTGGCGCGCGTATCGAAAACCTTATCCCAAACTCCCCATATAGCGGGCATGGCTCGTTCCCGCCCTCATACCCTCCTGGTCGAGGCGCTGCGCGGCATCCTCGCCGTGGGCGTGCTGCTGACGCTGTCGCTGGCGCTTTACACGGTGCTGGAGCGCCTCGGCGCCTGACGCGCGTTGACTTGGAGCGCCCGATCCATCACAAGCCCCGCTTTCCGCGGCGGCCCGCACGGCCGTTCGCATACTGGGTGACGGGTGAACCGCCAGGGCAGTCGCGACTTCGCTAGTGAAGCCGCCGGGCCCCGTCAGAGACGAAAGAAAGGCGCCCGCGCGCCATGACGAAACGCATCCAATCCAAATACAAATCGAACCGCCGCTTCGGGCAGAACCTCTGGGGCCGCCCGAAATCCCCGGTCAACAAGCGCCAGTACGGCCCCGGCCAGCACGGCCAGCGCCGCAAGGGCAAGACCTCCGACTTCGGCTTGCAGCTCACCGCCAAGCAGAAGCTGCGCATGTATTACGGCAACATCACCGAGAAGCAGTTCCGCCGCATCTACGCGGAAGCGACGCGCCGGAAAGGCAACACGGCGGAAAACCTCATCGGCCTGCTCGAGAGCCGGCTCGACGCGATGGTCTATCGCGCGAAGTTCGTCCCCACCGTTTTCGCCGCGCGTCAGTTCGTGAACCACGGGCATGTGAAGGTGAACGGGCGTCGCGTCACGATTGCTTCCTTCCAGGTGAAGGCCGGCGACGTGATCGAGGTGCGTGAGAAAGCGCGCTCGATGGCGATCGTGCTTGAAGCGCTGCAGAGCCCCGAGCGCGACATTCCGGATTACCTCGAAGTCGATCCGCGCAGCATGACGGCGAAATACGTGCGCGTGCCGGTGCTGGCCGATGTTCCGTATCCGGTGCAGATGGAGCCGAACCTCGTCGTCGAATATTACGCGAGCTGATGCAGCCACTTGCACGCAACGAAGCGAGGCCCCGCGCAAGCGGGGCCTTTTTCGTCTAAGGGCTCAGATCATGGCCGCGCCGCGCTTCATCCTCACGCTCGAATGCCCCGATGCGATCGGCATCGTCGCGGCGGTCGCGACATTCTTGGCCGATCGCGGGCTCTCGATCGAGGAGAGCGATCAGTTTCACGACGGCGAACGCGATGCCTTCTACATGCGCGCCGCGTTTTCCGCGCCGGATGCGGCGCATGCGTCGCTGGCGGAGCTTGAGGCTGGCTTCGCGCCCATCGCGCGGCGCTTCAAGATGGCTTGGCGCATCCACGATCAAGCGACGCGGCCGCGCATCCTCATTGCGGTCTCCAAGATCGGGCATTGCCTCGTCGATCTGTTGCATCGGCAGGAGACGGGCTGGCTCGATGCGGAGATCGCCGGAATCGTCTCCAATCACGAGGACATGCGCCGCCACTCGGAATTTCGCGGCATCGCTTATGAAGCGCTCGATGTGCGCCCTGAAACGAAGGCGGCCGCGGAAGCCCGCATTCTGGCGCTGATGGAGGAAACGGGCGCGGAGCTGCTGGTGCTCGCGCGCTACATGCAAATACTCTCCAGCGAGACATGCGCCAAGCTCGCGGGGCGCGCCATCAACATCCATCACTCGTTTCTGCCGAGCTTCAAGGGCGCCAAGCCCTATCATCAGGCCTATGCGCGCGGCGTGAAGATCATCGGCGCCACCGCGCACTACGTCACAAGCGATCTGGACGAGGGCCCGATCATCGAGCAGGCGGTGGAGCGCGTGGCGCACCACCACACGCCGAAGGATCTGGTGGAGATCGGCCGCGATCTCGAATGTCAGGTGTTGGCGCGCGCGGTGCGCTGGCACATTGAGCGGCGCGTGGTGATCACTGGCGCGAAAACGGTCGTCTTCCGGTGAAGGGAAAGCTCATGGATTGGCGCACACTGGATGAATCGATCCTGGTGAAGCCCGGTGAGAAGGCCGCGCTCGCTAAGCGCGATTGCGTGGGCGCGGGCCTCTTCGAGAACAAGGAGGAGGGCGCCGCTTCGCTGAAGCGAGACGCCTCCGAAATCGATGCGCTGCAGGATCGGCTCTGGGCGGAAGGCGGGCGTGCGTTGCTTGTCGTGCTGCAAGGGATCGACACGTCCGGCAAGGACGGCACGGTGCGCGGCGTCTTCAACCAATGCGGCCCGCTCGGCGTGTGCGTGACGCCCTTCGGGCGCCCGAGCGAAGAGGAATTGGCGCACGATTACCTCTGGCGCGTGCACAAGGCCGCGCCGAAGAAGGGCATGATCGGCATCTTCAACCGCTCTCACTACGAGGATGTGTTGGTCGTGAAGGTGCGCAAGCTCGCGCCCGCGGACGCGGTCGAAGAGCGCTACGAGCAGATCAACGCGTTTGAAAAGCATCTGACGGAAAACAACGTCACGATCCTCAAGTTCATGCTGCATATTTCGAAGGATGAGCAGCGCGAACGCTTGCAGGAACGGCTCGACGATCCAGCCAAGCACTGGAAGTTCAATCCAGGCGACCTCGAAGACCGCGCGCTCTGGGACAAATACGCCGAAGCTTACGAGACGGCGCTGACGCGTTGCTCAACAAAGCAGGCGCCGTGGCGCGTTGTGCCGGCGGACAAGAAATGGCGCCGCAACGCAATCATCGCATCTGTCGTGCGCGGCACGCTCGAAGAGATGAACCCTGCCTATCCGCCGGCGGACTTCGATCCCGCGAAAATCAAGATCGATTAGTCTCGCCGTTCTCGAACGTTTCATCCGATTTGACGATGCCGAGCGAGATGACGCGCTTGAGCGCCTCTTCGGGGCCCAGCGTGATGGGCTTCAGGGCCGTGCGGGGAAAATAGATGAGAAAGCCCGACGTGGGGATGGGCGCCTGCGGCACGTAAACCGCGACCAGATCGTCGCCCAACTCGGCGGTGATCTCTCCGGCCTCCTCATTGGTGACGAACCCGATCGCCCAGCAGCCGGGGCGCGGGAACTCCACCATCACCGCTTCCTTGAAGGAGGTCCGCTCCGGCGCTGCGACTTGTTTGAAAATCTGTTTCGAGCCGCCATAGATCGAACGCACGATGGGCAGCCGCGTGACGATGCGCTCCGTCGTGTTCAGAAGAAAGCGCCCCACGAGATTGCCGGTGAGAGCGCCGATGAGGGTGAGCGCCGCCACGGCGACGACGACGCCGAAGCCGGGGATGTTGTCCGCGACAGGCGCCCACACCGGCGGCATGAGCGGCGCGACGTTGGTGTCGATGAAGGTGACGAAGGTCCAGATGAGCCAGCCCGTCACCACGAAGGGGAGCACGAGCGCGACGCCCGCGAGGAATGAGTTCCGCAGCCACTCGAGCGGATGAAAGGGCTTCTGGGGCGCGGTGTCGCTCATGCGCGCGGTCTAGCGTGCGCCGCGCGCCAAGGCGAGATCACGCCTGCGTGCCGCGATTGATCACGATGTCGCTGGCGAGCACGGCGTCCGGCGCGTAGGGCTCAACGGCCTTGATGCGCTCGTAGAGCGGGGCGAAATCGGTGTCGATCGAGCTGCGGAAGAGTTGCTCGAAACTGTCGAGCACGAAATAGGTCGATTGGTAGCGGTCGATCCAATAGCGCGTGCGCATCACGCGCTCGAGATCGAAGCCGATGCGATTGGGCGAGGGCGAGTCGACTGAGAATTTCGTCTCGCCGAATGAAGAGAGCATGCCCGCGCCATAGGCTTTGATTTCGCCGTCAACGCGGATGAGCCCGAACTCGACCATGTACCAATAGAGCCGCGCGAGCGTGCCGACCGCATCGTGCGCGATCGCCTTGGGGCCGCCCTTGCCGTATTCTTGCAGATAGTCCGCGAACACGGGATCGAAGAGCAGCGGCACGTGGCCGAACACGTCGTGGAAGACGTCGGGCTCGACGAGATAGTCGATCTCTTCCGGCTTCCTGATCCACCAACTCGCTGGAAAGCGCCGGTTCGCGAGATGGCCGAAGAACACATCGTCCGGCAGCAAGCCGGGCACGCAGGCGATCTCCCAGCCGGTGGCTTTGCGTAGCCGCGCTGAGAGCGCTTCGAGATCGGGAATGCCATCGGCGCATTCCATGGCGCGCAGCGAGTCGACGAAGACAGGCGCGGCGTAGTCCTTCACCAGGCGTGTTTGGCGCTCGTAGAGTGTGCGCCAAAGCGCGTGATCTTCGCGCGTGTACGTCTCGATCGGCTGCGCCACCGTCCAGTCCGGGCGCATGTGCGAATAGTCCCCGCGCAGGCCGTGTGCCGTGGGAGCTTTCTGCAAGGCTTCGGGAACGAGCGTCTCAGCCACGATGGGCCTCCATCAGACTCACATAAGCATAGCCCCTGATGCGCCAAGGGTCTTTGCGTGCGGCATTGCGCTAAGGCGCTCATGCGAATGGAAATTCCAATGCGGGTGTGTTTCCGCGGGAGAGCTTGCGCACGGGCTCAGTGTGCGGCGCCCTGGCGCAGGGCCGGATCGCTCCCTAATTCATCCGGCATGTTCGGCCGTTCAGCAGGCGCCCGCGCTCCCGAAACGATCTCTCACGAAGGGGCGCGCGACCACTATTCCAACACCATCATTCGCGTTGTCGAGAGCGCCGCCCCGAGCGTGATCGGCGTACGGCGCGGACGGCGCGCGCGCGGCGGCGACGTTTACGACGGCGCGGGCTCGGGCGTGCTGATCGCCAATGACGGCTACGCGCTCACCAACAATCACGTCGTGCGCGGCGCCGACCGCGTCGAGGCGATCCTGCATGACGGGCGCGTCGTGGAGGCGCGCGAAATCGGCGCTGATCCGGATACGGATCTCGCGTTGCTGCGCCTTGAAGGCGGCGGGCATACGGCCGCCGCGCTCGGAGATTCAGACGCGCTCAAGGTGGGCGAACTCACCATCGCCATCGGCAACCCGCTCGGGCTTCAGGCGACCGTGACCGCAGGCGTCGTCTCGGCGCTCAGGCGCACGCTGCGGGGCGAAAGCGGGCGCCTGATCGAGGATGTGATCCAGACGGATGCGGCGCTCAACCCCGGCAATTCGGGCGGCGCGCTGGTCGATGCGCAAAGCCGCGTGATCGGGATCAATACGGCGATCATCGGCGGCGCGCAGGGCATTTGCTTCGCCGTGCCGATCAACACCGCCAAGCGCATCATTCCCGATCTCATGCGCGACGGGCGCGTCACGCGCGGCTGGTTCGGCGTCGCGGGGCAGACGCAAGGGCTATCGCGCGCTTTGGTGCAGCGTTTGAAGTTGAAGGCGCCGGGCGGCGTGCTCGTGGTCGCGGTGATGGAAGGGAGCCCCGCAGACGAGGCGGGCGTGCGAGTGGGCGATGTCGTCGTCTCGATCGACGGCTCGCCCTCGCCGAGCGTCGATGACATTCACCGCGTGCTGACGCGCGAGACGATCGGGCGAAAGCTGGCGCTCGTCGTGCTGCGGGACGGCGCGTTGGTGCAGCTCGATCTCAAGGTGCGCGCCAGGCCCGAGGAACGCCGGCGCGCTTAGGGCGTGTGCTCCAGCGTGCCCACGTGGCGCGAGCGTTCTCCGGCGGCGAAGGCGCGCAATTCCCCGACCGGCACGATCAGCCATTCGGCCGCTTCCTCGATCGTCTCGACAAGTCTCGGCGTCACATAGAGGCCGTCTTCTCCGGGCGCGCGGTCCAACAGCCAGCGTTTGAGATGAGGGAGCGCGCGATCGCTTTTGCAGATCCAAGTCGTTCGGCGGATCACGGGCAGCGGCGCCTTCGCCAGCATCGAGCGCATGTGGCTGCGCACGTCATCGATGCGCTCGGGCGGGAACGTGAACAGCATGTCCGGGTGGACAAAATGGAACGTATCGGCGGCTTGCAGATCCGCGTGGGTCGCGCGGAACTCGAGATGGGCGATGAGATCGGCGATGCTCACCGCGCCGGAGAATTCGAGCGCGCACAGATCGAGCGTTTCTGACCGCCGGAAGACGATAGTCATGGCGATGTCCGCTGGTGCGACGGCTTCCGTCCATCACACCCGCCGGACTGTCAAGCGCTCAGGCGGCTTCGAGCACGCCCTTCTCCTCGAAGAGAGTCTTCAGTTCGCCCGTCTCGAACATCTCGCGGATGATGTCGCAGCCGCCGACAAACTCGCCCTTCACGTAGAGCTGAGGGATCGTCGGCCAATCGGTATAAGCCTTGATGCCTTCGCGGATGTCGGGATCGGCGAGGACGTTCACATCCTCAAATTCGACGCCCATGTGATCGAGCACCCGCACGACCATTTGCGAGAAGCCGCACTGGGGCCGGTCCGCCGTGCCCTTCATGAAGAGGACGACCGGGTGGTCCGCCACGGTTTGGCGGATTTGGGCAAAGATCGCAGGCTCGGACATCAGTCTCTCCAGGGCGCGTCCCAAAAATAGGGCCGCCCCTGACTCGCATCAACCGGGCTTCACCCCGGTCTCGAGCGCCAAGGCGTGGAGTTCGCCGCCCATGCGGCCTTTGAGAGCGGCGTAGACCGCCTGGTGCTGCGCAACACGGCTCTTCCCGGCGAAGGCGGCGGATTTGACGATCGCCTTGTAGTGATCCCCGTCGCCCGCGAGATCGACGATCTCAATATCCGCGTCGGGGAAGGCGTCGCGAATGAGCGCTTCAATGTCGCCGGCCGCCATCGCCATCAGACAATCCTCGACGTGCGGTCGCCCCAGTACCGGTCGCGCAGCAACCGCTTGTAGAGCTTGCCGGTCGGATGGCGGGGCAACTCCTCCATGAAGTCGATCGAGCGCGGGCATTTGATGTGAGAAAGGTTCGCGCGGCAAAAGCCCAGAAGTTCGGCCTCTAACGCCGGCCCGGCTTCGCGCATGTCCATCGGCTGGATGACGGCCTTCACTTCCTCGCCGAAATCTTCGTTGGGCACGCCGAACACGGCCGCGTCCGCGACCTTCGGATGCGTGACGAGCAGGTTTTCGATCTCCTGCGGATAGATGTTCACGCCGCCTGAGATGATCATGAAGGCCTTGCGGTCTGTGAGGAACAGGAAGCCGTCTTCATCGACGTGCCCGACGTCCCCCAGCGTAGACCAATCCGGATGCGCGGGATGGCGGCTCTCGGCGGTCTTCTTCGGATCGTTGTGGTATTCGAAGGAGGAGGCGCCGGCGAAATAGATCGTGCCGTCCTGCCCGGGGCCGAGTTCGGCGCCTTCATCGTCGCAGATGTGAATGACGCCGACGAGCGGCTTGCCGACGGAGCCCTTCTTCTGAAGCCAAGCGTGCGCATCGAGCGTGCAGAAGCCGTTCCCCTCGGTGCCTGCATAATATTCGTGAATGATCGGGCCCCACCACTCGATCATCTGCTCCTTGATCGGGATCGGGCAGGGCGCAGCCGCGTGAACGGCCATTTTGAGACTTGAGACGTCGTATTTGCGGCGCGTCTCCTCAGGCAGCTTCAGCATGCGGACGAACATCGTCGGCACAAGCTGGGAGTCGGTGATGCGGTACTTTTCGACGTAAGCGAGGAAATCCTCCGGCTCGAATTTGCGCATGACGACGACGGTGCCGCCGAGGCGATGCACAGTCATGCACCAGCGCAAGGGCGCGGCGTGATAGAGCGGCGCGGGCGACAGATAAGTGCCGGTCGGCGCGATCTGGTAAACGCCCGCGGCAAGCATGACGAGCGGATTGGCCTCCGCGATCGGCGCGCCGGTCAGCGGGATGCGCACGCCCTTCGGCCGTCCGGTCGTACCGGAGGAATAGAGCAGATCCGCACCAGCGCTTTCATCGGCGATTGGCGCAGCCGGCATCGCATCGCGCGCCGTTTCGTAGCTCTCGAATCCCGCGATCGCGCCGCCCACGCTGAAGCAGGCCGCGTCCGGACAAAGTTTCTGCAGTTCCTGCGCGACGCCCGCCAAGCCCGGCGAGGCGAAGATCAGCTTCGCGCCGCTGTCGCCCACGATATAGACGGCTTCGCCCGCGGAGAGCTTGGTGGAGATGCACGCATAATAGAGGCCCGCGCGCTGCGCTCCCCACGCCAGCTCGAAGAAGCCGGTCACATTTTCGAGAAAGAAGGCGACGCAATCGCCCGCCTTCAAACCCTTGGAACGAAAGAGTTGCGCGGCTTGATTGGAGCGCGCGTCGAGCTTGGCGTAGGAGACGGCCTCGCCGGTGTCGGCCATGATGTAGGCAGGCTTTTCCGGGCTGGTTTGGGCGTGAATGCTCGGATGCAAACTGAGGCTCCCTGGGCGCGCGCGGGCGGAATTCTTCTTCCGTATTGCATGTTTTGGATTGCGCAATACGGGCCGCCCCGTTAGGGGCTGGCCCGCGCCGGACTTCGGTCATCTGCGGACTGTCCATTGACAAGCGCCGCATTTCCGAAATTTTAGGCGGTGCGTAAACGAAGCCCCGAAGAGACCAATGAAGAAGAAGGCGATCGGGGGGCGAGGGGGAGGCACGAAAGGCGACCGCTGGGACGGCGAGCGCCTTCTTTGTTTCTCCTCGCGTAAATCGGGTTTGGACTTGGCGGCGCTGTCGCGCGCCGTACATGTCGAGATTGCAGTCTAACTCAGGCAAGAAGAGCTAGGGCACGAAGGGCAGACCATGACGTTGATGTATTCGCTTCTCACGATGTTCGCGCAGCAAGCGGGCACCACCGCCCCGGCCGATCCGAACGCCCCCGCGGACCCGAACGCCGTCGCGCCCGCAGCCGCGCCGCCGGCGCTGTCCGAGGCCGACCTCGAGGCCGCCCGCCAGGCCGGCCAGGCTCAGCAAGCCGTCGAATCCGGCGCTCAAGAAGTTTCGATGATGGAGCTCGTGCGCCACCTCAACGAGGTGGAGATGGGCGTTCTCATCATCCTCGGCCTCTGCACGATCTATGCGGTCGCGCTGCTCTTCGAAAAGCTCTACGTGATGCGCAAGACGGCGCGTCAGACGAAGGACTTCCTCGCCGCTTTCCGCAAAGCCAATTCGGTCGAGGAAGCGGAAGGCATCGTGCGCAAGCTCCCGGCCTCCGGCATCAAGACGATGTTCGACGCCGGCATGGCGGAAGTCCGCCGCACGCAGGATCTCGGCCTCTACACGATGCGCGACGCGCGCGACCACACGATGCAGCGCGTCCAATCGGCGATGACCATCCGTCAGAACGAGCATCTGGAAGACCTCGGCTCGAACATGACGTTCCTTGCCTCCATCGGCGCGAACGCGCCGTTCATCGGCCTCTTCGGCACGGTGTGGGGCATCATGGTCGCCTTCGTCGGCATCGCCTCCACGCAGACGACGTCGCTCGCGGTCGTCGCGCCCGGCATCGCCGGCGCGCTGCTCGCGACCGCGGCCGGCCTCGCGGCGGCCATCCCGGCGGTGCTCATCTACAACTTCTCGGCCAAGCAGATTTCCAAGCAGGCCAATAAGATGGACGACTTCCTCGCGGAATTCGTCGCGCTCGTGTCCCGCGACATGGATCGCCGGGCCGGTTGAGGAAGCTCGCGAGCGGAGGATCGCCCGATGGGCGCTAAAATCTCAGCACCAGGCCATGGCGGAGGCAAACGCGGCCGCCTGGACGTGAACTCTGACCCGAACGTCATCCCGTTCATCGACGTGATGCTCGTGCTGTTGATCATCTTCATGATCGCGGCGCCAATCGCCTCGGTGGACGTGACGGTGGACATGCCGGACAGCCGGATCATGCCGTCGAAGCGGCCGCCGAAGCCGACTTGGATTTCGCTGCAGGATGATGGCTCCGGCCGGCTGCGCACCTTCGTGATGAACGACGAAGTCTCCTGGTCCAATCTCGGGCAGGCGACGTACGACGCCGTGAACACCAACACGCCCACGGCTGACGGCGTTCGCGAAGAGATCCTTGAGCAGCGCGTTTACATCCGCGCCGACGCTACGACGCGGTACAAGAACGTGATGCGGGTGATGAACGAGCTCAACATCCAAGGTTTCACCAAGGTCGCGCTCGTGACCGAAGACCGCCGGCGCTAGGAGAGCGACGCAATGGGTGCAAAGGTCTCCTCGGGCAGCAGCGGCGGCAGGCGCGATACGACGCCCGTCGTCGATCCGAACGTCATTCCGTTCATCGACATCATGCTGGTGCTGCTCATTATCTTCATGGTGACGGCGCCGACGCCGACGGTGGACGTGCGGGTCGATCTGCCGCCGCCAAATCCGAGGCCGACGCCGCCGCAAGAAGGCATCCGGCCCACTTTCGTCCATCTGATTGACGTGAATGGCGTGTTGTCTCTCACCGTGGACGGTGAGCCGACGACGATTGACCAGCTCGGCAACAAGGTGCTGGAGCGCGCGATCCTGAACAATTGGGCGCTGCCGCCGACGGAAATGTACGCGCAGGCGCGTGTCTTCATTCGTGCGGATCAGAACACCGCCTACGGCAACGTCATCAACGTGATGAGCCGGTTGCAGGAAGAAGGGTACGCGAGAGTCGGCATCTTCGCCGAGCGGGCCGAGCTCTAAGGATCGATAATGGTTCGCCTTCGACTGATCTCCATGGGGCTGGCCGCCACGATCTGCATCGGGATCGTGTATCTGGCCGTGACGCAGCGCTTCAGCGCGATCACCGATCTCTTTGAGGACCAAGAGGCGATCAAGGTCGAGATCGAGGAGAAGGAAAAGCCGCCGCCGCCTCCGCCCCCGCCGCCGCCGGATAGGCCCCCGCCGCCGCCGCCGCCGATGATGGAAGTGCTGCAGCCGAACCTCGACGCGCCGCCCACGCCCACCGAAATCCCGGTGACGCTGACGCCGCCGCCGCCGCCCGCGCCGCCCGCGCCCGCGGTCATCACGAACCCCACGTGGCTCGAACGCCCCAACGCGCGGGACTTCGCGCGCTACTATCCCGAGCGCGCCCTCGAACGCGAACGCTCTGGCCGCGTCGTGCTCGATTGCGTCGTCGCCGCGGACGGGCGCATCAGCTGCTCGGTCTCCTCTGAAGATCCGACGGGCTGGGGCTTTGGCGACGCCGCGCAGCGCATCTCGCGCCACTTCCGCATGGCGCCCGCCACCGCTGACGGACGCCCGACAGACGGCGGGCGCGTGCGCGTGCCGATCAATTTCCGCCTCGAATAGAACGAGACGACAAGCAAACGAAACGAAGGCCGCGGGCGTTGTCCGGGCCCTCGCAGTTTGTGTATTCCGGCTTTCAGTTGACCTAGGGGAAATTTCGGCGCACGTTTGCAATTGAGAGGAGATTGCAATGCATCTCAGCACGCGCGCTCTGTCGCTTTCCTCCGCGGCCCTTCTGATCGGGTTTCTTGCTATCGCCGCTCTGGGACAGCGGCTTCCAATCATCGAGGATTTGACCCCCGATCCGCCGGGCGCGCCGCTCACGCTCTTAGATCCACCCGCGCCGCCGCCGCCCGAGGAGCGCAGCCGTCCTCAGCGGAGCGAGCCGCTCCGGGACACGCAAGTTCTGGCCCCGTTTGAGCCTCCGCCGATCAATGAGCGCATGGGTGAAACCCCGTGGTTGCTCCCCGAAGTGCGCCCCGACCTGCCGCCTCCGGCGCCAGTCATTACGCGCCCCGACTGGATCGAGCGCCCAGCAAACCTCGCCGGGTACTATCCGCGCCGCGCGCTTGAGCTTGGGCGGGAAGGGGTTGTGGAGCTCGATTGCCTCGTCGGCCTGGACGGGCGCCTCGGCTGCGCGATCGCGTCCGAAACACCCGCTGGTCAGGGATTTGGCGCCGCGGCGCTCCGCATCGCGCAGGATCACCGCATGGTTCCTGCCACGCGCGACGGCGTTGCTGTGGAGGCGCGCTATCGCATGCGCGTGCCCTTTGCGCTGGATTGACGCGCCGGTTTTTTGAGCCTCGCCCTGGTCCCGTCCGCTTTTTGCCGATATTCGGCGGCGACATAAGTTGAGGGACATGGTTTCGGCGGCGTGAGGGAAGCCCCCCGCCCGGTTCTAGGAGCAAACCACATGAAATTGGTGATCGGCGCCGCGCTCGCGGCGCTTGCCTTGGCCGTTACCCCGGCCGTTGCCCAGCAGACCGCGCCCGCCGCCGTCCCGGCGTCGCGCTGCGCGGCGATCCCGGCCGCGCCGACTCTGCCCGATGGCGCGAACGCGCGTGAATCCGCGATGACGCAAGGCAACCGCACCTACACCGAGTGGGGCGAGCAGACCAATTCCGTGCTCGCATGCCGCCGCGCGGAAGCGGAAGAATTGACCGCCGCCTCGGTCGCCGCGCGCAATCACGCCGAGACGCGCGTGCAGGAATTCAACGCCGGCGTCCGCGGTCAATGCACGGTCATCCGCCAATGGCTCGGCGAGGTGACGGAATACAATCGCCGCAACGGCCAAGAGCCGCCCGCGGCGCTGCCTGCCGATCACCCCTGCAACACGCTGCAGCCGGCGCCCGCGCAGCAATAATCCTTCGCGAAGTTCAGCAAAGCCGCCTGCCTTGACCGACGTTGGGGCAGGCGGCTTTTGTTTGCGCGCAAGGGAGAATGATCATGGCGCGCAAAGAGTTCGAGACTTGCTTTCTGGACGTCGAGGATCGCATCGCGACGCTGACTCTCAATCGCCCCGAGAAAATGAACGCCTTCACCGGGCAGATGATGCTCGACATGATCGCCGCCTTCGATGCGACGGACGGCGACGACGGCGTGGGCGCGGTCATCGTGACGGGCGCGGGCAAAGCATTCTGCGCCGGCGCCGATCTTTCTGCCGGCGCCAAGACCTTCGATTACGAAGCGCGCGACGACCGTCCCGATCGCGGCGAGAAGCAAAGCCTCGATTATCTGCGCGACGGCGGCGGGCGGCTCACCTTGCGCATCTTTGAAAGCAGGAAGCCCGTCATCGCGGCGGTCAACGGCGCCGCGGTCGGCGTCGGCGCCACGATGCAGCTGCCGATGGATATTCGCCTCGCCTCGACGAACGCGCGCTACGGCTTTGTGTTCGCGCGCCGCGGCATCGTGCCGGAGGCGTGCTCGTCCTGGTTCTTGCCGCGCTTGGTTGGCATCCAGACGGCGCTCGATTGGTGTTACACGGGCAAGGTGTTTCCCGCTCAGGAGGCGCATGAGAGGGGCCTCGTGCGTTCGCTCCATGAGCCGGACGAGCTTTTGCCCGCCGCGCGGGCGCTGGCGAAGGAGATCGTGGAGAACACGGCCCCGGTGTCGGTCGCGCTGACGCGGCAGATGATGTGGCGCATGCTTGGCGCCGATCATCCGATGGAGGCGCACAAGGTGGATAGCCGCGCGATCTTCGAACGCGGCAAGAGCGCCGATGCGCGCGAGGGCGTGATGTCCTTCCTGGAGAAGCGAACGCCCAATTATCCGAACAAGGTCTCCGCCGACATGCCGGGCTTCGTGCCCTGGTGGGAGGAGCGGCGCTTCAGCTAGGCGGCGCAGCCACCGTCGATTCGACTCGCCAGATCGGCGTGAACGCGATGAGCGCGACGATCGCGAGCGCAAGCCCGATGCCCGGCACGAGCGCGGCCATGTGCGAACCGAGTTCCGCGGAGGCGAAGCCCACCATCACCGAGCCGATCGGCGCGCCGCCCATGAAGCCCATGGAATAGGCCGCAAGCACGCGCCCTAGATAACGCGGCTCCGCGGCCGCCTGCGTGATCATGCGGCTCGATGAGATGGAGATGCCGCCCGCGAGTCCCCAGACAATGACGATCGCCGCGAACATCAAAAACGGCTTGTCGATGGCGAAGCTTGCGAGCGCGAAGGCGCCGACGAGGTGCGAGAGCACGAGCGCGCGGCCGGGAAACTTGATTGGCGGCAGGCGCGAGAGGATCGCCGCGGAAACGAAGCACGCGCCCCAGAAGCACGCGAAGAGAAAGCCGAGCCGCCCCGCTTGCTCGGCGGGCGTGCCGCCATAAGCGTCGCGCACGATGAGCGGAAACAGCACCTGAAACGAGCCCACCATGAAGACGCCGACATAGGCGGCCGAACCGATCATCGGCCCCATCACGGGGCTTCGGAACGCATATTTGAGGCCGTCCCAGATATCGCCGAACGCACTGATGAGGGAGCGCCCGCGCTGGCCCTCGGGGCGCGGCGCCTGCAACCGCAATGAAAGCACTGCGCCGATCAGCAGCGAAACCGCCATGGCGATGAGGAACGGCGCGGGATGGTTGCCCGCCATGCGCGCGAGCAGGATGCCGAGAATCTGCGCGCCGATCTGCACGGCCGCGGTCGTCGCCGCGGCGCGCGATAGGCTCACGCTGCGCCCGCGCGCCAGATCGCGCTCCACGACGCCGTTGAGCGCGGAATCCCGCACCGGCAGCATGAAGGCCGCGATCGTGCCGACAAGCACCGCATAGACGATGAGGATGGAATAGGTGACCGCGCCGATCGCCACGATCCAGGCGAGCGCGAGCATTGGCGCGGCGAGCATCGCCTGCAGCAGGCCGAGCGTCGGCCCCGCTTTGGCCCGCTCCGCAAGCGCGCCGCCAAACAGCAGAAACACGAACATCGGCGCTGAGATCGCCATCTGCGCCACGCCGACCAGTTCGGGATCGGCCCCGAGCGAAAACGCAACAAGGCTCGGAAACAAAACGATCTGGACGCCGAACGTGAAGAAGTAGAGGCCGACCAGAAGGTAATAGAGGCGCAGCTCCGCGCCGCGTGCCGGGCGCTGGGCGTGATGGTCCATCGTGACTGGTCCTCGCGCGCTGCCTGCCGCGATCGATCCGCCGAACGCGATTGACGCCAGATTAACGGGCCGCGTGCTCCCCTTGAACCGCTTATGACGACTCAGGCCGAAGCCCGCGCCGAACCGGCGCCTCTGGAGCTCAGCGATGCGCTCCGCATGGAGGCGCGCACGGCCATCGTGAACCGGCTCGGAGAGCTGGTCTGCTGGCCCACGAGCCGCATTCCCCCCTATGAGCGCCAGCTGGCGGCCGACATCCTTGTCGGCCTTCTGCGCACGAGCCGCGCGGATTTGCGCGCAAGGGTCGCGCTCGGGCTGGCCGCCATTCACGACGCGCCAAAGGCTCTGCTGCGCTATTTGGCGCGCGACGACATCAACGTTTCGCAACCTCTGATCGTGGACGGCATCGGCTTCGACGATTCCGACCTGATCGCGACGGTCAGGGCCGGCGTGGCCGCGCATTGGCACGCGATCGCGCGGCGAAAGACGCTCTCGGAGGCCGTGGTTGACGCTCTGGTGCAGACCAACGAGACGCCGGTCATCGAAACGCTGCTGAAGAATTCCGGCGCACGCTTCTCCGCTCAAGCCGTCGATATGGCGGTGGCGCGTTCGCGCGCCGCCCCGGCCTTGTGCGCACCGCTCATTGCGCGCCCGGAACTGAGGCCGACGCAGGCGCTTGTCCTATTCTGGTGGTGCGGGGCTGAGGCGCGCCACGCGATCCTCAAGCGCTATCCGGTGGACCGCTCCGTGCTGATCGAAAGCCTTGGCGAGGTCTTCGCGCTCGCGGCGCAGGAAGGCTGGGCCGATGCGGAGACGCGCAAGGCGCTGCAGCTCATAGAACGGCGCCAGCGCAACCGTGAGGCAGCGACCCGCAGCGTTCACGGCTCCCTCGAGGGCGCCGCGCTGCGCGCCGAGGCCGGGCTCGACACGCAGTTGATGAACGAAATCGCCCACCTGGCCGGGGTGAAGCCGCAGACGGCGGTGCAGATTTTCTCCGATCCGGGCGGCGAACCCATCGCCGTGCTCGCGAAGGCGACAGGGCTCAAGCGCAATTTCGTGACATCGATCTGGAAAGGGCTGCGCCGTCCGTTGGGCGACGCCGACAATCCAGACACCGCCTATGGGCGCACGATGATGGCGTTTGAAATGTTGTCCACAGCCAAGGCGCAAACCGTTCTGCGTTACTGGAATTGGTCGTTCAGCGCCGATGCCGCGGCCGGCATTCAATTGCTCGACGATGACATCGGCGACGAGATCGATTTTCTGCCCGCGCAGCGCAACGCCGCGTTGCTTCTCAGGCGCTAGCGCGCGCGCTGGCTAATCGCAGCCGACGCGATTAAGACGACTCGGGTGGGCGCGGATCGCGTGCCCCTCAGGGGTCGCGATGATTTACGCCGCCGCGTCGCTCGTTGGCCTTACAGCGTTTTGGTACGCCCTTGCGCCAGGCGGCGAGGGGATCGTGCTTGGCGGTGTTTCGATCGCCGTAGCGTGCGCCTTGGGCCTTCGCTTGACGCAGGCCGACCGCGAGAGCGCACCGCTTGCGCGCGCGCCTTGGCTCATTGCGTTCTTCTTCGCCCGATTGCCTGCTGCGATGAGTGAATCCGCGCGCGTGCTGCGCGCCGCATTGGCCGCGGACGTGACGCTCAAGCCGGAATTGCTGCGCATTCGCGCGCGCACGAGCGACGGGTTCTCCCGCGCGACCTTCGCCAACGCGTTGACCTCGGCCGCCGCCGCAATCGTCGTCGAGACCGATGCGGAAGGGCTCTTCGCGCACCTGATGCAGGAAGACGCGCTTGATGCGCGCGCGCTCGCCGCGCTTGAAACCGGCGCGAACGCCGCCGCGGGCGGGAGAGATGCGCAATGATCGCGCCGCTCGTCTTCGCTGGCGCCGGCGTGGGAGTGCTCGTTGCGCTCGCGCTTATTCTGTTGCGCGGATTTCTCGGTCCGACGCTCCATGACCGTATGCTTGCCGCGCACGCGTTCGCGATGCGCGCCGCCTTGCTGATTGCGATCGCGGCGGTGGCGTTTGGCGCACGCGCCTGGATCGATGCGGCCATCGCGCTCTTGTTCGCGGAATTCGTCGTCGTCGCGGCGGCGCTCAAGTTCCTGCGCTATCGAACGCTGCAGGCGCCGCTCGCACAGCCGGAGCGCGCAGCGTGAATGAGGTGGGCGATATCGTGCGTCTGGCGCTCTCCGGCGCGCTGATCGGCGCGGGCGTCGTCGCGCTGATCGTGAGCGCTGCGGGGCTGCTGCGCTTCCCCGATTTCTACACGCGCCTGCACGCGAACGCGGCGGGAGATCTCCTCGGCGCCGCCGCGATCCTTGCGGGCCTCGCGCTCGCCGCCTGGGATTGGCAGACGGCGCTGCGCCTCGTCGTGCTCGGCGCGCTCTGGGCCGCGCTTGCTCCCGCTGCCGCGCACATGCTGGCGAGCGCGGCGCACGGCGCGGGTCTGGCGCCGCTCTCGGGCGCCTATACAGCGCCGCGTCCAGGAGAGCGCGCGCCATGAGCTTTGCCGCTTTCGCGCCTTGGCTCGCGCTGGCCGCCGCGGCGCTCTTCATTGCAGCCGCGCTTGGTGCGGCGCTCATGCGTCCATTCTTTCCGATTGGGGCGTTTGTGCTCATCGTGTTTTGCGCCGCCGCGCTCGCCGCGCTGCTGCTTTCAGCGCCGCCCGTCGCCCTGATGCTGGCCGTGCTCGGCGCGCTGGCGTCTGTCGCGCTTTTTGGCGCGGCCTTGCTGAGCGCGCGTCCCGCGCGCGCCATCCGCCTCACGCGCGCGCTGCCGGGCGCGATCGCCGCGGCGCTCGCGGGCGCGGCCATTCTATGGGCCGCCCCGGAAATCGCCCCCGCGCCGCAGCTTGACGCGGAGGCTCTCATACAGAGCGTCGATGTTCTGGCCGCGCTCATCGCTTTTGCCGGCGCCGTCGGCGCGTTCGCGCTGCTCGGCTTCGGTCAGCGCGGCCTCTTCGCACTCCGCCGCACCGAAGCGGACGATTGAGATGCGCGATGCGAGGCATGTGATCGTACGCGCGGCGGCGAAGACGGCCCTGCCGTTCGCGCTGTTGTTTGCGCTCCATCTCGCGCTCTTCGGCGGCGGCGCGCTGGCGGGCGGCGCGCTCGCCGCTCTCGCCATCTTCCTGCATGCGCTTGTGTTCGGTGTTGAGGCGACGAAGCGCGCGCTGCCGCCCTTCGCGTTGCGTCTGGCCGCCTTTGCCGGCGCCGCGCTGGCGCTTTTATCGGCCGCCGCCGCGTTCGGCGGCCACGCGCCCCCGCCGTTTCTCGCCCCGCTCGGCGCGTACTTGCTGATCGGCGCCGCGTTCGCGCTCGCTCTGCTCGCTTTCGCTGGGCGCGCGCATGATCTGCCGGACGGCGATTGGTGATAAGCGCGGCGCCATATCTGTTCGCGGCAGGCGTGATCGCGGCGCTGATCGGCGTGGCCGTAGCGTTCACCGCCGCGGCCGGCGTCAAACGCGTCGCTGGTTTGGTGATTGCCCATGCCGGCGCCGCGCTTGCGATTACGGCTCTGGGCGCGCCCGTGCTTGCGTTGGCCGTGCTTGCGGCTGCAACCGGCGCTGTGTTGCTCGGCGCCGCGATCGCGGCGCGCGCCTCGGAGGCATATGGAAGCGCCGATCCAGCCGAATACGCCGCGAGCGACAGCGCGGACGAACTAGAACCATGATCGCGGAAGCCGCCGCCGCGGCGCGGGCGAGCGCCTCCGCAATCCTTGTGTTCGCGCCGCTGATCGCCGCCGCACTCGCGTTTGCGCTGCAACGGCATCGCGCGGCGTGGCTGGTCGCGAGCATGCTTTCGCTCGCCGCGGCGGGCGCCTCGCTTCTGCTGAGCCCGCGCTTCAGCGCCGCGCCGTTCGGGCTGCACGTTGACGCCATTGCTGTAGCCGCGGCGCCGATCGTGGCGATTGCCGGCGCTGCGTGCGTGCTGGCGTGCGGGCATCTGGCTCGCGCGGACGCCGGCGCCGGCGCGGCCGCGCACATGATCGCGCTCCTCGAACTGGCTTGCTTCGGCTGGCTGGGCGCGCTCCTGGCCAACGATCTCTTGTCGCTCTTCGTCTTCTTGTCCGTCGGAGCGATTGCGTCGTGCGCGATGACGGCGCTTGGCGCGGAGCGTGATCGCGCGGCGCTCTCGGCTTCGCTGCGGATGCTGACATGGTGCGCCGCCGCCGTCCTCGCCTTTGCGCTTGGCGCCGCGCTCGTGTTCAATGCCGCGGGAACGTTCGATCTGGCCGAGATCGCGGCCGTCGCCGGGGAGGGCGCGCGGGCGCGTTCGTTTGCGGCGGGCTTTGCGCTGATGATCGGCGGCGCTTGCGCGCTGGCCGGCGCCGCGCCGCTCAATCTTTGGATGGCGGCGGCGTTCTCGCGCGGCGCGCGGATCGCTTCTCTTGCCTGGGCGAGCGCGGGCGCGATCGCGGCGCTCATCGTCGTAGCGCGCTTGGCGCTTGCCGCCGATCTCGGCGATGCGGGCCTTGCGCGCGGCGTGAGCGCCGCTCTGGCGGCGCTCGGCGCAGCCAGCGTCGCCATCGGCTCGATTCAAGCCATCGGCGCAAGCGATCTTCGCCGCCTCGTCGCCTATGCGGGCGCCGCGCAGACTGGAATGGTTCTGATCGCGCTCTCGTTTGCTTCGCCGGCGGGCCACGCCGCGGCGCTCATGCACGTGGCGGCGCAATCGCTGATCGCGCTCGGCTTGCTCGGCGGCGCGGCCGTCATCGAAGGCCGCGCGCCGCTTGCGGCGCTCGATGGTTTCGCCCGGCGCGCGCCGCTTGCGGGCGCCGCGATGAGCATCGGGGCGCTTTCGCTGATCGGCGCGCCCCTGACGATCGGCTTCCTGAGCCGCTGGCGTCTGATCGAAGCGTCGCTGAGTGTCGCATGGTGGTGGGCCGCCGGCGTGATCATCGCGGCTTCGCTCGCGGCGGTGTTCTATGGCGGGCGTCTGATCGAGCGTCTCTATGCGCGCCGCGGCGTGGAGCTGGAGCGCGATCCCTGGCGCGTCTCGCTCGCGCCGCTGCACGCCGCCGCGATCGCGGGCGCCATTGGCCTCGGCTTCGACGCCTCATGGCTGTGGCGCGTCGCGAGCCTGGCGGGCGAGCTGTTGGCGGGCGTCGCGCCATGAGCGTTGCGTCGCTCTTCTTGATCGCGTTCGGCGCGCCCTTGCTGCGCGCGGCGCTATCGGCGTTCCTTCCGCGGCCGCCCGGCTTGCGCGACGCGCTCAACGTGTTGCTCGCGCTGGCGCAGGCGGGGGCGTGCGTGGCCCTCGCTTTCGCCGCCGCGCGCGGCGCGGATGCAACGATCGTGCTGGCGCGCCCACTGCCCGATGTGGCCTTCGCGTTGGCGCTCGAGCCGCTCGGCGCGGCCGCCGCGGCCGCGCTCAGCGTGCTGGGCGCATTGCACGCGCTCCACACCGCCGCGTGGCTGCGTGCGGCGCGCGACCCCACGCCCGGACGCATGCAGGCGTTCATCGCGCTCTGCGCCTTTATGACAATGGGCGTCGCGTTCTCCGCGAACCTCTTCGCGCTTTTCGTCTTCTACCAGGGGCTCACCCTTGCGAGCGCGCCGCTCATCGCACACGCGGGCGACGAGCGCGCAAGGCGAGCGGCGCGGCTTCATCTCTCGATGCTGCTCGGCGCCTCGATCGCGCTCCTTTTGCCCGCGATCGTGTGGACTTATGCGCTCGCAGGCGACGTGACGTTCCGCGCGGGCGGCGTGCTTGCGGGGCACGCCACGCCGATCATCGCGGACGTGCTGCTCGCGCTCTTCGTGTTCGGGTTCGCCAAGGCCGCGCTCCCGCCCGTCCATCGCTGGCTGCCGGAGGGCTCTCAGGCCTCGTTCCCTGCAATCGCGACGGTGCAGGCGTTGGCCGTGCTGCCGGCGGGCGCGATCGGAATCTTGAAGACGACGCTCTACGTGTTCGGCCCGGCGATGAGCGAAGCCCAAACGGCCGCCCGCCTGCTGCTCGCGCTCGCGGGCGCGACGATGTGCGTCGCGGCGCTCAACGCGCTGGGCAAGAGCGATATCCGCGCACGCATGGCCTACGCGATGGTGGCGCAGAACGCCGCTGTGATCGCGGGCGCGATGCTGGCCGCGCCGCCAAGCTATTTCGCCGCGATCCTGCAATTGATCGCGCAATCGGCGGGCGCGCTCACGCTCATCATGGCGTTTGCAAACGTCGAGGCAGCGACCGGGCGGCTGACGGTCAACACCTTCACCGGCCTCGGGCGCGTCATGCCGTGGACGTTCGCCGCCGTCGCCATCGGTGCGGCGGGGATTATCGGCTTGCCGCCATTGGCTGGCGCGTGGCCGAGGCTTTGGCTGATGACCGCTTCCGCGGAAGGCCACGCTATCTGGGCAGGCGGCCTTGCCGCGCTTGGCGCCATCGCGGCGTTCGCCTGCTTCGCGCCGCTCGCGGCAAAGGCGCTGGTCGGCGCGGCGCCAGAGGATCCGTTCCGCCGCCCCGACGGCGCTTCCATCGGGCTTGTCGCGCCGGTGGTGTTGACCGCGGCGGCGACAGCATCACTCATCTTCGTCGTGGATCCGCTCGCGCAATTCCTCGCGCAATTGTGGGGTGCGCCATGAGCCGGCCCGAAGAAAGCCCCTGGTACGCGCGCAGGCTCACGGGCGTCGCGCTGGCCGCGCTTGCGGGCATTACCGCCATTGCGATCGCACTCGACGCGTTCGTGCTGCGGCGGCCTCTGCTTGACGTCATTGAAGCGCAGCCGGGCTTCATGGCGGGTTTCGCCGCGTTTGCCGTCGTCGCGGCGATGGCCATCGCGCGCTTGCTGCGCATCGTGCTGGGCCGGGGCCCGCGTCGTGCGCGCATGAGAAACTATCATGCTGACGCTGACCGCTAACCCCGGCTTCGCCCTCATTCTGGCTGCTGTCGCGGTGTTCGCGTCGCCCCGGATCTCGCGCGTGCCGATCATGGTCACGGCGGCGGCGTTGAGCCTCTGGCTCATTCTCTCGCCGCCGTTCGGCGATTACGCGCGCACCGCGCAGATCGGCCTGCAGGTTACGTTGCTCCGGCTCGACGCGATGTCGCAAATGTTCGGCATGGCGTTCGCGGCGGGCGCGGTGATGATGGCGCTCGCCTCGGGCGCGCGCGGCCACCGTCTCGAGGACGCCGCGATCATGCTGATGGGCGGGGCGGGGATGACCGCGGTGTTCGCCGGCGATCTCATCAGCTTCGTCGCCGCGATCGAATTGGCGACGATCGCGGGCGCGTGGATCATCTTCTCCGCGCGAGCCGGCGCGGCCTACGACGCGGGCGTGCGCTTCTTCATCTGGCAAGGGCTCGGCGGCTTGCTTCTGCTTGCAGGGGTCGCGTTTCATCTCGCGGACGGCTTCGGGAGCGAATTCACACGCTTGCCGGCCGATTCAGTGGGCGGCGCGTTCTTCCTAGCAGGCCTTGCGATCAAGGTGGCCGCGCCCATCGCGCACGTCTGGCTCAAGGATGCGCTGGCCAACGCATCCTCTATCGGCGCCGCGGCGCTGGCCGTGTTCGCGGCGAAAGCGGGGCTCTACGGGCTCGCGCGCGGCTTTTCCGGTGAAGCGTTGCTTGTGCCGGCCGGCGCCGCGATGGCGGTGATCGGCGCATTGATGGCGCTAGCGGACGACGATATCCGCCGCGCTGTCGGCTATAGTCTCATCGCGCAGATGGGATTGATCGTGGCCGCGATCGGCGTCGGCGCGCCGCTCTCGCTCGCCGGCGCCGCCGCGCACGTGTTCACGACGACGCTCGCTTATGGCGCGCTGACGCTCGCCGCCGGCTTCATTGCGGAGCGCACCGGCGAGACGAGCGCGTCCGCGCTCGGCGGCTTGGCGCGAGCGATGCCGCTCACAGCGCTCTTCGCGACGATCGCGGGTTTGTCCGCGGCGGCTGCGCCGGGCTTCGCGGGTTACGTCTCCACCACACTTTCGCTCGAAGCGATTGAAAGCGCCGGGCAGCGCGAGGCCTGGTTCGTTTTGCTTGGCGCATCGGCCGCCTGCGCGGCGTTTGCTGCCGTGCGGCTTCCGGTTGCGCTTTTCTTTGGACGCATGCGGACGGCTCCGCGCGAGGAGCGCGCTCACTCCTACGCGTCGCTGCAGGCAATGGCGCTCGCCGCATTTCTCTGCATCACGGTCGGCCTGGCGCCGGGATGGCTGCTCGATCTGCTGCCGCCCGCGCCTGTCGCATACAGCGCCTACGCGGTCGATCGTTTGGCGCCGCGCATCGAATTCTTCGCCGCGGCGCTGTTTGCGGCCGGGCTCATGCACATGATCGGATTTGGCGTGACGCAAAGGAAGCGCGCGCTTCTCGACGTTGACGCCTTTCTTCGCGGGCCGGCCGCGGCCATCGCGCGATGGTGCGGGATCGTGACGCTGCGGGTCTATGGCGGGGTTCGAGCAGCCGGCGACGCGGCCGCCTCCGGGGCGGCGCGCGCGCTCGCCGCGTTTGCCCGCGCAACCGACCGGCCCTACGCGGACGGCCCCGCCGGCGCGCTCGCCGCGCTCGCCGGCGCGCTGGGCCTTGTTGTCTTGGTCTATGTCTTCGCTATGTGAATAAAGACCGGTACTGCGGGAACGTAAGGCTAACAACCGCTTAATTCTTGCGTCTATCGACGATGACCTGATTGGGACTTGATTTGCTTGAGCCGATGTCTAGATTGCGCGAAAACTAGATTATGAGGACCGGGGCGCAATGGATCAGAGGTCTGATCTCATCGACATGGCTGCGGACATCGTTTCCGCTTACGTGAGCGCCAACCAGGTGCCCGCGCAGGATCTGCCAGCCCTCATCCGCACCGTTTACAACGCACTTCAGGACATCGGCGCCGGCGTCGAGATCAGCGCGGAAGCGGCCCAGGAGCCAGCGGTGCCGATCAAGCGCTCGGTGACGCCCGATTTCATCGTCTGTCTGGAAGACGGCAAGAAATTCAAATCCTTGAAGCGCCATTTGCGCACGCGCTACGGCATGACGCCCGAAGAATACCGCGCGAAATGGGGATTGGCGCACGACTATCCGATGGTGGCGCCGAACTATGCGAAGGCCCGATCGGACCTCGCCAAGCGCATGGGCCTAGGCACCTCCCGTCGCGGAGGTTGATGAATCTATTGAAATTTTCCGGCCGCGCGAGGTCGGGCTGCGGAACTTTCAATTAGGAGGATTGCGCGCCCATAATTAGGAAAGTTATCCTACACCCCGGACAATTAGGCATCCTGGCCGCGCAATGAGCCAGGAGGTGTGGGGTGGATGAGTTGAAGACGCAAACATCGGCGGATCAGGCGCGGGCGCGTCTCGCCATGAGTATGACAGCTTTTGCGCTCGGCATGTCGCCGGCGCGGGTGGCGACGCTGGCGCGGGGCCCCAATGCGGCCGCCTTCGCCCGCCAGCTCGCGATGTACCTTTGCCACGTCGCATTCGAGATGAGCCTCGCGCGGGTCGCCGCCGCCTTCGCGCGCGATCGCTCCACCGTCGGCCACGCATGCCACGTCATCGAGGACAGGCGCGACGATCCCGCTTTCGACGGCTGGATTGCGTCGTTGGAAAACGCCCTGCGCGATGCGCCCGCGCCGCCGCGGGACGAGAACGCCGCATGACGGGCGCAAGAACGGAACCGGGCGAACGGGATCGCGCGCGAGCGTTGCAGCGCCTTAGTGCGTCGGGCGCTGTGCTTGCGCCGGATCCGCACCGAAAGGGGTTTGGCGTATTTCCACGCGGGGATCGCCGGCGCAGGCCGATCGTGCGCCTGAGCGCGGAGCAGGTGGCCGCGCTCGCCGCGGAGGGCGCGATCGCCCGCGGCCCGGAGGGCGATATCTACACGCTGACGCAAGCCGGCGCGGCCGCCGCCATGCGCCTTGCCGCCAGGCCGGACGAGGCCTTCCTCGCGCAACATGCGCCGGTCATCGATCGCATCGTGATCGACAAGGATGGCGATCTGCGCGCCGCGCGCGGCTATTCGCCGTTCGGCGCGATCGATCGCCTGGTGAAGCTGCGCAACGTCGATGGCGCGCCATGGCTGGCGCCCGAGGAGATGAGCGCCGCCAAGCGGCTGCGCGCCGACTGGGATGCGGGGCAGACGGGTCTCGTGCGCGGCGCCGATTGGGCCGCGCCGCCCCAAAGCCGAAACGCGCGCGGCCCCGGCAATGGGCGCGAAGCATCCCTTGCGATCGGCATCGACGCGCGTGCGCGTGTGGACGCAGCGCTCAAGTCGCTGGCGCCGCCGCTTAGAAGCGTCGTCGAGGCGCTCTTGCTGCGCGATTGTGGGCTTGAGGAATTCGAGCGCGCGCAGCATTGGCCGCCGCGCTCGGCGAAGATCGCCTTGAAACTTGCGCTGGCGCAGCTCGCGCGCCCGCCGCGTTAAGCCGATGCCGCCGCCTCGCGCTTCATGCGCTCGATCATCGCGATCATGCCGTTGGAGCGCTGCGGCGTCAGCGAGCTTGCAAGCCCTAGGCTGTCGAACACGGCGCGCGGATCGGCCGCTTGGATTTCCCGCGGCGTGCGTCCTGAGAAGATCGAGAGCAGCACGGCGATCAGCCCCCGCACGATGAACGCATCGCTGTCGCCGCGAAAATAAAGCTTGCCGCCGCGCGGCTCGGAAACGAGCCAGACCTGGCTCGCGCAGCCGCGGACTTTGTTGGCCTCGCTGTGTTCGGCCTCGCTCAACGGCTCCAGCGTGCGGCCAAGCTCAATCACGTGCGCGTAGCGCTCCTCCCAATCGGAGAAGAGGGCGAAATCGTCCGCGAGCGCGGCGATGGCTGCGTCGATGCCGTTTTGGCTCACACGCGGGAGATGCGCTCCGCCCGCGCGGCTGACAAGGCTAGCGTTGCGCGGCGTTGCGCGTTTCGGCGGCCGCCAGCGTCGGGCCTGCATTCCCCGCGGCCTGGCCCCCAGGCGGGATCGGCGTCTGCCCAGGCGCCGGCGCCGGCTGGGCGATGCCGCTGATGCAGGTGCCCATGTCCCTGAGCGCGTGCTGGCCCATGCAGAACGCGTTCTCGTACCGGAACCGCGCCGCCGACATGCATTGATAGAGCTGAAGCTGCGCCATCTCGATGCAATTGCGCGAACGCGTTTCGTTGAGCAGCGCGTCGATTTGCGTGGGATTGTTGTCGGCGCCGAGCGCTTGCAGCGCCGCGATCGTCGTCATGCGATTCACGGCCTCGCCGCGCTCGGGCTTGATGCGCCACGTGCCGGAGACGTTGGCCGCATTGTCGACGGGCGCGGCGCCGCCGCGGATCGCGTCCCAGAAACGCCGGCCGCCAAAGGCGGTGGGGTCCGTCTGCGGCTGGAAGCTGAGAGGCATGGCGTAGAAGCGGCCGGGATTGTCTCCGGGACTGACCACCGCCGCGCCGGCGCCGAGGCCGCGAACACGCTGCACGCGCGCTTCCTGGCCCGGCGCGCGGGCGTTGGCCCAGCCTTGCCGCTGCAGGCTGTAGGCGAGTTCGCGGTAGCGATCCGCCACGGCCGTGATGCGCGCGGCGTCCGCCGTGGCGGAATCGAGAATGAGACGCGTGGCTTCGTCGCCGCCGTTGAGCAGGCGCGCCCAGCCTGTATCCACGCTCATGCCGCGGATGACGGCGTCGCGGCCGTAATGGGCGGCCGCTTCGCGAACGCCGCGCACGAACGCCGGCGATTGCGCCGCCACCATGGCCCCGTAGGCGATCCAGCCGCGCGAGAAGGCGTCCCGGTTGTGGCGGGCGGATATATCGATGACGCGTTCGAGTTCGTTGGCGTTGCCGACGCGCTGCGTGCGCAGATCGCCGATGTCGTTCTGGAAAGCGACATAAGCGTGCACCGCGCTCTGCACCGGGTTTCCGCCGGCCCCCACGGCCGGCGCCGAAGGCGCAGCGCCCTGGTCGCTCACCCCGGGCGCGCCCGCGTTTTGGGCGCTCGCCACACCGATAAGGGCGATCGCCGCCGTGGTCGTCAGGACCGCTAGGCTCCGCATCCGCTGCTCCTCGAATTCATCCGCCCATATAAAACGTGCTTGGGGAACCCGCTTTTCTGCGCGACTCCCTCAAGTCACGATCGCCCTCGAGGCGTTAAGAGCCCTTTTACGCGCGGGTGCGGTTTTGGCGCCAACACAAGTTTCAGTAACATCTGTATTTTCCGGGGGGATGAACGCCAGGAGCCTCGCGCTAAGCCTGTGGGGGCAGCTTTTTGCGGCCGCCCTTGCGTTCGCCATGGCTTTGCGTTTCGGAGGCGATCTGAGAGCCCTGGCTGGTTTGGGCGCCGTGGCGCTGGCGCCGGTGCTGGCGGGCTTCATCCTGCAGACGCGCATGCGGAACGGTTGGGCCCAGATTTACTTTGTTCTGGCCTGGGCGTTGTCGGGCGCCATGCTGCTCGCCGTCACCGGCGGCTGGGCGAGCCCGGCGGCGACGCTGCTAGCGATACCAATCGCATACGCAGCGGCGCTCGGCGGCGCGGGGCTGGTCTGGACGGCTCTTGCATTCGCGGTCCTCGCTTACGGGCTGGGCGGGTTCTTCGCGTCGGCGGATCCCGCGCTCGGTCTCTTGCCGTTCTTCCTGGCAGCCGCGGGTGTGCTTGGCGCGGCTTTCGCGCTTGCGGGCCTGCGCGCCCGCCCGGCTGGTGAGGCCGCTTCTCTGCGCATCGCGGAAGCCGCGCACGAATTGCGCACGCCCATTACGCACATCGTCGGCTTCGCCGACATGATTGAGCAGCGCGTGTTTGGGGAGAACGACCCGCGCTACGCGGAATATGCAGGCCTCATTCGGCAGAGCGGCGGGCAATTGCTCGAGCTCATCAACCGGCGGCTCGATCTCTCGCGCATCGAAGCGGGGCGCTACACGCTCGATCGAGAACATGCTGACGTGAATGAGATCGTGCGCGAAGTCGCCGCGCTCTCGCAAAGCACGGCGGCGGCGAAAGGCGTGACGCTCGAGATCGCGACAGGCGAGACGCCGCTGCGCGCCTACGTGGACACAGGCGCCGTGCGCCAAGTGCTCAACAACATCGTCGGCAACGCCGTGAAGTTTACGCCTGGCGGCGGGCGCGTAAGCGTGTCAACGCGCGTGCGCGGAGGCGATGCGCTGATCGAGGTGAGCGACACCGGGCCCGGCATACCCACCCATGAGCGCGCCCGCCTCACGCGCCGCTTCGAGCGCGGTGAAAACGGCGAGCATGCGGAGGGCGCGGGGCTTGGGCTCGGGCTCGCCCGCGCGCTCACGGAATTGCACGGCGGAAGGTTGCGCATCGGCGATGCGCAAGGCGGCGGCGCACGCGTCACTGTGCGTTTGCCGGTCGAAGGGCGTGCTCAGCGCGGCTGAGCTGAGAGGAAGGCGCGCGCCGCAGCAAGATCGCCGATCTCGATCAGGAAGCGTGTCTCGCCGATGCGAATTTCGGCCGCCTCGCGCGGATCGAGCGCCGCCATCTCTCCCATCACGCTGTCGGGGAATGCAAAGACGACGCGGCGCCGGCCGTTGACCGTCTCGACCGCGCGGTTGCGAGCAAGGATGCGCCGCGCCATCGCCGGCGAAGGCGCCCCCGCCGCGAGCCCGCGCGCTTGCCGCCCCGGCACGTCGAAGAGCGTTGCGCGCGCGCGCAGCGGATCACGCACGATGATTTCTGCAGCGCCCGGCGGCGCGCGGCCTTGGTTCAGCGGAAGGATCAGCGCGACATAGGAGCGCCGGTCCATCTCCTGCAGTCCGAAGGCGCCGGCGCGAGGAATGTCCTGCACCAGGAGCCAGCCGGACGAGTCCGCGACGCGCCGCGCCGTCCAGGCGCGCTCGGCGCCTGGAAAACGCATGTTCGGCAGACGCACCCAAGCCGCGAAGGCCTCGCGTGCGCGGTTCGCGGCCTCCGTGGTGCGCGGATCGCCGCAGCGGCGCGCGCGCGCCGCTTGAATTGCGGCGGTCTCCAGTTCGCCAAGCCGCGCAAGCGTCCAGCCGCCGCGGAGAAGCGCGCCGCGCGCCTGCCAGGCGCCGGCCTCGAGCGCGCTGCGGATGTCGGAATCAAAAAGCCTGCAGAGGCGGTCGGCCTCCAAAAGCGCACGTCTCTCGGCGAAATTAGCTTGCGCGGGCGGCGGCGCTTGCGCGCCAACGAGAGCGCAGAGGAGGAGGGCGAAGAGCGCGCGGCGCATGGACGGAAGCTAAGGCGTGCATCTTGCGCTAAGGTGAACACATGAAGCCGCCGCCGGAACTCAAGACAGAAATATGGGTACAAGCCCTTATTCGCCGCGCGGAGGTGGGCGGCGCCTTCGCGGCCGTCACGCGGCGCGGCGATCCCGATGGCGGCGCGACGCTTGTCAAGGTCGCCACGCTCGACGGGCGCGCGCGCCTTTATGCGCCCGCACGCGACGGAGAGGGGGAGCGCATCTGGCTCGATCTTTCCGCCGGGCCGCTCGGCGTCGAGGAGCGCGCGATCGACGAATATGCGCGCAAGCGCTGGGAGAAGGATCCCGATCTCTGGATTGTAGAAATCGAGGATCGCGCCGGGCGGACGTTCCTCACCGAGCGGATCGATGATGCGCGCGGCCCCTAGCCCGGGCCGAGCCGCGCCATGTCTTCATTTGCCGCAGTGACGCCCTGCGCGATGGCGCGGCGAAAGTATGTACGCGCCTGCGCGGGATCGGCCGGGCCGCCCAAGCCGCGCTCGAACAGAAGCCCGAGCCTGCGCGAGGATTCGCCGTCGCCGCGCTGCGAACCGGAGAGATATTCCTGCCGCGCGCGTGTGTAGTCCTGCGCAACGCCGCCCAAGCCGCGCTCGAACATTTCCCCCGTCAGAGTCATCGCCGGCGCATAGCCTTGGCTGCGCGCGGCGTCGGCGAAGCGGCGGGCCTCGTCATTGCGCTCCGCTTCGATTGCGGCGCGCGCGAGATCGGTCTGCGCGCGCGGATCGCCCGCCAGCGCGGCCCGGCGCAGCAATGCATCGGCTTGCGCGACGACGCCCGGGTTCGGGGCATAGCCCGGTTCGCCCTCGCGCAGGAAAGTCGAAAGCATGTAGGCGCCAAGCGCGCTGTTCGACGCAGACGCACGTTCGCAGTTCCGGCGCGCTTCGCCGCGATCCTCGGGGAGGCCTTCGCCATAGGTGCGCGCAAGGCAAAGCAGCGTCTGGCCGAGCGTGTCGCCTTGCGCGGCGCCGGCTTCGATCGATTCAATTGCCGTGCGCTCCAGCGCGAGCTGGATAAGCCCGCGCGGATCGGCGGCGTTCATTTCTTCTTGCGTCAGCCCGTAGGACTCGGCGGGCCCGGGGCTGTCGGTGAATTCGGAGGCGGCGAAGTCTTCGTCTTCGCTCTGCGGGCTTATGCTGCTGGTCTGCTCGGCGCCGGGCAGCGGCGGCAAAGGCGGCACGCGGTTCAGCGATTGGGTGATGATAAAGCCGGCGAGCAGCGCCAGCGCGGCGAGGCCGCCCCCGATCATCACACGGCGCAGCAAACGTGCATCGCGCGTGCGCGTTGTGGCGGCGATTGCAGGGCGCCCGCGCAAGCGCGCCGCCGCCTGCACGACACGCTCGAACGCGGCGTCGGATTCGCCGCCGGGCCAATTGCTCAAATCCTCCGTACCCGCCGCATCGGACCCCCCGAAACGCACATTGATGAGCGCATTGCGCGCCGCGGCCGCTTCGGCGGCTGCCGCGACGCTCTCATCCGCGTCGGCGCCGCGCACCGCAATCACGGCCTTCGCGTTCCGCGCTGCGCCGTTGAGCGAAAAGCCGCGTGCGCGCAGCGCCGTCGCCAGCTGCTGGGCGCGCTCGCTGTCGCCTGGCGCGGCGGCGATGAAAATGTCGGGCATCGAATTCTCCGGATGCATCCTTACCAAGCCGAGCGCCTCCTGGGCGCCCCCGCCGCACAGGACGCGCTTGCAGGGCTGGCTTGCTCAAAGGCCGAACCGCCGATAAAGCCCGCGCTCCATTCCCTCAAGTGAAGCCGATGACAGCCGATCCCGCCGCGGAGGCCGCCCGCAGGCGGACTTTCGCCATCATTTCCCACCCCGACGCCGGCAAGACCACCTTGACGGAGACGCTGCTGCTCGCCGGCGGCGCCATCCACTTGGCCGGGCAGGTGCGCGCGCGCGGCGAAAGCCGCCGGACCCGCTCGGACTGGATGAAGATCGAGCGGGAGCGCGGCATTTCGGTTTCCGCCTCCGTGATGACGTTCGAGCGCGACAATGTCGTGTTCAATCTGCTCGACACGCCGGGCCACGAGGATTTTTCCGAAGACACCTACCGCACGCTGACAGCAGCGGATTCCGCGGTCATGGTGCTCGATGCGGCGAAGGGCATTGAGCCGCAGACGCTCAAACTCTTCGAAGTGTGCCGCCTTCGCGACATTCCGATCACGACGTTCATCAACAAGATGGACCGCGAAGCGCGCGATCCGTTCGAGCTGCTTGACGAAGTCCATGACAAGCTCGCGATGGACACCGCGCCGATATTCTGGCCGGCGGGCTCGGGCCTGCGCTTCCGCGGCATGCTCGATCTCGCGTCGCAGCAATTCCTTTCGTTTAAGCGTCCGGACGCGGACGATCCGAGCCTGCGGCCCGCCGAGCGTGTCAGCATCGAAAGCGCGCACTTCGCCGAACTGATGCCGGATGGGGAGCGAGACGAACTCGTGGAGACTGCGGAACTCGCACGCGAGGGGCTGCCGCGCTTCGACCGCGAAGCGTTCCTCGCCGGGCACATGACGCCTGTCTATTTCGGTTCGGCGCTTCGCCGCTTCGGTGTGCTCGAATTGCTGCAAGGGTTGGCGAACGATGCGCCGAGCCCGCGCCCGCAGGACGCGCTTGTCCGCGATAAGGAAGAAGAGATTGTTCCAGGGCGCGATGAAGTGGCGGGTTTCGTGTTCAAGATTCAGGCGAACATGGACCCCAAGCACCGTGATCGTGTGGCGTTTTTCCGCGTCTGCTCCGGGCGGTTCGAGCGGGGCATGACCTTGAAGACCGCGAGCGGCAAAGCGATGAACGTGCACAATCCGCTGATGTTCTTGGCGCAGGATCGCGAAATCACCAACGAGGCGTTTCCCGGCGACGTCATCGGCGTGCCGAACCACGGCGTGCTGCGGGTGGGAGATTCGTTGTCGGAATCCGGCGATGTCGCGTTCCAGGGCATTCCGAACTTCGCGCCAGAAATTTTGAAGCGGTGCCGCGTCAAAGATCCGCTGAAACAGAAGCATCTGCGCCGCGCGCTCGATGCGCTTGCGGAAGAGGGCGTGACGCAGACCTTCAAGCCCACGATTGGCGCCGACATCGTCGTCGGCGCCGTTGGCGCGCTTCAATTCGATGTGCTCGAGGAGCGCGTGGCGGCGGAATACGGGCTCGAGGTCGTGTTCGAACCTTCGCCCTACCAAGCCGCCCGCTGGATCAGTGCGCCGAACAAGACCGATCTCGACGCGTTCATCGACAAGCACGGCTCTCAGATCGCCGAAGACGTGGACGGCGCGCCGGTCTTCCTGGGTAAGACGGCCTGGGAAATCGGCTATGTGCAGGAGCGCAATGCCGCGATCCGCTTCACCGCGACGAAGGAGAGGGCGGCCTAGGTGAGCCCCGGCTGCCCCAGAAACGCCAGGACTTCGTTCGCAAGCGCGCGCGTGCGTGTTGAAATCTGGTCGCGTTGCCAAACCTCTTGCTCGGCGATCTCGCGAACCAGCTGATAGCGGTCGCATTGGGCCCTGAGGATCGGCGCCTTGTCCGCGAAATCCTCGTTGGAGACCTGCTCATTGGCGTCCTTGTCGATGATGGCGAAATTGCCGAGCTGCTCGGCGAACACCTGGCGCACTTCCGCTGTCGGAAAATCCTTCTCCCATTGCGCGCCGGTTTTGCAGGTGAGCGGCAGCACGTGCTCCAGCGTGCCGTTGGCGATGTAGTCCGGCGCCTCGGGCCCCCAGCGCAGCCCCTCCAGCCAGCGCACCAGCGGTTTGGCGACTCGCATTTCGATCGCGGTGTGCGTCAGCAGATCGACCGCCTTGGCGCGCCGCTGCGTCGTGAAGAGGAAAGGCCGCCAGTTTTCCCCGCCGCGCTGATAGAGCTTTGAGAGCGCGCCGCCGACGATCTCGATGCGGCGCCGGCGCGCGAGATCGGTCAAAAGCATGGCGATGCACGCGCGCTCGAGTGCGGCAAGCAGCGGCGTGCGCTGATCGGGATAGTCCTTGATGATGGCGAGCGCGGCGGGCGTCCAATCGTCCCACGGCAGCAGCGAAAGCCGCCAGACGATCGCCTCCCAACCGTCGAGCGGGCGTTTCTTGTGCCGGTGCGCTGTAAGCTCGGTCCACGCCGAGACCGCATCCGCCAGCCGCCCGACGAACGTGGACGCCTTGCGGTTCGTCTTGAGCGTTTCGAAGAGGTCGGAAAAATAGTCCTCGCCCTGGTCTTTGCGCCGATAAAGGAAATCGACCGTCTGCACGTATTCGTCGAACTCGTTGCCGAGGCGGCGCTGCACGGATGTCCATTGCGCGGCAAGGCGTTCGGCCGCGGCGGAATCCTGCTCTTGTGCGACGAGATCGATGATCTGGCCTTTGAGGATGTCGGATTTCTGCAGCGTCTTGCCGCGCGTGTTGGTGGTGACGAACATCTGAAATGCGAGCGCGCGATTGTCCGTCTCCAGAATGACCACGATCACTTGGCGCAGGATGTAGTCCACGAAGGCGGAGCGGCGCGCGAGCGGCCAATCCATGAATTTGCGGCGGAAGAGGCGGATCGCGCGCCGCACGCGCAGGCCCATGTCGGTCGGCGTGGGTGTTGAGGGCGTCTTGCGCGTGGCGCCCTTCTGCTGCGCCTCGGTCGCGAGCGTGGGGTCGCGCACGGTCAGGCGAATGCGGTTTCGCCCGTCGCGCGCGGAAACGAGCGCATGCAGGCGTTCGCTTTCGGCGACATCGGTCGCGAGATCGCGCAGCACCGCGAAGATGATCGTGAGCGTGGTGAGGCGCTGCAGGCCGTCATAGACGGCAAGGCGGTCGCGCTCGCCCTCGTCAGGCGGCCCGAACGCAAGCGCGCCGAGGAAATAGGGTCTGTCGGCCGGCGCCGGCGCGGTCAGGGCGGGATCGAAGAAATCGCCCTGCACTTCCTGAGCGGGGGCAGGTTCGTCAACTTCCTCGCCGGCATCGTCCTCATCGCTGTCGAGCGCGCCGGCCGGCGTGCGGGAAAAGGCGCGGTCGAGATCGTCGAACAGCGCCTGGCACTCTTTCTCGGTCCATTGATAGTCGCGCTGCACGGCGGCGGGCGCGATGAAGGCGTCCGCGAACACTTCTTGAAGCGTCGCCTCCCGGACCTTGAGGGCCGTCATTCACGCATCCCCGCGCATGACGGGAACCATAATGACGCTTACGCAATGTTGGAAGCAGAACGAATTTAGGCGGCTGCTTTCTCGTCGGCGGCCTTGCGCATCTTGTAGAACCGCATGGCGCGCTGCGCTGCCTCGACCGGCACGGCGAGATACATCTTGCCGAATTGCTCGCCCTTCATGACGCCGTCGGTTCCCCCGGCCACGAGCATCGCGAGCGTGACGAAGAGGGGGCGCTCGATGTCGCTGGCGCGGCACGTCATCGCCAGTGCATCGATATCCTGGCGCTCGATGATCCCGCGCGCGGTTTCGTAGTCGATGCCGGTGATCTCTGCGAAGCCGCAGAGGAAACGCGCCATCTCGTTGTCGCGGAAGAGCGAAACGAGCAGCTTGCCGTTCAGCTGCCCCAGCGCCTTCTGCGCGCGGACATAGGCGACAGCCTTGCGCATGTCCTCGCTCACGGCGCCGGCGCTGCGGCGCATGCGCTCGCGCGTTTTGGCGAGCGCCGCGTCGAGCGTTTGGGGATCGACGCTTGCGTTCTTCTCAAGGATCTGTTCGCGCAGCCGCGTCTCGACTAGAAAATACATCTCGTTCAAAAGATCGAGCGGCATGTCGCGCCGGGAGACGACGCCTTCATGCAGCAGCGTGTTCTTGCGTGCGCGATCGACCGCCGCCTCCATGCTGACACGGGATATTTGCGCGCCGTCATTGCGGATGAGCGCGTCGAGCGCGTGATCGTCCCCCAGTTTCACGATGACGGCGGAGACGTTCTCGCTGATGCGCTCGCGCTGCGCGACCGCCTTGATATGCGCCTGGCTCTGATAGTGGACGACCTTTACGAGGTCGTCGTCTGTCAGAACCTTGGAGCGTTTGAGCACCGGCGCGGCGACTTCGAAGGAATGATTGGCGAGATCGCGCATGAGCCCCACGGGTGCATCCGGCGCGTCCGCGAAGCGCAGCGATAGCTCCTGCAGGACGCCGTCCTGCATGTCGGCCGCCACCGCCTGGAGGATGTCACCGAAGAGGCCGTCCGAGACTTCGGAGCGCTGGCCGCGCGTTTCGAAGAAGAGGTCGGTCACGTCGCGCAGCAAATCGCGCCGGCGCGCGCTGTCCTTCTCACGCGCTAGATCGACCAGTTTCGCAAATCGATTTTCAACAGCCATCGCGTCCCGCCCGACGAAAGACGGCCGACATTAAAGAAACTTGCGTAAAGATTTCGTGCGAGGCCGCCCGCGTCAGAAATGCTCGTCCGGCAGGGAAGCGCGCAGCGTCAGCCCATCCTCGCGCCCGCCCAGGAGGCCGTCGCCGGGATCGGGCCGGGGCGTCGAGGCGCGCACAAGCGTCACCGGTTCGTGCGGCGGCTGGGGGAGCGGCTCTTCCGGCGGCGCCGGCGCCGCGGCCGCGACCATGGCAGGCGCTGCGGCGCGCAGATCGGCCGGCGCGCGCGAGGAAAGCCCGGATATTGCATCGTCTTGCGCCACCGGCGCGGGCGCGGTGGCCTTGAGTTCGCACGTTCCGCCGCGCCGGTATGTCCAGCTCATGCAAAGTCCGTCCTCGGCGCAAGCCTGTGCGCAAGCATCCGCACTCGCGACGCTCATTTCCGCATAGACGCCGCCTGGGCGGGAAATCCCCGTCTCGTAAGCAAGCGCGGCGGCCAGAAAGAACGGCGCGAGGAAAAGCAAACGATGTCTGAACATGGCGCGACGAAAGCGCGGGCGTGGTTTAAGGCGCGTTAACGCCTAGCTCTCGCGCGCGGATTCGAGTGCGCCGCGGCGCTCCTCGATCTCCAGCCATTCCGTTTCGCCAGCGTCGAGTTCCGCGCGGGCTGCTTCGAGGCGCGCGGCTGTGCGCTGGAAGGCCGCGGCGTCACGCGCGAAGAGCGCCGGGTCGGCGAGATCGGCTTCGAGTTTGGCGATTTCTGCGCCGAGGGCGGGGAGTTTGTCCGCGAGTTCGGCGGCGCGGCGCTCTTCCTTGTAGGAGAGCTTGGTGGCTTGCCGCGGTGTGGAGGATGCGCGGGGCGGCGTCTTCGGGGCCGGGGACGGCGGCGGCGCGCGGCGCGGATGCTCGCGCTCGAAGTCGGCGTAGCCGCCGGGCGTCTCGACCCAACGGCCCTCACCGATTGACCCGAGAATTTGCGTCGTCACGCCGTCAAGGAAAGCGCGGTCATGGCTGACGATCAGAACGGTGCCGTCATACTCGGCAAGCATGTCTTCGAGTGCATCGAGCGTCTCCATGTCGAGATCGTTGGTCGGCTCATCGAGGACCAGCACGTTTGACGGCTTCGCCAACGCGACGGCGAGCGCCACGCGATTGCGCTCGCCCCCGGAGAGCGCGCAGATGGGTTGCCGGAGCTGCGATCCAGTGAAGAGAAAGTCCTTCGCGTAGCTGGCGATGTGGCGGGGCCGGCCGCGCACCATGACCTGGTCGCCGCCGCCGGGCGTCAGCGCGTCCCAGATCGTGACGGTGGGATCGAGCAGCGCGCGCGCCTGATCGATGTACGCGATCTCCAGATTGGCGCCGTGGCGCACGCCGCCGCTGTCCGGCGGCGCGCGCTTCAAAAGAATTTCGATCAGGGTCGTTTTTCCCGCGCCGTTGGGGCCGACAATGCCGACACGGTCGCCGCGCATGATGCGCAGCGAGAGATCGCGCACGATTGCGCGGTCGCCGAAGCTCTTGGCGATGCCCTTCGCTTCGACAACGAGGCGGCCGGACTCTTCCGCCTGGCCTGCCTCGATAGCCACGCGCGCGGTCGAGCTTTTGCGCTCGCGCCGTGCCGCGCGCATCGCCATGAGTTTGCGCCGCCGCCTCTCGTTGCGCGAGCGCCGCGCGGTGACGCCGCGCTGCAGCCAATGCTCCTCGGCCTTCAATTGCGTTTCGAGTTTTGCGAAGGCGCGCGCTTCTTCCGCCTCGACGCGTTCCGCCCAAGCGTCGAAGTCGCCATAGCCTTTGTCGTTGCGGATGACGCGGTTGCGGCGGAGCCAGAACGTCGTCGTCGTGATGCGCTCCAGAAAGCGCCGGTCGTGGCTGATGATGAGCGCCGCGCCGGAGAACGCGCGCAACCGATCCTCGAGCGCTTCGATCGCGGGAATATCCAAATGGTTTGTCGGCTCGTCGAGCAAGAGAATGTCGGGATCGGCGGCGAACGCGCGCGCGAGCGCGGCGCGGCGCGTTTCGCCGCCGGAGAGGCGCGCGGGCGCGCGGTCGGGATCGAGATCGAACTCATTGAGTGCGGCTTCCGCTTCGTGCGCGGGCAACGCCGCACGCGATCCGTCGCGATCGACGGATGGCGCGCGCACATAGTCTCTGAGCGTCGCGTGCGCGGCGAGATCGGGCTCTTGCGGCGTCAAGGCGATCTTTGCGCCTTTCGCGAACGCGATCTCGCCAGCGTCCGGCGCGGCCAACCCCGCGAACATCCGCATCAGCGTGGATTTGCCCGCGCCGTTGGCGCCGACGAGCGATGCGCGTTCGCCTTTGACCAGCGCCAGATCGACGCCCTCAAAGAGCGGCGCGCCTCCCAAAGTGAGGCGCACGCCCTTCATCTGCGCGAGAACCGCCCCGTCAGCCATGGCTCGATACTAGCGGTAGAAATCGTCCGGCGGCGAGGCGCGTTCGCGATCCCAGCCGCGGCCGTAGTCTTCATCGTCTTCGTCGCCGAAACCGAACGCGTCCTTCAGCCGGTCGTAGAAGCTCGCCAGCTCCAGTTCGCGCGGGCTGCGCGAGGGCTGCTCGATGCCGGGCAGGCGCCGAACGGGCAGGCCGCGGTGCGCCGTCGTCATCACGTCGCGCCAGATTTCCGCGGGGATGGCGCCCCCGGTGATGCGGCCTGGCCCGCCGCGGCGCGCCATCGAGGCGTTGTCGTCGTGGCCGACCCAGACGCCGGCGGTGAAATCGGCCGTGTAGCCGACGAACCAGGCGTCGCGCCAATCCTGGCTCGTGCCGGTCTTGCCGGCGACGTCGCGGCCCGAGAGCTGCGCGCGCGTGCCGGTGCCGCGCAGCACCACCGCGCCCAAAAGGCTCGTCATGCGCCGCGCGAGTTCGGGATCGTACACGCGCTGCGGGCGCGCGGCTTCGTGGGTGTAGAGCCGCTCGCCCGAAGAGGTTTCGATCGATTCCACGATGTAGCCGTCCACGCGGTTGCCTTCGCGCATGAAGGTGGAGAAGGCCTGCGTCATGTCCCAGAGCGTGGACTCCACCGTGCCGAGCGCGATCGAGGGCGGCACGAACTGGTTCTGCGGCGGCATCGTGCGCACGCCGAAGCGGCGCGCCAGATCGGCGACCTCACGTGGGCCGACTTCGTTGGCCACTTGCGCGGCGACCGTATTGATCGAGAGCGCGAACGCGGTCCGAAGCGTCACCGCGCCGCGATAGCCCTCGTCATAGTTGCGCGGCCGCCAATTGCCGATGACGGTCGGCTCGTCGAAGCGAACGTCCTCGGTGTCGAAGCCTTCCTCGAGCGCGGCCGCATAGACGAACGCCTTGAACGAGGAGCCGGGCTGGCGGCGCGTCTGCACCACGCGGTTGAGCGGGGAGGCGCTGTAATTGACGCCGCCGACAAGCGCGCGCACGCCGCCTTCGCGATCCATGGCGACGAAGCCTGCCTGCAGCGGATTTTGCGCACGCGCGCGTGCGCCCAAATGGGTGGCGATTGCTGTTCCGGCCGCGCGCTGCACGGTTGCGTCAATCGTGGTGCGGATGACGAGATCGGCCGGCTCGCCGTCAAGGATGCGGTTTGCTTCTTCAGTGGCCAAATCGAACACGTAGCCAAGTGAGCCTTCGCCGGGGCGCTCGCGGATCGTAATCTCTTCCGTCGCGGCTTCATCGCGTTGTTCGGCGGTGATGAAGCCCGCTTCGACCATCGCGGCGAGCACGACGCGCTGGCGCGCCTGTGCGGCGGCGAGGTTCTGCGTGGGCGCAGAGCGCGACGGCGCCTTGGGCAGCCCCGCAAGCATCGCGGCTTGCGCCAGCGAAAGCTCCGTCGCCGGTACGCCGAAATAGCGTCGTGCGGCCGCGTCGATGCCGTAGGCCTGCTCGCCCAGATAAACGCGGTTCAGATAGAGTTCGAGGATCTCATCCTTCGAGAGCAATTGCTCGATGCGCGCGGCGAGCACCATCTCCTGCACTTTGCGCCGCACGGTCTGGCGCGGCGTCAGGAAGAGATTGCGCGCAAGCTGCTGCGTGATCGTGGAGCCGCCCTGCACGGTGCGGCCTGCTGACAGATTGGCGAAGAGCGCGCGCACGATCGCGGCGCGATCGACGCCGCGATGCTCGTAGAAACGGCGATCCTCGATCGCAAGGAACGCCTCCGGCACATAGGACGGCAAATCGCCGAGCGCGACGCGCTGGCCGTAATAGGGCCCGCGCACGCCCAGCGTGTTGCCTTGGCGATCGAGGAAGGTGATGCCCGGTTGGCGGTTGAGCGCCCAGAGCGCCTGCGCGTTGGGGACGTTCGGCAGCCCCCAATAGATCCACGCCCACGCCGCGATGACGGCGAGCAAAGCCGCGACCCCGCCGACGATCGCGGCGATGCCCAAGGTCCGGTGGGTGCGTTGCGCCATCAGGCGCGACAGGTGCTCCTGCGCCGCCTGCACGCGCGTCCTTGCCCAATCGATGCCCTCCCGCGGGTCGGGCATGCGCGATCTCCTCAGTCCAAAATTGTCTGTCCGGCAGTCCTGTGGCGTAATTCGGGCTGCGGGCGCCAGCGGCAAGGGCGCCAAAAGGGGGATAGAGCCGCCTCTATCCAACAGCGCCGGCCCAGGTGAGCCCCGATTTTCAAGGCGCGTGGCGGTTTCGCCGGGAAATCTATCCGACAGGTGCGGCGGCCGGGCTAGGATCAGGCACCGTCGAAGAGGTGGGCTTAAGAGAAACGTGAATGAAGACGTTGGCCGATTGGGCCCCGCTGCTTGAGGAGGCTCTAGATAAGGCCCTCTCCCAGCTGAGCGACAATCCGGAAGACGCTGGGCTGCGCGCTCAGGCGGTGTCCGCCGGCGCGAAGGCGGTGAGGGAGGTGCTGGCGCTCAACCAAAGCGCCGCGCAAACGCAGGAAGAGGATGACGAAGCGATCAGAGTCCGGTTGGAAGCCAGGCTCGATCGCTTCCTTGAATACGCTTCAACGGGCGACGTACCTCCGGAGTTTGCAGGGCTCCGAGACGAAGTGGTTTCGGAAGGCTTGGCATCTGACAGCCCGCGAGGCGCAGCTTCCGCCTGAAGGCGCGTGGCGCACGTGGCTGTTCATGGGCGGTCGCGGCGCGGGCAAGACACGCGCGGGCGCCGAGTGGGTGCGTGCGCAGATCGCGCAAGGCGCGCGCAGCATCGCGCTCATCGCGCCGACCATGCACGATGCGCGGTCGGTGATGATCGAGGGGCCGGCGGGGCTTTTGAGCGGCGAGGGCGAGCGGCCAAATTTCTTGCCCTCGCAGCGCAAGCTCTATTGGGCGAACGGGGCGGTCGCGGAATATTTTTCGGCGGAGGATCCGGCGAGCCTGCGTGGCCCGCAATTCGACGCCGCATGGGGCGATGAGGTCGCCTACTGGCGCGCGCCGGAAGACGTCTTGGCGACGTTGGCGCATGCGTTGCGTTTGGGCAGCGACCCCAGGCTCATGCTGACGACGACGCCTCGGCCGATCAAGGCGATGAAGGATTTGCTCACGCAGGATGGCGTCATCGTCACGCGCGCGAGCACGTTCGACAATGCGGACAATCTCGCGCCCCGCTTTATCGAGGCGATGCGCGCGCAGTTTTCTGGAACGCTGCGGGATAGGCAGGAATTGTACGGTGAATTAATCGAAGATCCGGTTGGCGCGCTTTGGTCGCGCAAGCAGCTCGACGCGCTGCGGATCAGAACCGCGCCGGAGTCGCTAGAGCGCGTCGTCGTCGCGGTCGATCCGCCGGTGAGCGTTGGCGAGGGCGCGGACGCATGCGGGATCGTCGGCGCGGGGCGCTATCGGTGCGAGGGCGAGTTGCGCGCCATCGTGCTGGCGGACGCCAGCGTGCAGGGCCTGGCGCCGGGGCAATGGGCCGCGCGCGCGGCGGAGCTTGCCCGTCAGCTCAAGGCCGACGCGATCATCGCGGAGGCGAACAATGGTTCTATGCCTCGGACGAAGATCGCGCCGCCCAAATCCGCACGCCGATCACGGACGGCGCCCACGCCGAGCCCTGGGTGTTCCGCGCCAAGGACGTGCGCTCGTGGTGGGAGAACGAGCACTACAATCGCCCCGGCGGCGCCGAGAGCGTAACGGCGACAGATTGGATTCCGGAATCGAAGCCGATCTGGTTCGTGGAGCTTGGCTGCCCAGCGATCGACAAGGGCGCGAACGCGCCTAATCTCTTCATCGACGCAAAATCCAGCGAAAGCGCGGCGCCGCATTTCTCGAACGGCGAACGCGATGACCTCATCCAACGCCGCGCGCTTGAAGCATACCTCACACACTTCGACGGCGATCAAGTGCTGGAGGAGGCGTTTCTCTGGTGTTGGGACGCGCGCCCGCACCCGGCATTCCCGTCGCGCAGCGATGTGTGGTCGGACGCCGCGTCCTGGCGGCGCGGCCATTGGCTCAACGGACGCGCGGGCCTTTCCGAACTTGCGCAGGTCGTGACGGCGCTGTGCGCACGCGCCGGTGTGGACGGCGTGGACGCCGGCGCGCTCAACGGCGCCGTCGGCGGGTGCGTGATCGATTCACCGGCAAGCACGCGCGATGCGCTTGAGCCGCTGATGCAGGCTTATGATTTCATCGCGGTGGAGCGCGAGGGCGCAATCGTTTTCACGCACCGCAGCGACATGCCGCTCGCGAGCATTGACTTGGACGATGTCGTCGAGCCCGGTGCGGCGGCGTCGTACATCACGCGGATCGATAGTGCTGAGACGCCGACCGAGGCGCGCGTGCAATTCATGGACGCGGATCAGGATTATCGCATCGCATCCGTCTCCGCGCGGCGGCGCGATGCGGCGGAAGGGGGCGTCGCGACGCTTGCGGCCCCGCTCGTGCTGGATGTGGGCCAAGCCGAAGCGCTGGCGAGACGCGCGCTCGCGGAGGCTCGCGCCGGCGCGGAGACCGTGGAGATCGCGATCGCGCCGGGTGATCTTGCGGTTGAGCCGGGCGACGTCATCACGCTTGGCGCCGATGCCTACGAGATCGTGCGCGTCGAAGAGGCGGAGGCGCGTTCGCTTTCGCTGCGGCGCGCCGCTGATGTGGCGCCCGCGCGCTTGCACGTGGGCGAAGGCAATGCGGGCGGCGCACCCGTCTTCGCGCCTACGCCCGATCTCTTGACGCTCGATCTGCCGCCGCTTCCAAATGCGGAGAACGATGAACGTCCGCTCGTCGCGCTCTTTGCCGATCCCTGGCTTGGGCCGCACGAACTTCATGCGGGATCGAGCGCAACGCTGGCGACACGCCGCGCCGAGATTGCCGATCCGGCGATCGTCGGCGAATTGCTTTGGGCCTTGTGGCCCGGCCCAGTCAGCCGGTGGGACGACGGCAACATCATCCGCGTGCGGATGAGCGGCCCGCTGGAGAGCGTGACCAAGCAAGCCTTGCTCAACGGCGCGAATCTCTTTGCCATCGAAAGCGGTGACGGTTGGGAGATCGTGCAGGCGCGGAACGCCGTGCTTGCCGGCGAAGACGAATACCAACTCTCCGGCTTTCTGCGCGGCCAACTCGACAGCGCGGAACGCATGCTCGCGCCAATTCCGGCCGGCGCGCGGATCGTCAAGCTCGATCAACGCCTCGCACGCTTCAGTGTCGCCGCGCACGAATGGGGTGAAGCGCTCACACTCATCGCGCCGCCATTCGACAAATTCCCGACAGACACCAATGCAGCGCACGCGAGCGCATCATTCGCGCCCCTCGCGCGCCGTGCGTTCGCGCCAGTCCATGTGCGCGCGCGCCGCGATGAAACGGACGATGTGACGCTTTCGTGGGTTCGCGCGGCGCGGATCGGCGGCGATGCCTGGGGCGCGGCCGAGCCGCCGCTCGGCGCCATCGTTGAGTCCTATCGCGTGGAAGTCCTCGACGGCGACGACGTCGTGCGCGCCGCAACGGTGTCCACGCCCGCATTCACGTACTCTGCGGTCGATCAAACCGGCGACTTCGGCGCGCCGCCCGCGACGCTCCGCGTAAGGATCGCCCAGATCGGGGACGATGGCCTTCCCGGCCGCGCCGCGGACCGGACCTTCTTCCTATAAGGCTTGCGCTCCCTGCCCGCGCCTCTAAGTGAGGGGCGCGTTGAGAGAAATCGCGTGAGCTGGGATCCATACGCATCGCTTGGGCTGCAAAAGAACGCCAGCGCGGATGACATCCGCCGGGCGTATCGCCGCTTGGCCAAGGAGCTGCACCCAGACGTGCGCCCGAACGACAAAACCGCCGAAGAGCGGTTCAAGCGCGCGACGGCCGCGTTCAATCTCCTCTCCGATCCGGTTCAGCGCGGCAAATACGATCGCGGCGAGATCGATGCGGACGGCAATGAGCGCACGGTCTTTCGCTCGCGCACGCATCAGCGCGCGCCCGGCGGCGGCGCGCAGGAAAGCGCGTTCGATCTCGGCGACATCTTCTCCGATCTCTTTGGCTCTGGCGGCGGGGCGCGCGGCTTCTCCCGCATGCGCGGGCGCGATGTGCGCTATGCGCTCGAGATCGACTTCATCGATGCGGTGAATGGCGCGCGCAAACGCATCCAGCTCGATGAAGGGCGCACGATCGATGTGACGATCCCGCCGGGCGTGGAGACCGGACGCGTGCTGCGCCTCAAATCGCAAGGCGGACCGGGCGTGCAGGGCGGCCCGCCCGGCGATGCGCTGGTGGAGCTCACCGTGCGCCCGCATCCGTTTTTCCGCCGCGACGGGCAGGATATCCGCATGGATCTCCCCATCTCGCTCACCGAGGCGGTTGAGGGCGCGCGCGTGCAGGTGGCCACCGTCTCCGGCCCTGTCGCCATGAGCATTCCCGCGAACGCCAATTCCGGCATGCTGCTCCGGCTCAAGGGCAAGGGCGTCGGCGGCCACGGGGACCAGATCGTGCGCCTCGTCGTGACGCTGCCGGAGGGCCAAGACGAGGAGCTGGCCAAATTTGTGAAGAAATGGGCCGGCAGGGACAAAAGACCGGCCCGGCCGGGTGAATGATCTGGCCAACACCCCATTCAGGGGACATTCAGAGCCGCGTCTCTAGGGTGAGCGCCATGACGGCCCGCACGATTCTTCTGGCGGCTGCGGCTTTCGCGGCTCTTGCGCTGCCGGCCCTCCCGGCCGCGGCGCAGTCCGTGCGCGCCGACCATCCCTGGATCGAGGCCCAATATGGGGGCCGGCGCGGCGACGACGGGCTGAGCGTGCGCGAAATCATCCAGGCTGTCCGCGCCCAGCTCGGGCCCGGCGACGTCATCGGCGCACCCGTGCGCCGGGGCGGCGTTTACTTCGTCCGCTGGCGCCGCGCCGACGGCGTCGTTATGGATGTGACCGTCGATGCGCAGAGCGGCCGGATCGTCGGCTAGCCGCGCGCGGGAGGTCAAAACTTGCGGGTCTTGGTGGTCGAAGACGATCGGAACTTGCGCGAACAGCTTGTCTCCGCGCTGACCGACGCCGGCTACACGGTCGATCCCGCCGACAACGGCGAGGATGGCCAATTCATGGGCGAGACCGAGCCCTACGATCTCGCCATCCTCGATCTTGGCCTACCGAAGGTGGACGGCCTCACAGTGCTCAAATCCTGGCGCGCGGCAGGGCGCTCCATGCCCGTGCTCATCCTCTCCGCGCGGGACCGCTGGAGCGAGAAGGTTGAGGGTCTCGATCTCGGCGCCAACGATTACCTCACCAAGCCCTTCCACATGGCCGAGCTGCTCGCGCGCGTGCGCGCCAATGTGCGCCGCACCAGCGATCAGCAATCGGCGGTGCTGGAGAGCGGCGATCTCGTGCTCAACACGGCGACGGGCCAGGTCTCCGTCAACGGCACGCCGATCAAGCTCACGGCCTACCAATACAAGGTGCTCGATTATCTGATGCACCATCAGGGCCGCATCGTTTCGCGCTCGGAGCTGATCGAGAAAATCTACGCGCAAGATCACGAGCGCGATTCCAACACCATCGAAGTGTTCATCGGCATCCTCCGCCGCAAGATCGGTTCGGACCGCATCATCACCGAGAAGGGCCTGGGCTATCGCCTGGTGAATCCCGCCGAGGGCCAATGAGGGACGCGGCCGCGTCGCTGTGGGAGCGCGTGAGTCGCCCGCTCAGGCTTTCCATCGCCGCGCGCGTCGCCGCCATCGCGCTTTTCTCCGCCATCATTCTTTTCTTCGCGGGGCTCGCGGCCAACGCGCTTTTCAACCGCGAAATCATCCGCCTTCTGGTCGATCCTCAGCTTTCCAACATGATCGACGACGTGCTGGAGCTCGCCCAGCCCTCGAGTGACGGCAACGCAATCGATGTGGCGCAGGGCTACGACTCGCGCTTCACGCAGCTCGGAAGCGGCTATTATTTTCAGATCGCCCGCATCGATGACGGCTTCCACATTCTGCGAGAATCTCAATCGCTCGCGGATGTGCGCCTGACGCTGACGCCCGAACAGCGCACGGATTTGACCGCGCCGGGGCCGGACGGATTTCCAGTGCTTCGCTATGTCGATGTGCCGGATGGGCCGGATAATTGGCGCGTGCGCGTGGCGGGACGCGTGACGAGCTTCGAGGGCATCCCGGGGCGCTACCTCTTCATCACCGCCATCGCGCCCATCCCCACGTTGCGCGGCGCGACCGATCTGCTCGCTTGGGCGATCATCGGTTTTGTCACGATCTGTGCGCTGATGGTCGTTGTTGTGACGCTGCTTCAGCTTCAGTTCGGCATGGCGCCGCTCAGGGTTTTGCGCCGCGACGTTGCGGCGGTGCGCAAGGGCCAGGCTGAGCGCCTTGAGGGCGAGTACGCTGCGGAAGTCGCGCCCCTGGCGAACGAACTGAACGCGCTTCTCCAGCACAATCGCGAAGTGGTGGAGCGCGCGCGCCGCCATGTCGGCAATCTCGCCCATGCGCTGAAGACGCCCATCGCCGTTTTGCGCAATGCCGCGGCCGAAGGCGGCGTTGAATCGAACGTGCTGAAGTCGAGCGTCGCGGAAATGGAGAGCTTCGTTGAGCGCCAGCTGCGCCGCGCGCGTGTGGCGGCGCGAGCCGAAGCGCGCGCGGGCGTCGAGGCGGGCGCGCTGGGTTATCGCACGCCCGTAAAGCAGAACATCGAAGACCTGATCTTCATGATGGAGCAGAAATACGAGCACGAAAAAGCGCTCGACATCGAACTCGTCGCCGAGATGGACGTCACCTTCCGCGGCGAGCGTGAAGACCTGCTCGAAATGGCCGCCAACCTCATCGACAACGCCTGCAAGTACGGCAAGAGCCGCATCGTCATCACCGTTGTGCCTCCCCCCGCGCCCGGCGAATTGATGGAGATTGTTGTCGAGGATGACGGGCCTGGCCTTACCGATGCGCAAATCGCCGTCGTGCTGGAGCGCGGCGCGCGCCTTGACGAGGCCGCGTCGGGCCAAGGGCTTGGTCTCTCTATTCTCAAGGAGGCCGTCGAGCTTTACGCTGGCGAACTCAAATTCGAGCGCAGCGAAGCGCTTGGCGGCTTGAAGGCCCGCCTGCTGCTCCCTGCCACGGATTGATCCGCCGCATTGTGAGGGGCCGTGAAGCGCGTTAAGCGCGCTTCGCCTATGCCGCCTCAGCTCCTCTTCGCCGGCGCCGCCGCGCTCGTGCTGGCAGCCGCATTGTGGTGGCCGGTCCGCGCTTATGTGCGCGCCGTGCCCGAAAGCACCGCGCGGCGCGGGCCGCTTTTCGCCGCGGCGATCGGCGCGCTCGCGATCGTCAGCCTTTACGGAATGCTTGGAAGTCCCGGCCTCTCGGGCGGCGCGCATGCCGAGCGAATGGCCGCGCTGAGAGAACGTGACCCCGAAAGCTACTCGCCTGAAGAATCCGTCGCTGTCCTGTCTGAGGTTGCGCGCGAGCATCCGCGCGATGCGCGCCCGATGGTTTATATTGGCCGCCTCGAAGCGGCGCTCGGGCGCCCAGCGCGTGCGCTGGCCGCTTTCGAGGAGGCGCTCCGCCGCGATCCGGAGAACGCCGAAGCGATGATCGACATGGGCCGCGTGATGGTGGCGATGGGCGAGGGCGTTGTCAGCGCCGAGGCGCGCGCGCTCTTCGAGCAAGCCGCCGCGCGTGACGCGGACAATCCCGTTCCTTATCTCTATCAGGCGATGGCCGCGCAGCAGGAGGGTCGCGCCGAAGATGCGCGCCGCCTCTGGCTCGAAACGCAATCACGCTTGGCGGCGGACGATCCGCGCCGCGAAATGGTGCGCCGGATGCTTGAAGGCGAGGGCGCGCCATGAGGCCGCGCGGCAGGCGCTTCGTGCTCATCGCAGTGGTCGGCGCGCTCCTCGCGCTCGGCACGGCGCTGACGCTCATCGGGCTGCGCGACTCGGTCGTCTATTTCTATCCGCCGAGCGAACTCGCGGAGAAAGCGCGGCCCGATGAGCGCGTGCGCATCGGCGGCCTCGTCGCCGCCGGCAGCGTGCGCCGCGAGGGCGGGGCGCTCTTCTTCGCGGTGACGGACGGCGAAGCGCAGATCGCGGTGCGCTACAACGGCCAGCCGCCCGATCTCTTCCGCGAAGGCCAAGGCGTGGTCGCTGAGGGGCGCTATCAACCGGGCGCGATCTTCACCGCCGATACGTTGCTCGCCCGCCACGACGAGACCTACATGCCGCGCGAAGTCGCCGAGGCGCTCAAGGAGCGCGGCGAGTGGAGGGGCGGTCCATGATCGCCGAGCTCGGCGCATTCCTCGCCATCGTCGCGCTTGTCGCAAGCATTGCGCAGGGCCTCTTTGGCTTGCGCGCGTCAGACCTGCGCCGCGCTCAGGCAGCGCGCGCGCTCTCGCAAATCGCGGCGCTCTGCATGGCCGGCGCGTTCGCGCTGCTGATCACGCTCTTTGTGCGCTCGGATTTTTCCGTCGCGGTTGTCGCAGCCAACTCGCACACGGATAAGCCGCTCCTCTATCGCATCGCCGGCGCGTGGGGGAACCACGAGGGCTCGATGCTGCTCTGGTGCTTCGTCTCCGCCGCGTTCGGCTGCGCGCTCGCGCAATTCCGCGGCGAGATGGCGCAAGGCCTGTGGACGCGCGCGATGGGCGTGCAGGGTTTGGTGACGGCCGGCGCGCTTATCTACACGCTCTTCCTCTCAAATCCCTTTGAGCGTCTCGATCCCGCGCCCCTGCAAGGCAATTCACTGAACCCGCTCTTGCAGGATCCCGCACTCGCCGCGCATCCGCCGATGCTCTATCTCGGTTATGTCGGGCTCTCGGTTCCGTTCTCGCTGGCGCTGGCGGCTCTGCTTGAAGGCAAAGTCGATGCCGCGTGGGCGCGCGCTCTGCGCCCCTGGACGCTCGCGGCCTGGACCTGCCTCACCTTCGGCATCGCGCTCGGCTCCTACTGGGCCTATTACGAACTCGGCTGGGGCGGCTGGTGGTTCTGGGATCCCGTCGAGAACGCGAGCTTCATGCCGTGGCTCGCCGCATGCGCGCTCATGCACTCGGCCATCGTCACCGAACGGCGCGGCTCCCTCGCGGGCTGGACGATCCTGCTCGCGATCCTCGGCTTCGCGCTTGCGCTGCTCGGCACATTCCTCGTGCGCTCGGGTGTGCTCACCTCTGTGCACGCGTTCGCGGTCGATCCCCAACGCGGTGTCGCGGTGTTGGTGCTCATAGGCATCGCGGTAGGGACAGGCTTGACGCTCTACGCGATCCGCGCGCCTGGCCTCGCGCGCCCGACAGGCTTTGCCGCCGTCAGCCGCGAAGGGCTCTTGGTGCTCAACAATTTGGGCTTGATGGTCGCGACCGGGACGGTGCTCGTCGGCACGCTCTATCCATTGGCGATTGAAGCGCTCAATGACCGTCTCATCTCGGTCGGCCCGCCCTTCTTCAACATCACCTTCGCGCCGCTCATGGCGGTGCTTTTGATCGCGCTGCCGCTGGCGCCGCTCATCGCGTGGCGGCGCGGCGATTTGAACGAGACGCTGAAGCGGCTCTGGCTCGCGGCCGGACTTTCCGTGGCAACGTTCGCCGGTGTGCTCCTCTTCGCGAATGGCGCGTTCTGGCCAGCGCTCGGGTTAGGCGTGGGGGCGTGGCTCGTGCTTGGCACGCTAGTCTATCTCTGGACGCGCTGGGGCCGCGGCGGCGCGCGCACGCTGCCGCGCCTGATCGCTTTGCCTGTTTCAGTCTGGGCGCTCGTTCTTGCGCACGCTGGCGCCGGCGTCTTCGCCATCGGCGCAACCGCGGAACTCAATTTCCGCATCGAGCGCTCGGCCGCGATGGAGCTGGGTGACGCCCTCGAATTCGCCGGCCGGCGCATCACGCTCGCCAATGTCACGAACGGGCGCGGGCCGAACTATCGCGCCATGCGCGGCGAGTTTCACATCGAGAGCGGCAATGCGGTCCGCATCGCGTTCGCCGAACGGCGCTTCTACGATGCGGGCGGTGCGCCGACGACGGAGGTCGCGATCCTGCCGAGCGTGTTGAACGATCTCTACATCGCGCTCGGTGATCCTGGAGACGGCGAAGCCGCGAACGCATGGACGGTGCGGCTCTTCTTCAATCCGCTGGTGCACCTCATCTTCCTCGGCGCCGGCATGATCGGATTCGGGGGCCTCATTGGTCTCGTCGCGCTCGCGCGCCGCCGCATCGCGCACCCGGCGCCGCAAGTGGAAGCCGCGCCCGCATGAAGGCGCTCATCTTCGCCGCCGCGGCGTTCATAGCGCCGCTCTCCGATCCCCAGGAGGAGGCGCGCGCCCGCGCGCTGGAGAACGAGATACGTTGCGTCGTGTGCGAGAACGAGCCGATCTCGCAATCGACGGCCGAGATCGCGTCCGATATGCGCCGTCTCATTCGCGCGCGCATCGAAGCGGGCGATAGCGACACCGAGATCCGCGCCTTCTTCCGGGAGCGTTATGGCGCCTTCGTGCTGTTGCGGCCCGGCTTCGAGCCGGAGACGTGGCTGCTCTGGGCAGCGCCCGGCCTTCTTCTTCTCGCGGGCCTCGCCGCGACCCTCACCCTCCGGCGGACGCGGACTGAGCCGTGCGAACCCGAAGAGGGCGAACGCTAGAGGCTAATCCCAAGAAATTGCGCGCTTTCGCCCCGGTCAGGCATCGCATTCCCGCCTTTTTCCGCCGATATTGCCGCTGACAAAGCCGCCGGAAGGGACAAACTGGCGCCGATCGTGCCGGCTCGCCCTTTGCCAGAAGCGGTTAACACACCAAGTCTCTCGCGGGATTGAGAAATCTGATGTCCGATACGCCCTCCGCCCAGTTCTTGAAGCGCGTTCTCTTCGCCGGCGGCGCCTCCGTGGCGCTGCTCGCAGGCGCCATCGCGGCGCAGACGCTGCCGCCCAATCCGGCGCAAGCCCAGCAGATCGCGCCGCAAGCCGTATCGCCGCCAGCCGGCGCGCCGGGCAGCTTTGCAGACCTTATCCAGCGCGTGCGCCCCGCGGTCGTCTCGATCCAGGTCCGTCAGCGCCCCTCGACGCGCAACCCAATGTTCGAAGGTCTGCCGCCCGGCTACGAGGATTTCTTCCGCGGCCCTGGCCGCAACCCGCAGCAATCGCCCACAGCGCTCGGATCGGGTTTCTTCATCGATCAGAACGGCACCATCGTCACCAATCACCACGTCGTCGCCGACGCCGAGGAGATCACCATCCGCACGAGCGACGGGCGCGATCTGACCGCCACCGTCGTCGGCTCCGACGAGCCGACCGACATTGCCGTGCTGCGTGTCGAAGGCGGGGGGCGCTTCCCATTCGTGACGCTCGACCGCGGAACAGATCTGCGCGTCGGCGATTGGGTCGTGGCTGTCGGCAATCCCTTCGGGCTCGACGGCACGGCCACGGCCGGCATCGTCTCCGCCATGGGCCGGCGCGATTTCGGCGGCTCCGCTTACGTGGACTTCCTGCAGATCGACGCGCCGATCAATCGCGGCAATTCCGGCGGGCCGACATTCGATCTGCGCGGGCGCGTCATCGGCGTGAACTCCGCGATCTTTTCGCCCACGGGCGGCAATGTCGGCATCGGCTTCGCCATTCCTTCGAACACGGCCGCGCGCGTTGTGGAGCAGCTGCTGGCGTCCGGGCGCGTGACGCGCGGGTGGCTCGGCGTACAGGTCCAGCCGCTGGATGACGATATCGCGCGCAGCCTCGGGCTTTCGGAGGCCCAAGGCGCGCTCGTCGCTAGCGTCGTGCCGAACGGCCCCGCCGCCAGCGCGGGCATTCAGCAAGGCGATGTGATCTTGACCTTCGAAGGCCAGAACATCGCGGATTCACGCCAGCTCACGCAACGCGTCGGCGATGCAACCATCGGCCGCCCGGCGCGGATCGAATTGCTTCGCGCCGGCCAACGCCGCACGCTCAATGTTCGCTTGCAGGAGCGCCCGTCCGAGCAGGTTCTGGCGAGCGCGAACCAGCCTCAAGCGACGCCCCAGCCGGCTAACCCGAACGTCACCCAGGGCGCGCTCGGCCTCGCCGTGCGCCCGATGACGGATCAGGATCGCCAGCGTTTGCAGCTTGCGGCCAACGCGAACGGCGTCGTCATTCTCACGGTCGCGCCCAATTCCGATCTCGCACGCCGCGGCGTGCGCGCCGGCGACGTGATCTTGAGCGCCGGCGGCAGGCCCATTCGCACCGCGCAGGATTTGTCGGCCGCGGCCGATCAGGCGCGCCGGCAGGGCCGCCCGCTATTGCTTCAACTGGATGGCCGCGCGGGCCCGCGCTTCATCGCCGCGGACACGTCGCAAGGCTGAGGGACGATATGAAGGTTCTCCTGGTCGAAGACGACAACGTCGTCGCCAACGATTTGGTCGCTTGCCTGCAGGGCGAGGGCTACAGCGTCGATCACTCCGGCGACGGGGTCGAGGGAGAGGAGATGGCGCGCACGCGCTCCTACGACGTGATCGTTCTCGACCAGATGCTGCCCCGCAAGAGCGGCGATCACATCGTACGCGATCTGCGCGCCGGCAACATCAACACGCCCGTGCTCATTCTGTCGGCGCTTCATGAGGAAGATCATCGCGTCAACGGGCTCGACGCGGGCGCCAACGACTATCTCGGCAAACCCTTCTCCACGCGGGAGCTTCTCGCACGCGTGCGCGCGCTGTGGAACGCGCGCAAGATGGCGGTCTCGGAGCACACCAAGCTTCAGGTCGGCGATCTGGAGATGGATCTTCTCGCGCGCACGGTCCATCGCGGCGGCCAGAAGATCGATCTGCAGCCGCGTGAATTCCGGTTGCTCGAATATCTCATGCGCAACGCCGGCGAGACGGTGACGCGTCAGATGCTGTTGCGCAACGTGTGGGACTATCACTTCGATCCGCAGACCAACGTGATCGACGTCCACATCTCCCGGCTGCGCGGCAAGATCGACAAGGGCTTCCAGCTGAGCCTTTTGCATACGGTGCGCGGATCGGGCTATCGTCTGGAGGCATGAGGCCCGGCCTCGACTCGCCCCCCGCAGCCGAACCTTCCGAGCCCTCCCGCGGCGGGACGATGCGTCAGCGCGTCGAGCGTCTCTTCCGCACCACCACGTTCCGTATGGCGATGGTCATCGCTGGCGTGCTGCTGGCTATCGTTTTCGTGCTCGTCACCTGGATCTACGTGGCGACTGTCGGCGAATTGGTGCGTGATGCGGATTCCGCGGCGGATCTGGAGTTCAACTATCTCGAGCGCGCCTACGCCGAGGGCGGCATGGCGCGCCTGCGCCAGGAAGTGATCGAACGGGCGGCGCGTCAGGAAGCGATGCTCTACGCCCTCTACGATCCGACCGGCGCGGTCGTCTATGAGGACATCACCGAAGTTCCCCGTTTTCCCGGCCCCGACGAGACGGGCCATGTCGATTTTCAGTTCCAGCGCCGCGGCGCCGATGGACGCGCGATCGAAGGGCAGGGGCGCGGGCGCATCGGGCGCCTGCTCGGCGGGCCTGTGCTTCTTGTGGTGCGCGATCTGGGCGGCGCGGCCGATATCGCCGAAACCATCACCGGCGTTCTCTGGGGTCTCGCTTTCGTCGGCGGCATTTTGGCCATTGGCGGCGGGCTTTTCGCGTCTTCTCTCGCCGTGCAGCGCGTCGATGCGCTGGCGCGCGTCACCGGCGATGTCGTCGCCGGAGATTTGACGCGCCGCGCCGCCGAGAGCGGCGGCCGCGACGAGTTCGACCGCCTCGCGCGCGCGCTCAACACCATGCTCGAACGCCTCGAGAAACTCGTCCACACGACGCGCACGGCGGGAGACGCCATCGCGCACGATCTGCGCACGCCGCTGACGCGCCTGCGTCAGCGTCTGGAGAACGCGGCCAACGCCTCGGCCGCAGACGCAAGCGCCCGCGCAGCTCTGCAGAGCGCGATCGGCGAGACCGATAAGCTCCTGCACACGTTTGAATCGATCCTGCGCGTCTCGCGCATCGAATCCGTGGCTAATTGGAGTTTCAATCCCGTCGATGTGAGCGCGCTGGCGCAGGAATTGGCCGAGTTCTATGAGCCTGTCGCGGAAGAGGCCGGCATTTCGCTCAGGAGCGCAATCGAGCCTGGCCTCCGCGTCAAAGGCGAAGCGAGCCTCATGAACCAAGCGCTCTCAAACCTTATCGAGAACGCGATCAAATACACACCCGCTGGCGGCGCAATCGAAGTCCGCGTCAATCGGCGCGGCGATGGGCGCCTTGAGCTCTGCGTGGTCGATGACGGCCCCGGCGTCCCGGAAGCGGATCGCGACCGCGTGCAAGAGCGTTTCGTGCGCCTTGAATCGTCACGCACGACGGAAGGCAGCGGCCTCGGTCTTTCGCTCGTCGCCGCGGTGGCGCGCCTGCACCGCGGCGTCTTCTCGTTGGGAGACGGGATTGCGCGCGATGATCGCCCCGGCTTGCGCGCCGCGCTCGTGCTGCCGGCGCTGACATGAGCGGCGCGATTGCCGCCGCGCTCATCGTCCCGGCGGGTGTCGAAACCGCCGCGGACACACTGTCCGCTGGCGCGCAATGGCGTGAGCCCTCGCGCAGTGCTGCGCGCTATGCGCCCTATCTCGCGCGGCTGATGGCGCGCGCGCCCGGCGATCTCGCGGCGATCGCCGCAGAGGGGCCGGAAGCGATCGCCGACGCCGCCATTCTCGACGCACGCCGGATGGCCGCGGCGCCGCCAACGCTCGAAGAAGGGATGCAGGCGCTGCGTGAGGCGAAGCGCGCGCTCCATCTCTCCGCCGCCATTGCCGATCTGGCGCGCGCCTGGCCGCTGACACAGACGACGGGCCGCATCACCGCCTTCGCCGATGCAAGCCTGCAAGCCGCGCTCGCTCTCGCCGCGCGCACGATGCACGAGAAGGACGAGATCGAGGCGGCGGCGTTCGACGGTCCCCACGGGCCCATTCCCGGCATCACCTTCATCGCCATGGGCAAGATGGGCGCGGGCGAACTCAACTACTCAAGCGATGTCGATTTCTCGGTTTTCTACGATCCCGCGCGCCTGCCGCTTAAGAATGCGCGCGATGCGCGCAGCGCGGCGCTGCGCGTCGTGCAGCTCGTCGTCAAGGCGATGGAAGAGATGACGCCCGACGGCTACGTCTTCCGCACCGATCTGCGCTTGCGGCCCGATCCGGCATCCACGCCCCCGGCCGTGACGATCGCGGCGGCGGAGATTTACTACCAAAGCGTCGGACAAAATTGGGAGCGCGCGGCGTTCATCAAGGCGCGCCCGGCCGCGGGGGATATCCCGCTCGGGCGTGCGTTTCTGAAGACGCTTGAGCCTTACATCTGGCGCCGGCACCTCGATTACGCCGCCGTGGCGGATGTGCACTCGATCAAACGCCAGATCATGAGCGCGCACGGCAGCGCCGATTTGGGCGACCCCATCTTCGATGTGAAGCTCGGGCGCGGCGGCATTCGCGACATCGAGCTGCACGTGCAGACGCAGCAGCTTATCCTGGGCGGGCGCAATCCGGCGCTGCGCGCGCCGGCCACGCTTCATGCGCTCGCGGCGCTCACGCAGGCGAACGTGATGGACGCGGACGCACGCGACGAATTGAGCGAGGCCTACGATTTCTTCCGCCATGTCGAACATCGCATTCAGATGCTGGAGGATGAGCAGACGCACAAAGTGCCGGCGGACGGCGAGAAGCGTGCGCGTGTCGCGGCGCTCTGCGGCTTCGCGGATATGAGCGCGTGGGAGCGCGCGCTGCTGGCGCGCCGCGCCGCCGTGGCCGAGATCGACCATCAACTCTTTGGCCGCTTCGATACGCTGGCGGCGAGCGAAGGCAGTCTCATCTTCACCGGCGTGGAGGACAATCCCGAGACCATCGCCACGCTCACCAAGATGGGTTTCGCCGATCCCTCCTTCGTCGCCGGCGCCATTCGCGGCTGGCATCACGGCCGCATCCGCGCCATGCGCTCGGAACGCGCGCGCGAATTGCTGACCGCTCTCACGCCGAAAATTCTCGCTGCCATGGCCAAGACAGGCGCGCCCGATCAGGCCTTTCATCGCTTCGCCGATTTCTTCGCCGGGCTCCCCGCCGGCGTGCAGGTGCTGTCGCTGTTCGAGGCGCAGCCGAAATTTCTGGAGGAGATCGTGTCCGCGCTCGCGCTTGCGCCGCGCCTGGCCGACGCGCTCGCGCGCCGGCCCGCGCTCATCGATTCAATGATCGAGCCGCGCTTCGAGCGCCCGCTGGATCAGGACGACGAAGACGAGCGGCGCGGCTTCGTTCTCGACGGCGTCGCCGAGGCTGGGAGCTTCGAAGCCGCCATCAACGCGGCGCGCCGCATCAAGCGCGAGGAGGCGTTTCGCTATGGGATGCAGGTGCTCAATGGCCGCGCGAGCGCGGAAGCGGCCGGGCGCGCTTACTCGCATCTCGCCGAATGCATGATCGAAGCGCTGGCGCAGTCGGCGCTTCAAGAGGTGGAGCGCCAACATGGGCGCCAGCCCGGCGCGTTCGCCGTCCTTGCGCTCGGCAAGTTCGGCGGGCGCGAGCTGTCGGAGAATTCCGATCTCGACATCATGGTCGTCTATGATGCGGCCGAGGACGCACGCTCCGGCGGCGATCGCGCGCTTTCGCCGATCGATTTCTATGCGCGCCTCACGCAGCGCCTGATCAGCGCGCTCTCCGCGCCCACGGAGGAGGGCCAGCTCTACGACGTCGATATGAAGCTACGCCCCTCCGGCGCGAAAGGCCCCGTGGCCGTTCGGCTTTCGACGTTCGAGCGCTATTATTCGGATGAGGCCTGGACCTGGGAATTGCTCGCCCTCACGCGCCTGCGGCCCGTCGCGGGCGATGGCGCGCTCGGCGCGCGCGTGCTTGCAGCGGCGCACGGCGTGCTCTCGCGCGAACGCGATGCGGCGAAGGTGCTCGCCGACACCGCCGAGATGCGCGCGCTGATGGATCGCGAGCGCAAGGGCAAAGGCGCGTGGGATTTGAAGCTCGCGCCCGGCGGCTTCGTCGATATCGAGTTCATCGTGCAAAGCGCCCAGCTGATCGCCGCCCACGCGCGCGGCGACGTTCTTCAACCCAACACCGGCGCCGCGCTCGATGCGTTGGAGGGCGCACGCATGCTGGACCCCGCGCTCGCGCGCACGCTGCGCGAAGGATGGTCGCGGTTGAGCCGCCTTCAGCAGGTGCTGCGCATCTGCGTGGAGGGCGAGTTCGATCCGGCCAGCGCGCCCGACAAGCTTAAAGAGCTTCTCGCGCGCGTTGGCGGGGCGGCGGATTTCGCGGCGCTTGGCGCACAGCTGGAGGAGGCCGAAGCGGGCGTGCGCGCCGCTTTTGGCGCCTGGACGGGCTCCCCGGCGACGGAAGTGCGCGCCTGATCCGTTCAACTCCCCAGCGAGCGGATAAAGGAGCAAAACAAATGAAGAAACTTGCCGTAATCGCCGGCTTGGCCGTTCTTGCCGCCGCCGGCGCCGCCCACGCGCAGCCTGGGGCTGGGCACGATCCGATGGCCCGGCTCATGCGCGCCGACGCCAACAACGATGGCGCCATTACCCAGGCCGAGGCGCGCGCCGCGCGCGAGGCGATGTTCGCCCGCATGGATTCCAACGGCGACGGCTACCTCACCATCGCCGACCGCGAAGCCCGCCGCGCCGCGATGCAGGCGCGCCGTGAGGCCCGGCGTGAGCGCTTCATGAACGATCGCGACACCGACAATGACGGGCGCATCAGCCGGGCTGAATTCGCGGCCGACGGCGCGCATTTCGAGCGCCTGGACACAAACGACAACGGCGTCCTGGAGCCGAACGAGCTAGAGGCCGCCCGCCAACAAATGGCCGCCCGCAGGGCTGCGCGTCAGGGCCAAACTGAGTAAGCAACAAGGAGGCAGTTATCAAAGCGCGGCGGAAGCTTGTCGGAACGAACGCACGATCCGGACGCAGAGCTGGTCCGGGAAGCCGGCGCGGGCTCCTCGCGCGCCGCGGAGGCGCTCGTCCGCAAGCATCTGCCGCGCATGTTGGGCCTGGCGCGCCGCATGCTTTCCGATCCGATCGAAGCCGAGGATGTCGCCCAGGAGCTTTTTCTCCGTGTTTGGAAGGAAGCGCCGAATTGGCGCCCGGGCGCGGCCAAGTTCGAAACGTGGATGCACCGCGTCGCGCTCAACCTTTGCTACGATCGCTTGCGGCGCCGGCGCGAGATTCCCGATGCGGAGGCGGGCATGAGCGTGCCTGACCCAGCGCCCTCCGCGCACGAAGCGTGGCTCGCCGCGCAACGCGCCGAGCGTGTGCGCGCCGCGATGAATGAGCTGCCGGAGCGCCAGCGCGCCGCGCTCACGCTGTGTCACTTTCAGGAGAGGAGCAACATCGAAGCGGCGGAAGTGTTGGAGGTGAGCGTTGAAGCCTTGGAGAGCCTCCTGGCGCGGGGGCGGCGCGCGCTCAAGGCGGCGCTCGCGGACGTGGCGCAGGATTTGATGGGCGGCGCGGAAGGCGAGCCCGCATGACGACGAACGGATGAAGACGATGGATAGGGAAAGGTTCGAAGCGATTGTCGCGGCGTATGGCGCCGATGCGAGACGCTGGCCGCAAACGGAGCGTGCAAGCGCGCTGGCGTTCTCACAAAGCGACGGCGCTGCGGCGCAATTGCTTGGAGAGGCGCGCGCGCTCGACGCCGCGATGGATGCCGACGCCGGCGATGCCGGCCCGAGCGATCTCTTGGTGGCGCGCATCATGCGCGCGGCGCCCAAACCGGCCCGCTCCATCATCCGCCCGCAATGGCGCCCGGCGGCGGCGCTGGCCGCGTGCGCTGTGTTTGGTCTGGCGGTCGGGTTCGGCGGTGGTGCGCTCGTGGCGCCGGCGCAGGATGAATCCGATGCGATCATCGCTGCGGCGTTCACCAGCCCAAGCCCGGAACTCGATTGGTATGGAGAAGAAGGATGAGCGAGGCGCGTTCCAGATTTCCTCTGCGCACGGCGTTCTTCATTTCGCTGGCGCTCAATCTTTTGCTGATCGGCGCCGCTGTCGGCGGCTATGCGGCGGGCCTGCGCTTTGAACGCGCATCCCACCACGGCGAACGCACAGAGCGTCCGCGCGGCGGCTACATGCGCGCCATTTCGCGGTCGGAGCGCGTAGAGATGCGCCGCGATCTCCGTGAATCCTGGGCGCAGACGCAACCGCTGCGGCAAGCCGCGCGCACCGCGCGTGAAAACGTCATAGCGGCGGCCGCCGCCGAACCGTTCGATGAAGCAGCCATGCGCGCCGCGCTCGCCCAGATGCGCGAGGCCGATAGCGCGCTGCAAGGCGCGTGGCAGGATGTGATGGTGCGTTCGCTGGCGCGCCTTCCGGCCGAAGAACGCCGCGAAGCCGTGCGCGCTTTCGTGCGGGACCGCATGTTTGCGCGCTTGCGCCGCGGCGAACGCCGGCGGGAGGAGGATGGGCCGCCGCCTTTGCCGCCGCCGGACGAAAATGAAGCGCCGCCGCCGGTGCCCTGATTATTCGGCCGCCGCCGGCAGCGCCTCGCCGCCGAACTTCCGCGGCAGAAAGATCGAGACGATCGTGCCTTTGCCGAGTTCGCTCTCGATCTCCAACCGCCCGCCGTGCATCTCCGCGAGCGCCTTGGTGAGCGCGAGCCCAAGCCCCGTGCCCGCATGATGGCGCGAGAGCTCCGTCTCAACCTGTTCGAACGGGCGCGCGAGGCGCGGCAGCTGTTCGGCGGGGATGCCGCAGCCCGTATCGATCACACGCAGCACGATGCCGTCCCCGGTTTCGCGGCCGCGGATCATGATCGCGCCTTGCTCCGTGAACTTGATGGCGTTGGAGAGCAGATTGATCAGCATCTGCTTCACCGCGCGATGGTCGGCCTCGATCTCGGGCAGATTGTCCGCATCGACGAGGATTTGCAGGTTCTTCTCGTCGGCCTTGCGGCGCGTCATCCGCACCGCGTGTTCGATGGATTCGACAGGCTCGAGCGGGCGCGGCGTCAGCGTCATCTTGCCGGCGTCGATCTTGGCCATGTCCAGGATGTCGTTGATGAGATCGAGCAGGTGATTGCCGCTTGAATAGATGTCGTTTGAATATTGCTTGTATTGATCGTTCGCGATCGGCCCGAACAGCTCCTTCGCCATGATCTCCGAGAAGCCAATGATGTGCGTGAGCGGCGTCCTGAGCTCGTGGCTCATATTGGCCAGGAACGCGCTCTTGGCGTGATTGGCTTCTTCGGCTCGCTGGCGCGCGTCGTCGGTCTCGCGCATCAGCGCCTTGATCTGCATCTCGGAGCGTTCCAGCCGTGCGATGAGTTCACGCAAGCGCTTATCGTTGCGCTTGAGCGCTTCCTCCTGGCGCTTGAGCGGCGTGATATCGACGCCGACCGTGACGAGGCCATTGTCGCTGGTGCGCCGCTCGACCAGCTGCAGCCACTCGCCGGAGACCAATTCGATCTCGCGGATTTGCGGATCGACGGGATGGACTTTTTCGCGCTGAATTTGCGCTTTCGCCGCCGCCGCCACCGCTTGATAGGACGTGCGTGGGCGCAAATGCTCGGCCCCAAGCTTGAAGGCGTTCGCGTAGGCGGCGTTCCAGAGCATCAGCCGGCGCCCGGAATCCCAGAGCGCGAAGGGGCCGGTGAAGGATTCGAGCGCGGCGCGCAACTGCTTCTCCAGCCGAGTCACGCGCATCTGCGCTTCTTGGCGGCGCGTATCGTCCAACACGGAGCCGATGAAGCGCATCGGCCCGCCCGCTGCGCGGTCTTCGATGGCCACGCCGCGCACCTCGATCCATGCCGTATGCTGGCCCGCGCCGACGCGGAAGCGCAGATCGAGCGCGCCGGTGCGGCGCGCGCGGCGGATCTCTTCTTCGATCGCGGGGCGATCCTCGAGCGCCGCCAGCGCCACGAAGCGCTGCAGCGGCAGCGTATCCTCCGTCGTCTGCAGCATCGCCGCCGCGGGCCCCGAAAGCAGGAACTCATCGGTGTCGCTGCGCCATTCGAAAACGCCCGCGCGCGCGCTGCCGGCCGCCACGTGATATTGCGCCACCGCGCGCTCGGCTTCGGCTTCCGCGAGGCGCACACGCTGCTGATCCTGCCGCAGCAGCAAGAGAAGCGCGCCGACGGCCGCGAGCGGCGCGGCCGCGAGCAACGCGAATTGCGAGATCGCCGCCAGCAGCGTCGCCAGCGGCCCCGTCGCCGGGGAGGCGACGACGACGCGCAGATTGCCGATCGTCGTGCGCGAGGCGCCGACGGCCCACGATCCACTGCTGTCCTCGTAGAAGCGCGCCGGCACGCCTTCTTGCGCTGTGGCCTCCGAGAAGCGCCGCTGCGCTTCAAGGCCCATGCGTTGCGCGGCTTGGGATGCATGCAGGATCGCGCCGCCGTCCGATACGATGAGCGTGCGCACCGCGCGCGGCGTCTGCGGCATGAGGATCGCTGGATCGAGCACGGAGACGATCGCCGCGCCGTTCACGCGCCGCACGATCGCCGGTGCGCTCGGCGCATCGGTCACGCGCGGCGCGCCGGCCCATGTCGTTTCGTTGAGCGATGCGCGTTGCGCCGCCTGCGCGATGGGAAGAATGGCGCGGTCGGTCGTGGCCAGCAATTCCCCGCTCAGGCTGAAGACGGCGGCGGCTCTCACGCTGCGCGCGCGTGCGGCAGCGATCGCGACATTGCGCGCGTTGGCCTCGATGGCGCCGGTGCGCTGTGCGATTTCGGCCGCGGCCGCCGCAGCGCCCCACGCCTGCGCGAGCCCCGTATTCACGCGCTCCGCGATGACGACGGCGGCGGCGGTTTGGGATTCGATGGCGAGATTGACAATGGCCTGCCGGCGCGTCTCGATCTGCACGATGAGCGCGATGACGAACGCCGCCAGCAACGCCGCGACAAGCGCAAGCGTCGAGCGGTGGCCGCCGCGGCTCCGCGCGGGCGCCGCGCGGGCCGAGAGTGTCGTCTCCGTGGACAATCGCCCCTCCGCAGCCCAACCCCAGGCCGGACGGAATCGTCAGAACAGAAACAGTAAAACTCGGGTTAACGCGGGTCGAGGCGCGGCCGCCTCGCTCTCCCCAGCTTTCGTGCGCAAAAAACCGTTACGCCAGCGTGCGCTCCACCATTTCGCGCGCGTTCTTGGAGAGATCCTGCGCCGCCGCGAGCGCTTCTAGAACGCGCTTGGCGTGCGCCTGGCGCCCGGAATCGAATCGCCGCCAGGATTCGAAGGGCGTCAAGAGCCGCGCGGCGAGCGCCGGATTGAGCTTGTCTGCCTCGCGCGCGATGCCTGCCAGGAAGCCGTAGCCTGATCCGTCGGCGGCATGGAACGCGCGCAGATTGCGCTGCGCGAACGCCATGGCGAGCGCGCGCACCCGGTTCGGGTTGCGCATCTCGAAATCGCCGTGCGCCTTGAGTGCGTTCACGCGTGCGAGCGCATCGCCGCGCGGCGCGGCGGCCTGTGCGATGAACCATTTGTCGATGACGAGCGGATTGGCCTTCCACTTATCGTAGAAGTGCGTCAGCGCCTCATCGAAGCGCTTGCCGCCCGCGGCGCCCAATGCTTCGAGCGCGGTGATCGCTTCGGTCATGTTGGTCGCGCGCTGATAGGCCGCCCAGATCGTCTCCTCCGCGTCGCCGCCCAGCGAGGAAAGGAGATCGAGCGCGGCGGACTTGAGCGCGCGCTTCGCCGCGGCGTCGGCGGAAGGGGAGAAGATCGTGTCGCCCGGCGCCGCTACGATGGCCGTCAGCTTGCCTTTGAGATGAAGCGCGATGGCGCGGCGCGCATCTTCGCGCGCTTGGTGGAGGCAATCGGGGTCTGGCGCCGTTGCGTGCTGGATGAGCTCTGCCACATCCGGCAAACGCAGTGCGAGCGCGGCGAACGCCGGGTCGCTCGCGTCGCGATCAAGCTCACGCTCCAGCGCTTGCGCGAGGCCGAGCGCGGGCGGCGCTGGCTGCTGGCGCGCGATGGCGTCCGCGCGCGCGAGCATTTCCTCGCGCGCAAGCGTTTGGCCGGCCTCCCAGCGTGTGAAGGGATCGGGATCGTGCGCCATCTGCGCAAGGCGCGCTTCGGTCGAGAGTCCGTCATCCAGAACGACAGGCCCTGAGAAACCGCGAATGACCGCCGGAATCGGCTCGGCGACGACGCCTTCGAAACGGAACGTCTTCTCCGCTTCATCGAGCACGAGCGCGTGCTCCTGTTGCGCGATGGTGTCTCCGCCGTGCTGCGAAGCGAGGATCGCCCCCGTTTTCGAAACCATCCCGATGCGCAGCGGAATCTGCACCGACGCCTTCACCGGTTGGCCGGGCGTCGGCTTCGTTTCCTGGCGCAGCGTGAGGTCGAACGTCTTTGCGCCCGCATCGTACTTGCCGCGCACGTGCAGTGTAGGGGTGCCGGCTTGGCCGTACCAGCGCGTGAAGGCCGAGAGATCGCGGCCCGATGCATCGGCGAACGCAGAGACGAAATCCTCGACAGTCGAAGCGGTGCCGTCGCGCCGCTCGAAGTAGAGATCCATGCCCTTCGCGAAATCGTCAGGGCCGATGAGCTGCTTCAGCATCCGGATGAGTTCGGCGCCTTTTTCATAGACGGTCGCCGTGTAGAAATTGTCGATCTTCATGTAGCTCGTCGGGCGCACCGGATGCGCGAGGGGCCCTGCATCTTCCGGGAACTGCCGCGCGCGCAGGCGTTTCACGTCCTTGATGCGCTGCACGGGGCGCGAGCGCTGATCGGCCGAAAACTCCTGATCGCGGAAAACGGTGAGGCCCTCCTTCAGCGAAAGCTGAAACCAATCGCGGCAGGTGATGCGATTGCCAGTCCAGTTATGGAAATATTCATGGCCGACGATGCTCTCGATGGCTTCGTAGTCGCCGTCGGTCGCGGTGTCGGGATCGGCCAGCACGTAGGCCGAATTGAAGATGTTGAGGCCCTTGTTCTCCATCGCGCCGAAATTGAAATCGCGCACGGCGACGATGTTGAAGATGTCGAGATCGTATTCGCGGCCGAACGTCTCCTCGTCCCAGCGCATCGCGCGCTTCAAGCTGTCCATCGCGTAGTGCGCGCGCTGCGCTTCGCCGGGATCGACATGGATGCCGAGTTTCACCGTGCGCCCGGACATCGTGACGAACTCATCGAAGAGGGCGTCGTATTTCCCCGCCACCATCGCGAAGAGGTAGCAGGGCTTGGGGAACGGATCGCGCCAGAGCGCGTAGTGGCGCCCGTTCGCCAGATCGCCGCTCTCGACAAGGTTGCCGTTGGACAGCAGCGTCGGGCAGGTTTCCTTGTCCGCCTCGATGCGCACCTCGTAGCGCGCCATCACGTCCGGGCGGTCGAGAAAGTATGTGATTGTGCGGAAGCCTTCCGCCTCGCACTGCGTGCAATAGCGCCCGCCGCTCATGTAGAGCCCTTCAAGCGCGGTGTTGTTTGCGGGATCGATCTCGACATCGATCTCCAGCACGAACGCGTCCGGCGGCGCGTGGATGACGAGCTTGCCGTGCTCGATCGCGTACTCGTTTTCGCTCAGTTCGCGCCCGTCGATCGCGACGCGCTCAAGCTTTAAGCGCTCGCCGTCGAGGCGGAGCGGCCCGCCTGAGGCACGCTTCACCTTTGAGCGCGCGCGCACCTTCGTCGCGTTCGGCGCGAGATCGAACGCGAGCGCGATTTCCTCAATCGTGTAGTTCGGGGGCGTGTATTCCGCGAGGCGCACTGGCCCCGAAACGTCGTCGCGCATCATGATCTCCGGATGGGCGGCATTTGAGCCGCCCGGCGCTGGAAATCAATGCGCGAACGTCAGAGCCCCGGGCTGTGATCCGGCAGCGTCGTGGGCGCGGCGTTCGGCGCCTGATAGATCGTCGCGAGCACGGCTTCAGCCTGCGCGGCGAGATCGAGGAGGGCAGGCGGCGTCTCCATCGCGTGGTCGCTCGCGCGCAGCGTGAGTTCGCGGCACACGCGCATCATCTTGAGCGCGCTCGCCACGATGCGGGCTTGTTGCTCGATCCGCTCGGGATCGCGTTCATATTCCGCCATCGGCACGCGCCAGCCGCCCCAATCGCGCTCATCCGTCACGACGACCGGAAACGAATTGGCGGTCGCCGTGCGCGTATCGCCGTTCTGGCGCCAGCGATTGGGCGCACGCAGGATGCGCCAATGCTCGGTTTCCACGAGCTCCGTCTCTCTCGTTTGAGATTCTTCGGCGACAAGCTCATGCGCCTGAAACTCCCGGCCCAGGCCCACCTCGTAGGTGACCTTCAGAGGCTCTTCGACGCCCTTGACCCAATGCGGCAGCACCGCCTCGATCGAGGCCCAGGTGCCCACCGGCTTCACAAACACGCGCTGGCCCTTGTGGAAGGATGCCTTGGCCATGAAAAACGCTCCGCCCCAAATCCGAAGCACCGAGGCTAGGGGAGAGCGGGTTTAGTTTTCGTTCACCGCCTGCCCCAGGGACATTCTTTTGCAGGGCGGCCCGCCCCGTTAAGGTGTTGGAAACCAAGGGAGCGCGCGCGGTGAATTTCGACTTTTCCGACGACCAGAAAATGCTGAAGGACCAGGCGCGGAAGTTCCTGGCCGACAAATCCTCCATCAAAGCAGTGCGCGCGGTGCTCGACCGCGATCCGAAGAAGGCCGCCTCATATGACGCCGCGCTCTGGAAGGGCGTCGCGGAGATGGGCTGGACGGGCGTCGCCATCCCCGAGGAGTTCGGCGGCACGGGCCTCGGCCGGCTTGAGCTTTGCGTGCTCGCCGAAGAGATGGGCCGGGCGGTCGCGCCGATCCCGTTCGCCTCCACCGTCTATTTCGCGGCCGAAGCCATCATGCTCGCGGGCTCCGACGCGCAGAAGCAAAAGTGGCTCCCCAAGATCGCGTCGGGCGAAGCGATCGGCTGTTGGGCGGCATCCGAGGGCCCCGGCGCGCCATCGGCCTCATCGCTCACGACCACGTTCGACGGTTCGTCGGTGAGCGGAACGAAGATCCCGGTGACGGACGGGGACATCGCGCACTTCGCCATCGTGCTCGTGAAGGAGGGCAACGGAACCTCGCTCGCGATCGCCGAGCTTGAGGGCGTCGCGCGCGAGCAGGTGAAGACGCTCGATCCCACGCGCGGGCATGCGAAGCTCGAATTCAAAAAGACGAAGGCCGAGCGTTTGGGCGGCGCGGGGCAGGGATGGGAGTTGGCCGAGCAAGTGCTCGATCGCGCCGCCGTGCTCATCGCGTTCGAACAAGTCGGCGGCTCGCAGGCATGCCTCGAAATGGCGCTCGACTATGCGAGGAACCGTTTCGCGTTCTCACGCCCGATCGGCTCCTTCCAGGCGATCAAGCACAAGCTCGCGGACATGTATGTCGCCACCGAGGTCGCGCGCTCGAACGCCTATTACGGCGCGTGGGCGCTTTCGACCGAAGCCGCGGAGCTGCCTCTTGCGGCCGCGGCCGCGCGTGTGGCGGGCAGCGACGCCTATCATCTGACGTCGAAGGAAAACATCCAGACGCACGGCGGCATGGGCTTCACCTGGGAAGTCGATGCGCATCTCTTCTACCGCCGCGCGAAGCTCCTCTCCGTGCAGGCCGGCGCGCCGGGCGTGTGGAAAGAAAAGCTCGTGCGGCGCCTGGAATTGAAGAACGCCGCCTAAGATGAAGGCGCTCCGCATCGTCGCGGTTCTGCTCGCGCTCTCGCTGATGATCGGCGAAGCCTATCGCTCCTGGGGCGCGGGCAGGCCTGTGGCGTTCTGGATGGACGACATGCTGATGGGCGCGCTGCTGATCGCGGCGGCCGTGCTCGTTGCGAAAGAGACAGTGGCGCGGCGCGCCTTCTTCACCGGCGCCTGGGGCGTCAATGCCGGGATGCTCTACGGCTCTTTCTTCGGCAAGGTGTTCGATCCGGAGACGACGAACGCGGGAAATTTCGATCTGGGCGTGCTGACCATTCTGGTCGGGCTCGCGTTTGCGACATCCATCATCGGCTTCGCCGCCAGCCTCATGCTTCCGGTCCGCGCATGAGCGAGACGCTGCTCATCGAGAAACGCGGCGCCGTCGCGCACGTCACGCTCAACCGGCCCGAGGGCCTGAACGCGCTCAACCGCGAACTCACAGATGCGTTGCAAGCCGCGTTCGACGGCTTCTACCGCGATTACGATACGCGCGTGATTGTGCTCAAGGCCAACGGGCGCGCGTTCTGCGCAGGCCTCGATCTCAAGGGCTTCGACGATGTGCCGCGCGATGCGCGCACCGTGCAGCACGGTTTCGACACGCAAACGCGCATCCGCGACGTTTACAAAGCGATGCGCCGCTGCCCGCAGCCCATCGTTTCACTCGTCCAGGGCGCGGCGTGCGGCGGCGGCTTCTCGCTGGCGTTGGCGAGCGACATTCGCATCGCCGGGCAGAGCGCGCGCATGAACGCGGCCTATATCCGCATCGGCCTCACCGGCTGCGACATGGGCTCGAGTTATTTTCTGCCGCGCCTCGTGGGGCAGGCGATGGCGAGCGAACTTCTGCTCACCGGGCGCTTCATCGAAGCGGAGGAGGCGCTCCGCATCGGCCTCGTCAACCGCGTCGTTCCCGATGCGGAAATGGAAAAAGCCGCCCAGCCGCTGATCGACGCGATGCTCGCCAACACGCCCATGGGCCTTCGCCTCACCAAGGACGCGGTCAATTTCTCCATCGATGCGCCGTCGCTCGACGCCGCGATGGCGATGGAGGATCGCCAGCAAGTCCTCACCGCCCAAACGCGCGACGCCGCCGAAGCGATGCGCGCCTTCCTCGAAAAACGCTCACCCAAATTCGCAGATCACTAGGTTCAAGGAGCCGCCGACATGGATTTCAACGACACAGCCGAAGAAGCCGCCTTCCGCGCCGAGGCGCGCAAGTTTCTCGCCGCGAACTGCACGCCCAAGACCGGCGCGCGCAATCAGGCCGAGAGCTCCGAAAGCGATTTCATGAAGCGCGCCAAGGCCTATCAGAAGAAGAAGGCCGAAGCGGGCTTTGCCGGCATCACCTGGGCGAAAGAGCATGGCGGGCGTGCGATGGCGCCGATCTTCAACGTCATCTTCGGGCAGGAGGAATCGAAATACGAAGCGCTCTCCGGGCCGTTCGCCATCGGGCTGGGGATGTGCATCCCGACGATGATCGCCTTCGCGAGCGAAGAGCAGAAGAAGCGCTATGTCGGTCCCGCGCTCAAAGGCGAGGAGATCTGGTGCCAGCTCTTCTCCGAACCGTCCGCCGGCTCCGACGTTGCGGGCCTTAAGACCAAGGCTGTGCGCGACGGAGACGATTGGATCGTCAACGGCCAAAAGGTCTGGACCTCCGGCGCGCACTATTCAGATTATGGCATCCTGCTTGTGCGGACGAACCCGGACGTCGAGAAGCACAAGGGCCTCACCATGTTCTTCCTGGACATGAAGTCGCCCGGCGTCGAGGTGCGCCCCATCCACCAGATGAGCGGCGGCTCGAACTTCAACGAAGTCTATTTCACCGACGTGCGCATTCCCGATGCGCAGCGTTTGGGCGAGCCGGGGCAGGGCTGGTCCGTCGCGCTCGTCACGCTGATGAATGAGCGCCTTGCGGTCGGCGGTTCGCCGGGGCCGGATTACGCCGAGATCATGGAACTCGCGCGCCATCTCCCGGCCGCGAACGGGCAAGGCTCGCTTCTGCAGGATCAATCGTTCCGTCAGCGCTTGGCGGAATGGTTCGTGAGCGCCGAAGGCTACAAGCTCGGCCGTTACCGCACGATGACGGCGCTTTCGAAGGGCCAAACTCCCGGCCCCGAAAGCTCCATCGGCAAAATCCTCAACGCCAATCGCCTGCAGGACATCACCAACGCCGCCATCGAAGCGGAAGATCATTTCGGCATCATCAGCGACGATAAGATCGCGCCGGGCGACGCCGTCTTCCAGCAAAGTTATATGTGGGCGCCGGGCCTCCGGATCGCCGGCGGCACGGATGAGATCTTGAAGAACATCATCGCCGAGCGCGTGCTGGGCTTGCCGCAGGACATCCGCGCCGACAAAGGGGTCGCGTACAAGGATTTGCCGACGGGGCGGTGATGCGCGTGCGCGTTCGCGCGTTGGCGTTCGCGGCGCTCGTGAGCGCCGCGGCGCCTGCGTGGGCCGAAACCTACACGATCGCGCGCGTGCAGTTCGAAGCGCCGGAACGGTTCACGCGCGACGACGGCCCGCCGCGGCCGAATGCGCCCTTCCTTCGCTTGCGGAACGGCGCCCGCACCGATCCGATGTCCGAATTCATCGAAGCGATGTCTGGCCCGGAGGCGGCGATGAGCAGCCTCTTCACGCGTGAGACGTATGCCGCCGTCGCGCTCGGCCCGGCGAATGTCTTCTGCATGCGCAGCCAAGTGCTGCGCAACACGACCCGGCAAGTTGGCGAGGCCTTCATCGTCGATGTCGGCTACGTCTGCTACGATCACTCACGCCAGCCGCAATTCAGCCGGCAGGTGGTGCGCACACAGGCCGTGTTTCTTGGCGGCGCGGTGACGACGTTCATGTTCGTACGCGTCTGGCTCGATCAGCCGCACCCGGACGATGCGCTCACGCCCGAGCAATGGATGGCGCAGACGGACTCAATCGCGGCCTCGATCGCGCCGGCGCCATAGGAAAAAGGCGCGGGATCGCGCCCGCGCCTTCCTCGCTTTGTCGTTGACCGCTCAGCGGTCGTAAGACACCCACACGTTCGGCTCTTGATAGCGGCCGATGCCCGTTTCGACATTGATGCTGACAGGCGCGAGCGCGCCGGGGATCACGTATTCGCCGCTCTCTTCGTAGGAGCGGTTGGCCCACGTCTCCCAGAACGCGAGCGGCTCTTCGACCACCATGGAGCGCGGGCAGGGCTTCACGAGGCGCGCGCCGCACGCGACGTGGCTGCGGATCCACGGATCGAACGGGCGGCCCTGCGGATCGGTCCAGGTAAGGTATTCCTCGATCCCGACATGCGGATGCTGCGTCTTGGAGGAGGGGCGCACCGGCACGACCGGGCCCATGAGGCCCTTCTCGCGCGCCAAATCGTTGAGCGCCTGTATCAGAACGCGCGCATACCCCTTCTTGCGGTGAAGCGCCGGCACGGAGACGGCGAGCGCGCAGAGCGTGTTGGCGCCTTCGCCGAGCCGCATCGCGGCATGCGCGACAGCCCAGTCCCAGCCTTCCGGCGGCAGCGCCTCGACGTCATCGCACTTGATCGGCACGCAATTCGCGACCGCGACCGGATAGCCGGTGCGTTCATCGATCAGGCAGAGTTGGAAGTCCTCGAAACGCTCAAGAAGAGCGCCGTAATAATCGTAGTGCGAGCGCGTATAGTTGAGGAACCCAAGGTCGTTCCACGCGGCTTGCTCGACGGCCTGGGCGGCGCGCTTGAAGGCGGGGCCGTCGGCGCGCGTGCGCACGATGAGGCCATGGGCGGCGCTGGCGGCCTCGCGGCGCGCGCTCTGCCTCTCGAATTGGATGATCCCGCCAGCCTGAGACACGTTAACACTCTTCTGCGTTCGCGTTGAAGTTCGCTAATAAAGCGTAAATACAACTTAGGCAATACCTAAAACGAGAAAGGGTTCGTTAACCATAAAGTCTTGAGGGGCCCCAACTGCATTTAAGAAGAGCCGAAGGTTGGTAATCTGTATTAACGACGTCCCCGTCTGCTTTACTCTGCTCGGGATCGGTAGGAACTCACGTAGTAAATTTGAGTAAACCATGAATGCAGGCCGCGGCCGGCGCGCTCTTCTAACAAAATGTTTGGGATTCTCAGCTATTCGTCCGCGTTCGACTGAGGCGGGCGGCAATGAAACCGGCTAATTCACCTGGAAATTACAAGGGCGATGTCGGCCGGCTCATGGTGGTCATGGGCGCCGCGATCGCGTTTTGCGCGGCCGTCCTGCTTTCCGTCATCGCCTATGCGGGCTGGTCGGCCAACAGAAGCGCCGCCGAGGTTGAGCAGCAGCAGGTCGAGAACGCGTTCAACCGCTCGATCACCACCGCGCTCAACGAACAGAAGAGCATTGCCTGGTGGGACGATGCGATCACCAACATCCGGGACGACTATCTCAATCTCGAATTCGTGGACGCAAACTTCGGCTACTTCCTCACCGAAACCTACGGCCACGACGAGGTTTACATCCTCGATGGAAGCGACCGCCCCATCTATTCCTTCTTCGAAGGCGAGCGCCATGAGCCGGACGCCTTTAGTGAGCGCGCGCGCGAGCTGACTCCGCTCGTCGCCGAACTCCGCGGCCGCGGGACGCGCACGCTGCATCAGCGCCCGAACACGTTTCAGCAGGGCAATTACGAGTTCCTGAACGCCGGGGGGCGCAACGCGCGCTATGGCGGTCACATCATGCGCGTCAACGGGCGCGCAGCCGTCGTCGCGGCAATGACACTGGAGCCGAACGTGGATCGCACGCTGGCGCGTGCGCGCCAGCACATGCTCGTCTCCGTGACCTACATGGACGAGGCATTCGTCACGGCGATCGGGCAATCTTTGCTGCTTGACGACCTGGCGCTCTCACCGACGGCCTCGACGCGCGACGGCGTGATCTCCCGCGTCTTCGTCGGCGACGACAATGCCATGCTCGGCGCGCTCAACTGGCGCACCCGCCGGCCCGGCCAAGTGCTGCTTACTGTCATCCTGCCCCTGGTCGCGATCGGCATCCTTCTCGCCGGCATCGCGGCGTTCAACATGCTGCGGCGCTTGAAGCGCGCGTCGAATGAATTGGCTGAGCGCGAAGCTCAAGCGCGCCACCAGGCCAAGCACGACGCGCTCTCCAGCCTGCCCAACCGGCTGCACTTCGTGGAGCGGCTGCAAGAGTTTCTCGACCGCCGCGGAGGCGATCAGCGCGCCGTCGCGGCCTATATCGACGTCGATCGATTCAAGGACATCAACGATACGCTCGGGCACCATGCGGGCGACGAACTCATCAAGGCCGTCGCGCAGCGTCTGCACTCGCGTCTGCGGCCGGAGGATTTCCTGGCGCGGTTCGGCGGCGATGAATTCGCCATCCTCTGCGCGCCCGCGACATCTGAAGGGGGCGCCGCGCTCGCCCGGCGCGTCGCGCGCGCGTTCGCATCGCCCTTCGTGATCGAGGGCCAGAACATCCGCGTGACCGCCTCGGTCGGCATCGCGATGGCGCCGGATCACGGGCGCGACGCCGACGAACTAATGCGCCACGCGGACATCGCACTCTACAAGGCCAAGGAGCTTGGCCGCGATCGCTCCGTGCTCTTCTCCAGCGAGATGGCGCACGAAGTGGAAGACCGCCGCGCCATCGAACTCGATCTGCGCGAAGCGCTCGAAAAGAACGAGCTGCACGTGCACTATCAGCCGGTCGTTTCGTGCCGCACCAGCCGCGTGGTGGGCGTCGAGGCGCTGCTCCGTTGGACGCACCCCACCCGCGGCAACATTCCGCCCGGCATCTTCATCCCGATCGCGGAAGATTCTGGCCTCATGCCGGCGCTCGGCGATTGGATTCTGAACCAAGTCATGCGCGATGCGAGCCGCTGGCCCGAGCTTGAGATCGCCGTCAATCTTTCGCCCGTTCAGATTCGCCACGTGGATCTCGAAGCGCTGCTGCGGCGCCTCGTGCACGAACACGACGTCGATCCCCGCCGCATCGTGCTCGAAATCACGGAAGGCGTGCTGCTCGAAGCCAGCGACCGCACGAAGCGCATGCTCGAAGCCGTGCGTGCAATGGGCTTCCGCACCGCGCTCGACGATTTCGGCACCGGCTATTCGAGCTTGGCCTATCTCTGCAATTTCAAGTTCGACAAGATCAAGATCGACCGCGCGTTCGTTTCCGGCGTCGCCACTGCCGACATCTCCAAGACGATCGTTCAAGCGGTCGTCACGCTTGGCCGCGGCCTCGGCATGGAGATCGTCGCCGAAGGCGTGGAGACCGAAGTCGAAGCGGTGATGATGGCGCATTTCGGCTGCACCGAGATGCAGGGCTATCACTTCTCGCGGCCGGTCGCGGCCGAGGAGATCGATCCCGTCATCGCACGCTACGAATTGGCCGAGCCGCCGCCCGCCGCGACGCCCGCGCTCGTCATGCGCCTCGGGGATATCGCCTAAGCGCGATTTGCGTTTCGCGTCCGAGTCGCGAATGCTCCGGCCAGCATCCGGAGCAGGGCCCATGTCGCCGTCGCAGCCAGACAAGAAAGCCCCGACGGGCAACGCCGATTATCAATGGGCGCAGTTCGATTCAGAAGCGTACTTCCAGCACTATTACGGCGATCCCCACCCGGATGACGATCTGGTCATTCAGTTGATGGTCGCCGCGATGAAGGCCGCGCCGCCGACCGACGCGAAGCTCGACATGGTCGATGTCGGCACGGGCCCCAATCTCTTTCCGCTGTTCGCCTCGATGCCGCGCGCATCGAAGCTGACTGCGTGGGAGTTCGCTGAGAGCAATGTCGCCTGGCTCAATAAGGAATTGGCGAGCGACGACATGCGCTCGCAGTGGCGCCACTTCTGGGCAACGACGCGCGCGGCTTACGGCGATGAATGGAAGCTGCCGGATAATCCGATCCCATCGCTGCGCGCCATCACGCGCGTTCAGCAAGGTTCGATCTTCGATCTGCCCGCGCGCACGTGGGATGCAGCGACGATGTTCTTCTGCGCGGAATCTATCACCGAGCGGCAGGATGAATTCGAAGCCGCGTGCGAAGCGTTTGCGCGCTGCGTGCGCCCGGGCGGCGCGCTGGCGGCGGCGTTTCTTGTACGCTCAGGCGGCTATGTGGTCGCGGATCGCCCGTTCCCGGTGCTGCACCTCTCCGCCGAGACCATCGACACGGTGTTCCGCCGTCACGCGACCGAAGTGAAGGCCGATCTTGTCGGCATCGTCGAGCGCGAAATCCGCAGCGGCTATTCGGGCTTTATTTTTCTGACAGGAAGAGCGCTCTAGCCGCCGAAGGACCACGCGTAGCGCAGCTCGCCGACGAACCCATCGTCGGTCAGATCGCCATAGACGTCATCGTCCGTGCCCACGTAAGCGAGCCGCAGATTGAACCGCCAAAGCGGCACGTCCACCGCGGCCGTCCAATCGATCTTCTCATCGCCGTAGGCGCCGTCTTCCCAGCCGACGGTCAGCGATCCTTCCGCGCCCCAGAAGGGCAACGGCGCGCCGACGCCCGCGTGGATGTAAGTGTTGTCCATATCCCAAAGCGCGTCTTGTTCGGGGAAGTAGCCGATGCCGGCGCTCAGCGAGACATCGCCGACCATCTGCGTGAGCGTCGCCGCGAATTCGACGGACGTGGACTCATCGACGCCGGGATAGGTGAAGACGTTCGCGGCCACATCGATCGAGAGGCCGGTCTCGTTGAGATCGGCCGCATAGCCGAGCGTGCCCATCAGCTCTACTTCGTCGCCGTCATTGGTGACGGAGGAGACCCAGCCATAGAGGTAAAAGCCGCTCGCGTGCGCGAGCGTCACGTCCGCCTGCCAGGCGACGTCGTTGTCCGAGAGAGAAAAGCCGCGATAGCGATAATCCGAGACGGCGCCGACGGTGCCTTCGGCGGTCCATGCGGAAATAGCCTCGCCCTCTTGCGCATGCGCCGCGCCGATGCCCAGCGCGCAGAGCGTCAACGCGCCCGCAAACCCCGTCACTCTCTTCGCCATGGCGACACGCCCCCTGCCGGGATTCACCATGATGACGATTGCTTAACATTGGCTTGCCTTCGCGATCCGATTCCCCCGCGCGGGGAGTTCAGAGATAGGCGGCGATATCGAAAGCGCGGATGGCGGGGATCACCGCGTCCGCGCCCGCGGCCAGGAGCTTGGCCTCCTCGCCGACGCCCAGCGTCATCATGCCGGCCGCCTTGATCGCGACGACGCCCGGGACAGAATCATCGAGCGCCACGCATGCCTCCGGCGGGGCCGCGACATGGGCCGCCGCCGCCAGCAGCAATTCGGGATCGGGCTTGCCGCGCGCGACCTTCGCCGGATCGGCGATCGCGTCCACGAAGCGGATGAGATCGATCCGCTCCAACACAAGCGGCGCATTGAGGGAGGAGGAGGCGATCGCGA